>CAVPXH010000012.1:0-285464 GCA_963709685.1 uncultured Actinomycetota bacterium
CTCACGGAAGCCCAGGTCATTTCCCCCGTTGACCTGGGCTTTCGTGCTGTCTGGGCCCCTTCTCGCCGAGGGGTCACCAGTTCCCGCGCTTCGGCGGCGTGTCGGCGCGTTCAGGACTCTTCGCAGACGCTCCATTCCGCGGACTCCCACGGGCCGACGCACCGGTACGACGGTCGTGTGGCGCCCCCGGGCAGGTCGGGGCGGGTGTGGGTGCCCACGCGGTGGGCAGGGCTCCGGGGGCGGGCGACCGCGGGGCCGCGGCACCGGGCGGCCGGGAGGAGACGGTGAGGCCGGTGGGGATAGCCTGCTGAGCCGGGGGGCAGAAGGGGGCGCAGAAAAGGAGCTTCTCGTGCCGCACAGCGAAGGGCCTGCTGACCTCCTCATCAGCGGGGCTCGCATCTTCACCGCCGCCGACGACCACGTGCGTGAGGGCGCCGTGGCCGTCCGCGGCGACCGCATCGTCGCCCTGGGGGAACAGGCGGCCGAGCTCGCCGGCCCGCGCACGGAGGTCGTGCACGTTCCGGGCGGGATGGTCGTCCCAGGCTTCCAGGACGCCCACGTGCACGCACCGTTCGCCGGGCGTGACCTGCTGCGGCTCTCGCTCCACGAGGACCACGGCCGCGACGCGTACCTCGCGCACGTCAAGCAGTACGCCGAGGCACACCCCGACGAGGAGTGGATCGTCGGTGGCGGCTGGGCGATGGAGCACTTCCCGGGCGGCACCCCTCGCCGCGAGGACCTCGACGCGATCGTGCCCGACCGGCCGGTGTTCCTCATGAACCGCGACTCCCACGGCGCCTGGGTCAACTCCCGGGCGCTGGAGATCGGCGGCATCGACCGGCACACGGCCGACCCGGTGGACGGTCGGATCGAGCGCGACCCGGCGACGGGTGAGCCGTCGGGGACGCTGCACGAGGGAGCGGCCTACAGCTACAACGACAGGTACCTGCCGCTGCCGGAGCAACAGGACTGGGAGGCCGCGATCCTGCGTGCCCAGGAGCACCTGCACGCGCTGGGCATCACGGGGTGGCAGGACGCGTGGGTCACACCGGCGACCCTGGCGGCGTACCGATCCCTGGCCGAGGCGGACACGCTGACCGCCCGGGTGGTGGGTGCGCTGTGGTGGGAGCGGCACCGTGGCCTTGAGCAGGTGAGCGACTTCCTGCACCAGCGCGAGACGGGGGCTGTCGGCAACTTCCGCCCGATCTCGGTGAAGATCATGCTCGACGGCGTCATGGAGAACTACACCGGTGCCCTGCTCGAGCCGTACTGCGACGGCTGCGGCGGGCACACGAGCAACCGGGGCCTTAATTACCTGGACGCCGAGCTGCTGGCGACGGCGGTCACCGAGCTCGACGCGCACGGCTTCCAGGTGCACATGCACGCCATCGGCGACCGGGCCGCGCGCGACGCTCTCGATGCCGTTGCGGCCGCGCGGGCCGACCACGGCCCGAACGACCTGCGCCACCACGTCGCCCACCTGCAGCTCGTCCAGCCGGCTGACCTGCCGCGGTTCCGCGAGCTGGGCGTGGTCGCGAACTGCCAGGCGTACTGGGCGCAGTCGGAGCCGCAGATGGACGAGCTGACGATCCCGTTCCTCGGCGAGGAGCGGGCCCGGCTGCAGTTCCCGTTCGGTGACCTCGTCCGGCACGGCGCCAGGCTGGCCATGGGGAGCGACTGGTCGGTCACCACTGCGGACCCGCTGCCGCAGCTGGAGGTGGCCGTCACCCGCACGGACCCGGAACGTCGTGGCGAGGCGCCGTTCCTTCCCGAGCAGGCGCTCTCCCTCGAGGCCGCGCTGCGGGCCTTCACCGCCGGTTCGGCGTTCGTCAACCACGACGACGACGCCGGCGTCCTCGCGGTGGGCCGTCGCGCCGACCTCGCCGTCCTCGACCGCGACCTGTTCGCCGATGACGGCACGCTGCCTGCCGACGCGCGCGTCACGCTCACCGTCGCGGCCGGCAAGGTCGTCCATCGCAGCCCGGACGGCCCGGCCTGAGCACGGCCGGGCTCAGCCGCCCACGCCGGTGTCGGTGAGCCCGTCGCACAGGTAGCGTCCCGGCGACTTCTGCACCCAGCGACCGTGCTCGAGGCGGAGCACGAGGAAGCACTGCGACGTACGTTTCGCCCCGACCGCCTGCGGGGCGTGCAGCCCCTGCGAGGTCCAGTCGCGCACCTGCCGCAGCCGCTGCACCAGACGGGCGCGGGTCAGCCGGCTCCCGAGCGAGGCCGCCTCCGTGACGAACAGCCGGGCCGCGGACCAGGCGTAGACCCCGAAGAAGTCGGGTGTCGCGCCCGGGGCGACCTGCTGGAGCCAGGTCTCGTAGCGGCGCAGCTCCGCGCTGGTCGAGGCCTGCTCGAACGGCACGATGTTGAGGAACACGTACGTCCCCTCGACCGCGTCGCCGCCCTGCTGGACGTAGGCGGGGTCGTAGGCGGCCTCGTCCTCGATGAACAGGTCCGGCCGGTACCCCTGCTGCTTCATCGCCTGGGCGAGACGTACGGCGTGGAAGGCGTCGCCGAAGAACCGCACGCAGCGGACCCCACGCTTCTCCAGCTGCTGGACGTACGGCGCGTAGTTGAACTCGGCCACGTCGATGCTGGCGCGGTAGACGAACCGAAAGCCGCGCTTGCTCCACCCGGCCACCGCACTGTCGGCGTTGACGGTGGCTGCCTGCGCGTCCAGGGTGAGCATCGCCGCCTTGCGCACCGCCGCGGGATAGCGCTTCACGAAGAAGTCCGGCACCGAGTTGGGGATGAGGTTGACCGCCACCCCCTGGGCGCCGAAGCAGGTCGCGCAGTGCGCGCGCTCGGGCGTCACTGAGGAGGAGCGCAGGTCGGGCAGCCCGCAGCGCTCGGCGGTGGCGGCGCCCCCGGCGTCGAAGGCAGACATGGACCCGACCGCGGCGAACGCCTTCTCGCAGGCCTGCGCGTAGCCCTGCTGGTCGGCGCCTGCGTCGGTGCGGCTGTCGATGCTCAGCACCTCGAGCTTGCGGCCGCAGAGGTCAGAGGTGGCGTTGAAGTACGCCGCGAACGCGCGGGTGGCGTCGCGGGCGGAGGCGAAGATGCCGGGCACCGGGCCGCTGAGGTCCGAGACGTTGGCGAGGGTGATGGTGTGCGCCGTGATGCCGGGCTGCTTCGGCAGCTGCGTGCACCCGCGAGCCCGACGTCCGGCGGTGGCGCCCGTGCTCGACGAGCCGGTCGTGCCCCGGTGCGGCTCGGTCGGCGTACGCACGGCACCGGAGGAACCCGCCGCCGAAGCGCCCCCGGCCGCCTGCGTGTCGACGGTGGCACCCGCCGGGTGAAGGTCGACACGGTCCGGGGTCGCAAGCCCACCGCGCCCCGGCTGCGCCGTGCCGTCAGGAAGGATGCCGTTGGCCGCCCGCACGGTGGTGGGGTCCAGCCGCGAGCCGCAGGCCGCGAGCGTGAGGGTGAGCAGCGCCACGAGCACGGCGACGGGGGCTGCGCTCCCCCGTGTCCTCCTCATCGGTCTCCCTCGTCGCGGCGGTGGCACCAGCCGGTGTCCCATGCTCCGAGCGAAGAAACGAGGCGCGGCGCCGATCGTTACGGCGCCCGCGCCCATGAGCCTGCCGCAGGCCCTTCGTCCCTACTCGTGGGCGGCTCGGCGAGGTCCCGTGGTCACATGGACAGGCGCGTCGCCCAGCGACCCCCGCACACCCCGCTGAGCGTGGAGGATGCGCGCATCCTCGCGCTCGAGGCCGGACCGATCCGCGGCCACACGCTCAAGGTGCTGCTGCTGGAGGGCGCCGAGGACCCGTTGTCGGTGGAGGCGGTGCGCCGGCAGGTGGCCGAGCGGCTCTCGCAGGAGCCGGGATGGAGGCGGCGGCTGGTGGGGGACGCGAGCGCCGCCTCCGGGTGGGCGTGGCAGACCGACGCGTACGTCGACGCAGCGCACCACGTCGAGGCGGTGGGCGGCGGGGCGGTCGACGAAGCAGGTCTTTGCGCCATCGTCGCCGACACCATGACGGCACCGCTGGACCGGGACAGGCCGCTGTGGGGCGTGCAGGTGGTGCCGCGGCTGCTCGACGGTCGGTCGGCCGTTCTCTGGAAGGTGCACCACTGCTTGGCGGACGGGATGAGCGTGATGCGGGCGGGGCCTCGGCTGCTGTGGGACGAGGAGCAGACGACCCCGCCCAGCCGCCTGCGGCCGCCGTCGTCCCCGGGCGCCACGAGTCAGGTGTCGGCCGGGGCGCGGGTGGCCCGGGTCGTGGGCTACCGCGGGTTGTTGCTGCGCGAGTTCCGCCGGGTGTGGGGAGACCCGCCGTTCGCCGGCGAGGTGGGACCTGATCGGGTCGCGGCGTGGACCCGCTGCGACCTCGGCCTTCTGCGGGACGTGGGGCGGGCGGTCACACCTTCCGCCACCGTCAACGACGTCCTGCTCGCTGCCGTCACCGGCGGCCTCCGCGGCTGGCTGCTGGCACAGGGCCGACCGCTGAGCGAGGTGAAAGCCGAGGTGCCGGTCAGCATGCACCCCGGCCCCGGGGCTGACGAAGGGGAGGGCAACCGGGACTCCTTCCTGCTCCTGCGGCTCCCGGTGGCGGAGCCCGATGCCGTCTCCCGGCTGGCGGCGACGGCCCGGGCGACGCGCCGCCGCAAGAACCGGTACGACGCCCGGGCGATCTACGCGCTGCGCACCAGCCTCGCGCACGCACCCGCACCTGTGCAGAGGCGGCTGCAGCACCTCGTCCAGGGTCCGCACGAGTACACCGTGAGCGTCTCGAACGTCCCCGGGCCTCGCGGGCAGGTCACGATGCTCGGCCGGCGCGTCGAGGCGCTGTACTCCTTCGCCGAGATCGCTCCGCACCACGGGTTGCGCATCGCGGCGGCCTCCCTCCAGGGCGGGTTCTTCCTCGGTCTGCTCGCCGATCCGCGAATGGTCCCGGACCTGGACCTCCTTGCCCGCGGTGTGGGTGCCGAGGTGGAGGTCCTGCGTGGCCGGCTGCTCGGCCGAGGAGCACAGTCGGGCGCCACCCGACGTGGGTGACGCCCGCCTGGTGGTCCGCGGCGCCGGAGCGATCAGCTCTCAGCTGTGCCCGGCGCTTCTCCGCCCGGGACGCTGGTCGTCCTGCCGCGCCCGCTGACCCATGGGCGCGCCGGTGACCGGGTCGAGGAACAGGCGAGCGTTGCGGGGCCTGTCCCACCGGAACAGGCCGTCGAGCGTCCCGGCGAGCTGGTCGTAGGACCCGGAGATCCGCGCGCCGCGCAGCCAGTTGTCCTCGACGAACCGCAGGATCGAGGACTGGTCGGTGACCGCGTGGTCGATGCTGTTGCTCCTGGCGTACGGCGACATCACGAGCAGCGGCAGCCGCGGGCCGTAGCCGCAGCGGTCCTCGATGCCGGCCAGCATGCTGGTCGCGCCGCCGGCCGGCGTGTGCGTGCACTCGCCGGGCCCGTTGAGCGCGTCGTCGGGGGTGGTCGAGGCGTTCACGACCGGTGAGGGCTGGTGGTCGTACCACCCGTCGCTGTCGTCGTAGGCGACGACGACAGCGGTGGACTTCCACTCCGGCGACTTCTGGAGCCTGTTCATCACGTCGACGACGAAGTGCTGCTCGTCGACCGGGTCGGAGTAGGCACGCGTGGCCGTCCTGGTAGCCCGGTGCCTTGAGGAAGCTCACGGCGGGCAGGTCGTGCGCGTGCAGGGCGGCATACCAGTCGGTCATGTCGTACTGGTGGTTCGCCTGGCCGTCGTGCCCGATCTCCGCCACGCTCGCCGGCGGGGGGTGGTTCGGGTTGGCGGTGCTGGCGTAGTACTGGAACGGCTCGTGGTGCGGGATGTAGTCGCTGCTCGTCACCCCGGCCACGTTCGCGTGCTGCGCCGAACAGTTCCGGAAGCCGCCCTCGAACCAGCCCCAGCTGACGCCCGCGGCGTTGAGCATGTCGCCGACGTTCTGGCCCTTCATCTGCGACGGTGTCGTACTTCGGGTTCGAGCACTTGTCGTAGTAGGGGTCCGGGTCGTTGATCACGGTGCCGACGCCTTGCGCGTCGGGGTGGCGGACGCCGTACGTCTCGTCGGTCGTCACCGGGCCGCTCGGCACCGTGCCCGCGGGCCGGCCGGCGGTGGCGTGGTCGACCGCGCCCCGGTCTGGCCGGAGACCAGGTTGAGCGCGCCGGGCGTGGACGGGCCGAAGGTGGTGTTGTAGGAGTTGTCGCTCATCGCGAACCGCTGGGCGTAGTTCCACAGGGCGGTGACGGTGTTGCCGTCGTAGTAGTCCATGACCAGGCCGGGCTCGGTGTAGCCGGCGGCCGCACACTTCTCCCGGTCGGTGTGCTGGACGAAAAGGTCCATCTTGCCGCCGTCGAACGCCTTCTGCTCGTCGGTGTAGCCGTGGTCCTGGTCGCACGTCACCGCCTGGGCGGGGCCGAGCCGCTGCGGGTTGGCGGTGGTGCCGTCGTCGAAGTGGTTGGGGTTGTCGGTGAGGAGGTGGCCCTGCTCCAGGCCGTTGACCTTCGGCGTCCCCGGCCGCGCGGTGAACGGGGTGCCGTCGGTGTTGGCGGCGTGCGGGTAGGTCCCGAAGTAGTGGTCGAAGGAGACGTTCTCCCCGAAGATCACCACCAGGTGCTTGATCGGCGTTGCGGTCTGCGCGGCGGCGGTCGCCGGTGCGGGAGGCAGGCCGGTGAGGGCGCCGGCGAGGCCTGCTGCCACGCCGGCGGTGGCCACCGCGGCCTTGCTCCACCTGGGTCTGGGCATCTGTGTTCCTTTCCGTGGTCGGCTCGGGAAGGAACTGTGCTGTTCACACCTGACGGCTGACCGACCGTGCGGTGAACGACGCGCGAAGAGCGGGTGCCGCGCCGGCAGGTCCGCGCCGATCGTCGCGACCCCGATGCGCGACCTTCAGGTTCCCGAAACGCCGGGTTCACCCGCTGCGGGGAAGGTCCACACCGACACGCCGTCGACGAAGGGACCTGACCGTGCGCCTACCGATTCCCGTCCTGCCGGGCCGCGTCGCTGCACGAGGTCCGGCGCACGTGGCGAACGTCGCGCACCGCGGCGCGAGCGACGCTGCCCCGGAGAACACCGTGGCCGCGCTCGAGCGCGCCGTCGCCCTGGGGGCCGACTGCGTCGAGGTGGACGTACAGCACTCCAAGGACGGAGCGCTCGTGCTGCTCCATGACACCACCCTGGCGCGCACCACGGACGCCTGCCGGGTGTTCCCCCACCGGGCTCCGTGGCGCGTCCGGGACTTCACCCACAGCGAGCTCCTGCGGCTCGACGCCGGCTCCTGGAAGGGGCCGCAGTTCGCCGGGGAGAAGCTTGCCACCCTGCCCGAGGCGCTCGCCGTGCTCGCGCAGCACAAGGTCGGCCTGCTGCTGGAGGTGAAGGCGCCGCGGCTCCACCCGGGGCTGGTCGCCGACGTGGCCGCCACGCTACAGGCGGACACCACCGGCTTCGTGGAGCGGGCGGTCGGCGACGGACGCATGGTCGTGCAGTCGTTCTGCTTCGCGGCGATGAAGGAGCACAAGACCTACGCCCCCGGGGTGCCGGTCGGGCTGCTGGGGCTGCCGGACCCGGCCCATCTTCCGGCGCTGGCCACCTGGGCGGACCAGGTGAACCCTGCGCACCGGGCGCTGGAACGTGGCTACCTCGACCGCGTGCACGCGCTCGGGCTGGCCTGCCAGGTGTGGACGGTCAACCGAGAAGCCGCGATGCGGCGTGTGCTGCGACTCGGCGTGGACGGGGTGATCACCAACCGGCCCGCGCTCCTGCGCCAGGTGCTCGCGAGGCGGTCAGCGGGGCTGGTCTGACCCGTCCTCGGTCGACCGGCGCGCCTTGCGCGCGTGCAGGTCGCTCAGCACGGCGTTCTCGGCAAGCAGTGGCGTGAACGTCTGCACGGGGGCGTCGATCAGGTCGTCGACGGCTGCGGTGGCCTTGGCGCGGACCACCTGCTCGTCGGCCTCGACCGCGCGGTGTTGCGAGACCTTCTCGGTGACCTCGTTGATCACGCGCTCGCGGAGGACTCCGAGGACTCCGAGGACTCCGAGGACTCCGAGGACTCCGAGGACATGGTGCCTCCCTCCCAGGTGGGCGATCGACGGCCCGGTGGACCGTCCCTGCCCGGTGCCCGTTTCCCGCCGAGGCCAACCGCGCGCGGCGGGAGTTCACCCGCTTCACCTAGGCGGCGGCGCTGTCGGCCTGTCGGTTGCTCCACCGGTTCAGCCAGACCACCACCGGAAACGCGACGGCCACCAGTACGGCGAACGGCAGGAAGCCGTAGGCGTAGCCCATGCTCCCGCCGACCATGCCGGTGACGGCGCCGAAGACCGGGGGGATGGCGAAGCCACCGAAGGCGCCGAGGCCGCCGACCCACCCCGAGGCACCACCCACCGCGTCGGGCACGAAGCGCGGCAGCAGCTTGAACACGATCGCGTTCTGCAGCCCCATTCCGGCGCCCACGACGAGGCTGGCCACCAGCGAGAGCGCGAAGCTGCCGCTCAGGGCGAGGGCCACGGTCCCGATCAGCATGACCAGGAAGTTTCCCGTCAGCGCGTAGCGGATCGACACCCGGTCCGAGAGCAGCCCGCCGGGGACACGGATTCCCGCCGAGAGGAGGGAGAAGATCGCGGTCAGGGCGCCGGCCATGCGCAGCGACTCGCCGTACATCTCCCGCCAGTAGGTCGGCAGCCACGAGGTGAACGCCAGGAAGCCACCGAAGGAGAGGAAGTAGAAGAAGACCAGTGCCCACGTCGCGGGGACCCGTGCCGCGTGCGCCAACCCTGCCGTCGAGGAGCCGGCCGGCACCGCCTCGCCACCTCCCAGCTCCAGGAGGTGTGCGGGGTCCACCTCCTCGCCGCGGCGGCGCAGCTGGAACACGGGGGCGTCCTGGACGAACAGCGCGTAGAGCAGGGTCAACGCCGCGAGCACGCCGAACCAGATGCTGTAGGAGAACACCATGCCGAGGCTGCCGACGGCCAGCGGCAGCAGCAGCGTCGACAGGCCGGGGCTGGTGTTGCCCAGGCCGGCGTAGGTGCCCAGCGCACCGCCTTGGCGGTTACGGGGGAACCAGTAGGAGACCTGGGCGATGCCGACCGAGAAGGTCGCGATACCGCACCCGATCAGGGCGCCGATCAGCAGCAGCAGCCAGTAGGTGCCGGCCATGCCGTCCGGGTAGCGGGTGACGAGCAGCGCCAGCAGTGCGGCGACGCCGACGTTGGTGACCACCAGCAGGGCCAGGAACGGTCGCTTGCCGCCCACGCGGTCCACCGCTGCGCCGAAGGGGATCCGGAGGATGGAGCCGGTCAAGCTGGGGATCGCCGCCAGGATTCCCGCCGCGAACGGGCTCAGTCCGAGGAGGTCCTTGAACTGCGGCACCAGGGGGCCGAAGATCGAGACCCCTGCGAAGCCGCCGAAGAAGCCCAGCGTCGCCAACCACAGCGCCTGGCTGGCGCTGCCCTTGACCGTGGTGCCCTGGCCTCCGCCGGCCTGCGTGCTGGTGCGTAGCCGTGTCATCCGTTTCGTTCCCTTCCGGGTCTCGGTTCGGGTGCCGCGGCGGTGAGGGCGCCGCGGCACGCCCGAACCTCCGAGCTGCACAGACAGTCAAAGTGTCCGAAACGCGTCAACGGGCGACCAGGGGCGAACGGCCCGATTTAGCACGGCCTGTGCCCGGCAAAAAGGTGGCGTGCCGGGCGTCGGCCCGACACGCCACCCGCAGACGGTGTCCGCGCTAGCTGCCCAGCGCGGGGCCGGCCACCTGGCGTGGGGTTCCGGTCTGCTCCTCGAACACCGTCACCACCTGCTCCACGGACAGCTCCTTCGTCTCCGGCAGGAAGTTACGGATGAAGGCGATCGCGATCACCGACAAGCCGGCGAACAGCACCATCACCCACGACAGGCCCATCGCGGTCGTCATGGCCGGGAAGGCCAGCACGAGGGCGAAGTTGGCGACCCAGTCGACGGCGGCTCCCACGGAGGCTGCGGTGCCGCGCACAGAGGTGGGGAACACCTCACCCTGGAGCAGCCAGCCGGTGCCGCCGACCCCCATCGCGAAGGACGTGATGAAGAAGGAGAACCCGATCATCACCACGACCGTCTTCGGCATGCCGGTCAAGAAGGCGAGGCCGACCGCGGCGACCACCATGAACACCGCCATCCCGGCGTAGCCGAACGTGGCCAGCGGGCGACGCCCCACCCGGTCGATGTAGCGGAAGCCGAAGTAGGTCGCCACCACATTGACCGCGCCCAGGATCGCCGCGGCCTCGAGCCCGGCCATCGCCGCGTGCAAGGGGCTCGACCCCGCCTGGAAGAAGCCGCTGAGCAGCTGGGGCCGTAGTAGAAAGGCACGTTGATGCCGGTGATCTGCTGGAAGACGAAGAACACGCTGACCACCATCAAGGCGCGCTTGACGCCGGGCGTCCAGCGGGTCCGTCGGGGTTGGTTCTCCGCCGCCTCCTGGGCGGTGACCTCCTCGGCCTCGCGCCGCAGGTCGTCCTCGGAGACCTCGAGGCCGAGCTGACCGAAGGCCTTGCGGGCGTCCGCGAACCGTCGCTGGTGCAGCAGCCACCGCGGCGACTCGGGCATCCGCGACCGGAGCACCACGGCGATGACCGCGGGCAGGGCGCCCAGCCCCAGGACCAGCCGCCAGTCGGTCCCGGTGCGGCCCCCGGCGCCACCCAGAAGATCAGCAGGGCGATGAGGTAGGAGACGAGGATGCCGACGGTGATCATCCACTGCTGGATGATGCTCAGCTGGCCCCGCCGGCCCGAGGGCGCGAACTCGGCGATGTAGGCGGTGGCGATCGCGGAGTCGGCGCCCACGGCGAGGCCGATCAGCGTCCGCGCACCGAGCAGGATGCCCACGTTCACGGTCACGGCGGACAGGATCGCGCCGACCGCGTAGATGGCGGCGTCCACGATCAGCAGTGACTTGCGGCCGAACCGGTCAGTCATCGGCCCGGCGGCCAGCGCCCCGACGGCGGCCCCGAGGGAGGCACCGGCGACGAGGTAGCCGGTCGCGAAGTCGGACAGCTTGTAGGGGATGAAGTTGAGCACCGACCCGATCACCGCGGTGTCGTAGCCGAACAGGAAACCCCCGATGCAGGCCAGCAAGGTGAGGTACCAGTAGAACGGCCGTGCGGTGGAGGAGTCGAGGCCGGCGAGCACGCCCCCTGACGTGAGGCCGGCGCCGTCTGGGTTGGACATCAGCCACCTCCGAGAAAGGCTGGTCGCGCCTGTGGTGTGAGTCGATACCCGGGTTCCTGGTCTCGATAAACGCGCTCCCTGCGCTGTCTAGACGTGGCTGTGCCCGCGGCCCGAGCCCGGCCACGGGCACAGGGGCGGCGCGCTCAGGCGCCGGCGCGCTCGCGGGTACGGCGGGCCAGTGCGGCCAGCGCCTGGGGGAAGATCTCGGCCGGCGGGTTCACCAGACCGGCGCCCACCTGGCCGACGCCGGCGAGCTTGCCCGCCATGCCGGTGTTGATCTGCGGCAGGATCCCGGTGCGGCAGACCTTGGTGACGTCGATGCCGGTGGGGGCGCCCTGGAACTCGAGGACCGGGATCGACCACCGCGGGTTCTCCGCCAACGTGATCTCGTGCATCCGCTTGGTGGTCGCCAGCGCGTCGGGCACGCTGCCGCCGACGAACCGCACGATCGCCGGGGCGGTGGCCATCGAGAACCCGCCGATGCCCGCGGTCTCGGTGATCGCCGAGTCGCCGATGTCGGGGTTGGCGTCCTCGGGGCCGTAGCTGCCGAGGAACAGCCCGTCGGCCAGCTGCGCCGGTCCGGTGAACCACTGGTCGCCGGTGCCGGCCACCTGGATGCCGAACTCCGTGCCGTTGCGCGCCATCGTGACCACCATCGTGGAGCCGTCGATGCCCCGGGCGGCGTCGAGGGCCAGCTTGCAGGCGGGCATCGCCAGGTTGAGGAAGAAGTGGTCGTTGCCGCCGATGAAGCGCAGCGCCTCGGCGACGTCGGACGCCTTCGCGTCGGACTCCACGAGCGCCGGCGCGAGGTCGCGCAGCAGCATGAGGGTGCCGGCCCGGTTGCGGTTGTGGGCCTCGTCGCCCATCTGCAGCATCTGGGTCAGGATGCCGGTCACGTCGACGGGGCCGGTGCGCTTCACCGCCTCGGCGAGCAGCGGGCCCAGCACCGCGGACATCCAGCGCAGTCGGTCGAGCACCTCGCTGCCGTAGGCGCCGTACCGCAGCACCTTGCCGAGCCCCTCGTTGAGGGAGCAGTAGGTGCGCCGCCCGCTGGCGGGGTCCTCCAGCACGAACATCCACATGGACGGCGAGACCACGCCGGCCATCGGTCCGACCGCGCTGCGGTGGTGGCACGGCTCGAAGGAGACCGACCCGCCGGCCTCGAAGAGCGGCACCGCGTCCTCGGGATCCGCGACCAGCCCCTCGAGGGCGGCGGCGCCCATGAGCGCGCCGCGCATCGGGCCCGACGCGGTCTGCCAGGTCAGGGGCGGCCCGGCGTGCAGGAACTCGCCTCGGGTGAGGCCCACCGCCTCGGAGGCGGGTACGACGTCCACGAGCATGGCCTGCACGTCGAGCATGGCCTGCACCGCACGGGCGTTGGCCTGGGCCCGTAGCGGGTCGGTGGCGACGGTCGCGAGATCGGCGGCGGTGCCCTCCATGGGCGGCCGCCAGTCGACGCGGGAGACCGGCACGGCCTGGCCGGCGACGGCGTCGGCGAAGAGGTCGGCGCCGACGCTCACGACGCCGCTGGGCGACTCGGTGGGGACGGGCGTGGTCATCGGGCACCTCCGGTGAGCGCGATCGCCCGGCGGGCGGCCTGGGCGTTGGACAAGAAGACCTCGGCACCCGCGGCTGCGAGCGCGTCGGCCTGGCGGCCGAGCTGCTGGGGGTCGCTGTCGGTGCCCACGCACGCGACGACGAACGGCAGCTCCCTCCCGTCCGCGCGCGCGGTGGCGCGGGCCGCCTGGAGGGCGGGTGCGAGCTGCGCGGCGGGGTCGGCCTCGGCGCCGTCGCCGAGCACCACGTCGAGGAGCACGACGGCCGTCGAGTCGTCGGCGGCGACCCGGGCGAGGTGCTCGAGGCGCAGCGTGGGATCGATCATCGGGTGCGCGCGCCCGGCGGTGAGGGCGTCGTCGCCGAAGTCGACCATGGTGTGCGCCGGCGCGGTGAGCGAGGCATCGAGCGCCAGGTCGGGGGAGAGCGGGATGTTGCTGCGGACCGGGCCGAGCTCCGCGCCGGCCAGCAGCATCGCCTCGTCGCAGAGCGTCCCGCCGACGAACAGGCCGCGCAGGTAGCGCCCGCTCACCCGTGGGCTTGCCTGTGAGCCCCACGTCGGCCACGGTGGGCGGGGCCGGCCCAGTGCGTCGAGCACCGACTCGGCGGCGGCGGTGAGGTCCGGCCGGCCCGGGCCGAGCAGCGCGAACTGCACCGGGGTGGCGAGCTCTTCGGCGTAGCGGGTCAGCTCCGCGGCGACGTCCTCGGCCGGAGGCTTGGAGACCACCACGACCAGCTCGACGGCCGGGTCCGCGTCGAGCCGCCGCAGCGCTTCCCGGGTGGAGGCGCCGCGCACCACGGGACCGAGGTCACGGCCGCCGACACCGAGGGCGGCAGCCACGCCGACGCCGGCCGCGTCGAGCAGGCACAGCAGCTGCTGGCAGCCGGTGCCCGAGGCCGCGACGATGCCGACCGGGCCGGGCCGGGTGCGGTTCGCGAAGCCGAGGCCGAGGCCGCCCACCACCGCGGTGCCGCAGTCGGGACCCATCACGAGGCGGCCCCGCGCGGCGGCCACCTGCTTGAGGGCCACCTCCTGGTCCAGGGGGACGTTGTCACTGAAGATCATCACGTCCCGGTCCGCGTCCAGGGCGTCCATCGCCTCGACCGCCGCGTGCTCCCCGGGCACGGACACCAGGGCCAGGTCCGCGCCGGAGGCCCGCAACGCGGCAGCCGTGGTGCGGGGCGGCGCCTCCTGCGCGCCGGAGCCCGCGCTCCGTCGCGAGGCCCGGGCCAGGGCCGACTCGACGGCCGCGAGCGCGGCGGACAGGTCGCCGTCCGGGCCGAGCATGACGGCGACGACCATGTCGTTGGCGGTCGTCGCCGGAACCTCGAAGCCCATCGACGCCAGCACCTCGAGGTTGAGCGGCGTGGCCATGGCGACCTGGGCGGTCACCACACCCGGGGTGGCCGCGACGTCCTTGCTGACCTGCAGCAGGGTCACGGAGTCGGCGTAGGCGCCGGGCCGCACCTCGACGTGCGGGGTGCCTGCGGTGATGGCCGGGGGACTGGTCATGGTCATGAGCTCCTTGACGCGAGATGGCGGAGCGCCAGCGTGGTCCCGAGGGCCATGCCGGCGCCGGACGTGTGGCCGACCCGCACGAGCCGGTCGACGGAGTCGGCGAGCGCCTCCGTGTCGGCCCGGGCGAGGTCGAGCAGCAGGCGGCGGAACTGCGGCAGCACGTCGCCACGCGCGGCGCAGTCCAGGAGGGTGGCCGACAACCGGGTGGTCGCCGCGTGCGCCTGCGCGGTCACGGCGGTGCCGACCTGCCCGGTGCGGCCGCCGGCCGCGGTGCAGGTGGCCACCCAGCCGGCGAGCACGTCGTCACCGACCGGGGTCAGCCCGCTGCCTCGCCCGAGGAGGACCGGGACCGCCGCCGGGTCACCGGCCGCCAGCGCGTCGAGCCCCTCGACCCCGAGCTCGTCCCGGACCTGGGACACCCGGTCCTCGGCGAGGCCCGGCAGTGTCGTGGCGCCGCAGGCGACCGCAGCCGCGTCGAGCCGTGGCACCGAGGCGTCCACGAGCCGGGTGACGACCACGTCGGCGCCGGGGAAGGACACCCGGCCGTCGCCGACCGCCGCGCGGTCGCCCGTGGCCGCCAGGTCGCCCAGCACCGGCAGCGTGGTCCGCAGGCCGCACGGCACCGCGACGGCGCCGGCGGAGAGCACGCCCAGCGCAGCACCGTCCACGTCGAGGTAGACCGCGTCCGCGCCGCGGTGCACCACCGGCACGGTGCGGGCCGGCCCGGCCAGCAGCGCGGCGACCCAGGCGGGCGCGGCGGCGACGTGGCGGGTCCGGGTGGTCATGCGTCCTCTCGGAGGTGGGCCGGTGGGCGCGGCGGCTCCACGCGGTGGCGTCCCTCGACCGTAGTGCGGTGGGTTACCGTGTGCCGACGTCAGGCCTTGCCAAGGCTTGCGTCCCGGAGGTGCAACAGTTGATAAACGCGTCGTACGGCGTCACGGTGCGCGATGTGCTCGCGCTGGACAGCATGCGCGGCACCACCGTGCTGGCCGGGGCCCGTGGCCTCGACCGGCAGGTGAGCGGCGTCAACGTCATGGAGGTCCCCGACGTCGTCGACTGGGTGAAGCCGCAGGAGCTGCTGGTCACCACCGGGTTCCCGCTGGTGTCCGGCGCCGAGCAGGACGGGCGGCCGGTGCCCGCCGGCCTGGCCGGGTTGGTGCGCGCGCTGGACGCCCGCGGTCTGGCCGGGATCGGCATCAAGATCGGCCGGTACGTCGACGAGGTGCCCGAGCCGGCCCGGACGCTCGCCGACGAGCTCGACTTCCCGCTGCTCGGGCTGCCGACCTCGCTGGCCTTCGACGACCTGCTGCAGCAGACCTACGTGCGCCTCAGCGAGCTGCAGAGCGGGGTGCTGGAACGCATCGACCGGTTGCACCAGGCCCTGACGCTGCTGGTCCTCGAGGGCGGGGACCTCGCCCACATCGCCGCCGAGGTGGCCGGCGTGCTGGAAGCGGGCGTGCTCATCACCTCCACGGACGGACGCGAGCGGGCGACGGCGCTCGCGCCCGAGCTGCGTGCCCGGCTGGAGGAGGCGGGGCTGTTCGACCACACCGGCCGGTTCCGGGTGGAGCGCGCGAGCGGTCGACCGCTGCCGGTCGGGGAGGGGCAGGTGCGCCTGCAGCCGATCGCGGCGGGCGGCACCGATCTGGCCCGGCTGGTCTGCTTCCGCCACGACCGGCCGCTGTCGGTGGAGGACGTCTCGGCGCTCGAGCGCACCGCGACGGTGGCCGCCCTGCTGATCACCCGCCTGCAGGCGGTCAACGCCGTGGAGAGCAAGTACCGCGGCGACTTCCTGCGCGACGTCTTCCTCGGCCGCGCCGGCGACGAGGCCTACGTCATCGAGCACGCCGCGAGCCTCGGGTGGGACCTGAGCCGCCCCCTGCACGTGGTCTCGGCCGAGATCGACCCGCTCGGTCCGGGTGAGCCGCCGGTCTCGGGCCGGCTGCGCCGCACCTGGCAGGAACGCTTCTCCTCCGCGTGGCAGCAGGTCTGCGAGTCCGTGGACCGCAGCATCCCGACCGTGGACTTCTCCGCGGAGGTCGTCACCTTGCTGCCGGTGCCCGACGAGCACCTGGAGAAGGGCGAGGACCCGCACCAGGCGCACCCGGTGATGGAGGAGACCGTCCGCGCGATCGTGGCCTCCGTGGCCGGCGACCGCGGGGGCGGGCGGCGGCCGTTCTCGGTCGGGGTGAGCCGGCTGGTCACCTCCCTGCAGGGTCTGCCCGATGCCTACACGCAGGCACGTCGGGCCACGGAGGTGGGCCGGCGGATCAAGGGCGGCAGCAGCACGACCTGGTTCGACCAGCTCGGTGTGCACCGGCTGATCGCGCTGGTGCCGAACCCCGCCGAGCTGCGGGAGTTCGCCACCGACGTGCTCGGCGACCTGGTCCGCGACGACGAGGAGGCGGCCGACCTGCGGCGGACGCTGCAGATCCTGCTCGACACCAACCTCAACGTGGCCGAGGCCGCGCGGCTGCAGTTCTTCCACTACAACACGATGCGCTATCGGGTCAGCAAGCTCGAACGCATGCTGGGACCGTTCAGCACGGACCCGCACCTGCGCCTCGACATCGCGGTGGCCCTGCAGGTGCTCGCGATGCGCAGCTGACACGCAGCAACCTCTGCCAGAGCGGTGCCGCGCCGTTCGGCAGACTTCGCCCGTGCCGCGGTGTGAGCCGGAACACTAGCGTCGCCGGGTCGGGGGAGTCACGATCCGTGAGGAGAGCTGCATGTCCATGTTCAAGTGGGACGTCGTCCACGGAGGCAAGACGCCCCCGCCGGGGGAAGCCGTCGGCCCGTTGGAGCGGTTGAGCTGGCCGCGGACTGTCGGTCTGGGCGCCCAGCACGTGGTGTCGATGTTCGGCGCCACCTTCGTCTTCCCGATCGTCATGGGCCTCGACGCGAACCTGGCGATCCTGTTCTCGGGCATCTGCACGATCCTGTTCCTGTTCATCGTCAAGAACCGGGTGCCCAGCTACCTGGGCACCAGCGCCTCGTTCGTGGCCGGCGTCGCCGCCATCCGTGCCCAGGGCGGCGACTCCGCCCAGGTCACCGGCGCGATCCTGGTCAGCGGGCTGGTGCTCGCCGTGGTCGGCTGGCTGGTGCACGTGGCCGGGGCCGGGTGGCTCAAGACCGTGCTGCCCCCGGCCGTCACCGGCGCCGTGGTGATGCTGATCGGGTTCAACCTCGCCCCGGTCGTCGCGGGGGTGTACTGGCCGCAGGACCAGTGGATCGCCCTGATCACGGCCACGTTCATGGTCTGCGCCGCGGTGCTGCTGCCCGGCTTCTGGTCGCGGATCGCGGTCTTCTTGGCCCTCGTCTTCGGCTACGCGATCTCCTGGCTGGCCGACTCGGCGTTCGGCAAGATCACCTCGGTGCTGCCCACCAGCGGCGGCAAGGCCGTCGCGCACTTCCGCGTCGACTGGAGCGGCATCGGCAAGGCCGACTGGCTCGGCTTCCCCAGCGGCAAGCTCGCCGACGGGGTGTCCGTGGTGCACGCCCCGAGCTTCTCGCTGACCTTCATCCTGCTCGTGCTGCCCGGCGTCATCGCCCTGATCGCGGAGAACACCGGCCACGTGCGCGCGGTCGGGGAGATGACCGGACAGGACCTCGACCCGTACATGGGCCGCGCGCTGGGCGCCGACGGCCTGGCCACCGCGTTCGCCAGCGCGTTCGGCGGCTCGCCCACCACGACGTACGCCGAGAACATCGGCGTCATGTCCGCCACCCGCGTCTACTCCACCGCCGCCTACTACGTGGCCGCCGGGGTGGCGATCCTGCTCGGCCTGTGCCCGAAGTTCGGTGCCGTGGTCAACGCGATCCCCGGCGGCGTGCTCGGCGGGATCACCGTGGTGCTCTACGGCATGATCGGTCTCATCGGGGCGAAGATCTGGGTCGAGAACAAGGTCGACTTCGGCAACCCGGTGAACCTGGTCGGCCTGGCCGGCGGCATCATCGCCGGCATCGGCGGGGTCACCATGAAGATCACCGACAACTTCCAGCTCGGTGGCATCGCGCTCGGAACGATCATGGTGCTCGTGTACTTCCACCTGGTGAAGGGACGGAAGGCCGAGCTCGGCGCCGAAGAGGTGACAGAGGTCCTGTGAAACCCGCCCCGTTCTCGTTCGTCCGCCCGCGAAGCCTGGCCGAGGCGGTGGCGGCGCTCGCCGGCGACCCGGACGCCAAGGTCCTCGCCGGCGGCCAGAGCCTGATCCCGCTGCTGTCGATGCGGCTGGCGTTCCCGTCGCGCCTCGTCGACATCAACGGTCTCGCCGAGCTGGACTACGTGCGCACCGACGAGAGCGGGGTCCGCGTCGGGGCGCTGGCCCGGCACGCGCGGGTCGAGGCCGACCCGGACGCGCGCCGGGTCCAGCCCCTGGTCTCCCAGGCGTTGCGGATGGTCGCCCACGCGACCATCCGCAACCGCGGCACCACCGTCGGCTCGCTCGTCCACGCCGACGCCTCCGCCGAGATGCCCGCGGTGCTGTGCCTGCTCGGCGGCAGCGTCACCGCCGCCTCGTCCTCCGGGTCCCGGACGGTGCCGGCCGGTGAGCTGTACGTCGGCCCGCTCGAGACCACGCTGCACCACGACGAGATCGCCACCGAGGCGTTCTTTCCCGCCCTGCCCGCAGACGCGGGCGTGGCCTTCGACGAGATCGCCCGCCGGCACGGCGACTACGCGCTGTGCGGCGTGGCCGCCCTCGTCCGCGCCGACGCCCAGGACGCGGTCACCTCGGTGCGGCTGGGCTACCTGTCGGTGTGCGAGGTGCCCACCGTCGTGGACGTGTCCGAGGTCTTCGCCGACGGCCGCGTCACCGAACGCGCGCTGGCCGACGCGGCCGAGCTCGCGCTGGGCCATCTCGAGCCCGAGAGCGACATCCACGCGAGCGCGGACTACCGGCGGCAGCTGGCCCGCGTGCTGACCGCGCGAGTCGTCCGCCGCGCCTGCGACGACCGCACCGCACGACGTACGGGAGGAACGGCATGACCAGCCAGACCGCCACGCAGGGAGCCGACGAGCTCCACGACGTGCGACTGCGCGTCAACGGCACCGTCCACGCGCTGCGGGTCCCGGCCCGACGGCTGCTCAGCGACGCGCTGCGCCACGACGTCGGACTCACCGGCACCCACGTCGGGTGCGAGCACGGCGTGTGCGGCGCCTGCACCGTGCTCGTCGACGGCGCCCCGATGCGCTCGTGCCTGATGCTCGCGGTGTCCGCGGAGGGCTACGAGATCACCACCGTCGAGGGGCTCACGAACGAGGACGGCTCCCTCGGCCCGGTCCAGCAGGCCTTCCGCGAGTGCCACGGCCTGCAGTGCGGGTTCTGCACCCCCGGCTTCCTGACCACGATCACCGCCGGGCTGCGGGAGAACCCCGACCCCACCGACGACGAGGCGCGCGACATGGTCGCGGGCAACCTGTGCCGCTGCACCGGCTACCACAACATCGTCAAGGCGGTCACCCGTGCCGCGGAGATCGCCCGGGAGACCGGGACGGAGGGCGCGTCGTGACCACCAAGATGTTCGGCCAGAAGGTGCCGCGCGTCGAGGACCAGCGGTTCCTGCGCGGCCAGGGGCAGTACGTCGACGACCTGATGCCCGGCGCGCTGCACGCCGCCGTCCTGCGCAGCCCCCACGCGCACGCGCGGATCCTCGACATCGACGTCGCCGCGGTGCTCGACCTCGAGGGGGTGCTGGCGGTCTACACCTACGAGGACCTCGAGGGGCCGATGGCCGAGCCGCTGCCGCTGCTCATCCCGCACCCGGCGCTCACCCACGGGCGCACCCAGTACGCCCTCGCCAAGGACGAGGTCAACTACGTCGGCGAGGCGATCGCGTTCGTGGTGGCGGTCGACCGCTACGTCGCCGAGGACGCCGTCGACCGGATCCGCGTCGAGTTCGAGCCGCTGCCGGCGGTGGTCGGCGTGGAGAACGCGCGGAAGGCCGAGCACCTCGTGCACGAGGACGTGCCCGGCAACGTCGCCGCGCACCTCGAGCAGGAGGTCGGTGACGCCGAGGCGGCGATCGCCGCGGCTCCGCACCGGCTCGCCCTCGACCTGGAGGTCGAGCGCAGCGCCTCGATGCCGATGGAGGGCCGCGGCACCGTCGCGCGGTGGGACACCGACTCCCACCGCCTGCAGGTGTGGTCCTCGACCCAGACCTCGACCGGCGTGCGCGCCGCCGTGGCCGCCAAGCTCGGCCTCGACCTCGGCCAGGTGGACGTGATCACGCCGGACGTGGGCGGCGGCTTCGGGGTCAAGATCGTGCACCCGTGGCCGGAGGAGGTGCTGGTGCCGATGGCCGCCCGCGCCCTGGGCCGCCCGGTGAAGTTCATCGAGGACCGCCGCGAGCACTTCATCTCCTCTGCGCACGAGCGCGGCCAGGTCCAGCACGTCGAGGTCGGCTTCGACGACGACGGCCGGGTGCTCGGCCTGTCGGTGCGGTTCTGGCACGACAACGGCGCCTACACGCCGTACGGCCTCATCGTGCCGATCATCACCTCCACCCAGCTGCTCGGCCCCTACAAGCCGGGCGCCTACCAGGTGGTGTTCGACAGCCTGTACACCAACACGGTCATCGTCACGCCGTACCGCGGCGCCGGCCGGCCCCAGGGGGTGTTCGCCATGGAGCGGACCATGGACGCGATCGCCGCCTACCTCGGGCGTGGACCGCGAGCCGAGGTGCGGGCGGCCAACTTCATCCAGCCCGACGAGTTCCCCTACGACCACGGGCTGATCTTCCAGGACGGCCGGCCGCTCGTCTACGACTCCGGCAACTACCCGGCGTCGCTGCGACAAGCTGCTCGACCTGGTCGGCTGGGAGGACTTCGAGGACGTCCGCGCGCGAGCCCGGGCGGAGGGCCGCAAGGTCGGCATCGGGCTGGCCTGCTACGTCGAGGGCACCGGCGTGGGCCCGTACGAGGGTGGCCACGTGCAGGTCGAGACCACCGGCAAGGTGAAGGTCGCCACCGGGCTCACCACCCAGGGCCAGGGTCACCAGACCGCCTTCGCGCAGATCGTCGCCGACGAGCTCGGGGTGCGCTTCGAGGACGTCGAGGTGGTCACCGGCGACACCCGCCGTTCGCCGTACGCGGTCGGCACGTTCGCCTCCCGGGCCGCGGTGATGAGCGGCTCCGCGGTCGCGCTGGCCGCGCGGCAGGCGCGCGCGAAGGCGCTGCGGATCGCCGCGGAGGCCCTGGAGACCACGCCCGAGGACCTCGAGATCGTGGACGGCATGGTGCGGGTCAAGGGCGCCCCGCAGAGCCAGATCGCGCTCGGCACCGTCGCGGTGCTGTCCAACCCGCTGCGCTACGCCTTCGACGAGGCGTCGAAGGCGGCCACCCAGTTCGTCGTCGGGGACCCGGACAAGCCGCCGGTCGCCGAGGACGACGAGCCAGGTCTGGAGGGCAAGGACTACTACTCCCCGCCGCGCTCGACGTTCGCCAGCGGCATGCACGCCGTCATCGTCGAGACCGACCCGGACACCGCGGAGATCAGGATCCTGCGGTACTGCGTGGTCCACGACTGCGGCACGCTGATCAACCCGATGATCGTCGAGGGCCAGATCCACGGCGGGGTCGCGCAGGGCGTGGGCGGCGCGCTCTACGAGCGGATGGCCTACGACGAGCACGGGCAGCTGCAGAACGCCTCGTTCATGGACTTCCTGATGCCCTACGTCACCGAGGTCCCGGACTCGATCGAGATCGACCACCTGGAGACGCCGTCGCCGCTGAACCCGCTCGGGCTCAAGGGCGCGGGCGAGGCCGGGCGTGATCCCGTCCGCGGCGGTGTTCGCCTCCGCGATCGAGGACGCCGAGGGCTTCCCGATCACCTCCATGCCGATCTCGCCGACCGAGCTCTTCGACCTCCGCGGCGGCACGCGGCAGCCCCCCAGCACCCCCGATGAGGAAGGACCGACAGCATGAGGGTCGCCGGCGAAGCCGTCCTGCAGGCGCCCGTCGAGCAGGTGTGGAGCGCGCTGCTCGACCCCGCGGTCCTGGTGCGCACCATCCCGGGCTGCGAGCGCCTGGAGACGACCGGGGAGGACGCCTACGCGATGACGGTCACCGCGGGGGTCGCGGCGATCAGCGGCACCTACTCCGGCACCTGCGAGCTGCGTCGACCTCGACCCGCACCGCTCCCTGGTGCTCAAGGCGTCGGGCGCCGGCGCACCGGGCACCATCGCGGCGGACGTGAAGGTGTCCTTCGCCGACAACGGCGACGGCACCACGCAGCTGAGCTACGACGCTGACTCGGTCGTCGGCGGCATGATCGGCGGCGTCGGGCAGCGGATGCTCACCTCGGTGAGCAAGCGGATGGCCGGGGAGTTCTTCGGCAACGTCAACGGCGTCCTCGCCGGCGTGCCGGCGGCCGCGGTGGCCGAGGCCGCGCGCGAGGCCGCAGGGGCAGCCCCGGAAGCGGGGCCTGCGGCACCGGCGGTCGGCCAGTCCTTCGTGGCCCCGCCGCGCACGCCGACGAGCGGAGGCGGCGACCTGCTGAAGGGCATCGGGATCGGTGCCGGGCTGGTGCTGCTCGGGGTGGTGGCGGGCGCGCTGGCCGGCCGGCGCCGGCGCTGAGGGCTGACGATGACCGACCTCGACGTCCACAGCTCCGCCCGGGAGATGGCCGCGGCGGTGCGCGAGAAGCGGATCTCCGCCCGTGAGCTGCTCGAGCTGCACCTGGCGCGGATCGAGGAGGTGAACCCCGCGGTCAACGCGGTGGTGAGCCTCGACCCCGAGCGCGCGCGTGCCCAGGCGGCGCAGGCCGACGACGTGCTGGCCCGCGGCGGGTCCGTCGGCCCCCTGCACGGCCTCCCGTTCGCGTTCAAGGACACCCACGAGGTGGCGGGCTGGCGGACGACGTACGGCTCTCCGCTGCGCGCCGACCACGTCCCCGAGCGCGACGAGCTGCTCGTCGAGCGCATCCGGCGGGCCGGCGTGGTGGTGATCGGCAGGACCAACGTGCCGGAGTTCGCGGCCGGGTCGCACACCTTCAACCGGGTCTTCGGCACCACGCGCAACCCGTTCGACCTGGCCCGGTCCGCGGGCGGGTCGAGCGGCGGCGCCGCGGCAGCCCTGGCCACCGGCATGGTGCCGCTGGCCGACGGCAGCGACATGGGCGGCTCGCTGCGCAACCCCGCGTCGTACAACAACGTCGTCGGGCTGCGTCCGGGCCTCGGCCGGGTGCCGGAGTGGCCGCACCCCAACGCCTGGGAGACCACCTCGGTGGGTGGGCCGATGGCGCGCGACGTCGGCGACCTCGCACTGCTGCTCTCGGTGCTGGCCGGTCCCGACCCGCGCGTGCCGCTGGCCCTGGAGACGCCGGGCCGCGTGTTCGCCGAGCCGTTGGCCGGCAGCCTGGCCGGGGTGCGCGCGGCGTTCTCGATCGACCTCGGCGGCGCCCTCGAGGTCGACCACGAGGTGGCCGCGATCGTCGAGGCGCAGATGGCGGTGTTCGCCGAGGCCGGCGCCCGGGTGCTCGAGGCCGCGCCGGACCTGCGCGAGGCCGACGACACGTTCCGCACCCTGCGGGCCTGGCACTTCCAGGCGCGCCTCGGCGCGCTGCTGGCCGCGCACCCCGGCGGGTTCAAGCCGTCCCTGGCCGCGAACATCAGGGCCGGGGAGTCGCTCACCGGTGCAGACGTGGCCCGCGCCTACCAGCAGCGGACCGCGCTCGGGGAGCGCATGCGCGAGTTCTTCGCCGACCGCGGTGTCGACGTGCTGGTGCTGCCGGTCAGCCAGGTGCCGCCGTTCAGCGCGGACCTGGAGTTCCCGACCTCCATCAACGGCCGCGCGCAGGAGACCTACCTGGACTGGATGCGCTCGGCCTACTTCATCACCGTCACCGGCTGCCCGGCGATCTCGGTGCCGGCCGGCTTCACCCGCGCCGGCCTTCCGGTCGGCATCCAGATCGTGGCGCCGCACTCGGGGGAGCGCAGGCTGCTGGAGATCGCCGCCGCGTTCGAGGCGGTGACCCGGGTCGGGGACCGCCGGCCGGAGCTGCCGCAGGACTGACAAAGATCGCGGGCGGCGTTGGCAGGGCGTGCGACGGCGGCCCGGACCGGCTGGCAGGTGTGCACAACGAACCGGCGATCCTCCGGCAGTTCCTGCCGTGGTCGCGGGCGCGCGCCGGGCGGTGCAATAGACCCGACCCCCAGCAGACGAGGAGCAGCAGGTGGCGCCAGCACGTCGCATCAGGATCGGCATCGACACCGGAGGCACGTTCACCGACGTCGTCGCCTTCGACGAGGACACCGGCCGGTTGGTGACCACCAAGACGCCCTCCACCCCGGCGGACCCCGCCGACGGGTTCCTCGCCGGGGTGGAGAAGGTCCTCGGGCTCATGGGGCTGCCGGCCGGCAACGGCGAGGCGATCAGCGCGGTCAGCCACGGCACCACGGTGGCCACCAACCAGCTGCTCGAGGGCAAGGTGGACCGGCTCGGCTTCGTGACCACCGAGGGCTACGAGGCGGTCCTGGAGATCGCCCGGCAGTCGGTGCCCGACGGCTACGGCAACTCCTACTTCTGGGTCAAGCCCGAGCGCATCGTCCCCCGGCACCTGGTCAAGGGGGTCGGCGGCCGGCTGGACCACACCGGGGAGGAGATCCGGCCCTTCGACGAGGCGGGCGCCCGCGCGGTGGCCCGGTGGTTCCGGGCGCAGGGCATCGACACCCTCGGCGTCTGCTTCCTGCACGCCTACGCCAACCCCGCCCACGAGGAGCGGATGCGCGAGATCCTCGCCGAGGAGCACCCCGAGGCGGTGGTCTCGCTGTCCTCGCAGGTGCTGCGGGAGTACCGCGAGTACGAACGCTCGATGACCACGCTGGTCGACGCCGCGGTGAAGCCGAAGCTGTCGCGCTACGTCACCAACATCAAGACCCGGCTGCACGACTACGCCTCGGGGGAGGCCGACGCTCCCCGCCCGGTGCCGTTCTACGTGATGAAGAGCAACGGCGGGGTGCTCTCGGCCGACGAGGTCGTCCACCAGCCGATCACCACGGTGCTGTCCGGTCCGGCAGCCGGCGCGCTCGGCGCGGCGCTGATCGCGGAGGTGGCCGGCTTCGAGAAGGTGCTCACCTGCGACGGCGGGGGTACGTCGACCGACGTGTCCGTCGTGATCGACGGAGAGCCGACGCTCACCACGGAGGGCAGCGTCGGGGCGTTCCCGAGCAAGATCCCGATGATCGACGTGGTCACCGTCGGGGCCGGCGGCGGGTCGATCGCCTGGCTCTCCCCCGAGGGGACGCTCAAGGTGGGACCGCACTCGGCCGGCGCCGACCCGGGTCCGCTCTGCTACGCCAAGGGCGGTACCGACGTCACGATCACCGACGCGCACGTCGTGCTCGGCCGCATCCCCCCGCACCTGCTCGGGGGCGAGATCCCGCTCGACGTGGCCGCCGCCCGGGCGGGTATCGAGCAGCTGGCCGGCAAGCTCGGCCTGTCGGCGGCCGAGTGCGCCACCGGTGTGCTGGAGATCTCGGCGTGGAACCAGGCCAACGCGCTGCGGCAGATCACGGTCAAGCGCGGCCTCGACGTCCGCGACTTCACGCTGACCACGTTCGGCGGCTCCGGCTCGCTGCTGCTGTGCCGGCTCGTGGACATCCTGGGGCTGCCGGCGGTGCTCGTGCCCCCGAACCCCGGCAACGTCTCCGCCTTCGGGCTGCTCACCGTCGACGTGAAGAACGACTACGTGCAGACCCATGTCTCGCTGCACGACCACCTGGCCGCGCGGACGGTCGCCGACATCTACGACGACCTGACCCGGCGGGCCGGCGACGCTCTCGCCGTCGAGGGGTTCACGTCCGCGCAGCACCGCTACGTGCGCACCGCGGACCTGCGCTACTTCGGTCAGGCCTTCGAGGTCCGGGTGCCGGTGCCCGAGGGCGTCGTCGACGCCGCCCTGCTCGAGGAGGTGGCGCGTCGCTTCCATGCCGAGCACCGCGCGCTCTACGGCTACGACTTCGCCGGTGACGACGCCCAGCAGGTCGAGTGGGTCAACCTGCGGGTCTCCGGCATCGGCCCCATCCAGCGGCCCGACATCGTCGCCGAGCCGGTGGCCGCCGAGCCGGGCGACCCGATGCCCTCGGGCCGCCGGGAGGTCTGCTTCGCCGCCGCCGACGGCTACCTCGACACGCCCGTCTACTGGCGGCCCGACCTCGCGCCGGGCCAGCGGGTGCGCGGGCCCGCGATCATCGAGGAGTTCGGCTCGACGGTGCCCCTGCACCCGGGCTTCGCCGCACGCATCGACGCCTACCGCAACATCATCGTGACCCGTGAGGACGTGACCGCATGACCGCGACCGCACCCGAGACCCGGTCTCCCAGCACCGGATCGCGCCGGGCACCGACCCGCTTCCCCTTCGGCACCCTGACCGCCGACGCCGGCGCGTCCGCGGACCCGGTGCTCGTCGAGATCGTCCAGGGCAGCCTGGCGTCGGTGGAGATGGAGGTCGAGACGGCCATCGCGCGCACCTCGCGCTCCCCGATGATCCGCGACGCGCACGACTTCCGCGCGGGCATCCACGACCGGCTGCTGCGCAAGCTCACCGGCCGTTCCTACAGCGCGCTGGTGCACCCGGTGGCGCGGGACTTCCCGCTGTCGGAGATGAAGCCCGGCGACGTGTTCTTCCACAACGACGTCTACGAGTCCGAGGGGGGCATCGGCCACCTGCCCGACCTGTGCGTCACCGTGCCGGTGTTCGCTGAGAACGCAGCCTCCGGGGCCTCAGAAGTCGTGGCCTTCGTGCAGGCCTTCGGCCACCACGACGACATCGGCGGCGCCGTACCCGGCTCGATGCCCAGCCACGCCACCTCGGTGTTCGAGGAGGGGCTGATGGTCCCGCCGATCAAGCTGTGGGACGCCGGTGTCCCGGTGCGCTCCGCGCTGGCGATCATGACCCGCAACTCGCGGATGCCGGAGTCGCTGGCCGCCGACCTCGACGCGGAGTGCTCGGCGTGCCTGATGGGCGCTCGTCGGCTCGGCGAGCTGTTCGACCGCTACGGCCGCGACGTCGTCGAGTCCTGCTTCGACGCGATCATCGACCGCACCACGCAGACCTACCGCCGCGAGATCCTCTCCAAGATCCCGGTCGGGTCCTGGACCTGGGAGGACTACGCCGAGCACGACGGCGTGGAGGACCCCCGGCTGCACACCCAGCGGATCACGCTGACCCGGACCGGGCCGGAGGACCCCGAGGGCGAGCGCATCATCCTCGACTTCGACGGCACCTCGCCGCAGGCCAAGGGGCCGATCAACCACTGCGGTGACTACTCCGACGGGGTGTTCCTCAAGAAGTGGCTCGCGCCGATCCTGCGCAACCTGGCCGACACGCCCGAGCGGATGGCTGAGCTCGACGTCAACGAGGGCATCGTGCCGCTCATCGAGATGCGGTTCCCGCCCAAGGGGACGCTGCTGACCCCGGAGTTCCCGGCGCCCACCAACGCGCGCACCTTCGTGATCCTGCGGCTGCTCGGCGTGCTCGCCGGCGTGGTGGCCAAGGCCGTCGACGGCCGGATGCCCGCGGACCAGGAGACCATCCGCTACACCGGCGTGTACGGCGAGGACCTCGAAGGCCGCCCCTACCTGATGCGCGAGGTGCTCGGCGGCGGCTCGGGCGGGCGCTACTACGCCGACGGCGAGGACACGATCCACGTGGTGCCGGACTCGCGGAACCTGCCCACCGAGTTCACCGAGTCCCGGTTCCCGTTCGTCGTGGAGAGCCTCGGGCTGGCGATGGACTCCGGCGGCCCCGGCAAGTTTCGCGGCGGCCTCGGCTACGAGAAGCACATCCGGATGCTCAAGGACGGCCACTTCATGTCGATCGCGGACCGGTCGATCCTCGCGTGCTGGGGGGTTCGTGGAGGCAGAGCCGGCAAGCCTTTCGAGGTGGTGATCGACCCCGGCGGGCCGCACGAGCGCACCGTCGACGCGCTCGCCGACGACGAGCTGGTCCGCGCCGGTGAGGTGATCCGCATCCGCACCACCGGCGGCGGCGGGTGGGGCGACCCGCTCGAGCGCGACCCGAACCTGGTGGTGCGCGACGTCGTGTGGCGCAAGGTCTCCCCGGAGGCGGCGCTGCGCGAGTACGGCGTGGTGCTGACCGGCTCGCTGGCGGACGACTCGCTCGGTCACGACGCCGAGGCCACCGCGCGCACCCGCGAGGAGCGCGCCGCCGCCGGGGAGCAGCAGGCGTTCTTCCACCGCGGCCCGGGCTACCGGCGGCTCAGCGGCGGCGCCGAGGTCGCCGAGGTCGACTGGCTGTGACCGCCGCACGCGTGGCGATCCCCGGCGGGCACGGCAAGACAGGCCGGGCGGTCACCGCTGCGTTGGCCCGGCGTGGGGCGAGCGCGCACCCGCTGGGCCGGGACGCCTGGCCGCGGCTGACCGACGAGCTCGCCGGCTGCGACGCGATGCACCTCGTCGCCCCGAACATGCTCGAGGACGAGCCCGGCTACGTCGAGGCCGTGCTCGTCGCCGCGGCGGAGGCGGGCGTGCGCCGGGTGGTGTACCACTCGGTGGCCGCGCCGTACGCGCCGTCGATGCCGCACCACCTCGGCAAGGCGCGCGCCGAGAACCTGGTGCGGCGGTCCCCGCTGGCGTGGACGGTGCTGCAGCCGTGCGCCTACGTGCAGAACTTCGTGCCCGCGCTGCGCGCCGACGACCCGGTGCTGCGGGTGGCCTACGACCCGGCGCGGGTCTTCGGGCTGGTCGACCTCCAAGACGTCGCGGAGGCGGCCGCGGCGGTGCTGACCGAGGACGGCCACGTCGGGGCGACGTACGAGCTCGGCGGGCCGGCGCTGGTCTCGGTCGCCGAGCTCGCCGCGGCGGCGGGCACGGTGCTCGGGCGCGCCGTACCCGTGGAGCAGGTGGCCACCGCGGACTGGGCGGCGGCCGACGGCGCCGGCCTGGACCCGCGGGTTCGCGACTGGCTGGTCGCCATGTTCGACTACTACGACGCGCACGGCCTGCCGACCGGCCCGGTGCCACTGCGCGCGCTGCTGGACCGGGAGCCCACCTCGCTGACGCAGACCCTGCGCCGCGAGCTGCGCTGAGCCCCGGCCGGCTGTCCGCCCGCCCAGGGCACGGATCGGTTCGAGATGGCTGCCCACCGCCCTGCGGGCGACCATCTCGAACTGAGTACGCCTCGCCGGACACGGCGGCCTTGCCCTGCCTTGGCAGAAGTTGCCGACGCACCGCGCCGCCGTTGGCTCGTGTTGACGGTGCCAGCCGCCGGTGCGGACCCTAGATTCGACGCATGCGCATCGTGATCGCCCTGGGCGGCAACGCCATGACGTCCCCCGACGGCCGGGCGCGTCCGGAGGACCAGCGCGCCGCGGTCACCGAGGCGGCCGGCCCGATCGCCGACCTCGTCGTGGCCGGGCACGAGGTGCTGCTCACCCACGGCAACGGCCCGCAGGTCGGCAACCTGCTGCTGAAGAACCAGCTGTCGGCCACCGTCGTGCCTCCCGTGCCGCTGGACTGGTGCGGAGCCCAGACCCAGGCCACCATCGGCATGCTGCTGATCAGCGCGCTCGACGCCGCCTTCGAGGCCCGTCGCCACGACGCGCGCACCGCCGCGCTGGTCTCGCGCACCCTCGTCGACGCGGACGACCCGGCGTTCACCAAACCGACCAAGCCGATCGGCCGCTACCTCAGCGAGGACGAGGCGCGCACGATGATGGAGCACGGGGAGCAGTACGTCGAGGTGCCGCCCCGGGGGTGGCGCCGCGTCGTCGCCTCGCCCGAGCCGGTCGCCTGCCTCGACAGTCCCGCCGCGGAGGTGCTGCTGGCCGCCGGCCACGTCGTGGTCTGCTCGGGCGGCGGCGGCATCCCCACCGTCCGCCGCGCCGACGGCAGCCTCAAGGGCGTCGAGGCGGTCATCGACAAGGACCTCACCGCGGCGCTCGTCGCGGACCAGATCCACGCCGACCTGCTCGTGATCGCCACCGACGTCGACTCCGCCGTCACCGACTGGGGGACTCCGCACGCCGCCCCGATCGGCGAGGTCACCGCCAGCGAGATGCGCGCGATCGCGCGCGACCAGGGCTTCGCGGCCGGGTCCATGGGCCCGAAGGTCGAGGCGGTCACCCGGTTCGCCGAGCGCGCCGGCGGCACCGGGGTGATCACCTCCCTGCCCAGGATCGCGCTGGCCATCGACGGTCACCTGGGCACCCGCGTGGTGCCGGACGTGGCCAGGGCGGCTGCGCCCGCCGTACCCCGCTGATCCACACCCCACCACCAACAGGAAGGAAGCGGCACGTGCCTGCTGCCATCGAAGTACGCAAGGTCCCGATCCACTCCGTCGCCGATGCCAGCGAGCTCGGCAAGCTCATCGACGAGGGGGTCATGGAGGCCGACCGGATCATCGCGGTCATCGGCAAGACCGAGGGCAACGGCGGGGTGAACGACTACACCCGCATCATCGCCGACCGGGCCTTCCGCGAGATCATCGTCGCGAAGGGCAGCCGCTCCATGGAGGAGGTCCGGCAGATCCCCATCGTCTGGTCCGGTGGCACCGACGGGGTGATCAGCCCGCACGCCACGGTCTTCGCGACGCTGCCCGAGGACCAGACGGTCCAGACCGACGAGCCGCGGCTGACCGTCGGGTTCGCGATGAGCGAGCAGCTGCTGCCCGAGGACATCGGCCGCACCGCGATGGTCGAGAAGGTGGCCGACGCGGTGAAGGTCGCGATGGAGCGGGCCGGCATCAGCGACCCGACAGACGTGCACTACGTGCAGACCAAGACGCCGCTGCTGACCATCCACACCATCCGGGACGCGAAGAGCCGCGGCAAGACCGTGTGGACCGAGCACACCCACGAGTCGATGGACCTGTCCAACGGCTGCACCGCGCTGGGCATCGCCGTCGCGCTGGGCGAGATCGAGATGCCGGGCGACGAGGACGTCATGCACAACCGCGACCTGTACTCGAGCGTCGCGTCCTGCTCCTCGGGCGTGGAGCTCGACCAGGCCCAGGTGGTCGTGGTCGGCAACGCCCGCGGTGTCGGCGGCCGCTACCGGATCGGCCACTCGGTGATGAAGGACGCGCTGGACCAGGACGGGATCTGGCAGGCGATCAAGGACGCCGGCCTGGAGCTGCCCGAGCGGCCGCACCACACCGACCTCGACGGCCGGCTGGTCAACGTGTTCCTCAAGTGCGAGGCCAGCGGCGACGGCCAGGTGCGGGGCCGCCGCAACGCGATGCTCGACGACTCCGACGTGCACTGGCACCGCCAGATCAAGGCTTGCGTCGGCGGCGTGACCGCCGCGGTGACCGGCGATCCGGCGGTGTTCGTCTCGGTCTCCGCCGCCCACCAGGGTCCCGACGGAGGCGGCCCGGTCGCGGCCATCGTGGACATGGGCGCCTGAGCGCCTGACCACTCGGTACGACGTGCGGGGTGCGCCTGCCCGGCTGGGGAGGCGCACCCCGCGTCGTACCCGCCCCGGCCGGGTTTCAGCCGCCGTAGCGCTGCATCCGCTGGGCCACGGCGGTGTGCACGCTGAGGGTGCCCAGCTGCGCGAGCTCGTAGCGCAGCACACCGCCGAGCCGGCGACAGAACTCCTCGGGCTCCTCCGCCGCGTCCGGCTGCTCGGGCACGACCCGGTCCACGATGCCGGCCGCGAGCAGGTCCGTGGAGCGCACCTTCTGGCCGCGGGCCATCTCCGGGGCCCGGTCCGGCGTGCGGTGCACGATCGCGGAGGCGCCCTCGGGCGGCAGCGGCGACAGCCAGGCGTGCTGGGCCGCGATCACCCGGTTCGCGGGCAGCAGGGCCAGCGCGCCGCCGCCGCAGCCCTGGCCGAGCAGCACGGTGATCGACGGGGCCGCGAGCGTCACCAGGTCCGCCAGCGAGCGGGCGATCTCCCCGGCCAGCCCGCCCTCCTCCGCCTCGGGAGAGAGCGCGGCCCCGGGGGTGTCGATGACGGTGACCAGCGGGAGCCGGAGCTCCTGGGCCAGGCGCATGCCGCGGCGTGCGACCCGCAGCGCGCCGGGACCGAGCGGCGCCAGCTCGGTCTGGCCGCGCCGGTCCTGGCCGAGCAGCACGCAGGAGGCGTCGCCGAAGCGGGCCAGCGCGAGCAGCAGCGACGGCTCGGCCTCTCCCTCGCCGGTGCCGTTGAGCGGCATCACGTCGTCGGCGGCGTACCGCAGGAACCGGCGCACGCCCGGCCGCTCCGGACTGCGGGAGCGCTCGATGGACTCCCAGGCGTCCACCTCCGGCAGCTCCACGGACGGCAGCGGGTCGGGCACCGGCTCCGGCGGCGCGGCGGCCACCACGGCCAGCGCGCGGTCGACGATCTCGGGCAGCTGGTCGGGACGGACCACCCCGTCGATGAGCCCGTGGGCGAAGAGGTTCTCCGCGGTCTGCACGTCGGGCGGGAACTCCCGGCCGTACAACGCCTCGTAGACCCGCGGCCCCAGGAACCCGAGCAGCGCACCGGGCTCGGCGACGGTGATGTGTCCCAGCGACCCCCAGGAGGCCATCACGCCGCCGGTGGTCGGGTTGCGCAGGTAGACCAGGTAGGCCAGCCCGGCGGACTTGTGCCGCGCGAGCCCGGCCGAGATGCGCGCCATCTCCACGAAGGCGGGCGTGCCTTCCTGCATGCGGGTGCCGCCGCTGGTGGGGGACGCCAGCAGCGGGAGCCGTTCGGCCGTGGCCCGCTCGATCGCCCGCTGCAGCCGGCGCGCGGAGGCCACGCCGATGGAGCCGGCCAGGAAGCCGAACTCGCAGGCGGCCAGCGCCACGCGTCGTCCGCGCACCAGACCCTCGCCGGTGATCACCGACTCGTCGACCCCGGAACGCTCCTCCGCCTTCGCCAGCTGCGCGGCGTACTCAGGGGCGACTCCGGTGCGGTCCGGCGGCGCGTCCCAGGAGACGAACGAGCCCCGGTCCACGACGCTGGCGATGAGCTCGTGCGCGGAGACGCGTGCCGCGCTCACCGGTCCTCCTCGAGCCAGGCGCGGACCGACGCGTTGTGCTGGCCCAGGGTCGGCGGCGCCAGGTGCGTCGCGCGACCGCCGGACCAGGGGTTGTCGTCGAACCGCAGGGGGGAACCGGGCAGCTCCAGCCGACCCTGGGTGGCGTGCTCGACCTCGAGCAGCAGGCCCTGCGAGCGGGTCTGCTCCCAGGCGTACACGTCGTCGATGCTGCGGACCTTGCCCGAGGGGATCCCGGCCTCGGCGAGGCGTGCCAGCCAGTGCTCCGCGGGCTCGGCGGCGAGCACCTTCTCGATGCCGGCGGTGAGCTCGTCGCGGTGCGCCACCCGGTCGCTGTTCGTCGCGAAGCGGGGGTCGGCGGCGTCCAGGCCGAGTGCCTCGGCGAAGGACCGCCACAGCCCCTCGGAACCGCAGGCCACCTGCACCGGCGAGGTCCCGGTGTGGAAGAGGCCGTACGGCGCGATCGAGGGATGGTGCGCCCCGGAGATGCCGGGCACCTCGTGCGCCACGGTCCAGCGGGTGCCCTGGAACGCGTGCACGCCCACCACCCCGGCCAGCAACGAGGTGCGGACCACGCGGCCGCGCCCGGTGCGGCTGCGCTCGTGCAGGGCGGCCAGGACGCCGTACGCGCCGTTCATGCCGGCGAGCAGGTCGGCGATGGGGACCCCGACCTTGGTCGGCTCCTCCGTGCCGGTGATGCTCATCAGCCCGCCCTCGCCCTGGGCGATCTGGTCGTAGCCGGCGCGGTTCGCCTCCGGGCCGTCGTGCCCGAACCCGGTGATGGACAGCACGATGAGCCGCGGGTTGAGCTCGTGCAGCCGGGCGACGCTGAAGCCGAGCCGGTCCAGCACGCCGGTGCGGAAGTTCTCCAGCAGCACGTCGGCGCGGCGGACGAGCGCCTCGAGCACCTGCTTGTCGCCCCCGTCCTTGAGGTCGAGGGTGATCGACTCCTTGTTGCGGTTGGCGGCCATGAAGTACGTCGACTCGCGCTCGTCGCCGTCGCCGACGAACGGTGGTCCCCAGCCGCGGGTGTCGTCGCCGGTGGGGCCCTCGACCTTGATGACCCGCGCCCCCATGTCGCCGAGCATCATCCCGGCGTGCGGCCCGGCGAGCGCGCGGGTGAGGTCGAGGACGACGAGGTCGTCGAGGGGAGCCTTGGGTCCGTCGGAGGTCATGACCGGCACGCTAGCCGGTCGGCTCCGGGTCACCTATGGCACGTCTTGCCAACGCCGCGCCCCTCCGGACGTCATACGCTCCGGTCGCGCGGGCAGCCACCGCGCATGACGTCCGGTGGGACGTCATGCGCCCCGGTCGCGCGGGCAGCCGCCCCGTATGACGTCCGGTGGGGCTGGGGGTCAGCCCGCGGGCAGCGGCGGGTAGAACATCGCGGCCTGGCTCCAGCGGTGCCCCACCGAGAGGTCGTACTGCACCAGCCGGTAGTCACGCAGCAGCCGCCGGGCCTGCGGGGACAGCCCCGCCTTGGTCACCTGCCGGTCCCGGGCGTCGACGTACATGCCCTGCTCCATGGCCGGCACCCGGCGGCGCAGCCGGTCCAGCAGGGCGTAGTACGGCGGCACCGGCGCGCCGGCAGCCTCGAACACCATCGGCATGAAGTAGATCGCGCTGGTGGTGGGCAGCGGCCGGTGCGGCAGGTCGGCGAAGCTCGACCACACGAAGAACGGGGTCTCGTGCATGCGGCGCTCGCCGTTGCGGTCGTAGACGTCGTGCGGCCACAGCGGGGGCAGGTGGTCGCCGTAGAACACCACGATCGTCCTCTCCCCGGACGCCCTCAGCGCGCGCAGGAAGCGCTGCAGCGCGACGTCGGTGTAGGCCAGCCCCCGCGCGTAGCCGCCGGCCTGCTTCTCGGCGTCCCCGCTGACCCCGGAGACCGCGATCGGGTCGTCGTAGCTCCCCGCGGTGGGGTAGTGGTTCTGGATGGTCACCAGGTTGACGAGCACGGGCTTGGCGTGCACGGCGATCTGGTGCTCGACCTCGGCGAACGCCGAGCCGTCGGAGATGAAGGGGCTGTGGCCGAGCCGCTGGGCGGTCTGCATGGTCGAGGCGTGCACGAACCGGTCGAAGCCGAGGATCGGGTAGACCCGGTCCCGGTCGTACATCGAGCTCAGGTAGGGGTGGACCGCCACCACGTCGTGGCCGTGCTCCTTGAACCAGCCCACCGCGGACGGGAACCGCCGGTAGTGCGGGATCACCGTCTGGTACGGCGTCGCGACCTGCGGCTCGAGCTGGGCCATCGACATGCCGGTGAGGGTCTCGAACTCCATGTTCGCCGTGCCCGCGCCGTAGCCGTTGGTCAGCAGCGTGCCCGACTCGGTGCGGGTGAGCAGCCGTCGGGTCCGCGGGATCGGGTCCCGGGCCACGTGCACGCCGGCCAGCCGGTCCGGGTCGCTGAACGACTCGCTCAGCACGGCCACCACGTTCACGTCGTCGAGCGCGTGCGGGTCCCGCCCGCGGTTCATCCGGGCGGCGACCGCGGTCCACCGGTCGGCCAGCCGGTGCATCGTCGTCGCGCTGTAGCCGGCCGGCCGGCTCATCGCCGGCTGGTCGAGGTTGTGCAGCAGCCCGGCGACGAACCCGTTGCGCTCGTAGTTGCGCAGCTGCTGCCAGGTCGCCCAGGTGGCACCGCTGGCGACGTAGGCCCTCTTCAGCTTGTTGCCGGGCGCGTTGAACCTGGTCGCGTAGGTCAGCGAGGCGAGGCAGAGCACCACCGCAGCGACGCGTACGACGAGCAGGGTGACCCACTCGCGGGGTTGGTGACGCCGCCGTACGGGCGGGAAGTAGCGGCTGGCCAGCCGGCCCACGACCAGGGCCGCGCAGACGAGGAGCGCCACCCCGATCACCAGCAGGGCGGCGGTGCCGAAGCCGATCATGTGGGCCAGGAAGCCGATGCTGCCGAGGAAGTCGAGGTCACTGGGGTAGAGCGGCTCGAGCCGGGCGCCGACCTTCTGGTGGTTGGCGAAGGCGACCATGGTGTCGAGCAGACCGGTGAGGCCGACGGTCAGCCAGAGCCGGCCGGTGAGGCTCAGCACGAGCAGCACGAGCACCCAGATCACGAGGCTGCCGAGCAGGAACCGCGGCAGACCGGAGCCGAGGGTGTGCTCGAGCAGCCGAGGACCGTCGGCGCTGACCTGCGAGACCTCGAGCCCGAGGTTGCACAGGACGGCCCACAGGACGGTGAACGCGCCGGTGGCGAACAGCGTGCGGGTGACCTGGGCCCTCGACGGCGGTCGCGGCGACCTCCACACCGTTGTCGTTCTCCTCGCAGCGCTCGTCGGATGCGTCGACCGCGGCCGCGGCCACCGCATTCTCCCGCACCGGTGGCCGGCTGCTGCGCAGGCCGGGGCTCCGGCGGTTCGCCGAGGTGTGCGCTGCCTCCCCGACCCGGACTGTGTCCCCGGCCGCCGCCGACGCTAGGTTCGGAACGTCCCGCCGCCGGGACCGGGCCGGGAGGGAGGCACACGAGACAGTGGGGCACAGCAAGGGCCACGACTGGAGGGTGACGCCTGCCGCGCCGTGGCGCGACCGCGTCCATGCCTTCGCCCGGTCCTACGTGCACGAGGTCGTGAAGGACCGGCTCCCCGGGCTGGCCGCGGAGGTCGCCTTCTTCCTCGTGCTGAGCTTCTTCCCGAGCCTCCTGATCGTCACCGGCCTGCTGGGGGTGCTCAGCTCGCTGGTCGGCCCGGACGTGGCCGACCGCACCAAGAATGCCGTGACCGGGGCGCTGGACTCCGTCCTCACCGACCAGGCATCCGGCACCGTGCACTCGGTGCAGGCCCTCTTCGAGACCCACCACGGCGGGCTGCTCACCACCGCGACGCTCGGTGCGCTGGTGACGATCTCGGGGGCGTTCGCGGTCGTCGTGGAGGCGCTCAACCTCGCCTACGACACCCCGGAGCTGCGTTCGTGGTGGCGGCGCCGCGTGCTCGGCCTCGGCCTCGGGCTCACCACCATGGTGGTCGTCGTGCTGGTGCTCGCGGTGCTGGTGGTGGGTCCGCTGCTCGGCAAGGGACGTGACATCGCCTCCCTGGTCGGGTTGGGAGACGTCTTCGTCGTCGGGTGGAGCCTGCTGCGGCTGCCGGTGCTGTTCGTGCTGGTCACCGCCTGGGTGATGGCGCTCTTCCGCTACGCGCCGAACCGGCGCACCCGGTGGCGCTCGGCCGTCCCGGGGGCGCTCGCCACCGCGGTGCTCTGGCTGGCGGCCACCGCGGGGTTCCACTACTACCTGCGGATCCTGGGGTCGCGAAACCCGGTCCTGGGCGCCTTCGGCGGCGGCGTGATCGTGATGACGTGGGTCTACCTGCTGAGCCTGGCGTTGCTGGCCGGCGGTGAGCTCAACGCCACGCTCACCGACCGGCGGCACCTCCACGCGTCCCCGAAGGAGGACGGCCGCCCGCAACCCGATGTGGGGTGATCGGGCCGACTGGGTACCGAGCGGACTGAGCAAGACCGATCGAGTACAGGAGACGCCCATGGCACAGGCAGGGAGGGTTGCCGTCGTCACCGGCGGCACGGCAGGAGTAGGACGCGCGGTGGTGCGGGAGCTGGCCGGCGCCGGGTTCGACGTCGCGATCCTCGCCCGCGGGCAGGCAGGCCTCGACGGCGCCGTGAAGGACGTCGAGAACGCCGGCCGCCGCGGTCTGGGCATCCCCACCGACGTGGCCGACCACGCCGCCGTCGAGGAGGCGGCCGAGCGGGTCGAGCGCGAGCTCGGGGAGATCTACGCGTGGGTCAACGTCGCCTTCGTCGGGTCGCTCGCGTTCTTCTGGGACACCGACATGGACGAGTACCGGCGCATCACCGACGTCACCTACTACGGCCAGGTGTACGGCACCCGCGCCGCGCTGCGCTACATGCGTCCGCGCAACAAGGGCGTGATCGTCAATGTCGGCTCGGCGATGTCCTACCGCTCCATCCCGCTGCAGTCGGCGTACTGCGGTGCGAAGCACGCGGTCAAGGGATTCACCGAGTCGGTGATGACCGAGCTCGCGCACGAGAAGAGCAAGGTCAAGGTGTGCATGGTGCAGCTGCCCGGGCTCAACACCCCGCAGTTCACCTGGAACCTGAACAAGATGCCCAAGCACCCCATGCCGGTGCCGCCGATCTTCGCCCCCGAGCTCCCGGCCCGGGCGGTGCGGTTCCTCATCGAGCACCCCCGGCGCAACATGTGGGTCGGCGTCGCCACGGCGTACACCATCCTCGGCGAGCGCGTCGCCCCTAAGTTCCTCGACCTCTACCTCGGCAAGACCGGCGTGAAGTCGCAGCAGACCCAGGACAAGCCACGCCGCGGCTCCAACGTCTACGAGCCGCAGGACCAGGACGAGGACGCGGGCGCCTGGGGTCCGTTCGAGAGCAAGACGCACACCCACGACCCGGTGCTCTGGATGTCCATGCACCGGCGCGCGCTCGGGGCCGCCGCGGCCGCGGTGGTCGGCGCCGGGGCGCTGGTCGCCAAGAAGGCGGCGTAGCTAGAATCCGTCGGCGCGCGCCCCCTGGCACCTCGTCCACGCCACCGCACCGGCGGGGTCCAGGCGGGCCAGCTTGCAGCCGTCGAGGGTCGCGCCGAAGAACGTGCACCGCCCCAGCTCGCCGTCGACGTACCGCTCCTCGCCGAGATCCCGGGCGTACCAGTCCTCGCCGCGGAACAGCGAGGCGGCGCGCGTGCTCATCCCTGGCCGCGGAGCTCGGGGAACTGGTCGTCGCGCCACTCCCCGGTCTCCGGTGCCGCTCCCGGCTCGCCGCCGGCCAGCTGCTCCTCACGGCCGCGCAGCTCGACCCGGCGGATCTTGCCGGAGATCGTCTTCGGCAGCTCGAAGAACTCCACACGCCGCACCCGCTGGTAGGGCGCGAGGTGCTCGCGGGCGTACTTGAGGATCTCGAAGGCGGTCTCCCGGGACGGCTCGTGGCCCGGCGCCAGCGCGATGTAGGCCTTCGGCACCGCCAGCCGCACCTCGTCGGGGGCCGGCACGACGGCGGCTTCGGCGACGGCGGGGTGCTCGATCAGCACGCTCTCGAGCTCGAACGGGCTGATCTTGTAGTCCGAGGCCTTGAAGACGTCGTCGGTGCGGCCGACGTAGGTGATGTAGCCCTCCGCGTCCACGCTCGCCACGTCGCCGGTGTGGTAGAAGCCGCCGGCCATCGCCTCGGCGTTCCGCGCCTCGTCGCCCTGGTAGCCGGTCATCAGCGGGAGCGGCCGGCCGGTCGGGTTCGACGGGTGGTCGGCCGCCAGGTCGAAGCAGATCTCGCCTTCCCCGGGCCCGCTCACCGGGGCCCCGGTGAGCGGGTCCACCAGCACCACCGGGCAGCCCGGCAGCGGCCGGCCCATCGACCCCGGCTTCACCGGGGAACCCGGGGTGTTGCCGACCGCCGCGGTCATCTCGGTCTGCCCGTAGCCGTCGCGGAGCGTCAGCCCCCACTGCCGCTTCACCTGCTCGATGACCTCGGGATTGAGCGGCTCGCCGGCGCCGACGGCCTCCCGCAGCGAGCCGGGGCCGCCGGAGAGGTCGGCGTTGATCAGCATCCGCCACACCGTGGGCGGGGCGCAGAACGTGGTGACCGCCTTCTCCCGCAGTTCGCGCAGCAGTGCGGCGGGGTCGAAGCGGGCGTAGTTGTAGACGAAGATCGTGGCCTCGGCGAGCCACGGCGCGAAGAAGCTCGACCAGGCGTGCTTGGCCCAGCCCGGCGAGGAGATGTTGAGGTGCACGTCGCCGGGCTGCAGCCCGAGCCAGTACATCGTGGACAGGTGACCGACCGGGTAGGACACCTGCGTGTGCTCGACCAGCTTGGGCCGGCTGGTGGTGCCCGAGGTGAAGTAGAGCAGCAGCCGGTCGGTGGGCGCTGTCCCCGGGTGCTCCACGCGAGGGTTCACCACGTCGTACGCCTCGTGCAGGTCCGCCCAGCCGTCGGTGGCACCGATGCTGATCCGCCCGTAGTCACCGGGCACCTCGTCGAACTTCTCGGTGTCGGCCGGGTTGCAGACGACGAAGCGGGCACCGCCCCGCTCGATGCGGTCGACCAGGTCGGAGGGACCCACCGCGGTGGTGGTCGGCATGATGACCGCGCCGAGCTTCATCACGGCCAGCATCGTCTCCCACAGCTCCACCTGGTTGCCGAGCATGACGATGACCGAGTCGCCCTTGCGCACGCCCTGCCCGGACAGCCACGCCGCGACCTGGTCCGAGCGCCGGGCCATCTCGTCGTAGGTCAGCCGGACGCTCGAACCGTCCTCCTCCACGACCACCAGCGCGTCGCGGTCGCTCCCGCGGGCGACCGCGTCGAACCAGTCCACCGCCCAGTTGAAGCGCTCACCCACGTCCGGCCACCGGAACTCTGCCGCGGCCCGGGCGTGGTCGCCGCGCAGCGTCAGCAGCTGGTCGCGGGCGGCCCGGTAGGCGGTGGTGGCTGCTGTCTCGGTCATCGAGGCCTCCGTTCGCGGCTGGCGCGCCGTCACTCCGGCGCGGCGGGCGCCGCGCCGGCCCCACGTTAGCCAGGTCACAACCACCGGCGCATGACGAAGGCCGGAGACGAGGGGACCTTGGCCCGTGTGCGGTGGTCATGCGTCGGCTGATGCTGGAGGTGCGGGGATGCCGGGGCGGTCGGACCCCCCGGCACCCCCGCCCCAAGCGTCGGGTCGGTGATGAGCGGGATGGGCCCGGGGGCGGGTGGCGGTCGCGGGACTGGCGTGCGCCGTGAGCGTCCTGGCCGGCTGCACCTCGGGCGCCCCGGCACCTCCCGCGCGCGCAGCCACGCCGTGCCGGCCACGTTCTTCCTCACCGGCGCGTTCGTGCAGGCGTTCCCCCGGAAGTCGGCGCCCATCGGCGCTCGCCACCTGGTCGGCAACCACACGAGGACCCGCCCCGACCTCACCACGCTGACCGACCTGCGGGTGCGCCGCCAGGTCCACAGCGCGCAGGCTGCCAACCTGGCCGCCACCGGCCAGGACCCGCGCCGGAGGTTCCGGTTCCCGTACGGCGCGCACCGCCCAGATCGTCCTGATGCACGTGGGTCGAACCCCGACGACCACACGACGCTCGACGCCGCGGCCCTTCCCTCCGCGATCGACCGGTCGCGGGCCACGGGGGTACACCTTCGTCCGGCTCTCGCGGGTGATGTCGGCCGCTGCCTGAGGACGTGCACCGGAGCCGGGCGGCGGCCGGTGCGGCTCGACCACTTTGACACCGCATGCCTTCGGCAATACGGTCCTTCCACCGAACGATCCAGAGCGGCCGCAAGCCGCGTCTGGCGTGACGAGACCACGTTGGGCGTGGGCCGCGGCGCACGACTGCGAGCCCGAGGTGTTGACCGTGTACCCGAACCCCACCACGTCCCGCCGTGCCTTCCTCAAGCACTCCGCCCTGCTCGGCGGTGTCGCCGTCTCGGGCGGCTGGCTCGCGGCCTGCTCCCGCACCAGCACCGGAGGAGGTGGCGGTGGCGGCACCAACACCTCCGCCTCGACCACCCTGGACAAGATCAAGAAGCAGGGCTACGTCACGGTGGGCTTCGCCAACGAGCGGCCCTACGGCTACCGCGACGGCGGCAAGCTGGTCGGTGAGGCGCCGGCCATCTCGCGCAAGATCTTCAGCCAGATCGGCAACATCGAGCTGCGCGGCAAGCTGTTCGAGTTCGACGCGCTCATCCCGGCGCTCAACGCCGGCCGCGTGGACGTCGTGACCGCGGGCATGTTCATCACCCCCGACCGGTGCAAGCAGGCGGCCTTCGGCCAGCCCGAGTACGTCGTGCCCTCGGCGTTCCTGGTGAAGAAGGGCAACCCGAAGAACCTGACCGACTACCAGTCGATCATCGACAAGAAGGCCACGCTTGCGGTGCTCAGCGGCGCCGTCGAGGTCGACCAGGCCACCGCGGCCGGCGTGCCGGACTCGCAGCTGATGAAGGTCTCCGACCAGCAGGCCGGACTCGACGCCGTCCAGTCCGGCCGCGCCGACGCGCTGAACCTCACCAGCATCTCGCTGCGCTCGCTGGCCCAGAACGCCAGCGGCGTGGAGGTCGCCCAGCCCTTCACCCCGGTGATCAACGGCAAGAAGCAGTACGGCGCGGGTGCGGCGGTGTTCCGTCAGGACGACCAGGACCTGGTCGACGCCTACAACCAGCAGCTGAGCCAGATCATGAGCGACAAGCAGGCCTGGCTCAGCCTGGTCAAGCCCTACGGTTTCACGCTGAACGAGATGCCGCCGGCCGACCTGACCACCGCCAAGCTCTGCAACGGCTGAGCCGGGCGATCCCATGTGGCAGGAGCTGAGCGCTGCGGCGCCGACTCTCCTGCGCGGCCTGGTCACCACCGTCGAGTACACCGTCATCGGTGCGCTGGCCGCGCTCGTCATCTCGTTCGTCTTCGGGCTCATGAGCCTGTCCCCGTCCGTGATGGTGCGGGGCAGCTCGCGTGTGGTCGTGGAGTTCTTCCGGGGCACGTCGCTGGTGGTCCAGCTGTTCTGGATCTTCTACGTGCTGCCGCAGCTGGGCTTCAAGCTCGCCCCGCTCTTCGCCGCGACGTTGGCGTTCGGGCTCAACTTCGGGGCCTACGGCTCCGAGGTGGTGCGGGGGGCGATCGGCGCGGTGCCGAAGGAGCAGTGGGAGGCCACCGTGGCGTTGAGCATGACGCCGTACCAGCGGATGCGCCGGGTGATCCTGCCGCAGGCGGTCCCGGAGATGGTCCCGCCGTTCGGCAACCTGCTGGTGCAGGTGCTGAAGAGCTCCTCGCTGCTGTACTTCCTGGCCATCACCGAGTTCACCTTCGAGATCCAGGAGCTGCGCTACCAGATGACGAGCCGGATGGCGCCGTACGTCCTGGCGCTGGTGGTCTACTTCCTGGTCGCGCAGGCCCTGCTCTACGTCACGCAGTTCTGGGAGCGCCGCGCCTCCGCGCGGGTCGGCCGCGGCCCCGCGTTCAAGCCGGAGCCGACGACCGCCGCCACCCCGGCGCCCGCGAGAGGAGCGAGGGTATGAACTGGGACTGGAGCTACGCCTGGGAGATCCTGCCCGAGATCCTCAGCGCCTTCTTCAAGTACACCCTCGGCCTGACCGCGGTCTCCTCGGCGATCGCGATCGTCCTCGGCCTGGTGCTGGCGCTGGGCCGGCGGGCCTCCGAACGCTGGCTGTCGTGGCCGTCGTACGGCGTGGTGGAGTTCATCCGCAGCACCCCGATCCCGATCCAGCTGTTCCTGGTCTATTACGGCCTCACCGGCTTCGGGATCCGGCTGGGGGCGTTCACCAGCGCGGTCATCGTGTTCGGTGTGCACTACGCCTGCTACATGTCCGAGGTGTACCGCGCCGGCATCGACGCGATCCCGAAGGGCCAGTGGGAGGCGTGCAAGGCGCTGTCGCTCTCGCCGTGGCGGACCTGGCGGGCCGTGGTGCTGCCCCAGGTGGTGCGCCGCATCATCCCCTCCACCGGGAACCAGATCATCGCGCTGTTCAAGGAGACGCCGTTCGCGATCGTCATCGGCGTGAGCGAGATGGTCACCACCGCCAAGGCCATCGGGGGACACGACTACCGCTACGTCGAACCGATGACCATCGCGGGGCTGATCTTCCTGGCCGCCAGCTATCCCACCTCCGTCCTGATGCGCAGACTGGAGATCCGCCTTGGCCACTGACACTGCTGCTTCGAGGACCGAGCCGACCATGAGCGACGACACCCAGGCCATCATCCGGTTCGACAACGTGGTGAAGCGCTTCGGCGACAACACGGTGCTCGACGGGATGAACTTCACCGTCGCGCCCGGGGAGCGGGTGACGCTGATCGGCCCCTCGGGCTCGGGCAAGACCACGATCCTCCGGCTGCTGATGACGCTGGAGACGGTCACCGACGGGGTGATCTGGGTCGAGGGCGAGCCCCTCACCCACGAGCGCAAGGGCGGCAAGCTCGTGCCCGCGTCGGAGAAGTACCTGCGCAAGCAGCGGCGCAAGATCGGCATGGTCTTCCAGCAGTTCAACCTGTTCCCGAACATGACGGTGATCGAGAACATCACCGAGGCGCCGATGTCTCGTGCTCGGCAAGAGCAAGCAGGAGGCCCGCGCCGCCGGCCAGGCGCTGCTGGACAAGGTCGGCCTCGGGGACCGCGCCGAGGCGCACCCCACCCAGCTGTCCGGCGGGCAGCAGCAGCGCGTCGCGATCGCGCGGGCGCTGGCCATGGAGCCGGACATCCTGCTGCTGGACGAGGTCACCTCGGCGCTCGACCCGGAGCTCGTGGTCGACGTGCTCAACGTGCTGCGCGACATCGCCGAGACGACCGACATCACGATGCTGATCGTCACCCACGAGATGAACTTCGCGCGCGACGTCTCGCACCGGGTGATGATGTTCGACCACGGGGTGATCGTCGAGGACGGCCCGCCGGAGAAGATCTTCGGCGACCCCGGACGAGGAGCGCACCCGGTCCTTCCTCAAGGCGGTGCTCGAGGAGCGCTGAGCCGCCGGAGCCGGGGTGCATGGTCGGGACCGACCGCGGGTACTGCGGGGCCGGCACCGACGGAAAGGCTCGCAAGATGCCCGAGACTCTCTGCACCCCCGCAAGCGTCGCCAGTCCACGGTCAACCCGATGGTCGTCTGGACGGGCGTGGCCCTGATGCTGGCCGGCGCGATCGGCACCGGTTTCGGGCTCGCGCGCAACAACGCCTTCTGGCTGCTGTGGGTCTCGGTCGGCGCCATCGTGGTTGGCTTCGTCCTCATGTGGGCCGGTGGCGCGATGTACGACGTGCACGGCGCCTCGAAGGCCGCCGACGTCGAGATCGTCGACGTCGCGAAGGGACGCACCCACACGGGTGTGGCGCCCACCGACCGGCTCGTCCAGGACGAGGTGCGCCGACGCGCCGTGGAGGCCAACCGGCGCACGCGGGAGCTGATCGCCGAACGCACCGGTGGCCCGGCCGCCCCGCTGTTCCCGATCGGGAGCCTCTTCCTGCTCATCGCCGGTGTCTGGCTGATCATCGGTGAGTTCGCCCTGCCCTACAGCCACAGCAACCCCGGCTACAACGGTGCCCTGCGGGACATGGCGTTCGGCGTCGTGATCGCGCTGTCCGCGCTGTGGATGCGGCACGTCGGCCCGAGCCGGGTGGCCAGCCTGCTGTGCCTGCTGTCCGGCGCCCTGCTGCTCGGCCTCGCCTTCGCGCTGCCGCACAACAGCGGCTACATCGTCACCGACGAGGTGTTCGCCGGCACATGGGTGCTGCTGGCGACCGCCGCGACGTTCGAGGGCACCCAGCAGGAGGTTCACCGGTGAGCTCACCGGGCTCCCAGCCCGAGGCCGGCAGGGTCATCGCTCTCCGGCCGTTCGCCACCCCGCTGCCGTTGTCGTTCCTGGCGCTGGCGTGTGCCAGCGCGACGTTCAGCGCGGTGGAGCTGCACTGGATCCCCGCCTCCCAGGGCCGTTTCGCCGGCCTGGTGGCCGTCGTGCTCACCGCACCGCTGCAGTTCTTCTCCGCGATCATGGGCTTCCTCACCCGGGACCCGGTGGCGGGCACCGGGTCAGCGGTGCTGTCGGGGACCTGGCTGGTCATCGGGGTCTCGACGTTGCTGACCCCACCCAGCACCAGCTCGCCGGGCCTCGGCGTGCTGCTGGTGGTGTCGGCGATCAGCATGCTGGTGCCGGTGGTGTCCGGGCTCTCCAAGCCTGTGGCGGTGCTGGTCATGGGCTCCACCGGCGTGCGGTACGCCCTCACCGGGATCACCGAGCTGACCGGTTCCTCGGCGTGGAAGACCGCGGCCGGGATCTTCGGCCTGTGGGTCGCCGCGGTCGCGGTGTACGGCGCGCTGGCCTTCGAGCTCGAGGGTGTCTACGGCCGCCAGGTGCTGCCGATCGGCCGACGGTCCGAGCCGCCGGGCACCCCCTTGCCGCGGGAGCCCGGCGTCCGTCGCCGGCTGTGGGCTGACCGCTCCGTTCAGACCCGGTCCGACCGCCAGGCGGCGAGCGCGAACAGGCTCGCGGAGACGGCGCTGGTGAGCGCGGCGCGGCGGTACTGCGTGGACACCGCGGCGGCGCCGTACATGCTGGTGGCGTGCAGCGCGTCGAGCAGCGGCCCGCCCAACAGCTCATGCCCCCGGAGCGCGGCCGCGGCCTGGCCCACGTGCCGGGCGCCGAGCAGGCGCAGCACCACGACCTCGGTCGTGTCCGGCGCGTGACCCAGCACGGCCTTCCCGAACTGCCGCGGCGCGGCGAGCTGTGCCGTGCCGACGCCGAACCGGGCGATCGTGAGGGGGTTCCAGCCGCGTGTCATGCGCTCACCTTTCTCCTGTGTCCTGTCGGGGTGCGTCCTCGGACCACGGCTCGGCCAACCGGCGGGCCGCCTCGAACATCAACGCGTGCACGAACGCCTGCGGCAGGTTGCCGCGCAGCTGGCGCTGACGGATGTCGTACTCCTCGGAGTAGAGGCCGGGTGGGCCACAGGCTCCCCGGTTGCGCTCGAACCAGCGCAGCGCCTCGGCGTGCTCGCCCTGCTGGTGCAGGGCGAGCGCCATGCCGAACCCGCACATCACGAACGCTCCCTCGGCGGCTGCCAACGGTCGTTCGTCGTGGCGGAAGCGGTAGAGGAAGTAGTCGTCGGCGAGCTCGTCGTGCACCGCCCGCAGCGTGGCGGTGCTGCGCGCGTCGCCGGCCGGCACTGCACCACGGATCGGCGGCAGCAGCAGCGCGGCGTCCACCCGTTCGTCGCGCCGGCTGCGCTGCCAGTGGCCCTGCGGGTGCAGGCTGTTCGCGCTGGCGTCCGCGACGAGCCGGTCGGCCAGGCTCTCCCAGCTCGCCGCCTGCCGGGTGGGGCCCGTCCGCGCGAGCGAGCGCAGCCCCGCCGCGCAGATCAGCCGCGAGTGGGTCCAGTGCTGGTCGTCGAGCTCCCAGATGCCGGCGTCGGGCTCCTGCCAGCGGCGGACGATCGCGTCCACCGCCGCCTCCGCCGCGCGCCAGCCGTCGGCGTCGAGCCGGTCATGGCGCGCGGCGGCCGCGAAGAGCAGCAGCGCCTCCCCGAAGGCGTCGAGCTGGAACTGGCCGCGCACCCAGTTCCCGACCCGCATGTTGGCGCCGGGGTACCCGGGCAGGTCGAGCTGCCGCTGCTCGGGGACCTCCCCGCCGTCGACGGTGTAGGCGGGGCGCAGGTCCGGCCCGTGCTCGAGCAGCCGGGCGGTCACGAACGTCACCGCGTCGTCGAGCAGGGGATGTGCGCCGTCCGCGGCCACCGCCTGACCGGCGAAGCACTGGTCGCGGATCCAGGCGTAGCGGTAGTCGTAGTTGCGGGTGGTCTGAGCGCGCTCGGGAAGGGATGTGGTGGCGGCCGCGACCATGCCGCCGCCCGGGACGGTGAGACCGCGCAGCACGGCGTACGCGTGCTGCGCGTCGCGCGGGGCGATGCTGGTGTCCATCGCCGGCATGCTCTTCTTCCACACGTTCCCGGTCTCCGACCAGAGCGTCTCGGCGTCGGGGAGCCGCTCGGGAAGCGGGCCGGCAGCGAGCTCGAGGACCAGGTCATGCTCCTCGCCGGCCGCCAGGTCCAGGTCCAGCAGCAGCGTGCCGTGCCGCCGGGAGGCACGCCCCGCGCCGGTCCAGCGCATCTGCACGTCCCCGCTGCGGGCGGTCCAGACCTTCCCGGACCGGGAGAGGTCGTCCATCTCCGCGGCGCCGTAGTCGGCGCGCACGTCGAGCACGGCGCGCACCGTCGCCCGGCCCTTCCGGCACGACACGCGGCGCAGCACCACGGCCACGTCCGGGTCGCCGGGGTAGGCGAGCGCTTCGCGGCACTCGACGACCGAGTCGTCGGCGGTGATCCACCTGCTGCGCCAGATCAGCGACCCCTCCTCGTAGTGGCCGCCCCAGACGAAGTCGGTGTCGGCGGGGCAGGCCGAGTAGATGCCCGGCCCGCCGACCAGCGCGGAGAAGACCGAGGGGCTGTCCCAGCGGGGCACGCACAGCCACGAGAAGTCGCCGCGCGGCCCCACGACGATGCCGCGGTGACCGTCGGCGAGCAGGGCGTACTCGCGCAGCACGTGCGTGCTCATCGGCCGCTCACCGGACCCGGAACTTCTCGGCGTCCGTGGTCCGGAAGGTCAGCCCGTGCCCGGGGGCGTCCGGAGGCGCCAGCGTGCCGGCCGAGGCCTCCGCGGTGCCCTCGAACAGCATCGTCTCGATGCGCACGTGGTCGTGGAAGTACTCCTCGTGGCGCAGGTTGGGGACCGCCGCGAGCACGGGCAGGTGGAGGTTGGGGGCGCAGTGCCCGGAGACGTCCACGTGGTGGCCCGCGGCCACCGCGGCGATCCGCAGGAACTCGGTGTACCCGCCGCAGCGGGTGACGTCGATCTGCAGGCAGTCGACCGACCCGGCGGCCAGCATCCGGGTGAAGTAGGTGAGGTCGTAGCCGTACTCGCCGGCGGTGACGTCGGTGGGGACCGCGTCACGGACCCGGCGCAACCCATCGAGGTCGTCGGAGGTGACCGGTTCCTCGAACCAGCGCACGTCCTGGTCCGCGACCGCCTCGAAGACCCGCACCGCCTGCTGGGGGCTGTAGGCGCCGTTGGCGTCGACGAACAGCTCGACGTCGGAGCCGATGATCCGGCGGGCCTGCCGGATCCGGTCGAGGTCGCGGTCGGTGCGCCGGCCGTCGGACTCGCCGATCTTGATCTTGACCCGGGGGATGCCGGCGTCGACCCAGCCGTCCAGCTGGTCGGCGAGCTGCCGCTCGTCGTACGTCGTGAAGCCGCCGCTGCCGTAGACCGGGACCCGGTCGTGGACGGCGCCGAAGAGCCGGTGCAGCGGCAGGCCGAGCAGCCGTGCCTTGAGGTCCCACAGCGCGGTGTCGACGGCGGAGATCGCCATCGAGACCAGGCCGGGGCGGCCGGCGTTGCGCACCGCGTGCCACATGGCCAGGTAGGCGGCGGGCACGTCGAGGGCGGAGGTCCCTTCGACCACCGAGGCGAGCTTGTCGGCCACGAAGGAGGCGGCGGCCGGTGGCGCGTAGCTCCAGCCGACCCCCTCGACCCCGCCGGCGCCCACCCGGACGAGCACGAGCGTGGTGGAGTCCCAGGTGAGGGTGCCGTCACCCTCGGGAGCATCGGTGGGGATCGCGTAGGCGCTCGCCCGCACCGTTTCGACGGGAACGTCCACGGGCACGGCGGCAGGCGGCTGACGACCGGTCATGCACGGCTGTTACCCGAATCGTCCGGGCCTCACGCACGATCGTTTGCGTCAGCGCAAACATCGTGGGCGAAGCGGCGGACGGGGTATGGGGAGGTCTCCTAGTATTCGGTGGATGGACGACATCTCGGGGGATGTGGTGGACGTGGCCGCGCTGATGGACACCTCGCGGGTCATGACGGCCGTGGTCGCGCACTCCCTCGCCCACGTGCCGGTTCCGGTCAGCGTGCCGCAGCTGCGGGTGCTGGTCATGGTCGACACCCGTGGCCCGATGAACCTGACCGCCATCGCCGAAGGTCTCGGCGTCAACGCCTCCAACGCCAGCCGCGCCTGCGACAAGCTGGTCGCCTCCGGCATGCTGGACCGTCGGCCCGACGAGCAGGACCGGCGCAGCGTCGTCGTCACGCTCACCGCCCGGGGCAGGGACCTGGTCGCGTCGCTGATGAACCTGCGGCAGGCCATGTTCGAGCAGATCGTGGCCCGCATGAGCCCCGAGCACCGGCAGCAGCTGACCAGCGGGCTGCAGGCGTTCGTGGAGGCGGCCGCGGAGGCCTCCGCGGACGGCGGGCTGCTCGACGCCGACGGCCACTCGGTGCGTCGCCTGGTCTGAGCCTCCTGGCCGGGCCGGGCGTGCCTCAGTCGCCGAGCGCCCCGCTGAGCCGGCCCCGCTCGGCGAGATCCTCGGCGAGGAACTCCCGCAGCAGGTCGACCGCCTGCACGATCTTCGGGCTGCGCAGTGCGTAGTAGACGCTCGTCCCGACCCTGGTCGAGGACACCAGCCCGCGCTCGCGCAGCACCGCGAGGTGCTGGCTGGCGTTGGACTGGCTGATCCCGAGGGCCTCGCAGAGGTCGCCGACGCTCAGCTCACGGTCGCGCAGCTCGTTGATGATCATCAGCCGCTTGGGGTCGGCGATCGCCTTGCACACGCGCGCGTGCAGCTCTTGCAGCTGACCTGCAACCTTCTCGTCCATCCGCCCTCCCCTGCGCTCGAGCCGCGTGTGGTTGCGCCTCCTGCGCGAGGCCCAGTCTAGGGTCCGCCGCCCCCGCTCAGTCGACGCCCACGAGCACGAGCGCGAGCGCCGCGACGCCCAGCAGGACCACCACCGCCGCGACCGCCCGCACCAGCGCCGGGCTGCTCGTGGGGTGGCCGCCGCGCACGCTGTGCACCGTGCGCACGTAGCGGGTCTCGGCGGTGAGCAGGAGCACCAGCGCGGCCACCAGGCCGAAGACCCCGGGCACGGCGCGGACGTTGACCCCCCCGGCGTGGTGCAGCAGCAGTGCGCCGACGGCCCCGACGCCCAGGGCGGTGCGCTGCCACGCCATCGCGGTGCGCTCGGCCTGTAGTCCGCTGTCGACGTACGGTTGGCGGCGGCGCCGCGCCGACCACCAGCCGGCCGGCCCCGTCCGCGACGGTGACGCCATCAGCCCACCATGTCGACGACCGTGAGCGTGAGCGCGGCGAGCGCCGCGAGCGTCAGCACCACGGCGACCAGTCGGGGCACCGGCGAGCGCGGCAGCTGCTCGCCGAGCCGCATGGCGCGCTCGTTGTGCTCCCAGTGCTGGTAGGAGATCGCCGCGAGTACGCCGCCGAGGGTGATCAGCATCAGTCCGAGCGCGTGGCGGATCACGGTGAGGCCGGGGACGAACTGCACGACCGCGATGCCCGCGGCCATCATCGCCAGGGACGTGCGCACCCACGCCAGGAAGGTGCGCTCGTTGGCCAGGCTGAACCGGTAGTCCGGTGTGTCACCGACCTCGTGCAGCGGCACCCGGCTCTGCCGGGGAGCTGCAGGGGGCTCGGTCGCCATACCTCTGATCATCGCAGGGTGGTGGCGGCCGCGCACTGGTTGCGGCCCACGTCGAGGACGGCGAGCTCGTCGTCGGGCGGGGTGACCTTCCCGGCGTTCACCAGACGGATGGTGTCGTAGGTGTCGGGCGCCGACGGCAGCGAGGAGACGATCTCCTCGACGAAGCGCTCGATGGCCTGCTCGTTGAGCAGGGTCGCGGAGAAGACGTCGGCGAGGGTGGTGACCACCAGTCCGTCGTCGCTGAACTCTTCCGGACTCGACCAGTGCGCCGGTGCGACCAGGGTGGCCTGGTCGAGGGGCTCGAGGCGCTCGTGCACGCTGCGGAACAGGTCGCGCGCGAGCTCCTCGGCCTGGCCGGTGAGGTCGGGTCGTCCGAGTCCGCGCACGAACACGGTGTCCCCGACGAGGAGCAGCCGCTCGGCGACCAGGAACGCGGTGGTGCCCGGCGTGTGGCCGGGCAGGTGCATGGTCATCGTGTGCACCTTCGCGGCGCCGAGGTCCAGCTCGTCGCCGTTCCGGAGCGGCCGGTTGGGCCACGGGACCACGCCGCCGGCGTCCTCCGGCGGCAGGTGGTACTCCGCGCCGAGCTGTGCCGCGAGCGCCGGACCGCCGCTGATGTGGTCGGCGTGCACGTGCGTGTCGACCACGTGGGTGATCGTCATGTCGTGCTCGGCCGCGAGGTCGAGGTACGGCTGGGGGTGGCGGGTCGGGTCGAAGACCGCGGCCCGACCGCCGGGCACCCCGACCAGGTAGGACAGGCATCCCTTCGCCGGCCGCTGCAGCTGCCACGCGCGGACCGCGCCGGGCAGGCCGGTGACCTCCACCGGGACCAGCAGCGTGGCCCACGCCTCCGTGCCGCCCTCCAGGGACCGTACCTCGACGCCGAGGTCGCCGAACTCCTCCGCGACCAGCTCCGAGCCGTTCCCCTGGCCGCAGATGACGACCGCCCCGGGCGGGGTCGCCGCGGCCTGGCCCTCCAGATCCTCGAAGACCTCGTAGACCGGGATGTTGCGGGTGGCCACCGGGCGGCGGCCCTCCACCTGGCTGGCCGCGAACTCGTCCTTGTTGCGGACGTCGAGGATCTCCGGGACCGTGCCCCCCTCGAGCTCTCGGTACAGCTCCATCGCGGTGATCGTGCGTGCCATCGTCGCCCTCCTGGCGCGGTCGGATGTGGGTCTTGTTGTATGCGCATTGACGAATGTAGTGTCGTGGCTCACACAAGGCAACGACGTGCGAGGAGTGAGCATGGCCGAGGAGGAGCAGCCCGAGAGCATGACCATCGTGGCGTGGTCGGGTGACCTGGACAGGATCTGGCCGACGTTGATCCTGGGGTCCACCGGTGCCGCCTACGGCATGCGGACCACCATCTTCTTCACCTTCTGGGGCCTCTACACGCTGGTGCGCGACGACGTCCGGATCACCGGGGACAACGCCATGACCAAGGCGCTGGCCGGCATGAACCGCCCGGGCATCTCCCACGCCAAGCTCTCGAAGCTCAACATGGGCGGCGCCGGCGCCCGCATGATGCGCAAGCTCGCCGAGGAGCACAAGGTCGCCATGCCCCAGGAGCTGCTGGAGATGTGCCAGGAGCTCGGCGTCGAGCTGTGGCCCTGCGAGATGTCGATGGAGCTGATGGGCCTGCGCAAGGACCAGCTCGTCGAGGGCGTCGGCGAGCCGGTGGGCGCGGCGACCGCCCTGTCGGCGATGAGCCGCTCCGACATCAACCTGTTCATCTGACCGCACCCCGTCCGACAACACCGCAGGAGCTGCCATGGACTACCGGATCGACGTGACCATCGACGCCAAGGGACAGAAGTGCCCGATGCCGGTGCTGCTGACCTCCCGGGGCATCAAGAAGCTGGAACCGGGCCAGGTCATGCTGGTCGAGGCGACCGACAGTGGCTCGAAGAGCGACATCCCCTCGTGGGCGAAGGACACCGGCAATGAGCTGCTGGACGCCAGCAGCGAGGACGGCGTCTTCCGGTACGTCATCCGCAAGAGCTGACCCGGACCCGCCCCGGTCCACCCGGTCCGGCTCAGGCGGGCCGGGTGACCGCGGCCCTGAGCAGGCGCTCCGACGCGCCACCCAGGCGCTCGCCCCGTCGCCAGACCGCGCAGACCGGCCGGTGGAGGTCCACCTCCTCGACCGGCACCTCCACCAGGCTGCCGCTGCGGAGGTCGTCGCTCACCGCCAGCACGCTGAGCACGGCGGGGCCGACGCCGGTCTTCACCGCCCCCTTGACCGCCTCGTTGGAACCGAGCTCGAGCAGGGGTGCGGCCGGCACCGTGTCGTGCAGCAGGCGGTCCAGGGTCTCCCGGGTGCCCGACCCGGGCTCGCGCACGATGAGCGGGGTCGCCGCCAGGTCGGCGCGCTGCAGCGGCCGGCGGCGGCCGGCCCACGGGTGACCCGGCGCGACCACCACCGCCAGCCGGTCGCGCAGAAGTCGCCGCACCGCCAGCCGCGGGTCCAGGGCCGCGGTCTCCACGAAGCCGAGGTCGACCTCCCGGGCGAGGACCAGCTCCTGGACCTCCTGCGAGTTGGTCACCCGAAGTCCCACGTGCACCTCCGGGCTCGTCCTTCGCAGCGCGGCCAGCCACGACGGCGCGAGGTGCTCGGCGACCGTCATGCTGGCCGCGACGTCGAGGTCGGCGTTCGACGCCGTACGCATCGACTCCACGGCGCCGTACATCTCGTCGACGGTCTGGAGCACCCGGGCGGCCCAGGCGGCCACCACCTCGCCCTCCGCGGTCAGCCGCGACCCGCTGGTGGTGCGGCGCAGCAGCGGCAGCGCCATCGCGCGCTCGAGCGCGGTGATCCGCTTGCTGGCGGCCGGCTGGCTGATGCCCTCGCGCCGGGCGGCCTCGGTGATGCTGCCGAGCTCCCCGACGGCCACGAGCAGGCGCAGCGGGCCGAGCTCGGCGGCCCAGCGTGCGACGGTCATAACCATTGATTATGGCGGCATAACCAATCCGGTCTAGTCGCCGGCCCCGGCCCCGCCCAGAATCAAGTCGGGGCCGAAGGCCCTTCCGGAGGCAGCCGCCGCCGCGCACAGTGGCGGCAGGCGGTCCGCCGCTCCGCACCGTGGCGGCGACGAGAGGGAAGTGGGACACGTGCGTTACGGCTTTGCCATCGACCAGCGGACCTGTATCGGCTGCCACGCCTGCACGGTGGCCTGCAAGACCGAGCACGAGGTGCCGGTCGGCCAGTACCGCACCTGGGTGAAGTACGTCGACACCGGCTCCTTCCCCGACACGACGCGCTCCTTCGGGGTGATGCGCTGCAACCACTGCACCGACGCGCCGTGCGTGAAGATCTGCCCCACGGGGGCGCTGTTCAAGCGCGAGGACGGCATCGTCGACTTCGACAACGAGCGGTGCATCGGCTGCAAGTCCTGCATGCAGGCCTGCCCGTACGACGCGATCTACATCGACGCCGACACCCACACCGCCGCGAAGTGCAACATGTGCGCGCACCGTGTCGACGCCGACCTCGAACCGGCGTGCGTGGTGGTCTGCCCGACGCACTCGATCTGGGTGGGGGACCTCGACGACCCCACCAGCGGCATCGCCCGGCTGGTGAGCACCCAGGAGACGATGGTGCGCTCGCCGGAGCAGAACACCGGTCCCAACGTCTTCTACCTGGGCGCGGACCGCGCGGTGCTCGACCCGCTCTCGGCGCCGGTGGACGACTCCTACCTGTGGGCCAACCCCGATCCGCAGCGGCTGGCCACGGCCGGGGACCTGCCCGGCGACCCCACCACCGGGGCCCGCACCACGTTGAACACCGCCCATCCCCGCCCGTGGGGCTGGCGGGTGGTGACCTACCTGTGGACCAAGGGCGTCGGCGCCGGCGCGCTGGCCCTCGCCGGGCTGGCGGTGATCCTCGGGATCGACCTCGGGGTGGTGGGCGACTACGTCGCGCCCGCCCTCGGCCTGTTCGGGGCGGCGACCACCGGCGCCCTGCTGGTGTGGGACCTCAAGCGCCCGGACCGGTTCCTCTACCTGTTCACCAAGTCCAACTGGAGCTCGTGGCTGGTCCTGGGCGGCTACGCGCTCAGCGCCTTCGCCGGCGGCTCCGTGCTGTGGATCCTGGCCGCCGCCTTCGACGTGGGCTGGGCGATGACCGTGCTCGCGTGGCTGTCGCTGCCGGCGTCGGCGCTGATGGCCGGCTACACCGCCTTCCTGTTCGGGCAGGCCGAGGGCCGCGACCTGTGGCAGTCCCCGGTGCTGTTCTGGCACCTGCTCGCCCAGGCGGTGATGGTGGGTGCCGGCGCGCTGGCCGTCGCGGGCCTGGCCGTGGACCTGCCGGCCGCGGCGTGGACGTTCCTGGCTGCGGCCTTCGTGGTGGGCGCCGGGCTGCACCTGTTGATGCTGGCCGTGGAGTACGCCGGCAAGCACGCCTCGCGCCAGGCCACCGTCGCCGCGCACGTGATCACCTCCGGCCGCTACGCGCGCACGTTCTGGCTGGCCGCCGTGGTGCCGGCCGCCGCCGCGGTCGTCCTCGGCGCGCTCACCTGGTCGGGGCTGTCCGTCGTGCTCCTGGCGGCCGCCGGGCTCGTCGTGCAACCGGCGCTGCTCGCCTACGAGAGCGTCTTCGTCCGTGCCGGCCAGGACATGCCGCTCTCCTGACCGCTCGCCCCACCGACCCGAGGGACCTGTCATGACCATCGAGAAGGACCACGAGACCGTCGTACCGCCGCTTCCCGGCGCCCGCAGCCACGAGCGGCTTCGCAACTTCCCGCCGGTGGAGGAGTGGGACCACCACGTCGAGTACGACGCGAAGGCGCACCCGCGCAAGGTGCCGCACACCTACTCGCTGATCCCCACGATCTGCTTCAACTGCGAGTCCTCGTGCGGGCTGCTCGCCTACGTCGACCACGACGACCTGTCGGTCAAGAAGTTCGAGGGCAACCCGGCGCACCCCGGTTCGCGCGGCCGCAACTGCGCGAAGGGGCCGGCCACGATCAACCAGGTGCACGACCCCGAGCGGATCCTGTTCCCGCTGCGGCGAGTGGGCGAGCGCGGCTCCGGCCAGTTCGAGCAGGTCTCCTGGGAGGAGGCCCTCGAGGACATCGCGGCGCGGATCCGCAGCGCGATCGTGGAGGACCGCCGCGACGAGGTGATGTACCACGTCGGCCGCCCCGGCGAGGACGGCTTCGTCGAGCGGGTGCTGCAGGCTTGGGGCGTGGACGGGCACAACAGCCACACCAACGTCTGCTCCTCCGGGGGACGCTCGGGCTACACGCACTGGATGGGCTACGACCGGCCGTCACCGGACTACGCCAACGCCAAGACCATCGTGCTGCTCTCCTCCCACCTGGAGACCGGGCACTACTTCAACCCGCACGCGCAGCGGATCATGGAGGCCAAGGCCGACGGCGCGAAGCTCGTCGCGATCGACCTGCGGCTGTCGAACACCGCCTCCCACGCCGACCTGTGGATCGCGCCCTGGCCGGGCAGCGAGGCAGCCCTCTTCCTCGCGGTGGCCTCCTACCTGCTGCGCACCCGCCAGATCGACACCGCCTTCCTGCGCCGGTGGGTGAACTGGGACGTCTACCTCGAGCGGCTGCACCCGGCCGCGCCGAAGGACTTCGAGCTCTTCCTCGAGCTGCTCACCGCGGACTACGAGCGCTACACCTTCGAGTTCGCCGCGCAGGAGGCGCACGTCCCCGTCGCGCAGGTGGAGCGGCTCGCGCACCTCGTGGCCGACGCCGGCACGCGGCTGGCCACGCACACCTGGCGCTCGGCCGCGGCCGGAAACCTCGGCGGCTGGCAGATCGCCCGCAGCCTGTTCTTCCTCAACGTGCTGACCGGCAGCGTCGGCACCGTGGGCGGCACCCACCCCAACGGTTGGGACAAGTTCATCCCGCACTTCCCGGACATGCCGGAGCCGAACGACTCCTGGAGCGAGAAGCTCTGGCCGATCGAGTACCCCCTCACCACCAACGAGATGTCGATCCTGCTGCCGCACCTGCTCAAGGACGGCCGGGGACGGCTCGAGGTCTACTTCAGCCGCGTCTACAACCCGCTGTGGGTCAACCCGGACGGGTTCACCTGGATCGACGTGCTCAAGGACGAGTCGAAGATCGGCCTGCACGTCGCGCTCACCCCGACCTGGAGCGAGTCGGCCACGTTCGCCGACTACGTGCTGCCGATGGGGCACGCCTCGGAGCGGCACGACACCATGTCGTTCGAGACGCACACCTCCAAGTGGCTGGCGTTCCGACAGCCGGTGCAGCGCGTGGCCATGGACCGGCGCGGCATCCCCTACCAGGACACCCGGGACGCCAACCCCGGCCAGGTCTGGGAGGAGAACGAGTTCTGGTTCGACCTCTCCTGGAAGATCGACCCCGACGGCTCCCTCGGCATCCGGCGGTACTTCGAGTCCAAGGAGCGGCCCGGCGAGAAGATGACCCAGGACGAGTACTACGCCACGCTGTTCGAGCACAGCGTTCCCGGGCTGCCGGAGGCCGCGAAGGCCCAGGGGCTCACCCCGCTGGAGTACATGCGCAAGTACGGCGTCTTCGAGGTCACCAAGGACGTCTACCGTCTCGACGAGCGGGAGCTGAGCGAGGCCGAGCTCGAGGGCGCGACGCCCGACGAGCGCGGGGTGCTGCGCAAGCCGGTGACCGCCGACAGCCAGCCGCCGCTGGTCGGCGAGGCCGGTGCGATCGGGGTCGTGCACGAGGACGGCACCCGCACCGCCGGCTGGCTGTCGCCCTCCCGCAAGCTCGAGCTGTTCTCCACGACCCTGGCCGACTGGGGCTGGCCGGAGCAGGCCGCGCCCGGCTACATCGAGTCGCACGTCTCTGCACGCAACATCGACCGGTCCGCGGGGGAGTTCGTGCTGATGCCGAACTTCCGCCTCCCGGTGCTGATCCACACCCGGTCGGGCAACGCGAAGTACCTCAACGAGATCGCCAACACGCATCCGCTGTGGTTCCACAAGGCCGACGCCGACGAGCTCGGCATCGCGACCGGCGACCTGGTCCGGGTGACCACCGAGATCGGTCACTTCGTGGTCCGCGCGTGGTCGACCGAGGCGATCCGCCCCGGCGTGGTGGGCCTCTCGCACCACATGGGCCGCTGGCAGCAGGAGGGGCACCCCGGCAGCCGGTGGGTCATGGGCAAGGTGAACCTCGACCGGTCCGACGCCGGCATCTGGAAGCTGCGCTACGTGGACGGCGTGAAGCCGTTCAAGAGCGAGGACCCGGACTCGGAGCGGATCTTCTGGGACGACCCGGGGGTGCACCAGAACCTCGCCTTCCCGGTCCAGCCGGACCCGATCTCGGGCATGCACTGCTGGCACCAGAAGGTGAGGATAGAAAAGGCCAGGGAAGGCGACGAATACGGCGACGTCGAGGTGGACGTGAACAAGTCGCGCGAGGTCTACCGGCGCTGGCTGGAGATGACCCGGCCCGGCCCCGGGCCGGGAGGACTGCGGCGACCGGAGTTCCTGATGCGCCACGTGACGCCCAAACGCTCGGCCTACGCCTACCCGGGGGCGCCGCGATGAGCCTGCTCTCCCGCGGTCCGCGCACCGAGGTGGACCTCGACGCGGTGCACGCCGCTCTCGCCCGCGTCGAGGACCCCGAGCTCCACCTGCCCCTGGCCGAGGCCGGCATGCTCGGCGAGGTCGCCGTCGAGCGAGGCGGCCGGCTGCGGGTCACCGTGCGGCTGACCACGCCGACCTGCCCGCTGCGGGAGACGCTGCAGCGGTCGGTGACCGCGGCGGTGGGCGACCTGCCCGGCGTCGCCCGGATCGAGGTGGCCTTCGAGGCGATGGACGAGGCGGAGCGGCTGCGGCTCGCGCAGGTGCTGCGCGGCGGACGTCCCGAGGGCAGCCACCGGTTCGGCCCGGACTCGTCGACCCGGGTCTACGCGGTCGCGAGCGGCAAGGGCGGCGTCGGCAAGTCCACGCTCACCGCGAACCTCGCCGTGGCGCTCGCCGAGCAGGGACAGCGGGTCGGGGTGCTCGACGCCGACGTGTGGGGCTGGTCGGTGCCGCAGCTGTTCGGCGTGCGCCGCGCGCCGGTCGCGCTCAAGGGGCTGATGCTCCCGGTCGAGGCGCACGGCGTGGCGTTGATGAGCGTGGGGTTCTTCGTCCAGGGCGACGAGCCGGTCGTCTGGCGCGGCCCGATGCTGCACAAGGCCATCGAGCAGTTCCTCACCGACGTGCACTGGGGCGAGCTCGACACCCTGCTCGTCGACCTTCCCCCGGGCACCGGGGACGTGACGCTGTCGCTGCTCGAGCTGCTGCCGGACGCGCAGCTGCTCGCGGTCACCACGCCGCAGCTCGCCGCGCAGACGGTCGCCGCGCGGGTGGGCCGGATGGCCCGGGATGCGCGGATGCCCGTGGCCGGGGTGGTGGAGAACATGTCCACGCTGGTGTGCGGCTCGTGCGGGGAGCACTCCGCGCTGTTCGGCACCGGAGGCGGGGCCCGGCTCGCGGAGGCGATCGACGCGCCGCTGCTCGGCCAGGTGCCGCTCGACCTGCCGCTGCGCGAGGCGGGGGACGCCGGGGTGCCCGGGGTGCTGGCCGCGCCGACGTCGCCCTCGACGCTCGCGCTCCGCCGGGTCGCGGCCGCCCTGCCCGTCGTACGCCGGAGCCTGGTGGGTCGCTCCCTGCCCCTCTCCGTCGTCTGAGCTCGCCCGCCCGCCCGCCGGCCGGCCTCCCTGGGCTGCCCGATGAGCACGGTCTCGTGTTGATCGGGCTCTCCCCACAGTGATCGACGCGCGGGAAGGGTCAGTTCTCCGTGGGAAGTACGACGTCGAGCCCGGCCTCTATACGGGCGGGGGTATAGTAGACGTCCCGACCCCCGGAGGGCTCATGCTTCCCGTCCTCGCCGCCTGGCCACGCCGGCGCTGGCTGACCTTCGCCGTTCTGCTGCCCCTGCTCGGGCTGTTGCTCGCCGCCGCCGCACGCCCCGTCGCGGGGCCGGGGCCCACGCCCGGCGCCTGGGTGCTGGTCGCGGTCGCGGCGGTGGCGGGCGCGGCGACGCTGGCCAGCTACGTGCCCGCCCGCGGACTGCGCCCCGACGTGGGCTGCACGCCGTGCGCCACCGTGTCGGGGCTGACCGTCGTCGCGGGCCTGATGGCCGTCCAGGGCGCCGGAGCGGACCCGACCGGCCCGGCCCTCGCGGCCGCCGCCACCCTCTTCGGCCTCGTGCAGCGGCTCAAGGAGCCGGCGGTCTGCCCCTCGCCGACGGCCGACGCAGCGCCGGGTCGCACGGAGCCGGCCGAGGACCGGTCGGACGTCGACGCATGACCACCCGGGCCGCGGCGGGCGGTCGGGAGCTCACGAGGTCAGCCCGAGCTTGACCGCGTTGTCGTACTCGTCATCGATGAGCACGACCTCGCGGCCGGCGCGCTCCAGGATGCTCGCGGCGATGGAAGCGCGGAACCCGCTGGCGCAGTGCACCCACAGCTCGCCCTCGGGAGCCTCGTCGAGCCGGGAGACCAGGTGGTGGATCGGCAGGTGCGCCGAGCCGGGGATGGCCGACTCCTTGCGCTCGTCGTCGCGGCGGACGTCGAGGATCACGAACCCCTCCTCCCGCCGGTCGGCCACCTCCTCGAAGGTGACCCGGGGGTAGCTGGCCAGCGGCCGGCCGTCCGCCATCTCCTCGACCCGGCCGACCGCCGCGCCGGCCGGCCGCTCGATGCCGATGCGCACCAGCTGCCGCTGCGCCTCGGCCACCTGCTCGGGCGTCTCCGCGACCAGCGTGAGCGGCACGTCCCACGGCAGCAACCAGCCGACGTACGTCGAGAACTGGTCGCCGAGCTCGATGCCGACCGAGCCCGACAGGTGGGCCGCGGCGTACACGGTCCGGGTGCGCAGGTCCACCACCCAGGCACCCTCGTCGAGGCGCCGGCGCAGCTCGCCGACCTCCACGGGCGCCACGGGGCCGAGGTCGGGGGCGTGCGGGCCGGCCAGGTTCCTCGCGCCCATGTGCGCGTAGTAGGCGGGGTAGGCGGTCAGCCCCGCCAGCAGGCTCTCCATGAACCGGTCCTCGTCGCTCTCGGTGAGCGCGTCGTTGCGGGAGCGCTCCTGCCCGATGGTGGAGGTCTCGTCCCCCGCGGCCGACCCGGAGGAGCAGAAGCTGCCGAACCCGTGGGTGGGGAAGACCTCGGTGTCGTCGCCCAGCGTGCCGGCCAGCCGCCGGGCCGACCGGAACTGGGCCCGGGTCAGCGCCTCGGTGTGCTCCTTCCCGAGCAGGTCGGTGCGGCCCACGCTGCCGTAGAGCAGCGAGCCGCCGGTGAAGACCGCCGGGCGGCCGCCACCGGAGGGGTGTACCACGTAGGACAGGTGGTGGAAGGTGTGACCGGGCGTGGCCACCACCCGCACCACCAGGTCGCCGTACCGCACCTCGTCGCCGTCCTTGACGCCGCGCCGCTCGAAGGCCACGTCGTCGGCCTCGTGGACGAGGTAGTCCGCGCCGGTGCGGCGGGCCAGGGCCAGCCCGCCGGAGACGTAGTCGTTGTGGATGTGGGTCTCCGCGACGGCGGCGAGCGTGAGCCCGTGCTCGGCCAGCAGCCGCTCGAACCGGTCCACGTCACGCTGCGGATCGACGGCCACCGCGGTGGTGCCGTCGTGCACCACGTAGCTGCGGTCGCCGAGCTCGCTGGTCTCGATCGTCTCCACCTGCATCGCTGCCTCCTCGCGTTGTCGGGAAGGTGCCTCACGCTATGCGTGGTGGGGTATCCCGACAAGGCCCGATCCATGCCGTCGCGGTCGAGGTCGCCGGCGATGAGGCATGATCGGGGCGTGGCCAGTTCGTTCAGCTCCTCCGGCGTGGTCGGTCTCGCCGGCCGCGTGCCCGCCGTCGACCACACCCCCGTGCGCAGCAGCGCGCTGGTGCTGGACGGGGCGCCGCTGCCCCTGGCCGGTGCCGCGCGCATCTACGCCTGCGGCATCACGCCGTACGACGTCACGCACCTCGGCCATGCCGCCACCTTCGTGTGGACCGACCTGCTCGCGACGATGTGTCGCGCCGCCGGGGTGCAGCCGAGCGTGTGCCGCAACGTGACCGATGTCGACGACGTGCTCACCGAGGCGGCGACGGGACGGGGACGCCCGTACGACGAGTTCGCGGCCACCCAGGAGTTCCTCTTCGACCGCGACATGCGGGCGCTCGCCGTGGCCGAGCCGGCGCAGACGCCGCACGCGCGCGCCCACGTCAAGCATGTCGTGCAGCTCGCCGCGGCGCTGCTCGCGACCGGCCACGCCTACGAGCGGGACGGCTGGGTGTTCTTCAAGGGCGCGCAGATGGTCCGGGCCACCGGCCTGCCGATGGAGGAGGCCACCCGGCTGTCGGCGGAGTTCGGCGACCGCGGCGAGGACGACGGCCGCGAGGACCCCTTCGACGTCCCGGTGTGGCGCCCCTCCCCGGAGACCCATCCCGCCTGGCCGAGCCCCTGGGGCTGGGGCCGCCCGGGCTGGCACGCCGAGTGCGCGGCGATGGCGTGGGCCGTGTGCGGGGGCAGCGTCGACGTGCTCGCCGGCGGCGTCGACCTCGCGTTCCCGCACCACGCCTACCAGGCCGCGATGGTGGAGGCGGCCAGCGGGGTGCGCCCGTTCGCCCGCCGGCAGCTGCACGTCGGCGAGGTCCGCCACGGCGGCGCGAAGATGGCCAAGTCCACCCGGAACCTCGTGCTGGTCAGCGACCTGCTGGCCGGCCACCGGGCGGCGGCCGTGCGGCTGATGGTGCTGCACCGCAGCTGGCGCGACCCTTGGGAGTACGACGAGCGGGAGATGGCCGCGGCGGAGGAGCTGCTGGACTCGCTCTACGCGGCCGCCGGGCGCCCGGCGAGCGACGAGCAGGCCCGCGAGGGCGTCGTTGCCGCGTTGCTCGACGACCTCGACGTGCCCACCGCGGTGGCGCGCGCGGTGGACGCGGGCGGCGTGGCGGCGCGCACCGCCGTGGCGTTGCTCAAGCTGACCGGGGCCTCGGGCCTCTGAGCCGCGAGCGCCGTCCTCAGCCGGCGACGGCGTCCCCGACCACCACCGCGAACGGCAGGTCGGCCAGCGGCAGCGCGCGCGTGCGTCCCGGGGTGGCGCCGGTGTGCCGGACGGCGGCGAGCTCCGGGCTGCGCACCAGGTCGCCGGCCACGAACCCGGAGCCGGCGGCGGCGAGCACCCGGTTGGCCTCGTTGAGCAGCGCCGCCGGGCGGCCGAGGCGGCCCAGCATCGGCGCGGCGAGCCGCTCGATGTCCTGCGCGTGGACGTCCGCGCCCACCACGCCGACGAACCGGTCGCGCGCCCGGACCGGGACGGTGAAGGTCAGGGTGTACTCGTCGGTGCACAGGTAGTCGACGTAGGGTCCGGCCACGTGCCGGGCCCCCGTCTCGGCGGGCACCGCGAACCAGGGCAGCTGCGTGTAGTCGCGGAACTGCTCGCTGTGCGGGTCCACCTCCACCTGCAGCCGCTGTGGCCGTCCGGTGCGGGGCAGGTCGTAGTCGGCCCACCACTGCAGCCAGTAGTCGCGGTCGGTCAGCACCCCCGGGGCGGAGACGTAGCCGGCGCCCACGACCAGCTCGCTGTGCTGCACCACGTCGATGGCGACCGGGTCCAGGGCGGCCAGGTCGTCGGTGCCGGTCGGTGCCGTGGCGAGGATCTGCTCGGCGCACGTCAGCAGGCCGTTCAAGGTGTCGAAGACGCTGCCGAAGACCCCGGTGAGGTGCTCGGTCACCGCCTGCAGGTCGTCACGGTGTGCTGCCACGTCTCTCGCCTCCCGCCTGGGTGTGGTCCTGCGCGACGCGCGGCCGGTCCTGCAGCCGGCGCACGCTGGTGAAGGTCGCTCGCACGTGCGCCTCGGCGGCTGCGCGGGCCGCCGCCGGGTCCTGGTCGGCGATTGCGGTGGCGAGCTGCTCGTGGTGCTCCGCCGCCTCCCGCAGCTCGCGGGGGCTGCGCACCGGCAGCCAGAGCAGCGGTGCGACGTCGCGCTGCAGCGAGATCTCCTCGCGGGTGAGCCGCACCGACTGGGTGGCGGCGGCCACCTCGAGGTGGAACTGCCCCTCGGCGCGGCGGTGTGCGCGCGGATCCTCGGCGGTGAGATCGAGCTTGGTGGCGGCTCGGATCCGCTCGAGATCCTGCTCGTCGGCCCGGACGGCCGCCAGCGCCGCGGCCGCCCCGCCGATCGCCGCGTAGTGGTCGCACAGGTCGCGCAGGTCCGCGACCGACATGGAGCGCAGCCGGGCCTCGAGCACGTCGCGCGCGGGATCCTCGGGGGCACGGACGAAGCTCCCGCCGTTGCGGCCGCGCCGGGTGACCACCAGGCCCTGCTCCCGCAGGATCCCCAGCGCCTGGCGCACGGTCACCGTGGAGACCCCGAACCGCTCGGCCAGCTCGGCCTCGGCCGGCAGCTGCTGGGCGTCGGGGAGCAGGCCCAGCGCAATGCTGTCCGACAGCCGGCGGGCCACCAGCTCTGGCCGGCTCAGCTGGTCCAGGGGTGCGAACACCGCGTTGCGCGTCAGCCGGGACATCCGGATGCCGTCGATGTTCATGGGACGCTCCGCCGTCCTGGAAAGTGTTGCGACTTGACCTGTGAGGTCATAGGTTAGCGGTCATCATTCACGTCGTCACGAGGAAGCACAGATGCAGGCGCCGACTGAGCGGGGGTCGACCGTGGGCAGCCCGGGAACAGAACCAGCGACCAGCACCGACTCGACCGAGGGAGCGCGCAGCGCGCCGGCCATCGACCTGCGGGAGGTCCGCAAGTCCTACGGCGACGTCCAGGCGGTGGACGGGGTCACGCTGACCATCGGCAGCGGCGAGTTCTTCACCATGCTCGGCCCGTCCGGCTCGGGCAAGACGACCCTGCTGCGGGTGATCGCCGGCTTCGAGCGGGCCGACTCCGGGCAGGTCCGGCTGCACGACAGGGACGTCACCCAGGTGCCGCCGTACGACCGCGACGTGAACACCGTCTTCCAGGACTACGCGCTGTTCCCGCACATGACCGTCGCCCAGAACGTCGACTACGGCCTGCGGGTCAAGCGCGTGCCCCGCGAGCAGCGGCAGTCCCGCGTCGCCGAGGCGCTCGCGATGGTGGGCCTGTCCCAGCACGGTGGCCGCAAGCCGAACGAGCTGTCGGGTGGTCAGCGCCAGCGGGTGGCCCTCGCCCGGGCCATCGTCAACCGACCCACGGTGCTGCTGCTCGACGAGCCGCTCGGTGCCCTCGACCTCAAGCTGCGGCAGAGCATGCAGCTCGAGCTCAAGCGGATCCAGCGCGAGGCAGGGATCACCTTCGTCTACGTCACCCACGACCAGGAGGAGGCCCTCACGATGAGCGACCGCATCGCGGTGTTCAACGAGGGCCACATCCAGCAGGTCGGGACGCCGGTGGAGGTCTACGAGGCGCCCACGAGCGAGTACGTCGCCAACTTCATCGGTGTCTCGAACCTGATCGAGCACCAGGGCGCCACCTACTCGGTGCGGCCCGAGCGCGTGTGGCTCACGGAGCCGGACGCCCCGGTGCCCGACGGCGCCGTCGGGCTACCGGCCACGGTGCGCGAGGTCGTCTACCTCGGCGTGCTCACCCGTTTCCACCTCGAGCTCGGCGACGGCCGGCGGGTGTCGACGGTGCAGCAGAACGCCACTCATGCAGCGACAGCGACGTCGCTCCGTCCGGGCAGCCAGGTGCAGGTCCTGTGGCGCCCGGACCAGTCACATCGGCTCGGCACCGGCGCGGCGCCGGACCAGCAGGCAAGGGAGAACACGGAGTGAAGCGGACACGGGTCTTCAGCATGGCCGGCGCCGTCGCGGCGTCTCTTCTGCTCGTCGCGGGGTGCGGCTCGGGCGGCTCGAGCACCTCGGGTGGCTCGGGCGGGGGTGGGGCCGGCGGCGGCCTCACGGTCCCGACCGCGAACGAGTCGGTCCCGAGCCAGGTCGGCGCGCCTGAGGGCGAGCTGAACCTGATCGCCTGGGAAGGCTACGCCCAGCCGGAGTGGGTGAAGCCGTTCGAGAAGGACACCGGCTGCCAGGTGCACGCGAAGTACGCCGGGTCGTCCAGCGAGATGGTGTCGCTGATGGCCCACGGCGGCGGCGGGCAGTACGACCTGGTGTCGGCCTCCGGCGACGCCAGCCTGCGGCTGATCTACGGCGGCGACGTGCGTCCGGTCAACGTGAAGCTGATCCCGGAGTGGCAGAACTTCCAGGACTTCCTGAAGAGCCCGAGCTTCAACACCATCGACGGCAAGCACTACGGCGTCTCCTACGAGTTCGGCCCGAACGTGCTGCTGTACAACACCAAGACGTTCACCAGCGCGCCGAAGTCGTGGTCGGTGATCTACGACAAGAAGTACGCCGGCCGCGTGACGGTCCCGAACAACCCGATCCAGATCGCCGACGCGGCGCTGTACCTGTCGAAGGCCCAGCCCAAGCTCGGGATCACCGACCCCTACGAGCTGACCCAGGACCAGTTCGACGCGGCGGTGAAGCTGCTCAAGCAGCAGCGGCCGCTGATCAAGAAGTACTGGGACCTCGCGTCGCAGGAGATCAGCCTGTTCCAGAGCGGAGCGACCACCGTCGGTGCCGCCTGGCCTTACCAGACCAACACCTTGCAGGCCAACAAGGTGCCGGTCGCGGACACCATCCCGGCCGAGGGTGCCACCGGGTGGGCGGACAGCTGGATGCTGGCCACGAAGGCGCCGCACCCCAACTGCGCCTACAAGTGGATGCAGTGGGCGACCACGCCCAAGGTGCAGGCCCAGCAGGCGATCTACTTCGGCGAGACGCCGGTGAACAAGAACGCCTGCGCCGAGATGGACAAGATCTCCCAGGGCGCCTGCGCCGACTACCACGCCAACGCGCCGCAGTCGTACTTCCAGACGATCAAGTTCTGGAAGACCCCGCTGGCGCAGTGCGGCAACGGGAAGAACGACTGCGTGCCGTTCAACCAGTGGCAGGCGGCGTGGACCCAGATCACCGGGTGAGCCGACCATGACCGCCCCCACTGCCGGAGCGGACGTCCGGGTGGCGCCACGGCAACGCGGGTTCTCCGCCGCGCTGTGGCGCCGGCCCTGGCTGCGCGCCCTGTTCACGCTGACCCCGCCGATGGCGTGGCTGGTGGTGATCTACCTGGCCAGCCTGGTCGTGATGCTCGTGACGGCGTTCTGGAGCGTCAACCCGCTCACCAACCAGCTCGACCGGACGTTCACGCTCGCGAACTTCCAGGCGCTGTTCAGCAGCACGTACCTCACCATCATCGCCCGCACGGTCATCATGGCCGCGGTGGTCACGGTGACCGACGCCCTGGTGGCCTTCCCGGTGGCCTACTACCTGGCGATGGTGGCCGCCGGCCGCACCCGCAACCTGCTGTTCACCGCGATCGTGCTGCCGCTGTGGGCCAGCTACATGGCGCGCGTCTACGCCTGGATCGTGATCCTGCAGAAGGGCGGCACCCTCGACTGGACGATGAGCAAGCTGGGGCTCGGCCCGGCCAACCTCGGCTATACCAACATCGCGATGTGGGTGGTGTTCAGCTACATCTGGCTGCCGTACATGGTCGTACCCATCTACGGCGCCCTCGAGCGGATCCCGCGCTCCTACCTGGAGGCGTCCTCCGACCTCGGCGCCCGCGGCGGCCGCACGCTGTGGCGGGTGATCGTGCCGCTGGCCCTTCCGGGCGTGGCGGCCGGCTCGATCTTCACCTTCTCGCTGACGCTGGGCGACTTCATCACCCCGATCCTGATCGGAGGCACCGGCTCGAGCTTCATGGGCAACGTCATCTACTCCAACATCGGCGTGGCGGGGAACCTGCCGTTCGCCGCCGCGCTGGCCCTGGTGCCGATCGTGATCATGATCATCTACCTCACCGGCGCGCGGGCCGTGGGTGCGTTCGAGGACGTGGCATGAGGCCGGCGCTGAGCAGGGTGCTGCTGCGGGCGTGGGTGGTGCTCGTGCTGCTGTTCCTCTACGTCCCGATCGCCACCGTCGTGCTCTACGCCTTCAACAAGTCGAACGTGCAGAGCTGGCCCATCCCCGGCTGGAGCACCAAGTGGTTCGGCGTGGCGTGGCACGACGCCGAGGTGCGCTCGGCGCTGTGGCTCTCGCTCAAGGCGGGCGTGATCGCCACGACGATCGCCCTGCTGCTGGGGTCGGCGGCGGCCTTCGGCGTGCACCGGTTCCGGTTCTTCGGCCGGGAGACGGTGTCGTTCCTCGTCGTACTGCCGCTGGCGCTGCCGGGCATCATCACCGGCATCGCGCTCAACTCCGCGTTCACGTTCGCGGGGATCAACCTGTCGTTGTGGACGATCGTCATCGGTCACGCCACCTTCTGCGTGGTCGTCGTCTACAACAACGTGCTGGCCCGGCTGCGTCGGGTGTCCGGCTCGTTCGTGGAGGCCTCCATGGACCTCGGCGCACATCCGCTCCAGACGTTCCGGTTCGTCACCCTGCCCAGCCTGGGCACGGCGATCGTCTCCGGCGCGCTGCTGGCCTTCGCGCTGTCCTTCGACGAGGTCATCGTCACCACCTTCACCGCCGGCGCCCAGAACACCCTGCCGTTGTGGATCTTCGGGGCCATCCGGCTCGGCCAGCGCCTCCCGGAGGTCAACGTGGTGGTGCTGTTCGTGCTGCTCGTGACGATCATTCCCGTCACGATCTCCGCGCGGCTCATGGACCGCGGCGGCATCCGCTGACCCGCCCCCCGTCGACGCGCGAGGCCCCCGGTGCGTCCGGGGGCCTCGTGCGTGTGGCGCTCAGCCGGAGATGGCCGCCTGCTCGGCCTCCTCGGCGCGCATCACCTCGATCTTGCGCGGCTTCGCCTTCTCGGCGACCGGCACCCGCAGCCGCAGGACGCCGTCGCGGTAGGCGGCCTCCACGTTGTCGAGGTCGAGGTTGTCACCGAGCACCAGCTGCCTGCTGAACAGGCCGGTCGGCCGCTCGCTGGCCAGCATCTCCCAGTCCCCGTTGCGTGCCGGCCGCTCGGCCCGCACGGTCAGCACGTTGCGCTCGACGTCCACCTCGAGCGTGTCCGGCGCGATGCCCGGCAGGTCGAACTCGATGACGAAGGTGTCGCCCTCGCGCCAGGCATCCATCGGCATGACCGCCGGCCGCGTCGTGGTGCCGGCCCCGATCAGCTGCTGGGCGAGACGGTCGAACTCACGGAACGGGTCGGTGCGCATCAACATGATTCCACCTCCTGCATGGTCCCCATGGGTCCGCCTGATCTATGGTGGCGGTTACAGTTTTCTTATAGCGCTGGATCGAGTCGAAGGCAAGACCCCCGGGAGGTCGGATGACGGGCGGCACGCGCGGCCCCGACCCGGGCGAGGCCGACGCCCGTGAGCGGGGCGTCTACGGGATCTCGGTCGCCGCGGAGCTGGTCGGCACCGGGGTGCAGAACCTGCGCGTCTACGAGAGCCGGGGGCTGGTCGAGCCGGCGCGCACCGCCGGCGGCACCCGCCGCTACAGCGAGAACGACGTCGCCCGCCTGCGGCGCATCACCGAGCTGCTCGGCGAGGGGCTGAACCTGGCCGGCGTCGCGCTCGTCCTCGAGCTCGAGCGGGATGTCGCGCGGCTGCGACGGCGGCTCGCCGAGCGCGACAAGCGGCAATCCCGCTGACCCGGGACCAACGGCACTTTCGAGTCGCCGCGGGGCCGGTGAGGCTGAGCGGAGACGCCGTTCTTGGAGCAGCCATGACCCCCTCCCGCGCCGCAACCGCCACCACGCAGCCTGGAACGCAGGCCACCGCCCCGCCGCAGGAGCAGGTGCCCGGGGCGCCCCCCGATGTCGACGCCGTCCGGCTGGGGGAGATCGACGGCGTCGTGGCCGCCGCCGCGAGCGCCGCGGCCGCCTTCCGTGACTTCGACCAGGACCGGGTCGACGCGGTCGTCGACGCCATGGTCCGGGCCGGGCTGCGCGCGGCGACCGAGCTGGCCCAGCTCGCCATCGAGGAGACCGGCTTCGGCGTGTTCGAGGACAAGGTGGTGAAGAACTACGTCGCGACGGAGTTCCTCGCCGACTACCTCCGCGACAAGCGTTCCGTCGGCGTCATCGAGGAGGACGTCGAGCGCAACATCGTCCGCGTCGCCGAGCCGATCGGCGTGGTGCTCGCCGTCACGCCGGTCACCAACCCCACCTCGACGGTGCTCTACAAGGCGATCGTCGCGGCGAAGACCCGCAACGCCGTCATCTTCCGCCCCTCGCCGTACGCCACCCGCTGCTGTGAACGCGCCGTCGAGGTGCTCCGTGAGGCGGGAGAGGCCGTCGGCCTGCCGCCGGGCGCGCTGCAGGTGCTCCCCGACGCAGCCCACGAGGTCACCCACTACCTGTTCCGGCACCCGCAGGTCGACTTCGTGTGGGTCACCGGCGGGCCGAAGATCGTCGCGCTGGCCAACCAGTGCGGCAAGCCGTCACTGAGCGTCGGCCCCGGCAACGCGCCGATCTACGTGCACCGCAGCGCCGACGTGCGCGGGGCGGTGGTGGACATCCTCATCTCCAAGACCTTCGACGCCTCCGTGATCTGTCCCGCCGAGCAGACCTGCATCGTCGACGACGAGGTGTACGACGCGACCGTCGCCGAGTTCGAGCGGATGGGCGCGAAGCTGCTCACCGACGCCGAGGCCGACGCGCTCGCGCAGTTCGCGTTCGGCTGCGGCGACAAGGTCAACATGGCCGCGCTCGGCCAGCAGGCGCCGGAGCTCGCCACCCGGGCCGGGTTCAGCGTCCCGCCCGGCACCAAGGTGCTGCTCGCGCCGCTGCCCGCCGACCTCGACGCGCTCGCCGCGCACCCGCTGGTGCAGGAGAAGCTGATGCCCGTCCTGGGCCTGGTGCGCGCGCGCAGCGTGGAGCACGCCGTGGACGCCGCGGTGCTGGTCACCGAGCACGGCGGGCTGGGGCACACCTCGGCGGTCTACGCCACCGACGACGCGGTCGTGGACGCCTACGCCCGCGCGGTGCGCACCGGCCGCATCCTGGTGAACGCACCCACGGCCGTCGGTGCGCTGGGCGGGGTCTACAACAACCTGACCCCGACCTTCTCCCTGGGCTGTGGCACCTGGGGCGGGTCCAGCACCACCGAGAACGTGAACTACCTGCAGCTGCTCAACATCAAGACGGTCTCGCGACGCCGTACCCCTCCCCAGTGGTTCCGGGTGCCGCCCAACACGTTCTTCAACGCCGGTGCGCTGGAGAACCTGCGCGACGTGGAGTGCGCGACCGCGGTGGTGATCACCGACGCCGACAGCGAGCGGCGCGGCGTCGTGGACCAGCTGCGCGGCAAGCTGCGCACCCAGCACGTCCAGGTGTTCGCCGAGGTGGTCCCCGAGCCCGGCGAGGACGTGGTGCGTCGCGGGGTGGAGGTCATGCAGCGGGCCCGGCCGGACCTGCTCGTCGCCGTGGGCGGCGGCTCGGTGATCGACGCGGCCAAGGCCATGCGGCTGCTCTACGAGCACCCCGAGAAGACGCTCGAGGATCTCACGCTACCGTTCCTCGACCCCCGCAAGCGGGTGGCCGACTACCCGAAGGAGCCGCACACCGTGCGCCTGGTGGCGATCCCGACCACCGCCGGCACCGGCTCGGAGGTCTCCCCGGCCGCGGTGATCACGGTCGGCGACCACAAGGAGACCCTGGTCGACTACTGCCTGGTCCCGGACATGGCGATCGTCGACCCGGAGCTGACCTTGTCGATGCCCCGCTCGGTGACCATCGACAGCGGCATCGACGCGCTCACCCATGCCCTGGAGGCGGCGGTCTCGATCTTCGCCTCCCCGTACACCGACGCCTTCTGCGTGCAGGCCGCCCACCTGATCTTCGACAACCTCCCCCGGGTGTACGACGACCCGGCGGACCTGCCTGCGCGCACGGCGATGGCCAACGCCGCGACGCTCGCGGGCCTGGCGTTCTCGAACGCGTTCGTGGGCACCAACCATGCGCTCGCCCACGCCGTCGGAGCCCGCTTCGGCATCGCGCACGGGCGCGCCAACGGGATCTTCCTCCCGCACGTGCTGGCCTACAACGCGGGCCTGCCGAGCAAGTTCATGCCGGCGCCCGGCTACTCCGCCTACGTCGCGCCGGACAAGTACGCCCAGCTCGGCCAGATCCTGTTCGGCGGCCACGGCGGCGAGGAGAGCCGGACGCGGCTGTTCACCCACGTCGTCGACCTGCTCGACCGCGTCGGCATGCCGCGGTCGCTGCGCGAGGCGGGAGTGCGCGAGGCCGAGTTCACCGCAGCCCTGCCGGACCTGGCCGGGACCGCCTTCGCGGACCTGAGCAACCGCACCAACCCGCGGATGCCCCTGGTCGCCGAGCTCACCGAGCTGCTGCGGCTCGGGTACGACGGGAGGGCCGGCGATGCCGACTGACACCGCGACGCAGACCGTCGAGGTCAAGGCGCCGTTCGCCGAGGTGCTGGCCACGATCCGGGACGTGGAGAGCCAGGCGGAGTGGATCCCGGAGATCCTCGAGGCCGAGCTGCTCGAGGTCTACGAGGACGACGGGCTGCCGGCCACCGCCCGGTTCAAGGCCTCGGCCACCGTCGGCACCGACGAGTACACGCTGTCCTACGAGCACGGCGACTCCACGATGAGCTGGACGATGGTCAAGGGGCGGCTGCAGACCGGGCAGGAGGGCTGCTACACGCTCACCGCGCTCGCACCGGACCGCACGCAGGTGACCTACGAGCTGACCATCCACCACAACCTGCCGCTGCCGGGCTTCGTGCGCAACCGGGTGATCCGCGGCCTGGTGGCCAGCACGCTCGCCGGGCTCAAGAGCCACCTGGAGGCCTGACCCGGCGCGCGAGGCGGGCTCAGCGGTCCAGGAACTCCGCGTCGTCGGAGCCGGCGAACGCCGCGCGCTGCACCGCGGCGTCGTCCTCCAGCCCGGCGCCGAAGGCGGACCCGACCAGCGCCACGATGCTGGCCAGGAGCCCCACCCGCAGCATGGTGCTCCACGCGACCGGGTGGCCGACGGTGCTCGCGACCAGGCCCCAGGGCAGCGCCAGCAGCGTGATCGCGAGCCCGGCCGCGACCAGGCCCGCGAAGAGGGTGGCCACCCCCAGCGACACGCTGGTCCACACCGCCACGTTGTGCAGCAGGACCGTCCTGTGCACCCGGTGGCTGGGGGCGCGCTCGCGCAGCCCGCCGCCCACGACCAGCACGGCCGTGGTGGCCGCGAGCACCAGCAGCGCGATGGCGGTGAGCCGCAGCGGCGACATCCGGTCGGCGAGCGTCCAGACGTCGGGAGTCACGATGGCCACCACCGTGGCGGCGAACGCGCCGACCAGCGTGCGGCTCAGCCGGGCGGCGAGCAGCCACGGGCGTCCGGCCAGCACCATCCGCACGAGCAGCCGACTGTTCTGGGCCAGGGTCCTGGCGACGACCACCGGTCCGTGCCGGCCGCGCCCCGGCTCGGCGGCCAGTCCCGGCAGGCTCAGGGCGATGGTCTGCTGCACCGGGCAGGTCTGGGCGGCCACCGGCCGGCCGTGCAGCCGCATCTGCCGGTCGGTCACGAGCACCGCCACGTCGAGGTCCTCGGCCAGCAGCAGCGCACGGGCGCGCGCGAGCACCCCGGCGGCGTCGACCGGGGCGGGGGCCGTCGGCGCCGGCTCCTCTTCCCACGGCGGCCCCGCGGGCCGGACCTGCCAGGGCAGCTGTGGATGGGTCGCCGCGAGTGACCGCTCGACCTCCTGCGCCAGCCCGGCCGGATCCGGGCCGGCAGGCCCCGCCTCCACACGCAGGCCCACGACCACGCACGGCAGGTCGCGCTCGGGGGGAGGCACGTCGACATAGTCACCGACCGGCCGGTGCGGGAAACCCGCGCCGTGGCGCCGAGCCGCCGCGCGTGGGCGGCGTACATTAGGGAGGCTGTGCCCGCCCGGTCCTCGCGAAAGGTCCCGATGCACCCGCTCTCCGGCCTCCCGGCCCGCACCCTGGCCGCCGGGTCTCTCGGCGTCGCGCTCGTCCTCGCGCTGAACGCCTGCTCCTCGTCGGCACCCGAGTCCGCGGCGTCCCCCGCCTCTCCGCGGTCCTCCGCCCCCACACCCGCGGCCTCGCCGTCGACGACACCCTCGACCGCGTCACCGGCCGCGCCGTCCTCGCGCCCGTCGCCGACGGCGACCTCGAACGCGCCCGCGGTGCCGGAGTACGTCGACACGGTGCCCGCCGGCGTCCGCGCGCAGTACTTCACGCAGGGCAGCGTGCCCGCGTCGTACGCCGACTGGATCTCGCTGAGTCCCCAGCAGCAGACCTCCGACGGCCGCGTGGAGCTGGTTGTGGACCGCCGTCTGCCCGCGTGCGGCAAGGAGAACGCCCCGCATTACCCGTCGGACCAGCACGCCGCGGGGTTCGCCTCCCGGCTGTTCCAGTCCGACGGCTTCATCGTGGCCCGACAGCTGACGGTCTACCACAGCCTCGACCAGGCCAAGACCGCGCTGCAGGAGGTCGTCGAGGCCGAGGACACCTGCTCGGTGTACGCCGGCGCGAAGGTCGATGCCGCGCAGTACGGCCGGCTGCGCAACGCCGGCGAGCTCGACGTGCCGCAGCACGACCGGACGGTCGCGGGGGAGACCTCGCTGTCGGCCGGTGGCGCGGGCGTGAGCTGGTGGACCGTCGCGGCGCGGGACGGGAACGCGGTCGTGCTCACCCGCGTGGTCGACCCGAAGGCGGACGTGGACGCCGACGGCTACCCCTCGGACAGCATCGCGTTCCGCCAGGAGGTGCTCAGCCAGGCCAACACGTCGTCCAAGGTGCTCGACGCCATGTCCGGCTGAGGTCACTGGCTAGGTTCGGGCTCATGCGGATGTTCGTCGCGCTCGTCCCTCCCGAGGACGCGGTCGAGGACCTCGGGGCGTTCCTGGAGCCGCGCCGGGAGGCGGGGCCGGAGCTGCGCTGGACGATGCCCGAGCAGTGGCACGTCACCCTGGCGTTCATCGCGCAGGTGGCCGATCGGCACCTCGACGACCTCCAGGACCGGCTGGAGCGCGCGGCGCGACGCCGTACCCGTTTCCCGGTGCGGCTCGCCGGTGGCGGCGCCTTCCCGAACGCGGCGCGCGCGAAGGTGCTCTACGCCGGGGTCGACGCCGGCGCAGACGCCGAGGAGCTGCGCCGCCTCGCCACCGGCGCCAGAGCGGCCGCGGCGAAGGCCGGCGCCGACGCCCAGGGCGGCCGGTTCCACGCGCACGTCACCCTGGCCCGCAGCCGGCGGCCGGTCGAGGCGACGCGGTGGCTGCGCGTCCTCGATGCCTACCGCGGGCCGGGCTGGACCGCCGCGCAGATCACGCTGGTCGCCTCCTACCTCGGTCAGGGGCCGCGGAACCGCCCCCGCTACGAGACGGTCGCCACCTTCCCGCTCGGCGAGGCCGGAGGTCTGGACCAGCGACACGCCGGGGCGGAGACGGGGTGAGCGCACCGGCGGGCACGGCCGGCGCCCCCATCCGCTGTGCGGGATGGGGGCGTGCGGGAGCTGCCCGCGGGATATCGTCGTCACCGGGTCGAGCTGGGAAGGGACTGAGCGGGGATGCCGTACCTGCTGCGCGTCGCGCTGCCGGACGTGCCCGGGTCGCTGGGCCGGGTGGCGAGCGCGATCGGTGAGGCCGGCGGCGACATCGAGGCGATCGAGATCGTCGAGCACCGCCACGACGGGAGCGCGGTCGACGACGTGCTCCTCGAGACCGCACCCGGTGTGATGCCGGACTCGATCATCTCGGCCTGCAGCCGGCTGGAGGGCGTGCGGGTGCTGTGGATCTCCCGCTACGCCGCGGGCGGCAACCTCTTCCTCGACCTCGAGGCGGTCGAGACGCTCACGCAGAACCCCGCGACCGCCTACGACCAGCTCGTGGACCTGCTGCCGATCACCTTCCGCGCCGACTGGGGGCTGCGCGTGCGGCTCACCGACGGCGGTCCCAAGGTGCTGCACGCCACCTCCGCCGCGCCGGACGTGCTCGGGGAGGATCCCGGGTGGTTCCCGCTCGGCCAGGCCGCGCGGCTGGTCCTCCCCGCGGAGTGGGAGCATCTCGCGGACGGCATCCTGCTGGCCGGGGCGCCGCTGCGCGACGGCGAGGAGATCGTGCTGTTCGGCCGCCGCGGCGGTCCCGAGGTCCTCGACTCCGAGCTGGCACGCCTCCAGCACCTGGCCGCGCTCGCGGTCACCATCGCCACCGCCGGCTGACCCCCCTGCGCCGTTTAACACGGTCCCGTGGTGAACGCGCACTGCCCACGGTGAAATCACCGCGGGAAGCGCCGGTTTCGTGTGGGGAGCGCGGGACGTGCACACGCAGGGACCAGGCCGCTCACAGAAGGCCTTAAGGCAGCCGTCGCACGCTGGAGTACATGACCGACAGAGATCGCACACTCGCCAGGGCACGCCGGCTGCGCCAGGGCCTGGTCGCCGGCGGCGCCGCCGGGTCGCTGGGAGTCGCGGCGGTCGTGGGACTGCCCGCCCTCCAGCAGGCCGGTACGTCGACCCAGACGGCCGGCTCCGGCACCAGCGGCCGCTCCGCTCCGCACAGCGACGACGGGGTCGGCCAGAACGCCGACGACCACGGCGGCGGCTGGGTCTTCGACGACGGAGGCGCCACCCCCACCGTCCCGTCCGCGCCGCGCCAGTGGACCCCACCGACCAGCTCCTTCGCCCCGCCCAGCACCGGCAACGGCACCACGCCGCACGCCGGCTCGTCGGGGTCCTGACCATGAACGCGCGCCCCTGTCCCGCAGCGGCCGAGTGGTCACTGTGGAGCACCACCGCCCGGCTGGTCGTGACCGACCCGGGCCGGCTCGACGACGCCCGCACCGTGGTCGAGGAGTACCTCGCCCGGGTCGACGACGCCGCCAACCGGTTCCGGGCCGACTCGGAGATCTCCACGTTGCGGCCCGGCCCCGAGGGCTCGGTGCGGCTCTCCCCGGTGCTCACCGACCTGGTCGGTGAGGCGCTGGCCGCGGCCTGGTTCAGCGGCGGCGACGTCGACCCCACGGTCGGCAGCTGCCTGACCGGCCTCGGCTACGACCGGGACCTGCAGCTGGTGCTGCGCGAGGACCGCCCGGCACGCGCCGTCATCCGTCCCGCCCCCGGCTGGAGACGGCTCCGGCTGGTCGGCGACCGGCTGTTCCTGCCCGCCGCGGCCCACCTGGACCTCGGTGCGACGGCCAAGGCGGTCGCCGCCGACCGGGCCGCGACACGGGTGCACGAGGCGCTCGACGTCGGCGTGCTGGTCAGCCTCGGCGGCGACCTCGCGACCGCCGGCACCCCGCCGTACGGTGGCTGGCAGGTGCGCGTGCAGGACCGGCCCGGCGACCCCGCCGAACAGGTGACCCTGCCGGCCGGCGCCGCCCTGGCCACCTCGAGCACGGCGTCGCGCCGCTGGCGTACCGAGGGCGGCATGGTGCACCACATCGTCGACCCCACGACCGGTGCGCCCGCGAGTCCCGTGTGGCGCACCGTGAGCGTGGCCGCACCGACGTGCGTCCAGGCGAACGCGGCCAGCACGGCGTCGATCGTGCGCGGCGCGACCGCCCCCGCCTGGCTGGCGCGGCTCGGTCTTCCCGCTCGTCTCGTCCGCGCCGACGGTCGTGTCCAGACCGTCGGCGCCTGGCCCCGGAAGGAGGCTGCATGAGCTCCGGACTCCTGACCGCCGCGCTGTGGTACCTCGGGCGTGGCACCGGCGTGGTGGCGCTGGTGATGTTCACCGTCACGGTGGTGCTCGGCATCGTGAACCGCTCCGGCCGGGCGGCCTCGTGGCTGCCCCGCTTCGCGGTCACCGACCTGCACCGCACCGCCGCGCTGACCGGCACGACCCTGGTCGGCATCCACGTCGGCACCCTGCTGTTCGACCCCTACGCCCAGCTGCGGCTGGTGGACCTGGTGCTGCCGTTCGGCGGCGCCTACCGGCCGCTGTGGCTGGGGCTGGGCACCACCGCCCTCGACCTGCTGGTCGCGGTGGTCGTGACCAGTCTGCTGCGGCACCGCATCGGCCCCCGGCTGTTCCGCGCGGTGCACTGGGCGACCTACGCGCTGTGGCCGGTCGCGCTCCTGCACGGCCTGGGCACCGGCACCGACGCGGCCACCGCATGGTTCCGCGGTGTGGCCCTGACCTGTGTGCTCGCCGTCACCGGCGCCCTGTTGTGGCGCACCTCGGCGTCGTTCGCCGAGCGCGGCCGGCAGCACCGCATCCCCCGGAAAGTGGTGACCGAGTGACCTCCCTGTCCCCTGCCCCCACCCACGTGTCCGAGATCCAGCCACCGGAAGGGGTGCGTCGGCTGCTCGCCGCGCCGGACTCGACGCTGACCGCGCACCGCGGCACGTACGGCCCGCTCCCGAGCCCGCTGGACCTGGCGCGGCTGGTGGAACGCGCCGGGCTGTCCGGCCGCGGCGGCGCCGGCTTCCCGACCGGCCGCAAGATCCGGACGGTGGCGGAGAAGGGCCACGGGATCGTGGTCGCGAACGCCTCCGAGGGCGAGCCGGCCAGCGCCAAGGACCGCACCCTGCTCGCCCTCGCCCCGCACCTGGTGCTCGACGGCCTGGCGCTGGTCGCCGACGCGGTGCAGGCGCGCTCGGCCTACCTGGTCACCGGCCGCGCGGATATCGCCGACCGGGTGCGCGCGGCGCTCGCCGAGCGCGGCGACCGCCGGGTGCGCGTGGTGGAGGTGGCCGACCGGTTCCTCTCCGGCGAGGAGTCCGCGCTGGTCAACCGGCTCAACGGCCGCGCGCCCGTGCCCTCGGACCGCACGGTGCGCGTCTACGAGCGCGGCGTGCGCCGCCGTCCGACGGTGGTCAGCAACGTCGAGACCCTGGCGCACGTCGCGCTGATCGCCCGCTTCGGCCCGGCCTGGTTTCGCGCCCTGGGCACGGAGGAGCAGCCCGGCACCTTCCTGGCGTCGGTCTCCGGCATCACCACGGACCCTGCGGTCTACGAGCTCGCGTACGGCACCACGGTCGGTGACGTGCTGCGCGCGGCCGGGACCGCACCCGCCGGCGTCCAGGCGGTGCTCGTGGGCGGCTTCCACGGCGCCTGGCTGCCCGCACGCGAGCTCGACCGGCTACGGCTCACGCGCTCGGACCTGCAGCCGTACGGCGCCGCCGTGGGCGCCGGGGTGCTCGTCGCACTCGGCCACGACCGCTGCGGCCTCGTGGAGAGCGCCCGCATCGCCCGCTACCTGGCCGGGGAGGTCGCCGGCCAGTGTGGACCCTGCGTCAACGGCCTACCGCGCATGGCCGACGCGCTGACCGACCTCGCGCACGGACGGCTCCGGCGCGGGCTGACCGCGGAGGTGGCGCGGCTGCGGGGACTGGTCCAGGGCCGCGGTGCGTGCAGCCACCCCGACGGCACCGCGCGGTTCGTCGCCAGCGCGATGCGCGTGTTCGCCGACGAGGTCGACGTACACCTGGACGGAGGTTGTCGTGCCACGACTGCACGTTGACTGGACCCGCTGCGACGGGCACGGGTCCTGCGCGGAGCTGCTGCCGGAGCTGCTCGAGCGCGACGAGTGGGGGTACCCGCTCTCCCGCGTGGGCCTGCTGGAGGTTCCCGCGGCGCTGGAGGAGCACGCCCGCCATGCCGTGGACGTCTGCCCGCTGCTCGCCCTGCGCCTGCTCCCCTCCTGACACCCCCGGACGTCATGCGTCTCGGCGGTCCCCGCGACCGTCTCGCATGACGTCCGCGGGATCCTGGCTAGCCTTGCGCGCATGACAGAGCGTGTGTCCGAGATCTTCGACCCGACCGCCTGGGAGCCGGTGCCCGGCTTCGAGGACCTGACCGACCTCACCTACCACCGGGCGGTGGAGCACGGCACGGTGCGCATCGCGTTCGACCGGCCGGAGGTGCGCAACGCCTTCCGGCCGCACACCGTCGACGAGCTGTTGCGGGTCCTCGAGCACACGCGCACCTCCAGCGACGTCGGCTGCGTGCTGCTCACCGGCAACGGCCCCAGCCCGAAGGACGGCGGCTGGGCGTTCTGCTCCGGCGGGGACCAGCGCATCCGCGGCCGCGCCGGCTACCAGTACGCCGACGGTGAGACCGCGGAGTCCGTGGACAAGGCCCGGCTCGGCCGGCTGCACATCCTCGAGTGCCAGCGGCTGATCCGGTTCATGCCGAAGGTGGTCATCTGCGTGGTCCCCGGGTGGGCCGCGGGCGGCGGGCACAGCCTGCACGTGGTGTCCGACCTCACCCTGGCGAGCCGTGAGCACGCCCGGTTCAAGCAGACCGACGCCGACGTCGGCTCCTTCGACGGCGGGTTCGGTTCGGCGTACCTCGCCCGGCAGGTCGGGCAGAAGTTCGCCCGGGAGATCTTCTTCCTCGGCGAGGAGTACTCCGCCGAGGACGCTCACCGCATGGGCATGGTCAACGCGGTCGTCGACCACGCCGATCTCGAGAGGGTCGCGCTGGAGTGGGGCCGCAAGGTCAACGCCAAGTCGCCGACGGCGCAGCGCATGTTGAAGTACTCCTTCAACCTCATCGACGACGGTCTCGTCGGCCAGCAGCTGTTCGCCGGGGAGACCACCCGGCTGGCGTACATGACCGACGAGGCGGTCGAGGGCCGCGACGCGTTCCTCGAGAAGCGCGAGCCCGACTGGTCCGCCTACCCGTGGTTCTACTGATGGCCGGCGAGGAGCAGCCCCGCACCCGCTGGCAGCAGCTGACCGGCGGCACCAGCGGAGAGGAGTACGCCGCCCGGTTCGAGCAGCTGGCCTCCTCCGGCGCCGACGTGCACGGTGAGGCCGACCTGTGCGCGTCGCTGATGCCGCTCGGCTCCCGCGTGCTCGACGCCGGGTGCGGCACCGGCCGGGTCGCGATCCGGCTGGCGGCCCTGGGGTACGACGTGACCGGGATCGATGCAGACGCGTCGATGCTGGCGGTCGCGCGCACGCAGGCGCCCACCCTCGCCTGGGTGCACGCCGACCTCGCCGACCTGCCCGCCGGGGACTCGCTCGCCGCGTTCGACCTGGTGGTGATGGCCGGCAACGTCGTCCCCCTGCTCAGCCCCGGAACGCTGCCGGACGTGCTGCGGGCACTGGCCGCGATGGTGCGGCCGGGCGGGCTGCTCGTGGCCGGCTTCGGTCTCGACGCGCAGCACCTGCCGGCGGGCTGCCCGGTGACCCCGTGGGAGCAGTACGACGAGGCCGCGGAGGCCGCGGGCCTGGAGCCCGTGGACAAGTTCAGCACGTGGGAGCGCGCGCCCTACGACCCCGCCGGCGGCTACGTCGTCGCCGTGCACCGGCGGGGCTGAGCCATCCACAGGTGCCCGGGTGTCCAGAGGCGGACGTCCCCGATCGGGGTGCCGAGGCTCCCGACCTGAGGCGGGGCCAACCGCCCCTCGTGCGGACACGCGCAGGATCTACGTCACAAAACGGCAAAGCGGCGGCCGCTTTGCCCTAGGTTCGCTGGCGTGAAGATCGCTGTGGCGAAGGAGACCCGCGAGGGCGAGATGCGCGTGGCGCTCGTCCCCGAGCTGGTCGCGAAGCTGACCGCGCTCGGGCACGACGTGGCGGTGGAGCCGGGCGCAGGAGCCGGTGCCCTCCACGACGACGCCGAGTACACCGCCGCGGGGGCCGAGGTCTCCGACGCCGCGCTCGACGGCGCCGGGCTGATCGTGTCGGTCAACGCGTTGGACGCCGCGACCGTGCGGCGGCTGCCGCGGGGCACCGCGACGCTGTCGTTCCTCCCCGTCGGTCAGCAGCGAGAGCTGGTCGCGGACCTGCGCGACCTCGGCATCACGGCGTGGGCCATGGAGCTGGTGCCCCGCATCAGCCGGGCACAGTCGATGGACGCCCTGTCCTCGCAGGCCCTGGTGGCCGGCTACCGGTGCGCGATCGTGGCCGCCGGGATGCTGCGCCGGTTCTTCCCGCTGAACATGACCGCCGCCGGCACCGTCCCGCCCGCACAGGTGGTGGTGCTCGGCGCCGGGGTCGCCGGCTTGCAGGCGATCGCCACCTGCAAGCGCCTCGGCGCCGTGGTCAAGGCGTACGACGTCCGGGCGGCCGCCGCGGAGGAGATCCGCTCGATGGGCGCGCACAGCATCCAGCTGGACCTCGAGACGCTGGAGGGCGCCGGCGGCTACGCCCGTGAGATGACCGAGGATCGTGCCGCGCGGCAACGCGAGCTGCTCACGCCGTACATCGCCGACGCCGACGCGCTGATCACCACCGCCGCCGTGCCCGGCCGGACCGCCCCGATGCTGGTCACCCGCGAGATGGTCGAGCAGATGCGGCACGGGTCGGTGGTGGTGGATCTCGCGGCGGAGTCGGGCGGCAACGTCGAGGGCTCGGTCGCCGGCGAGGTGGTCCGCCTCGGCCGGGCGCAGGTGTGGGGCGGGGCGAACGTGCCGGCGCAGATGCCGGGCCCGGCCAGCCGGCTCTACGCCCAGAACATCGTGAACCTGGTGACGCTGATGACTCGCGACGGCGAGTTCGCCCCCGACTTCGAGGACGAGATCGTCGCCGGTGCGTGCGTCACGCACGACGGCCGGATCTGGCACGAGCCGACCCGGGTGGCCCTGGAAGGAGAGGCACCGTGAGCGAGCCGGTGGTCTGGCTGACCGTCTTCATCCTCAGTGTGTTCGTCGGCATCGAGGTGATCTCCAAGGTCTCCTCGACCCTGCACACGCCGCTGATGTCGGGTGCGAACGCGATCCACGGCATCATCCTGCTCGGCGCGATCATCGTCACCGGCACCGCGGGGTCCACGGTGGCCGTCGTGGTGGGGCTGGTGGCGGTGGTGCTGGCGGCGGTGAACATGGTCGGCGGCTTCGTGGTCACCGACCGGATGCTGGAGATGTTCACCCAGAAGAAGCCGCAGAGGAAGCCGCCGAGCAAGCCCCAGGAGCCGGCCGCAGACAGCCCCGTCGACAGCAAGGGCGGGCGGGCCTGATGGAGATGACCCCGGCCTGGGTGCAGCTGGTCTACCTGCTGTGCGCCGTGTGCTTCATCCTCGCCCTGAAGGGCCTGTCCGGTCCCCGCACCGCCCGCACCGGCAACCTGGTCGGCGCCGCGGCGGCCGTGGTCGGCGTGGTGGTCCCCTTCTTCTACCTCGACCTGCACCACGTCTGGCTGATCGTCGCGGCGATCGCCGTCGGCTCGGTGGTCGGCGCCTACGGCGCGCGTGTCGTGCAGATGACCCAGATGCCGCAGATGGTGGCGCTGTTCAACGGTGTCGGCGGCGGGGCGGCGGCCCTGGTGGCCCTGCTCGAGCTGGCGCACATGGGCGGGCAGGAGGCGTGGTTCCCGCTGCTGGCCACCGCCTTCACCATCGTGGTGGGCTCCATCTCGTTCGCCGGCTCGGTGATCACGTTCCTGAAGCTGCAGGAGGTGATGACCTCCCGGCCGGTGGTCTTCCCGGGACTGCCGGTCGTCTTCGGTGCCGGACTGGTGGGCGCGGTGGCGCTCTCCGGGCTGGTGATCGCCACCGCGTCGCTGGCCTACGGCATCGTGCTGGCGCTCGTGGGTCTGCTGGTCGGCGTGCTGCTGGTGCTGCCGGTCGGTGGCGCGGACGTCCCGATCGTGATCTCGCTGCTCAACGCCTTCACCGGTCTGACTGTGGCCGCCGGCGGCTACGTCCTGCAGAACACGCTCCTGCTGGTGGCAGGCACCCTGGTCGGTGCCTCCGGTACCTTCCTCACCAAGCTGATGGCCGCCGCCATGGGCCGGTCGGTGCTCAACATCCTCTTCGGGGCGCTCAAGGGTGGTTCGACGCTGGGCGGCGGGGAGGTCTCCGACCGGCCGGTCCGCTCGGCCGGTCCGGAGGACGTGGCCATCCTGCTGGGCTACGCCAACAAGATCATCATCGTGCCCGGCTACGGCCTGGCGGTCGCGCAGGCGCAGCACACGCTGCGCGAGCTCGTGGACGTGCTCACCGAGCGCGGCGCGCACGTCGACTACGCCATCCACCCGGTGGCCGGCCGCATGCCCGGCCACATGAACGTGCTGCTCGCCGAGGCGCAGGTGCCCTACGAGCAGCTCAAGGAGATGGACGACATCAACGGCGAGTTCAAGCAGACCGACGTGGTGCTCGTCGTCGGCGCCAACGACGTGGTCAACCCCGCGGCGAAGACCACCCCGGGAGCGCCCATCTACGGGATGCCGATCCTCAACGCGGACGAGGCCCAGCAGATCGTGTTCATGAAGCGCTCGATGCGGCCCGGTTTCGCGGGCATCGAGAACGAGCTGCTCTTCGACCCGAAGACCACCCTGCTGTTCGGCGACGCCAAGGACTCGCTGTCGAAGCTGCTGAGCGCCGTCAAGGCCCTGTGACGGCCCTCTCGTCCAGACCACCGGCCTCGGTGTAACTGCCAGTTACACCGAGGCCGTCCGTTTTGGGTAGTCTCCGGCACAGGGGAGGGCCACCGCTGTTCCGCCGTACCGGCTGGAGGAGATGAGCATGGCTGACAACGAGGACCCGTGGTTCCGCGAGGAGGGGCATCGCTACGAGGCGCCGGAGTCCGACGACGAGCGGCGCTCGAAGGGGGTCGACTACCTGATCCTCGGCATCCTGGTGCTCGTGCTGATGGTGCTGGTCGCGACCGGTGTGGTGCCGATCTTCAACTTCTAGCCGACCACGCCGTACAACCGGTCGCCCGCGTCGCCGAGGCCGGGGACGATGTAGCCCTTCTCGTTGAGGCGCTCGTCCATACCGGCGGTGACCACGGTGATCGGGATCTCGAGCCCGCCGAGCTCCTTCTCGAGCCGGGCACAGCCCTCCGGAGCCGAGAGCAGGCAGATCGCGGTGATGTGGTCGGCGCCCCGCTCGACGAGGAACCGGATCGCCGCCGCGAGCGTCCCGCCGGTGGCCAGCATCGGGTCCAGGATGTAGCACTGCCGGCCGGACAGGTCGTCGGGCAGCCGCTCGGCGTACGTCGAGGCGGTCAGCGTCTCCTCGTCGCGCACCATCCCGAGGAACCCCACCTCCGCCGTCGGCAGCAGGCGCATCATCCCGTCGAGCATCCCCAGCCCTGCGCGCAGGATCGGCACCACCAGCGGCTTGGGCGTCGCCAGCTTGACCCCCTCGGCCGCCGCGACGGGGGTGTGGACGGTGACCGTCTCGACGCGCACGTCGCGGGTGGCCTCGTAGGCAAGCAACGTGACGAGCTCGTCGGCGAGCCGGCGGAACGTGGGCGAGTCGGTGCGGGCGTCGCGCAGGGTGGTGAGCTTGTGCGCGACGAGGGGGTGGTCGGCGACATGGGTACGCATAGGCGTAAACCTAAGGGACTTTGGACCGCTGGTGCGCCGGCGGGCGCTCTGCCACCATCGGATCTGGTGCCCAGCCCGGAGGAGGTCCGGATGACGCAGGACGTGGAGGCGAACGCCGCAGGTGTGGACTTCGCTTTGGTCGCCTACCGCGAGGAGGGCGACTGGCAGGTCCAGGAGCTCAGCCCGCGGGTGCTCGCCGACGTGGCCTCCCTCGCCGCCGAGCTGCGCCGCTACCCCGGCGACAACGGCGTGCTGGGGCTGGTCTCGGTCGACGACGACTTCTTCCTGCTGACCCGCGTGGTCGGCGGCCAGGTCCGGGTGCTGCTCTCGGACATCACCGCGGCCAGCGACTGGCCCATCGCCCGCTCCGTCGTCGACTTCCTGCAACTGCCGCACCCGGAGCCGGACGACGAGCAGGTGCCCGCCGGCGACCCCGGCATCGTCGCCGACCTCGGGCTCGGCGCCATGGACATGGGCGCGTTGCTCGACGACTACGAGCTCTATCCCGACGAGGCCCTCGGGGACATCGCGCACCGGCTCGGGTTCGGTCGCCTGTACGACGATGCGCTGGGGGTCCCGACCCCCTGATGGTGGCCACCGACCGCTGGGCCGTCGCGATGCGCGCGGCCCTCGACGAGGCACGCGCCGCGCGCGCGTCGTACGACGTCCCGATCGGCGCCGTGGTCCTCGACCCCGACGGCCGGGTCGTCGGCCGCGGTCGCAACCGCCGCGAGGCCGACGGGGACCCGACCGCGCACGCCGAGGTGGTGGCGCTGCGCGAGGCCGCGCACCGCCGGGGGGAGTGGCGCCTGGACGGGTGCACCCTCGTGGTGACGCTGGAACCGTGCACCATGTGCGCCGGTGCGGCGGTGCTCGCGCGGGTGGAGCGGGTGGTGTTCGGACCGTTCGACGACAAGGCCGGCGCCGTCGGCTCGCTGTGGGACGTGGTCCGCGACCGGCGCCTGAACCATCGCCCCGAGGTGGTCAGCGGTGTGCTCGCCGAGGAGTGCGGTGCCCTGCTGCGCGCCTTCTTCGCCGACCACCGCGAACCCTGATTTAGGGCTCCGGCACGGTTCCGGTACCCTCATCGGCGGTGGCGTGTCCGAGCGGCCTAAGGAGAACGCCTCGAAAGCGTTTGTGGGTGCAAGCCCACCGAGGGTTCAAATCCCTCCGCCACCGCCAGCCAGGGGCTAGACACGCAAATGAGCGTGGACAGTCACGAAAGTAGCAACGACGCCGGTTCCGGCCCCGTCTGAGGGCTTGGGACCGGCGTCGTTGCCGTTCTGGGGCGCTTCGCCGCCCGTCAGCGGGTGATCCGGCCGCTGCCTAGGGCGTTGGGCCGCTCTGCGGCCGTGTGCTGGGCATGCCGGTGGCCCGGATCCCCTTCTCGGGGCCGGGCCACTGGCGGTGCTGTGAAGTTTCGGAGGGCCGGGGTCAGGCGGCGGGCTCCTCGGCTGGGGGAGCGTGCCCCGGCGGGTTCCCGGTGCGCCGGTGCTTCCCCTTGCGCACGGTGCGGACGACGTACAGGTCGCCGCTGGCGTCTTCGAGGGCCTTCTCCAGGAACGAGCGGATCTTGCGCAGGTTCGCTGCCGCGAGGAGGAACGCGGCGATCAACTGTTGGGCGACCTTGGTGCGGAAGCGGCGACGACCGGGGTTACCGAGTGCCTCCTGGGCTTCGTCCTTGACGAACCCGTGCATGCCTTCTTGAGACTGGCGCAGGCGGTTGTACACGTCGATGTGCTCGTCGGTGCCGAAGGGGATCGCTTGGCGGAACTTGGCTCCGTCGGTCGGCTTCATGGTGACCGCCTGGACCCGGCAGATGGTGGGTGGGTGCTCGCGGAGCGTCGTCTTGGACAGGTCGATCGGCGGGCGGTTGTCGGCCAGGTTTCCGTCCCGGTCTAGGGAGAGCCGTTCCGCTTCCGAGTCGGGCTTGTTGGCGCACGTGACGGTGAGGGAGTGGTTCGCTGCGCGGCAGCCGAGCAGCTCGCCTACACCGTCGTGGTTGGCGCTCTGCTTGGTGACCATCTCGAACTTCTTGCGTGCCTTGATGCGAGCGACGAACACCTCGTGGGTGATGCGCTTGGCGCGGTAGTCGTCGATGACGGTGCGCAGTTCGGGGCTGATGGCGGGGCAGTAGTAGGAGCCGTCCACGAGCACCATGCCGGAGGGGTGGCTGCCTTGTACGCCGCTGGTGCCTTCGACGATGGGAAGGAGCAACTTGTAGCCAGCCTCGCGAGCGGGGATCTGGAACGTGGTGGCCGCGGCCTTCGCGTACAGCCCGTCGCCGGTCAGGTACCCGCGCTTGAACCCGGGCCGCTTCCTCTCGATGGCGAACAGGCGGCGGGCGTTGCCTGCCGGGCTCAACGCGGCCCGGGGACGACGACCGGGGGTTCCACGTCGTGGTCGAAGACGACGGTCGCGGGTTCGACGCCGGTACCGCGGGCCAGCGCGGGCTGTTGGGTCTGCGTGACCGCGTGGAGGCGATCGGGGGCCGCCTGCGTGTCGACAGTGGCCTGGGTCGTGGGACGAGGGTGGCCGCATCGGTGCCACGCCTCGTCGAGGAGGCGGCGCCGTGAGCGCCGCGCGGGTGCTGCGGGTCGTCATCGCCGAGGACAGCTATCTCGTGCGCGAGGGCACCCGCCGGCTCCTGGAGGACTCCGGGCGCGTGGTTGTGGTCGAGGGCGTCGGCGACGCCGAGCAGCTCATCGCCGAGGTGCGTCGTCACCGACCGGACGTGGTGATCACCGACATCCGGATGCCGCCGAGCAACTCCACCGACGGGATCGAGGCCGCCCACCCGCATCCGGGAGGAGCATCCCGACACCGGGGTGGTCGTGCTGTCGCAGTACTCCGACGCCGAGTACGCCGCCCAGTTCTTCCGCTCCGGCACCGGCGGACTCGGCTACCTCCTCAAGGCCAGCGTCGGCGACCTCGACGACGTCCTCCACGCGCTCGACGAGGTCGCCATGGGCCGCTCGGTCGTCGACCCTCGCGTGGTCGAGCGGCTCGTCGAGCAGCGCACCTCCCAGCAGCACAGTGCCCTCAACGTGCTCTCCTCGCGCGAGCTGCAGGTGCTCAGCGAGATGGCCGAGGGCCGGACCAACGCCGCCATCGGCGCAGCCCTGCACCTGTCGGAGTCGACCATCGAGAAGTACGTCAACGCGATCTTCACCAAGCTCGGCCTCTCCGAGGAGACCCAGCTCAGCCGACGGGTCGCCGCGGTGCTGTCCTACCTGCGCGACCCAGGAGTGATCCCTAAGTCCTAGCCCTAGCGCCGGATGCCGCAGTCTTCCACCAACGCGGCATCCGTGCGCGCTGACGCGCACACTATGCGGCAGATGCGCGCGTTCGACCGTCCGAGTTCGGGTCAGCGGATCTGCCGGACACGGCCGCCGGTGCCCCACGCGGCGTCGGCTGTAAGCACCTCTGCCTCAAGCCGATCTCCCAGGGCCAGGCACAGCCGGTCGCCCAGCGAGAGCCCGGACCCGGGTCGCCAGTGGCGGGCGGCCGCCTCGGCGTCATCGGCCGTCACCGGTTCGACGACCAGAGGGAAGGCGGTGAGCAGCGCTCGCACTAGGTCCCAGTCGCGGCCAACTGCCCGAACCTTTTGGGCCACCTCCGACCAGTTGGCCGCGCCGCAGCGGCCTCCGGATGCCAGCCGGGCTTCGACTAGATCGCTGCCGGGCTCGCCCTGCAGCCAGGCCAGCAGCGCGGAGGCGTCGAACACATTCACGCGACGTCTTCGGCAGCCGCGGCAGCACGCCGGTCGGCGAGCAGGTCGGCGACCAGGTCGGTCCCCGCCAACTCGGCCCGCACCCGGTCACGGAGCTGCTCGCGGGTGAGCAGCACGAGCCCGGTGGGGGTCTCGAGGAGCACCAGAGCGGTTCCGGGGGTCAGGCCCGCGTGCTCGCGCACCTCGGCGGGGACCACCAACCGGCCCCGGTCACCCACCACCACATGGTACGTCCCACTCATGAATCCAAGGTACCACTTGGCAAACACGGGTGGGAGCCGAGGAGCAACATGAAGCTGGGGCGGGCCTCGTCGAACCGGGCGGACAGCGGCAGATGAGGAAAGGGCCCGAGGGACTTTGACGAGGCCGCAGTTCCCGGGTCGGTATCGGTCCGGGCGATCTGGTCGTGTCGCGGCCCGGCCCGTGTCTGGTCGCGCGTTGTGGGGAGAGCGTGGGCCACCCGCCCGGCGGGGGACCGATTCTGGCGCGTACCCAACCGATCGGGCGAGGTGGGCGTCTAATCCCATGAGACCCGAAGGGGGACAGGCGTGCCCGAAGACGACGCAGTGACGTTCGAGGAGTTCGTGAGCACGCGTTGGAGCGCGCTGTACCGGACCGCGTACTTGCTGACCGGGCAGCGCCTCGATGCTGAGGACGTCGTGCAGGCGACCTTGGTCAAGGCGTACGCCTCGTGGGGTCGGGTCCGCCGGGCCGGGAAGCTGGAGGCTTACGTGCACCGGATGCTGGTCAACGAGTTCTTGTCTGGTGCCCGCCGGCGCCGGCGGGCACGGGAGTACGTCGAGCGTCAGCAGCCGATGGCGCCGGTATCCAGCCATGAGGCGGAGGTGGTGGACCGAGTGCAGCTGTGGGAACACGTCGTGGGTCTGCCGCCGAGACAGCGGGCGGTGGTGGTGCTCCGCTTCTACGAGGACCTCTCGGAGAAGCAGGTCGCGGAGGTGCTCGGCTGTGCCCCGGGGACGGTGAAGTCGCAGACCTCGGCGGCGCTGCGGTCCTTGCAGGCGCGGCTCGGCGAGTGGGGCGAGGAGGTGACACCACGATGAGTGAGTTGCAGCAGCGGGTGACGCACGACCTGCATAGGGTCGCCGGCGACCTCGAGGTACCCCCTGTGCCGCTGGACACGCTGGTGGCGGCCGGCCGGCGCCGGCAGCAGCACCGGCGGGTGGGCCTGGTCGCCGTCCTCGTGGTCGTCGTCGCGGTGATCGTCGGCGGCGTGGGATTGGCCGGGTCGGTGCTGAGCGCTCCCGCGCAGCCGCAGCCGGTGCACCACGGCCCGTCGCGTCACCACGCCACCCCGCCCCCGGGGCCGGTCACGTTGCGCACCGGTGCGCCCCCGCGGATCCCCTACTGGCATGACGGAGAGCTGTTCCTGCCCACGGGCCGGATGCGGACACCTGGCCCTGACCTGAGGGCCGCCGCAGGGGTCGTGCTGGTGGGCAAGCGACGGCCGGACAACTTCGAGGACTGGACGCAGGTCGCGCCCGGACCGGGGCGCCGGCTCCCGGTTCCCACCCACGCGACGGGACCGCTGTTGAGTGCGGACGGGAGGTTGGCGGTGTGGGAGGAGATCCACCCGAACGTCACCCGGGTGGTGGCCTGGGACACCGCGCACGCGAGCGTGCTGGCCACCCGTGACGTCCAGGTGCAGCAGATCTGCTGCTCGGGACCGAGCCTGATCCTCTCCGGAGTCGACAACGCCGGCCAGGTGTTCTTCAGCACCGGGCGGTCCCTGACCCTGTGGAACGTCCACGACCACACCACGCACACCGTGACCGGGCTCGGTTCCCTGCCGGATCTGCCGGACCGGGTGACCGCGACAGGCCTCGTCCTGCAAGGCCAAGGCGAAGGGTTCAACGACGCACCTGGCGTGTACGGCACGGTCGACCCGCGCGGCAGGTTCCACCGCTCGGGCACCATCCCCTGGGACATGGGCAGCTGGTCCCCGGACGCCACGCTGGTGGAGTACCCCGCCGACGACACCGGCCGGTTCGTGCTCAAGGGCACCAAGACCACCGAGATGGTCCTCGACACCAGCACGGGCAAGGCGGTGCGCATGCACCTGCCCTCCGGTGACTACGGTCCCGTCGGCTGGGAGGACGACCACACCCTGCTGGTGAGTGCGGGAAGTGGCCGCTACCGGTACGACGTGCTCCGTTGCCAGGCGACCATCGGGACGTGCGAGATCGCGGCCCGCCATGCCCGCCACTGGCGTTTCCCACCCGCATGAGCGCCGAGGAGCGTCAGGGAGGAACAGGGATGGCTCGTGCCTCCGACACGGCGGCACGGCGGCCGGTCACGTGGCGCTGGCTGAGTGACAGGTGGGGCTCCCGCGTCGGTCGCCGCGTCCGCTGGCCGACAGTCATCGTGACCGCCGCCGCGGTCGTTGTCGTCCTCGGCAGCATCATCCTGCTCCACGCGGCCAGCCGCCCGGCACAGTCCGCTGTCCCCGGCGGCAGCGGCGGGACCATCGCCTGGATCAACGCGCCAGCCTCACAGGCCCGACCGGCCACGGCGAGCGCCTGCCAGGCCGGCGCCCTGCGTATCGCGCTGGGTCGTGTGGGCGTGTGGCAAGGCGACTCGGTGCAGGTTCTCGACGTCACGAACACGACCGGGATGCCGTGCAGCTTCTCTGCCCAGGGCTTGTCGGTCATCGCAGTCACGCCGGCAGGGAATCGGGTCGACGTCGACACCGCCACCACGGTCCAGGACTCCATCAGGCTCGCCGGCGGCGAAACCGTCCACGTCGGGATCGGCGCGCCGGCCGACTGCGGCTCGACAGCCACCATCGCCCGGACCCTCGAGGTGACGGTCGCTGGCGGTCCCGCTCACGACGTCGACAAGGCGTGGGTGCCGGTGAACTGCGGACGCCCCAGCGTCGTCCAGGTCAACGTCGAGCACGCGCCCGAGGCACCTGAGCCGCTCACGGCCACGCTGCACGCGCCCGCGAGCGCGACCGCCGGCAGCACGCTGCGGTTCACCGTCACCCTCTCCAACACCTCCGCCTCCGAACCGGTCACGTTCGCGCACTGCCCGTCCTACTACACGGGGCTCAAGGTCGCTCACGTCGACGAGGGCCACCAGCTGAACTGCGAGGTGAACCCTGACCTGGCCCCCGGAGAGTCACGCACCTACGAGATGCAGCTGACCGTTCCCGCCGGCACTGCGGGCAGCGACCTGCTGACCTGGGAACTGGGCGGCCACGAGGCCGCCGACAGCATCCCGATCGACGTGCACCACGACTGAGCCAGCCCGCGCGCGCTCCCAACTCCACCCATCGACGTTTCCTGTCTGCGGCAGATCCGCGCGCGCTGACGCGCACACTATGCGGCAGAGATCCGGTTGGCCGCAGCGCTCACGCTATGCGGCAGATGCGGTTGTGCTCGCGGACCGCCTCGCTCTTCTGGGCTGCCGTGAGTTGGCGCGGGGCTTCTCCGCATGGTGGTTGGTCTCCGAAGGCGACGACACCGTGCCCGCAGCCTCTGGCACCGGCGTCTCTCGGCGACGAGCGGGGCGCCGGCAGCCCGTGGTGCGGACGCGCCGGCATCTACATCTACGACGACAATCTGCCGGCGGCGAGGCGAAGGTGGCTGAGGGCCAGCCGGCTCCTCTGGTTGGTCGGCCGCTTGCGTGGGGCGTGCGCGATCATGTTCGCCCACACGTCTTTCCCGCGCGCAGTCGGGTGCACCCCGTCATGCAGCAGCCGTGGTTGCCGCTTCACCATCAGGCGCCACCGGAGCACCGACACGTTGGGCATCTCCTCGGCCAGTTCGTTCATCCACCGCGAGTAATGGGCCTGGATCCAGGCCTGCTGGTACCACGGCCGCTCCGTTCCCCAGCGCTTCGGGCTGCGGTACGTGGTCACCAGCCTGACCTCCGTCGCGGCGGGCAGCATCCGGATTGCGTCGGCGTAGGAATCCTTCGACCACTCCGGGCTCGCGTTCGTGCCGAGCGCGATCACCACGCACTGCGGGGACGAGTTCTCGTCCAGGATCCGCTGCAGAAGGCTCGGCAGCGTCGCCACGCGCCGCCCTGGTTCGCCGTCGATGTCCCAGGTGGGGCGCAGGGCCTGCAGGCGCGAGGTCGCCCCAGCGGTGATCGAATCTCCCACCACGTACACCCGCGGCCTGCTGCCGTCCCGACGTATCCGAGTCACTCCTCTCCTCCTCGGCAAGCCGCGTTCGACCGGCATCCAGACACCCACGAAGCAGAAGGGGCGGCTTCACCGCCGCACGCCAACGCGTTCGACGCGAGCGTCTCGAGCCCGTGCAACTTCGGCGATCGAGCACTTTGATGTCTGCTTCGCAGCGGTGAACCGAGCATCCGAGCGAACCCGTCCCACGCTCTGCGTTGGCCGGGCAAGCCGCCACCTCTCATGCTTGCACCCCCCGGCAGGGAGCCGAATCACTGACCAAATCGTTGGCAATATACGCATAAAACGCTGATAGGGGCTGACCTTCGGCCGAGGCGTCCGGAGGCGCTGCGGACGGCCACCGCCTCCGCGGCGCCTATGGACACAGAGTTACCGAGCTCGATTCCTACGCCGACCTGGTGCTGCGGGTCGCCGTCGAGCGCGCCGACCTGGATGGCCCACGAGGGTCCTCAACTCGGCATGGCGGGGCTTCACTGTCTGCGGCAGACATCCGTGAAAGCTCGTGCGGGTGCGGGTGCGGGTGCGGGTGCGGGTGCGGGTGCGGGTGCCGGCGCCTACCTCGAAGGGACCGCCGGCTGCCTCACTGGTCGGCACCGCGAGCGGCGGAGCGACACGCGAGGACGACAACGAGCGCCGCGAAAAGCAGCGCGATCACCGCCCCAGCCACCTCGTACTCCGCGCTGAGATCGGTTTTGCCGAACCGGACGCCCCGCAGCGGAGCCCACGCCGTGGGCGCATGGTCGTGGCAGGCCTGTTTGGCAGCGTCAGTGTTGGCCGGGTCATGGGTCAGGTCACCCTCGACGCAAGCCTTCACCATCGCGTACCCAAGGCCGGTCACCCACAGGAGCCACCCGGGGACGGCCAGCAGCGCCAGCCACCCCCAGGCCGCCATGCGAGGCCGTTCAGTATGTGAGGGTGACTCGGTCATACCCCGTCCGCTCTCCTTCCTCACCAGTGTGCCGAGGATACGAACCTGGAACGTCCAATGCGCGGGACTTCCCCCAACGCGGCAAGTCCGTGCGTTCAGGAAGTTGCCGTGCCGCCGGGCCAAGCGCACCGTGGTGTACATGAAGTTGACGGCCGTGTGGGCAGGGGCGAAGCACGATCTCGCGGTGCGCCTGGGTCGGGTTGATGAACCCGAGGGCTATTTCCCCGCATGGGACCCGACGCTGCCGAAGGGCATCAGCAGCTACGGCCCGAGGCGTCGGCGCTGGTGGCGGTTCCGGCGGACAAACTGAACGACGGCGCTGGCTCTGGACCCGCCCATACGGAGTTCCCGCACGCGCGGACTGCGGCCAGATGCCTGAAAGTACCTACGGTCTGCGAACCGTCGCCCTACCGTGAGATTCCGGACGCGGACGCGTGGCTGAGGGGTCATTCATGACCATTCGGCATACCCGCTCGGCCGGGTGTCAGGAAGGACATGAAGGCTTTGACGCACACTGACGATTGTGCGGATCCTGACCCCAACGGGCGGCGCCGGTTCCGGTGGCTGTGGTCCGCCCCCGCTGGTGTGTTTGCGTTCGCAGTCTGGAGGGAGGACGGGTGGCTAGGGCTGGCGACTGGGCTGGCCCTCGGGATGCTGTTCGCCGCCGTGGCCGTGCGCAGGCGGAAAAGTCGACAGCGAGAATGACGGAAATAGACCCGCCCCCTCATCGGCACGATCGCGCTTTCACTCTCCGCGGCAGATCCGCGCGCGGTGACGCGCCCGCGACTACGCGGCAAATCCGTGCGTTGTCCAGCGAGGTCCCGGCTCAGGCAGGCGCAAAGCCGCGTACCGTGCCGTCGAGCGGTGAAGTGCATGTTGCAGCGACGGAGGGGCCACGGTGGACGTTGAAGCAGACGCGCCGACCGTTCGATTGCAACAGTCGTAGTGGTCGCATTCCTGACGCCACTCGTCGGCTGTGCTGCGACCGTGGACGCCCGCCCGCAGGCTCGGCCCGCTACGTTCACCTACATCTGTTGCCGGGCCGCCGACGTCGACCCGCACGCCATCCTGGCGACGTGGTCCGACTGTACTGGATCGCCAGTCCCTCGACGCCGGCGCGGTCGCAACACGGTGTTCACGTGAGACTGACTGCTTCCTTGGCCGGGCCGTATGCAAGCGTCACTGATCTGAAGGCCGGATCGTCGAGTCGCCCCGGTGTGATCGCCGATCCGATCCTGATCACAGCCAAACTCGGGAACGTGGCAACCTCCGCGCGCGCCGCTCCATCAAACCACTGGCTACAACTGACCGGCCCAGAATCACCGACAGAAGGGGAAGAAGACATCAGACATTCGTATGCATAACTCACTGGCCGACACGCGGTTGGTTTTCCACGCGACCGATCCGGTGCTCCAAATGCTTTTGGTGTTGCAAACACATATGCCAACTAAAATAAGATATAAATCCTTGGAAATGCTGATGTAACCACTAATATTCAATTCAGGGGGTTGAAGTTGACCAAGCAGCTCAATGCAGGCTGGATGTCAATCCGGTGCTATGGAGATGGAAACATGAGCCAGGGAAAGGCCAAGGGTTGGCCGCTGGTCACCAGCCGACAAGGTGATGTTGTCCACAGGGGAAGAAAACAAAGAAGTACGAAGGTGCTGATGCTTAACCACTGGTGTTGTGAACTGGTAGATGCTAAGATCAACCTCTACAAATTGCCATAAGGCCTAACAGATGATGAGGAAGATGACACAGTATTACAACAACAAGTAACAAGCCGGACCTCAAAGAACCAAGGATCAACAACATGCACACGACAACTAGTCATCACTGCTCAACAGGTAAAGAACCACCAAGAACAGCAGTAGCCGAACATCCACAAATCCAAAAGAGCCATTCCAACAATAATCAACTCCTCCTCCAAATTCACGTCAGCCGTTCGGTTCAATCCAACCAGACATCTGGCCGCACACGGGAAAGACAATGAAGGCAAAGAGACATGGGCTCGGACTAAATCGAGGTGAGGTGTAACAGCCAGAACATGTCATCAGACCAGTACCTGACAGAGCACCTCAACAATACCGATCGAGACTTGACATGAACAGCCAGTCATCAGCTGGCTGAACCAAGTGGCAGCACTAAACCCATCCACGACAGCTTCGTCCACACGACATCAGTCCGCGGCCTCGTCGATCTGTATCCGCAACCTGACATCATCACCCGCTGTGCCAAGCCCGGGTATGCCAACTGTCGTCGCCCGATTTCTTCCCAGGCTCGGACGTGGCCCCGACTTCTCAGTCAGCGTCGACTCGGAAGCCTCTTCAAACTGTCTCCCGACAGAAAGGAGGGCGCAGGTGAGCGAGGCGTTGTCTCTGCGGTCGATCGTGCGGGGGCCGTTGGCTCCGTACGTCCCCAGGTTCGCCGAGAAGCTGCTCGAGCAGGGCTACACCCACAACTCAGCCGCCCAACACATCTGCTTCGTCGCTCAGCTGGACCGGTGGCTGCTGGCCGAGGGCCTGGGCGTGGCGGACCTGAACGAGTCGACGATCGAGCGGTATCTGTCCGAGCGTCGCGCTGCGGGCTACGTGCTGCACCTGTCGAGGAAGGCGATGCGACCGCTGCTGGAGTTTCTCGCGCCGCTGGGTGTGCTGCCGCCGGCCCCGCCGGTCCGGCTTGACCCGGTGGAGGAGCTGTTGAGTCGGTACCGCGGCTACCTGCTCACCGAACGGGGTCTGGCGCCGGGAACGGTCACCGGGTATGTGCACCTGGCTCGCCCCTTCCTGGCGAGCCGGTTGCGCGGCGATCGGCTTGATCTGGCGGGGCTGACCGCCGCGGACGTCGTGGGGTTCGTGCTGGCTTCCTGCCCCGGCCGCGCCACCGGGACCGCGAAGCTGATCGTCACTGTCACCCGGTCGCTGTTGGTCTGGCTGCACCTGACCGGCATGGTCGAGGTGCCGCTGTCGACCGCGGTCCCCGGGGTCGCGGGCTGGAGGCTGGCCGGCCTCCCACAGGCGTTGACACAGGCGCAACTGCGCGCGCTGCTGGCTTCGTGCGACCGCCGAATCGCGACCGGACGTCGTGACTACGCGATCTTGGTGCTGCTGGTCAGGCTGGGGCTGCGCTCAGGCGAGGTCGCCCGGCTCGGGCTGGACGACATCGACTGGTATGCCGGGGAACTCCGGGTCGTCGGGAAGGCCAACCGCAGCGAGACCCTGCCGGTTCCCGCCGACGTCGGGGCGGCGATCACGGCCTATCTGCGTCGAGGACGCCCTGGCATGGCGCAGGGCCGCAGCGTCTTCATCCGCGTCCATGCGCCGCACACGGCGTTGACGGCTGGCGGGGTCGGCAACGTCGTCAACGCTGCCGGGCGACGGGCCGGGCTGGGCCACGTGCACGCCCACCAGTTGCGGCACACCGCCGCCACGGCCATGCTGCGGGCGGGCAGTGCGCTGCCCGAGGTCGGCCAGGTGCTGCGGCACCGGTCTGTGTTCAACACCGCGATCTACGCCAAGGTCGACCAGGACGCACTCATGGTGCTGGCCAAGCCGTGGCCGGCCACGGGCAACACCCCACGGGGCGGTGCGCGGTGACCGGCCCGCTACGCCGTCTGCTGGCCGACTATCTCGCGCTGCGCCGCGCCCTGGGCTACCGGCTCGAGCGGCCAGAGAAGCTGTTGAACCAGTACCTGACTCGTCTGGAGGCCTCCGGTCAGGACCTGGTCACGGTCCAGAACGCGCTGGAGTGGGCGCAGTTGCCCGCCAACGGCGCATCGAACTGGTGGGGCTATCGGTTGTCGACGGTGCGTGGGTTCGCCACCTACCTGCACGCCCTGGACCCGGCGCACGAGGTGCCTCCCGCGGATCTGTTGCCCCAGCGGCCGCAGCGGGCGACTCCGTACCTGTATTCCGACGCCGATGTCGCCGCGCTGATGGCCGCCGCCGGCTCGTTGAGCACGCCGTTGCGGCGGGCCACCCTGGCCACCTTGATCGGGCTGCTGGCGGTGACCGGGATCCGGGTCGGCGAGGCGATCGCGCTCGACCGCACCGATCTCGACTCGGGCACCGGGCGACTGCTGGTCCGCCACGGCAAGTTCCACAAGACTCGAGAGCTGTGGCTGCACCCGACCACCGTGGAGGCGCTGCGGCGATACCAGCGGCTGCGCGACCGGACCGTCCCGCGCACCGACACAACGGCGTTCTTCGTGTCCTCAGCCGGAACCCGGCTGCTCTACTGCAACGTCCACAACACCTTCCACCGCCTGGTCACGCGGGCCGGGCTCACCGCGAGGTCGACCGCGTGCCGTCCGCGGATTCACGACCTCAGACATGCTTTCGTCATCCACGCGATGCTCGAGGCCTATACCTCCGGCCAGGACGGCCAGGCCCGGTTGACTCTGCTGTCGACCTGGCTCGGCCACGTGCACCCCGCCAGCACCTATTGGTATCTCTCGGCATCGCCTGAACTGATGGCCATCGCCGGCGAACGGCTCGAAACGCACCTCGCCGACGACGCCAACGACAGGGCGAGGCGGCCATGACCGCGCTCGCGCCGACCCTGCAAGCGTGGTTCACCGACCGGCTGGCCCGGCAGCGTCACGCCAGCCCGCACACCATCGCCGGATACCGAGACACCTGGCGGATGCTGCTCGGCTTCGCCGCGGCCCGCACCCAGACCGCGCCCGCGATGCTGGACCTGGACCAGATCGACGCGACCCTGGTCGCCGCGTTCCTCGACCACCTCGAGAACGACCGCGGGAACAGCGTGCGGACCCGCAACACCCGGCTTGCCGCGATCCACTCCCTGTTCCGCTACGCCGCCCTGGCCCATCCCGAGCACGCCCAGTCCATCTCCCGGATCCTGGCGATACCACCCAAACGCTTCGACCAAGCGCAGGTCACCTACCTCACCGAACCCGAGGTCGAGGCACTGCTGGCAGCCTGTGACCAGTCCACCCAGACCGGACGACGTGACCACGCCCTGCTGCTGCTCGCCGTGCAGACCGGGCTCCGGGTTTCCGAGCTGATCGGGCTGACCCGAGCCGACGTCCACCTCGGCACCGGAGCCCACGTGCTCTGCCGAGGCAAGGGCCGCAAACAGAGGGCCACCCCGTTGACCACCCAGACCCGTGACGTCCTGCGGGACCGGATGGCCGAACAGGACGACGATCCCGGCGCGCCGCTGTTCCCCAACCGCCACGGCCAGCCGCTGAGCCGAGACGCCATCGAGCGCAGGATCGCTCACTACGTCACGCTGGCCACCCCACACTGCACATCGCTGGGCGACAAGCAGGTCAGCGCCCACGTGCTACGACACACCACCGCGATGCGACTCCTACACGCCGGCGTCGACACCAGCGTGATCGCGCTCTGGCTCGGCCACGTCAGCATCGAGACCACCCAGATCTACCTCCACGCCGACATGACCATCAAGGAGCGAGCCATCGCCCGGACCCGGCCAACGAATAGCAAGCACGGTCGCTACCGGCCCCCCGACACACTGCTCGGCTGGCTCAACCAACTCTGATTATGCCGACCTCAACGGGTACACGTCCCAGCCCTGCAAGGGGATCCGCGACCACATCGGCATAATCCGGAGGTCGGCATAATGGGTGTTATGCCGACCTCGGCATAACACCCACTACGCCGCGAACCTGATGTCGGCCACGCCGAAGTCGTCGTGGGGATGGGTCAAGGCGCTGCTGCACTCGGTCTACGACCAGCCCGACGCCGCGGCGGTCCATGCCCAGTTCGACCGGATCGTCGAGGCGCTGGCCGACAAGCTGCCCGACGTCGCCGACCACCTCGATCAAGCCCGAGCCGACGTCCTCGCCTTCACCGCCTTCCCCCGCGAGGTGTGGCGCCAGATCTGGTCCAACAACCCCAACGAACGGCTCAACCGCGAGATCCGCAGGAGGACCGACGTCGTCGGGATCTTCCCCGACCGCGACTCCATGACCCGCCTGGTCGGCGCCGTGCTGGCCGAGCAGCACGACGAATGGGCCGAGGGCCGCCGCTACCTCGGGCTCGAGGTCCTGGCCCGCGCCGCCGCGGTCGGCACCGTCACCACCACCGAGGCCAGCGACGTCCCCGAACTGGACCCCGCAGCATGACCAGCTCACAACACCAGCGCGAGCACGACCTCGCACTCCTCGCCGCCGGCGACATCACCGGCTGGTGGGACGAGACCGGCCAACCCGCGCCCTGGCCCGAGGACTTCTTCGACCCCCACAGCGATTGGAGGCCCGACACCCAGCCGACACCCGAACTCGCCCCCGGCGAGCAACCCTTCTAACCCCAACCCGAAGGATCAGCGGTTACACCACTTCCAGGGACTTGACCCCTCGCACAAGCACATTCCGTATGTGATGTTTGTTCATCACGGCGATCAGCGGGCGCGGCCGCCTGCGCGGAACGTGGCTTGTGGCGAGGCGGGTGAGAGTCCATGGCTCGCTTGCGGCGGTGGAAGCCGATGCGTCTGGGTCTCACCCTCGGGGTTCGGTCCCCGGGGTCTGGGGGGACCGAACCCCGAGTTCTGCCCGACTGTCCTGCGCTCAGCATGGTCTTGGACCGGTCGTGGGTGACGACCACGAGGGAGTCGGGCGGTGTGTGGTGCGCCCCCTCTGTGAGGGAGCGGGGGCGCACACGTGGCTGTCGCCCAGGACGTTAGGGGGTCGACCTCGGCCAACAGCCAGCATCGACGCTATGCCCAGCAGTTGGGGGACACAAGTGTTCTAGAATTCCTTCAGGTTCTGGTCCGGACCGGCGCCGTGCGCTCCCGGACGGCGTGGTCGCCGGCCGCGGGCGGTGCGCCGGGGTGAGTGTGGCGATATGTCCGGTCGAGACCCGGCCGCGGCCGCGAGCATCGCCGTAGCAGTGCGTGGTCGCCGTGTGTTCGCGGGCGGGCGGTCCCAGGTCCCGGGGGTCGGTTCAGTTTCCCCAGGTAGGGGGACGGCATGGTCTGGTGGGATCGGGCGGTCGTGTCGGGGGACTATCCCTGGTCGGGGATCTGCAGGCGACCGGCCAGCACGGCGTGGCACACGCCGTGCAGGGAGAGGTGGTGGCTGCGTGCGTAGCCACGCAGCAGCTCGAAGGCGACGTCGGGGTCGATGCCGTCGCGTCCGGCCAGGTAGCCCTTCGCGCGTTCGATGACCAGCCGCGAGGACAGGGCGGCCTGCAGCTGGGCTGCGCGCTGCTCGGCCTGCTCGCGGGCGGCGCGTTGCTGGCTGGGGCGCAGGTGGCACACCACCCCGCGCAGCGTCGGGTCGTCGAGGAGGTTGGTCACCGCGACCTCGCACCACAGCCAGTCCTCGCCGCCGCGGAACCGTAGCTCCACCGGGCGGTGCGGCCCCTCCCCGCCCAGCAGGGCTTCCAGCGCTGCGAGCAGTCCGTCGCGGTCCTCCTCGTGAAGGAACGGCACGAAGTCGGCACCGACCAGGTCCGCCTGCCGCCACCCCAGCAGGTGCTCCACCGCCGGGCTGGCGTAGCGGACCACCGCGTCGGGGCCGAGCACCACCGCGGCGTCCCAGGAACGCTCCAGCAACGGCCGCAACGCCACACTGATGTTCGTGCACACCCGCAACACGCCGTCCAGGACCCCGTCCTCGGTGTACACCCCGGTGTCCACCACCAGCACCGGGACCGGCGAGCCGTCCTTGCACCGGGCCACGAACCACCCGGTCCAGGTTCGGCCTCGCATCCAACGCCACCCGGCGAGCCTGCTGCAGGTCGGAGGGCAACGGAGTCGCGAAGACCTCGGCGCAGCGACAGCCGTGCACCTCTTCGGCGGACCAGCCGTAGAGCCGCTGCGCGGCGGGGTTCCAGTACTCGATGACCCCTTCGGCGTCGGTCGCGACCACCGCGGTACCCAAGCCCTCCAGCAGCGTCGCGGCGTCGACCCGCATCCGCCCGCGCCGCACCGCCCACCCCCTGCGCGGTCCCTCGGGCATCGGCAGAACCCCCACCTGCTCGAGCTTGGTAGGCACACGAACGCGGTGCCGCCGAAGGGTCAGCACTTGGCGGTCACGTGAGGCCGCACGCCCGTGTCGGCCATCGTCGCGGCGTGGTGCGGTTCCGCTCGCGGCTACCCGGTGGGGTTCTGGTGCACCGTGGTGTCGAGCTCCACGACTGTGGTGTCTAGCAGCTCCAGGAGATCTCGTGCGACCGCTGTGAGCGCGTAGTGGTTCACGCACAGGTGGGCGACCGCCGAGAACTTCGCGGAGTAGGGGTGGCCCGCATCCGCGGGGAGCAGGAACACCACGCGCCGGCACGCGGGCGCGCCACAAGGGCGAACGGCACATTGCACACCCGTTTCCATGACGACCTCTGTTTCCACACCCCTGGTCGGTGCCCCGCGCTCGTGTTCGGGGCTGTCTTCAGACTGCGCGCCTCCGCGGCCGGCGGGCGCGGGCCGCACGCCCCGCGTGGGCCGGCCAACGTGCCCGGCAACCCGGAGTCTGGCCGCGGGTGGGAGCGGGTCGGCCGGGGTTGGGGTGATCACCGACCGGTGGATGCGGCATCCGAGGTCTCCTCGAGCACCTGGTTCATCAGGGTGTGGAACTCGGCGGGCTGCTCGCACAACGGCGCCGGTGACCGGAGGTCTCGAAGTAGGTGAGCTGCTTGCGGGGTGCCTGGAGGTCGGTGAACCACTGCTTGGCGAGCAGCCGCCTGCCGGGCGCCTCGTGTCGACCCTCGGCGAGGTACACCGTGACGTCCAGGGGGATCGCCTCCGTGCGGAAGTCGATGTGCTGCAGGTGCGGGTACAGCACCGCGCAAACGTCCAGGAAGGCGCCCGGGGCGTACGCCTGCTCCAGGGCGGTGTACTCGTTGACGAAGAGGTTCTCGCTCATCCAGCGGCTGATGATCAGCGAGGACACACCGTCTGCAGGATCCAGAACGACACGCCGGACACATCGCACCGGGCAGCACGTCGCGGGTGCTCACGTCGCGGTCGGTGAGCCACCGCCCATGACGAAGCGCCGCCCCCAGGGGTGGGGACGGCGCTTCGGCGAGCAGGTCAGGAACGCTGCTGTGCGTCCTCTTGGACGGTCTGGGCCGAGGAACGGCCCTCCTCCTTGACCGTCTGCGCGGAGTCCTGGGCGCTGGCGCGCATGTCCTGCGTCCGGTCGACGGCCGACTCCTTGAGGTGCTGGCCGATGTCCTGGCCGATGTCCTGGCCGGTCGACCTGGCCTCGTCGACGACTCCGCTGTCGCGCGCGGCGTCGACCGCGCGCTGTGCCGCACGTGTCTCGGCCTCGCTGGCTGGCAGCAGCGAGGACAGCAGCATGCCGGCGCCGAAGGCGACCAGGCCGGCGGCGAGCGGGTTGCCCTCGGTCCGTTCCTCCAGGGCGCCGAGCGCGCCGTGCGCGGAGTCGGTGGGCGAGGGCACCCTGTTCCGGGCATGCTCGGCGGAGCCCATCACCTTCTCGCGCAGCCGGCCGACGCGGCTGCGTGCGGCCACCTTGCGGCGTTCCATCACCCGGGTCGGGTTCACCTTGTCGTTGAGCTCGTCGACGTCTTGGGACAGGTTTCGGCGGGTCTGATCGATGTTGCCGGTCAGCTCTTCTGTGTTCTGGCCCATGGGGCGTCCTCCTTCAGGGTCCGCTGCGTCTGCGGCAGCTGGGGGTTGGCCTCCTGCACTTCCTTGCGGCCGCCGGCTGCGAGCACCGCCGCGACGATGCCCCACAGCACCGCGGTGACCACGGCCCCGAGCCAGATCGGGATCCAGTTGCCCAGCAGGAAGGTCAGCGCGAACGAGAGGAAGAACAGCGTCAGGTAGCCGGCGACGCCGGCCCCGCCGAACATGCCGGCGCCCTTGCCGAGCTTGGTCACCTCCTGCCGCATCTCGGTCTTGGCGAGCTCCATCTCCTGATGGATCAGGTCGCTCAGGTCGTGGCTGATGTCGCCGACGATGGCGCCGAGGCTGCGTTGGTCCTGGCCGCCGGACGCCTCGTGGTGGGAGAAGTGGTCCTGGGTGCTCACAGCGTGCCTCCCTGGCCACCCTGCGTGGTGTTCGGGTGCACGTCGGAGCCGCGCGTCGGTGCTGCCTCCTCGGTTCCGGCAGCCGGAGCGGCGAGCGGCCCGTCGGGGCGGGGAGTGCCCGCCGTGGGTGTGCCGGTAGCGGTGCCGCGTGGCTCGTCGTACGGCGATCCGACGCTACCGGCGTACTCGGCGCCGGGTGCGCTCGCGCCGCTGTCCTCGCTACGGGCGTCTCGGGCTCCGCGGGTCACCCGACCGGCGACCACGCCGGCGGCAAGAGCGCCGAGGAGGAAGGTGCCCGGTCGGCGCCGGGCGAAGCCGCGGACGTCGTCGAGGATCTGCGCGGGCTCACGCCCGTCGAGGTGCTGGCCGAGGTCCCGCGCCCGGTCGGCGACCTGCCGGACGAGGTCGCTGGCCATCCCCGGTGTCTGGCTGTTGTCTGCCATCTTCTCGAGGTCGTCGCTGAACGAGCTCAGGGTGCCCACGAGCCGATCGCGCTGCGTGCGGGACTGCTCGTCGACCTGCCCGCGGGCTTCGTCGACCAGGCCCCGAGCGTGGTGCTTCGCCTCGTTCGCGACGTTCTGCGCCTCGCCCTTGGCGACACCGGCGACGTGCTGGCCCTGCTCGGCCGCCGTGCCGGCGCTCTGGCTGGCCCGTTGCTTGGTGGAACCCGGCTGGTTGGTGGTGGTCATGTGCCCCCTCCAAAGTGTCGATGCGTTTGGTGCTGGTACCCCTCGCCGAATTGGCCCATGCAGACCGACCCAGCCGACCTGCCAAGGACCCGGGGCCTGTGCGTGGCGACCAAGAGCTACAACCCGCCCCCCTCCGCGGGCGCGGCGACACCAAGAACCAAGGCCCGGGTGCGCTCTCGCTTGCGACGGGCAGTGGAACAAGGGTTGCCACCGCACGCGCATGAGTCTCACGCTGAGCGGTGGGCGAGAAAACGGCACGAGTCCCGCGGGGGTCGTGGGCGCGGCTCGCCCGAACAGGGCCGCCCGTGGCTTCCCGCCGCGGGCGGCTTCCACCCAACCCGCGCACCCTGGCCAGGCGAGACCGCTGAGCAGCCGACATGGAACCGGCCCACCGAGGATGCGGGGGGACAACCTCGGAGGACCAGTGCTTCGAACCTACTGAAGACAGTTGCGGAAACGCAAAGGCAGCACTCCGACTTCCCCGGACGCCACTGAAACGACCATCCGCCTGGTCCAGACAGAACCCAGGTATCCCGAGCCGAGGTGCGCGCTGAACGCCTCGAATGGGAACGACTTCAGGTGGCGGGAGCCTGTCGGCCCGGCCGGACGCGCGAGGGGACGACTGGACGGCCGCACATCTCGCTCAAGAGCCGCCCGCGTATCTGCCCTCGCGGGCGGCTCGCCATGTCCCCACCTCGACCTACTGTGGGCACATGCCCCAGTGGCCCCATGACCCCGACCAGCGGCTCGACGCCTGTCGTCCACGTCCTCGTCGACACATGGTGGCCCGGCGTCGTACCCCACTGGCGCTGGCTTGAGGGCTGCTGGGACGGCTGGGTTTGCGCTACTCCACCGCCCGGGTGAGACGCGCATCGGCTGGTTCGACCAGGAGCAGCTGCGGTAGTTCTAGTGCCGCGCTAGTCGCCGGCGCACCAGCCGATCCGGTTCTCATCCCTCGGAGATGAGCGGGTGCTGGTTCTGGTTCTCCATCGCCACAGTGCGGCGCCACCACGCCGCTCAGTCAACGCCGACGAGGTTCATCATCCGCGGTAGACATCCGGACGTCTGCCGATCCCCACTGGCCGCCATGGGGGAGGTGACCTCGACCGCTGGCGTGGCCGGCGGATGAGTAGGAATCCCCCACGACAGGACGTGCGTGGAGAGCGCCGGGATCGCGGCTAGAAGGCGGCGGAGCGACGCAAGTCTTCGGCGCTACCTAACCGTGGATGAGGGTGCGATACCCGCCGGTTGGTTGAAGGCGACTGCAGTCATTCGCCCCGGCCGAGTGAGGCCAGCCGAGGCCTGCTCGGTCAACTCCGGGGCAGGCTGCCGGTTGCGACCGGCTTGTTGGTCAGAAGCGGTGAGTCACCGGCCGAGTCCCGCCTTCCGAGCGCGGATGATGGCCGCGGAGCGGTCTTCCACCTGGAGCTTTGTGAGGATGCTGGACAGGTGGTTTCGGACTGTCTTCTCTGACATGCCGAGCTCACTTGCGATGGCGGAGTTGCGGCGACCGGCAGCGAGCAGGTCGAGCACCTGGCGCTCACGCGTGGTGAGGGCAGGGAACGACCCGCTGGCGAACTTCTCACTCGTCTCCAGGAACGTGCCGACGATGCGGCGGGCTACCGACGGGCCGAACGCCGTACCCCCCGATGCCAAGGTGAGCAACGTGGAGACCAGTTCGGTGGAGTCGGCGCCCTTGAGAAGGTAGCCGCGTGCTCCGGCGCGCAGGGCCCCGTAGACGCTCTCGTCGTCGTCGTGCATGGTCAGCACCAGTACCGGCAGGTCGGGGTCGGCCTCGAGCAACGCGCGGGTGACCTCGATGCCGCTCAGGGCAGGCATGCGCATGTCGGTGACGACGACGTCGGGACGCGCCTCCGTGACGAGTTCGAGCAGTTCGGTCCCGGACGCGGCCTGACCTACCAGCTCGACGCGGGGCTCGTCGGCGAGGACGGCCGCGACGCCGTATCGGTACATCGGGTGGTCGTCGGCGAGAACGACCCGAACAGCGCTCATGTTGCTCCCAGGGGCAATGTGGCGACCACCGTCGTGCCTGCGCCAGGCACGGCGGTCAGGTTCAGCAGGCCGCCGACTGCCTCGGCTCGCCGGCGCATCGAGTCCAGCCCGACGCTGCCCGCGCGGGGGGCCACGTCGCCGCAGCCGTTGTCGCTGACCTCCACGGTGAGCGCATCTGCGGCAGCCGCCAGGGAAACGCTGATCTGCGCTGCTCGGGAGTGGCGTACGGCGTTGCTCAGCGCCTCGCGTGCAATCCGCTGGGCGGCCACCGCCACGTCACCGGGAAGTACTTCTATCGGGCCCGAGCAGCAGAAGGCGACCTGCTGACCGGTGGCGAGGAGCGAGTCGACGTGGCCACGCACGGCAGCGACGAGATCAACCTGCGTCGGGCCCAGGTCGTCGATGATGCCGCGCACCTCAGCTACCAAGACGTCGACCTCGCGGCGCAGCACGGGCAGCATCTCGGCGACCCGCTGCGGGTGGTCGGCGATAGACGACTCGGCAGCCTCCAGGCCCAGCGCGACGCCGGACAGCGACGGACCGAGCCCATCGTGCAGGTCGGCGCGCAGCCGCGACCGCTCGGCCTCGCGGACCGCGAGGATTCGCGAGCGGGAGGCCTGGACCTCCCGCGCCATCCGGCCGGCGTGGACCGCCACTGCCACCGGTCCTGCGAGCGCCTCCACCAGCTTGCGGTCTCGGCCGGTGAGGCGATCCCGGCTGGAGCGCGCGGCAACCTCGAGGTGGCCCACGGTCTCGCCTGCGTGGGCGAGGGCAGCGCGGTGCACTCGATGACCGACGGGTGCGAGGCCGACCGCGGCGAGCAGCTCGCCGTGACCGGCTGTGACGGCGACGTAGGGCGAGCGCAACGCCTCGGCAACCCCGGCCAGCATCGGCCGCAGCCCCGTTGGATCCTCGGCAGTACCACGCATGCCACGCGCGACCCGAGCCAGCGCCCTCACCGGGTCGGCCCGGTCGCCGTAGATCAGGCGGCCCACCCACCGCTGCAGCCACCGGTGCAGGGGTACGACGACCAGCGCCACTGCTGCGGCGGCGAACAGGCTCGGCACGGTGCCGCGCGGCGTCACGGTCGTGATCAGCGCGACGACCAGGAAATAGGCTCCGACGGCGATTGCGGTCAGCGCGCCGTACAACAGCCCGCTGCGCAGCAAGTACTTGATGTCGAACAGGTCGTAGCGAACGATCCCGACCACGAGAGCGGCCGGCGACACGGCCTGCACGGCGAAGGTCAGCCACGGGAGGTTGAGCGGCGCCACGACGAGCAGGGGAACGACCATCGCCAGCAGCCAGGCGAGCTGCTCGCGCTCAGGGCTGCGTGCCCGCCAGAGGCGACGGAGCGTGTGTCCCCATACGACGAGGCCGAGCAGCAGGGTGACCGCGGCCGCGGTCACCGCGAGATCGCCGAGGGGCACCTGGAGATAGCCCCGGGACACCGGGTTCACACCCAGCCGGTGGCCCGGCGCGGTGCCGTCGTAGGTGTCGTCGAGCAGGGCCAAGCACGCCGTGAGGACCAGCGCCGCGCCCAGCAGGACGACCGCGAGCCGGTGGCCGAAACGTGAGGCGCTGCGGCCAGTCGGGTAGAGCAGTGGGAGCAGGGTCGGCCCCAGCACCAGGCCCAGCGCCCAAGGCCACGAGCCCAGCCAGGCGGCGAGGGACCGCCCCGGCAGGCTGAGGTGGTAGCTCGCCAGCGCCCAACCCTCACCGAACACGGCCAAGCCGTTGCACCAGGCGATCGCAAGAATCAGCCAACCCACGCGGTTGCCCCGGCGCAGGCGGGTCAGCACGCCGGCGAGCAGGCCGAGGGCGACGCCGTTGACCACGTTGTTGAGCACGTTGTCGTGGAGCAGCGCGCCGAGCGTTCGCGCGCCAGGTCCAAGCGCGAGCAGCATCCCCAGAGCCGAGACCGTCATGCACCCGGCAGCCAGGAACGGCCCGGTCAGCGGGCCGTCCAGGAGGCGGCGCGTGAGCCGAGGCGGACGCCGGACGTCGTGCATGCCCGTCATTGTGGTCCAGCTGAGGACCCGCGGGTGGCGTTTCGGGCCGGGCACCGCCGGGACGATGTCCCGGGATGACTGGGACATCCTGCCCTGGCGTCGCAGCGCCGGGTGACGGCACGCTCCCAGGTCAATCGCGGCATCCGGCCGCCGACCCGAGGAGCTCCTCATGCGTCAGCTCGACCGACACCCCATCCGTTACCTGGGCGGACTGCTCGTCCTCGCCTTCGCGCTCTTCATGCTCAGCGGCATCCCCACCGTCAAAGACGCCACGTCCGGCGCCTGGCTGATCGTCGGCGACATCACCTGGTTCGGCTTCCTGCTGGCCGGTCTGATCTTCGTTGTCACGGGCCTGGCCGTCGTGGTCCGCCGCCTCGCGCATCGGCGCACGGCGTGAGGCGGCGCGCCGTGCTCATCGCCGCCGCCGTCGCCGTCGCAAGCTCCCTCGCCGCGCCGTCGTACGCCGAAAGCGGTGTGCAGCACCTGACCTTCAGCTACGACGAGGAGCCCGCCTTCACGAGTGTCAACGGCCTCGGAGCCGGCTGCCCCGACTTCACCGGCACCCTCGAAGAGGACCGGCACCTGCAGCTCTCGGGGATCATGAAGGTCGACGGCAGCGCGCACGCCACCACCGACGTCACCGCGACCGTGACGCTCACCCCCGATGACCCAGCGGCGGTCGCCTACGCCGGCAGCTACACCCAGCACCAGACCGGGTTCTTCCTCGACGACGGCCACGGTGACCGCGTGGTCACAACCACCACGCACGGGAAGATCACCGGCTCAGACGGCTCGACGTGGCGAATCCAAGAGGTGATCCACCTCTCCCTCGACGCTCACGGGGCACTGAGGGCCAACTTCGACCGCTTGCGTTGCGAGGGCTGAGGGGGCAGGCCGATCTCACGCGCTGCCACCTGGCTGCCAAGACGGTGACCTACTGCGAAGTCGCCATTCCGGTCGCCGATGCGCAGTGAAGCGCCCCACCTCATACCCGACTGAAGATGGGGCGCTTCACCATCCTCTCAGCTGGCGCCTGCGTGCAGCACGTAGTCGGCCTTGAGACGCCGGGTGACGTCCCGGGTCATTCTGGAAGGACGCGTCCAGTGACACACACCGCGATCGGGCCGGACGGCAGTCGCGACGAACGGGCCCGCGGTGGTCCATCTCATGCCTCGTACGAGGCATGTTGCCCATTGCCTAAGTCGCGCTGTCAACTACAGTTGACACATGGTGGAGGTCGTCAAGAGCGCGACCTGCGACCGATAGTTACGCAAGCTGAAGGATCGGCGGGTTGCTGCGCGAGTGCTGGTGCGGATCGACCAACTCGCCGCCGGCACTCCCGTGATGTGAAGCCGGTCGGCGAGGCGAGCTCCGAGTTGCGCATCGCCTATGGCCCTGGCTATCGGGTCTACGACCTGCGGACGGGTCGACGGCTCGTCGTGTTGCTCTGCGGTGGTGACAAGTCCAGCCAGCAGAAGGACATCGACGGGGCCAAACGAATAGCTGCAGATTGGACGTCTCATGGGCGAACAGAGCGAGCGCTTCACCCCCTCCGACAGCGCCGACTACCTGGCCGGGGTCGACGACGTCGCCGCGTACCTGGAGGCTGCTGTCGAAGAGGCGGGGGACGACCCGGGTTTCATCGCACAGGCGCTGGGGACCATCGCTCGCTCGGGCAACCTCAGCGAGCTCGCGCGGCGGGTCGGGATGAGTCGTGAGGGGTTGTACAAGGCGCTCTCGGCCGAGGGCAATCCGAGCTTCGCCACGATCTTGAAGGTCGCGCGTGCCTTGGGGCTGAGGATTCACTTCGAGTCCGTCGCTTGAGCACTCGCCCAGGCACTGGGGTGCTGAGGGTGGGCAGATTCTGTGGAAAATCCCCTGTCGGCGGTGAAAGTGCTGGGCAGGGCGTGGGCGTCGCCGGCTGTAAATCCGTCGGCGTATGCCTATGCAGGTTCGAATCCTTGGCCACCCCGATCGGAATTGCTGCTCTGACGTGCGGCTTTACCCCCCAGTGGCCCGTTCGCCAGTGCCCCGCCGGCACGGTTCGGCTGGGCGGGTCGGCTTCACCGGGGGCGCACGTTACGGCGTGCCTGTTGTAGCCAGCCGGTCAGCTCCTCGCGCGCCTTGTCGTCCATTCCCTGGAACACTTCCCGCTCCAGCGCAGCGACGTCGGGCGCGCACGCCTCGAGGAGGTCCCTGCCCGTATCCGTGAGTTCGAGCAGCAGCCGCTTGCGGTCGTCCGGCGGTCGGCGCCTGGTCAGCAGCCCGCGCTGTTCCAGGGTCGCAACCATCTCGGCCATGGACTGCGCGCGCACGAAGGCGCGACGGGCCAGGTCGGAGGAGGTGAGGGGTCGGGTGCTGCTCGCCAGCACGGTCATCGCGGTGTACTGAGTCACGGTAACCCCGTGCGGACGCAGCACCTCGTCGAGGCGTGCCCGCACTGCCATCTCCAGTTGCTTGACGGTGTACAGCAGCGAAGGAGCGGGCGGGTCCGGTGAGGCCATGCGCCACATCCAATCAGAGTCGGCGGCACGGCTTGCGAGAACCTCACAGGCGTGAAAACATCAGGAGACCTGAAGATAACCGTGGAGGACACCATGCATGACCCGGTCCGCGAGGGAGGTCTCCCGCCGACGTTGCACCTGAAGCAGCAGGGCCCGGTACTCACCGTCAGCCTGGCCCGACCGCACAAGCGCAACGCGCTGGACGACCCGACGGTGCGTGGGTTGGAAGAGGTGTTCCGTCGTCTGTCCGACGACGTCGGGGCGGTGGTCCTGCGGGCCGAGGGCGCGCACTTCAGTGCGGGGCTCGACCTCGCAGAGATGCGGGAGCGAAGCGCGTGGGAAGGCGTACTGCACTCCCGGATGTGGCATCGGGCGTTCGACGCGATCGAGTCCGGTCCCGTTCCGGTTGTGTGCGCCCTGCGGGGTGCCGTGATCGGGGGCGGCTTGGAACTGGCCGCCGCCTGTCACCTGCGCGTGGCGGAGCCGTCCGCCTACTTCGCGCTCCCCGAAGGCAGCCGAGGCCTGTTCGTCGGCGGCGGCGGCTCGGTGCGCATCCCACGGCTCATCGGCGCAGCCCGGATGGCCGACCTGATGCTCACCGGCCGGAGGCTGGACGCCGCCGAGGGGGAGCGGTACGGGCTGGTGCACTACCTCGTGGAGGAGGGCCAGGGCACCGCCCAGGCCGAGCGTCTGGCCCGCCGCATCGCGGGGAATGCGCCGATGAGCAACTTCGCGGTGCTCCAGGCACTGCCGCGCATCGCGCGGATGGCGCCGGACGAGGGGTTGCTGACCGAATCGCTCGCCGCCGCGATCGCCCAGAGCACCGACGAGGCGAAGCAGCGCATGGCCGACTTCCTCGAGGGTCGCGGCCCCAAGGTGGGCGGCCAATGAGCCCCTCGTACCGCGCCGTCCAGGCCGGCGACGTCACCTGGCGTCCGCCCGCCGACGTTCGCGCCCGGACCCGGGTGGGGTCCTACCTCGACTGGCTGGCCACGCACCGCGACCTGCACTTCGACACCCACGACGAGCTCTGGCGCTGGTCCGTCTCCGACCTGGCGGGGTTCTGGAGCAGCATCTGGGAGTTCTTCGGAGTACGCGACCACGGCAGCCACGATCGAGTGCTCGTCGGCCGCGAGATGCCTGGCGCACGGTGGTTCCCCGACGCGCGGGTGAACTACGCCGAACACGCGCTCTGCGCGGCGCCGTCGCCTGAGACCGAGGCGGTCGTCGGCATCAGCCAGACCCGGGAGCAGGTGAACCTAACCTGGGTGGAGCTGCGCGACCAGGTCGCCCGCGCCCGCGCGGTGCTGCGCGGCCTGGGGGTGGGCAAGGGCGACCGGGTGGCGGGCTACCTCCCCAACGTTCCTGAGGCCCTGGTGGCGTTCCTCGCCACGGCCAGCCTTGGTGCCGTCTGGTGCAGCTGCGCCATGGAGTTCGGCCCGCGTGCGGTTGTCGACCGGTTCGGGCAGGTCGACCCGACGGTGCTGCTGGTCGCCGGTGGCTACACCTACGGCGACAGACCGGTCGACCGCCGTGACGAGGTGGCAGAGGTGGTCGCCCGGCTGCCCGGCCGGCCGGCCCTGGTCGACATCGAGTACGGCGAGAACCGTGTGCCGGGCGCCCGGTCGTGGCCGGAGATGCTGCGTGATGCGGTGCCCGACGACTCGCCATTCGAGGCGGTGCCCTTCGACCACCCGCTCGTCGTGCTCTTCTCTTCCGGGACCACCGGACGGCCCAAGGCCATCGTGCACGGGCACGGTGGCGTTCTCCTGGAGCACCTGAAGAACCACGCGCTCTCCTGGGACGTGGGACCCGGCGACCGCATGCTGTGGTTCACCACCACCGCGTGGATGATGTGGAACGCGCTGGTCTCCTCGCTGCTGGTCGGTGCAGGGGCGGTGATGGTCGATGGCAACCCGATGTACCCCGACCTCGGCTGGCAGTGGCGCCTGGCCCGTGACACCGGCGCGACGATCATGGGCGCGAGCCCCGGCTTCCTGATGGCCTGTCGCAAGGCCGGCGTCGAGCCCGGCGAGGGCCTGGCGGTGCGCACGATCGGATCGGCCGGTGCACCGCTCCCGCCCGAGGGCTACACGTGGGTGAGAGACCAGTTTGGTCCCGACGTGATGCTGAACGTCGGGAGCGGAGGCACGGACGTCTGCTCGGGCCTGGTGCAGAACAACCCACTGGTTCCGGTCTACGCCGGGGAGATCTCCGCGCGCTGCCTGGGGGTCGACGCCCACGCCTTCGACGAGAACGGGCGGCCTGTGGTCGGACAGCTCGGCGAGCTGGTGATCACCTCCCCGATGCCGTCGATGCCGGTCGGCTTCTGGGGCGACGAGGACGGAAGCCTGCTGCGGGCCGCGTACTTCGACCGCTGGCCGGCTGTGTGGCGGCACGGTGACTGGGTCGTCTTCTCCGAGAACGGCTCCTGTCATGTCGCGGGGCGTTCTGACGCGACCTTGAACCGTGGGGGAGTGCGACTCGGAACCGCGGAGTTCTACCGCGTGGTGGAGGAGGTGGACGGGGTGCACGACTCGCTCGTGGTTCACCTCGAGGACCCTGAGGGCGGGAACGGCCGGCTCCTGCTGTTCGTCGTACCCGAGCTCGGGCGCGAGCTCGACGACGGCCTTCGTGCGAGGATCGTGCGTGAGCTGAGATCGGAGCTCTCGCCACGGCACGTGCCCGACGAGGTCCTCGCCGTCCCGGCGGTGCCGCGCAACCTCACCGGCAAGAAGCTCGAGTTGCCGGTCAAGCGCATTCTCACGGGTACGCCGGTGGACGCCGTGGCCAGCCGCGACGCGCTGGTCGCCCCCGACGTGCTGGACCCGTTCGTCGAGCTGGCCGGCGGCCTTCGCCGGTGAGGAGGGCCGAGGTGGATGTGCGCACCGTCGCGGTGATCGGCGCCGGAGCCATCGGCACGAGCTGGGCGGCCTTCTTCGTCGAGCGCGGCTTCCGGGTCGTGGTGCACGACCCCGCGCCCCAAGCGGTCGAGGGGTTCCACGCCGGATTCGCCCGCATGACCGATCGGCCTTCCGAGGTCGAGTGGGCCGGTGACCTGGCGGAAGCTGCACGGGAGGCCGATCTCGTCGTCGAGAACGGCCCCGAGCGCCTGGACGCCAAGCGCGAGATCTTCGCCGAACTCGACGAGGCCGCCGCGCCGCACGTACCGCTGGCCAGCAGCTCCTCCGGTCTGCCGCCCTCCGCCTTCCAGGAAGCCTGTCTCCACCACCCCGAGCGGGTGCTGGTCGCCCACCCGTTCAACCCGCCGCACCTGATGCCCCTGGTGGAGATCGTCGGCGGCCGAACAACGGCACCCGAGGTCCTCGACAGAGTCTCGGACTTCCTTGCTTCGTTGGGCAAACGCCCGGTCCGGGTACGGCGCGAGCTCCCGGGCCACATCGCCAACCGGCTGCAGGCGGCGCTCTGGCGAGAGGCGTACGCGCTGGTGCAGAGCGGAGCCGCCACCGTGGCGGACGTGGACGCGGCCATCGCCTGGGGACCAGGGCTGCGCTGGGCTCTGCTCGGCCCCTTCCTCACCCAGCACATGTCTGGAGGCATGGGCGGTATCGCGCACGTGCTCGAGCACCTCGGACCCCCGATGGAGGAGTGGTGGCAGGACCTAGGAAGCCCGACGCTGAGCCCCGAACTCGTCGACGCCGTCGTCGACGGTGTGGCCGACGAGGTCGGTGATCGGGACCAGGATCAGTTGCTGGCCGAGCGGGACTCGCTGCTGAGCGAGCTGATCGAGGCCAAGCTCGCGCGCCGGCTCTGAGGAGGCAGACATGCACGACGAAGGGATCGGCTCGTGGGTGGTTCGCCGTGCGCGGATGACCCCGCACACGGTGGCGTTGGTCGACGGCGACCGCGACACCACGTACGCGGCGCTTCTCGACCGCACGACCCGCCTGGCCCACGTGCTCCGGGACCTGGGCGTCGCACGCGGGGACCGCGTCGCGTACCTCGGCTACAACGGGACGAGCTTTGTGGAGGTGCTGTTCGCCACCGCGAGGCTGGGCGCGGTGCTGTTGCCACTGAACACACGGCTGGCGCCCGGCGAGACGGCATGGATCCTCGACGACTCCGACCCTCGGCTGCTCCTGCACAGCAGCGACTTCACCGCGCAGGTCGCCCAGTTGAGCCGGCGCGGCACCGACGTCGTCGAGGTCGACCGGCTGGAGCCGGAGCTCGAGATCGCCTCCACGGAACCGGTCGACGAGACCGTCTCCCTCGACGACCTGCTGATGGTGCAGTACACCTCGGGCACCAGCGGGCGCCCCAAGGGAGTGATGCTCTCGCACGGCAACATCACCTGGAACGTGATGAACCTGCTCGTGGACGTCGATCTCACCAGCGACGAGGTCGCCCTCGTCGCGGCCCCGTTGTTCCACACCGCGGCGTTGAACCAGCTGCTCCTGCCGACCCTGCTCAAGGGCGGCACCTGCCTGCTTGAGCCGGCGTGGCGGCCGGACCGGGCGCTGTCACTGATCGAGCAGCGTGGCGTCACCTTCCTCTTCGGGGTGACGACGATGTACCAGTCGCTGCTGCAGCACCCGCGCTGGGCCGAGACCGACCTGTCCTCGGTGCACGTGCTGATGTCCGGCGGAGCGCCGATCCCCGAGTCGCTGCTCCAGGCGTATCTCGAGCGGGGCCTGAGGCTGATGCAGGGCTATGGGCTCACCGAGGCCTCGCCCGGGGTCACGTTCCTTCGTGGTGAGGACAACCTCCGGCGGGTCGGCTCTGCCGGGACGGCCTGCTTCTTCACCGACGTTCGCCTGCGGGGCATCGACGACAGCCCTCCCGCGGTCGGCGAGGTCGGCGAGGTCCAGGTCAGCGGCCGGAACGTCTCGGCCGGCTACTGGCGCAACACGGAGGCGACCGCGGGCTCGCGGACCGAGGACGGCTGGCTGCGCACCGGAGACCTCGCCCGCGCCGACGCCGAGGGCTACCTGACCATCGTCGACCGGCTCAAGGACATGATCATCTCCGGTGGGGAGAACATCTACCCGGCCGAGGTCGAGGCGGCCATCTATCAGCACTCCGACGTCGCCGAGTGCGCGGTCATCGGCGTGCCGGACGCGTACTGGGGCGAGGTCGGACGCGCGGTCGTGGTGCCCCGCCCCGGCGTCGCGCTCACCGAGGCCGACGTGCTCTCGCACCTCGACGGGCGGTTGGCGCGTTACAAGATTCCCCGCTCGGTCCTCGTCGTTGACGAGCTGCCGCACAATGCGTCCGGCAAGCTGCTCAAGACGCGGGTCCGGGAACGTTTCGGAGAGCCCGGGAGGCATGATGACCCTGCAGATCGACCTTGACACGGTGGTCGCCATCGACGCGCACGTGCACGTCGAGGCCGACGACCACGGCCACTACTCGTTGGACCAGACGCTGCTCGACGCGTCCGCGGAGTACTTCCGCTCCAGTGACGACCGCACCCCGACGGTGACCTCGCTCGCCGAGCGCTATCGCGCCCGCAACATGGCGGCGGTGATCTTCACCGTCGACGCCACCACCGCGACCGGGCACCCCTCCTTGTCCAGCGAGGAGATCGCCGCCGAGGCCGCCCGCCACCCGGACGTGCTGATCCCCTTCGGCTCGGTCGACCCGTTGGCCGGCGCGGAGGCCGTACGTCGCGCCCGCTCCCTGGTCGCCGAGCACGGGGTGCGTGGCTTCAAGCTGCACCCGAGCCTCCAGGGTTTCGAGCCGAACGACCGAGCCTTCTACCCGCTCTACGAGGCTTTCGCCGAGCTCGGTGTCGTGGCGCTCTTCCACTCCGGACAGACTGGGATCGGCGCGGGCCTGCGCGGCGGGCATGGCATCAAGCTGCGCTACTCGGATCCGATGCTGGTCGATGACGTCGCCGCCGACTTCCCCGACCTGGACATCATCTTGGCGCACCCCTCGGTGCCTTGGCAGGACAGTGCGCTGTCGATCGTCATGCACAAGGCCAACGTGTACATCGACCTCTCCGGCTGGTCGCCCAAGTACTTCCCGCCGCAACTGGTCAAGGCCATCGGCCGGATGGGGGAGAAGTTCCTCTTCGGCAGCGACTATCCGCTGATCACCCCCGAGCGGTGGTTGGAGGACTTCAGCCGTCTCGAGGTCCCCGACAAGGTCGTCCCAGGCATCCTCAAGCACAACGCGGCGCGGCTGCTGAAGCTCGCCTGATCGCACACGAGGAAAAGGCCGCCGGACCGATAAGTCCGGCGGCCCTTCATTGTGGCTCAGTCCTCGAGCGACTCCGCGGTGATCAGTGTGTCGTGGCCGCCGCCGCGGATCGTGGTGGCGAGCAGTGCCGCAACGAGTGCGGCGCTCGCGCAGACCAGGAACCCGATCGTGTAGGCGTGGTCAAGGGCGTGGAAGGCCACGTCCTTGAGGGGATTGAACGGCACCATGTGGCCGTTCACCGGCACCTGCGCGGGCACGGCGTTGGCGCCCAGGGGACCGGAGGTGACCGCGTGCACAGCGCCCTCGACCTGGGGACGCTCTGCCGCGGGCACGTGGGAGGGGGCCGCCTGGAACGCCTTCAGCGCTGCCTGCAGCCGGGGAGTCGAGGCGACCTTCTCGTGGATTGTGGCCGCGGCGTTGCTGAGGGCCACTGCACCGATGATCGCCGGCCCCAGGGTGAAGCCGAAGTCGCGCAGCAGGCTGGTGGTGCCGCTGGCCATGCCGGCGAAGTGGTTGGGGACGGTGTTGACCGCGACCGCGGTCACCGCGGAAACGGCGAAGGCGAAGCCGATGCCGACCAGGGCCAGCGGGGCGATGACCGGGGCGATGGACATGTGCGCGGCCGACAGCTGGGACATCCACAGATCGCCGACGCAGATCAGGCCCATCCCGGAGGCCAGCACCCACTTGGGGTTGATCTTGTGCAGCGCCCGCTCCGTGAGCGGCATCTGCACCAACGCGATGCCGTTGAGGAGCAGGAAGGCCAGTGACGTGCGCAGCGGCGAGAAGCCCTGGATGGCGGAGAGGCGGATGCTGGTGCTGTACGCCGTACCGAGAAAGCTGAACATGCCGACTACGGTGACCGCCGCAGCCACCGCGAACGCGCGGTTGCGGAAGACGTCTAGACGCAGCAGGGGTGCGGCGGACCGGCGCTCGGCGGCGATGAAGCCGGCGAAGAACACCGCGAAGATCGTGAAGCCGAGGATCACCGAGGTGCTGCCCCAGCCGCTGGTCGGACCCTGGATGACGGCGAACAGCAGTGCGAACAGGGAGATCGCGATGGTGATCTGCCCCGGCCAGTCCAGGGAGCGTCCTTCGGGGGAGGAGGAGTCCGTGGCCAGCCGCCACGAGATCAACGCGCTGGCGGCGGCGAAGACGGCGACGAAGAGGAAGGCCCAGCGCCAGCTGGCGTTGACGTCGCTGCCGAAGGCGTATTGGGCAAGCCAGCCGCCGATCACGGGTGAGAGCGCGCCACCTGTCGACAATGCTGCCGCCCACACCGTGATGGACCGGGCACGATCGCTGGCCGTGTGGGTGCCGGCGGCAACCATCGCGAGGGAGGTCGGGAAGAGCGCCGCGGCGCCGATGCCGGCGATGATCTGGCCGACCCAGAGCACCGCCACCCGCTGGTCGGTCGAAGCGCTCACTCCCGGGGTTGCCACGGCGATCGCCTCGCCGAGCACCATCAGCAGGGCGCCGGTGACCAGGAGCCGCTTACGGCCGAAGAGGTCGCCCAGCACGCCGAAGGTCAGCTCGAGCAGGGTGACCGGCACCAGGAAGGCGTCGGAGATCCAGGTGAGCTGCGCGGAACTGGTGCCGAGATCTTGCTGGAAGAGGCCGTTGAGCACGGCGGGGATGGCGATGCCGACCTGGGCGACGCAAACGGCGACGGCGGCGGCGTACATGGTGCCGCGGTCGAGGGTCGAGCGGGCGCCGGCGTGGCCGGGTTGCCGCCGTGTCGACACCGAAGCGGTGCTGGACATGGGTCCTCCTGGAGAAACGGACACGAAAGGGCCTCGATGGCGCCCCCGAGCGTGTCAGACGTCACGCCTCTTGTACAGGGCTCCTGATAAAAACTTCAGGCGACCTGTCGACCAGGAGCCCGTGGGCGCCCGCTCGTCACCCACCCAGGCGGCGGGAGATGCCCAGCGCCGCGGCCCGGAGCGCGGGGAGCAACCGCAGGGGCTCCGCCGTGTCGACGTGGACGACGAGCGAGACCGCGGCGACCACCTCCCCCTCCGGCCCGCGCACGGGGCAGGCCAGGGACAGTGCGTCGAGGGTGACCTGTCCGCGGCTGGTCGCGTAGCCCTCGCGTCGCACCTGCGCGAGCGTCGCGCGTAGCCGGGCGGGGTCGGTGATGGTCCGCGGGGTCCACGCCTGCAGGCGACTTCGCAGCACCGCGTCTTGAATGTCCGCAGGGGCGTGCGCGAGCAGCACCAGGCCGACTCCCGTGGCGTGCATTGCGAAGCGACCCCCCACCCGGGTCAGCACGGGTACGGCGCCGCGGCCCGCGATGCGCTCGATGTAGACCAGCTCCAGTCCCTCTCGCACGGCCAGTTGGACGTTCTCGTGGGTCGCTTCGTACAGGTCCTCGAGGTAGGGCAGCGCCGCCTCGCGCAGCGGCACGGCCCGCGGCGCTAGGGCCGCGATCTCCCACAGCCGGAGCCCGACGCCGTACCGGCCGTCGCGTCCGCGCTCCAGGGCGCCCCACGCGACGAGGTCGCCGACGATGCGGTGGCAGGTGGTCAGCGCCAGGCCGCTGCGTCGGGCGATCGTGCTCAGTGTCAGTCGGCGGTGGTCGGCGTCGAACGCATCCAGCACCTGGAGGGTGCGCGTGGTCAGGCTGGGAACCTCAGGCATCCTGAAGAATCCTTCCGGTCACCGGAAACCCTAGTGTTCGGCCCCGGGCCGTGTCGCTGAGGGTGGCTTCCCTACCCGTCCCCACCGATACGGAGGTCCTTCCCATGGCGACGTGGGCACGCAACCAGTGGTTCGTGGCGGCGTACGCGGAGGAGGTGGGTCGGACGGCTGCTCGGCCGCACCATCTGCGGCGAGCCGGTGGTCTTCTACCGCAAGGGCGACGGCACGCCCGTCGCCCTGGCCGACCGGTGCGTGCACCGGCGCTACCCGCTGTCGCTGAGCCACCTCGTCGACGACACCATCGTCTGCGGCTACCACGGCTTCACCTACGACGACTGCGGCAGCTGCGTCGCCGCGCCGGGCCAGAAGCGGATCCCCCGCACCGCCCGGATCCCTGCCTACACGATCGCAGAGCAGGACTCGCTGATCTGGATCTGGATCGGCGACGCCGACAAGGCAGACACCGCGCGGATCCCCAGGGCTCCGTGGCTGGACTCCGACCGGTACACCACCGTGCGCGGCATGGAGCCGCTGGCCGCGCGCTACGAGCTGCTGGTCGACAACCTGATGGACCTCTCCCACGAGACCTACCTGCACGGCGGCTACATCGGGACCCCCGAGGTGGCCGAGACCCCGATCACCACCGAGGTCGACGAGGACGCCGGGGTCATCTACGTCAGCCGCCACATGGCCGACGCTGCCTGCCCGTCGTTCTACAGCCGCAGCACCGGGCTCGAGGGCCGGATCACCCGTTGGCAGGACATCGAGTACCACCCGCCGTGCCTGTACCTGCTCCACAGCAGGATCGCGCCGGTCGGTTCGGTACCGCCTGAGGACGGCCCCGACGAGGAGGCGTTCCACGTGGAGGTGGTCTACGCGATCACCCCCGAGACCGAGCACTCCACCCACGACTTCTGGATGGTGGCGCGCGACTTCGCCCTGGAGGACCAGGAGGTCTCGAACTTCCTCGCGGAGAACAACCGCACGGTCGTGCTCCAGGACGTGGAGGCGCTGAACGTGCTCGAGCAGGTGGTCGAGGGCGAGAAGGAGAACTACCAGGAGCTCTCGATCAACATCGACACCGGTGGGCTGGCCGCACGGCGGCTGCTCAAGAAGCTGATCGCAGCCGGCGAGCAGCCGAGCGCCGGAGCCACGACGTCGAGCGCAGCCGCTGCAGCCCGATGAGCCCCGCTCCCGACCGGATGCTGGCCGGAGACCGCGTCTACCGCGTGGTCTCCCAGCTCGGCACCGATCTGCTCGTCGGTCACTGCTGGTGCGGCGCCACGCACGACGGCGAGGACCCCATCGAGCTGTGGGAGTGGCTGATCGCCCATCCCGACATCCATGGAGAAACCCCATGAGCACCACCCCTGGAGTCGACGAGGTCGAGCTCGACCTCGTCGTCGAGAAGATCGACGTGCCCGCGGCAGGGGTGCGGACCCTTCGGCTGCGCGCCTCCGCCGGCGCCGAGCTCCCGGCCTGGGCGCCAGGTGCGCACATCGACCTGCACTGCGGTGAGGCACGTGCGGCAGTACTCCCTGTGCGGCGATCCGGAAGACCGCAGCTGCTGGCAGGTCGCCGTGCTCCGCGAGGAGCGCGGCCGCGGCGGGTCGGACTATGTCCATGCCAGCCTCGCCGAGGGCGACCTCGTCCACGTTCGCGGCCCGCGCAACCACTTCCCCCTCGAGCCGGCACCGCGCTATCGCTTCGTGGCCGGCGGCATCGGCATCACCCCGCTGCTGCCGATGATCGCCGCGGTCGACCGGGCCGGCGCGACCTGGACGCTGGCGTACGGTGGGCGCACGCACGGCTCGATGGCGTTCGCGCAGGAGTTGGCTGCGACCTACGGCAAGCGCGTCCTCCTGTACCCCCAGGACGAGGTGGGTCCGCTCGATCTGGACGCGTTGCTCGGTGCGCCTGGAGAGAGCGAGCTGGTGTACTGCTGCGGCCCCGAGTCGCTGCTCTCCGCCGTCGAGGAGCGTTGTGCCTCGTGGCCGGCCGGCGCGCTGCACCTTGAGCGCTTCTCGCCCAAGGCCCAGGGGAAGCGCCTGCGGACCGCCGGCTTCGAGGTGGAGCTCGCTGGATCCGGACTGACCCTCACCGTGCCGCCGGACAAGTCGGTGCTCCAGGTGCTGGAGGATGCCGGCGTCGACGTCCTGTCCTCCTGTACGGAAGGCACCTGCGGCACCTGCGAGACCGTGGTGCTCGCCGGTGAGGTGGACCACCGGGACTCCTTACTGACCGCCGAGGAGCGAGCCGCCAACGACGTGATGTTCGTCTGCGTATCCCGGGCCGCCTGCCCCAAGCTGGTTCTGGAGCTATAGCGGCCCTGGGCTGAGGTCGCTTCTGGCCCTTTCCCTGCGTTTGGGGAAAGTCTTGTCCCCGGTAGGGCGAGGGTCCGGTTCCTCCAAGAGGTCCAAGGCCCATGGTGGTGCCTTGCGGTGGGGTAGCTTCCACAAGCAGTCCGGACATTCATGGAATGGATAACGGCCGATTGGAAGTCTCATGGGCGAACAGAGTGAAGGCTTCTCCCCCTGCGACAGCGCCGACTACCCCACCACGTTTCGGGGACGTCCATGGACCCGACCGTAAAGCCCGGCGCTCCATACGGAACATGGGGTCAGCCTGCGCACGGGGGTCACGCCCACCCGACGAGCGAAGTACCGGTCGTCGGGCCGGTTGCTAGAGAAGAAGGTCTCCCTTCACTACGGCGCCGCAGACATCGTGAATGCGGGCGTTGTGATCGCGGGCGTACTTGCGGAGTGTCTGGAACGCGTCATCGACGCTGGTCTCTCGCTTGGCCGCGAGCACACCCTTGGCCTGCTCAATGACGAGCCGGGTGTTCAGCGCCTGTTGCAGTTGCTCGGCCGTGCGCTGTTGCTGCTGTGTCGCCGAAGCATGCGTGAGGTAGCCAGTGGCGATGCTGGAGAAGATCGTGGCGACTCGCAGATCCTCGGCTGACCAGTTGCGGGGTTGGCTGTCATACAGGTTGACCGCCCCGATCGCTTCCCCCTCGGCCAGCATCGGGATGCCAGCCACAGCCTGGATCCCCGCAGACTTGGCCGCGACCGTGTAGTCCGGCCAGCGGTCACTGGCGTCTCCTGCCGTGATGTCCGCCACCACCACTGGGCCTGCCGATGAGACAGCGTCGATGCACGGGCCCTTTTGCCAGTTCTCCTGCACACGCTCGAGGTTGGCGATCGCCTCCACGGCGGCGGTGACGAAGCGCTGCTGGCCGTCGTGAACCAATGTCACGCCGGCCCCGGTCAGGCCCAGCACCTCAGCCATCTCTTCGGTCAGGTTGTGGAGAACGTCACCGATGCCGTAACCGCCGGTCAGAGCCGCCGCGAACCGTTCCAGGCTGTCGAGAAGTGTCTCAGGACTGGGCACAAACATCTCACCTTCCGTGGCGGCGACCGAGCGCAACTCCACACGGTCCGGCGGCCACTGAGCCGCTGGGAATCATCATCGCACCGCATCGCAACGTGCAGTAGGGGCCGACGGTCTCGGGTCGGTTCCGGATGCAGGAACTCACGACCCTTGCGAAGCAGTCGCAGGATTGGCCGCGCTACCAGGGCTCGGCCAGGACGTACGCCGCCAACGGCGTCGTACGGTGGCAGCCGGGTGGGTGTGCCGTTCCGCTGCTCGTGCCGCGGGCGGTGGACAGCGCTGACGTGCACGCCGCTGGCAGGTGGGCGGGCCGCGGGTGTCGCGCCTTGATTGCTGCTCAGACCTTCCTGGGGTCGGGGAAGCCGAGGCTCACGTAGCCGGGTGCTCGCTTGGCGAGCGCGGCGGCGAGTACGGGCATGTCCGCGTCGTGGTAGTCGTGCACCTCGGCGGTCTGTTTGCCGGGGTGGGCGCGTAGGACGCGGCCGGCGTACTGGACGAGCCGGCCCTTGAAGGAGACCGGTCCGGCGAGGAAGAGGGTGTCGAGGGAGGGGCAGTCGAAGCCTTCGCCGACGAAGTGGCCGGTAGCGACGACAAGCAGCGGGGGACCGTCTTCCGCGGGTACGAGACGTGCGGTTGCGGCGGCCCGTGCGCGGGCGCCCATCCCGCCCTTGAGGACCACTGGCTCAACGCCACGTTCGATGAGTCTCGCGGCGAGGTGGTCGACGTGTGCGGTGCGCTGGGCGAGCACCAGGCAGTGCCGTCCACGGTGGTGGGCGTCGAGGACGTCGGTGAGGATCTGTTCGTTGCGCGCCTCGTCCTCGGCCATGGCGCGGTGGAGGGCGGCGATCGCGCCGGGCATGGAGAAGTCGGTCTGCTCCTCGGTCTGGAACTGGGTGGGGTGGACGACGAGCACCGGACGCGGTCGGTCGGCAGTTGCTCCTTCGAGGGTGTCGGGGTCGGCGTGCCGGAGGGTGTGTCGCACGGGGCCGAGCTGGAAGGCGATGAGGTCGTCGAGCCCGTCGCGGCGGTACGGCGTGGCGGTGAGTCCGAGCCAGTAGCGCGCGGGGATGGCGCGTACGGCGGCTTCGAACGCTGCTGCCGGCACGTGGTGGCACTCGTCGACCACCACGTGGCCGTACGGACCGAGCTTCTCTGCCAGGTCGGTGCGTCGCGCGAGGGTCTGCAGGGTGGCGACGTCGATCACGCGCGTGAGCTTGGAGCGCCCGCCGCCGAGCTGGCCGGGTTTGACGCCGAGGAGGTCTTGGATCTGTCGGCGCCACTGGTCGGCGAGGGTCCTGCGGTCGACCAGGACGAGTGTGGACGTGGCGCGCTCGGCGATCACCGCGCAGGCCATCACGGTCTTGCCCGAGCCGGGAGGTGCCTCGAGCAGGCCCAAGTCATGGTGCAGCAGATCGTCGACCGCGGACTGCTGCGTGGCGCTGAGGCTGAGGTCGAAGACGAACTGTCGGGCCTCGCCGGGCGTGCGTCGCTCGTCGATCTCCACCTTGCTGCCGGCTTCCTCGATGAGCTTTGTTGCAGTGTCGAGGAGGCCGCGGGGCAGGATGAGGCGGTCGTCGAGGGTCTCGTCGTAGGAGGTGATGATCCGTGGGACGTTCCAGGTCGACTGCCGTCGGCGCTGCCGGTCGTAGAACTCCGGGTTGTACGTCGACGCGGCGTGCTTCAGCGTCGCGTACAGCGACGGGCTCAGCTCCGTCCCCGGGATGTTCACGCCGCCGTCGAGCCTGACGTGCACGATGGGTGCTGGGCTCGGCTGGGTCCGGGTCGACCTCGCCGGCCGGGCCCGGTCCACTCGGGCGCCGACCGCGGGCTCCCGCAGAGAGGCGGCGAGCTTGGCCACCCGTTTCGGGGTGAGGCGCTCGAGGGTTGACAGGTAGTCCCACTGGTCCTCGAACGGCTCGAGCGTGGCCAGGTCCAGGAACACGGTGGCCCCGCGCTTGCGTGATGCGCCGTGCAGTGGTGCCGCGATCAGGTTGCCCGGGCCGCGACCGGGGAGCACGTCCTGGGAGGGGAACAGGCGGTCGTAGCAGTGAAGGTCCATGCGTCCCCGGATGGCGATGGCCTCGCGGACCAGCGCCGTACCGAGCTGGCGTGCCGTGGCCGCGGGCACCACGTCGGTGAAGAAGATCCACACGTGCGCGCCGACCCCGGAGCGGGAGACCTCCAAGCGCAGCGGGTGCGCCGACCGCTCGTGCTGCCTTGAGGTAGGCGAGGGCATCGAGCATTGCCGCCGGTCCGTCGAAGTCCGCGGCCAGCCAACCGGTCTGGTCGCCAGGCAGCATCGGATACAGGCCGATGTGGATATCGCCGGTCAGGTGTGCCGCGACACCTCAGATGTCAGCGGAAGGTAGCGCCGGTCGGACTTGCTGCCCTTGCGCCAACCTCCCTCGACGGCGGGCACCCAGCCCGACCTGCCGGACCGCTCGTTCTCCCAGCGGACCGCGTACACATCGCGCCGCGCCCGGAACAAGGCAGCGTAGAACTCGACCTTCGCCTCGGGCGCCGAGCGAGCATCGACAGGTCCCGGCGCCTTGTCAAACCAGGCGGTCTGCGTGCCGTGCGCCGGCGCCGCCTCCGCCTCGGTCAGCTTCAGCAACTTGCGCAGCCGGGCGTTCTCCCGCCGCAGGCTCTCGAGCTCCTCGCTGATCTCGCGCATGGGTCAATACTGTCCGGTCACGTCGAGGGATGCGCGCACACAGGTTCGAGTTCGCTCTTCGAGGCGCCGCCACCGGCGGGGTGGACATTTGGGCCTGCGCATCGAACCGACGCTGTGCACCTCGTGTGCCCGCTGGCCGTCCGACGGAAGAAGGCTTGTGCGTGTCGTGAGACGGCAAGTCGCTGGGCCACCGGGCTCGACTAGCAGGTGGGGTAGGGCTACGGGTGGCCGGTACCGGCCGTCGGGTCACCGGCGCCGGGGCCGTAGCGGGGAGTCCGGTGCTCCCCGGGATGGAAGGCGGCAACGGCCTCCAGGCCGTGAACCGAGAGCGCAAGGTGGTCGATGCGTCGTGGACCGGTGGTCATCTTGGGTCCTTCACTGGTCGAGGCAGTCACGGATCTTCGTCGCAGCCAGAGCGGAGGACTCGATCGCGCCGGCGAGGTAGCCTGCCTCGTGAGGGCTGGTCTCGCTGCCGGCCAGGATCAGTCGCTCGGCCCACGGGCCTACCAGCCAGGATGCCGTCGCGGCAGGGTGTCCACTCGATCTCCGGTCGTCCGTCGTCGCGGTCAGGGGATCCGCAGCCCAGTCCTTGAGGATCGTCGCGGTCGGCGTCTGAGCCTCGGAGCCGAAGATGCGAACGAACTGCGCGATGCAGGCGGCGGTGAGCGCCTGCTCGCCCAGCACCTGCCGCTCTGCCGCGCTCACGCCGAGGAAGCCGAACAGGGCGGCACCGCCGGACTTCGTGCTGGCGTCGTGCATCTCGACCATCGGGCCGACCATGCTCTGCGCGGTCCCCGAGAGGCCCGCGGTCAGCCAGAATGGCGAGTCGTAGAGCGCAAAGAACTTCGCTTGCGCCGCCATCCACGTCGGTGTGCCGCGCCACAGACTCAGAGTTTCGGCCGGCAACGTGGGCGTGAATGCGATCGTCGCTTCCAACAGCCGCGGCGGCAATGCCGCGACGACGTACTCGGTGTCAACCGATCGCTCTGCCCCTGACTCGTCGTGGTAGGTCACCCGCACCCCGGCATCGGTAAGAGTGAGCCCGATGACGCTCGAGTTCAGGTGGACCCTGTTCATCGTGACCCTGTCCGCCAACGCGCGAACGAGCGTGCCGGACCCTCCGGCGAGCCGCATCGACTCAGGCACCTGATGAATCCCGGTATACCGTTGGGCCGGTTCGCGAGACATCCGCTCGAAGATGAGGTCGCCTTCACTGCTCTGCGGGAAGCTAGCGAGTCCCAGTTCCTCAACGAGAGCGCCGATCACTGACTGCGCTCGCGGCCAGAACCACGAGGGGCCGAGGTCATACCCGTCTTCGCTCGACTTCCCCGTGCCATCGACTGTCAAGACACGGCCTCCGAAGCGATCTCTGGCTTCGAAGAGCTCGAACGACACTCCCGCCGCCGAGAGCAGGCGAGCCATGTTGAGGCCGGACACCCCTGCACCGAGAACGGCGACCTGTGTGTCCCGCAGCCTCGACTTCTCCATCTGAACTCCTTCGAAAGCCACCACGACGGCTCGCGCGTCTGTCGCGACCGGTGTCACGAGCGGCGCCCCAACTGCGCCGCGAGACCCTCAGCATGCGGAGATTGTCTCAATCCGGTTCCACCGACCGCTACCGACTTTCACCGGGGAGGGTGGGTGGGGCGATCTCCCTGTCGGCGGCAGTTGGGGACGTCTGAGTGCCCCAAGGGGGTCCCTCGCGGTAACCGGCGGATATGGATCACTGAGGAAAGGCAGCTGTTCCTCGCGCGCAGCCGCGCGGCGGCGTCCCGCACACCCTGGACGGACTCCGAGCACCGGGTGGAACAGCGCTATCAAGGTCCCCTCCTGACGACGGGACCGCTCCTACAATCGGCTTGCGGCCCACCGGGCGGCGGGTCAGTGGCCCCAGGCGGCCATTCGGGTTTCCCGACAGGTGTGCGTCCTCGGCTTCCGCGCGGGCTTGGAAGGGCGCGTAGAGCAGCGTGGTGTTGCAGGCCTCGCCGTCGTCGGATTGTGGGCAGCTCAGTTCCTCGCCGGCGGGCACGGGGTCGGTTCGAAGATGTGGCCCCAGCACAGCCACCAGTGCGGCTCGGTGTTGGTCGCGTCCATCGGTTCCGCCAATGGGTCGGAGACAACAGCAGCGGGCCACCACGCGGCCCCGACGGCGTAGAGCAGCATGGTGCCGACGGCCATCACGACAAATTCCACGACCTTCACGGTAGGGCGCCGTACGGACCCGCGAAGGCAAACCCGGACAAGCCGGAATGCCAAGCGTGTGAGCGGCTCTGACAGCGCCGCTGTGGCGGCGGTGTGCCGCGGCTGCTTCGTGGGTTCGCGACAGGAGGCATGCATCTGGGAGAGCGGGGCACCCGCCGAGTGGTGTCGTTGCTGGTCGACTCAAGAAGCGGGTGCTGGTGTCGGCGCTTGAGGCCGCCCCGGTCAGATGTAGTGACCGGGGCGGCCTCCCGGAAACGCTAGAGGATTCAACTGAGACCGGCATGAGAACCGGCGAGCCGCACGCTGGCTCAGCGTGTTTCCAGATCGGGTCACGTCCACGCGAATGCAGATGGCTCGCCGGTCACCGAGGCCGACCTGGCTTTTGAACCTCTACTACGCAGTCACTCAGCAAGCGTCGCCCCGCCGATGCGTCCTCGGAGAGGAGCAGGGACAGGTGGGCGATTGCGAGCGCAGCTGGATCGTTGATCCGATCGACGGCACTGGATTCTTCAGCCGTCGCGACCCCAGCTGGAGGGTCCACGTCGCCCTCGAGGTCGATGGTGTGATCGAGTTCGAGCCGAGTTCGGCTCCCAGTGGGCTTTCGGCCAGGGACTCCGCCCGGTACCCCGCCTAGAGGTTGAGGGAGATCTTCGCGCCGCGGCGTAGCCGGTTGACCAGTCGCCGGGCGGCGGCCTGCTTCTTCTGAGCGGCGAGCTGTTGCTTGAGCTGGGGTTGGACCTTGTGGAAGGAGGGGACCTTCTGCTGGTTGGCGCCGCCGTGTTGCTGGGCGACCAGCTGGTCGTACAGCTTCTTCTCCTCCGCACGGGTGGGAGTCGTGTCACCAGCGGTCCTGGCGATGACCCGCTGGATCCTCACCTCTTGGCGAACCTGAGCCAGTACCTGAGCTCGGGTCATGCCCTGCTGCTTGAACGCGGCCAGGAGCTGGGCGCTCGACTTCATCCCGTTCTGGCTGGCCAGGCCCTGCAGCGTGCTGCGCACGTCGGCGCCCGAGACCTCGATGTGCTCCTGGTCGGCGCGTTGCAGCAGCAGCTCAGTGGCAACCAGCGTCTGCACGGTCTGCTTCGTCAGCTTCTGCCGGTCGACCTTTTGTCCTTGGTTCTGTGCCTCGGCCTGGCGCAGCTGGGCGGTGTAGGCCTGGGTGAACTGGGCGCGGGAGATCGGCTGGCCGTTGACGCGCGCCACCACGCGGGGCACCGCTGGAACGCCGTCGTGCGAGCTGCCTGACCCCGGAGTGCTCGCAGCGGACGGGGTCGACGGGCCGGAACTGGGGTGGCTGCCGGCTGTGGCGTGGCTTGCGCTGTGGCCGCATCCGGCCGCGCCAGCGAGGAGGAACGTCACGCCGGCAACGGCCAGTGACTTCTTGAACAAGAGGGCTACAACTTTTCTCGCGGCGACGGGGAACCTTTGCGACCGTAACAGGCAGGGCCTGAGGTGAGACTCTCTCGGCTGTGGCCGGGTCACGCAGCCCGGGCCAGGGACTCGTAGGTGGCATCTGAGGGGCCGCCTGTTGACTGCACGCGTGTGGTGCGGTCAGCTGCGGCTCTCGCGAGCCTGGCCGACCGCTGAGACGCCGCCTCACTCGACCCGCGTGCCGTGCCGGGCGGTGAAAGCCCGAGCCATCTTGTCGGCCTAGCCGGCGGCGAGTACCCGAGGGACCCGCTTTCTCGTGTGCCCCTGGGCGGTCTTGCTGGGGTGGGATAGGGAAGAGCATGAGGCGGTTGGGCACAGCGGCGTCGTCGGCGTCTGGCTCTCCGGCCTCCCAGGCGAGGGTCGACGCGGGGCCCGGCTCGTGGCTGCAGAAGCTCCGCACCACCGACGCCGGGCTTCTCGTGCTTGCGTTGGTCGTGGGCGCTGGAGCGGGGCTGGGGGCCGTCGTGTTCCGTTTGGCTCATCACTGCCTTCACCTGCGTGCTGTCCGGACATGCCGACTACTCGGCCGCCGGCCACGCACCGCACCCGTGGTTGGCGAGCCTGGGTCCCTGGTTCGTCATCGGCGTTCCGGTGGTGGCCGGGCTCCTCTACGGAGCGCTCGTGCACTTCTTCGCGCGAGAGGCACGCAGCCACGGTGTGCCCGAGGTCATGTGCGTCGTGCACCAACGAGGCGGGCGGATCCCGCCGCAGGTGGCGGTGGTGAAGGCGTTGGCGTCGGCGCTGTGCATCGGCGGCGGAGGGTCAGTGGGTCGAGAAGGTCCCATCGTCCAGATCGGCTCTGCCCTCGGGTCCACGCTCGGCCGCCTGGTGAAGGTTCCGGAGGGACGGATGCGGGTGCTGGTGGCGTGCGGTGCCGCGGGCGGCATCGCGGCCACCTTCAACGCGCCCTTGGCGGGCGTCTTCTTCGCCATGGAGCTGATCCTGGCCAACTTCGCTGCGCGAGCCTTCGGCATGGTGGTGCTTGCCTCGGTGACGGCAAGTGTCATCGGCCGGTCTTTGCTCGGCGACACGGCGTTCCTCCAGCTTCCGCCGTTCCGAGTCGACCATCCTCTCGACTACCTGTGGTTCGCCGTCCTCGGCTTGGTCGCCGGCGTCGTGGGAATCGTCTTCATCCGGGCGCTCTACGGGGCGGAGGATCTGTGCGATTCGCTGTGGCGGGGACCGGAGTGGCTGTGCCCGGCCGTCGGCGGAGTCCTGCTCGGGCTGGTGCTGCCGCAGATGTACGGCGTGGGTTACCCGGTGCTCAACAACAGTGGGGCCGGGAAGTACGCGATCGGGTTCCTTGCCATCCTGCTCGTGCGGAAGATGTTCGCCACCAGCCTCTGATGGGAGCCATCGTCCTGGCGACCACCGTGAGCCACTACCTCAGCCCCGACACCATCTACACCCTCAAGCGGCGGCGACGGGGCATAGACCTCGAGGGCCCCGCCGAGACGCCGGCTTCCCGAGCGGCCACCCAGCCCGTCTCCGGCGCCATGGGACCGGTTCCCGTGGCGATCCCCGCGCAGACGCCCCTTCTCGACGCGGCGAACAGATTCCAGGCGTCGGGGGAGGCCGTCTTGCCGGTCACCGACAGCAGCGGCGCCTACGCCGGCTGCGTGACGGCCAGGACGGTGAGCGAGGCGCTGGCGGCCGGCGCGGCAGAGGACGCCACGGTCAGGGACGTGGCCGAGCGACCTGCGGTCGTGTCGGTGGGCGAGCCCCTGGACGACGCCACGTCATCCTCGAGAAGACAGAGGGAACCGCGGTGCCGGTGCTGGACGAGTCCGGCCATCGACTGGTCGGGTGGGTCACCTACCAAGTTGCCCTGGCCGCCCTCCGCCGGGGGAGCTGACGGGAGCGGAGGGCGGTCGCACATTCCGTCGCCTTGGGTGAGTCCGCGCGCCGGCATTGTTCCGGTGATTCGAACGCGCGACGTTCGGCCGTTGCGGGACAGTGATGGGCGTTCGTCCCACCCACGGCGTCAAGGGTGCCGTGGAGCCGGGGCTACGGTGGCGGGGTGGCTTTCGACGACGTGAGCGCGGACGCGTATGACAGGTTCATGGGCCGGTTCTCTCGGGTGCTCGCGCCGCAGTTCTGCGACGCGGCGGTCCCCGGGCTCGCGCCGGGCGCGCGTGTGGTGGACGTGGGGTGCGGTCCCGGCGTGCTGACCCGTGAGCTCGCCCGGCGGGTGGGGGAGGCTGCGGTCACCGCCGTGGACCCGTCTGCCTCCTTCGTGCGCGCGACGGCCGACCGGTTTCCGACGGCCGACGTCCGGCGTGGGCGTGCCGAGGAGCTGCCGTTGCCCGACACGGCGTACGACGCCGCGCTGGCGCAGCTGGTGGTGCACTTCATGGCCGACCCCGTGGCCGGCCTGTGCGAGATGGCGCGCGTGACCCGTCCGGGGGGCACCGTCGCCACCTGCGTCTGGGACCACTCCGGCGGCCACTCGCCGCTGACGCCGTTCTGGCGAGTCGCGCACCGGCTGCGGCCGCCTGCCGAGCCGGAACGGCGCCGGCCCGGGTCCGCGGAGGGCGACCTGCCCCGCATCCTGGCCGAGGCAGGGCTGTCCGACGTCCGCGAGCACCGGCTGACCGTCACCGTGCGTTTCACCGACTTCGAGGACTGGTGGCAGCCCTACACCCTCGGTATCGGGCCTCTTGGTGACTACCTGCGCGCCCTGGACGAGGACGGGCGAGCGGTTCTGGAGCAGGGATTGCGCAAGGCCCTCCCGGCGGGCCCGTTCGAGGTGGAGGCGGCGGCCTGGTGCGCGACGGGGACGGTGCCTTGGTGAGCGGCCGGAGACACCGGCGCACGTGACCACGCGAACCCTTCTGAGGCGGGCCTGCAGTCGGTCCGAAAGGTTGGGTTGGCGGACGAGTGTCCCGTCGTCACCGGTTCAGGCCGGCAACGTCGCCACGAGGCGTTCCAGATCCTCGACCTGGTGGCGCACCATGGCTGCCAGTCCGGGCTGCGTGAGGCCGAACCGGTCCAGCAGGGCGCGCACGGCCGCGCCCACGGAGTCGCCGACGAGCGGGAGGAGGTCGGCGGCCGCGACGTCGTCGACAGGAACGCCGTGCCCGCGCAGGTGCACGACCCAGGCGGCGAGCACCCGGGTGGCGGCCTCGGGAGCGCGTCCCGCCTCGAACTCGCGGTTGAGCACGGGGAGGATCCGGATGGGCAGCTTCTGGGAGCCGTCGGCCGCGATCTGCGCCAGCTGGTGCCTCATCCGGGGGTTGGCGAACCGTTCGAGCAGCGCTTCGCGGTAGACGGCGGTCTCCTCGGTGGGCAACCCTAGATGCGGGCTCGCGAGGTTCCACCACGCGTCGACCCAGCCACGCACGGTCGGGTTGGCGATGGCCTCGTTCACTGTGCGGTGCCCGAGCGCCGAGCCGGCGTAGGCCATCAGGCTGTGGGCACCGTTGAGCAGCCAGAGCTTGCGCGCCTCGAACGGTTCGATGTGATCGACGAACCTGGCTCCCGCGGTCTCCCAACGCGGGCGACCGGCGGGGAAGTCGCCGCTGAGCACCCACTCGGCGAAAGGCTCGGTGACTACCAGTGCGGGGTCGCCGACTCCGGTGGTTCTCGCAGACTGCGCGCGGTCCTCGGCGGTGGTGCGCGGCGTGATCCGGTCGACCGTCGTGGTCACGAAGGAGACGTTCTCGTCCAGCCAGGCGGGCAGCGTCGGATCGACAGCGTCGGCTAGCTCCCGCGTGACCCGCCGGAGCATCGCCCCGTTGGCCGGCACGTTGTCGCACGGCACGAGGGCGATCGGGCCACCGGCCGCGCTACGACGGGCGAGGAGGCCGGCGACGACTCGGCCGGGGACGGTGCGCACGGCGTCGGCCTGGCCGTCCGCGCGCAGCCTCGTCAGGTCCTCGGCCACCTCGTGGTCAGAAGTGTCCAGGCCGCCGTCGGCCCGTCGGCGGTAGCCGGCCTCGGTGACGGTGAGGGTGACCACCGCGACGGCGCGGTCGGCGAGGAGGTGCCGCCAAGCGGCGAGATCGGTGGCGGGGTGCACCTCGCTGAGGGTCGAGACGATCTCGCGGCGGTCGGCCTCAGGTGCGCGCACAAGAAGCGTGTACAGGCCTTCCTGGCCGCCGAGCTGGTCGGCCACGGTGGCGCCTCGGCCGGTGAAGCCGGCCACGCCCCAGCCGGCGTGGTCCTCGGCGTGCTCGGTGAACCAGATCGGATGCGCGCGGGCGAAGCCGCCCACCCCGAGGTGCACCATCCTGACCGGAGCGGGCCGTCGGCCGTCCCGTTCCCGGCTCAAGCGGCGCCGGGTGTACGGCGTGCGGACCTCCGGGTCGCTGCGGTCGGACCCGCGCGGCTCACTCGCGCTCACAGCCGAAAGACCTTTCGCGGCTGGTCCTGCACGAGCGCGTGGGCGATCTCGACCGCCTCGTCCTCGGCGAGGCGGTGCTCGACGACGAGCTCGGCGAGGTAGCCGCTGTCGAGGCGCCGGGCCATGTCGTGTCGCGCGGGGATGGAGCAGAAGGCGCGGGTGTCGTCGACGAAACCGGAGGTGCGCGTGAAGCCGGACGACTCGGTGACGGCACGCCGGAACCGCCGGATGGCGTCGGGTGCGTCCAGGAACCACCACGGCGCCCCGACGTACAGGCTCGGGTAGAACCCCGCCAGCGGGGCCAGCTCGCGGGAGAAGACGGTCTCGTCCATGGTGAACACCACCAGGTGCAGGCCGGGCCGCGTGCCGAAGTCGGCCAGCGCAGGCTGCAGGGCGCGGGTCACCTCCACGGACGTCGGCACGTCTGCACCGGCGTCGGCGCCGTACCGGCCGAACGTGCCGGGATGGTGGTTGCGGGCCACGGCTGGGTGCATCGTCATGGTCAGACCGTCCTCGCTTGCCATGCGGACCATCTCGTGGACCATGTGCCGACGCAGCGCGTCGGCCTGCTGCGACGTCACCGACCCCGCCCGGGCGGCGGCGTAGACGCGCGTCACGTCCGCCGGCTCCAGCGGTGCGGTGCCCAGGTCGGCGTGGCTGTGGTCGGTGGAGACGGCGCCGTGCTGCTTGAAGTAGGTCCGCCGCTCCTCCATCGCGGCCACCCACCCGGCGTACGACGAGCAGTCGCCGCCGGCGGCCTCACCGAGGCGGTCGACCGCATCGACCCAGCCGGGCAGTCCGACCTCCAGGTACACGTCGGGGCGGAAGGTCGGCGCGACCCGGGCGCGGACCGAGGGGTCGGCCGCGATCCGGGCGTGCTCGTCGAGCGAGGCGCACGGGTCGTCCGTGGTGGCGAGGAACTCGATGCCGAACCGGTCCAGCAGGGTGCGCGGCCGGGAGGACGGGACACTCGATCCACGCCTGGACGGCGTCGTAGATCTCGTCGGCGGTCTCCGCGCTCGGCCGCACCTCGACGTCGAAGATCTCGACCAGCTGTGTCTCGAGCCAGTACCTCACCGGCGTCCCGGCGAAGACCCGCCAGTGCTCGCACAGGTGGCGGAAGGCGCGCCGCGACGTCGTCGCGTCGAGCTCGCGGGAGCCCGACGCCCAGCTCGCTGAGCGGAACACCGTCGGCGTGCAGCAAGCGGGTGACGTAGTGGTCCGGCGCGATCAGCAGCGACGTCGGGTCGCGGAACGGGACGTCCTCAGCCACCCAGGCGGCCGGCACGTGCCCGTGCGGGGAGATGATCGGCAGCGCCGCGACTTCGTCGTACAGCTTGCGGGCGATCTTCCGGGTCGCGGGTCGCCGGGGAGCAGCCGGTCCGAGATGGAGGCTCAGCGAGTGGCTCATAGGACGTATCGTCGACACGAACCCCGCTTAGTGCTCAACCAGTTGCTGTCTGTTGCGGTCAGGAGTTGCCTTGTCCGAACCGATCCCGTGCCGGCTTGCCGGCGGCCCGGACGCGCTTGTCTCCGACGACGAGCTGGACCGGCTCGTCGGGCCGGGGATCGCCGATGCTAACGTCGACGACAAGAACGTCGTGCTGGTCATCCCGGACGGGACCCGGTCGTGCCCGTTGCCGCTGCTGCTGCGCACGCTGCACCGCCACCTGTCCGGCCGAGCGCGGTCGTTGACCGCGGTCATCGCGCTGGGCACCCACGCCTACATGGAGCGCGGACGAGATCGACCGGCTCGTGGGCGTGGGGGGCCCGGGCAGCCACCGACGATCGAGGCTGCCTATCCCGGGCTGCGCGTGGTCAACCACGAGTGGGCCGACCCGAGATGCTCGTCAGCGTGGGCAGGATCGAGGCGGACCGGATCGCGGAGCTGTCCGAGGGACGGCTCCGACAAGACGCGGAGATCTTCATCAACCGGCACGTCGTCGAAGCCGACGTGGCGATCGTGGTGGGGCCGGTCTTCCCGCACGAGGTGGTCGGGATCTCCGGCGGGAACAAGTACTTCATCCCCGGCGTGTCGTCGCAGGAGTTCATCGACATGACGCACTGGGTCGGTGCACTGATCACCAGCTACGAGATCATCGGCACCACCGGGATCACACCGGTCCGGGCGATGATCGACGAGGGCGCCCGGCTCATCCCGACCGAACGGCTGGCGCTGTGCTGCGTGGTCGAAAGCGGCACTGGGCTGCTGGAGGCGGCAGCCTTGGGGACCACCGAGGAGGCCTGGGCGGCGACGGCGCGAGATCGCCGCCCGGACCCACGTCGTCCACGTCGACGCGCCCTTCCGGCGCGTGGTCGCGGTCATGCCGGAGAGGTACGACGACATCTGGACTGCGGCCAAGGGCTTCTACAAGACCGAGCCGGCTGTCGCCGACGGCGGGGAGGTCGTGATCTTCGCGCCGCACATCACCGAGGTCTCGGAGACCCACCCCGAGATCTACGAGATCGGCTACCACTGCCGCGACTACTTCGTGAAGCAGTGGGACCGGTTCCGCGACGTCCATTGGGGTGTACTCGCGCACTCGACCCACATGCGCGGTCAGGGCACCTACGACCCCGCCACCGGGATCGAGACCTCCCGGATCCGGGTCACGCTGGCGACGAGGATTCCCGCCGAGATCTGCGAGCGGATCGGCGTCGGCTATCTCGATCCCGACGAGGTCGACCTCGACGCGCTCGCCGAGGACCCGGGCGTGACGGTCGTGCCGAACGCCGGCGAGGTGCTCTACCGGGTCCGATGAGACCGGCTCGGCGCCGGCCCCGAGGACCCGCGCGATCATCAGCCACATCGGCACGGTCACCGGGGCCGACCGGTCCTGGCAGCCGCCGCTGGCCAGCGACACGACGTAGCGCGCCGCCGTGCTAGGTCCGCCCGGTGAGATAGGCGATGACGGCCAGCGACAGGCAACCGGAGAGCTCGGCGCCGGTGAGCGGTGGCAGCAGCAGCAGGGGCGCGGTGCTCAGCAGGAGGACGTCGAAGCCGCGTACCGCGCTGCCGTAGAGGTTCGTCGGGACGCCACCGGCCGGAGTGGACACCAGGGGTCGGCTGTAGTCGGGCGGCCGACCGGTGACCCAGCGGACGGCCGAGGCGAGCGCTGCCAGCCCGACCGAGACACCGCACCACATGCCAGCCGCAAGGGACAGCTCCAGGGAGGTGTGCACGGCGGCTCCGGAGGCGAGCCCAAACAGCACCGCCAGCGCCCCCGGGACGATCACCGTGGCGCGTCGCGCGGAGGCGGGAGGGAAGGGCAGCATCCGTAGGATGCTCGGGTTCCGGGTGACCACCCGCAGCGCGCCGAGCATCGGGAGTACGGCGAGGAAACCGGCCAGCGCGGCAACCAGCACGGTGAGTCGGCCGGCCCCTGAAGTTTCGGCGGCGTAGGGCAGCACGACGGCGCCGGCCAGCAGCAGCGGCGCTTGGGGAGTGCGACGCAGCCGCACCAAGTCCGTCCAGGCCAGGGCCATCATCCCGGTCGGACCGCCGCGACGGGTTCGTACCGCGTCGTGGCTGTGCCAGCGGTGGGCCAGCAGCACGTCGTACATGAGGGCGAGGTCCAACGTCGCCAGGGCGCCAGACAGGCCCGGGGCCAGCGACCCGCCGGGTGCGACGTCACGGCGGTGAAGTCGGCCGAGTGCACGGAACGCCAGCGCCGGTAGTGCCAGCCCGGTGAGCGCGCTGAGGACCAGCGTCACCCACCACCCCGCCGACACCGCCGAGGGTGCCCTCAGCAGCGGAGCCGCGTGCGCGGCCAACGTGACCAGGGCGGTCCACAACGCGAACAACAAGACCCAGCTCAGCCACCAGGCCCCGGCCCCCCGTCTGGTCTGCGTCACTGCGGCGTAGCCCACAGCGCTCGTGCACAGGAACGCGGTGAACACGGCGAACGCGAGTGTGGTGCCAGCGGGGAAGCCGCTGAGGGTGGCGGCGACGGCTGCCGGCACCAGGCCGGCCGTGAACGCAACTGTGACGGTGGTGGCGAGCCGGGGCCGCAGGAGCCGACCGCGGTCGACGGGCGTGGGAAGCAGCCAGGATCCCGCCGCTGGGGTCACGAAGACGGGGCCGAACAGCCGGCAGACCGCGAGGGTCACCACGAGAAGCGCTGCTGCGGAGATCCACGGCAGCAGACTTCGCCCTTCGCGACAGCCGGCGCTGGCACAGAGATCGTCCGAGACCCGGCTGAGCTTGATCACCACGTTGGCCAGCATCGAGCCGAGCATCAGGGTGGCGAAGGCCGCGACGTACACGTCCTGGAGCACGTCGACGAGCCGGGCCTCGGCCCGACCACGACGCCAGTGCCGGATGTCCGAGCGCAGGTCGGCGAGGTCGGGAACCGGGGCGTTCAGGACCGCTCACCCAGTCTCACGACCACGTCGGCCAGGGCCTCGACCAGCTCGGGATGGTGGCTTGCCATCAAGATGGCGAGCCCCTGTTCCTTCTCGCGCTGCAGCCGTTCGGCGAGCCAGCCGATCCCGTCGGTGTCCAGGCGTGCCTCCGGCTCGTCGAGGATCAGCAGGCGGCGTGGACGCACGAACGCGCTCGCCAGCGCGAGTCGGCGGCGCTGCCCCGAGGAGAGTGTCCCGGGCAGCTGGTCGGACTGGGCAACCAGTCCGATCTCTTCCAGGACCGCGTCGACGAGCATCTCGGCGTCCGGGACAGAGTGCGCCTTCGCGAACAGGTCGAGGTGCTCGACCACGCTGAGGTCGGGGAAGAAGTCCAGGTCGTCCAGCACCGAGGCGAGGGCGGACCGGACGGAGGGCGAGCGTTCGTCGAGCGGTCTTCCCTCGAGCTCGACGGTTCCCTCGGTCGGTTCGTCGGCGCCGACGATGCAGCGCAGGACGGTGGACTTGCCCGACCCGTTCGGGCCGACCAGGACGACGGCCTGCCCAGCCGACACGTCGATGTCGAGCCCGGAAACGACGGCGTGCTCGCCGAATCGGCGGGTCAGGCCGCGAACCTGCAACACCGCGGGCCCGGCCTTGCCGGTCGGCGTGCTCGCCTTCTTCGCGGACTCGCTCACGGTCCCAGCGTCGCAGACCGACGCCCTCGCCTGACGGGGGGTGGCCGCCGACCTACGAGTCAGACCCGTGAATCCGCGACACCGGAACTGGGCCACGTAGCGCAGTGCTGTCGGGGACAGACCCGAAGCCGGCCGCCGGAACGTGGCGCAGCAGGAGGCGAGAACGAGGACGATGCCGAGGCTGACCACGCGCCGCGGCCAGGAGCGATGCCGCAAGGCAAGACGTTGACTGCGACGAGGGTGGCCGCACTGACAAACGTCCCCAGCACGTCGCGTGCCGACCCGGGCGCGTGAGGCGTTCGCCGCGTCCGGACCGGCGTGGACGCAGCCTGCGACCCAGGGTCGGTATACACGCAGGATCGACGCGAGCCACGCGTCGGCTTGTCCGGGCTCGAGATCGCCGACGCAGAGCAGGTAGTACCTGGCAGCCGGCGGCATGACGGCGCGCAGGGCGGCCGCGAACGCCACCCGTTCGGGATTCTCGAAGACGTGGAACAGGCCGCAGTCCAGCACGGTGTCGAAGGACTCCCCCAGAACGGCAAGCTCGAGGGCGTCCCAGGTCAGGAAACGCGCAAACGAGATTGCGCTCAGCTGCCTTGGCGCGGGCGATCGCGGTACCGGCCGCATCGACGCCGGTGGCCTCAAGCCCCAAAGGTGCGGGCCATCAGGGCGTGCTCGCGGTGGCGCAGCCGACGTCCGACACGCGGCCGAGCACGCGGCCGTGCTCGGCGAGCTCACGGAACGCTGACTGCGGCCGGCGTGCAAACGCCCAAGCCGCCGGTTGACCGGTGATCTGTAGGTGCACGGCGATACGGCGATACGGCGCTCGACGGGTCGCCTCTGGTCACTCAGTCGATCTTCGCTGTGCCCTTCCGCTTCAACGTATCGAGGCCGTTGCGCATGGCCTGGAGCTGCTCGGGGGAGTGACCGACCCAGTCGAGGAACTCGCCGACCACGCGCAGTGGTTCGCGGCTGCGGAAGGATTGGGTCTGATTCCCGGGGAACTTCTCGTTCGTGACGTTGGGGTCGTCTTCGAAATCGCCTGTTGGCTCGACGACGTAGATCCGCCCGCGGCCCTCGCCCGAAGCGAGTTCGGCTCCCCAGGTCGCGGCGTCGAGGCCTCCCTCCCGTTCGGCACGATCGGTGCAGGGCTCACGTTCGGCGGCACGCGCCTCGGCGAGTGACCCGTGCGCAGGACGGCCGACGGCCCGAACATCTGTCCTCGGACGCCCATGAGCAAGGGACTTTGGCCCTGTCCGATCCGTCCATCCACCCGAGCCAGACCGCCCCTCAATCGGGTATGACCGGGCCGCCGACTGACGGTATGAACCTGCCGCCACATGCGGTGTGACGTACCTAGCCCCAGGCGGCCGGGGGGCGGTACCTAACCTGGGAGCGTGGCGAAGAACGGTGCTCGACCGGCCCGGCTGCAAGACGTGCACCAGCTCGCCCTCGGCATGCCTCACGTCACCGTCTATCCCGGCACCGAGCAGCGACCGGTTTACCGGGTGGGCGGCAAGTCGTTCGTCTTCTTCCGGAACCCGCGTCCCGACGCCTTCGACCCGGAGACCGGCGAGCGTTACGACGATGTCATCGTCTTCTGGGTGCCCAGCGAAGGCGACAAGCTCGCGCTGGTGCAGGCCCCGTCGTCGCCGTTCTTCACCACCTCTCACTTCGACGGTCACCTCTCGGTTCTCCTGCGGGCCAGCCGCATCGGTGAGCTCACGTACGGCGAGCTGGCCGAGGTCGTGCAGGACGCCTGGCTGTCGCGCGCTTCGGCAGCACGGCGCTCAGCATGGCTCCGTGAGCACGGCCCTGGCTGAGGTCGCGGCCGCTGCGGCTGAATCGGGGCCGTCGGTCCGCGGACGACTGGGCGACCTGGCGACGGCTGCGCCTGGCCGCGCTCGCCGAGTCACCACACGTGTTCGGGTCAAGGCTGGCGGATTGACAAGGGGTGAACGACCGAGCAGACCGAGGCCGGGGCATCGGCGACGCCCCTGTGGGGGCGCGGTGAACACGGCGACCTCATGCCCGATGGAGCCCGGCGTGAGGAAACGCTCGGCAGCAGGTCCCGTCAAATCCTGAACGGGCGTGTTCCCGGCCGCCAAGACACCGCCGCCTCCCGGCATGACACTGCCGCCGACGGGCGGTATGCCACGGCCGCCGACTGGCGGTATGCCACGGCCGCCGACTGGCGGCGGATTGAGACACCGGACAGGTGGGCAAGTCAGGCCGGGGTCGGCACGTTGGCCCTGGCTGAGGGTTGCGCGGCCGTGGGCAGGGATCGGATCCCGCGTGTCAGGAGGTAGCCGATCATCCAGAACTCTCCAACGGTGGCGGGGAAGGCCAACGCATCGACCAGCAGGGTGGGTCCGTTGGCCAGTCCGTAGTCGGCGAAGCTGCTCAGCACGTATCCGATGCCGCCCGCAACGAGGATCCAGCCGAGGGCTTTGGGGAACCGACCGCTGGTGATGGCTGCCCAGCCCATCGGGATGAGCCAGAGTCCGAAGAACAGGGCTCCGATGCCCCAACTGGCGGTGCTGAGCTGGTGGAGCACTCCCACGGTGCCCGCGGCGTCGCCGGCCGGCGCCAGTGAGGGATCCGCAGCCACTGCGACGGCCGTGGCCATGAATGTTGCGCTGGTCATGACCGCCACCGCGTTGACGAGTCCGAACGCGGCGACGGCGACGCCGGCGACTTGGTTCACGGAGCGGTAGAGCTTGTAGAACCAGAGGGCGGCCAGGGCCTGGGTGAGGACGATGCCCATCTCGACGGCGAGGCTCAGGTGCGCGAGGCCCTGCTGTTGCGTGAGGTGGCTGAGGGTGGCCGACGGATCACCCTCGACCCAGATCGAGGGGCGGATCAGCAGGAACCCGATCATCCCGGTGATGGCCAGCCCGAGGTACCAGGCTCCTGTCGCCCTGGCCGTGGTCGTGGTCGCGTTTGACATGTGGTTCTCCCTTTCCGGCGGCAGATCCGCCGAGTGAAGGTGAGGCAGTGGTGACGCAGGCTGGCGCGCAAGCCGGGGTGTGACAGCGGAGGCTGACAAGCCACTCGGCCCGAACGGATGCTGTTTCCGCGGCTGAGCCAGCGAACGGGTGCTGTGGTGAGGTGGTCACGGTGTCTCCGGGCGCCGGCGAACAGAACGCCGACCAGATCTTCCCGGCACACCCTGACTCTGAACGTAGCACCGCATCCGCTGGGCGTCTGTCGCTCTGGGTCGCTCCAGCGCAGACCGCAGTCGGGTCCGACGATGAAGGACGCCGGGGCACTGGTCGAGCCGGCCGGAAATGTCCTTGACCGTGCACTTCCTTGGGTTCGCCCCGGGCGCCAGCTCAGCCTCAAAGCCGGTCGAGCTGCGGGCCGGGCACTGCGCCGGGCTAGGTGCGGCTTCTGGCGTCGGCAGCGTGATGCGCACGACCGAAGCGGCCGGCCGGGTTGTCAGCTTCGTGCGTGAGCCCGGCGAGGGTGGCGAGCGGCATGGCGACCCCTGCGAGGAAGAAGGCGTGGACGAAGGTCGAGGCGACGTCGATGTTCAGCAGTACGCCCACGGCCAGGGACCCGAAGACCAGGAACACCGCATCGGCGATGCAGACCCAGAACAGGGTGGGCCAGGCCGGGACGAGTGCCCCACCGAGACGCGGGGCCCAGCGCGGCACGGGCCTGGTCCTGTGGGTCGCGCCGGCGGCCAACGGGTTCGCCGCCGAGGTTGGTGGCGATGCGACCTTGGGTCCAGGACTCGAACCCGAGGCCGCCCGTGGGTTGGTTGCCCTGCAGGACTTCGCCGACGCCGCGCACGAGGCCGCCGAGGCCGGCCAGGATCAGGCCGGCGCCGGCGGCGCCGTACACGGGGTCGAGGATGCTGGTCTCGCGCAGGAGCGCGTCTCGGCGAGCAGCCGGTGGGTCAGGTGCCGCAGGCAGGGGTCGGTGCCGGTGGCCAGCCCGACCGCGCCGGGGTACGCCGGATGCGCGACCACCGCCGTGGTGAGCGCGCGACCACCGGCCGCCGCTCTGGCGGCCTGCGAGAGCCGGCCGTGCCAGATCGCCGGCGGGCGCACCGTCGTGCTGCTCGTCGACGGCCCTGAGACGAAAGATCGGGGGAATGGACCCGGTCCGGTGGGCGTACCGCACGTAGTCCGGGGCGGTGGCCAGCACCTGTCGCCACCGCCCCGGAGGCTTCCGGTTCGTGCACCAGGGCGGCGTGCAGCTGCAGGCGGGCACCGTAGAGCTCTGCCGCGAGCTGCGGATTGCTGCGCAGGTTGTAGTACCAGCCGGGCGGCCGGCCCAGCCCGCGGTTCGCCGCGACCACGAAGAGGTCCTGCCCCTCGGGGAAGACCTGCACCAGTACGGTCCCGGGGCCGGCCGGAGCGGCGGCCGGTGGTGGTGAGCACGATCGCGCGACGCCCCCACAGCCGGGTGAGGCGGCCGCGGGTACGCCGGTACGCCCACACGGCCGCGGCCACCGACCTGGTGTCCAGCTCATGCGCGATGCGCGTCCTCGCCCTCTGCGACAGCACCGCGATCCACCTCCCCTGCCTGGCCGGCCGCTCCTGCAGAGGCTTCCGCGGTCAGCGACCGGGCACTGCGTCGACCGCGGCCGGGGCGTCGTTCGCGGTACGACGAGCGCCGGCCTCGGCGCGTGCCCTGATGCCGCGCATTGTCTTCTGTGTCATCACGAAGCTCACGAGGCCGACCGGCGACATCAGCAACCGGGTCGCTGCGCTGCCGAACCCGGCCCGTTCCCGGACGAGCAGCCGCGTGGTGCCATCGCCCTGGTCCCTCGTCGCGAAGGTCCACAGGAATTCCCAGCGCCACTGCTCGTCTCTGCGCGCAGGATGTCCCGCGGCGACGTTCGCCATCTTCAGGACGAGGACCTCCCCGGGAACCACCTGCACCACGTACCAGCCGCCGGTGCCGGCGGCGTCGGCATGGACAAGCTCGCCCACGGCACGCTGCTGCCAGCCCGGGACCACCTGGTCGGCGCTGTGAATGCCGAGTCCGAAAAGGTTCTCCAGCCAGTCGTAGCTGTAGAAGCCGCCACGGTCTGCACCGAGCTGGATCACCCAGGGCCACACCTGCTCGGCCGGTGCCTGTATGGTGATCGCCCGCGTAGCCTGCGTGGCGGGATCAGGCACGAGGTCGTCGCCGGGAAGCACGGCGTGTGCCTCCTCCTCGGTTGCGCCCCAACGCTCGTGCCACGGGCGCAGCACGCTGCGGTATCCGACAGTCGCCACGGCGACTCCCGCCGCACAAGCCCACCGCCGCTTCATGTCCTACCTCCCACGCGCTCTCCCGGCCGATCGCTGGGTCCATGGTCCGGGCATCACGCCCGCCGGTGGCACTCGAGCACCCAGATGAAGGTCACGCATCCGTTGACGATCAGACCCAGATCCGCGAGTAGTCGTGGAGGTTGGTGGTTGACCGGGCTCTCTGCTGTGGTCCGGGCCGATGATCGGGGTGTGGGCAGGGCGGCCGGCACGACTATCGCGTCGCGGGGGCGGAGGTTCCGACTGCGCCTCGGGGGTCCTGGGTCGCTGGGATGGCAGGGCGCGGGCTGTTCTCAGCCGGGGTTGGGGAGTTGCTGCAGGCGGGGCAGTACGGCGGCGAGGAGTTGCTCGCCGGGCGGGAGTCGTAGCCAGGTGGTGCCGCCGCGTCTGGTGACCCGGGCGGGGGTGGTGATCAGCTCGCGGCGGAACCTGGTCACGGTGCGCCGTCCACGGCCGTTGCCGCGGTCGATGCCGGCCAGTTCCTGGGTCCAGGCCGAGATCGCGCAGGCCAGCAGCGCCGCCCACATCCACACGCTGTTGACGCGCCGGTCCGAGGAGGGCAGGTGGCGCAGCGCGGCGCCGTGCTTGGCGTCCTTGTTCAGCGCCTCGATGTCGGTGCGGTGCCGGTACCACCACTCGGTCTCGGCCAGCTTCTCGGCATGAGCCTCGGGGTCGGTCTGGCGGTCGCCGAGGTCGAGGTTGGTCAGGATGAAGGAGTAGCCGAACACTGCCTCCAGTCGGCCCTGCAGCGCCAGGGTGAGCTGCTCGGTGGGGATGGTGCGGCGCTTGCGGGCGCGGGCGGTCGGGATGCGTTCGACCGGGATCCGGGTCCGTCGGGCGATGCAGGCGATGCCCGCCTCGCGGGCCAGGTGCCCGGCAGGTAGTCCACGATCGCGACCTCGGTGTCGTCCATCCCGACCGCGGGCACCCACGCGTGCTCTGGGATCCGCTGGGCGGCGGCGATCAGCGGCCTGGTGCGCTTCGCGCCGATCGCGAACTGCACGCCCCGCTCGATGCAGGCCTGGGCCAGGTCGGCGGCGAAGTAGCCGGCGTCCCAACGGCACCGGATTTGGTCCACTCCGGCCGGCAGCGCCGCGATCGAGCGGTCCAGAATGTCCACGCAGTTGCTGCGTGGGTCCTCGGCCCCGCCCATCAGCTCGGCGGCCAGCGGCACCCCGGCCTCGGCCCAGTGCCCGAGGTGCGGGCGCAGGTTCAACACCCCGGTGTAGGCATGCGCCACGCCTTGCTTGGAGCGCCCGTAGACCTCCACGTCCGTGGTGTCGCCATCGATCGTCGCGCACCGCAGCAGCACTCTGCGGCGTAGCGGGGACAGCCTGGAGACCCACTCGGTGTTGACCGTCCCGACCGCTTCCTCCACCGCCCGCAGATGCCGGCTGGTGAACCGCCGCGCGATCCCGGCCGCGGTCGTGGACGCAGGTGTGGCCACCGGCTCCAGCTCCTGCCCCGCGGTGTCGGCCCGTCGCCGGTCCAGCCCGACCAGGTGATCGACACCGGTCAACTGCGCCGAGGCCATCGCGATCAGCAGCTCACCAGCAGACAGCCCACGGCGGCGCTGCTTGAGGGCGCCGAGCTTGTCATCAAGGCTCTGACTGATCGCCAGCACCCGGTCCAGCTCACGGACCGCCTCCACACCGCCCGCGGCGGTCAGCCGGTGATCCGGTGCCCCGACCCGAACCCGACGCGCCCGCGACCGCTGCTTCTTGCGCTCCTTCGAACCACGTATCGTTGCCACCGAACAAGTGCCCTTCTGGCCGTGACGCTGACTGACTTCGCAATCACCATCGTCACAGGTCAAAGGGCACTTGCTCGTTCACCGACACCCCCAAGAAGATCAACTACTCGCGGATCCGGGTCAGAGAGGTGACCAGGTGCCAGCCGAGGTCCCGCTTGACCTTGAGTCCTCTGAGCGCCCGTGTCCGTGCCAGGCCGCTAATGGCCGCATCGGGCTTGGTGGTCCAAGTCATGGCTGTTCTCCCGTGATCACCAGCCTCCCGTGGCACCCGCCGTGGCGACAGAGCCCATCGTCCCGACTCGTCCAGGCAAGACCGGTGGCCGCACCCGTACGGGCCTTCTGCGTTATGGGCCGCCGGGCGCGCCGCGCGTGACCTTCGGCTCTCTCAGGACGACGTGGTCGTCGACGCTAGCCGGCGGAGTGGCGCCAGGTCAGGCACTGTCACCTGCGCTCGGAGAGTGAAAGGTCGAGGACACCGGGCCAGCGGCGCTGTGACTCTTTTGTCTGATCGGGCTGCCCGGGGCCAGGGCGGCGATGAGCCCGCTGGGTCCAGGCGGGATGCAAATGGGCTGATGAAGACGACGTTCGGCTTGCGCTACGGCTTCTTTCGCCCGCTCCTGGTGGTCATGGGCATGGGCCCGTCATTCGGAGGCCAAAGCGAGTGTGCCCTTGGGCACGCGGCGGAATCCGGGAACCTGGCAAGCGGCGTTCGATGGGCGGGGCATTAGTGATCCTCGCCCCAGTTGGCGACGAGTGCGGCCACCGGCGGCAGCACCGCGGCGACGACAGACATGGCGACTGCAGCTGTCGTCGACCACAGCCGGACCACGTTCCAAGCCAGCACAATCAGTGCCAGACAGGTGCCCATCAGGATGAAGTACCAGCGTTTGCGGCGACGCAGGCGCGCGCCCTGCGCCTCAGCGACGTTGCTGACGGAATAGCGCCGGCGGTCTCGCCCCATCACTTCCCCCGTCCCATGTCACGATGGCCACAGTGTGTGCCCGGCGGCACCCTCAGGTGACGGCATCGCGACCAACCTCTCCCGGACGTCTTGCGCAGCCCCGGACCGGTCCCTCGTCCGGGAAGAGCCGGGACGGCAGGCCCTCGAGGCTTTCCGGGGCCAGGGAGTCGGTCTCGACCGCGAGGTCGCCCTCGCGCGCGGAGCTGCCCAGCACGCCGTACGGCGTGGTCCGGAAGCACAGCTCTGGTGGTGCACCGGCGTAGTTCACCGGCAGGATCTCCGGACCCGTCGGCGTGCGCAGCGCCACCCGCGCCACCTCGGGGCGGGCCAGCAGGTCCCGGTCCGCCGCGAAGTCCTCGTCGGTGAGGATCCCAGTGCGGAACAGCGCGTGCGAGCCATCTGTCGAGTATCGCGCAAGGCCCTTCCAGGAGCGCCACACGGCGGGACGCCGGTCGGTGACTGCGACGGCTGCTCGCTCGCCCCTCCGGTCCGGAGAATGCGGGTGTAGCCTCGAAAGCACCGAGACCACTTCGAGCTCGGACTTTTCTACCTGTCGCTCAGCGGCTCTGGGCACCAGCGTCCGCCTCGCCCAGCAGTATGAACGAGGCGCAGGCGCCACGTTCATACTCGAGGGCGACCTCCACAGCCCCGTCGTCCCCGGCGTCGAGATGGACGACGACCATCATGTGTGTGGCGAACCGGGCCGGACCGAGAACGCCTGTGGGTGCTGGTGAAGCAGTGCGTTGCGTACGTCGAACGCCATCCCGCACCGCTACGTGCGTCGAGTCCAGCTCGCGGGCGACCAGCCGGCCTTCGTACTGCCAACGAGCGAGGCCGCCGGCCGACGTGCGTCGGACGCCCGCGAGTGAAATCGCGAGGTCGTTGAACGTGTCCAGGTCCACCCAGCGCAGTTTCGTACGCGACAACAGCGAGAGCCCGGAGGCGGACGACGGGCCGGGGACATGGGCGTCATCGCACATCGGCCATGTCCGTGAAAGCCAGCCGGCCCGCCGTGCCGCTTTCGTGCGGTGGGGACGGGCCTGGCAAGGGGCGTCAGCCAACCAGGCCGGCGTCGCGGGCGGCTGTCGCGAGCGATGTTCGGTCGGGCACGCCGAGCTTCCCATTACTGAGGGACGAGGTTCCGTACCGTTTGTGCCCAGGCACAGCCGGTCAGCGATCGTGGGGTTGGCCAGGCCCTGGCCGACGACCGCGACGACCTCGCGTTCGCGGTCGCTGAGCTGGCCGCCGTACTCCACGGGCGTGTGTACCGCCTGGCCCGCGAAGCGGTGCCTGCCCGTGCGACCACCGTGGCCGGGCTGTACTCGGGAGTCGCCAGCATCCCCTGATCCTGTTCTCGACAGTGTTCGTGGCCGGCCGGGGAATCCCAGGACTTGCTCGCGAACGCATCCGCGCCTGACCGTCGTCCTGCTGGCTGGCGGAGACAACCTCCACCCTGCGCCACACCACGGCGTGCTTCCCGGCCTGGCCAATGCGGACGGCAATGCCGCTGTTACGACGCTGCGCCTCGAAGGGGTTCCTCGTAGGCGGGGTGGCGGGTTGCCAGCTTGCGCGCCTCGACGAGGTGTCCGCCCAGGTAGCCGGCCACTGCTGAGACGGCTCCGCCCGCGAGAGCGAGGCTGACGCCGGCGGCGTGGCGATCTCGGCGGCGGGCGATCCAGGAAGCCGTATAGATGCCGATCGCGAGGCCGTTGAACACCACGTGGGCGAGCCCCCCCGCTTCTCGCGCTGACCGGCCGTCGACCACTCGGCCCATCCACTCCACGCTGTTGGGCCGACAGCGAACAGACCGGTAGCGATGAGCTTCTGGGCCGCGGCGACCGACTCAGGTCCTCCGAACAAGTCGAGCAGGCTGGCGGAGGTCCAGGTCCCGAGAACGACATCGGTGAGCGACGGGTGTAACGCGTGGCCGAGCCACTCCCCACGGAGCACCCAACCTCGCTTCCCGGCCCCGAACAAGGAGTGGACCTTTGGCTCGAGCGCATGCACCGGCCGGTCGAGCGCCGTAGTCTCCTCGAGTTCGAGGGTCCAGCGGACGATCCGAGGCGGCTGTGCGAACCCGTTCAATGCGTTCCTCCCTACAACGTGAAGATCGAGGACCGTGCCCGGAAGCGTCCAACCATCGTTGACTGAGGAGACGCGCGGGTCAACGCAATACCTCCGAAAGTGTCTGGGCCTCAGGGATCAGGGATCCGTCCCTCTGGCGTCTGTCGAGATGCTCGGACCAAGGCGGCGGGCGCCGGCACCAGCAGCGGTGCACGGCCGACAGGCGGCAGGAAGACCGTGCCCCACCTGGCCGCCGCGGCAAGGGCCTGTCACCCCCAGGCACTTCGGCTATAGACGCACTGCGATCAACGAATCGCAGGGGGGCGGCACGACCGAATGTCGCGACGGCAGCGCTGACTTCGACAGAACGCCCGAGGCAGACGCTGGGGAGTCCGGGAGCCGGTATGACGCTGCCGCCCCAGGCGGTACGCGGGAGCCCCGCGGCGTGTCATGTCACACAATGGCCGAGGCCGGTGTCTTCATGTCGAAACCACGGACACACAGGAGGCTGACATGGCCAACACCAGGCGGATCTCGCCGGCTCCGATCGCTGGGCTTTCCGGCGCGGTTGTGAAGCGCTTCAGCAAGAGGCTGCTCGGCGAGGTGCCCGAGCCAGTGGGCATCTACTTCCACAACCGACGCGTGCTGAAGACCTTCCTCGCCGTCAGTGGCAAGGCCCAGAAGTGGAGCGCGTGTGATGAGAACCTGAAGTCGTTCGCGCACATGGCCGTCGCCGCACAGGTCGGCTGCTCGTGGTGCTTGGACTTCGGCTACTTCCACGCCCACAACGAGGGCCTGGACGAGCGCAAGGCCAGCCAGGTACCGGTGTGGCGCACCTCGGATGTCTTCACCCCCCTCGAGCGCGACGTGATGGAGTTCGCCGAGGCGATGACCGCCACCCCACCGACTGTCACTGACGACCAGTTCGCCAGCCTCTTGGCGCAGCTCGGCGAGCCGGCGATGGTCGAGCTCACCACCCAGATCGCCCTCGCCAACCTGTACACACGTTCCAATGTGGCGATGGGCATCGAGTCCCAAGGTTTCTCGGCGGTATGTGAGCTCCAGCTCGTCCAGGCGGACGTAGCCTCGCGCTCATGACCGACCCATTCGTCGTTCACAGGAGTCTTCTCTTCACCGTGGCCTATGAAATGCTCGGCTCCGCCGCCGACGCCGAGGACGTGGTGCAAGAGACCTGGCTGCGGTGGGCAGAAGCCGACCGCGCCACCGTGCGTGATCCGCGTGCCTACCTGGTGCGCATCGTCACCCGGCAGGCGCTCAACCAGCTCCGGACGCTCGCGCGCCGCCGCGAAGACTACGTCGGGGAATGGCTCCCCGAGCCGCTGCTAACCACTCCCGACATCGCCGAGGACATCGAACTGGCAGACAGCGTCTCCATGGCAATGCTCACCGTGCTGGAGACACTCACGCCAACCGAGCGTGCGGTCTTCGTGCTCCACGAGGTCTTCGACCTGCCATACGACGAGATCGCAACGGCCGTCGGCAAGACCGCCGCCGCGGTCCGGCAAGCGGCGCACCGCGCCCGTGAGCACGTGGAAGCTCGACGGCCGCGGGTCAAGGTCGACCGGGCCGAGCAGCAACAGGTGGTCGAGCGGTTCCTGGCCGCGCTGACGAGCGGTGACGTGCAGTCGCTCATGGAGGTGCTGGCCCCCGACATCGTCGTGATCGCGGACGGCGGCGGACTAGTGGCGGCCGCAAAGCACCCGATCGTCGGCGCGGACAAGGTCGCCGCATTCCTGTCCAAGTTCTCGACTCTCGCGCCCGGCGCGGTCGTCGACACCCTCTGGCTCAACGGTGCCGTCGGCGGGCGGATCGTTCTCGACGGCGAAGTAAACACAGTGATGAGCTTCGTTGTCGGCCGCGGGCGAATCGCGCGGCTGTACGCCATTCGCAACCCACACAAACTGGGTCGGCTCGACGAAGAGGTCACGCTCGCACGCTGACGTCGACGCGCAGAAGCGAGTTGATGGAAGAACGGCCCGCGCGGACGGGGGATACCGCGTGGGCCGTTCAGCATTCAACTATACGGCGTGATCCGTGCGATCGGGGCCTCTCGCCCAGTTGCTCATCACCTGCCTCCGAACTCCTGCCGAGATGGCGCTCACCGTGGAGGTGCTCATCGCCTCCTGCCACGCGGGAGGCACCTGGCCCTGGGCGAATCGACCGGCTCCTGGGCTCGGTGACGCTTGAGCGCGTGCACGACGGCGCTGCGGTTTGTCGCTGCCGGCTCAGCGCGCGTCCGGGCGTGCCCCTCGGGCCCGTGCCCGCGGGCAAGAGCGTGTCTCACCCGAAGGCGAGACTCGACGGACACGCACTTGGCACGTGCCCCGCCAGGGCGAGAGAACGCATCTTCGCGTTGATGCACGCAAAGTCGCCCAGAGCGGGCCGCGAAATGACACGGCGGCCGGCAGGCGTCGAAAGCGACCTTGCGGTGAGCCATGCGGCTCGGCGCCGCCTCCACCCGCCTCAAGGTAGGCAGCGAGTCTCGCCAAGGATGACTGCATCCAGCGACGTGATCGGCGGCGGCGATGCCGGCCGGACGCTCTCGGCGCTGATGGTCACCGGTGTCCTCTCGTCCTCCGGGGAGAGCTCCCACGTCACCGTCATCGTCGCCGGTGAAGGCCGGGTCGTCGGAGACGAAGTCCGCTGCCTGCACGACGCGCACATTGGGTACGACGTCGATGGAGCGAGCCTCGACCATGTCGGCGGCCGGTGTTTTAGGGTGACCGGGTGGAGGCGCGAAGCGGCGAGGGCGCCGTCCACTATGTCGAGCACGGTAACGGACTGCCGGTGCTGGTGCTGCACGGCGCGGGTGTCGACCATGGCGAGTCCGAGGCGTGCTTCGAGCCCGCCTTCGCCGATTCACGTGGATACCGCAGGATCTACCCCGACCTCCCGGGCATGGGTCGTACGGCAGCCCCGGAGGCACTTCGCAGTGCGAACGACGTACTGCAGATGCTGCTGGGATTCGCCCACGAGGTCTGCGGTGAGGCGCCCTACCTGCTCGTCGGCCACTCCGCCGGCGGCTACTACGCCCGGGCGATGGCCGCCCACGAGCCGACCCGGGTAGCGGGGCTGGCGCTGGTGTGCCCACTCCTGGAAAGTGTCCGTGCCGTGCCCGCACCCCGGGTCGCGGTCGGTTCCGGCGGCATCGGCAACGACGCGTTCCGCAACTACTTCGTCGTGCAGACCGTGGAGATGCTCGAGCGGTACGAGCGGTACGTCGCCCCGGGCGCCCGGCTGACCGATTGGGCGGCGCTGGAGCGGATCGGTTCGCGGTGGGAGCTGCCCATCGGGGATCGGCCGGCGTACCTGGGCCCGACACTGGTGGTGGCGGGACGGCTCGACTCGACGGTGGGGTATGCCGCTGCCGTCGACCTGCTCGACCACTACCCTCGCGCCAGCCTGGCGGTCATCGACGACGCCGGACACGCGCTGCCCCATGAACGGCCGGAACTCCTGCGCGCCTTGGTGGTCGACTGGCTGCTGCGCGTCGCCCGCCAGCACTGAACCTGCCAACCGGCGATGGCTACGTCACCGGGCCAGGCCTTGCCCGCACTCTTCAATGGTTGCGCGGCATGCCAGGGTCGCTGCCGCGGTATGACACGGCAGCCAAGAGGGGTGACTACGGCCGCCACTCCCGGCTGAGCAACCCGAAGACCCACGAGTCCGAGACGTCACCGTTGACGATGCAGTCTTCGCGCAGCCTTTCCCTCGCGTACGAATCCGAGCTTCTCCAGGACGCGGGCCGAGGCCGCGTTTCGGGTATCGGTCTCGGCCTGAATGCGGTTCAGGCCCAGGGTCTCGAAGGCCCACGCAGCAACGTGCGCGCGGCTTCTGTCGCGGAGCCGTGCCCCCATCCCGCATTGCTGAGGCAGTAGCCCAACGACGCACTGCGGTACTCCGGATTCCATCTGGCCAGACTGCACCAGCCGATGAACGCCCCGGGTCGACGGAGCGTGTGTGTGACGTTGGGATGGCCCTCTGCACGCGACGCCAGATTCCTTCGCCGCTGCACGGTTCCGCCTCGCCAGCGAAGCGTCCCATTCTCCGGACACTCCTCCGGAAGGGCCGCCGGCCGTGGCGGCAGCGGAGGCGCGTGCGGCACCACCGGTGCCAGGTCGCTACCTCACGGATCCTCGGGCATGGCTGTCACGGTGGCAGAGACCTGCCACCGTGAGGGCAGCCGAACCCCCTGCCGCAAAGGGCACCCCTTTCGCCGTCGGCACCATGTCTGCAATACCTGCAACCAGCGCCGCAGCTGTACAGGGTGGTCTCTGGACGCGGGAATGCTCTGGGAGCATCGCCCGCTCTAGATGCGGGACGGAGTTGTTGGTTGCCACTGCGCTGACGGGTCGCGGGAGACGGTCCCGGCGCGACGAGAGGGTGGCCCCCAGCCGCGGGGACGGCGAGAGGCGCTGAGCAGCAGTAGTGGGGAGGATCCCGATGGGCGTGGTCCTGCTGACGCTCGCTGCGACGGTGCTGTTCGGACTGTCCTCGGTGATGGAGCAGCGCAGCACCAAGCTCGTCCCTGAGCGTGCAGCGCTCTCGCCTCGCTTGCTGGTGGATCTGGCCCGTCAGCCGCTGTGGATCGCCGCGATCGCGATCAACGTCGCCGGCAACCTTCTCCAGATAGTGGCCCTGCACTACGGCGAGCTGGCGGTGGTCCAACCGATCCTGGTCTGCAACCTGCTGGTGGCCGCGCTCATCACCGTCGTGGCGCTGCGTCAGCCACCGGACCCGACGATGGTCACCGGCATCGTATGCTGTGCCGCCGGGGTCGCCACTTTCCTGGCGGTGGCCCAACCAAGCGGAGGACGTACGACGATCCCGGACACTGCCGCGGCGCCGCTCGCCGCGGGGCTGCTCGCCGTGCTGGGCGGTTGCCTTGCCGCGGCGCGCTGGGGGTCCCGGCGGATACGACCGCTGTGGTTGGCGCTGGCCTGCGGCGTCGATTTCGGAGCCACGGCGTTCCTGCTCAAGCTTGCGCCCAGCACCTTGCAGGAAGGATTCGCCGACCCTCTGCGGCAATGGCCCCTCTACATGCTGGTGGTCATCGGGCCGGCCGGCTTCTTGCTGAACCAGAACGCCTTCCAGGCCGGCCGCCTGGTCTCACCGGTGCTGGCCATCATCACCGCCGTCGATCCACTCGTGTCGATCGGGTTGGCCGTGGTCCTGCTCAAGGAGCAGGTGGCGAGCACACCCACCGCCATCCTGAGCGAGGTCCTGGCGCTGATGCTCATGACCGGTGGCGTCATCGCCGTGGCCCATCGCGCCCCGTCGGTGGCACCGTGGCAGGCCGAGGACATGCGGACGCCCCGGACGCCGCGGGCACAGGGGAACGCCGAAGCCGGCGACCGCTGAGGAGGATCCGTCGCCAGACGGCTTTCCCGTCGGTGCCTCGCCGAGGCAAGGCGTCGCGGCGGTTTGCTCCCGGCCCCGCCGACTCCCGTACGAAGTGACCCCGCCCCGGCTGGGCGAGGTCAACCGGATGTCCTCGACCGGACCCCTGCGCCGGTTGAGTAGCGTCTCACCTTGGACGAAGGCGCCACCGTGGACCCGTCACCCATCCCGCGCGGGCGACTTGAAGGTTTGCCCGGGTAAAGATGAACTGCTCCTCTGCCCCTCTGCCGCTGTGCGGCCAACGGTCGGGTCACTTGGGTTTGGGATGGAGGAACGATGAGCAGGCATGCTGTCAACGTCATCTACGTGCTGGTGATGGTGGTCGGCGTGGACGTCTTGCTCTTCCGGAGGCACTTCTGGGAGCGCCTGGCCGTGAACGTGGGGATCGTCCTTGCGTTCGTGGGCTGCTACTTCAGGTTCGTCTCACGTCCGTGGCCTGCACGACGACAGGCGGCTCGGCCGGCGGCACAGCAACTGTTCGCTGGGCCGCCATCGCGCGCATGACCGAAGGCGCTGGCGACGCCCAGAGGGGTGGGGTTACGTGACGTGGGTTGCGTGCCGTCGCGGCTGACCTCTTCCTGGAGGCATGCAGCCGCGACGGCCGTGCACGCCCACGACGGTGGGCGCTGCCGGTCGACTCAAGAAGGGGGTTCTGGCCCCGGCGCTTGAGGCGGCGCCGGTCAGCTGTCGTGACCGGGGCGGGCTCGCTCAGACGGTAGACGAATCAACTGAGACGGCATGAGAATCCACCGCCCGCGCCCTTGCTTGGCTGGGTGCGGGCCGTCCGCGGAGCGCTCGCAGCCGCTTCGCTGCTCCGACGCAGGTTCAAGGCAGTGGATCGGGCCGCGGCCCCGCGAGGCAGACCGCGCCGAACTCGTGGGGTCAACTCCCGGGTGCGGAACGCCGATACCTTGATCGGCTCGTCGCCAGCCGGCACAGCGCCGCAGCGCCTTTTCAGATTCAAGGAGTCCCGATGATGCGTGTCCGTGCCCTCGCCGCCATGCTCGCCCCGGCTGCGTTCATCCTCACCAGCCACCCGACGCTGGCCACCGCCGCAACCACGCCCACGTGCATGGGACACAAGGCGACCATCGTGGGCACCGCCGGCCACGACGTCATCCACGGCACCAGCCACGCCGACGTGATCGTCGCGCTCGGCGGAGCGGACACGATCTACGCGCGCGGCGGCAACGACATCATCTGCGGCGGCGGCGGCGGCGACCACATCTACGGAGGCGGCGGCGCGGACCGGATCTCCGGCGGCCGTGGAGCCGACACCCTGATCGGTGGCACCGGTGACGACGTCGAGTACGGCAACGCCGGCAACGACGATCTGCAAGGCGATGACGGCAACGACGTCCTCAACGGCGGCTACGGCAATGATGACGAGCAGGGAGACGCCGGCGACGATGTGCTCAACGGGCAGTCCGGCGCCGACGACCTCTCGGGTGGAGCGAACGCCGACACGCTCAACGGTGGCAGCGGCGATGACACCGAGTACGGCAACGCCGGAGGCGACGACCTCAACGGCGGTGCCGGCGACGACGTGCTGAACGGCGGCCACGGCAACGACGTCCTCAACGGCGACCAGGGCCAGAACGTCGAGGACGGCGGCGAAGGGAGCGACTCGTGCACCAACACGACAGCCACCACCTGCGACGACGACCAGGGCGAGGACCAGACCGACGCCGTGCCCGCCAGCGGCGACACCGGCTCCCAGAACAGCGACAACGAGGCCTGAGCGGGTCACCGGCTCGCAACCGCCGCGCACGCACCACCACGGGTGTGTTGAGCGGTGTCGCCGACGAGGCTCTGGAGGAGGCCGGCCTGGGCGACGTCGATGACCCAGGCCACTTCGACACGCCGTCTGTTACGGCCTCGACGGCAACAGTGTCGAAGAGCGACGGCGACCAAGAGCGGTCGGCCGCTGGTGTCACCATGACCCGTCTCGCGGAGCTGGTGGCGCAGACCGACGGTCGCCCGGCACTTCCAGGCACGTGCCTCCTGCGATGCTGCGGTTCACCGCGATGACCGTGGCGCTCGCCGTCCCCCACCTGCGTCGCCAGGCGCTCACGGCACTGTGGGCCGACGCCGAAGACCACCCGCTCACCACACCCGGGGCACCAGCTCGCTTCCCTGACCTACCCCACACCCCCGTGGCCGCCCTACTGCGATGAAAGGCCGAGCCTCATCGGGACCGCGTCTCCATTCAAGAGCCACGCCGCGCACGCCGCGCTCGACTGGTCGACATCCCGCTACCCGGCACAAGAGCGCGCGGCTGCCGACTCGCCCGAGGATCACGGGCGCCAGCAGCCAGTGTGGCGCGTGCGGCGCCCTCACGGTCCTGCCTTGGCGTTGCGGTTCTCCGGCGCTCGAGCCAATCATGGGACGAGGCCTCGTTGGCGCATCTGCGCGCACTCGCGCCCGCGCCAGACAGGGGCTGCGCGGGCGCACTCGTTCGCGTAGCGGTTCCGCCAACGCCTGGCACGAGGCAGTCAGTCGAGGACGACCGTCTCGCAGTCAGAGGCGTACGTTTCGCCTGTCCCGGCGCTCATCGTCCAGATGATTCCCAGGGGGACGTTCTTGGGCAGCCCGGCGGCATCTCCGGGAGAGAACACGTGCGATCCCGACGCGTTCCCGGCCGCGTTGGTCGTCAGCGTCGCCGAGTCCAGGTCCATCACCAGTGACGTATCAGCGCAGCTGGTGTCGGTGCCGTAGATGTGCAGCGTGACCGTGTATGAGGTGCCTGCTGTCGCATGCCGCAGGTGGTACTGCTCGTGGGCATAGACGCGGGGACCGTTCGCGTGGGCGTTCTCCACGAAGCCGGAGCCACCAGAGGTGGTGCCCGGTGCCGGGGACAGGGTGATGTGCGTCGAGTGGTACGTCGCATCCGCGGACGCGGCGACCGGCGACATGACGGCTCCCCCCATCAGGAGTGCGGCGAGGACGAGTGGAGTACGCATGCACGGCTCCTCTGTTTGTTGCCGAGGCCACGAGGACCTCCAGCGTGACAAGCAACGGCGGTTGATGGCCATGGCTCGTGTGGGCCAGCCCGCCGTCTGCGGTGTCTCGCTGCGCGGTCCCGGACATCGACCGGCGCAACGCGACGGTGTGCAGGCAGTGGCCGGCTCGAAGCACGGGCCCCGGGACGCTCCGGTTGGCCGCCGTGATGTGGGACTCTCGGAGCAGATGCCCGCGGTCGTTGGCGACAAGCTCACCGACGGAGGCGTGGCAGTGGGCTACACGTCCATGGAGGCAACCGTGACAACGCGACACCACTGCGTCCCGACTGCCGCCGACGTCGTCGTCGTCGGCGGCGGCGTCATGGGGCTGAGCACTGCCTACCACCTCGTCCGAGCTGGCGTCGACCGCGTCGTGCTCCTCGAGCGCGGAGCGCTGGGCGAGGGCTCGACCTGCAGGGCGGCGGGCGGTGTGCGGGCGAGCTTCTCCGACGAGATCAACATCCGTCTCGGACGGCACAGCCTCGAGACCTTCGAACGCTTCGGGCACGACTTCGGGCAGGAAATCGACCTGCACCAGGTCGGCTACCTCTTCCTCCTCGACAACGAGTCCGACCTCCCGGCGTTCCAGCGTCAGGCCGAGCTGCAGAACGCGATGGGTGTCGAGAGCCGGATGATCTCGGTCGAGGAGGCGCGACGGCTCTCGCCCCTCCTTGACACCGAGGGGCTGGTCGGTGCCCTGCTTTCTCCGCGCGACGGCCACTGCACCCCGGAGTCGGTTGTGCTCGGCTACGCGAGCGCCGCGCGACACGCAGGGGTGTCGATCCTGACCGGCCTGTCCGCCACCGGCATCGAGACCGCCGGCAGCCAGATCGTGGCGGTGCAGACCGCGGCGGGCAGCATCGCGACCGACACCGTCGTGGTCGCGGCCGGCGCGTGGTCCAAGGAGGTCGGGTCCTGGGCCGGCGTGGACCTGCCGGTCGAACCGCTGCGTCGGCAGATCGCCGTGACAGAACCGATCGAGGACCTGGATCCGCGGACACCCTTCACGATCGACTTCGGCACCTCGTTCTACTTCCACGGGGAGGGGCGAGGGCTGCTCATGGGAATGTCGGAGCGCACGGACTCGTGGGGGTTTGACACCACACGGGAGCCCGGCTGGCTTGTCGACCTTGCCGAAGCGATGGAGCGACGACTACCGAGTCTGGGGGACCTCGGAATCCAGAGCGGCTGGGCCGGTCTGTACGAGATGACTCCCGACCACAACGCGCTCATCGGCCGGTCCCGGCACGTCCCTGGACTGCTCTATGCCTGCGGGTTCTCCGGCCACGGGTTCCTGATGGGGCCGGCGGTCGGCGAGGTGATGCGCGACCTGTACCTGGAGCGGACGCCGGTCGTCGACGTCTCCGCTCTCGACGTCGAGCGCTTCGCCGGCGCCGGCACCCGTCCCGAACTCAACATCGTCTGACCAGCGAGGAGCTGATTCGTACCATGTCCCGTACTTCCATTCCCGGTGCCGAGATTCTCGCCGGCCAGGCGCTCGACGCCGCTCGCCGGTGCGGCGTCGCAGACGAGGCGCTCTCCGGCGACGGGCCGCACCGATCCCCGATCAACGGCGCCTCGCTAGGGGGTGTCGCCTGGGGTGATGCCGCTGCGGTCGACACCGCGGTGGAGCGGTCACAGCACGCGTTCCGTGCGTGGCGGAAGGTGCCGGCGCCGGCCCGCGGCGCGGTCGTGAAGAGGTTCGGTGAGCTGCTCACGGAGCACAAGGCGGATCTCGCCACGCTGGTGAGCCTCGAGGTCGGCAAGATCACCTCCGAGGCCCTCGGTGAAGTGCAGGAGATGATCGACATCTGTGACTTCGCCGTCGGCCTCTCGCGCCAGCTCTACGGACGCACCTCGGTCTCCGAGCGTCCCGGCCACCGTCTGATGGAGACCTGGCACCCGTTGGGTGTCGTCGGCGTCATCAGCGCCTTCAACTTCCCCTGCGCCGTCTGGTCGTGGAACACCGCGATCGCACTGGTGTGCGGCGACACCGTGGTGTGGAAGCCGTCCGAGCAGGCCCCGCTGACCGCGTGGGCGAGCGCCTCGCTCCTGGACCGGGCACTGTCCGAGTGCGGGGCTCCTCGCGACGTCAGCCAGGTGGTGATCGGCGGACCGGAGGTCGGCGAAGCCCTCGTCGACCACTCCGGCGTCGCGCTGGTGAGCGCCACCGGCTCCACGCGCATGGGCCGTGCGGTCGGGCCGCGGGTCGCGAACCGCTTCGGCCGGTCCCTGCTCGAGCTGGGTGGGAACAACGCTGCGGTGGTCGCGCCCTCGGCCGACCTCGACCTCGGGCTGCGGGGCATCGTGTTCGCCGCCGCGGGTACGGCCGGACAGCGCTGCACCACGATGCGCCGCGTGATCGCCCATGCCTCCGTGGCCGAGGAGCTGACCGGACGGCTGGTGGAGGCCTACGGCCGGCTGCCCCTCGGCAATCCGATGGCCGAGGGCACGCTGGTGGGACCCCTCGTCCACCGGCAGGCCTACGATGCCATGACGGCGGCCATCGGACAGGCGCAGGCTGAGGGCGGCAAGCTGATGGCCGGTGGGGAGCGGGTACTGGCTGACGCCGCGCCGGACGCCTACTACGTCGAGCCGGCCATCGTCGCCATGCCCGGGCAGAGCGACGTCGTACGCTCCGAGACCTTCGCGCCGCTGCTGTACGTGCTGACCTACGAGGACTTCGACGAGGCGATCGCGCTCAACAACGGCGTGCCCCAAGGCCTGTCCTCCTCGGTGTTCACCCGTGACCAGGCAGAGGCCGAGATCTTCTGCTCGGCCGAGGGTTCTGACTGCGGCATCGTCAACGTCAACATCGGCACCTCCGGAGCCGAGATCGGTGGTGCCTTCGGTGGCGAGAAGGAGACCGGCGGGGGTCGGGAGTCCGGCTCGGATGCCTGGCGCGCCTACATGCGTCGGGCCACCAACACGATCAACTACTCCGGCGAGCTCCCGCTTGCCCAAGGCGTCGACTTCTCGATCTGAGCCCATGGCCGGGTCGCTCGGGCGACGCCGCGTCTGGGTCGTATGAGCCGTGCGGGGATGCACAAGCCGCTGTCGGTCGGGGAATCCGCGCAGGGCGAGGCTTGTCGGCGGATGCTCAAGCACCCGACCTCGGCGTTCGCCGGCCGAGGGGGTATCGAACGGCGGCGGGCGTTCGGGCCGGTGCTGCTCTCAGCGAAGCGGTGTGTGGCGGGCGACGGGCGGATCTCGCGAACAGTCGGCCTGGACGGGTCGGGTGTCGGGTGCGCGAGGATGAGGCTGTGGAGATCCAGGAGGCGCTGCTGCGTGCGCAGGAGGCTGCCGCTCCGGAGGTGGGACGCGGGCGGCTGGCGGAGTACATCCCGAGCCTGGCGTCGGTGGATCCGCATCAGTTCGGGATGGCGGTCGCATCGTGTGACGGGCGGGTGCATGTGGTCGGGGACGCCGACGTGCGGTTCTCGGTGCAGAGCATCAGCAAGGTGTTCACGCTTGCGCTGGTCATCGCCGCCGAGGGAGAGCTGATCTGGCAGCGGGTGTCGCGTGAGCCGTCGGGCAACCCGTTCAACTCTTTGCTGCAGCTCGACCAGGAGGCGGGGAGGCCGCGCAATCCGTTCATCAACGCGGGTGCCCTGGTCGTCACCGACCGGTTGCATGCGTTGACCGGCGACGCGTCCGGGACGCTCGGTGACCTGATGCGCCAGGAGAGTGGTGAGAGCGATGTGGGCAGCGATGCGGAGGTGGCGCGCTCGGAGCTGGAGGCCGGGCACCGTACGTCGGCGCTCGCGCACCTGCTTGCCAGCTACGGGAACTTGGAGTGTTCGGTCGCGCAGGTGATCGAGCAGTACGTCGCGCAGTGTGCGCTGTCGATGAGCTGCCGCGAGCTGGCGCAGGCCGGGCTGTTCCTCGCCCGTGACGGCCTGCTGTCGAGCGGAGCGCGGCTGCTCAGTGAGCGGGAGGCCAAGCGGGTCAACGCGGTGATGCTGACCTGCGGCACCTACGACTCGGCCGGCGAGTTCGCCTACCGGGTCGGTCTGCCGGCCAAGAGCGGCGTGGGGGGCGGCATCCTGGCTGTGATTCCGGACCGGGGTGTTGCCTGTGTGTGGAGCCCCGCCCTCGGTCCCTCCGGCAGCTCGGCAGCAGGGCTCGCCGCGCTGGATGCGTTCACCACCTACTCGGACTGGACCGTCTTCTGACCTTCCCCCGTTGAGCGCCCGGCGAGCCTTGCCGCTTCCCTGTTGCGCAGGGTTGGCGCCAGTTGCGGCCGTCTTGAGTAGTCGGAAGAGGACTCCCATGCGGCGACCGAGGGACATGGAGCACATGACCGCGGTCAGAGTGTGGCGTGGGGGCCTCGGCCGCGCTCGACGTCGGGGCGAAGGTCACCTCCGGTGGTGACCACAGCACCTGCCGCAGCGGCCCGCGGTGTTCCTAGGCTGAGGAAACTGCGCCTTGGAGGCGATCGCATGGCTGCACATGCCTACCCGGTGCACGTCGACGCGCGGCTCGACAGTCAGCTCAGCCGCTGGCTGTGGTTGGTCAAGTGGCTGCTGGCCATTCCGCACTACGTCGTGCTGGCGTTCTTGTGGATCGCGTTCTTCGTGCTGACGGTGGTCGCGTTCTTCGCCATCTTGTTCACCGGCCGTTACCCGAGGGCGATCTTCGACTTCAACCTCGGGGTGATGCGCTGGAGCTGGCGCGTGTCGTACTACACCTACAGCGCCCTGGGGACCGATCGGTACCCGCCCTTCACCCTGAGCGACGTGCCGGACTATCCGGCGCACCTGAGCGTCGACTACCCCGAGCACCTGTCCCGGGGCCTGGTGCTGGTGAAGTGGTGGCTGCTGGCGATCCCGCACTACCTCGTGGTCGGACTGATCGCCGGGAGCGGCGTCTGGATCGCCTACGACGCGACCCAGAACGGCGGTGGTAGCCAGTGGACGTGGGGCGGGGGCCTGATCGGGCTGCTCGTCGGGTTCGCGGCCCTCGCGCTGCTGTTCACCGGTCGCTACCCCGAACAGCTCTTCGACCTGGTCCTCGGGCTGAACCGGTGGGTGCTGCGGGTTGCCGGCTACGTCGGTCTGATGACCGACGAGTACCCGCCCTTCCGTCTCGACACGGGCGGCGCCGACCCCGACGGCGCCCCAGTGCTCACCGTGCCCTCCGGGCCCGGTTCCGAGCCCGACACGCGGGGACAGACGCCTCCCACGCAGCCTGGGTCACCCGGGACTGTGCAGTAGCTGGCCGGGTGTTGACGGGGGACGGGGGTCAAGATTCCCGACCCCCGTCCATCCGCCCATCCCGTGCCCGCCCATCCCGTCCCCGCCGGTCCGTCGGCGGCGGGGAGACCCGTCAGCTCGGTGCTGAGGCGCCACAGACGTCCCGCGATCGCCCGGTCGTAGCTCGGTCCGGAGGACCTGCGGTGGCCCCGCTTCCGGAAGTACAGTCCGCGTCTCGGCGCCGAGGGCCGGTGCGGAAGCCAGCCGGATCGATGTGTCAGCTCCCCGCGACGGTGAGGTCATGAACGGGCGGAGGAATGGCACCAGCAGGCGTTGGAACGGGGCCGGGTCGTCGGCTCCGAACGACGTTCTGACCAGTCCCGGGTGCAGGGCGTTGGCGGTCACCTCGTTGGCCGGGAGTCGTCGGGCGAGCTCGTAGGTGAACAGCAGGTTGGCGAGCTTGGACTGGTTGTAGGCCCGGGCGCCGGAGTAGCGACGCGCGCCCTGCAGGTCGTCGAAGTCGATGCTGCCCAGTCTCTCGGCGTTCGACGCGACCGTCACCACGCGGGCAGGCGCGCGCTCCGCCTCATCCGATCGAGGGGGAGGTTGGTGAGCAGAAACCCCGCCAGGTGGTTGACTGCGAAGGTGTGCTCGATGCCGTCGGGTGTGACTCGGCGGGTGTTCCAGTAGCCCCCGACGTTGTTGACGAGCACGTCGATCCGCGGCAGGCGATCCAGCGCCTCCTCGGCAAGCCGTCGGACCTCCGCTTGGGAGGACAGGTCGGCGACGAAGACGGCGACTGGTCCGCTCGCTACGCGCACTTCGCGGGCCGCGGCATGCGTGCGCACGGGGTAACGACCGGTGATCGCAACCCGGGCACCCAGGCGGGCCAGGCCGATGGCCGTCGCCTTGCCCATGCCTCCACTCGCCCCGGTGATCAGCACAGTCTTGCCGGCCATCGGCCCTTGCGCGGTCAACGCCATGTCCTCACGAGTCCTGAGCATGCGTCCCTCTGGGGGGTCTGGTGAGCCGACAGGCTCACACCGGGTGGGGCGTCACCGGCGGCCCGGTGAGGATGGGCGAAGGGCGGAAGCCCCTGAGCAGCAGGTAGACGCTGAGGGAGAACTCCCAGATGATCTCGGCAGCGGTGAAGAGGAACAGTACGGCGGACGGGTTGGACCAGGCCCCGAAGAGCACCCCGACGCCTCCGATCAAGGCCAAGGGGCCGCCGATGAGTCCGAACAGGGCCATCGGTCGGGGGACGAGCCGGGAGCGCCACATGAGGTAGCCGAGGAGGATCCCGTTTCCCAGCCCGGCGCAGAACTGCGGGCCGAGCAGGAAGGTCTGGTCATGCACCGCGACCAGGGAGCGTGCGACGTTGACCAGTGACCCGTCGGCGCTGGCCGTGCCCGCCAGGTCCTGACGCAGGGCGAGCACGGACATCAGGCTGACGAGTCCCATGACGATGACCGTCGACTCCAGGATGCGGGTCGCGACGTAGCCCAGGGCGATGCTCTCGTTGACTCGCTTGGCGATCGGGAAGATGACCACGGCCGTCGCGATGCCCGCGCTGGCGGACAGGATCTCGAAGACCGCCCCGGACGCCACCCGCATGTCGGAGCCGCTGCCGAGGACGTAGTTCGCGTTGTTGAGGACGGGGTCGTAGAAGAACAGCGCAGGGATGGAGAAGACGAACGTGGCGAGGAACCAGGCACCCATGATCCGGGCTGTTCGCTGCTCGGAGGCCGTGGGGGCGCATGAGCTGCGCGCTCGTTGGGCCGGAACGGTCGGCGCGGCATGGGGCCGGTGAACTGCGAGTCTCGGACTCATGCGAGCCCCCTCCACGTGGAAACGGTGGGGGTGGCCCGAGAGCGAGTAGGAACCTGCGAGCGACCCTCGTCGGTCTACCTCCCTGTCTACGCGCGATGGTGGCGCAGCACATGACTACCTGACGCCACCACCCGGTTCCGCCTGGGACTCCCACCCGGGCCCCGAAGGGTGATTCCCCTTTCATGTCGAGTGATCGTGCGCCGCGAGCAGCGGTGGCACGCCGCGGGGCTGCACGCCTTCCGCGCGCTGGTTCATGGTGGCCTTCTGGCAGGGCCATCGGGTGCTGTTGCGCGTGACCGGCGGCCGGTTCGGCTTGTGGCGGCCGAAGCCTGGCGGGTGGGGGACGCTGCGGCTCACCACGACGGGCCGACGCAGCCAGAAGCCACGACAGGTCGTCGTCGGCTACCTCGAGGACGGTCGCAACCTGGTCACGATGGCGATGAACGGATGGGGTCGGGCCGGGGCAGCCGCATTGCCGCGCGCCGGGTTTCGGGAGGGACCAACGGCGGCACAGCTCTATCCGGCTAGGCCGTCGGAAACCTCACGAAGGCGGGTGGCCCGAGCGTGCCCACCAGCCAGCGGGCACGCGGCTGCAGGCGCACCTTGTATCGATGGCCCGGGATCAGGTGGCCGACTGCGGCGTACCCGTGTCGGTGCCAGCCGGTGTGGTGGCTGCGCCCGGCGGTGAGGTCTCGATACCAGACCCGACCGGCGGTCATGCTGAACGCTTTGACGTCGGGCTCCCAACGAACCAGCAAGCGGCGGTGGGCGGCCTTGGGAATGAGGGTGACGATCGGCTTGGGGCTCCATGACCGGTGACCGGCGAGGATCCGCGGCCGCTGTGGCAGCACCCGGCCGATGCTGCGTCGGTGGAGCGCCCAACCTATGCGCTGGGCGACCTTGGTGCCGCCGGTAGGAGTCGGATGCGTGCCGTCTTTCGTGTCCCCGTGGAGTGGGTGCCAGTTCTTGTACTGGGTGTCGGCCACGGTGACTGGGTGCGCGCTGGTCGAGTACTCGGAGGCGATGGTCCGCAGTCGCTTGTTGAACTGCGCGTTCACGCCGGGGAACCGCTGGGTCCGGTTGTGGAAGTAGGCGTTCATCACCTCGCAGACCACGACGCGCATGTGCGGGTTCGAGGCCAGGGCGGCGCCTAGGTAGTCGCGCATGTATCCGGCGGTCTGCGCGGCGCTGGCGCCGTGCCGCATGTCGTTGTGGCCGAGCATCACCACGAGCACGTCGGGCATGAAGGCGGCGATGGTGGAGCCGATCGTGTTGCGGCGCGTCTCCAACCGAATGCCGATGATGCCGTTGTGGTCGTGGTCGAACGCGTGCAGGTAGCGAGACGGGGCGCTCTTCGTGGCCCGGGGACCCACGAGATCGAAGTCCACTCCCTGGCGCTTCAACTCTCGCCACAGCCAGTAACGGTAGGTGGGGATGCCGGAGAACCCCTGGGTGATGGAGTCTCCGGCGAGCATGATCTTGACGGGCGGGGCGGTGGTGCCGCTGGTGGCGGCGGCCGGACCGAGAAGGTGGAGGGCCGCGCCCACGCTCAGAGCGGCGGTGGTGACAACGGTGGTGAGCAGGCGCGTCGAGGCACGCATCGGGCAGACGGCTCCTTCGTGGGTGCGACGTGTCTTCTGCCGGTGGCGCCTTCGCGCAGCCAAGGGGTGGTCGCGCAGGCGGAGCACCGCAGGGAGCCTAGGTGTCTATTGCGGCGAATGCCGCGAAACCCGCAGATCCGAGGCCAGGAACGGGCGCGAGCCGCCTTCGTCCTTCTCGTCATTCGGCGGCCGCCATCGCGGCACGCGCCAACCAAGGACGGGCGGCGACGGCTTCGCGGTCTTCGCATCCAAGGCCGGCGCGGACACCAACCCCGACTGCTACCACAACTTGAGAGCACACCCCGACGCCCTGGTCGAGGTCGGAAGAGAGACGATCGAGGTCACCGCGCGCGTTCTCGGCCCGGGGGAACGTGAGCCGATCTGGGAGGAGCAGAAGGCTCGGTATCCCGGATTCGCCGACTACGAGGCCCAGACCGACCGGGTGATCCCGGTCGTCATGCTCGAACGCCGCTGATCGAGGACAGCTACCGCGACGCCCTGGGTGCTCTCGCTCTGCGGCTGCTGCGTCTCTGCTGGCCGCAGCCGGTTCGCGCGTGGCCTCGTGTGTTCCCTCCAGACTCGGGTAGCTCGACCGAGGACGTTTGCCTCTTCGCTCACGAGCCGCCGTCGTGTTCGGTGAAGGCATGACTCAGAGCCCCCTCGCTCGGTCAGGAGCGGTGCAACGCGCCTTGCGGGGCAGAGCCGTTGCCCGCCTGCTCGGCTGCGGCATCGCCTACCCCGTGACGTACGCCGTCGCGAACGACGTCATCGCGGCGGCACGCTACCCGGGCTACAGCCGCATCGACCAAGCCGTGAGCGAGCTGTCGGCGACCGGGGCACCGACGCGCCGGTTCCTCGTCAGGATGCTGCCCGTGTTCACCGGGCTGACCGGCGCCTACGGCATCGGCGTATGGAACGCCGCCGGCCGCCGTCGGGCGCTGCGGGGGACGGCCGTCGTGCTGCTTGCTTCCGCCGCCACCGGCCTGGCCTGGCTACCGTTCCCGATGTCATCCCGCGACGTGATCGCCCGCGGCGCGACGGCCGGCGGCGCGACGGCCGGCGGCGACACCGGACACCTGGTCCTCAGTGGCCTGACCGTCGCGGAAATCGTTGCTCTGCTCGGCACCGGAGCAGGCGCGTTCGGCACGCGCTTCCGGATCTACTCGCTGACCTGCGAAGCGGTGGTGCTGGTGTCCGGCGCGCTCGCGTCCCGACAGGCGGCGAAGCTGGCCCGCGGGCAACCGACACCCAGGATGGGCCTCTACGAGCGTGTCAGCATCGGCACGTGGCTGCAGTGGATGGCGGTCCTGGCGACCATCCTCCGTCGCGAGCAGCGACCTTTCGCCGGAAGGTAGCCGCCGCCGAACCGCCGGCGGTCGCTCGACATGGCGACATGGTCCAGCGTTGTCGCCGCGTGGCAAAGCACTGCCGTTTCGCGGCGAAATGACCTGACCCCTCCCCGACGCGTGGTGGAGTTCGCCTGTTCAATCCCTCTGCGCTGCGGCCGCTAATGCTCGGCGTGCGGCCGGCGCAAGGAGTCGTCAGGGCGAGTCGACGTTGCGGAGCGCACGCTGCCGCTGGATCAGGTGCGCCCGTTCGACGTCGTTGCTGCACGCCGCGATCGCCTCCTCGTACGCCGCCTGGGCACCCACGGCATCTCCGCGGCGGGAGAGCAGTTCCGCGCGGACAGCGGCGACACGGTGGCTGCCGGGAATCTCGACCTCCTCGAGGGCGGCGAGGCCGGCCTCGGGGCCGGACGCCTCGGCGACCGCGACCGCGCGAGCGAGTCGCGCGCTGGGGGAGGGGAGCAACCGGAGCAGGAGGTCGTAGTGGTCGACGATCCGGTCCCAACGGGTCTCTTCGGGTGAGGGCGCGGTGGCGTGCTCGGCGGCGATGCGTGCCTGGAGTATGTAGGAGGCGGCGAGCGGGCTGACGGGTCCGGCCAGGACGGGGGTGGCCAGCAGGGCCAGGGCCTCGTCGACCTCGTCGTGCCGCCACCGCCGCCGGTCCTGGTCGGCCAGCAGGACCAGCCGGCCGTCCTCGTCGACCCGTGCGTCGCGACGCGAGTGCTGCAGCAGCATCAGCGCCAGCAGGGCCGCCGGTGCTGGCTCGCCGGGGCACAGGTCCACCACCACGCGCACCAGCCGGATCGCCTCGCCGGCCAGGTCCGCGCGCAGCAGGTCCGGGCCGCTGCCCGGCGCGTAGCCGGCGGTGAAGGCGAGGTACGCCGTCTGTGCGACGGTCTCGAGGCGGACGCGGGAGCACGTCGGTGGCCGGGACACCGAACGGGATGCCGGCCGCGACGATCTTCTTCTTGGCGCGGGTGATCCGCGCGGCCACGGTCGGCTCGACTGACCAGGAAGAGCCGGGCGATGTCGTGCGTGCTGACGCCGAGCACCAGGCGCAGCGCCAGGGCGCTGGCCGACTCCGGCGCGAGGGCCGGGTGGGTGCACATCAGCACCAGCCGGAGCAGGTCGTCCTCCACCAGGCCACCGGGGTCGGCCCTCGCCGTCTGTGCGTCCTGGCGGCGCTCGGCGTCGGTGAGGAGCAGCGGCGCCTTACGGTGGGCCATCGACTCCGCGCGTAGCCGGTCGATCACCCGCCGCCGCGCGCTGGTGAGCAGCCAGGCGGCAGCGTTGGCCGGAGCGCCGTCGGCGGGCCAGCGCCGCGCCGCGGCCTCGACGCGCGTCGCCGAGGGCGTCCTCGACGAGGTCGAGCCGGCGGTACTGCGCGAGGAGCAGGGACGTGAGCCGGCCCCACTCCTCGCGCACGACCGTCTCCAGGACGTGTCTCGGCCGGCTCGGTCACACCGGCTCGTAGCCGTCGATCGTCATGGCCGGGCGGATCTCGACGGCGTACGACGACGGCAGCAGCCGGCCGGCGGTGAGCGCCGACGTCGAGGTCGGGCAGCTCGACGTCGTAGTAGCCGCCGACCTGCTCCACGGACTCGACGAACGGGCCGTCGGTGACCGTTACGGCCCCGTCGTGCGTGCCGGAGCGTGGTCGCCGTGTCGGCACCGGCCAGCGGCGCCGAGCTGATCCGGCGGCCGTGCGCGTCGACGTACTCCTCGAAGGCGTGGTGTGCCGCGAAGTACTCCTGGCGGAGCTGCCTCCGACGCGGACTCCCAGTGCCCCGGCTCGTAGGCGACCAGGACGACGTAGCGCCTCACGACGGCCGCTCCGCGGGGTCGACGGTACGACGCACCTCGATGCCGTCGCCGACCGCGGCGATGATCGTGCAGCAGTCGAGGAGGTCGTCGAGGTCGTCGCTCTCCACCAGGTAGAAGCCGCCGACCTGCTCCGCGGTCTCGGTGAACGGCCCGTCGGTGACGACGGCGCTGCCGGGCCGGATCGACTTCGCCTCGGAGTGTCGGTGAAGCTCGGCCCCGCCGGTGATCTTGTGTCCGCGGCGGGACAGCTCCTCGCCGAAGCGGGCGTACTCGGCGTAGGCGTCCTTGCGCTCCTTCAGGCTCATCGAGGTCCACCAGCGGTCGGCGTCCCCGACGATGATCACCATGTACTCGGTCATCTTCTGCTCCTTCACTCGGCCAGGCGGCGGAACTCGATGAGCTCGCCACGCGCGGCGAAGCGCTCGCACGCGGCGCGAAGGTCGGCCTCGTCAGCGCTCTCGACGAGGTAGAAGCCGACGATCTGCTCGGCGGACTCGGTGAACGGGCCTTCGGTGACCAGCGCCCCGCCGTTGCCGTCCGGGCGCATGGACGTCGCCTTCGCCGACGGCTCGAGCGGGCTGACCGCGATCAGCGTCGTGACCACCCGCCGCCAGGTCCTCGTGGAACTGGGCGTGCGACTTCATGCCCTTCTCGTGCTCGGACTCGGGCAGCAGCGCCCACTCCGCCTCAGGTGCAGGTAGCAGCACCAGGTAGCGACTCATCGAACTCTTCCTCCTGGATGTGTGAGGGCCGCTTGTGCGACCTCACCACGATGACGAGCCGACTCGCAGCAGATCGACAGTGGCATCCAGACTTTCTCGGCGCCGGGTGGCCATGCCACGGTGGGCCCGGCCGCCTGGGGCGTCGATTCTCCCTGTGTCGCGCTCCGGGCATGGCGGCGGCTGTTCCTCCCGCCCGGTTGAGCTGTCGACGGCAGGTGCCGGCACGGGCGGGGGTGTTTGGATCGGCACGACGCACGCCAGCTCCCCGACCGTCCCGCTAAGGGTGGTCGACGCTCAGTAGATCGCGCAGCGCCGCAATGGGCACGATGTCTGCCGCTGTGGCTGCAAAGTCCTGGTCGACGGTGACGAGGGCGTCGGCCTGCAGCCGGGCAACCGCCAGGTACTCAGCGTCTCGCAGCGAGTCCCAGCCGCGGGCGCGGGCGATGTCCCATGCGGTGCGGCGCGACACGCGGTCACCGAGCAGTCGGATCTTCGTCCCCGTCATTCGCTGATGACACTGCAGTGCCTCGTTCTCCGAGCGTCGGCCTGCCCTCACTTGTTGAAGCAACCGCTCCAGAGCCTCGGAGCGGATGAAGTTGGGTGCGACCAACTGGTGCTCGGCGTCGATGGACAGGTCTTCGTCCACGATGTGCAGCAGGGTGGGTGAGTCGATCACGTAGCGCGCCATGGTGTGAGGGTAGGTCCACCCGTGGTCGCGCGCAGGCGGCCGTGGGCTGGTCGATCGGGGATGCGCCGGTGTTTGTCGTGCTGCGGAGGACTGCGTGCACCGCCGGTGGGGCGCAGCGGCGGGGGGCTACCCTGGCGGCATGGATCTTGGTCCCTCGGAAGTGCTCCTCATCTTCCTCGTGGTCATGCTGTTGTTCGGCGCGAAGAAGCTCCCCGAGCTCGCCCGTGGCACCGGGCGGGCGCTGCGGATCTTCAAAGCCGAGGTCAACGCGGCCACCGACCCGGCCGTCCAGGCTGCCGGCGACCCGGGGGATGCTCCGGACGAGCGGTCCGGGCAGCACCCCGCGCCGGAACAGCGCGCCTGAACGCACTGGCCGTCGGGCCGGTCCGGTGGATCGCCGTGCTCGTCGTTGCTGCACTGACTGCCGGCACTTCCGGGCGTAGTTGCCGTCCCCCGCGCAAGACGGCTGCTGAGGTGCGAGGCGGCCACCTGCTCCCGGCAGAAGGCTGAGCACGCGGGCTGTGGCGTTTTCGCACTCCCGCCGAGCCGCTTGCCCGCAGCGCCTCACAGCACGCGTCGTCCTGGCCGCTGAGCGGGGTCCTGGGTGTCCTTGCGCAGCACGCTGATGTCGCCGTCGCCCTCGAGCAGGATCTCCTCGACCTCCTCGAGGTCGCGCACGCCCTGCGCGCGCAGCTGCGAGGCGAGCTCGTCGTCGGTGACGTTCTCGCGCCGCATGTTCTCCCGGTGCAGCCGGCCGTGCCGGTACAGCGGCAGCGGCGGGGGATGCACGAACCGCTGGATGCGCGGAAAGCGGTAGCCCAACCAGTCCAGGGTGAACGCCCACCCGATGATCACCGCGACCAGGAGTACTCCGTCGGGGATCGAGTGGTAGTCCCCGGCCATCGCGTTCTGGGCTGCGTCCGCGATGAGCACGAGCACGAGCAGGTCACTCATGCCGAACCCGCCGCGCTGGCGCTTGAGCACCACGCGCAGCAGGGTGAACAGGACCAGGTACACGATCGTGCCGCGCACGAACGTCTCGAGCAGCGGAGCGTGCGGGACGAAGGTCGCGCGCCAGTCGACCGGCCATAGCCACTTCACCCGCCTTGCGTACCCACACGGAGGGCGACTACGCCGCGTGCACCGCACGCACTGCGCTTCCCAAGTGATTCGGGAGCCGATATAATCGGACGACGACGTGATTTGGCGTGGAGGAGGCCGGTGCTGACCGCGACGCAGACGCGACGGTGGACACGCAGGCCGACTCGTGGGCGGCCGTGCGGGCCCCCACCCGTGCGCTTCGGCTCCACTTCAGGAGAAGGTCGATGACCAGAACAGGCCGTCACCCCGCAGGCCTGGTGTGGTTCTACCTCGACCTCGCCATGAGCGTGGCACTGCTGGCCGTCGGCCTCTGGCATCCCTCCCTGCCCTTCGACCTCGTCGCCGTCGCCTGGGCGTATCTGGCTGCGCGCCAGTGGCGGCTTCTGTCCCGATCGCGTGGCCGCTGATGCGTGGTTCCCCTGGTGGTTGGCACGCCGAAATAGCATGCGCCACGTGGTAGCTACCGAGATTCCCTCGCCCGCAGTGAACGGGTTCCATCTCGGCCCGTTGTTCATCCACTTCTATGCGCTGATGTACGTGGTGGGGATCACGCTGGCGATCGCGATCGGTCGGCGGCGATGGCGCGCCCGCGGCGGCGATCCCGACCTCGTGGACGAGCTGGCGCTGTGGGCCGTGCCGTTCGGCCTTCTCGGCGCGCGGATCTACTTCGACGTGACCACGCCGAGCCAGATGCCGCCCCACTGGTGGGGGCCCCTCGCGATCTGGGAGGGTGGCCTGGGCATCTGGGGTGGCGTCGCCCTGGCCGCCCTCGCGGGCGTGTGGAGGCTGCGTCGTGCCGGGGCGTCGGTGACGCTGATGATGGACGCCGTCGCCCCAGCGCTCCTGGTCGCGCAGGCCATCGGCCGGATCGGGAACTACTTCAACCAAGAGCTCTTCGGTGGGCCGACCCGCCTGCCGTGGGCGCTGGAGATCTCGCCCAGCCACCGCCCGCCGGGCTACCTGGCGTTCTCCACGTTCCACCCCACGTTCCTCTACGAGCTGGTGTGGGACCTGCTGCTCGCCGGCTTCCTGACCTGGCTCGGACGTCGAGGCCGCGTGCGCCCCGGCGGCCTGTTCGCCCTCTACGTTGCCGGCTACTCCGCCTTCCGAGTGTTCGAAGAGTCGCTGCGCATCGACTACTCCCAGCACTTCCTCGGCCTCCGGTTGAACTCCTTCGTCGCCTCAGCCCTGACGGTTGCAGGCCTGCTGTGGTTCGCGTACCTGCAACGCAACGGTGCGAGAAGGGCCGCGCCGGAACCTCCGAAGACCGAGGCGGGGGCGGCTCAAACCGGCACCGGCCACCCCTCCTAGGTGTGGCACCGGGCTAACTACGCGGATCTGGACTCACCCGGTCGGTGATCGGACGCCGGCGACCAGAATGCGGGCGAGCTCCTCAGTGTCCCTCGACCACGGACTTCAACGAGGCCAGGTCCTTGGCCACGGCGTCGGCGTCCCGCGCGAAGTCCTCCTCGGTCATCTCGGGACGCTGGCGGAGGGTGAAGACCACTTCGCAATGGTCACCGTCGCTGAGGACCCTGAGCGGGTTGTGAACGGTCTGCCCGGAGGGCAGCGTGACGTCGTGGTCGAGGACCCCGAGCTCGTTATGCGGGGTGAACGTGAACGTGACGCGGCCCATCGGCGACTCGGTGAACCACCGGTCCCCGTCGCGCTCCACCGTCGAGCCCGCGAGGCCGGCCGCCCATCTGGGCAGGTTGAGCGGGTCTGCGGCGAAGTCATACACCTCGGACATGGGCCGATTGATGTCGATGCTGATGTGCTGAGACCTCGATCCCATGCCGCCAACGTAGCGGGCGCGCTCCAAGACACGTCCCCGCGCGTAGCGGGGGGTTGTCGGCCACGGCCGAACGGACGAGCATCCTGGTTGTTCTGGAAGAGCCGAGCCAGGGGACCGCTGACATGGCTGAAGTGCTGCTGTACCACCACATCCAGGGTCTGACCGACGGGGTGCGGGCCTTTGCCGCGGACCTGCACGAAGCCGGCCACACCGTGCACGCGCCCGACCTGTTCGACGGCCGCACGTTCGGCAGCATCGAGGAGGGGTTCGCCTTCGCGCGTGAGACGGGGTTCGACGCGATCCGGGAACGCGGCGCCGCCGCGGCCGACGCACTCGGACCGGAACTCGTCTACGCCGGGTTCTCCTTCGGCGTGACCATCGCCCAGCGGCTCGCGCAGACGCGGCCCGGTGCCCGTGGGGCGCTGCTCATGTACTCCTGCCTCCCGGTCGCGGAGTTCGGGCAGGCATGGCCGGAGGGGGTGCCGGTGCAGATCCACGGCAAGGAGAGCGATGAGTTCTTCGACGAGGACCTGCCCGCCGCACGCGACCTCGCCGGCTCCACGGCGTCCGCCCAGCTGTTCGTCTACCCCGGCGACCAGCACCTCTTCGCCGACTCGTCGCTCGAGGCGTACGACGCCGAGGCATCCGCGTTGCTCATGAACCGGGTGCGGGAGTTCCTCGCCTCCCTCTAGCCGGCGTGGTTCCGGTTCCGATCAGGGCCATCACGTGCACGTCTGGCCCGTGTCGGCCCGCCGCCTCGGTGAGCCAGCGGGGCCGGAAGCGGTGCACGACTCGCCAGCCCACGCGCAGGTAGAGGAAAAGCGCCGCCGGGTGAGTCGGTAACACCTCCAGGCAAGGGCGCCGTCCGTCGCGCCGGATGTCCTCGACGACGACCTGCATGAGCCGTCGACCGATGCCGCGTCCCCGGGCTTCCGCGGCCACGAACAACGTGCTCACCCACGCCAGCTCGGAGGGGTTGCAGTGGTGTGCGCGGGCACAGGTCTCGTTGAGGAGGGCCGCTGCGGAGAATCCGCGTGCGGGAGCCATCCGGCACACGTGCCCGACGGGATGGCCCTCGAGCTCTGCTGTCCAAGCCGTTACTGCGTCATGGGCGTGCAGGAAATCTTCGACGGGAACGGGCATCGGGTCCCGGAAGGGATAGCGAGTTTCGGGTTGCTGGGCCAGCAAGGCCGCCGTCAGCAGGGGGAGGTCCGCCTGCTCACGTGGACGAACGGTGACTGCGGTCGGTTGCATGGCCCCACATTCGCACGGTCCCGCGATGGTGACGTGCTCGCTGCGCCAGGACCGACGACACATCGACCGGGCGCCTGCATGGTGACGGACGCCCTCCCCCGGCGCTGAGGGCGTCTCAGGTGGGCTGGACGGTGTAGACGACCGTCTGGACCCTGATCATCCCGTCCCGGAAGATGAACGTGTCGATGCCGTCCTCGACCTTGTGGCCGCCTCCTGTCGCTTGCCACTCCAGGTACAGCACATCGTCGACGAAGACGGTCTCCAGCTGCCATTGGGCCTGGGGGATGTCCCCGAGCAGCTGAGTGAAGACCTGGCGGGCGCCGTCCTTGCCGCGGTACACCTTCTTGTGCGCGACCAGGATCGCGTCGTCGGCGTAGTCGGCCACGATCTCCTCGAGATCTTCGGCGCCCAGTGCCTTTCCGTGGTGGGCGAAGACCTCTTCGGCTGTTCGGGTTGCCATGGGCTGCTCCCGGTCGGTTGAGGGATGTCTCCGGCGGCGGGACCGCCACCACCTTCAGTGTCTGTCGCGCCGTCACCCGTGTCCATGGCCCGGGTCGCCCGGCCCTGGTGGCTGATTCGGGAGTCCGCTCGCGGCGAAGTACCGCCTCCGCCTGCAGGCGGCGTCGGGCAGCGAAGCAGAGCCGGCGGCGGGAACGGAGGGGGCGGAGCCTGATGCCGGAACAATATGCGACAATGCGCTTGCGAAACGACATGAATACGTAGTGTCATGGCCACCGGCCCATCCGTCGGCTCGGAGGCGGTCTCGGCTGAACCCCACCCGCAGGAGGACTTGATGACCGACGTACTTCCCAGCTACCTGTGCGGCGCCTGGCAGGCCGGTGCCGGCGAGGGCGAGACCATCCGTGACGCGGTGACCGGTGAGCCGGTGGTGCGGGTCTCCACCGACGGCCTGGACCTCGCCGCCGCCGTCGCGCACGCGCGGACCGTCGGCGGGTCTGCACTCCGCGCCATGACGTTCCCCGAGCGGGCCTCCGCGCTCAAGGCGGCGGCCGTGGCGCTCGGGGAGCGGAAGGAGGAGCTGTACGAGCTCTCCGCGCGCGCCGGCTCGACCCGGGCCGACGCCAAGGTCGACGTCGACGGCGGGTTCGGCACCGCGCTGGTCTACGCGAGCCTCGGTCGCAAGGGGCTTCCCGGGGGCCGGGTCGTGGTCGAGGGGCCGGCCGAACCCCTCGGGAAGGGCGGCACCTTCGTCGGCCAGCACGTGCTGACCTCCCGGCGCGGCGTAGCGCTCCAGGTCAACGCCTTCAACTTCCCGGTCTGGGGGATGCTCGAGAAGCTCGCCCCGGCCCTGCTCGCCGGGGTCCCGACGATCGCCAAGCCCGCCTCGCAGACCGCCTATGTCGCAGAGCGCGCCGTGCGCATCCTGCTGGAGGCCGGTGTGCTTCCCGAGGGCGCGCTCCAGCTCGTGAGCGGCCCGGTCCCCGGGGTGCTGGACCTGCTCGACGGACAAGACTCGGTGGGTTTCACCGGCTCGGCGGCGACCGCGGCGAAGCTGCGCGCGCACCCGGCGGTCGTCGAACGGTCGGTGCGCTTCACTGCCGAGGCCGACTCCCTGAACTGCTCGGTGCTGGGCCCGGACGCGGTCCCGGATACCCCCGAGTTCGACCTGTACGTCGACCAGCTGGTCGTCGAGATGACCACCAAGGCCGGCCAGAAGTGCACCGCGATCCGCCGCGCGTTCGTGCCCGCCGGACAGCTCGACGCGGTTACCGAGGCGGTGGCCGACCGGCTCGCCCGGGTGGTCGTCGGGGCGCCGGACGCCGACGGAGTGACGATGGGAGCCCTGGTCGGCACGGCGCAGCGGGACGACGTACGCAGGCAGGTGGAGCGGCTGCGCGCCGAGGCGCGGTTGGTGTTCGGCGACCCCACCAAGGTGGACGTCCGCGAGGCCGACCCGGAGGCCGGTGCCTTCCTCTCGCCGCTGCTGCTGCGCGCGGAGGAGCCCCATGTCGCCGCCCCGCACGAGGTGGAGGCGTTCGGGCCGGTCAGCACGCTGCTGCCCTACGCCGCGACCGAGAACCTCGTGGACGGGATTGCTCGCGGGCGTGGCTCGCTGGTGGGGTCGGTGGTCAGCCACGACCCCGTCTTCGTGCGGGAGGTCGTGCTGGGCGCGGCCGCGCTGCACGGCCGGATGCTGGTGCTTGACCGCGACGACGCGGCCGAGTCGACCGGCCACGGGATCCCGATGCCCCAGCTGGTGCACGGCGGGCCTGGGCGGGCCGGCGGCGGTGAGGAGGAGGGCGGTCTCCGAGCGGTGCACCACCACCTGCAGCGCACCGCCGTCCAGGCCGGACCGGCGATGCTCGAGGCGCTTCTCGCGGAATGAAATCGAGGCTCAATATTCAACAAACCCTTGGCAAGATCGCAGGAGAAGTGTAGAACGTAATACCAGGCCAACCTTCCCGACACGCAGGAGTCGCGATGACCACCGACGCTCGTACGGGCCCCGCGCCCGCTCCCTCGGGCCCGCTCAGCCCCGTTGACTACTCGGAGCGGATCCCGAACAACGTCAACCTTGCGGAGGACCGTCGCCTCCAGCGTGCGCTGGAGGGCTGGCAGCCGAAGTTCCTCGACTGGTGGAAGACCCTCGGTCCCGCCCTGCCGACCAGGGACGTCTACCTGCGCACCGCGATCGCGGTCGGCCGCGACGGCTGGGCGCACTTCGACCACGTGCCGATGGAGGAGTACCGCTGGGGCATCTTCCTCGCCGAGCGCGACCCCGACCGGCAGATCAACTTCGGCAAGCACAAGGGCGAGCCGGTCTGGCAGGAGGTGCCCGGTGAGCACCGCGCCGACCTGATGCGGCTGATCGTGGTCCAGGGCGACACCGAGCCTGCCTCGGTCGAACAGCAGCGGATCCTCGGCAACACCGCGCCGAGCATCTACGACCTGCGCAACCTGTTCCAGGTCAACGTGGAGGAGGGCCGGCACCTGTGGGCGATGGTCTACCTGCTCCACGCCTACTTCGGTCGGGAAGGACGGCAGGAGGCCGAGCAGCTGCTCAAGCGCAACTCCGGAGACCTCGACTCGCCGCGCATCCTCGGCGCGTTCAACGAGGAGACCACCGACTGGCTGCAGTTCTTCATGTTCACCTACTTCACCGACCGTGACGGCAAGTACCAGCTCGGCACCCTCAAGGAGTCCGCGTTCGACCCGCTGGCGCGCACCTGCGAGTTCATGCTCAAGGAGGAGGCGCACCACATGTTCGTCGGCACCACCGGCGTGCAGCGGACGGTGGAGCGCACCGCGGAGCTGATGGTGGAGCACGGGACCCGCGACATCCTCGAGCACGGCGGCATCCCGCTGGACATCATCCAGAAGTACCTCAACTTCCAGTTCTCGGTCTCCATGGACCTCTTCGGCTCCGAGCAGTCCACCAACGCGGGCAACTACTACTCCTCGGGCCTCAAGGGTCGCTGGATGGAGACGCGGCGCAAGGACGACCACGTCCTGCTCGACGCCACCCGGACGATGAACGTCGTCGAGGACGGCAAGATCGTCCAGAAGGAGGTGCCGATGCTGAGCGCGCTGAACCTCGACCTCCGCGACGAGTACGTCGCCGACTGCGCCAACGGGGTCCGTCGCTGGAACCAGGCGCTCGAGGACGCCGGCCTGCCCGACCGGCTCACGCTGCCGCACGAGGGCTTCAGCCGGAAGGTCGGCGCCTACGCCAGCCACCACGTCAGCCCCGACGGCGACGTCCTCGGCGAGGAGGAGTGGAACCAGCGCGTCGGCGACTGGCTCCCCACCCCCGAGGACCGCGAGGCCGTCGCCTCGCTGATGGTGCCCGAGTACGAGTACGGCAAGTTCGCCGGCTGGATCGCCCCGCCGAAGTCCGGCATCAACGACCAGCCCGTCGAGTTCGACTACGTCCACCTCGCCGAGGAGGGCCTGTACTGATCCCGACGAGGGTCACCGGTACGACGCGTGGGCGGCCGCTCTGGGCGGAGGGCCGCCCACGTACCCGGCTCGCGGGGGGCGCGAAGTCCCCGACGCGCCGGCGAGGTGAGGGAGCTGGTGACCCCTCGGCGCAAAGGTCAGGGCTTGGGGCCGCCGGCGTCGTCCATGCGCTCCCACTCGGTCTGGGCGAGGCGGTGCCAGCGCTCGTGCCGGTCGTGGAAGGCCGCGGCTGCCCGGGGACCCGGCCAGTCGTGGTCGAGCAGCTCGCCCGGCAGGTCGGGGTCGAGGAACGGGAACCGGCGCCACTCCTGCACCAGCTCCACCTGCGCCACGAAGGCCTCGGCCGGTGTCTCCGTGCGCCGGGCCTCGAACTGGGTGAGGAAGTCGAGGTAGCGGTCCTCCACGTCGGCGAGGTCCCAGGCCGCGGCGAGCAGCCGGCTCTCGTCGCCGATCCCGCTGGCCGGCCCGATCCACGCGAAGGCCTGCTTCTCCAGGCCGAGCTCGCGGATGACCGCGTGGACGTCGTGGGCCTTCTCGGCGGCCGGGGTGACCCACAGACCCGAGGTCGTGGACCCGAGGCCGAGCCAGGTCAGCCGGGTGCGCAGCCGGTGCCGCAGCTGCCGCTGGGTCTCGGGGATCGCGACGGTCAGCACCAGCCAGCGGCCGTCCCAGGGGTGTCGCTCGCGCATGAACCCGTAGATGCGCCGCGTGCCCTCCTCGAGGAGGTGGGCGCCGCTCTCGCTGAGGTTCCACAGCACTCGCCGTCCGTGCCGTGTGGACGTCAGCAGGCCCTCGTTGGCGCTGCGGGTCAGGGCTTGGCGGGCCGACTTCTCCTCGATGCCGAGCGCGCCCAGGGCCTCGAGCAGAGTGGCGGTCCACACCGGCTCGTGCCGCGGGTGGACGAACTCGCCCAGCACGGTGAGCAGCAGTGACCGGGCGCTGCTGGAGCCGGTTTCGCGCCGGCGCGACGGCGACCGAGCGGCGTCGGCTCCGGCGGGCTGGGTGGGCACGTGGCCTCCTCTGGGTGCGGTGCGACGGTCGGCTGTCGACATTCTGGCACTTCGGCGGCTCCATGGGTGCGCGGGAGGCGCCGTACCAGACATGCTCTACAGACGCTTGACGGATCGTGACCGAAGCGTAGAGTTTTGACGCACCACCCCCGTTCGTCTCCCAGGAGAGGTTGCTTCGCATGACCGTCCTCGACTCCGCGCACACCGAGCAGGCAGAAGCGGCCGCGCCGACCGCGCCTCCGAAGGTCGACTTCGACACCTCCCCCGAGCGATACAAGCACTGGCGGCTCGACGTCGACGGCGAGGTCGCCACCGTCACGCTGGCCGTCGACGAGGAGGGCGGCCTCGTACCCGGCTACCAGCTCAAGATGAACTCCTACGACCTGGGCGTCGACATCGAGCTGTACGACGCGGTGCAGCGGCTGCGCTTCGAGCATCCCGAGGTCAAGGCGGTCGTGATGACCGGCGGGTTGGAGCGGATGTTCTGCGCGGGTGCGAACATCCGGATGCTCGCGCAGTCGTCGCACGCCTGGAAGGTCAACTTCTGCAAGTTCACCAACGAGACCCGCAACGGCATCGAGGACGCGACGCAGCACTCCGGCCAGACCTGGATCGCTGCCCTCAACGGCACCGCGGCCGGCGGTGGCTACGAGCTCGCGCTGGCCTGCGACGACATCGTGCTGGTCGACGACGGCTCCTCGACCGTGTCGCTCCCGGAGGTCCCGCTGCTCGGCGTGCTGCCCGGCACCGGTGGTCTGACCCGTGTGGTCGACAAGCGCCACGTCCGCAAGGACCGCGCGGACCTGTTCGCCACCAAGGCCGAGGGCTACCGCGGTGCCACCGCCGTCGAGTGGGGGCTGGTCGACGCGACCGTGCCGCGCCACGGCTGGAACGACGAGATCGGCCGGCGTGCCCGTGAGGCGGCGTCCCGCTCCGCCCGCCCCGGTGGCCAGGGCGTCGCGCTGACGCCGCTCGACCGCCGCGAGTCACACGACCGGGTCACCTACCCCTACCTCACCGCCAAGCTCGACCGTGACGCCCGGCGGGTGGACATCACCGTGCAGGGTCCCGCAGGCGCGCCGCCGGCCGACGCCGACGCGGTGCGCGGACAGGGCGCCGACTACTGGCCGCTCGCGCTGACCCGTGCGCTGGACGACCTCGTCCTGAGGCTGCGCACCAACGAGCCGGACCTGGGCACGTGGGTGTTCAGGACCGAGGGCGACCCCGACGCGGTGCTGGCGTACGACGAGCAGCTGCGCGCCCTGGGTGACGACTGGTTCGTCAACGAGGTGCAGCACTACTACAAGCGCACCCTCAAGCGGCTCGACGTGACCAGCCGCAGCCTGATCGCGGTCATCGAGCCGGGCAGCTGCTTCGCCGGCCTGCTCCTCGAGCTCGCCCTGGCCGCCGACCGGCAGTACATGCTCGAGGGTGTCTACGTCGACGTCGACCCCGACGCGGACCCGGCCACCGTCGTGCTCACCGCCGCCAACGACGGCGCCTTCCCCATGGGCAACGGCCTCTCGCGCCTCGAGTCGCGGTTCTTCGGCCACGACGAGGACCTTGCCGCCACGCGCAAGCGGGTCGGTGAGCGGCTGGACGCCCGGGACGCCGAGGCCGCGGGACTGGTGACGATGGCCCTGGACGACATCGACTTCTCCGACGAGATCCGCATCGTCCTGGAGGAGCGCGCCTCCCTCTCGCCGGACGCGCTCACCGGCATGGAGGCCAACCACCGCTTCGTGGGCCCGGAGACCCTCGAGACCAAGATCTTCGGCCGGCTCACCGCCTGGCAGAACTGGATCTTCATCAGGCCGAACGCCTCCGGCCCGGAGGGCGCGCTGCGACGCTACGGCAGCGGACAGCGCGGCAGCTACGACTACAAGCGGGTCTGACCATGGCCGACACCTTCAACGCGACCGCCTACCTCCTCGATCGGCACTGCGCGAGCGGCGGCGGCGACCGGGTCGCGGTCCGGGGTTCGCGGACGCTGACCTACGACCAGCTCGACCGCCGGGTCGGCGACGTCACCGCGGCGCTGCGCCGTCTCGGGCTGCGCCGCGATGACCGGGTGCTGCTGGTGATGTCCGACGACGTGCCGATGCTGAGCACGCTGCTCGGCTGCTTCCGCGCCGGCGTGGTCGCGGTCCCGGTCTCGACCATGTTCACCGGTGCCGAGCTGGGCAAGATCGTCGCCGACTCCGGTGCGCGCGTCGTGGTCTGCACCCACGAGTACGTCGACGCGGTCGCGGAGGCACTCACCCTCGCGCCGGACGTCGAGCACGTCGTCCAGCACGGCAGTGCCCCGCTCGCCGTACCCGACCATGTCCGCGCGCACGACTGGGACGCGTTCACGGCCCTGGGCACCGATGCCCCCGACGCCCTGCGCGCCACCGCGGAGACCGGCGACGACTCCTGGGCGCTGTGGCTCTACACCTCCGGAACGACCGGCACGCCCAAGGCCGCCATGCACCGGCACGCCAACATCCGGTACGTCTGCGAGACCTACGGCGCGCAGGTGCTCGGCATCACCCCCAACGACGCGACGCTGTCGATCGCCAAGATGTTCTTCGCCTACGGCATCGGCAACTCGGTGTTCTTCCCGCTCTCGGTCGGCGCCACCACGATCCTCGAGGCGCGCCGGCCGACGCCGGAGGTGATCGCCGAGCGGGTCGCGCAGGACCGGCCCACGCTGTTCTTCGGCGTGCCGACGTTCTACGCGGCGCTGCTGGCCAGTGGCCTGCCCGACGACACCTTCACGGGCGTGCGCCTGGCCACCAGCGCCGGCGAGCCGCTGCCCGCCCCGCTCCAGCGGCGCTTCACCGACCGGTTCGGCGTGGAGATCCTCGACGGCATCGGGTCCACCGAGGCGCTGCACATCTTCCTGTCCAACCGGCCCGGGCAGGTCCGGCCGGGGACGACCGGCGTGGCCGTGCCCGGCTACGACGTGGAGGTACGCGGCCCGGACGGACACCCGCTGGCCGACGGCGAGCCCGGCGCACTCTACGTGCGGGGGGACTCCATCGCCCTCGGCTACTGGCGACGTACCGACGCCTCCCGGCAGGTGTTCCGCGGCGAGTGGCTGAGCACGGGGGACACCTACGTCCGCGACGCCGAGGGCTACTTCACCTGCCTGGGCCGCAACAGCGACATGCTCAAGGCCGGCGGCATCTGGGTCTCGCCGGCGGAGGTGGAGAGCCGGCTGCTCGAGCACCCTGCGGTCCGTCAGGCCGCAGTCGTGGGCATTCCGGACGACGACGGGCTGGACAAGCCGGTCGCGGTCGTCGTGGTCGAGGGGGGCGCGGAGGAGGCGGCGCTGGTCGCCTGGTGCCGCGAGGGCCTCGCGCACTTCAAGGCGCCACGCAAGGTGATCTTCGTCGAGGACCTGCCCAAGACCGCCACCGGCAAGCTCCAGCGCTTCAAGGTCCGTGACCTGGTCGCCGGTTCCCCTTCGCCGCACCCGCAGCAGCCGGCCGCACCGGCCGGGATGGAGGTGACGTCATGAAGACGGAGGTCGACATCCTCATCGTCGGCGCCGGCCCGGTCGGCCTGTTCGGCGCCTACTACGCAGGTGCCCGGGGCCTGCGGGTGGCCGTCGTCGACTCGCTGAGCCAGGTGGGCGGCCAGGTCAGCGCGATGTACCCGGAGAAGCAGATCTACGACATCGCCGGTTTTCCCGCCGTCTCCGGCCGCGAGCTCGTCTCCGGGCTGGCCGCCCAGGCCGCGCAGCACGACCCGACGTACCTCCTCGGTCACGAGGCCCAGGACCTCCATCACGTCAGCGTCCCGGACGGACCGGACCTGCTGCGCGTGACCACGAGTGCCGGCGCGGAGATCCTCGCCGGCGCGATCGTGGTGACCGGCGGTATCGGGACCTTCACCCCCCGGCCGCTGCCGGCGGGGGAGGAGTTCCTCGGTCGCGGGCTGGACTACTTCGTCCCCTCCACGCAGGCGTACGTCGGCAAGGACGTCCTCGTGGTGGGCGGCGGGGACTCGGCCCTCGACTGGTGCATGATGCTGGAGCCGGTGGCGGCCTCGGTGACGCTCGTCCACCGCCGCGACGCCTTCCGGGCGCACGCCGCCAGCGTCGAGAAGGTTCGTGGATCCTCGGTGGAGATCGTCACCAACGCCCAGGTCACCGCGCTCGAGGGCGGCGAGGCGGTCGAGAAAGCCGTGCTCACCGTCAAGGGCGAGGCCGTGCCGCGCAGCGTGCCGTGCCAGCAGGTCGTGGCCGCCCTCGGCTTCACCGCGAACCTCGGTCCGTTGCGCGAGTGGGGGCTCGAGCTGCACGACAACCGGCACCTCGTCGTCGACTCGGCGATGCGCACCACCGTGCCGGGCGTCTTCGCCGCCGGCGACATCGTCGACTATGACGGCAAGGTCCGGCTGATCGCCGTCGGCTTCGGCGAGGCCGCCACCGCGGTGAACAATGCAGCCGTGCACCTTGATCCCGGCGCCCAGCTGTTCCCGGGCCACTCGACCGACACCCCGCACCCGGTCGCCGTCCCGGCCTGACCGATCCCCAGCCCACGAGAGCCGAACAGGAGGCACTGTGCCCTACGTCATCGCCAGCCCGTGCATCGACGTGATGGATCGGTCCTGCATCGAGGAGTGCCCGGTCGACTGCATCTACGAGGGGGAGCGCAAGCTCTACATCAACCCCAAGGAGTGCATCGACTGCGGCGCCTGCGAGCCGGTGTGCCCGGTCGAGGCGATCAGCCAGGACCGCCGGGTCGCCGAGGAGGACGAGGAGTTCGTGGAGGACAACCGCCGGTTCTTCACCGAGTCCCTGCCCGGCCGGGACGAGCCGCTGGGTGCTCCGGGCGGCTCGCACAAGACCGGCCCGATCGGGGTGGACACCCCGATGGTCGCCGGGCGGTAGCGCGATGCTTGACGGAAACGTCCTGGTCGACGCGCACGTGCACGTGCCGGTCCTCGGGTCGCTGCGGCCGGCCTGGGTGCAGTGGGCTCGCGACTTCGGGCCGGAGGGGATCCTGGAGGACGTCTGGGACGCCGACGGTCGCCCGCGCCCGGCACGCCTCGACGCGCTGTTCGAGGAGCAGGGCGTGGACACCGCGCTGCTGTTCTGCGAGTACAGCCCCAAGGCCACCGGGATGCAGCGCTTCGACGACCTGCTGCCGATGGTGGAGCGGAACCCGCACCGGTTCCGCCCTGTCGCCAACGTGAACCCGCACCTGCACTTCCCGATCGCCGAGGAGCTCAACCGGCAGCTCGACCTCGGCGCCGCGGCGCTGAAGCTGCACCCGGTGCACGGCGGGTTCCGCTGCGACGACCGGATGCTCTACCCGGCCTACCAGGTGCTTGCCGAGCGAAACGTGCCGCTGATCGTCCACTGCGGCACCAGCACCTTTCCCGGATCGATGAACGAGCTCGCCGACCCCGAGCTGCTGCTGCCGGTCGTCCGGGACTTCCCGACGCTCGACGTCGTGCTCGCGCACGGTGGCCGCGGCTGGTGGTACGACGCGGCGGCGTTCATGGCGCTCACCTTCCCGACGGTCTGGATCGAGCTCTCCGGCCTGCCGCCCAAGCGGTTGCCGCAGTACTACGCCCGTTACGACCTCGCCCGGCTGGCCAAGCGGTTCATCTTCGCCACCGACTGGCCGGGCGTGCCCGGCACCGCGCAGAACGCCCGCGCGGTGGCCGGCCTCGGCATCGACGACGCCACCGTGACCGCCGTGCTCGGCGGCAACGCGCTGTCGGTCTACGCCGGCCTCGACCCCGACGTCCCCGGACCCCCAGCACAGGGAGCACAGTGATGACCACTGCCGAGACCTACGGCCGCCCTGCCCGCGAGCTCAGTGACGAAGAGCTCGAGCAGCAGGGTAAACAGGCCCACGAGACCCGCAACTGGGTGTTCCTGCACGGCACGGCCGCCCAGTTCGCCACGCACACGGCTCGCATGCTCGAGCTGGAGCAGGAGTACCTTCGCCGACACCCCAAGCGCACCTGGCAGGGCTCCGGCGGCGCCGCCGACGTGAGCTCCGACGTCGCCGTGCTGCGCGCCGCGCTGCGCGGCATCGTGACCCAGCTCGAGGCGCTGCTGGAGCCGCGTCCGGTCGAGTCCGGGGCGCGACCGGACGGTGACCCGGCGACCGCGCTGCTGCGCCGGATCGCCGAGCAGGCGGGTGGGCGCATGAACAAGCTCGAGGTGCACCAGCTCGCCCGCGAGGTCGGCCTGGAGCGGGCGGCGCTGGCCCGGCTCTACAACGCCGACCCCCCGTTGCTGGTCACCGAGAAGCAGGACCGGGTGATCACCGACGCCGGACGGGCAGCGCTCGAAGCCCGCGTCTGACAGGCATGACCGGAGCTCCGCAGAGCCCGGCAGAGAGGACGACATGACGGGCACCAGTGCGGCCGAGCAGCGGGTGGCGATCGTTACCGGGGCCGGCCGCGGCATCGGCGCGGCGATCGCCGCACGACTGGCCGAGGACGGGATGGCGGTGGCCTGCCTCGACGTCGAGGAGGTCGTGAGCACCCTCGGCGCGCCCACGGTGCTGGTCAACAACGCCGGTGTCCTGCGCGACAACCTGCTGTTCAAGATGGCCGCCGGCGACTGGGACACCGTGATGGCCGTGCACCTGCGCGGCACGTTCCTGATGACCCGCGCGGTGCAGAAGCACATGACCGCGGCGTCGTACGGTCGCATCGTCAACCTGTCCTCGACCTCCGCGCTGGGCAACCGCGGCCAGGCGAACTACGCCGCGGCCAAGGCGGGGCTGCAGGGTTTCACCAAGACCGTCGCGTTCGAGCTCGGCAAGTTAGCGGGTCGGGCAGAGCTTCGAGGAGTTCAGCGCCGACCGGGTGAAGAACCTCCCGGTCAACCGTGCCGGGCAGCCCGAGGACGTCGCGGAGGCGGTCGCCTTCTTCTGCTCCCCGCGCGCCGGGTTCGTCTCGGGTCAGGTCCTGTACGTCGCCGGCGGGCCGCGCAACTGACCTTTCCGCGCGTCGTGCGCGGGCGCCTGCGAGCTACCGCCGGCCGAGGGCGTACGGGTCGTGCCCCCCTGCCACCTGGCGACGGTGGCCGGCGAACAACGCCACGGCGACCGCCGCGACACCTATCTCGAGCAGCACGGTGAGGAGTCCGCCGACGCCGAGTACCTGGTTGCCGAGGAAGCCCCCGACGATCGAACCGACCAGCCCCAGCAGGACTGTCGGAACGATGCCCAGGCCCCGGGTGCCCGGAACCAGCAGCCTGGCCAGCGCGCCGATGAGCAGCCCCGTGATGGCCGCGCTGATCAACGCCCACGCCGCGATGCCGATCAGCGGCAACGCGATGAACAGGACGACGAACAAGACGAGCAACGCCCACAACATCTCACCATCATACCGGCGGGTGTTCGCGTGGAGCGGTCGAAGGCGGAGCGGTCAGGTGGTCTCGGCCGGGGTCACCGGGGTCCAGGGCAGCAGGTCCGCGAGCACCATGCTGCTGCTCGGTCGTCCGTACCGGGCCAGCCGGTCGATGAGCTCCTCGAGGTGCTGGATCGAGGGGACGGCCACGACGAGCACCGAGCACCCCTGACCGGTGACCCGGTAGAACTGGCGGATCTCCGACCAGGTGGCGACCTCGGGGTCGCGCAGCACGCAGGTGGGGCCGTAGCAGTCCATCACGACGACGGCCCGGACCGGTCTGCCGACGTGCGCGGGGTCCACGCGCGCGTGGTAGCCGCTGATGACGCCGGCTGTCTCGAGCCTCCGGACGCGTTCGGCAACGGCCGGCGCGGAGAGCTTGACGCGTCGCGAGAGCTCGTTGAAGGAGAGCCGCGCGTCGGCCTGCAGCTCCTCCAGGATGTGCCAGTCAACCCGGTCCATGCACGCACCTTTTGTTCGTAACTTCTGCCCCCGAAATGCAGTATGAACGAAACAAGTGAGCCCTGAATCGGTTCGCGTCGACCATTCCCGACCACGCCGGTCGGCGCGACGCTGGGGGCATGGACGAGCCTGCCTTCCACACGATCATCGAGCCGTTTCGTATCCACTCGGTCGAGCCACTGAGGATGAGCACGCGCGCCGAGCGTCGCGAGCACCTCCGGGAGGCCGCGTACAACCTCTTCCAGGTGCGCGCCGAGCACGTCCTCGTCGACCTGTTGACCGACTCGGGCACCGGCGCCATGAGCAGGGACCAGTGGGCGGCGATCCAGCGCGGTGACGAGTCCTACGCCGGGTCACCGTCGTACTACGTGTTCGCCGACGCGGTGCGCGAGCTGTTCCCGTTCGCGCACATCATCCCGGTGCACCAGGGGCGGGCGGCGGAGAAGATCCTGTTCTCGGTGATCGGCGGGCCGGGGAAGGTCGTGCCGAACAACACCCACTTCGACACCACGCGGGCGAACGTCGAGGCAACCGGTGCGCTGGCCGCCGACCTCGTCATCGCCGAGGGCCGGGACCCCTCGTCCCAGCACCCCTTCAAGGGCAACATGGACCTGGCGGCGCTCGAGGAGCTGCTGGCGTGCCGCGGCGACGACGTGCCCTGCGTCTTCGTCACGGTCACGAACAACAGCGGTGGCGGGCAGCCCGTGTCGCTGGCCAACCTGGCCGGCGTGCGCGCGCTGTGTGACCGCTACGGAAAGCGGTTGTTCCTCGACGCGTGCCGCTTCGCGGAGAACGCCTGGTTCATCCGGGAGCGTGAGGAGGGCCAGGGCGACCGCGAGGTCGCCGACATCGTGCGGGACATGGCCGCCCTGGCGGACGGCATGACGATGAGCGCCAAGAAGGACCCGATGGGCAACATCGGTGGCTGGCTGGCCATGAACGACGACGACCTGGCCGCGGAGTGCCGCAACACGCTGATCCTCACCGAGGGCTTTCCGACGTACGGCGGTCTCGCGGGCCGGGACCTCGAGGCGTTGGCACAGGGACTGAAGGAGGCCGTCCAGCACGACTACCTGAGGTACCGGATCCGGTCGACGGCGTATCTGGGGGAGGCACTGCAGAAGCGGGACATCCCGGTCCTCAGCCCGTTCGGCGGGCACGCCGTCTACCTCGACGCACGGGCGCTGGCCGCGCACCTCGACCCGTTGGAGTACCCGGGCCAGTCCGTCGCGGTGGCGCTCTACGAGATGGGTGGTATCCGGTCCTGCGAGATCGGCACGGTGATGTTCGGCAGGCAGCCGGACGGCCGCGAGGTGCCGGCGTCGATGGACCTGGTCCGGCTGGCGATCCCGCGGCGCACCTACACCCAGAGCCATCTCGATTACGTGATCGAGGTCTGTGAGCGCGTGGCCGCGCACGCGGAGGAGCTGCCGGGCTACCGGATCGTCCACGAGCCGAAGGCATTGAGGCACTTCACGGCGTCCTTCGAGCAGCTCGCCTGAGGCCCAGTGTGGCGTGGAAGGCGGGGTGCTCCACCAGATCCTGTGCGCATTCATTGGTTCCCTTCAGCAACCATCGCGGGCGGCTCACTAGGCTGCGGGTCACTGCCGTGTCGACGGCTGGGTGAGGTTGTGAGGCATGCGGACATCTGCTGGCTCAGTGGGCGCAGGCGGCATCGCCCTGCTCGCTGTCACCGCGGTCGCCGGATTCGCCCTGGCGGTGCACGGCTACCTGGACCGCCAGTCGGGCATCTCGCCGGGTGCACTGGGCGGCTCCACCTCCGCGGCGTCCCTCGGTCCGGGCAACCGAGGTGGTTCGGCCAACTCTTCCGGGGCCGCCCGGTCGCCGGCGGCGTCCCCGACCGGACACAGTCGAGCACCAGGCAGTGCCACTCGCGTGGGTCCGACGTTGCGCTCGCAGAGCTTCGCGCCGTACGCCTTCCTGGTCTGGCCGGGACCCCCGAGTGCGGCTGCGAGGACCGCGATGACCGGGCTGTCGATCGCGGTCCGCCGGACGGGTGGCGGCATCTCGGTCAGAGCCGGTGTGGCCTCACAGCCGCAAGCCGCGGCCCATACCTATGCAGGGGGTGCGCGCGTGTACGTCGTCGAGGCGTCCATGGGGGACGAGGCCGGCAGGTCCGACTACAACCTGGGAGATGACGGCGTGGTGGTCACCGATGTGCACGGCAGGATCCTGCAGTGACCGCCCCCGGAGGCGGGTCCGCCGTACGCCGTACCGCCCACCCGGCACGCATCACGGCGCCGTCGACGCTCCCGGCCCGGGCCGGTCGGCTGGCCTCGGAATGGGCTCCCACCGTGGGACGCGCCCTGCTTGGGCTGGTGCTGGCGTGGTTCGGCTATCACGAGCTCGTCCAGCCGTCGTTGTGGACCGGATATGTCCCCGTGGTGTCCGGGTCCTCGCTGGCCGTGCTCCTGGTCCTGGCCCACGGTTGGCTCCTGCTCATGCTGGCCGTCGCCATGATCGCCGGGATTGCCGTGCGAGCCGCCGCGGCCGTCGCGGTCGCCCTGGTCGTCGAGATCGTGATCTCGTTGGCGATCAGCAACGGGTTCTCCGACCTGGTTCTGCGCGACGTGGGCGTGCTCGGGCTCGCCGTCTGTCTCACCGGGACCACCCGGCAGCGGCTGGTGCTGCGCCGATAGCCGTGTTCTGCCGGGTTCGGGGACCGGCCGCGCGGCCGGTCGCGTGCAGGCCCTGCCGACCACCACGAAGCCCTCCTCGAGGTCCGGGTGCCAGCGGCCCTCCATGGCCTCGAGGTCGTGCTCGTCGAGAGCAGTGAGCAGGGCGAGCGCGGTGTCGCGGACCGAGCCGGCGGATCGTTCAGCTTCGCCGGCGCCGGCCCCGGAGGAAGTAGGTGACGGGCACGACGCCGCCGGAGTTGACCAGGAGGACCAGGGCGGTCCACGCCCTCTTGGAGCCGCGGACCTGCGCGGCGGGTCGTCGCTTCAGGTCGAGGAGCGCTGCCACCTTGAGCGCTGCGTCGACAGTGGCTGCGACCGCGATGACCTGCCGTGTTCGTGGGCTGAGGTCCTGCCAGCGCTTCTTCGCCATCTGCTGCTCCCGGGTAGACGTTGCGTGCAGTATCCCCGGGCGTGAGCGTCCTCGCGAACGGAACTTCCTCCACGCTGTCGGGCGCGAGGGCAGGTGGCGGACGGGTGTGCGGCTCGTGACCCGGATCGGCCATGCCCGCCCGGCCGGGACCACCCGCCTGCGGTCTTGCCCGGCCCGGACGGCGCGCGCATCGTGAAATACATCAGCGCCCTCACCTCCCAAGGAGCCCGACCATGCCTCGCTATCTGTTCCAGGCCTCGTACACCGCGGACTCGTGGGCCACCCAGGTCACGGCGCAGTCCAACGCGATCGACCGCGTCCGGCCCCTGGTCGAGGCCTGCGGCGGTCGCCTCGACTCCTTCTTCTACAGCTTCGGCGACTACGACATCGTTCTCATCACCGACATGCCCAGCGACGACTCCGCAGCGGCGGTGGCCTTGGCCGCTGCGGCCGGCGGGTCGCTGCGCTCCTTCCAGACCACCAGGCTGCTCACCGTTGAGGAGGGCCTCGAGGCGATGCGGCTCGCGGAGCACGCGGGGCGTGTCTACACCCCGCCCGTGCATTCCGACGTCCCGCACCAAGCCGGCACCCGCGCCTGAGCGGCCGGTCGGCCGCGCGGAGTGGGCGACGCGAAGGTGCATGTGGCTTCTGCGGCGACGGGTAGTGGGAACAGGCACCGCCGATACCGCCCAGCTCCTGGTCCCCGAGATCGTCACCCACCGCGCTGGCCTCCGGGTGGGGCAGTGCCCCCGCCGCCTGCCCAGGCGGCAAGACGGTGTGGTTCCGGGTGCGTCGCTGAGGTTCGCCGGCCTTCTCCTCGCCCCCTTCTCCTGGCGACGCCGGTCAGACCGGGGCGGGTCGGGCTCGCGGCTGCGCCAGTCGACGCCCGGTGACCTCCCGTACCCGTACCCGGACGTACAGGTACCGCTGGCCGCCCGCCCAGGGTGTCGGGTCCCACCCGGCGCGGACCTCGCGCAGCTCCTCGGCCTCGCTGACCATCTCGCCGCGTCCCACCGCGACCACACTCCAACCCTCGCGGGCTTCGGAGTCCAGGGAGTCGATCTCCACCGCGAGGTTGGCTTCGCGCCCGTAGGTGCCCAGCGCGCTGTACGGCGTGGTGCGGAAGAACAGGCTCTCGCCGTGCACGGTGTAGTTGACCGGCAGGATCTGGGGACCCGTCGGCGCGCACAGCGCCACCCGGGCCACGTCGTGGCGGGCGAGCAGGTCCCAGCACTCCTGCGTGTTCAGCTCCACCAAGCTCGACATCGCTTCACCTCCGTCGCCGCTTGCTGATCACCATGGGCGCCGGGAGAGGATCGGGCACAGTGCCCAACGTCCCGTGATGAGGCGCCTCTCGCACCGCGAGCACCCACGACACTGCAGGATGGCCGGTCCTCAGGGGCGTCGGCGTGTGCTGCGCAGGTGGGCGCCGACGGCGTGCAGGTGGCGGAGCGCTCTCGCGTACGACGCGCCGGCGGTGGTCTCCTCGTAGCTGACGGACCGGGCCTCGCAGAATCGGCGGACGACGACCTGCGCATGCCTCAGGTTCGGCCTCGGCATGCTCGGGAACAGGTGGTGCTCGATCTGGTAGTTCAGACCGCCGAGCGCGAAGTCGATGAAGAGCCCGCCTCGGACGTTGCGGGAGGTGAGCACCTGACGAAGAAGCGGGTCGGCGGCCTGTTCGGGTCCGAGGATGGGCATCCCCTTGTGCCCGGGTGCGAACGAGCACCCGAGAAGCACGCCGAACACGGCCTGGTGCACCGCGGCGAACAGGACCGCCTGTTGCCAGGTCAGCGTCGTGAGGAGGAGCGCCAGGTAGGCCGCGGCATGCACGCCGAGAAGCGCCGACTCCAGCCACCGGTGGCGTGCCCCGGGACGCAGCAGTGCACGCACGCTGGACACGTGCAAGTTCATCGCCTCGAGCGTGAGCAGCGGGAAGAACAGCCACGCCTGGTGCCGGGTCATCCAGCGGGCGAAGCCTTCTCGTGTCGGGCCTGCCCTGCGTCGAACACCAGGGCGCCGGCGCGCACGTCGGGGTCGGAGGTCAGGTCGTTGGGGTGGGCGTGGTGGGCGTTGTGCTTGCCGACCCACCAGGTATAGCTCAGGCCGTTGAGCAGGTTGCCGCTCACCAGGCCCAGCGCCTGGCTGGCGTCGCGGCGTCGGGTGATCTGGTGGTGCCCGGCGTCGTGGCCGAAGAAGGCGAGCTGTGTCGACACCACGGCGAGTACCGGGGCGAGGAGCATGGCCCACCAGGAGTCGTGGAGCAGCAGCAGGCCGGTCACGGTCGCGGCCAAGGCGAGCAGCTCGACGGCCAGCAGCGCGGCGTAGAACCCAGGCCGGGGGCGGAGCAGGCCGAGGCGCCGGATCTCTGCGGCGAGTTCGGCGTACCCCCCGGGGGCAGCCGGGGGACGGGGGGTGTCGATGACGGACAAGGTGCGACCCAAACGCTCGGAGCGGCGCCGCCGAGGTCCTGAGCAGCCGGTCCAGACACTGTACGCGGTGCAGCACGGTCACGGCCACGGACGTCGTCAGCCTGGGAAGAGTAGCCTGGCGAGACGGCTCGCAGGAGCGAGCGAGGGGGAGGTGGACGCGGTGGCGTACCTGATGCTGTACGGGAGCGGTTGGACGCAGCGGTGGCAGGTCCCGAGCGGCGACGAGGACAGGGTGCTCTCGGAGATCGCTCGCGTCGGACGGGACCAGAGCGGCCAGCTGTCGGTCGTGGATCCGCAAACCGGCGCCACCGTGACGCTGATGGTGGCATGGGCCGCCGTGGCGGCGGCGGTCATCGTTGACTCCGACTCCGGGCCCCCGCGAGACGAGGCCGGCGGCCAGTACGCGTGAGCCCCGCGTTCCGCGACGTGGCCGGCGTCCACGGTGGAGTAGTGTCCACAGTGCCGGACAGGTGAGCTTCCCCGTCGGGGCGGTTCCCATCGTCGGAGGAAAGGCACGTCGCCATGACGTCCCACGACATCTCCCCGGTTCCCGCCCCTTCGGGCGCCTTCCAGCCTCGGCGACCGCTGCGGCTGCTGCTGTCCGCTTCGCCAGGCCGCCGGGCGGCCCTCGACGGGGGCTGGTGGCCGCACTCGCGCGACATCGACGTCGAGCTCGCCGACCTCGTCGATCAGTTCCCGGCAGCCGCCGGACGGGTCGCCCGCGCGCTCTACTCCAGGCCGGACTGGGACACGAAGCCGCGCAGCGTGCGCGTGGCACGCGGGACGCTCAAGACCGGATCCTTCCCGAAAGACGACACCCACGTGATCGAGTTGTCCATGTCGGCAGGGACCCGGCTGAGGCTGCTCGTGGTGCCGCCCGACCAGCCCAGGGGGCGGCAGGCGATGGCGCGCGCAGCCGACCCGTCGAACCACTCGTCAGCGACGGACGTTCTCCGTGCGTTCGCCGGTGAGGAGGAGCACGGCGAGGGCTACGACCACTGGACCGACGACGGCGGAAGCTTTCTCGGGTAGGCTCGCCTTGTCGGACCGTTGAGTGGTCCATCTGGACACGCTCTCATCGCCGGCGGGAAGCAGACGTCTGGTGACGTCCGAGGGCTGCACGTGAGTATCGACTTCCGCCAGAACGGTGGCCTCTACGTAGGTTCCGACACGTCCGGCAGGCGGTGGCGGATCACCCGCACCGTCACCGGGTGGCGGCTCGAGTTCATCGACCCCGGCGACGCCGGCCCCACCAACGCGGGGGTGCACGCCACGGTGGCCGCGGCCCAGGCGGAAGCCAACACGTCCACGGGAACGAAGCGGCGGCGTTAGCGCGATCGACGAAGCCGGATGCCGCGCCGCGAAGTCGCCTCAGGCTTCCCCGCCTTCGTCCGGGTCGTCGTACTCGTCGTGACGTTCGGCCTCGAGCTCGTGCGCCTGGCGCGCGAGCTCGCGTGCCCGGCGCGCGATCGCCGCCGGGTCCTCGACGTCGTACAGCTCGTCGGCGGCTTGCTGCAAAGCCCACGCCGGGGTGGGCTCCGAGGGCGAACCCTGCTCCATCACGCAGGCCCGGACGTGCGGCCCGCGACCGCGAGGTCCTCGACCGTCAGGGTCCGGCGAACCAGCGCCTCGGCCACCTGGCCGAGCTTCAGGTTGCGGTCGCGGCAGAACGCACGCAGGAGGCCGAACGCTGCGTCCATGTCGAGGCCGGCGGACTCGGCGATCAAGCCCTTGGCCTGCTCGATCACCACTCGGGAGTTGAGCGCGGACTGCAGCTGCTCGGCCAACAGCGAGGAGCGGTGGATCATCCGCTGCTGGAGGATCCCGATGGTCGCCACATCGGTCAGCGCGCGCGCAAGGCGCTGATCCTCCTGCGTGAGCGCGGGGCCGGGCGCGCGGAACAGGTTGAGTGCGCCGATCGTCTCCTCGCGCAGACGCATCGGGACGGCGTGGACGCTGTGGAACCCCACGCTCAGCGCGGTCTCGGCGAAGCGGGGCCAGCGGTTCGCCGTCGACAAGTCGTCCACGCTCACGGGCTTGCCCGTCCTCGAGGCTTCGACGCACGGACCGCCCTCCGTGCTCTGGAGCTGGAAGAGCTCCACCAGCCGCGTCTCCTCACTCGAGGAGGCCATCAGATGGAGTCCTCCACGCTGGTCGACCAGCATCAACCCCGCTTGGGAGACCTGGAGGAGCTGAACGCAGGTGCGCACCAGGCGGTCCAGCATGTCGACGATGTCGTAGTCGTCGACAAGGGTGTCAGCGAGTGTGACGAACGCCTGAGAGATCAGGTTCTCGCGGTTCTGTCCCGCCGCCCCATGCCGTGAAGCAGGCTTCTCATTCATCGTTCGTCCTCCTGAAATCGCCTCGTGCGGCGCACGACGTCGGCAGCCAGCTCCTGGATCGGCACCGCGTCGGCGAAGGCCCTGGCGCGCAGCCGCATGAGCGCCTCCTCGATGCCACAGTCGAGCTGGGCCATCACCATGCCCGCGGCGCGGTGTACGACGAAGTGGCTCAAGCCGTCGACGTCTCCGATCCCGTCGGTGTCCAGAAGCGCAAGTGCCACGGCGTCCACCGCGGAGAGGGCAGTGGCGAGGTCCCCCGGAGCCAGGGCACCCGGCCGCCGGCGATACATGTCCACCGCGCCGAGCTCGATGGCTCCGATCCGGACCGGAAAGGCGAACACGGCCCGCACGCCCGCTTCGAGAACCTCGGCGAGGAAGGTCGGCCACCGTGCCGCCGCCCCGCTGTCTTCCAGGTCGGGGATGAGGACCGGCGCGCCCGCGGAGGACGCGTCCACGCACGGCCCCTCGCCGAGGGTGAACTGCAACCGCTCCACCGCGACCGCGGTGTCGTCGGAGCCGAAGATCGGTTCACGCAGCGCGGCAGGGGAGACCAGCGAGAGCCCGGCCCCGTCCACGTCGATCGCCGCGATGCACGCCATCAGGAGCTCCTCGATACGTTCGCCACGGTCGTTCCGGGCCTCGCTTAGTTCCCTCATGGCCCACACCTGTCATCGCTGCCTGCTGGGCAGCATGATCGCAGCACCCGCACCGCCACCCTACTCCGGAGCGGGATCTCCCGCGCGTACGAGGACCTCGGCGCGCGGTGCTCACGTGGACGCCGAGACGGGGTCGTCACTGGCGAACGACGCCCACACCGACTTGGAGCCCCCCGAGCCGCTCAGCACCCCCCAGTCGAGGCTCAGCGCCGCAACGAGCATGAGGCCGCGGCCACTTGCCGCCCACAGGTCCTCCGGCGGCACCCGGGGACCCAGCGACGAGCCGTCCTGGACGGTGATGGTCACCACTGCAGCGTCTTGCTCCACGGTCACCGTCACCGGGGTGCGTGCATGCGTCACCGCGTTGGTCACCAGCTCACTGGTCACCAGTCGCACGTCGTCGACGAGGGGACGGAGATCGTGGCGTTGCAGGTGTCCGGTCACGAAGTCGCGAGCCACAGACGGGGTCTCGGACTCGGACGGGAGGACGAGTGCGTGCTTCCACGCACAGCGCGGTTCCATCGGGCACTCCAGACATCGAGGACGTCGGTCGTAGCAACCACGACAGGGCGGGGTCCAGACGATGTCAGCGGTACTGCCTACACGGTACCCGTCGGCGTAACGGTTCACTCCTCCGCCGAGCCTTGGTCTGGCGGGGGCCTGCGCCGTCGGTTCGCGCCGGATGAGCCGCTTCTTGACCCAGACCGACGCGAACCGCTGCATCGCCGCGCGTGCGTCACAGCTGTCGGGCACGGGGTCCGGATGCACGACACCTCCACTACACCACAGACCGCGAGCCGCCCACCACCGGTTGTCGCGTCGAGCACGGCTAGACGATCGCTCCTCGCGGGGAGAACTCGACGCTCGCCACGCCGCGTGCGTACAGCGCAACCAGCCGATCGCCGTGCCGGCAGAGCAGCACGCCGGAGTCCCCCCTCAGGGTCTCCACGACCTGGTCGACGACCTCGGCCTCGTCGTGCTCGGGGTCCTCGTACGTCAGGTCGGTGTGGTCGCCGCCAAGGAGCCGGACGCGCAGCACGAGGGTTGTCATGACCGAACGGTAGTCTCGGGGAGCCGCCCGGCGCGCCTCGCGATGCAAACTCGGGCGCCGGTGCGGTCTCCCGACGGGCCACACGCTGGCGCTCAGGGCGTGAGCACCATCCGGAACCGCGCCTGGCCGGCCATCCGCTTCGCGTAGGCGGCGACCTCGAATGGCTGCTCGGGCACGCCGACCACCACGAGCCGGCCGCGCGGCGCAAGGGCTCCGACCTAAGCCGTGGCGGCGGTCCTCCGCACTCCGCTCAGCGGGTGCCTGCCAGCCCGTTGCGGCGCGCCCAGGTCGCGGCCGCTACCCGGTTCGTGGTGCCGGTCTTGTGCAGCAGGTGGGACACGTGCACGGAGACCGTCTTCTCGCTGATGAACAGGATGGTGGCGATCTCGGCGTAGGTCCGTCCGGCCACGAGGTGCGTCAGCACCTCTTGCTCGCGCGGGGTGAGGAGAGCCGAGGGCGCTGACGGCGGCTCCGGTTCGGCGAGGGAGATGCGTGCCGCGGTGGCGAGGCCGGCGATGGCCCGCTGCGCCGGTGCTGCTCCCATCGCTGCGGCGGCACGGTGGGCCTCGCGCAGCACACGCGCCGCCCCCCGGCGCTCTCCCCGTTGCAGCAGACACTCAGCCAGCCGGACACGGGCCTGTACGGCGTCGTAGGCGCAGCCGGCGCGGTCGAGGGCGGTCACCGCCACCTCCCACAGTGGCTGCTGGCGGGATCCACCGAGGCAGCGTTCGGACTCGGCATCAAGCACGGTCAGGTGCGCGTCGAGTCGCGGATCGGGACGGTACTCGCCGAGTGCGCCGGCAACTGCGGCGTGAGCGCCGTGGAATCGGTGCAGTGCGGCACGCGCCGCCGCCTCGGCCCCCGCGTCATGGTGGTCGCGAGCGGCCACGGCGAGGTCCGCGGACGTGCGCGCGCCCTGCATCGCCATCTGCGCGGAGAACTTGGGATCGGCGTCGCCGTACTCCTGCAGGGACCGCTCGAGGATGCCGACCGCGGCCCACAGCGAGCCGGTGGCGTTCTCGTACTCTGCCAGGACCAGGGGGAACTCCCAGCCGACCAACCCGGCGGGGTCGGGACAGAGCTCCTGAAGCCGCTGATGGTGGCGTGCTGCCTCGTCGAGGTCTCCTTGGCGCAGGGAGATCTGGAGGGCGTACAGGTGCGCGAGCAGGGCTGGTGAGCCGGTCGGCCGGACGGACAGGGTGCGCCGGAGCAGCTCCCAGGCCTCCGCGAACCTGCCCAGGGGGACGAGGTTGCCAGCCGCCATCGCGCCGAGCGCCTGCATCATGCCCGCCACGTTGTGGCGCATGAGGAACTCGCACGCGTCGACACCGACGTCCGCGGCGGCGGCCACGTCGCCTCGCTCCTGCGCCACGTTCATCCGCGCGATCGCGGCGGCACCGACCTGTTCAGGCTCCGCGCAGGAGAGCGCCAGGCGGTAGGCCTCCTCCGCGTCCCGCTCGGCTTCATCGGGATCGACCAGCCGGGTCAGGCTCCGACTGCTGGGTCGTCCGCGGTCGGCCGTTCGCGCGCTCGAGCTCCAGCCAGACCAGGAGCGCGCGCAGGGCGTCGGCGGAGGCGTGCGCGCGTTCGGCCAGGCCGCGGGCTCGCTCCGCGCACGTGGTTCCGGTCGAGAACTCCCCGGCCCGGAAGCAGGCCCAGGCCGCATCCAGCCACAGGTCCACGGAGTCGGCGATCCGCGCGGCCCGGCGCACGAGCTCGGCCTGCTGGGAGAACGCGTCTGCTGCCGCCGCGCGGGCGGCCGCCTTCCGGTACTGCTCCAGCGCTTCGCCAGTGCGGCCGGCGCCGTCGAGGTGGACGGCAAGGTCTGCGACGGTACGAAGGTCGTCCGGAGCGCCGCGGCTCAGCGTGTCCACGTAACGCTCGTGGAGTCCCACGAGCTCGTCGGGCAGTACGTCGGCGAGAAGCACCTCGGCCAGCAGTGGATGGCGAAACCAGATCTTTCCGCGTTCCGGCGCCGCCAGCCCCCCGCGCGCAGTGGCCTCGTGCACCGCGGCGTCCACGGCACGCGCCGTTCCCAGATCGGCGATGCCGACCGACTCGAGTATCTGCGGCGGCACCGGGCGGCCGGCGACCGCGAGCAGCCGGGTGACGGTTCGCGCGGGGGCCGAGAGGCCATGCCACTGCGCAGTGATCGCTCCCCGCAGCACCGCGGGCAGTGGCGTGCCGAGGGACGTGGCTTCCCGGGGCCAGATCACGGACCAGGAGCTCGGCCATCAGCGGGTTGCCCTGCGACCGGGCGAAGACCTCGTCCACGAGCTCGGGAGCCGGCGTCCGTCCGATCCGGTCGGCGACGAGCTCGGCGGTCGCCTCAGCCGACAGCCGGTCCAGCGGCAGGTCGATGACGGTGAGCAGTCGGCGAAGGTCCGACAGCCATAGATGCAGCCGATGTCCTTCGGGGATCTCTTCATCGCGCAGTGTGGCGATGACGGCAAGCCGCTCGGCGCGCATCCCGACCGCCAGGTACGCCAGCACGTCCAAGGTGCCGGCGTCCGCCCACGGCACGTCGTCGACGACCAGCAGGACCGGACGGTGCCGGCTGAGTCTCGCCAGGGCGACGTCGAAGGCCGCCAGAGCATCCCCGCCCGGGGCCGCGGAGCCGCCGCGCGTCGGGAGACAGGGGTCCAAGCCCGGGAGCGCGCCGAGAACCTGGTCGGACAGCGCCCGGTCCGTCGTGGAGAGCCATCCCTCGAGGGCGCCGACCAGCGGTAGGTACGGCGCGAAGGTGGCCGCGAACCGCAGGCATCGACCCCAGAGCACGACCGCACCGTCCGAGGCCGCGCTCTCGCCCGCCGCACGCGCCAACGTGGTCTTCCCCACACCCGCTTCCCCGTGCACCAGCACCGTGCACGGCCGTCCTTGCGCCGTCGCTCGGACTACCTCGACGAGCTGCCCCCGTTCCACCGCTCGCCCGGCGATCCGGTCGGTGGCCCTCTCCACGAGAACGCCCACGAAACGAGATTCCCGCGAAATCGCGGCAAGGTCTCTAGGTCGGCCGAGCCATCTCCTGCCCGCCGCTGTGAGGGGTTGCTGCGCCGATCTGAGGGGGCACTCCCGATGCCGAGCCAGCTCCTGCGCGCGGAGAGTCGGCCCAGGGGCACAGACCGCCCCCCGAACCCCAGGAGGATCCGATGACCAGACTCGGGCACGCCGCCCCTCACCACGACTCTCGCCGCCGGGTTCACCGCCCTCGCGCTCGCCGCGCCCGCAGGTGCCGTGCTGGTGCACGACCCGAGCGCCGGCACGCCGGGGCCGATCACCCACCAGCACGCACAGCATGCCTCGTCCTGGCAGTTCGAGCAGGTGGCCACCGGCGTGGCCGGCGGTATCGCGATCACCGCGGCCGGCGTGGCAGCCGTCGTGGTGGTTCGGCGCCGCGGTCCGCGCCTCGGGCATCCGGCGTGAGGTGCGCGCGGAAACGCAGCGCGGGAAACCGCAGGACGGACGTCGCCGGTGGTTAGCATGGGTGCCCGACGGTTGCTGCAGACAGGGGCCGCCAACGGGGGAGACGGGCGATGCGGGAACCGGGGTGCTTCGACGCCGAGACGTTGCTCGCGGCGGTGGGGCACGCGGTGATCGCCACCGACGCCACCGGCGTCGTGGGCTACTGGAACGCCGCAGCCGAGCGGCTCTACGGGTGGCGCGCGGAGGAGGTGGTCGGCCGCGACGTCGGCGAGTTCTTCGTCCCGGCCCTGCCGGCCGAGCTGCGCGAGGAGACCCGGCAGGCTCTGCACGCCGGCCGGGCGTGGGCCGGGTGGTTCGTCGCCAGCCGGAAGGACGGCGGTCTCGTGCCGGTCGCGGTGGTGGACACCGGCGTGTACGACGAGGAGGGGAACCTGCTGGCCGTGGTGGGCGCGTCGATGAGCATCAGCTTCGCGTTGCGTCCGCTGCTGGAGCGTTCGTCGGACGCGGCGCTGGTGCTCGGACCGGACGCGGTGGTCCGCTACGCCAGCCCCGCCGTCGAGCACCTGCTGGGGTGGCGACAGGTCGATGTCGTCGGAGCGCCGGTGGGGCCGCTGCTCCACGAGGAGGACCGGGCCGCTCTGGTCGGCCTGATCGACCACGTGCTGAGCACCCCGGGCGCGCACCCGCCGGTCGAGCTGCGGGTGCGTGGCAGCCAAGGCTGGGTGTGGTGCGAGGTGGGGTTGACGAACCTGCTCGACGACCCGGCGCTGCGAGGCGTCGTGTGGCACCTGCGGCCGAGCGTGCAGCGAGCTGCGCGCGAGCAGGCCGAGGAGCGGGCCGCGCAGCTGCAGACCGCGCTGGACACCCGCCTGGTCATCGAGCGGGCCAAGGGCTTCCTGGCCGGCCGCGACCGGATCGACCCGGAGGAGGCGTTCGTCCGGCTGCGCGGCTACGCACGGCGACACCACCTGTCCCTCCACGGAGTATGCGACCGTGTGCTCTCCGGGGAGCTCGAGGTGGGGGAGAAGTAGGCCGAGTGGTCGGCGTCCTGGCGGCGCGGGCGCCCCGACCGGGGGGCCTGACGTGGCCTGCTTGGACCGTTGACCTGTGCCGTCGACGGGGAGGAACGTCGAGGAAGCACTCACGAGGACCGCTCTTTCGGCTCCTTTCGTGAGGGGGACTCATGAGGAAGTTGTCTTTCGTCGCGGCTGCGTGCGCGGTCGCCCTGGCCACGGCCCTGGCGCCCGCGGCCGCACATCCACGACACTCCGACCACCGGCACGGAGGTCACCACCACGTCACCGTCACCACCATCGCCACCGGCCTCGACAGTCCGCGTGGCCTGGCGCTGCTGCGTGACGGCACGTTGCTGGTCGCCGAGGCCGGCCACGGCGGGGACGTCCACCTCCCGAGCAACATGGGCAGTGTCGGGCTCACCGGGCAGGTGTCGAGGGTGAACCGGGCCACCGGTGCGCACACCCCGGTGGTCACCAGGCTGACGTCGTTCCTCGACCCCGAGGGGGGCGCGATCGGCATCGACGGGCTGTCCACGGTGCGCGGCCGGGCGGTGCTGGGAATCATGGGGATCTACCCGCAGGCCGCGGCGCAGATCGACTGCAGCAAGGTGACCGCGGCGGACTGCCCGCAGGTCGCCGCCGCCGCCCAGAAGCAGCTCGGCGGGCTGCTGCTGCTCCGTCACGGTGGCTACCGCAAGCTCGCCGATGTGGGCGGGTACGACTACCAGTTCACCGTCGAGAACCCGGGGGGTGCCACCTACGGCTCCGAGGAGGACGCCAACCCGTACGGCGTGCTCGCCGGGCACCACGGTGCCTGGGTCGCCGACGCCGGATCGAACACTCTCACCTGGGCGTCGTACCGCGGCCACGTCCACGTCGTGCACCGCTTCCCGGTGCCGGACAAGAGCCAGATGTTCCCGTCCGATGCGGTCCCGACCTGCGTGGCACGCTCCGGCCACCACCTGGTGGTCGCCGACCTCGCCGGCCGCATCTGGGCCGTCGGTGGGCACGGGGCCAGGAAGATCAGCGGGCCGAGCGCGCCGTACACCGGAGGACCGCACTACACCGGCTGCGCCTCGGACCGCTGGGGCCACGTCTACGTGGTCAGCATGTTCACCGGCACCGTGCCGGATGCCACCGTGGCGAACACGGGCTCCGTGGTGAAGGTCGAGCGGGACGGCCATGTCCGGCCGGTCCGCGGGGCCTCGGGGCTGAACTTCCCGAACGGGATCACGGTCGGCCGGCACGGGGCGCTCTACGTCAGCGTCGGCAGCATCTCGCCGAACGGCGGCATCGTGAAGATCTCACGCTGAGCCCGCTGCCCGGCACGGCACCCCCGGTCTCGCGAGGCCGGGGGTGCCGCTTCAGCGTGGAACCGGCGCGTCGGAGAGGACGAGGTCGAGGAAGTCCCCCACCGACGCATGCGCCTCGAGGGGGTGGCGGAACCGCGACCGGCGCACGACCGTGTAGTGGTTGCGCCGACCGACCTTCTCCTTGACCAGGTAGCCGGCTTCGTCGAGCTCGCGGACGATCTGCTGGGCCGCGCGCTCGGTGATGCCCACCGCGTCGGCGAGGTCCCGCAGGCGCAGGTCAGGGTCGCGGGCGAGGCAGACGAGCACGTGCGCATGGTTGGTCAGAAAGGTCCAATCCGCCTGCTTGGGCATGGATGTACCTTACCGGAACTGCTGTTCGTGTCTCACGGCGCGAGCGTGCCGGCGAAGACCTGCCAGGCAAGGGCGGACTTCGCGGTGAGGCTCAGCAGGATGTAGACCCTCTCGCCGTACAGGTAGTCCCGCCAGCGTCCCTTGGCGCGGTACTGCAGCCACTGGTTGAGCGCGAACACGTTGAAGAACACGAACAGCGACACGAAGATCCCGTAGACGAACCCCGGCGGGTCTGCGCGGTCGACGGCGGCCGGGCCGACGAGGTAGATGCCGACGGCCAGCCAGGGCACCACGCCGGCGAGGCAGCCGAAGAGGAACGGCAGCCAGCCGCCCTTCCCGGGGTCCTCGTAGTGCTCCTGCAGCCAGCCGAAGAGGATCATGGCCGCGTTCACCCCGAACAGGGCGAGCAGTGCCGCCACGTCGAAGATGCCGACCAGCTGGGCGATGAGCACGATCATCAACGACGACGAGAGCGAGTACTCCACCCAGCGGGCGCGGTTCCGGCCGCGCGCGAGGTCGTCCACGTAACCACGCCACCACGCGGTCGCCACGAGGAGGTGGGCCAGCGCCGAGAGCGCCAGGAAGGCGGCGACCGCGGCGCCGGTGCTCAGCTCGAACAGCGTCACCGGCTCACCGGGCGGTGTTCCGGGGGGGCCGGTCATGTAGGCGGCGGTGACCGGCAGGGCGAAGCCGTTGGCGAGCGCCAGAACCGCCGCCGCCTGCACCGCGTGCAGGCCCGCGGCCACGAGGTTCGACCGGCGCAGCCTGCGCTGCTGTTCACGCGGGAGCGCCAGTGCGGCCGTCATCGCTCGTCCCCGGCGCGCCGGTCGCGGACCAGGGCGACGTGCCCGTGCTGCTCCAGGAGGCCGTCGCGGGCCAGTGCGACCCAGCCACCTCGTTCGATCACGTTCTCGATGAGGTCGTCGACGGCGTCGTGCCGGTCGTCGGTGGCGACGGTGAACCCCTCCTCGACCACCAGCATGGCCCGGGCCGCCGTACGGGCGGCCGCCCAGCAGGCATCGATGCCGGTGGCCACCCGGTCCGGTGAGGTGATCAGCGCGTGCTCGAGGGTCCACAGCGCCTCGGCCTCGCGAGAGAGCAGATAGGCCTCCACGGCCGCCCGGGTCTCGACGTACAGGTCCCTCGGCGAGGTTGTCGCGGCCGTCGCGAGGACGCCGGCCAAGCGGTAGAGGGACTCGGCTCGGTCGATGAACCGCGCCGTGAGCTCGGGAGCGCCGGCCAGCACCATCGGGGTGGGCCGCTCGGCGCGGAGCCGGCCGAACGCCGCGTCGACCTCGGCGAGGAACCGGGTGCCGGCGTCCTCGGAGGCGCTCACCGCTTCGAGCTCGGTGATCGCGCGCTCGAAGGGGAAGCCGTGTGCGTGCACCGGGGCGAGGGAGTCGGCGGTTGCTTCGTACACGTGCGCGCACGTGTCGTGCAGGACCAGCGCGAGGTACGGCGGAGTGCGGTGCAACGCGCGCACCAGGTCGCGGGTCGCGAAGGTGTGCTCGACCACCGCCCGCGGGGCCACGCTGACCGGGAGGCGCACCCGGCGGGCCACCGCCTGGCTGGCGAAGAGCGCGAGGCCCCGGCCGGTGGCGCCGCTGCTTGCCTCGGCGGCGAGCTGCTCGAGCCGCGCGACGATCCGCTCGGGGGCCACCACGCCCGCCGTGCGCAGCCGGAGCCCGGCCTCGTCGATCAGCGTCTCGAGCCGGCGTGCGTCGGCGTCGGCCATGAGCGGCGCCGGCGTCGTGTCGAGCAGGATGCTCACCGACGGCCAGGCCTTCATCTCGATCAGCTGCGCGACCTGGACGAGACGCAACCGGCTCGACTCGGGTGCCACCGGTACGCGGGTGGTGGTCATGGGCTGCTCCCTCTCGGCAGATGTATGAAACCAACTTCCGGTAATCCGCGTCGGCTTTCAAGGCGTGACCGCAGCGGTCTAGCGCAGCCGGGTGAACTCGCTCGGGGCTCCCATCCGTGCCGCGAGGCGGCCACGAAGCACAGGCACCAGCAACCACTGGCACGAGAGGAACACCACCATGCGACCCACCATGCGACCCATCGTTGCGACCGCCGGCATCGCCGGAGCCCTCGCGCTGACCACCGCCTTCGCCGGGCCGGCCTCGGCCGCGCCGGACGCGACCGTCACTGTCTTTCACGGCGTCCCGGACCTGACCGTGGACGTCTACGCCAACGGCACGGAGGTCATCTCGGACTTCCGCCCCGGCCAGTTCTCCGACCCCTTGCAGCTGCCGGCAGGAAGCTATGACCTGCAGGTCTTCGCCAACGGGGAGAAGCCCGGGACCGACCAGCCGGCCATCGAGGCCACGGACGTCAAGGTCACCTCCGGGCTCGACGCGACCGTGGCCGCGCACCTGCAGGAGAACGGCAACCCCGCGCTCACCGTCTTCGCCAACGACACGTCCCCGGTGACCGCGGGCGACTCTCGGCTCACGGTCCGCCACGTGGCCGCGGCTCCGACCGTGGACGTCCGCGCGGACGGCTCGGTGCTGTTCGAGGGGCTCGCCAACCCGGACGGGGCCTCGGCGGACGTCCCGACCGGCGGCTACAGCGCCGACGTGGTGCTCGCCGGCAGCGACCAGGTGGCGCTGGGCCCCGCGGACCTGAAGCTCGCCGAGGGCACGCAGACGATCGCCTACGCGTGGGGCAGCGCGGACGACGGCACGCTGCAGCTCGCCTCCCAGACCATGGGCGGCATGCACTCGGCCCCGAGCGGCGTCCCTGGCGGCGAAGCCGGTCTGGCGGCGGAGTCCTCGGCCACTGCGTTCCCGTTCTGGGCGCTGGGGCTCGGCCTGGCCTCGGGAGCGGCCCTCGCCGTGGCCGGCCGCAGGTTCGTCACCGCCCGGCCGCGTCGGTGACCCGGACCGCGCAATGCGTGTGAGCGCTCGCCCGGTGGCCGCCGCTGTGTGCGCGGTGGCGGTCACCGGGCTCCTGGTGAGCATCGCGGCGCTGTGGCCGGCCACCCGGCCCGCCCAGACCGGGCAGCCCACCCAGACCGCGAAGACTGCCGGGCCCGCGCAGACTGCCCGGCCCGCAGAGGCTGCGCTCGAGGCCCGGGACACCGCGGGCGCGGTCGCCGGGCCGCTGCGCCGAGGAGGGCGACCGGTGCAGGTGGTCGTTCCCTCGGCCGGCCTGGACCTGGCAGTTCGACCGGTGGGCGTCGCCGACGACGGCCAGATGCGGCTTCCCACCGATCCCGCCGTCCTCGGTTGGTACCGCTTCGGCCCGGGGCCGGGTGCGCTGGGCGGCGCGGTGGTCCTCGCCGGTCACCTCGACTCGTGGGAGTACGGCGTCGGCCCGCTCGTGCGGCTCCGGGAGGTCCGTCCGGACGACAGGATCCTGGTGGCCGACGCGGGAGGCCGACGCTCGACGTACGTCGTGGCGGAGGTGCGCCGGTACGACCGGCAGCGTCTGCCGGACCGGTTGTTCGCGCGCAGCGGGCCGGTGCGGGTCCATCTGATCACCTGTGGCGGCAGCTACGAAGCCGACCGCGGCGGTTACCAGCAGAACCTCGTGGTGACCGCCGTCCCCGAGTGACCGGTGCCGTTGCAGGCGCTACTCGTCGCCGGCGCCGCCGATGACCACTGACCACGCGCGCAGGACCAGGTCCGTGGTGACGCCGTTGCGCGTGTAGGGGTCCTCGGCGATCAGGGCGCGGGCCTGTGCCTCGTCGTCCGCCCGGTAGACGACGAGCGCCCCGCCGCCGTCCCCGACGGGACCGGCCAGCACCACGCGGCCCTCGGCGTGGAGCCGGTGCATGTAGTCCAGGTGCTCCGATCGCGCGGCGGCGCGCTTGACCGGGTCGGCGTAGCGGTACTCGAGCACGTAGTAGGCCATGGGTCCCCTTCCGGTCCTCACCCCTGCGGGCGGCGGTGTGCCGCCCTCCGGGTGGTCCGGTCGTCCGACGACCGGGCTGGCCCAGGCTCTCATCCTCGACAAGGACCGAGGCGGGGGTGTCCGGTGACGAGACCCCGCGTAGTACTATTGCTATCGTAGTATCTCGCCGCTGGTCCGGCGGCACGTCCCGGCACACCCGAGGGGATTCTCATTGTCCGCGCTGGCCCGCACCCGGCGGCAGGTCTGGAGAGCGCTCGTCGCGGTCGCGTTCGTCGGCGCCGGGGTGTGGGTCGGTGCCCACGGGGTGGCCGGTGTGCACTGGGGTGACGTGCTGGGGGTCCTGGCGGGCCTGTCCGGCCGGCAGGTGGCCGCACTTGCCGCTGTCTGGCTCGGGGGCCTCGGCATCTATGCCACGGTCCTGGCGGCGGCTTTGCCGGGGCTGGGTCTGCGTCGGGGCCTGCTGCTGAACCTCAGCGGCAGCGCCGTGGCGAACACGGTGCCGCTCGGTGGCGGGCTGGCCACCGCGCTGAACTGGCGGATGGTGCGGCGCTGGGGTCACTCGGACAGAGCCTTCGCGACGTTCGCCGTGCTGACCAACGTCCTGGACGTCGCGGCGAAGCTGGTGCTGCCGGTCGTGGCCGTGGCAACGCTGCTCGTGCTGTCGTCGCACGTGCCTCGGTCGTTGTGGGCGATCACCGGCGGCTGCCTCGCCGCGCTCGTGGTCCTGGCGGCGGCCCTCGCCGTCCCGCGCCCGCCGGGGCTGGCCACCGGGGGACGGGGGGCGCGGCTGCTGGCGCGGCTCCGGGAGCACGTCGGCCGGGTCCGGGGGCTCTTCCTGTCCCGGTGGGCGCGCCTGGTGCCGGGCAGCGTCGGCTACGTCGCCACGCAGGTGCTGCTGCTGTGGCTGGCGCTGCGGTCGGCGGGCCTGGACGTGCCGCTGACGGTGGTGCTGACGGCGGCGGCGATCGAGCGGCTGGCGACGCTGGTCCCGATCACGCCCGGCGGCGCGGGTGTCGCCGAGATGGGGACGATCGCCTGGCTGGTCGCGGCCGGGCTGCCGGCCGCGCAGGTGGTCGCCGGTGTGCTGGTGTACCGGATCTTCCTGTTCGCGATGGAGATCCCCGTAGGGGGCCTGCTCCTCGCGGGGTGGGCGTGGCTGCACCGCAGCACCTGGTCGCCGTGGCGCGGGAGTGCCGCGACGTGAGGATCCTGCACGTCACCGACCACTACCTGCCCGTGCTCGGTGGTATCGAGTCCCATGTCGCCGAGCTTGCCGCCCGGCAGGCGGCCCAGGGGCACGACGTGACCGTGCTGACCTCCGCACCGGCCGCGGCCGACGGCCAGCACAGCGACGACGCGGGGCCGGTGCGGGTGCGCCGCGTGGCGGCCGGCGTCCGTCGTCCTCGCGACCTGGGTCTCGACCGACACGACGTCTGCCACGCGCACCTCTCCGTGGCGGCCCGGTTCACCTCGCCCCTCGCGGCCCTGGCCGCTCGCCGAGGGGTGCCGACGGTGGTCACCGTGCACTCGCTGTGGAGCGGGCTGGGGCCGGTGCCCGGGCTGCTCGCTGCGGCGGCGCGACTGCGCGGTGCGCCCGTGCTGTGGACGGCGGTCAGCCACCCGGCCGCCACGCAGCTGGCCGCCCACCTGCCCGGCAACGCCCTCGTCCAGGTGCTGCCCAACGCGGTCGACGTCCCTCCGCGGCCCGCCTCGCCCGTGCGCACCGACGGCGAGCCGGTCCGGCTGGTCAGCACCATGCGGATCGCTCGGCGCAAGCGCCCCCTGCCGCTGCTCCGGGTCTTCAATCAGCTGCGCGCCACCATCTCGCGGCCGGTCACGCTCACCATCGTGGGTGAGGGCCCGCAACGCCCCCGTCTGCACCGCGCGTTGCGTCGCGACGGCACCGTGGACGCCGTACGGATCACGGGGCGCCTGCCGCTCGGCGGGGTGCTGGAGGAGGTGCGCAGCGCCGACGTCTATGTGGCGCCCGCCGTCCTGGAGTCGTTCGGGCTCGCAGCCCTCGAGGCGCGCAGCCTCGGCCTGCCGGTCGTCGGCCGCGCCGGGAGCGGGCTGCACGAGTTCGTCCGAGACGGCCGCGACGGCTTCCTGTGCGAGTCCGACCCGGCCATGGTCGACGCGCTGCGTGAGCTGGTCCTCGACGACGCGCGGCGTCACCGTATCGCCGAGCACAACCGCACCACGCCCGTGGAGCACACCTGGGAGCACGCCTTGGTGCGCAATGAGGCCAGCTACGCGCTCGCGGCCGCCCTGCCTTCGGCGCGGGCTGCCCGGTTCGTGCTCGCCGGAGCGCAGGGATGAGCCGTGTCCCTCCCGGTGGCGACCGCGGCGCGGGGTCGGAGCGGCGCTTCACGGTGGTCTCCTTCCACGCCCACCCGGACGACGAGGCCCTGCTGACGGGCGGCACCTTGGCCAAGGCCGCGGCCGAGGGGCATCGGGTTGTCCTGGTGACCGCTACCGGGGGCGAGCAAGGACTCGCGGGTGCGCACGACGGTCATGGCCCCCTGCTCGCGCAACGCCGCCTCGCCGAGCTCGCGGCGGCGGGCGAGGCGCTCGGCTGCGCGCGCCTGGTCTGCCTCGGGTACCGGGACTCCGGGCTGCACCCGGAGCCCTCGGACCGCGACACCTTCACGCAGGTGCCGGTGGAGGAGGCGGCCCGTCGACTGGCCGCCGTGCTGACCGAGGAACGCGCCGACGTCCTGACCATCTACGACCCCAACGGCGGTTACGGTCACCCTGATCACGTCCGCGTCCACCACGTCGGTACGGCGGCCGCCGCGCTCGCCGGCACCCCGGTGGTCCTCGAGGCCACCGTGCCCGGTTCCCTGTTCCGCGTCGCCCTGCGCGTGCTGCGCATGGTCGCCGACCCGCTCGGGCGCTCGGCGCCGCTCGGCACCGACGAGATCTTCACCGCCGGCGGTCGGATCACCCACCGGGTGCGGGTCACGGGCCAGCTCGCGCGCAAACGCGCGGCCATGGCGGCACACGCCTCCCAGCGCCGTGGCGGTGGGCAACCGCGCGCGCTCGATCGGATGGTCGGACTCCCGCGGCCGTTGTTCGCCCTCGCCTTCGGGCACGAGTGGTACGTCGAGCACGGCCGTGCTCCGGGCCGTCGCGAGCGCGACATCTTCGCCACCGCGCGCCGCGGCCTACTACGATGAGCGTCGTGACAGTGAGCGGAGGGTGAGCCATGGCGGCAGCACGAGGGCGCCCGCGCGGCGGGCTCGAGCACGACGTGCTCACCTGTCTGGCGGCGGCCGACCGGCCGCTCAGTCCCGCCGAGGTGCTCGCCGAGCTCGGTGACAGGCTGGCCTACACGACCGTGATGACCACGCTCTCGCGGCTGCATGTCAAAGGGGTGCTCACCCGTACGTCGCAGGGACGCGGCTACGTCTACGAGCTCCCCGGCGCCCTCGGTGACGTGCCGGCGTCGGTCAGCGCACACCGCATGCGTCGCATCCTCGAGGATGGCGAGGACCGCGCGGGGATCCTCGCCCGCTTCGTCTCCGACCTCTCTGCCGAGGACGAGCAGGTCCTCCTGCAGCTGCTCTCGGACGACAAGCCCGCCGCGGAGTCCTGATGCTGCTCGGCCTCGCTGCCATCCCCATCCTCGCCAGCGCGGTGCTGGGCCTCAGCGCGCCGCGGGTCGGGAGCCTGCTTCCACCCGGCACCGCCGTGAAGGTGCTTGCCCCCACCGCCTTCGCGACCGCGCTCGCCACCGGCTTCAGCCTCGGGGTCGTCGCGTTCACCGCGCTCGCACGCATCCCGCTCGTCGCCGCGCTCGGGAAGTGGTCGGTCGGCGCTCTGGGAGTCGACGACGTGCCCCCGCCCCTCGGCGGGGTGGTGCTCGGGGTCCTGGTCGTGGGGCTCCTGCTCGCGGTGCTGCGCCGGTCGCTGCGGACGGCGACCGGGCTGGCCCAGGCGATCCTCACCTGCCGTGCCCTGCGGGAGGTGTACGACGGACTCGTGCTTCTCGACGAGGAGACCCCCGACGCCTTCGCCGTACCAGGGCTGCGGGGCAGGATCGTCATCACCACCGGCATGCTCAAGGTGCTCACGCCCGCCGAACGTCGAGCACTCCTCGCCCACGAACAGGCGCACCTCGAGCACCATCACCAGCTCTACATCCAGGCCGCCGACCTGGCTGCTGCGGCAAACCCGCTGTTGCGCCCGGTAGCCCGGTGGGTGCGCACCCTCACCGAGCGCTGGGCCGACGAGCATGCCGCGACCACGGTCGGCGACCGACAGCTCACCGCGCGCGCTCTCGCCAAGGCCGCCCTCGCGCGCTCGGCGACGCCCCGAACCTCCAGGCCGGCGATGGCCATGGCCGTCGGGTCCGGAGACGTCGCCCAGCGCGCCCTCGCCCTGACCCGGCCGGCGCCCGCACCGCGGCCCCGGCTGGCGGCCATGATCGTGGCGCTCGGAGTCGCCAGCGTTCTGGCGTCCGTGTGGAGCGCGCGCACCACGGAGACGAATTTCGACCACGCGGTCGCCGCGTACGGCGCGCCGACGGAGCAGCCCTTCGCCGGCTGACGCCGGGGCTCGCCTGCGTGGACTAGCGAATTTGGCTCGGTGTGGCCAGCGCGCCTTGGCAAGGTATGGGCTCGCCCGTCGGGTTTCGTGGCGTTGCCCCGCATCCCGGCCGGTGGAACAGTCGTGCGTGGCCGGCCGCGACCGGCGACCGGCGTTTCGACCGGTGGAGGGACTCCGATGGCTGAGGTACTGATCAGCAACCTGGACGAGGAAGGCGAGGGCCGCCCGTTCGCGGCACACGGGCACGCCGTGCTCGCCAACGCGGGGGCTGTCTCTGTTCTGAGGGGGACGTTCGAGCCAGGCTGGCGATGGTCGAACGATGTCGCGCCCATGGCCGGCACGCCCTGGTGCCAGGTGCACCACCAGGGGTACGTGCTGGCGGGCCGGATGCGGATCCGCATGGAGGACGGCGAGGAGTACGAGTTCCACGCCGGCGACCTCGTGGACATCCCGCCCGGCCACGACGGCTGGGTGGTCGGCGACGAGGCCTGCGACATGATCGACGTCGCTCCGCAGGCCACCCGCTACGCGGTGGGCCGGCCCCGCGACATCGAGGAGCCCGAGGATGCCGGCATGAAGCTGGTGCGGCGCGGCTACGCGGCGTTCAACGCGGGCGAGTTCGACGTCTTGCGCGGGATGTTCGCCCACGACGCGGTGCAGCACGTGCCCGGCGACGGACCCCTGGCCGGCACGTACAAGGGACCCGACAAGATCCTCGGCTACTACGGCCGCCTGGCTGAGCTCACGGACGGGACGATGCGGGCCGACCTGGTCGACGTGCACGGGGACCGGCGCGGCCACGTCCTGGCCGTGCACCAGACGTCCTCGGTCCGCCACGGCATCAAGCGGGTCTCGCGGGCATCCATCCTGTTCACGCTGCTCGGCGACAAGATCACCGACGCGCTGGAGCTGTACGGCGACCTGCCCGGCGACGACGCCCACCTGAGCGGATGACCCGGCTCGATGCCGGTGCTCCTCGATCCGGCCGCCGGGCGGCTCACCGCCGCCCGGCGGCCGGTTGCTGCTGGGTGATGCAGTGGATGCCGCCGCCTCGGTCGAACAGCGCCCGCGCGTCCACGCCGACGACGCTTCGGCCGGGGTAGGCGTTCGCGAGGATCTCGAGCGCGACCTCGTCCCGGGCATCGTCGAACGTGCAGGCGACGACGCCGCCGTTGCACGCGTAGTGGTTGAGATAGCTGTGGTCGACCCAGCCCTCGGCGTCGCGAAGCCTCTCCGGAGCCGGTACCTCGAGGACCCGCCAGTCGTCGGGCAGATCCCGGCGCAGGTCGAGGGCGAGTCCGTGGTCGGGGTGCCGCGGATCCCGCTGCACGTGCAGCAGCACGGTTCCCGGCTCGGGCATCGTGGCGACGATGTCGACGTGCCCGCGGGTGCCCAGCTCCTCGTAGTCGCGGCTGAGCCCCCGACTCAGCCACACGACGGTGTCCACCCCGAGGGTCCGGCGCAGCTCCTGCTCCACCTGCGCCTGCGTCCAGCCCGGGTTGCGGTCCGGGTCCAGCTGGACCGTCCTGGTGACCAGGACGGTGCCGACGCCGTCGACGTGGATGCCGCCGCCCTCGTTCACCATCGGGGAGGGGACGAGCGTCGCGCCCGCCCACTCGGCGACGGTGCGTGCGACGCGGGCGTCCCTCTCCCACGTGGCCCAGGACTGCGCGCCCCAGCCGTTGAACACCCAGTCGACCGCTCCCAGGCCGGCGTCGCCGACCACGAACGTCGGACCCATGTCCCGCATCCACGCGTCGTCGAGCGGCGTCTCCAGGATCTCGACGTCGGTCCCGAGCCGGCTGCGCGCCTCCGGCGCCGCGACCGGGTCGACCACCATGCGCACGGGTTCGAACTCGGCGACCGCGTGCGCGACCGCCGCCCACGCCGCGCGCGCCTCGTCCGCGTCGGCCGCGCTCTCTCCGAGCGTGTAGCCCGACGACGGCCACGCCATCCACGTGCAGGCGTGCGGCTCGGTCTCCGCCGGCATCCGCCACGTCGGGGTGTCGCTCACAGGAGACCCTGGTAGCTGTCGGGTCGGCGGGTCCGGAGGAACGGGAAGAGCGTCAGCCAGTCCCGCCGTTGGTCGAGGTCGAGGTCCGTGACCAGGACGGCCTCCTCGTCACGGGGTGCCTGCACCAGGATCCGCCCGTAGGGGTCGACGACGAAGGAGGAGCCGTAGAAGCGGATGCGGCCCTCGTCGCCGGTGCGGTTGGGCACCACCACGAACAGGCCGTTGGCGATGGCGTGGCCCACGATCACCTGCTGCCACAGCGGCCGGGTGTCGAAGTCGGGATGGTCCGGCTCGGACCCGATCGCCGTGGGGTAGACCAGGACGTCGGCGCCGCCGAGCGCGTAGAGCCGCGCGACCTCGGGGAACCACTCGTCCCAGCAGGTCGGCATCCCCAGACCCGCCCCGAGGTCTTCCAGGGCATGGACGGGGTAGGCGTCCGCGGCCGGCCCGGGACGGAAGTACCTGTCCTCGACGTAACCCTCGGTGACCGGGATGTGCGTCTTGCGGGTCCGCGCGGCCAGCCGGCCCGCGGGGTCGACGAGGACCGCCGTGTTGAAGCCGAGGCCGTCGCCTGTCGAGTCCGGGTCGGCGCGCTCGTACAACGAGGCCTGCACGTAGACCCCGTGCCGCCGGGCGGCCTCGGCGGCGAACGTGACCGTGGGCCCGTGCGCGAGGTCCTCCGCGCTCTCGGCGGGGATGCCGGTGGGCGGCTGGAATGCCGGGTAACGCGACAGGGTGAGTTCGGGAAGGAAGACGACCTGGGCTCCCTCGCCCGCCGCCGCGGCGACGCCGTCGTCGAGCGCCGTGGCCAGCAGGTCGGGGTCGTCCCGCCAGGCGTGCTGCACCAGACCGACCCGGAGCGTGGCTCGCGTGGGCGCCTCGACGCGGGCGGGCGAGGGGGGTGCCGAGGAGGTCAGGACCCTCACGGTGTCTCCTTGTAAACCGAATGACGTTCGTTTCAGTATGGTCGGAGCGCGCAGCGTCCGCAACCGTCTCGAGGAGGCCCGATGGGAAGGCCGTCGACGCCGATCCTGTCCGTGGAGCGGATCGCCGCGGCGGCGCTCGCGCTGGTCGATCGCACCGGCGAGTTCACCATCGCCCAGGTCGCCGGCGAGCTGGGTGTGCGGCCCTCCTCGCTCTACAACCACGTGCGCGGCAAGGCGCAGATCGTGGAGGCCATGCGCGCGCAGGTGTTCCGTGCCGTGCCGCTGCCGCGGCCGCGGCCCGGCGCCGCGTGGGACGAGTCGGCGCGAGACCTGCTTCGCGCCTACCGCGATGCGTTCGCCCGGCACCCCCGGCTCATCCCCATGCTGACCTCGTACACGGTCTCCGCCCCCGACGTCATGCGCATCTACGACCACCTGGCCGCGATCCTGACCTCGGCCGGGCTGACCACGACCCGGCTGCTCGACGTCATCACGGTTCTGGACAACTTCGTGATCGGCGCCGCCTTGGACCTGGTCGCGCCGAACGACGTGTGGGACGCCGCGCAGGCGCAGCACCCTGCCCTGGTCGCCGCGATCGAGGCCGGCGGGGCGGGCCGCGAGCGCGCCGACCGCGCCTTCGAGCTCGGCCTCGACCTCGTCCTCGACGGTCTCGGTGACCTGTCCTCCGACCTCCCCGCGCCAGGGGCCCGGGGCAGGTCACGCCTGTGAGCTCCGGACCAGCACGACCAGGCCGACGACGAGCAGCGCGAGCGCGAGCACGAGCGAGGCGATCTTGAGCGCGCTGTAGGGCCGCTCGCCGATGACCTCGCCGGTGTTGGCGTTGACGTGCACGTGGTACGTGGTGCCTGAGAAGACGTACGTCGCCAGCCATACCGGCATCAGCAGCAACCGGAACCGTACGTCGGCGTCGCGGGTCTGCATGGACAGCACGCGCTGCTCGTCCCCGCCGATGTCGCGCCGGCAGTCCTCCTCGATCTGCTCGGCCATCTCGCGTCGCGCCGCCGCGAACCCGGTCTCGGCCGGAACGGTGTAGCGGGGCGTGTCGAACCCGGCCAGGAACCGGGGCTCGAAGCCCGTGGCCTCGGCCGTCGACCAGGGTCCCAGCTTCCGGAGCACGTCCGGGGACGGCTGCTGCACGGCCGCGACGGTGAGGTCCACGAAGTCGCGGGCGACCCGTCCGGACGCCCGGTGCCACGCGGTGTGCTGCACCTGGCGGGTGTGGGTCTGGCTGTGGCCGTTCGCGTCGGTGGTGGTGTAGGTCTCGGTGGTCCAGTAGTGCTCGCCGCGCCGACCGGTGTAGTCGGTCGTGGTCCGGTCGTCGAACGCCCAGTACGGCAGGTAGGCGCCACGCATCCGGTCGGCCCGCACCACCTTCTTCAGGGCACTGGGGGCGAACCACCGGGAGTGCGCCCACGCGCGGAACTCCGTGCCGGCCCGCTCCCGATCGACGACGAACGGCACGATCCCGTCGGGCAGCTTCAGCCGGCCATCCAGGTCGTCGGTGACCACGATCGGCCCGTCGCAGGCCGTGCACCGTTCGGAGATCGCGGTGGTGGCGTGGGCCGCACCGCAGTTGGCGCACGTCACCGAGAACGGCGGGAGCGTGGCCAGGTCGTCGTGCGGGTGCGCCGCGTAGGCGGTGTAGTCGTTCTTGTGGCTCCGGGGCGTGGCGATGGCCGTCCGCGCTGCACAGTAGGGACAGGCGAGCGACGTCGTACCGGGGGCGAACTCCAGGGCAGCGCCGCAGGAGGCGCAGGCGAACTGGGCCTGGCCTTCCGGCGCGGCGTCGGAGGTCATCGAGCGCCGGGCAGCGGGGGCGGGGTGGATGCGCCGAGCTCGGGGACGTCCCCGAGCCGCACCCAGCCGTCCATGCCCGCGCGCCAGGCGAGGGTGTCCGGTCCGGCTTCCCCGCTCGCGACCTTGGCCGCGACCTCCCCGGGGCTCATGGGCCCGGCCTGCTGCCCCTGGATGCCGAGGTACCACTGCGTCGTGCCTGGCAAGGGCGGAGGCTGGGCGGCGGGGGAGTCCGCTGGCGGGGTGGTGACCGGTACAGCGGTGGAGCGCAGCGCCTCGGCGAGCTTCGCGCCCAGCGCTGCCCCGGCGCCCACGCCCACGCCGAGGCCGGCCGTGCCGCCGTCGCTCTCGGCCGCTGCGGAGAGGGCCTCGGTCGCCTGGAACTTGGTGTACTGGTCGAGGTCGCCGACGACGCTCATCGAGGTGCGCCTGTCCAGCTGCTTCTCCACCTCGGGAGGCAGTGAGACGTTCTCGATGACGAAGCGCGGCACCGTGATGCCGAGGTTCTCGAGGTCTGCGCTGATGATCGGCGCGAGCCGGTCGGCGATCTCGTTCTGGTGGGCCGCCAGGTCCAGCACCGCGACGCCCGCGGTGGCGAGGGCGGAGGCCACCCGGGCCGCGACCGAGTTGCGGATGAAGCCGGCCACCTCGTCGGTGGTGAAGTGCGGGTCGGTGCCGACCAGCTCGCGCAGCAGCACCACCGGGTCGGCGACCTGGAAGGTGTAGGCGCCGAAGGCGCGGACCCGGACCATGCCGAACTCGGGGTCGCGGAGGATCGCGGGGTGCTGGGTGCCCCACTTCTCGTCGGTGAACTGGCGGGTGCTCACGAAGTAAACCTCGGCCCGGAACGGACTGTCGAAACCGTGCCGCCAGCCTTGCAGGGTGGACAGGACCGGCAGGTTGGCGGTGTCCAGGACGTGCGTTCCCGGTGAGAACACGTCGGCGATCTGGCCCTGATTGACGAAGACGGCGACCTGGCTCTCGCGCACTGTGAGCTGAGCGCCGGTCTTGATCTCGTCGTGGTAGCGCGGGAACCGCCAGACCACGGTGTCGCGAGTGTCGTCGGTCCACTCCACGATGTCGACGAGCTCGCCCCTGATCTTGTCGAAGAGTCCCACGACGTCCCTCTGCCTCTCGCTCGACGATGTGCCAGCACAGTACTGCCAGGTGCGCCCGCCACGCGGTGTTGTCGCTCCTCGTCGGCGGCACGTCGAGGACATGCCGTTCGAAGAACGCCCTGCACCAGGTTTGCGTCGGTTCGCCGTGGGCACTTGCGTAGTGCCGTGATCCCGACTTCAGTGCCCCCTGCTGTCTCCTCCCACCGACGCCACGAGAGGGCCGGCCCGGAGGTCGCGCTCGGGTCTGTCCTGGTGTCCGCGCTCGGGGACCTGGTGGCCGTTGCGCTGTTCGTCGTCGGCTGGGTCTGGGTCTGGGCCGCGGCGTTCCACGTCGTACTGACTCCGGCGCATCTGGCCAAGGGCTTCCTGCTCCCGGCGGTCGCCTTCGGAGCCCCCGGCGCACTGGTGTGCGAGTTCCTGCGTGCGGCGACGCGACGGCCTCCCCCTCCCTAGCGGCCGATGACCGGGCTCAGGGCGAGCAGTGCGAGCAGCATGCCGGCGGCCGAGACCAGCAGCGCTGCCCGGGCGCCGGCGACCGCCACGAGGGGCGCGGCGCCGAGGTAGGCGATCCCGGCGCCCGGCTGCGCGCTGGTGCCCACGACGCCGAAGGCGCGCCCGAGCACGGCGCGGAGCACGGTCTGCTGCGTGAGGGTGTCGGTGGCGACCACGTCGGCGGTGTTGCCGGCGCCGGCGAGGAGCTGTCCGGCCATCGCCACGGCGGGGCTGGTGGCGAGCGCAGTGGCGCCGGTGCCCAGCGCGCCACCGAGGACTCCGGCAAGGAGCAGGCGTGGGGCCGGCTGGCGGTGGGCCAGCCGGGCCAGGCCGGCGAGGTGAGCGGCATTCCGAGTCCGAAGGCGGCGACCGCGACGCCGTACTCGCCCTGCGAGCCGTGCAACCGGTCGCGCATGAGGAACACCAGCGCGACGTTGTCGATGGCCGCTAAGGAGACGAACACCAGCGTGCCGAGCCTCAGCGCCCGCATCACCGGTTGACGGGCGACGTACGACAGACCGCTGAGCGCCTCGGCAAGCACGCCGCGTCGAGATGCGACGAGGGCCGGTGGCAGGGCTGGTACGCGGACCAGCAGCAGCGCGGAGACGACGAAGGAGGCGGCGTCGAGGGCGAACGCCGGGCCGACGCCGGCGAGCCCGACCGGCGCGCCACCGAGAGCGGGCCCGGCGACGATCTGCAGGTTGAACGCCGCGCCCAGGAGGGCGTTGGCCTGCGGCAGCCGAGCGGCGGGCACGAGCTGGGGCACGCTGCTCTTGCCGGCCGGCGGAAGACGGTGGCCAGCAGGATCAGGCCGACGGCACCCGGCCCGCTGTCCGCCGCAAGCAGGACGAGCGCCACGTGCGCCACCCCGTCGCCGGTGGACGACACCGCCCGGGAGAGCCACAGGGCGCGGAAGGCGGGGGAGGAACGCAGCAGGCCGGGGGAGGACGTGGGCACCGGACCACGGTGACGCTCGGCCGAGCCATGGGGCAGCATTTCGGTCGGGGCCGAAATCGCGAGGAGGATCCGCCGTGTCCGTGGTGCTGAGGCTCTCGGGGGAGTCCTCGCTGCGCTGCCGCTTCGCGATCTCGCCGCTGCACGAGACGACCGATGCGCTGCGGGCCTTGACCCGCGCGGGCCGCCAGCCCTGCCACCTGCCGTGGCCGCGTCAGGCGCGGGCGCGGCTCCCGGCGCTGGAGCTCGAGCCGCCCTGCGTCTCGACGGAGACGAGCTGCGGCTCACGCTGCGCAGCCACGAGCGGCGCACGCTCTACGAGGAGGGGATCGTGCTGCTGCCCAGCGACTTCGCCTGGCCGGACCTCGGCGTGATGCTCGACCCGCCGTGGCAACCCACGATCATCTACCCGGCGCGCGGGATAGGCCGGCTGTGGCGGGCCGGGTCCACGGCGTCCCCGGCGCTCGGGCGTCTGGTCGGAACGACGCGGGCCGCGAGCCTGATCGCCCTGGCCGAGCCGGCCTCCACCACCGCCCTGGCCGCGCGTTGTCGGCTACCGGCCAGCACGGTGAGCGAGCATCTCGGGGTGCTGCGGGCCAACGGGCTGGTCGCCACCGTGAGAACGGGGCGCTATCTCCTCCATCAGCAGACCGCGCTCGGTACCGCACTCACCGGACACGACTGACGTTACATCATTCCATGGATCCATGGAATGATGTAACCTGGGTGCGTCCGGTCTCCTACCGAGGGCTGCCCCATGCGCGACGTCGACGTGATCCGCCGTGGCTCCACCGAGCGCCTGCCCCGGCTGGGGCTGCGGGAGAACCTGGCGCAGTTCGTGCTGCTCGTGGCGGTCAACGCCCTGGTCGGCGGCATGCTCGGCCAGGAGCGCACCGTGGTTCCGCTGCTCAGCACGGAGGTCTTCGGCCTCTCCGGCTACGTCGCCGGCCTGGCCTTCATCCTGGTCTTCGGGCTGGCGAAGGCGGCCACCAACTACGTCGCCGGCACCTGGATGGACCGGTTCGGGCGCAAGCCCGTGCTGGTGGCCGGCTGGGTCGTCGCGGTCCCGGTGCCACTGCTGCTCATCTGGGCGCCCTCCTGGGGCTGGGTGATCGTGGCCAACGTGCTGCTCGGCGTCAGCCAGGGGATGACCTGGTCCACCACGGTCGTCATGAAGATCGACCTGGTCGGCCCCGCACGCCGGGGGCTGGCGATGGGGTTCAACGAGGCTGCTGGCTACGCCGCGGTCGCGGTGACCGCCGTGGCCACGGGCTACCTCGCCCAGGCCTACGGGCTGCGCCCGGAGCCGTTCCTCCTCGGCATCGCCTACGCCGCGCTCGGGCTCGGCCTGTCCACCCTGGTGGTGAGGGAGACCCGCGGGCACGCTCGTGCCGAGGCGGCCGGTCACGCCGCTCGCTCCGACCTGCGCCATGCCCACCTGCACGGTGAGCTGACCAGCCGCGAGGTGTTCGCCGAGACCAGCCTCCGGGAGCCCGCGCTGTCCGCGGCCAGCCAGGCGGGGCTGGTCAACAACCTCAACGACGGCCTCGCCTGGGGGCTGTTCCCGATCATCTTCGCCGCGGCGGGCCTGTCCGTGGCCAAGATCGGGATTCTCGCGGCGCTCTATCCCGCCGTGTGGGGACTGGGACAGCTGGTCACCGGCGGCCTCTCGGACCGGGCCGGCCGCAAGGGGATGATCGTGGGTGGGATGCTGCTGCAGGCGGTCGCGCTCGCCGTGATCGCCGCCGTGAGCTCCTTCTGGCTCTGGGCGGGGGCCGCGGTGCTGCTCGGCGCCGGGACCGCCCTGGTCTACCCCACGCTGCTGGCCGCGATCGGCGACGTCGCGCACCCGGCCTGGCGTGCCCGCGCGGTCGGGGTGTACCGGCTCTGGCGCGACGGTGGGTTCGCCGCAGGCGCGCTCCTGGCCGGTATCGTCGCCGACGCCCTCGGGGTGCGTGCCGCGGTCTGGGTCGTCGCCGGCCTCACGGCGCTGTCCGGGGTGGTCGTGGCGGTCCGCATGTACGAAACGCTTCCTCGGCCCGACACCGAGGTGCCGGAGGGAGGAACCGATGGGTGAGCGCGCCGCGAAGGATGCCCTGTTCGCCGAGTTCGCCGCGGTCGGGAAGGTTCTGGGCAACCCCAAGCGGCTGGAGCTCCTCGACCTGCTCGCCCAGGGCCCGCGGAGCGTGGAAGAGCTCGCTCGGGTCGCGGAGGTGGGCGTGAGCACCTGTTCCGCGCACCTGCAGGTGCTGCGCGAGGCGGGGCTGGTCGTCTCGCGCCGTGACGGCAAGCACATCCACTACTCCCTGAGCGGTGATGACGTGGCCGGGCTCTGGGACCACCTGCACCGAGTCGCGCAACGCCACCGCCCGCACACCGAACCGGCCCGCCGTGCCTACCTCGGCCCCGAGGACACGACCGCGGTCGACACCGACGAGCTGCTGCACCGCCTGGAGGAGGGAGAGGTGCTCCTGCTCGACGTGCGGCCTGAGGTGGAGTACGCCGCCGGTCACCTGCCGGGAGCGGTCCACATCCCGCTCGAGGACCTCGAGCGCCGGCTCTCGGAGCTTCCGCGCGACCGCGAGATCGTCGCCTACTGCCGCGGTCGGTACTGCGTGCTCGCGCACGACGCGGCTCGCCTGCTCACCGCCCACGGCCTGACCGCGCGCCGGGCCGCCGACGGGGTGCTGGAGTGGCGGGTCGCCGGTGTGCCGGTCCAGCACGCCGTCCCCGAGGGCCGGCTCACCTCTGGGCAGTGAGGCTCGCCGCCGTGGACGGCTGCAGTGGTGGCAGCAGGCTGAAGGCCGTCTCGTCCTCCTGGGCGTTGTGGAGGCGGAGCACGCCGTAGAGGCCGTAGAGCAGCCGGCGCAGCTCGACGATGTCCTCCGGTTGGGCTTCGGTGTCCGGCAGCTCGTCGAGGAGCCGGCCGAGGCGGGCGACCTGGTGCTCGATCTCGGCGTGGGTGCGGGTCAAGGCGTAGGTCGCCGGCGTGCCGAGGGCACGCGCCACCAGAGGCACGAGCTGCTCCTGGTCGGCCTGCTCGTGGGCGAGCAGCTCGCCGTGCAGTCTCTCGTGAAGCCGGCGCGCCGGTCCGGTGTCGGGGTCGCCTGTGGTCAACCGGTCGGCGACGGCGCGGATCTCCTCGACGACCGCGAGCGAAGCCACGTGCTGGGCAAGCAGCTCGTGGCCCAGCGCCACGTCGGCCGCCGGGATGCGGACCGTGTGGGTGCGGCCGGGGAGGACAGCGCGCAGCGCGAGCGCGATCGCCAGCACGTCGATGACCTCCTGCGCCAGCGCACCGGCGGCCGGGGGCAGCAGGCCCGCAGCCGCGACGACCATGGCCGCCAGCGACAGGCCCATGCCCGTGCCAACCGCCTGCAGGGCGATCCGGCGGGACCGCTGCGCGATCAAGATGGCGTCGGCGAGGGCGTCCACCCGGTCCACGGTCAGCACGACGTCGGCGGCCTCGGAGGAGGCGGTGGCGCCCTGGGCGGCGAGCGCGACGCCCACGTCGGCGGCCGCGAGCGCCGGAGCGTCGTTGACGCCGTCGCCCACCATGACGGTCGTACCGGCGTCCCGCTCTGCCGCGATGGCCTCGATCTTCTCGCCGGGGTCGCACTCGGCCCGTACGGCGTCCGTGCCGACGATCCTGCCCACCGTCTCGGCCGTGTCGACGCGGTCGCCGGTGACCAGCACCACCCGCCGGATCCCGGCCTCGCGCAGTCCTTGCACCATCCGCGGCGCGTCAGGCCGGACGACGTCCTCGAGCAGGAAGGCCCCGGCAGGTTCTCCGTCGACGGCGGCGAACACCGTCAACGACCCGTCCAGGCCGGCACGCCGCCGTACCCGACGGACCCACTCGGGGACCGGCTCCGGCACGATCCACGACCGCTTTCCCAGCGCCACCTGGTGCCGCCCCACCTGCCCACTCAGGCCGTAGCCATGGTGCTCGGAGACCTGCTCGGGCATCTCCAGCGCGGCTCCGCGCGACACGGCAGCAGAGACGATCGCGGTGGCCAGCACGTGGGGGGACACCTGGTCCAGCGATGCGGCGAGGCGCAGCAGCTCCTCGGCGTCGACGTGACCGGTCGCGGTCGCGTCGCCCGTCACGACGTCCACGACGTGGGGACGTCCCCGGGTCAGGGTTCCCGTCTTGTCGAAGAGCACCACGCGGGCCGCGGCCAACCGCTCGAGCGCCCCACCACCCTTCACGACCACTCCGGCGCGGGTGGCCCGTGACAGGCCGGAGACGTAGGCGATGGGGGCAGCGAGGAGCAGCGGACACGGTGTCGCCACCACCAGCACCGCCACGGCGCGAACGGGGTCCGACGTCAACGCCCAGGACCCCGCGGCCAGCAGCAGGGTCAGTGGCACGAACAGCACCGCGAGCCGGTCGGCCACCCGGATGAACGGAGCCGAGGACGCCTGTGCCTGCTCCACCAGGCGCACCAGGCCGGCGTACGTGGACTCGCCGGCGGTGGCCGTGCTCAGCAGGTCGAACGGCGCGCCTGCGTTGACCGTGCCGCTCCGGACCGGCTCACCGGTGGGGCGGTCCACGGGCAGCGGCTCGCCCGTCAGTGCCGACTCGTCCAGGGTCGCCGAGCCCAGCAGCCGTCCGTCGACCGGCACCACGTCGCCCGTGCGCACGAGCAGCCGGTCTCCCACGCCCACCTCGTCGACGGGCACCTCCACCACGCTGGCTCCCCGGTCACCGGCCGTCGCGCCGCTCGCCCGCCGCCACGCCGTGCGCGGGGTCCGTTCCAGCAGCAGCCGCAGCTCGCGGCGCGCGCGGGCCTCCGCGCGTGCCTCGAGAAGCTGCCCGGTGGCCAGCATGACGGCGATCACCGCCCCGGCGAAGTACTCACCCACGGCGATCGCCCCGGCCAGGGCGAGCAACGCGATCACGTCGACCGTGGGCCGGCGGCGTCGGACCGCCTGCGCTGTCGAGGCCAGGGAGGCGAGCAGCCCCAGCGCGCTGCCGACCAGCCAGGACGCCTCGGCGGCGGCCTCGGAACCGCGCAGCCACAGGATCCCCCCCAGCGCCAGCAGCAGAGTCGACACCGCGGCCTGAATCGGGACGAGACGACGCTGAGCACTTTTCACGCCGCCACGGTGCCACGCGCCGGCGCGGACCACATGGGCCAAGAGCCCTTTTTGCCGGCGCTGCGAGGCGTGTTTCTGCCGAGCGCCGGACCGCGGCATCGTGACAGTCGGCGTCCGTGTGGACGATCTTCGACGCCCCCGGCGGCCGGCTCTCGTATCTCAGGCGCGGATCGGGGCCCATGGTGGTCTGTGTGCCCGGTGGTCCAGCGATGGACCCGGAGGTGTACTTCTCGGCGATGCACCTGCCGGGCTTCGAGATGCTCATCTCCGCGCGCGGCAGACCCCTCCCGCCGAGCGTGCCCCCCGCGGTACTGGCGCCTCGACTCCGGCGGCCGACAGCAACGGGTACCTCACCTTCACCGACACCTTCGGAGTCTCCGTCGCCCCGCACGACTGCACCGGACCGCGGTGCTGGAGGCTCAGCGACGCCTCGCGGAGGCGTTCCCCGACGGCCGACGGCGGCTCCGAGGCGGTTGCGGCGGCCGACGCCGCGCTCGAGGGACCGGTCGATGAGGAGGAGTGTCGACGACTGTTCCGCACGCTGATGGCCAAGTACGTCGCGGTCGAGGGTCCCGCGGAGAGTGCCTACCTCGTCCGCCTTGTGCGGCGCGCCGACGAGCTGGGAGGCGGTGCAGGCCATGGGCGGCGAGCTCCTGGGTGGACCTGCTCGACGGGGCGTGGGGCCACTTCGTGGAGGTGGAGGCGCCCGAGGCCTTCACGGCGGGCCGTGACGGCGTTCTTCGCGACCTGAGCAGCCGCGCCGGCTCAGCCCCAGGCGCTGCGGTCGCCGGCTCCCGGAGGGCTCATCCGCGGCCGGATCCGGGCGTTCGGCAGTGGTGGTGCAGGGAGCCGCTGGGTCTCTCCGCGGTAGCCGGTCACCTGCCCGAACCGGTCGTCGGCGGCCTGCCACGCGTCGCGGTAGGCCACGATCTCGTCGTGGGTGCGGCCGACGAAGTTCCACCACATCACGAGCGGCTCGGTGAACGGCTCGCCGCCGAGCAGCACCACGCGCGCCGGCTCGACGCCCGGGTTGGCCAGCACCAGGCGGTCGCTCCCCGGAGGGACGTACCCGAGGTCGCCGGCCGACAGCGCGACCCCGAGCAGCTCCACCGGCCCGCGATCGACGAGCACGCCGTGCTCGAACCCCGACTCCGCCTCGAGGAGCACGCGGCCGCCCGGCTGGAGGGTGACCTCCGCCCCGAGCAGCGGCGTGAAGGTGGGCACCGGGGAGAGCTCGCCCGACAGGGAGCCGAGGAAGACCCGGACGCTCCCGCCGGGGACCGGCACTTCGGGTGGCACGTGGTGGGCGAAGTCCCGCGGGGTGTCCCGGGTCGCGTCGGGGAGCGCGACCCACAGCTGGACGCCGTGCAGGGTCGTCGTCGAGGACGTGGAGACCTCCGAGTGGGCGACGCCGTGCCCGGCGGTCATCAGGTTGAGCTCGCCGGGGCGGACCAGGGCGTGCACGCCACTGCTGTCCCGGTGCTCGATCTCGCCGCCGAACAGCCAGCTGACCGTCTGCAGGCCGGTGTGCGGGTGCGGCGGCACGTCCATGCCCCCGGTCCGCGCGACGTCGTCGGGCCCGTAGTGGTCTGCGAAGCACCAGGCGCCGACGAGGGAACGTCGCCGCTGCGGCAGCGTGCGGCGCACGGACATCGCGCGCGGACCGCCCAGCGGGACGTCGCGCGCCGTGATCACGTCGAGACTGCTCACCGGACCATCCTCCACCCACCGACCTCGGCCACGGCGCCGCCGCGCATTACCCACGACTCCCGCACGCTCACGAGGGGCAGCCTCGTGGTCGCGGGAGGACCCACGACCGGGACCCGGGGCTGGCGTGAGATCCGCACCGGTGGGTAGCGTGCATGTATGACCAACCGCTCAGATGTCGCTTCGGTGGACACGTGCGCGGTGCGGATCGTGGACGCGGACCGGGTGGCCGCGGTGCGCGACCGGATGCCGCCGGAGAACGCGGTCGTGGAGCTCGCGGACGTGTTCGGGCTGTTGTCGGTCCCGGGCCGGCTTCGACTGCTGGTCGCGTTGCTCGAGGGCGAACTGTGCGTGTGCGACCTGGCCGCGGCGGCGGGGATGAGCGAGTCGGCGACCAGTCACGCGCTGCGGATCCTGCGTGCCCACCGGGTGGTGTCGGTACGACGGTCGGGGCGGATGGCCTACTACGCGCTGGCCGACGCGCACGTGCGGATGTTGCTCGACGTGGCGCTGACGCACATCGAGCACAGCGTGCTGGTCCACGACCACGCCGAGCGGCAGGCGCCCCGGGAGGTCGGGGGATGAGCGCCGGCGAGGACAGGGTGGTGGGGGTCCCGGATCCCCGCGAGCTGCCGTGCGCGCCGCTGGCGCCGTCCGGCGTCGACATGGCGCCCCGGGACGCGCACGGAGAGGCGCGCGGTGACACGCACGGCCACGGCGAGCACGCGCACGGGGTCGAGCCCGGGGCGGACCTGCGCTACCTGGCGGTGGCGCTCGGGCTGATCGCGACGTTCATGCTCGGCGAGGTGGTGGCCGCGCTGGTGAGCGGATCGCTGGCGCTGCTGGCCGATGCGGGACACATGCTCACCGACGTGGGCGCGTTGGCGGCCAGCATGTGGGCCGCCCGGCTGGCCATGCGGCCCGCGGAGGGGTCGTGGACCTACGGGCTCAAGCGTGCGGAGATCCTCTCGGCGGCGGTCAACGGGGTGAGCCTGGCGGTCATCGGTGCGGTCATCGCCGTGGAGGCGGTGCGACGGCTGTTCGCGCCGCCGGAGGTCACCGGCGGGGTGGTCCTGGGGGTGGCACTCGCGGGCGCGGTGGTCAACGTGGTCGCGACCTGGGTGCTGGCCAAGGCGAACCGCTCCAGCCTCAATGTCCGGGGGGCGTTCTCGCACATCCTCACCGATCTCTACGCGTTCCTCGGCACGGCGGTGGCCGGGCTGGTGATCGTGCTGACCGGGTGGTTGCGCGCGGACGCGGTCGCCTCCTTGGCCGTGGCGGGGCTGATGGCGCACGCCGCGTGGGGGCTGCTGCGCGACGCCGGCCGGATCCTGCTGCAGGGCGCGCCCGAAGGTGTGTCGCTGGAGGACGTCCGGGCGCACCTGGCCCGGTGTGAGCACGTGGTCGAGGTGCACGACCTGCACGCCTGGACCGTCACCTCGGGGCTGCCGGTGCTGACCGCCCACGTGGTGCTGGAGGACCACTGTTTCACCGACGGGCACGCGCCGCGGGTCCTCGACACCCTGCAGAGCTGCCTGGTCGGCCACTTCGACGTCGAGCACTCCACCTTCCAGCTCGAGACGGCCACCCACTTCGAGCACGAGCGGGCCACTCACCGCTGAGGACCTGCGGATCCACCACTACTGGCACGGCAACGGAAAGGGAGGCGGCTGTGGGACTTCTCGACAGCGTCGACTGGCAGGGCAACATCTACAAGGCCGGCGCGTGGACCAGCGGCCGCGGTGGCGACTACGCCGTCGTCGAGCCGGCGACCGGGCAGGAGCTCGGGCGCATGGGTCTGGCCACCGCCGAGGACGTCGCCGAGGCGGGGCAGGCGGCCACGCAGGCGCAGAAGGAGTGGGCGGCCCTGCCGCACACGGCGCGGGCCGCGGTGCTGCGCCGGGCGGGTGACCTCTGGGCGGAGCACGCCGAGGAGATCAGCGGCTGGAACGTCCGCGAGGTGGGCGCGGTGCCGGGGATGGCCGGGTTCGCGCTGCACGTCGCGGCGGAGGAGTGCTACGAAGCGGCGTCGCTGCCGAGCCGGGCGATCGGCGAGATCCTGCCGTCGGAACAGCCGCGCCTGTCCATGGCGCGGCGGATGCCGGCGGGTGTCGTGAGCGTGATCTCGCCGTTCAACGTGCCGATCATCCTCGGCATCCGTTCGGTCGCGCCGGCGCTGGCCTTGGGCAACGCGGTGATCCTCAAGCCGGACCCGCGCACCGCGGTCACCGGTGGCAGCCTGATGGCGCGGGTGTTCGAGGAGGCCGGCCTGCCCCCGGGCGTCTTGCAGATGCTGCCCGGGGGAGCCGACGTCGGCGAGGCGCTGGTCACCGACCCGGCGATCCGGGTGGTCTCCTTCACCGGCTCCACGCGGGTCGGGCGGCGCATCGGCGAGCTGGCGGGCAAGCACCTCAAGCGCGCCCACCTCGAGCTGGGTGGCAACTCCGCGTTGCTGGTGCTCGACGACGCGGACGTGGACGCGGCGGTGAACCTCGCCGCGTGGGGGTCGTTCTTCCACCAGGGGCAGATCTGCATGACCACCGGCCGCCACCTGGTCGACGAGCGCGTGTACGACGAGTTCGTGGAGCGGCTCGCGGAGAAGGCGAGCGGGCTGCCCGTCGGGAACCCCGCGACCGAGGAGGTGGCGCTTGGGCCGATCATCGACGCCGGGCAGCGCGACAAGATCCACGGGATGGTGACCGCGAGCGCGGAGCAGGGGGCGGCCGTCGCGGCAGGAGGGTCCTACGACGAGCTGTTCTACCGGCCGACCGTGCTGGCTGACGTACCCCTGACCGCCCCGGTCTTCGCCGAGGAGGTGTTCGGGCCGGTGGCTCCGATCACGAGGGTCGGCTCGGTCGAGGAGGCGGTGTCGCTGGCCGGCGAGGGTGAGTACGGCCTCTCCCTCGGCATCGTGACTCGCAACGTCATGCGCGGGCTCGAGGTGGCCGAGCAGATCCCCACCGGCATCGTCCACATCAACGACCAGACGGTCAACGACGAGGCGAACGCGCCGTTCGGCGGGGTACGAGCCTCCGGCACCGGCTCGCGGTTCGGGGGCGCTGCGGCGAACATCGAGGCCTTCACCGAGACCCGGTGGATCACCATGCGCGGGGAACCGGCGCAGTACCCCTTCTGAGCCCGGGGCGTCGCCCCATGCTGGAGTCCCGGCGAGGGAATCCGCACCGAAACCTGCATGTGGGTGCGCTCATCGCTCCGAAATTACCCCCAAGGCGACTGATTTCGTAGTTCGGTGGTAGGTTGCTGCCCTGCCGCGACGTCGGCGACCCCGCAGGCTCACCACGAGGACGAAGCATGAAGATCGGCGTTCCGAAGGAAGTCAAGAACCACGAGTACCGCGTCGCGCTGACGCCGATCGGGGTGCACGAGCTCGTCGAGCACGGGCACGAGGTGTATCTCGAGAAGGACGCCGGTGCCGGCTCGCAGATCCCCGACGAGGAGTACGTCGCGTCCGGGGCGAAGATCCTGGGTGGGGCCGAGGACGTGTGGGGCACCGCGGACCTGGTGCTCAAGGTCAAGGAGCCGGTCGCCGAGGAGTACGCGCGGATGCGCGAGGGTCAGACGCTGTTCACCTACCTGCACCTGGCTGCGGACAAGGCGCTGACCGAGGAGCTGGTGGCGCGCAGGGTCACCGGTATCGCCTACGAGACGGTGCAGCTGGCCTCGGGGGCGTTGCCGCTGCTGTACCCGATGTCGGAGGTCGCCGGCTGCCTGGCTCCGCAGGTGGGGGCGCACTCGTTGATGAAGGCCCAGGGCGGCCGCGGGGTGCTGCTCGGCGGGGTCGGTGGGGTCGCGAACGCCAAGGTGGTCATCATCGGTGCCGGTGTGTCGGGCCAGAACGCGGCCAACATCGCGATGGGCATGGGTGCCGACGTGACGCTGCTCGACACCGACCTGGACAAGCTGCGGATGTCGTTTTGGCGTTACAACAACCGGGTGCACGGGCTGGCCTCCTCCAAGCTGACCATCGAGCAGCAGGTCACCGAGGCCGACCTGGTGATCGGGGCGGTGCTGATCCCGGGGGCGAAGGCGCCCAAGCTGGTCAGCAACGAGCTGGTCTCGCGGATGAAGCCGGGTTCGGTGCTGGTCGACATCGCGGTGGACCAGGGCGGCTGCTTCGAGGACACCCGGCCGACCACGCACGCCGATCCGACCTACGAGGTGCACGACTCGGTGTTCTACTGCGTGGCGAACATGCCCGGCGCAGTGCCGAACACCTCGACCTACGCGCTGACCAACGCGACCCTGCCCTACGTCGTCGCGGTGGCCAACAAGGGCTGGCAGCAGGCGCTGCGCGACGACCGCAGCCTCGCCCTCGGACTCAACACCCACGCCGGGCGGCTCACCAACAAGGCGGTCGGCGAGGCGGTCGGTCTCGACGTCGTGGGCCTCGAGGACGCGCTGGGTTAGCCGCGCTCACCGGCGCGCGGCCGGGCGGTGCTGGACGGGAACCCGCTGGTCGACCGCATGGGCGCCGGGCAGGCGGAGCACGTGCGGGTTCAGGCCCAGTCCCAGCCAGGACAGGCCGAAGCCGCCGATCACCAGGCACTCGACGTACAGCGGGGTCGTGTGCGGGTCGAGCAGGTGGAGGCCGTTGGCGAGAAGCGTGAGCACGCCGCCGGTCACGATCAACCCCGCGCAACCGAAGTGGTACCCCCGCCAGAATGCGGGGGAGCGTCGCCCGAGGGGAGGCTTCCTGCCCTCACGGATCGCGTAGAGCACGGTGAGCGCGAACAGCGTCCCGAACATCACGGCCGCGCTGGCATGGTGGACGGCCGTGACCGGCTGCTCACCGAAGAGTCTCTCGATCGGCGACAGCGGTGTACGTGGGCGCGGGGGCCTACCCGTGGGGAAGAACCCGACGAGCATCGCCGCGACACCGCTGACGATGCCCAGCGCGTTGTCGATGCTCCGCTCGCCGAGTCGGTGCACGATCAGCAAGGTCCCGATCACGCACATCATGCCGACGAAGAGGTCGTGCATCCCGGAGTGGTAGTAGGCGCTCAGCGAGCCGCGCTGCATCGGGCTGCCGGGCAGGGCCACCAGGTCCGTAATGACCATGGCAGCCGGAAGGAGGAGGGCCAGCCCGCCTGCCAGGATCCGTTGCAGGTGGTCGGCCTTGAGGTGGCGGATGGCATCCGCCTCGTCGGGCCCCGGTGAGGGGAGGGGAAACGGGAGCGATCGGTTCGACGTCCACGGCACCTTGCGGGTCGAGGTCCAGCAGAGGACTGTTCGGTTCCCCGTTCCGGCCGTTCCATCACGGCTATCCAGACCGGGCAGCAGCGCGTGGTCAGGCGGCGTAGTCCAGGGGCCGGTCGAAGATGAGGTCGATCTGTGGGGCCGGGGCCGGGCGCGGTGGCTCGGGCGGCGCGGGTGCGACCCCTGGGTCGGGTGCCACCGAGGTGTAGCGGTGTCCGGTCGGCGTGGTGGTCTCGATGGTGTGGCGGGGTCCGGGGCGGGGTCGGGCGGTCCAGCCGGGGGCTTGCTTGGCGTGGTTGCAGGCCTCGCACAGGCCCTGACCGTTCTCGGCGGTGGTCGGGCCGCCGTGGGCGTGGTCCTCGGGATGGTCCAGGTGCCGGATCGGTGCGTCGCACCAGGGCGTGCGGCAGGTCCGGTCACGCAGCCGCAGGTAGTCGGCCAGGTGGCCCTCGAAGCGGCGTGCGCGCGAGTCCATGGCCACCAGCCGTCCGGTCCCCGGCTGCGCGTAGAGCCGGCGGACCCAGACCTCCACCCCGTCCGCGAGGGTGTCGGCGATCCACGCGCGCAGCAGGTCACCGGGCACCGGCCCGTAGCCGGCGACCTGACCCGCGCCGTCACCGTCGCCGAGCAGCACCTGGTCGCAGACCACCAGGTTCACCATCACCGGCAGCGACGGCGAGGCCCCGCTACCAGCCCCGGAGCCAGGCAGGGAGCCAGGCGAGGGCGCCGCCGTGGGACCGGGCGAGGCCCCGCTCGTGGGACGGGCCGCGGGTTGGGTCGTGGGTTCGGCGGCCAGGACCCGCGTGACGAGGGTGTCGGCCATGATCTGCCCGCGGGTGCGCGGGTCCCCGCCCCGGGCCAGCCGGTCGGCCACCCGGCCCAGCACCGCATGGACCGCCACGCCGTCCTTGACCGGCAGCAGCGCCCCGAACCAGCTCATCGTGTCCGGCGCCGGACGCAGCGTGGTGTGCCGCTCGGCGTGCGCGCGGCGCCGACGCCGCGCGACCGCGGCCGGCTCCAGCCGGCAGGCACGCGCCTGGACCGCCGCGACCAGCTCCCGCTCCCCCATGGCCTCCAGCCGGGCAGCATCCCCGGCCAGCTCCCGGTCGACCAGCAGCCGGTGCTCCAGGCTCAGGCAGGCGGTCTCGCGAACCATCAGCGTGGCCTTCCACTCACTGATCCGCCCGGCCCGCAACGCCGCCCTCGTGCACGGCATCTCCCGGTGCAAGACCCGCGCCAGGCCCAGGTGCCGCTGCCCGCGGTGCGGCGACTCCCGCCGCGCCAGCGCGACCTGGGCGCCCACCCCACGCCCCCGGCGCCCCGCGGGCACCCCGGCCCTCGCCGCCGCCGCCCGCTGGGAGTCCTCCAGCTCGACGGTGACCGCGGCCTGCGCGCCCTCGGCGGCACACTTCAGCTCCTCCAACGCCCGCAACAGCTCGATCCGTGCCGCGTCGTCCAACCCCGCACCGTCACCGGCCAGCCGCGCCCGCCACGACCGGACCTCACCGACCGAGGGCAGGCCCACCCCCGCGGCACCACGCCCACCCCCGCCGTCGCACCCCAGGTCCACCATGACCCCGACACTAGAGACGACCACCGACATCTCGGCCCGACACAAACCCCACCGGGGACGCGCCGGACCGGCTCCGCTCAGTCGGCCCGCCGACGCAGCTCGCGCCCGATCCCCTCCGCCGCGACCCGCAGCGCCGCGACCAGGCGGGAGCGGTCACGCTTGAGCGAGGCCACGACGATGCCCAGCGCCGCCACCACCTCGCCGTCTGCGTCCCGGACCGGCACGGCCACGGAGCACGCACCGAGGGTCATCTCCTCGGAGGTGGTGGCGAAGTCGTCGCGTCGCACGCGGGCCAGCTGGGCGGCGAGCACGGTCCGGGAGGTGATCGTGTACGGCGTCACCCTGCTCAGCCGGGACAGCACGCGGGCCTCCACGTCCTGTGGTGCGTGCGCGAGCAGCACCTTGCCGACGCCGGTGGCGTGCAGCGGCAGACGGGTGCCGGTGCGGCTCACGACCGGGACGGAGGCGCGTCCTGAGAGGCGGTCGAGGTAGAGCGCCTGGTCGTCGTCGCGTTCGGCCAGGTGCACGGTCGCGCGGGTGGCGGCCTGCAGGTCCTGGAGGAACGGGGCGGCGGTCTCCCTCAGGTTGGTCTGCACCGGCGCGAGCAGCCCGAGGTCCCACATGCGCCGGCCGACGACGTACCGGCCGTCACCCCGCCGCTCGAGCGCCCCTCCCGCGACGAGCTGCCGGGCGATCCGCAGCGCGGTGGGCACCGGCAGGTCCGCGCGTGCTGCCAGCTCCGTGAGGGTCAGCGCGCGATGACGCTGGTCGTACGCCCCGAGGACCGCCAGCGTCCGCGCCACCAGGGATGCGCCCGGCGTGGACCCTCCTGCCATGTCAGCCTCCGTGGATGTCACTGAGCGAAATAGTAGAGTCGACGGCGCCACCGGTCACACTTAGGGTTCCCCGGAACACGAACCGCGACTCGAGGACTGCCCATGCGACCTGCCAGCAGCACGCGCACGCGCGTCGCCATCGTCGGTGGCGGCCCGGCCGGCCTGCTGCTCTCGCACCTGCTGCACGTTGCCGGGATCGAGTCCATCGTGGTGGACAACCGGACCGTGCACGAGATCGAGACCACCCACCGCGCGGGGATCCTGGAGCGGGACAGCATGCGGGTGCTCACCGACACCGGGGTGTCGGACCGGCTGCTCAGCGAGGGCGACCGGCACGGCGGGATCTTCCTGCGCTTCGGCGGCACGAGCCACCACATCGACTTCGAGCACCTGGCGGGCGCGTCGGTGTGGCTCTACCCGCAGACCGAGGTGTTCAAGGACCTGCACCGCGCGCGGACCCGCGACGGCGGGGACCTGCGGTTCGGTATCTCCGACGCTGCGGTGAGCGACATCCTGGACGCGCCCCGCGTGACCTACACCGACGACGCCGGCACCCACGAGATCCTCGCCGAGGTCGTGGTCGGTGCCGACGGGTCCCGCAGCTTCTGCCGCACCCTGGTCCCGGACCGCGAGCAGCTGTTCCGCGAGTACCCGTTCGCCTGGTTCGGGATCCTCTGCGAGGCACCGAAGAGCGCGCCGGAGCTCATCTACACGCGCTCCGACCGCGGTTTCGCGTTGATCAGCCAGCGCACCGACTCGGTGCAGCGGATGTACTTCCAGTGCGATCCCGCGGAGGACCCCGACGCCTGGTCGGACGACCGGATCTGGACCGAGCTGCAGGCGCGGCTGGCCGGCGACGACGGCTTCGCGCTGAAGGAAGGGCCGGTGCTGGAACGCAGCGTGCTGCCGTTCCGCAGCTTCGTGCAGACCCCGATGCGGCACGGCCGGCTGCTGCTGGCCGGCGACGCCGCCCACACGGTCCCGCCGACCGGGGCCAAAGGGCTGAACCTCGCGCTCGCCGACGTCCGCGTGCTCGCCGAGGTACTCGAGCGGGCGCTGCTGAAGCCGGACGCCGGAGCACTGGAGGAGTACACCGACCGCGCGCTCTCCCGGGTGTGGCGCGCCCAGCACTTCTCCTACTGGATGACCACGATGCTGCACCGGGCCCCCGGCAGCAGCGACTTCGACGAGCGCCGCCAGCTCGGCGAGCTCACCTCCCTGGTCTCGTCCGAGGCCGGGTCCACCTACCTCGCGGAGGGCTACACCGGATGGCCGCAGACATGAGCGACCTGGACACGCAGGCGGCGATCTCGGCGGAGATCGCCGCCCTCGCGGACGACTACGAGCGGTCCGGCGTCGAGGAGAGCCAGCCGCGCCGGGACTACCCGCCGTACCGCTCCTCCCTGCTGCGGCACCCGACCAAGGACCTCCAGCACGCCGATCCCGAGGGTGTGGAGCTGTGGGCGCCGTGCTTCGGCGAGCGCGACATCGACCCGTTGGAGGCCGACCTGACCATCCAGCGTGACGGTGAGCCGATCGGCGAGCGCACCGTGGTCACCGGCCGGATCGTCGACGGCGAGGGCCGGCCGGTGCGCCGGCAGCTGGTCGAGATCTGGCAGGCCAACGCCGGCGGACGCTACGTCCACAAGCGTGACCAGCACCCCGCGCCGGTGGATCCCAACTTCACCGGCGTGGGGCGCTGCCTCACCGACGACGAGGGGCGCTACCGCTTCGTCACCATCAAGCCGGGGCCCTACCCGTGGCGCAATCACCAGAACGCCTGGCGCCCGGCGCACATCCACTTCTCGCTCTTCGGCACCGACTTCACCCAGCGTCTGGTGACCCAGATGTACTTCCCCGGCGACCCGCTGTTCTCGCTGGACCCGATCTACCAGTCGGTGGTCGACCCGAAGGCGCGGGAACGCCTCGTCGCGACCTACGACCACGACGTCACCCAGCACGAGTGGTGCACCGGCTACCGCTGGGACATCGTGCTGACCGGCTCGCACCGCACCCCCCTGGAGGACGCGTGACCCTCGCACCCACCCCGGGCCAGACCGTCGGCCCGTTCTTCCACTTCGCCCTGCCGTACGACGGGGACCGGGACCTGGTCGCACCGGGCACCGACGGAGCGGTGCTGCTGTACGGCACCGTGTACGACGGGAGCGGCACCGGCATCCAGGACGCGCTGGTGGAGATCTGGCAGGCCGACCCGAACGGCCGCGTGCTCCGGCGACCCGGTTCGCTGCGCCGGGACGGCACGGTGTTCACCGGGTTCGGGCGCGCGACGACGGACCGGACCGGCCGCTACTGGTTCACCACCTTGCGCCCCGGCGGCGTCGACGGCGGGCTGCCGTTCTTCGCGGTGACCGTGTTCGCGCGCGGGCTCACCCACCGGCTGTTCACGCGGGCCTACCTGCCGCTCGGCGAGGCCGGTCCCGATGGGTTGCTGCGCGCGGCCGGTGACCGTGCCGACACGATGGTGTGTCTCCCGGACGAGGGCGGCCTGCGGTTCGACATCCGGTTGCAGGGGGAGGGCGAGACCGTCTTCCTCGCCTATCCGGGACACTGACTCGGGTGAGCTCTCTGTGGTGGCCCGGCGACCATCGCGCCGGGGACCTGATGTCCGACCCGGCGCTGCTGCGTGCCCTGGTGCAGGTCGAGCAGGCGTGGCTGCGCGTGCTGGCCGCCACCGGGATCGCGCCCGCCGAGGCCGCCCACGACCTCGCGGGGCTCGTGGACGAGGGCGACCTCGAGGGCGTGGTCCGCGCCTCCGACTCCGGGGGCAATCCCGTCATCCCGCTCGTCGCCCTGCTGCGCGGCCGGCTCGCGGAGACCCCAGGCAGGTGGTTGCACCGGGGCCTGACCAGCCAGGACGTCCTCGACAGCGCCGTCATGCTGTGCGCACGCGATGCGGTGGCGTCGCTGCGCCGGGAGGCCGCGCGGCAGGTGGACGTGCTTGCGGGGCTGGCAGACACGCACCGCTCGACGCGGATGGTGGCCCGCACGCTCACCCAGCACGCCGTACCGACCACGTTCGGCGCCAAGGCCGCCTCGTGGCTGCACGGGCTGCTCGACGCCGACGACGACCTCGCGGCGTCGTCCTTCCCCGCCCAGCTCGGCGGCGCCGCCGGCACGCTGTCGGGGCTGGTGGAGCTCGGCGGCACCGCCGCGGCGCGCTCCTGCCGTGCGCAGCTGCCGGCGGAGCTCGGGCTCGTGCCGGCCGTTCCCTGGCACACGGACCGGGCACCGGTGACCCGGGTCGCGGACGCCGTCACGCGGCTCACCGACGCCTGGGGTCGCCTCGCCCGCGACGTGCTGACGCTCTCCCGACCCGAGATCGGCGAGCTCGCCGACCCGACGGCCGGGGGGTCCTCGACCATGCCGCACAAGGCGAACCCCACCGCGGCGGTCCTCGTGCGCCGCGCCGCCCTGGCCACGCCGCAGCTTGCGGCCACCCTGCACCTTGCCGCCGCCGAGCAGGTCGACGAGCGCGCGGACGGAGCCTGGCACGTCGAGTGGCAGACGCTGGCCACGCTGCTGCGGCGCGCCGTGGTCGCCGCCTCCCATACCACCGAGCTGCTCACCGGGCTCGACGTCCGCGCCGAGCGCATGCAGGCGCGGCTCGTGGACGTCACCGAGGCGGTGCGGTCCGAGCAGCGCATGATGGCCGACCTTGCCGGGCACGATCCGCGCGGCCCGTACGACGGGCTGGTGGACGACCTCGTCGACGAGGTGCTGCACCGGGCCGAGGGGCACCGGGCACGACGGGTAACCCAGCGGGAGGAACGACGATGACCGTGACCGCCGTACGCCTCGGGGGACGCCCCGACCTGCCGCTGCTCGTGCTCGGGCCCTCGCTCGGCACCTCGGCGACCGCGCTGTGGTCCTCGGCGGCCGCCGACCTGGCCGAGCACTTCCAGGTGGTGGCGTGGGACCTGCCCGGTCACGGGACCAGTCCGGGACCGGCAGCCGAGCACCTGACCATGGGCACGCTGGCCGCCGAGGTCCGCGAGCTCGTGGACTCGATGGCGAGCGGCCCGGTGCCGCCGGCCTTCCACTACGCGGGCGACTCCGTGGGCGGCGCCGTGGGCCTGCAGCTCCTGCTCGATGCGCCGCACCGCGTGCTGTCGGCCACCCTGCTGTGCACCGGCGCCCGGATCGGCACGGCCGAGTCCTGGAAGGAGCGGGCCGCGACGGTCCGCGCCTCCGGCACCCCGGCGCTGATCTCCTCCTCGGCCGAGCGCTGGTTCGCCCCGGGCTTCCTGGAGCGGGAGCCGGAGCGGGGCTCGGCCCTGCTCCACGCGCTCTCCGACGCCGACGACTCCGGCTACGTGGCCGTCTGCGAGGCACTCGGCGAGTTCGACGTCCGCGACCGGCTGTCCGAGATCCACGCGCCGGTGCTGGCCATCGCCGGCGAGCGCGACGTCGCCACCCCTCCCGCCGTCCTCCAGGAGATCGCGGACGGCATCGAGGGCGCCGACCTGGTGGTGCTGCCCGGGGTCGCCCACCTGCCACCTGTCGAGGCCCCGCACGAGGTGGCCCGCCTGATCCGCCGCCACGCGCTGGGCGAGTCAGCCGACGAGCAGACCCGTGCCGACATCCGGGCCGCGGGCATGGCCGTGCGCCGTTCCGTACTCGGGGACGCGCACGTCGATCGGGCCACGGCGGGGGCGACCGCGTTCACTCGTGAGTTCCAGGAGCTCATCACCGAGTACGCCTGGGGCGGGATCTGGACCCGTCCCGGGCTGGACCGCCGCTCGCGGTCGCTGATCACGCTGACCGCGCTCGTCGCGCGCGGCCACCACGAGGAGCTGGCGATGCACGTGCGGGCGGCGCGACGCAACGGCGTCACCGTGGAGGAGATCAAGGAGCTGCTGCTGCAGACCGCGATCTACTGCGGTGTGCCGGACGCCAACACCGCCTTCCGGATCGCCCAGCAGGTGCTCGCCGACCTCGGCGAGGCCTGAGTCGTGCCCCATGACCACCGTTCCTCAGGAGGACCACCGTGAGTGACTCGTTCGTCTACGCCGCAGCCCGCACGCCGTTCGGCAGGTATGCCGGCGCGCTGGCGGGGGTGCGCCCCGACGACCTGGCCACGACGGCGCTGACCGGCTTGCTGGCGAAGGCGCCCGGCCTGGACCCGGAGCTGGTCGGGGACGTGGTGTGGGGGTGCGCGAACCAGGCGGGGGAGGACAACCGGAACGTGGGCCGGATGGCGGTGCTGCTGGCCGGCCTGCCGGTGCAGGTGCCCGCGTCGACGGTGAACCGGTTGTGCGGCTCCTCGCTGGATGCCGCGATCACCGCCTCGCGGACGGTCGAGTCCGGGGACGCCGAGGTGGTCGTCGCCGGTGGGGTGGAGTCGATGAGCCGCGCGCCGTGGGTGCTGCCCAAGCCGGAGAAGGCGTTCCCGGCCGGGAACGCCACCGCGGTGTCGACCACGCTGGGCTGGCGGCTGGTCAACGAGCGGATGCCGGCCGAGTGGACCGCGTCTCTGGGGGAGTGCAACGAGCTGCTGCAGGAGCGGTTCGGGATCTCCCGCGAGCGGCAGGACGAGTTCGCCGCCCGCTCGCACCGGCTCGCGGAGACCGCCTGGGCCGAGGGGTTCTACGACGACCTGGTGGTGCCGGTGCCCGGCGTGGAGCTCGAGCGCGACGAGAGCATCCGCTCCGGGAGCACGCCGGAGAAGCTGGCCGGCCTGAAGCCGGCGTTCCGAGCCGGCGGGACGATCACGGCGGGGAACGCCTCGCCGCTGAACGACGGGGCCTCGGCGGTGCTGATCGGGTCCGAGGGTGCGGCCGAGCGGATCGGGGCGGCACCGCTGGCGCGGATCGCCGGGCGCGGGGTGTACGCCCTGGAGCCTCAGATGTTCGGGTTCGCGCCGGTGGAGGCGGCGAACCGGGCGCTGGCGCGCGCGGGCATCGGTTGGGACCAGGTGGGCGCGGTGGAGCTGAACGAGGCGTTCGCGGTCCAGTCGCTGGCGTGCGTGGACGCCTGGAAGATCGACCCGGAGATCGTCAACACCAAGGGCGGCGCGATCGCGATCGGCCACCCGCTGGGCGCCTCCGGCGGCCGGATCCTCGGCACCCTGACCGCCCGCCTGCGCGAGTCGGGGGAGCGGTGGGGCGTGGCGGCGATCTGCATCGGGGTCGGCCAGGCGCTGGCCGTGGTGCTGGAGAACGTCTCCCCGAACACCGGGGAGCACGCCGGGTGAGTGCGGTGGTGTGTGCCTCCACGGCCGAGGCGGTCGCCGAGGTCGCGGACGGGTCGACGGTGCTGGTCGGTGGGTTCGGGATGGCCGGGATGCCGGTGGCGCTGATCGAGGCGTTGATCGAGCAGGGCGCCTCGGAGCTGACGGTGGTGTCCAACAACGCCGGGAACGGGGACACCGGGCTGGCGGCGCTGCTGGCGGCGGGGCGGGTGCGCAAGGTGGTGTGCTCGTTCCCGCGGCAGGCCGACTCGTGGGTCTTCGACGACCTGTACCGGGCGGGGAAGGTGGAACTGGAGCTGGTGCCGCAGGGCAACCTGGCCGAGCGGATGCGCGCGGCCGGCGCCGGGATCGGGGCGTTCTTCTCCCCCACCGGGGTCGGCACCCCGCTGGTGGAGGGCAAGGAGACCCGCGAGATCGACGGACGCACCTACGTGCTGGAGTACCCGCTCAAGGGGGATGTGGCGTTGATCGGGGCCCATGTCGCGGATCGGATGGGCAACCTGGTCTACCGCAAGACCGCCCGGAACTTCGGGCCGGTGATGGCTACCGCGGCGACCACGGTGGTCGCGCAGGTCCACCGCGTCGTGGAGGTGGGGGCGCTGGACCCGGAGGTGGTGGTGACGCCGAGCGTCTACGTCGACCGCGTGGTGCCGGTCGGGGAGGAGACTCGATGACCGTGCCCGTCGTACCTGCCGAGCGCCGGGACCGCGACGCGATCGCGGCGGCGATCGCCGCGGACATCCCGGCCGGGGCGTACGTGAACCTGGGGATCGGACAGCCGACACTGGTCGCCGACCACCTGCCGGCCGGCTCGGGGGTGGTGCTGCACACCGAGAACGGGATGCTGAACATGGGGCCGGCCGCGACCGGCGACGAGGTGGACCCGGACCTGACCAACGCGGGGAAGATGCCGGTCACCGAGCTGCCCGGGGCGGCGTACTTCCACCACGCCGACTCGTTCGCGATGATGCGCGGTGGCCACCTCGACGTGTGCGTGCTCGGCGCCTACCAGGTCTCGGCGGGCGGGGACCTGGCCAACTGGCACACCGGCGCGCCCGACGCGATCCCGGCGGTGGGCGGGGCGATGGACCTGGCGATCGGCGCGAAGCAGGTGTGGGTGATGATGAACCTGTTCGCCCGCGACGGCACCCCGAAGCTGGTGGAGGCCTGCAGCTACCCGCTCACCGGCGTGGGCTGTGTGCACCGGGTCTACACCGACGTGGCCACCTTCGAGCTCCACCCCGGCGACTCCTCCGGTGAGGTCCGGGTCCGCGACCTGCACCGCACCACCCTCGAGGAGCTCCGGACCCGCCTCGAGGTCCCCCTGACCCCCGCCTGAGCCCGCGGCGGGCCAGCGGCGCCATTGTGCGTACAGGAGCGGGGCGGCGGGAGATGATTGGGGTGCCGGGCCGTTCTTGGGCCGTCGGCGCACACGCTCTTCGAAGGACTCGCCGTGCTTCCCATGCCTCCCGTGCCGCAAACCCGTTCGCCCAGGCTCGAGCGGGCGGTGCGTGCCGGCGGTCCGCGGCGCCGCCTGCGGGCCCGGCGCCAGCGGGCCGCACAGTCTCGCGCTGCGGCCACCGCCGCCCATCTGCACGCCCGGCGCGTGACCGACGCCTACACCCTGGTCATGGGCGAGGCGCTCGCCAAGCTGATCGTGGAGCTTGCCGACCTCGAGCTGCGGTACCGCCGCGACCCGGGCACGCGTGACCAGGCCCGTCAGGAGGCGTTCGCGCGGATCAGTGCGCTGCGGGAGCGCACGTGGGCGACCGCGCACGCCCACCTGGTCTCCTGAGCAGCGCACGGGACAATACGCGGGTGCAGAACCGGTATCCGCAGCTCGTGGACCTGCTCGGCTCCGTCTACGACCAGGTCACCGGGGCCGTGGCCGACCTCGAGGACCGCGACTTCCTGAGGCGCACGCGCGCGAAGGCCTGGTGCGTGCAGGACCTGCTCTTCCACCTCCTCCTCGACGCGCAGCGCGCACTGCTGACCTTCGCCACCCCCACGTCGGCGGAGCCGGACGTGGACGCGGTGACGTACTGGCTGCCGTTCCGACCAGGTGACGCGGACGCGTCGGCCCCGCACGCCCGGTTCGTCACGAGAGCGGCCTCCGCCTACGCGGCTCCGTGGCGGCTGGTCCGGCACTGGCGCGACACCGCCGGCGCCGCGCGTCGAGCCGCCTCGGCCGCGGAGGGCACGGCGCGGTTCGAGACCCAGGGCCACGTGCTCACCGCCTTCGACTTCGTGAGCACGCTCACGGTCGAGGCCACGATCCACTACCTGGACCTGACCGTGGACCTGCACGCCGACCCGCCGCCACCGGATGCCCTCCGTCTGGTCCGCGGCGTGCTGGACGGCCTGCTCGGGCACCCAGGGCCGGCCGAGTGGGACGACCTCGAGTACGCCCTCAAGGCAACCGGGCGGCGGCGGCTCGACGCGGAGGACACGCGCCGGCTCGGTGGGCGACCGGCGCGGTGGCCGCTGCTGGGCTGAGTCCGGAACCCGCGCGGAATCGGGACGAACGCCCCTCCCGTGCCCCCGACCCGGGCGCGATGGTGGAGGGGGTTCATCTGCCAGGGGCCGCGGGCGCGACCCGGGGAGGAGCATCGTGAACACGGAGATGCAGGCCAAGATCGCCACCGGGCGAGGGTTCGTCGCCGCCCTGGACCAAAGCGGCGGCAGCACGCCGAAGGCATTGCGCCTGTACGGCGTCGACGACGCCGCCTACTCCGACGAGGCGACCATGTTCGACCTGATCCACCAGATGCGCACCCGGATCATCACCAGCCCCGCGTTCGACGGGGAGCGCATCCTGGCGGCCATCCTCTTCGAGCAGACCATGGACCGGCAGATCGACGGCCTGGGTGCGGCCGAGTACCTCTGGACACGCAAGCACGTGGTGCCCTTCCTCAAGGTCGACAAGGGCTTGGCGCCAGAGGCCGACGGTGCCCGGACGATGAAGCCTATCCCCGACCTCGACAGGGTGCTCGAACGGGCCCAGGGGCACGGCATCTTCGGCACGAAGATGCGCTCGGTGGTGCTGACCGCGAACGCGGCAGGCGTCCAGGCCGTCGTGGCCCAGCAGCTCGACGTTGCCCGGCGCATCCTGGCCGCCGGGCTGGTGCCCATCGTCGAGCCGGAAGTCGACATCCACAGCCCCGAGAAGGCGGAGACCGAGAAGCTCCTCAAGGAGGCGCTGCTGGCTCACCTCGACACCTTGGCCGAGGGTCAGGACGTCATGCTCAAGCTGACGCTGCCGGAGACGGACGGCTACCACGCCGACCTGCTCGCCCATCCCCGTGTGTTGCGGGTGGCGGCGCTCTCCGGCGGCTACACCCGGGAGGAGGCCACCGCCCGGCTGGCCCGGAACCCCGGAGTCATCGCCAGCTTCTCGCGCGCCCTCACCGAGGGGCTCACCGTGGGGATGAGCGGGGCGGAGTTCGACGCGGCCCTCGACGCCTCGATCGCGGCGATCTACGCGGCCTCGTCGACCTGACACGCGGAGTCGGCTGGCCCCCGAGCTGCCGAGGTCTACGGCGAGCCGGGGGTCCGACCGCGCCAGTGCAGCACCTCGAGGGCCGCTGCCACGTCCACGGCGTTGTCGGCCAGCCGGCGAGGCAGCAGCTCCTCGGCGCGCGCCAGCCGCCGGATCACCGTGTTCCGGTGGGCGTAGAGCCGGTCGGCGGTCCGCGAGGTGTTGCACTGCTCGCGCAGATAGGTGCGCACCACCGTGCGGACGTCCTCGTCGGCGACGGCGAGGTCGCCGAGCGTGTCGGCGACGAACTCGTCGGCGAGCGCAGGGTCCTGGGTGAGCAGCGCGACCAGGTGCACGTCGGTGAACCGGGCCACCTGGCGCGGGGAGGTGAGCCGGGCGAGCATCCGCTGCACCGTCAGCGCGTCCAGGTGGCTGCGACGGAACCCGTCCACGTCCATGCCCGGCCGGCCGAGGGCGACGCGCACCTCGGGAAGCTCCGTCAGGTGGGCGCCGACGCGTTCGGGAGGCGGCACCTTGTCCGCAGGCACCCACAGCCACAGCGTGCCGGCGCCGGCCACGACCGTCAGCCGGTGCGGGGCGCCACAGGCGTGCACCACCACCTCGGCGGCCTCCTCGAGCTGGTGCCACGGGTTGCCCGCGCTGCTCCACACCACGGCCGCGAGCTGCGGACCGACCAGCCGGTAGCCCAGCTGCGCCTGCGCGCGGTCGCGGCTGATCGGCGCGCCTTCGAGGAGGAGGGCGACCGCGGCCCGGCGCTCGGCCTGGGTGCCGCGGGTCAGCTCCTCGCGCTCGGCCTGCATCCGCGCCGACACCGCGGCGAGCGTGTCGTCGAGGAAGGTGGAGATCGACCGCGACGACACGTCGAGAAGGTCGCGCAGCTCCTCGGGGTCGGACGTGAGCTCGAAGCAGATCTCCATCCACCGGCGCCAGGCGACGTTCTGGGCCGTGCGGTAGGAGTCCAGCGCGCTCTCGTCCAGCCCCCGCCGCACCAGGTCCCGGGCGGTGTCGAGGGCCTCGGCGCTCACGTTGGCCGGCACCCGGCGGCCCGGGCGGCGCACGTTGGCGCTCGCCCAGTGCAGCAGGTTCGCGAGGTTGACCCGGCGGGCGTTCTCGCGCAGCACCGGGTCCTCGGCGATCTCGCGCATCCGCTCACCGCTCAGCGCCGCCGCGTGCATCTCCTCGATCCACTCCGCGCGGGGGTCCAGCGCGATCTCGGCGCCGGCCCGCATGAGCTCGCGCACGCGGGGCGAGGGATCCGGCCACGGCTGCACAGGGACATTCTGCACCAGTGACGACGTGGTTTCGGTGCGGATCGTGCTGGCGGACGCGGCCGTGTTCGGTGATGCTGGTCTCTCTGCCGACCCCCTGGAGTGAGCATGAGCACGACCGACACGGCCGTCGAGCACCTCGACGTCCTCATCGTCGGTGCCGGGATCTCCGGCATCGGAGCCGCCCGGTACCTCGCCACCGAGCTGCCCGGCAGGTCCTTCGCCGTCCTCGAGGCGCGGGAGGCCTCCGGCGGCACCTGGGACCTGTTCCGCTACCCCGGCATCCGGTCGGACTCCGACCTGCACACCTTCGGCTACGAGTTCAAGCCCTGGCGGGACAAGGAGTCCATCGCCTCGGCGCCGCGCATCCTGTCCTACCTGCGTGAGACCGCCGCGGAGAACGGCATCGACGCCCACATCCGCTACCACCACAAGGTGGTCGCCGCCGCGTGGTCCACCGAGGACGCCCGCTGGCTGCTCGACGTGGAGCGCACCGACACCGGCGAGCGGCTCCAGCTGAGCGCCGGATGGATCTTCTGCGCCGGCGGCTACTACCGGTACGACGAGGGCTACACCCCGCACTTCGAGGGCCGTGAGCGCTTCCGGGGCCGATCGTGCACCCGCAGCACTGGCCGGAGGACCTCGACTACGCCGGCAAGCGGGTGGTCGTCATCGGCAGTGGCGCCACGGCGGTCACCCTGGTTCCCGCGATGGCCGAGACGGCCGGGCACGTCACGATGCTCCAGCGCACCCCGTCGTACATCATGCCGGTGCCGACCGAGGACGCGATCGCGAACCTGCTCAAGCGACTGCTCGGGGAACAGCGCGCGTATCCGGCGATCCGCCGCAAGAACATCGCCCAGCAGGCCGCGATCTGGAAGTTCTGCCAGCGCTTCCCCCGGGCCGCTCGCAGGCTGATCCGGGCCATGAACGCCAAGCAGCTGCCGGAGGGCTACCCGGTCGACGAGCACTTCAACCCGCCGTACGACCCGTGGGACCAGCGTCTGTGCGCGGTGCCCGACGGGGACCTGTTCCGCGCGATCCGGTCGGGCAAGGCCTCCGTCGTCACCGACCGGATCCGCACCTTCACCGAGAAGGGCGTGCTGCTGGAGTCCGGCGAGGAGCTCGAGGCGGACCTCATCATCACCGCCACCGGGCTGAACCTGCAGCTGGTCGGCGGCATGGAGCTGAGCGTCGACGGGCGGCGGGTGCACTACCCGGAGACCGTGATCTACCGCGGCATGATGCTCAGCGGGGTGCCGAACTTCGCCCTGGCGATCGGCTACACCAACTCCTCGTGGACGCTCAAGGTCGGCCTGCTCTGCGAGTACTTCTGCCGACTGCTCACCCACATGGACACGCGCGGCCACGACACCGCCTGGGCGGTGGCGGACCCGGACATGCCGACCCGGCCGTTGCTGGACTTCGGTGCCGGCTACGTCCAGCGCTCGCTGGCCGACCTGCCCAAGCAGGGCCCGGCCGCGCCTTGGTTGATGTCGAAGAGCTTCCAGGAGGACCGCAAGCTGCTGCGCGGCGGGGAGGTCACGGACGAGTACCTCCACTTCTCCTCGCCGGCCTCGCGCCGCTCCACCGACGCGCGTGCCGCGCAGGTGCCCGCGTGAGCGCCGCGGACCGCTTCGCCGAGCTGCCCGGCGGCATCCGGCTGTGCTACCGCACCCGCGGCGGCCTCGAGGCCGAGCCGCTCGTGCTGGTCGCCGGACTCGGCTGTGACATGACCTGGTGGCCCGCAGCACTCCTGGACGGGCTGGTCGAGCAGGGCTTCGGCGTGGTCACGTTCGACAACCGGGACGCAGGCCGGTCGACCACCATCGAGACGCCGGCGCCGGGCACGCTGCGCCGGCTGCTGGCGCGGCCGCGGCGCGACGCCTACACCCTGGCCGACATGGCCGCCGACACGGTCGGCCTGCTGGACCACCTCGGCGTCGAGCGCGCGCACCTCGTGGGGGCCTCGATGGGCGGGATGATCGCCCAGACGGTGGCGGCCCGGTGGCCGACCCGGGTGCGCACGTTGACCTCGGTGATCTCCACCACCGGTGCCGCGAAGATCGGCCAGCCGGCCACCTCGACGATGCTGAAGCTGGCCAAGCCGCCGGCCAAGACCCGCGCGCAGTCCGTCGCGCGCCACCTCGACATGGTGCGCCACCTCGAGGGCAGCGCGTTCCCGAGGGACGAGGCGGCGGAGACGCTGCTGGCCGGGGAGGTCTGGGACCGCGGCGCCGGAGCCGGCACGGGCGCCAGGACCGCACGCCAGATCCAGGCCATCCAGGCCTCGGGAGACCGCACCGCCGAGCTGCGGGGCATCACCGCGCCGACGCTCGTCGTCCACGGCGACCGGGATCTGATCGTCCACCCCAGCGGGGGGCGCGCGACGGCCGAGGCGATCCCGGGTGCCCGCCACGTCACCGTCGCGGGCATGGGCCACCACTTCGCCCCCGGCGTGCTGCCGCGCGTCGTCGCCCTCGTGGCCGGCCATGCCCGCGAGCAGCAAGGAGCCGCCTCGTGAGCGCCGCAGGAGAGCGTGTGCAGGGAAAGGTCGCCGTGGTCACCGGCGCGGGCTCGGGCATCGGCCGGGCGCTCGCGGTCGAGCTGACCCGGCGCGGGGCACGAGTCGCCGGGTGCGACCTCGACGTCACCGGGCTCGCCGAGACCGCGCGCCGCTGCGGCGAGCTCTACACCGCCAAGGTCGACGTGGGCGACCGCGAGGCCGTGTTCGGGTTCGCGGCGGAGGTCGCCGACCACTTCGGGGTGGTGCACCAGGTCTACAACAACGCCGGGATCGCGTTCAGCCGGACGGTCCTCCAGAGCGACTGGGCCGACTACGAGCGGGTGCTGCGGGTCAACCTGCACGGCGTCGTCCACGGCACCCAGGCCTTCCTGCCGCACCTCGTCCGGTCCGGCGGCGGGCACGTGGTGAACGTCTCGAGCCTCAACGGCTACCTGGCCCAGCCCGAGATGTCGCACTACTGCACCTCGAAGTTCGCGGTCCGCGGGTTCACCGAGACCCTGCGCGCGGAGATGCTCGCCAGCGGCGCCCCGGTGAAGGTCAGCGTGGTGCACCCCGGCGGGGTGGCCACCAGCATCGCCGACAACGCAGTGACCCACGCGGCGGCGGCCGGGCTCGAGGTCACCCCCGCGGACGAGGCCCGCCGGCGCGCCTACAACGAGAAGCTGCTGCGGATGGACCCGCAGCAGGCCGCCGCGATCATCGTCGACGGTGTCGAGGCCGGCCGGTTCCGGATCCGGGTCGGCAGGGACGCCGTCCTCGTCGACCGGCTCGTCCGGTTGCTGCCGACCGCCTCCACCCGGCTCATGCTCGCCCTGGATCGGCGGATGTTCGCAGGGCGGCGAGCGCCGACTGCGCAGGACTGAGCGCCGCCGCGGCCGCAACCCCCAGCGCGGTCACTGCGGCACCCGCCACCGCGTCGACGAGCAGGTGGTTGGCGGTGGCCACGATGATCACCACGGTGAGCAGCACGTGGCCGCCGGCCAGCAGCCGCGGCAGGGCGCGCCGGGTCAGCGCCCACACGGCCACCGCCGCCCACAGAGCCCACGCCACGTGGAGGGAGGGCACCGCGGCGTAGGGGTTCTCCCCGACGGTGCCGTACGGGCCGTCGTAGGGTCCGCCGCCCAGCGTCGGCAGCATCGCGACCGCGTCCACGTAGCCGCCGTGCGGCAGCAGCCGTGGCGGAGCCACCGGCCAGAGCCAGAAGACCGCCAGTCCGGCGACCGTGGCCGCGATGAGCGCCGAGCGGAGCCGCGCGTAGACCCGGGGGGCGCGCAGCAGCAGGAGGAACAGCGCCAGCGCCGGAACCGCGAAGTGCATCACGGCGTAGTACCAGTTGCCCGCCACCAGCAGCGTGTGGTGGCCCACCCACCACGTGTTCACGCTCCTCTCCACGTCGACGTGGAGGGCCTGCTCCAGGCCGAGCAGCTCGCGCAGGTGGTGCACCGCCGGGCCGCGACGGCGAGGCGCGGCGTCGGAGATCCACTGGTACACCGTGTACGCCACCGCCACGAGCAGCGTCTCGCGCAGCACCAGCGCGCCCACCTGTCGCACGCCGAGACCGCGGGCTGCGAGGGGGAGGCGGGCGCGGAGCACGCCGGTCAGTTTCCCATTCCCACCAAAACCGTCCACTCCGGGCGGCACGGGCGGCAGCGCCCGGCTCAGAAGCCGACGGCGGCGGTGGGCGCCAGGTCGGTGCGCAGTGAACGCCCCAACTCGGCCACGGCACCGCGCCGGCGTTCGTCCACCAGGCCGGCGCGCTGCTGGGCGACCAGGTTGCCGCCGCCGAGGTAGGCCGCCCCCAGCGCTTCCGTCCGCAGCCGTACGTCGGCCTCGGCGGTGGTGCGCTCGACGGTGGCCTCGCCGGTGTCGTCGGCGCGGATCCGCCAGGTGCCCTGGTTCCACGGCGCGGCGGCGTCGGCCACCTCCACGACCACGTCGCACGGCGTGCTCCACGCCCGGTCCTGCAGCGCCTCGGGCAGGTCGACCAGGCGCACCCAGAGGCTGTCGTAGGTGGCGATGTCGGAGGTCGCACGGGGACCGCCTGCCCACAGCAGCAGCGGGTCCTCGGCGCCGACCGCGCGCAGCCGCACCGTGCCGATCAGGTCGAAGTCGACCAGCCGGCGCAGCAGCGCCAGCCGGGTGGCCTGGTCGCCGACGAGGGCCCACACCGAGAGCTCGCCGGCCGGCCGGGCTCGGTCCCACTTGTGGGTGCGCCGGAACATCGTGAACCCGACGTCGACCCCGTCGCGCCGGGCGAACAGCAGCCGCCAGGACTCCTTGTCCCGCAGCTCCTCGGGCAGCTGGTAGCACACCCGCTCGTAGTAGTCCGTCTCGCCGACCACGGCTCCCAGCTCGGCGGCGGCCAGGTGGACCTCGCGCATCCGCTTCGGCACCCCCGGGTCGGTGGCCGAGGCCAGGTGCGTGGTCACGGCGGCAGCCGCGTCCTCGAGGTGCGGCGCGGTGAGCGTCGTACCGCGTCCGAGGGCGACGTCGAGCTCGAGCGCGGCGAGCCCGTAGCCGTGGCGTCCGTAGATTCCCGGCTCGCTGGCGTGCAGTGCGGAGACGTGGGTGCCGGCCTCCCCGCGCACCTGCTCGAAGTGGTGACGCAGCATCGCGGTGAGCACGCCCTTGCGCCGGTGGTCGGGGTGCACGCCGACCCAGGTGAGGCCGGCGCAGGGCACCTGGCGGGTGCCGGCGACCGGGCCTGGAACCATGAGGGTCAACGGGAAGACGCCGTAGATCCCGGGGTAGGTCGCCGGGTCGGAGCCGTCGACGTCCGCGGCGAAGCGGTGCTCCTCCCGCAGCCCGAGCAGCTGCACCTCGGTGGGCGCCGAGGGCACCTCGCCGAACCACACGAGATGGTCGGTCGCCAGGAACCGGTCGGCGTCGCCGGCGCGGTCGACGTGGATGCGGTGGTCGGTCATGCTCCCAGCCAACCGCGGGAACCGTGGGCGCTTCAACCGGTTTCCGGGATGGCGGGTGGGAAGGGCAACAATGGGCCACCATGAGCGAGCCCTTGGACGAGTCCTTCCTGGCCGCGGTGCGCGGGCTGCGCCCCCGTCTGGCGGTGCAGCCTGCGGGCGCGCCGCCGGCCGCACAGGTGCTCGCCCTCTTCGACGCCCAGGCGCAGAGCCGCCACCTCGACCTCATGGCCCGGCTGCTGCAGGCGCGCGGCGAGGGCTACTACACGATCGGGTCGGCCGGCCACGAGGCGAACGCAGCGGTCGGCCTGGCCACACGCCTCGACGACCCCGCCCTCCTGCACTACCGCTCGGGCGGTTTCTACGCCGCCCGGGGCGCCCGGCACCCGGGCGTCGATCCGGTGCGCGACGTGCTGCGCGGGCTCACCGCCTCCGCGCGGGACCCGATCTCCGGGGGCCGGCACAAGGTTTTCGGCAACCCCGAGCTCCACGTCATCCCCCAGACCTCGACGATCGCCTCTCACCTGCCGCGTGCGGTCGGCCTCGCCTACGCCGTGGACAACCTCGACCTGCCCGCGCGCCGGTGGCCGCGGGACGCGGTCGTGGTCTGCTCGTTCGGCGACGCGTCGGTCAACCACTCCACGGCGCAAGGGGCGTTCAACGCGGCCGCGTCCCTCGCGCACCGCCGCCTGCCGCTCCCGCTGCTGCTGGTCTGCGAGGACAACGGCCTCGGGATCAGCGTGCGGACCCCGCCGGGATGGACGGCCGCCACGCTGCGGGCGCTGCCGGGGGTGGAGTACGTCGCGGCCGCCGACCCCGACCCGACGCACCTGCTGGCCGAGGTCGGGAGGGCCGTGGACGTCGTACGCACGGAGCGCCGTCCGGTGGTGCTGCACCTGCGAACGGTGCGCTTCCTCGGCCACGCCGGTTCGGACGTCGAGCTGGCCTACCGCACCCGCCAGGAGATCGCCTCCGACCTGGAGCGGGACCCGCTCCTGGCCACGGCTGCGCACCTGGTCAGGCGGGGCACGCTCACCGCCGACGACGTGGTGGCGCGCTACGAGCAGCACCGTCGCCGGGTCGAGGCCGCAGCGGAGAGCGTCGTGGGGGAGCCGCGGCTCGACAGCCGCGAGGCGGTCACCGGCCCGCTGGTGCTCGACCCCGTGGCGCGCAGCTCACTCCCCGCCGCGCGGCTGCCGGACGGGCGGCTCACCCTCGCGCAGGCCATCAACGCCACCCTCGCCGACGTCCTGGACCGCAGGCCGCACGCGGTCGTGTTCGGCGAGGACGTGGGGGTGAAGGGCGGCGTCTACGGAGTGACACGAGGGTTGCGTCGACGGTTCGGCGGCCGGCGGGTGTTCGACACCCTGCTCGACGAGCAGACCATCCTGGGGACGGCGCTCGGCGCCGCGCTCGCGGGCGCGCTCCCGGTCCCGGAGATCCAGTACCTCGCCTACCTGCACAATGCCGAGGACCAGCTGCGCGGCGAGGCGGCCTCGCTGCGGTTCTTCTCCGACGGGCAGTACGCCAACCCGATGGTGGTGCGCATCGCGGGGCTGGCCTACCAGAAGGGCTTCGGCGGGCACTTCCACAACGACAGCTCGGTGGCGGTGCTGCGCGACGTCCCGGGCCTGGTGCTGTGCGTGCCGAGCCACCCCGACGACGCTCCGGGGCTGCTGCGCGAGTGCGTCTCGCTGGCCGAGGGCCAGGGGCGGGTGTGCGTGTTCCTCGAGCCGATCGCGCTCTACCACACCCGCGATCTGCACGAGGACGGCGACGGGGCGTGGACCACGTCTGCGCCGGTCCCGGACGAGATGTCCCGGCTGGGCACGGTGCGCACGTACGGCGAGGGGGGCGACGTCCTCCTCGTCACCTTCGGCAACGGCCTGCCGATGAGCCTGCGCGCCGCGCGCCGGCTGGCGGGCGACGGCATCGAGGTGACCGTGCTCGACCTGCGGTGGCTGGCGCCGCTGCCGGCCGAGGCGCTGCTGGCGCACGCCGCCCGCTTCCCGCGGGTGCTCGTCGTCGACGAGACCAGGCGCAGCGGCGGGGTCGCCGAGGGAGTGCTGGCCGCACTGGTCGACGGCGGCTATCCCGGCGCCATGGCCCGGGTGGCCGGCGCCGACTCCTACGTGCCGCTCGGCCCGGCGGCCGCGCACGTCCTGCTGGGGGAGGAGGACGTGGTCGCCGCGGCGCGGGCGCTCGTGCGGCCCGATCAGGCGGCCGGACGCCCGATCCGCACCCGCCAGACCTCGGGGCCCTCCTCGAGATAGTCCCACGTGAACTGGTTCTTGTACTCGGCGTCGAACTGGTAGAAGAGCGGCTTGGGGTCGTGGTCGTTGACCAGCTCGAAGCCCGCTCCCGGCGGGAGGGCGTGGTAGGTGTCGAGGATCAGGGTGTGCCGGCGGGCGGGCGGCTCGGTCCGGACGTCGAGCCGGGGGTCTGCGGTCATGGGTCCTCCTCGGGGTGAAAAATAAAACCGGATTATCTCGGGAATAATAGCGCGGTCCCGGGGTGGGGGCCGGGTCGGGGGCTGGAGCGTGGTTTTTACGAACGAATGTGTACGAACCCGCACAGAAGCGCGGCACCGGTCGGATACTGGAGTGCACAGTCGGCACGGGGGAAACGAGTCGAGACGTGATGGCCATGAGCGAGCCACGGGAGACCGCGGGCACGACCATGCGTCTGATCGTCGACTACGTCCGGCGGCATCGCGGCGAGGAAGGCGTGCGCCGCATGCTCGAGCTGGCGGGTGAGCGCCGGTCGCTCGACGTGCTCGAGGACGAGCGCGTGTGGTCGTCGTACGAGCAGAAGCTGGCGTTGTTCCGCTCCGCTGCCGAGGTGACCGGGGAGCCGGATGTCGCCCGGCGCATCGGCGAGGGCGCACTGGAGTCGTCGGTCGGCGCGTCGCTGAAGCTGCTGCTCGGGCTCGTCGGGTCCCCGGCGCAGCTGGTCCGGGGGATCGCGCGGGTCAACAACAAGTTCTCCACCGCGGCGGACATGACCACGCTGTCCTCGGACGCCACCTCGGCGGTGATCCGCTACCGGGTCCGCGACGGCTACCCTCCGGACGTCCACGACTGCGGCTACACCATGGGCCTGCTCTCGCGGATCCCGGAGGTCTTCGGCCTGCCGCCCGCCCGCGTGGTGCACGAGGTCTGCCAGGTCCGTGGGGCCGAGGCCTGCGTCTACCAGCTGCGCTGGCAGCCGCGTGGTGGCTGGCTGCGCAGCCGCCGCGACCGGCGCCGGCAGTCCGGCGGCCTCTCCTCCGACGTGGTCGACCAGCGGCTTCGCGACCTGCAGGAGACGGTGGCCGAGCTGGTCGCCGGGCGCAGCGTGGACGAGGTGCTCTCGGTGGTGACCGAGCACGCGCGGGCCGCGGTGGGTGCCCAGCGGTTCCTGCTCGCCGCGCGGCTCGCGCCGCAGGTGCCGCCCCGGATCCGCTCCGACGGGTTCGAGGACGCGGACGCGGCGCGGACGGCGCAGCGGCTGCTCGCGGACGAGGACCCGGGGACCGGCGAGCACGCCATCGTGGCGCCGGTGCGGTCCATGGCTCGCGACTACGGGCGTCTGGCCGCGTTCGGCCGGACGGCGTTCCTCGACCACGAGCAGAACCTGCTGCGCTCCTACGCCTCGCTGGCCGCCACCGCGCTCGATGCGATCACGGCCCTGGACGAGGCGCGCGACCGGCAGCACGTCGCGGAGGTGCTGCTCCGCTCCGCGCGGGCGTTGCTGGAGTCCCGCGACCGCGCGGACGTGGCCCGCACCACCGCCGAGTCGGCGGTCGCGCTGGTCGCCGCCGACGCCGCGACGGTGATGCTGTACGACGAGATGGCCGGCGAGCTGCGCGTGATCGGCTCCTCGGGGTGGGCCAAAGAGGTCCAACCGGTCATCGACTCGTTCGTGATCCGGGAGAGCGACACCCCCGAGCTGGCCGAGCTGGTGACGCATCCGGAGCAGGTCCGCCTCTACGACCGCACGAGCCCCGACCCCTACGTGCGCGAGGTGACCGCGCTGTTCGGCACCACGCAGATCGTCGCCGCCCCGCTGCGCTCCCCGACCCGGCTGTGGGGGGTGATGCTGACGGCGTGGTTCGGCGAGCCCGACGGCCCCACGCACGAGCGGCTCTTCGCCCGGATGACCGGTCTGGCCGATCAGGCGGTCGCCGCCCTCGAGCGTGCCGAGCTGGCCGAGCAGGTGCAGCGCCAGGCGACCGTCGACACCCTCACCGGGGTGGCGAACCGGTTCGCGTTCACCCACCAGCTCGAGCGGTGCCTGGCCGGCCTGCACACCGGGGACCCGGCCGCCGGCGTGCTCTTCCTCGACCTCGACAGGTTCAAGGCGGTCAACGACACGCTGGGCCACCCGGCGGGCGACGAGCTGCTGTGCGCGGTGGCACTGCGGCTGCGCGACATCGTCCGCACCGACGACCTCGTGGCCCGGCTCGGCGGGGACGAGTTCACCGTCCTGCTGCCGGCGGTCCGTGACGTCGAGGACCTGGCCGACTGCGCGGCACGCGTGGTCGCGGCGCTCGCCGAGCCGATCGCGGTCGGCGGGGCGCTGGTGCACGCCCGGCCCAGCGTGGGTGCCGTGCTCGTCACCCCGACGCACTTCACGGTGACCGACGTACTCCGGCACGCCGACGCGGCGATGTACGCAGCCAAGCGCGCCGGCGGCAACCGCTACGTCATCCACGGCGCGGAGTGAGCAAGGACCAACGACCCCTGTTTTCCCCGGGATTGCCCCGGTTAGCGTCGCCGTCATGCTGCTCGAGCACGAGCGTCAGCGCGCTGCCCGGAACTCCTGGCTCGTCCAGACCGACTTCGACCGCTCCCCGTTCACCATCGCGTGGGAGGTCACGCGTGCCTGCGCCTTCTCCTGCGTGCACTGCCGCGCCGACGCGCAGCACCGCCGCCATCCCCTGGAGCTGAGCACCGAGGAGGGCTACCGGCTGATCGACCGCTTCGCGGAGTTCGGCTCGCCGATCCTGGTCTTCACCGGCGGGGACCCGATGAGGCGCAAGGACCTCTTCGACCTGGTCCGCTACGCCGACCGCGCCGGGCTGCGGTGCTCGCTGACCCCGACGGCGACCGCCCTGCCCACCGTGCGCCGGCTGACCTCGGCGAAGGAGGCGGGGGTGCGCCGCATCGCGCTGAGCCTGGACTCGCCGTCACCGCAGGCGCACGACGAGTTCCGCCGGGTCACCGGCTCCTGGGAACGCACCATGACCATCCTGCGCAACGCCCGCGAGGTCGGGTTGAGCACGCAGGTGAACACCACCGTCACCCGCCACAACGTGGACGTGCTCCCGGAGATGGTGCGCTTCGTCAAGGACGTGGGCGCGGTGCAGTGGAGCGTGTTCTTCCTGGTGCCCACCGGACGAGGCCAGGCGTCGCAGATGCTGTCCCCGGAGGAGCACGAGCGGGTGTTCGGCTGGCTGTACGAGCTCGCGGCCGCCGGGGACTTCGATGTCAAGGTGACCGCCGCGCCGATGTACCGCCGCGTCGCCGCGCAGCGCGGGGGCAGCCCGTTCGGCGCCGGTTACGCCTTCCACGACGGCCTCGCCCGACCTGCCCAGGGCGTCAACGACGGCCGTGGGTTCCTCTTCGTGTCGCACCTCGGCGAGATCATGCCCTCGGGGTTCCTCCCGATCAGTGCCGGCAACGTGCGCCGCGACGACGTCGTGGAGGTCTACCGGTCGTCGTCGCTGTTTCGGGACCTGCGCGACCCCGCACGGCTGACCGGCAAGTGCGGCGCCTGCGAGTTCAAGACCGTGTGCGGGGGCCAGCGGGGTCGCGCGTTCGCACTCACCGGCGACCCGTTCGCCTCCGACCCGGCGTGCGCCTACGTGCCCGCCGGCTGGGTCGACGCGGCGGGCTGATTGCCGCCGCACCCTGCGGGTACCGCCGGCCATGACCTCCCCACCCGTCGCAGTCGTCGGTGCCGGCATCCTCGGGCTCTGCGCCGCGTATGCCCTGCTCGAGCGCGGCGTCGAGGTCCGCGTCTTCGAGCGCGGCGTGCCGGGCAACGGCCAGTCCGGCGGTGAGTCGCGGATCTTCCGCCACGCGCACGACGACCCGCGCCTGGTCGAGTACGCCCTGGCCAGCCGGCAGGTGTACGACGAGTGGGGCGAGCGGCTCGGGGTGCGGCTGGTCTCCGACGACGGGGCGGTCGCCATCGGCCCGAACGTCGAGCGGCACCTGCCGGTCCTGGAGCGCGCCGGTGCGGCCGTGCGCCGGGTGGAGCCTGCGGAGCTCGGCGACCTGGTGCCGCCCCTCGCGTCGTACGACGGTCCGGCGATGCTCGACGAGCGCGGCGGCTCGATCCGGACCACGGCGGCGATCCGGGTGCTCTGCGACGCGCTCGGGGAGCGGGTGGTGCGTGATGAGGTGATCGCGGTCCGGCCCGTCGACGGGCAGGTCGAGGTGCGTAGCGGCGGCCGCACGGACCGCTACGCCCGCGTGGTGGTGTGCGCCGGCCAGGGCACCGCGCACCTGGCGCGCGGCGTGGGGGTGGACCTGCCCATCCGTCCGGCCGCGCACGTGCGCCTCACCTTCGCCGTGCGCGGGCCGGCGCCACACCGGCTGGCCACCTTCCAGGACTCCAGCGGCGTCTTCGGCGAGACGGGCGTCTATGCTGCGGCGGCGCCCGGCAACACCGCCTACGGGCTCGGGCTGAGCGAGACGACCGGTGCGCGCGAGGACGGCAGCCTGCCGGCACCCGGCGAGCTGGCCGACCTGGCCGCCCGGGCGGGGCAGTACGTGCGCCGGGCCCTTCCCGGGCTCGACGCCGACCCGGTCGACGTGCGGCACTGCTGGACCACCGAGCTGCCGTGGGGCGAGGACGGTGTGTCGGTGTGGGAGTGCGACCGGCTGCTCTTCCCGGCGGGCCACAACCTGTTCAAGCAGGCGCCCGGGTTGGGCCGCCGGCTCGCCGCCGCGGCCGACGGCGAGCCGCTGGCCGCCGAGCTGCGTCCCGAGGCCCGTCTGGGTGGCGCCTGACCCGATTGCCTGCCCCGACCGCCGGGTACGCCGAGGGACGTCGTACGAGGGGAGACACAGCATGAAGGCAGTTGTCTGGCACGCAGCCGGGGACATCCGGCTCGAGGACGTCGCGGACCCGAAGCTCGAGCAGCCGACCGACGCGATCGTCGAGGTCACCACGAGCGCGATCTGCGGCACGGACCTGCACTTCGTCCGCGGCACCATGAGCGGGATGGTGGAGGGCACGATCCTCGGCCACGAAGCGGTCGGCGTGGTGCGCGAGGTGGGCGACGGGGTGCGCAACCTCCGGCCGGGGGACCGGGTGGTGATCCCGTCCACGATCGGCTGCGGGTCCTGCTCGTACTGCCGGGCCGGCTACTACGCCCAATGTGACCGGGCGAACCCCAACGGCCCCCAGGCGGGTACCTGCTTCTTCGGCGGGCCGAAGATGACCGGCCCCGTCGACGGCCTGCAGGCGGAGTACGCCCGCATCCCGTACGCCAACGTCGGGCCGGTGTGGCTGCCGGACAGTGTCACCGACGCGCAGGCGATCATGCTCTCCGACATCTACCCGACCGCGTGGTTCGGCTGCCGGCTGGCCGAGGTGGGTCCCAGCGACACCGTGCTCGTGCTCGGCGCCGGCCCCGTCGGCCAGCTCGCCGTCACCAGCGCCTTCCAGCAGGGTGCGGGACGCGTGCTCTGCGTCGACGGCGTGGAGAGCCGGCTCGAGGAGGTGCGCGCCCGCGGCGCCGAGGTGGTCGACTTCAACGTCGAGGACCCGGTCGAGACGGTCAAGGAGCTGACCCACGGGATCGGCGTGGACCGGGTCGTGGACGCGGTCGGCGTCGACGCGCAGCGCCCGAAGCAGGGGCCGGCCGCGGACAAGGCGGAGCAGCAGGCGGACACCTTCGAGCGCGAGCGGGCCCAGGTGGCGCCGGAGCAGAACCCGGACGGGGACAGCTGGGTGCCCGGCGACGCGCCGAGCCAGGCGCTGCAGTGGGCGGTGCAGAGTGTCGCCAAGGCGGGAACCATCGGGGTCATCGGCGTCTACCCGCCCGAGATGACGACCTTCCCGATCGGGATGGCCATGAACCGCAACCTCACCATCAAGACCGGCAACTGCAACCACCGCCGCTACCTGCCGAGGCTGCTCGAGATGGTGCGGACCGGTGCGGTCGAGCCGAAGAGCGTGCTCACCCAGACGGAGGGCATGCCGTCGGTGCTGGACGCCTACCGCACGTTCGACCGGCGGGAGGCCGGCTGGACGAAGGTGGTGCTCGCCCCGGGACGCTGACCCTCACCTCACCCGGGCCGTCGCGGGGGCGTGGGCACCGGCCGACGTCCCCGCTCGCCGTCCCTCCCGATAGGGTGATGCTCGGCCACCCCGGCGGTGCTCCGCGACCCACGTCTACGGTCCCGTCCCGTGGGTCGTGTTGACTAGTCCACGCGGTCTGACCAGGGTCGGAAGTCCCGTTCTGTCGGTCACATTTTCCTCGGCCTTTCTCCCAGTTCGGGCACATGGTGCAGAGCTCCCTGGTCAAACAGGTGGTTGCTTGCAACGATCACTGGCGCACTGCTCGCGACTGCCCAGACCACGCGTGAGCGAGAAGGGAATGACATGAACACCGCACCTCACGTGGTGAACAAGCACATCGTCCTCGAGCTGGTGGGTCCGCACGGACCCGCGCCGGTGGAGGGGGAGCTCCGTTACGACCCGGCCGACCCGTACGCCGTGTCGCTCGTCTTCTTCCTGTCCCGCCGCGAGGTGGTGTGGGTGTTCGCCCGCGACCTGCTGATGCGTGGCGTGCACGAACCGGTCGGCGAGGGTGACGTGACGGTTCAGCCGTCGCTCGGCGCGGACAACCGCGCGGTCGTCGCCCTGGAGCTGTTCTCGCCCGAGGGGCGCGCGCTCGTGCAGGCTCCGGCGCGTGAGGTGCTGGACTTCCTCCAGCAGACTGCGCTGTCCGTGCCGCCCGGGGCGGAGAGCCTCTACCTGCCGCTCGAGGCGGCGATCAGCGCCCTGCTCGTAGGGGAGTGATCAGGGCGCCGGTGCGCCTCTGAGAAACTCGGCGACATGACGTCGCCCGTTTCCGCCGACCTGCTCACCGCGCGCGTCCAGGGCGTCCTCGACGTTCCGCTGCACCGTTTCCTGGGGATGCGGCTGCGGCATCCGGAACGGCCCGAGGACGGTCTGGTGATCCCCGTCGGCGACGCGGCGACCAACAACGCAGGTGTGCTGCACGGCGGCGTCGCGACGGCGCTCCTCGACGTGGCGTGCTACCTCGCGCTGCTGCCGCACCTGTCGGCGGAGGAGAACGCGGTCACGCACGACGCGTCGTCGTCTCTGATGAGGGCTGTGCCTCAGGACGCCGAGCTCGAGGTCGTGGCCGACGTCGTACGACGAGGGCGAAGCCTGGCGTTCCTCCAGGCGCGGGCTCTCGTGGGCGGCAAGCCGGTCGCGATCGGCAACGTCACCAAGTCGATCCTGCGCCCGGAGGCCTGACCGGCCCGCCGCTCGTGCCCCCGTTGAAACGGGGCACGTCCATGTCCCGTTGAGGCGCGCCTCTTGCCCCGTTGAGGCGCGGGTGTTGCCGCGGGCGGCCGGGTGGAGGGGCGGGGCTGGTCGGGGCGTTCGTGGCAACCATGCTCGTTTGGTGGCACACGGCGCCGGCGCCGGCCGCGAGGCCGGAACCGCGGAGAACGCCTGCGCAGGAACGACCGCCGCACGCGGGCCCTCCGCTCGGGAGACCGCCGCAGCCGCCACCGCGCCGACCTGCTGCGGGCGGTCCGCGCAACCACAGCAGGACCCGCAACCGAAGGTTCCCGGGCACGCCGCCGACCCACGTGCAGCGCCAACGCACCGGCACTCCGCTCGAGCAACGCCCTTGCCGCGCTGGTCGGCGCGCGGCGTCGCCGATCCGCCGCCGCCGTGGCGTCACGCCCCGGCCGCGTGGGACGGCGGGGAGCCGGGAGGCGGCGGCGATGACGACCACCTGACCGCCCTGACCGGACCCGGGCAACCGGTGCCAGGATGGTGCAGGCCCCACACTTCCGGCAGCGAGCGAGAGGAAGTCGCATGTCCGAGACCAGTCCCCAGCCCCCACGGACGGCAGCGGTCACGGAGGACCGCGACTGGTGGAAGAGCGCGGTGGTCTACCAGGTCTACCCGCGCAGCTTCGCCGACTCCGATGGCGACGGGGTCGGAGACCTCAACGGCATCGCCACGAAGCTCGACTACCTGCAGCGCCTCGGCGTGGACGTGGTGTGGCTCAGTCCCGTCTACCGCTCCCCGCACGACGACAACGGCTACGACATCAGCGACTACCGCGACATCGACCCCACCTTCGGCACGCTCGAGGACTTCGACCGGCTCCTGCGAGGCGTCCACGACCGCGGCATGAAGCTGGTGATGGACCTGGTCGTGAACCACACCTCGGACGAGCACCCGTGGTTCGTCGAGTCCCGCTCGAGCCGCGACAACCCCAAGCGGGACTGGTACTGGTGGCGCCCCCCGCGCGCCGGTCGCCAACCCGGGGAGCCCGGGGCCGAACCCACCAACTGGCGGTCCTTCTTCTCCGGCTCCACGTGGGCGTACGACGAGCACACCGACGAGTACTACCTCCACCTGTTCTCGACGAAACAGCCCGACCTGAACTGGGAGAACCCGGAGGTCCGCCACGCCGTCTACGAGATGATGCGCTGGTGGCTCGACCGCGGCGTCGACGGGTTCCGCATGGACGTCATCAACCTGATCTCCAAGGACACGCGGCTGCCGGACGGTGAGCTCGACGGCCGGCCCTACGCGGACGGCTTCCCCTTCTACGGCAACGGGCCGCGCGTGCACGAGTTCCTCCAGGAGATGCACCGCGAGGTCTTCGACCGCTACCCGAACAAGCTGCTCACGGTGGGGGAGACCCCGGGCGTGACGTTGGAGCACGCGCAGCTGTTCACCGACCCAGCGCGGAAGGAGGTGGACATGGTCTTCCAGTTCGAGCACGTCAACCTCGACCACGGCGAGAGCAAGTTCGACCCCGTTCCGCTCGACCTGCGGCTGCTCAAGAAGTCCTTCGGGCGCTGGCAGGCGGGCCTCGCGGACCGCGGCTGGAACAGTCTCTACTGGAACAACCACGACCAGCCGCGCATCGTGTCCCGCTTCGGCGACGACGGCAGGTACCGCGCCGAGTCCGCCACCATGCTGGCCACCGTCTTGCACCTGCACCGCGGGACGCCGTACGTCTATCAGGGCGAAGAGCTCGGCATGACCAACGCGCCGTTCTCCGGCATCGAGGAGTTCCGCGACATCGAGTCGCTCAACTTCCACCGGCACGCCCTCGCGCAGGGGTACGACGAGCACCAGGTCCTCGCGGGCCTGCGCGCGATGGGCCGCGACAACGCCCGGACCCCGATGCAGTGGGACGACACCCAGCACGCGGGTTTCACCGACGGTGACCCGTGGATCGCGGTCAACCCCAACCACAAGGAGATCAATGCCGCTGTCCAGGTGGACGATCCGGACTCGGTGTTCGCGCACTACCGCCGGCTCATCGACCTGAGGCACAGCGAACCGGTGGTCGTGCACGGCGACTTCACCATGCTCCTGCCCGAGCACCCGACCGTCTACGCCTTCACCCGCCGGCATGAGGACGTGGAGCTGCTTGTGCTCGGGAACTTCTCCGACGACCGGGTTCCCGTGCCGGTGCCGGACGCCGCGGACTGGGCCGCCGGGCCGCTCGTGATCGGCAACTACCCGGCCCCGACCGGCGATCCGGAGCTGGTCCTGCGACCGTGGGAGGCGCGGGTGTACCGACGGGTGAACTGACGCGGAGCGGTCACGACCGGGGCAGTACCCTGGTAGGTATGGCCGCACCTACTGCCCTGCTCCTCGAGAACGTCCACCCCGTCTCCCACGGCATCCTCTCCGACGCCGGGATGAACGTGAAGACCGTCGGCGGCGCGCTCGACGAGTCGGAGCTCGTCGATGCCCTGCAGGACGTGCACCTGCTGGGCATCCGGTCCAAGACCCAGGTGACCGCTGACGTGCTCGACCGTGCCCCGAACCTGATGGCGATCGGCGCGTTCTGCATCGGCACCAACCAGATCGACCTGGGCGCGGCCAGCCGGCACGGCGTCGCGGTGTTCAACGCGCCGTTCTCCAACACCCGAAGCGTGGTGGAGATGGCGATCGCGGAGATCATCTCCCTGACCCGCCGGCTGTTCGACAAGAACGCCTCGCTTCAGGCCGGTGTCTGGGACAAGTCCGCGCAGGGCGCGCACGAGGTCCGCGGCCGCCGGCTCGGCATCGTGGGCTACGGCAACATCGGCAGCCAGCTGTCCGTCGTCGCGGAGGCGATGGGCATGCACGTCTCCTTCTACGACGTCGCGGACAAGCTCGCGCTCGGCAACGCCCGGCGCTGCGGCACTCTCGAGGAGCTGCTCGACGAGTCCGATGTGGTCTCCCTCCACGTCGACGGACGTGCCGGCAACGCCGGTCTGTTCGGCGCGGCCGAGTTCTCCCGGATGCGCAAGGGCTCGCTGTTCCTGAACCTCTCCCGCGGCTTCGTCATCGACCACGAGGCGCTGCGCGACCACGTCGCCGACGGCCACCTCGGCGGTGCGGCGGTCGACGTCTTCCCGGCCGAGCCCAAGAAGCAGGGCGACGAGTTCACCTCCGTGCTGCGCGGCCTGCCCAACGTCATCCTCACCCCGCACATCGGCGGCTCCACCGAGGAGGCGCAGGAGGACATCGGCCGGTTCGTCGCGGGAAAGCTCAGCGACTTCCTCCAGCGCGGTGCCACTCCGATGAGCGTCAACCTCCCGCCGTTGCTGCTCGAGCAGCCGCCGGGCACCCACCGCCTCGCGCACCTGCACCACAACGTGCCCGGCGTCCTCGCCCGGGTCAACGGCGTGCTCGCCGACCGCGGCGTGAACGTCGAGAGCCAGGTGCTCACCACCCGTGGCGAGCTCGGCTACCTGCTCACCGACATCGGCCGGGACTACTCCGCCGACGTGGTCGCCGAGCTCGAGGCCATGGAGGAGACGGTCCGGCTGAGGATCATCGACTGAGCAGTCCGCCGAACTCGTCCGGCGGTACTGCGGGGGACCACAGGTAGCCCTGCGCGAGGTCGCAGCCGATCTCGCGCACCACGCGTGCCTGGTCCTCGGTCTCCACGCCCTCGGCGACCGTCCGGAGGCCGAACGTCTTGGCGAGCAGCACGATGCTGCGGGTGATCTCCAGGGCACCTCGCTCCCGCTGCGCGGCCTGCACGAACGAGCGGTCGACCTTCAGCACGTGCAGCGGGAGCCGGTGCAGCCGGGCCAGGGAGCTGTAGCCGGTCCCGAAGTCGTCGACGGCGATGGCGATCCCGTGCGCGCGCAGCTGCTGCAGCCAGCGGATCGCGGTGTCGGCATCCTCCATCACCGTGTTCTCGGTGACCTCCAGCATCAGCGCGGAGGCGGGCAGCGCGCTCAGGCGCAGCGCGTCCGCGGCCAGCTCCCGGAGCCGGCCGCCGGGGGTGCTCGGAGAGACGTTCACCGACACGTAGCGCAGGTCGAGCCCTTCGGCGCGCATGCGCGCCAGGTCGGCGCAGGCGGTGCGCATCACCAGCCGGTCGAGCTCCACGGTCCACCCGTAGCGCTCGGCCACGGCGGCGAACTCGGCGGCCGGCACCATCCCGAGCGCTTCGTCGCGGTGGCGCAGCAGCGCCTCGGCGCCCACCACGTCGCCCGACGCCAGGTCGACGATCGGCTGGTAGTGCAGCTCCACGTGGTCCCGGTTCAGCGCCCGTCGTACGGCGTTCGCCAGCGCCATCGTGCGCACCGAGCGGTCCAGGCCCCTGGCGTCGTAGGTGCTGACCCGGAGACCGGGGGTCTTCTTGGCGCGGTACATCGCGATGTCCGCGCACTCCAGCAGCGACTGCGGCTCGCACGGCGGCGCCACCGCCACGCCGATGCTGACGCCGGCGTGCACCGGGTCCTCGAGCAGCGCCACCGGCGCGGCCAAGGACACGATGACCGCGTCGGCGAGCGCCCGGGCGCCGGCCCGGCCCAGCCCCTCCGCAAGCACCACGAACTCGTCACCGCCGAGCCGGGCCACGAGCCGCTGCTCGCCGGCGACCTCCTGCAGCCGGCGGGCCACCTCGCGCAGCAGCTGATCGCCCACCTCGTGACCGTGGCTGTCGTTGACCAGCTTGAGGTTGTCGACGTCGAGGTACAGCAGCGCGAGTGTCCCGGGCCGCGCGAGGGCCGCCTGGAGGCGGTCGTGGAACGCCGCGCGGTTGGCGACGCCGGTCAGCGGGTCGTGCAGCGCCTGCCAGCGCAACGCCAGCTCGTTGTGACGCGCGGCGGTCACGTCGGCGACCATGAGCAGCGCCGCGGGGCTCGCGCCCTCGTCGAGGCGCAGCGGGCTCACCGACACGGAGAGCAGCTGCTCCTCGGCGCCGGGCCGGGCCACGGCGACCTCCTGTTGCAGGATGTCGCCGCTCTGCGCGGTCGCCTCCCGGGCGACCGCGTGCAGCGCGTCGGGCACCAAGCCGGCATAGATCTCGGCGAGCGTGACGCCGAGGATCTCGGCGAGCTTGGGGTTCGCCGACAGCGTCTCCCCGTGCTGGCCGACCGCCCAGATGCCTTCGTGGGCGGCGTGCACGATCGCCCGGTAGCGCGACTGCGACTGGCGCAGGGCACGCACGGCGTCCATGCGCTCGCCCACGTCGCGCAGGTGCACGACCAGTCCGGCGATCTCGAGGTCGGTGGTGAAGTTGCCCACCGTGCCCTCGACCCAGCGCCAGCGCCCGTCGGCGTCGCGCACCCGGGCGGTCCAGGTGCTCGAGGAGCCCGCCGGCCCCGCGAGCACCGCCTGCAGCCGTCGCCGGACCTTCGGGACGTCGTCGGGGTGCACGAACTGCCACCCGGGCGCGCCCACGAGGTCCTCGACCGGGAACCCGAAGGCGGTGGTGACCGCGGGCGTGGCCACCCGGATCGTCAGGTCCTCGTCGGTGACCAGAGTGGCTTCTGCGGACCGTCTCGCCAACGCAGCCAGCACGTCGTCCCGGACGACCGGACGTCGGCGGCTCTCGTCGCGCAGCACGCAGCAGACCCCGCTGAGCTCGCCGGCGGTGCGCACGGCGGTCAGCGTGGCGACGGCCGGAAAGGTGCTGCCCGCGGGCCCCGCCCAGCGTGCCGGGAGCGCGACCGACGCGCGGCCGGAGGCCAGCGTGGCCAGTCGCTGCTCGAGCAGGCGGGCGCTGCCTGGGGCCACCAGGTGGTGCAGTGACGTGCCGACGAGCGCGTCAGCGGACCGGCCGAGCACCTGCTGCGCCGCGGAGCTGGCCCACCGGACCGTCCCGTCGCCGTCGGCGAGCAGCACCGCGTCGGGCGACTGCTCGGTCGCGGCCAGCAGTGCGCGGGCGACCTCCTCGTCGGTGAGATCGCCGAGTTTCGTCATCCCGAGCCCTTCCTCCGCGGACGCCCCCGTCCGGCCGGCAGCGGTGGCGCTTGCTCCGCTCTGACACCCTATGTCGGAGTTGCGGGGACCGACCTTGACAGGGGGTCGGGGTCGGGGACCGGCTCAGGGGCAGAGCTCCTCGGGGAGGCTGAGCGGACGCACTCCGCCGAGCCGGCGCTGGAAGCGCACCTGGGCGGCGTACCCGTCCAGCGCCGCCCACAGCGCGGCGTGCGCGGCCCACGGCAGCGGCTCGTCACCGTGCCGCCAGCTCGGGCCGAAGCTGACCCACACCGGCACCCACTCCGCGGCGACGTCCCAGGCGCCGCGGTGGCTCATCAGGAGCCGGCGCCGGATCTGGAAGGCCGTCCGGGGACCGTCCTCGCAGTTGGGGGCGGTGCTCACCGGCCAGACCCGGAGGTCCAGCGCCATCAGGTGCAGCTCCAGCTCGCTCAGCAGGCGTGGGTCGACCAGCACCGTGGCAACGTTCTCGTGGGGTGCCCGTCTCACTCCTGCACGCTAACTCGGATTCGGTAGCCTCGCAGCGGTGAGCACCGCATCCGTTCCGCCGATCGACGGCGTGCTGTTCGACTTCCACTCCACGCTGATCGACCAGGGCGCCGGCGTGGAGTGGGTGTCGCGTGCGTGGCAGCACGCGGGCCGCGAAGGTGACCCCGCACAGGTCCTGGGCACCGCGCGGGTCGCCGCGGTCGCCGCGTGGTTGGACCGGATCTGGGAGCACGCCCGGTCGGTGGACCCGGACAGTCGCCGGGACCTCGGCCCCCGCGAGCACCGGGAGGTCTACGACCTGCTGGTGAAGGGCCTCCCAGACGTCGACGAGGCGCTCGCGGCGGCGCTCTACGAGACCATGGTGGAGACCTGGATCCCGTACGACGACGCGCTCCCGGTGCTCGCCGCGCTGCACGAGCGGGGCGTCCGCACGGCGGTGGTGTCCAACATCGGCATCGACATCCGTCCGGTCCTGGCCCGGGGCGGCCTCGAGCACCTCGTCGACGCGGTGGTGCTGTCGTTCGAGACCGGCAGCGTGAAGCCGGACGCGGCGATCTTCCGGCGGGCGCTGGACCTGATCGACGTCCCGCCCGAGCACGCGCTCATGGTGGGCGACAGCTGGCGCGACGACGCGGGGGCGGCCGAGCTGGGCGTCCGCACGCTGATCCTGCCGCGCACCACCGGCAGCGACCACGGCCTCGATGCGGTGCTACGCCTGGTCGGGGCGTGACCCGCGAGCCGCCTCCGACGACTCAGCACGACACAGCACGACACGCAACGACACGGAACGGCCTCGAACGGCAAGGAGCGGCATGAGCACGGTGGAGACGACCCGGGTGCTGCGCGACGGCACCCGCATCCCGGCGATCGGCTTCGGCACCTACCCGCTCGACGGGCGAGCGACGGCGTCCCGGCGGTGCTCAGCGCGCTCGAGGTGGCTACCGGCTGCTCGACACGGCGGTGAACTACGGCAACGAGGCCGAGGTGGGCGAGGCGATCCGCGCGCTCCGGCGTGCCCCGCGAGGAGGTCTGGTCACCAGCAAGATCCCCGGCCGCCACCACGGGTACGACGACGCGCTCGCCAGCACCCGCGAGTCCCTCGAGCGGCTCGGCCTGGACTACCTCGACCTGCAGCTCATCCACTGGCCCAACCCCAGCGTCGGCAGGTACGTCGAGGCGTGGCGGGCGCTGGTCGAGGCGCGCGAGCAGGGCCTGGTGCGGTCGATCGGCGTCTCGAACTTCACCGCCGACCACCTCGCAGCGATCATCGACGACACCGGCGTGACGCCGGCGGTGAACCAGATCGAGCTGCACCCGCTACTTCCCCCAGGCGGAGATGCGCCGGTCCACGCGCGGCTCGGCATCCTCACCGAGTCCTGGAGCCCGCTGGGCAAGCGCCAGGCGCCGTTCACCGAGCCCGCCGTGGCGCGGCGCCGCCGAGCGCCACGGCGTCACCCCGGCGCAGGTGATCCTGCGCTGGCAGCTCCAGCTGGGGGCGATCCCGATCCCGAAGTCGGCCGACCCCGGACGGCAGCGCGCCAACCTGGACGTGTTCGGCTTCGAGCTGACCGACGACGAGGTCGCCGCGATCTCCGCGCTGGCCCGCGCCGACGGCCGGCTCTTCGGCGGCGACCCGGACACCCACGAGGAGATGTAGCGCCCGCGGTCAGATGCCCAGGTGGGCGACGAACGAGCCGACCGCGAAGGTCACCGCCATGGCCAGCAGGCCGACCGTGGCGTTGCGCAGCACCGGGCGTCGGGCGGAGCCGCCGCCGAGCCGGGAGCTGACCACGCCGGTGAGCACGAGCGCGCCGGTCACCGCGATGAAGGTGACCGGCACCCGCCAGGTCGCCGGTGGCAGCACGATCGCCAGCAGGGGCAGCACCGCCCCGGCGGTGAACGCGATCATGGACGACCAGGCCGCATGCATCGGGTTGCTGCGCTCCTCCGGGTCGATCCCCAGCTCCGCCTCGGCGTGCGCGGCCAGCGCGTCGTGCGCGGTCAGCTGCGTGGCGACGGCCGACGCGAGCTCCCGGCTCAGCCCCTTGGCCTGGTAGATCTGGGTCAGCTCCTCCAGCTCGTGGTCGGGCAGCTCCTGCAGCTCGCGTCGCTCGAGGTCCAGCGCCGCCTGCTCGGTGTCTGCCTGGCTGCTCACCGAGACGTACTCACCGCCGCCCATCGAGAGGGCGCCGGCGACGAGACCGGCCAGGCCCGCGACGAACAGCGCGCTGCGGTCGGCGTTCGCGCCGGCCACACCGACCACGAGCCCCGCGGTCGACACGATGCCGTCGTTGGCACCCAGGACGCCGGCGCGCAGCCAGTTGAGCCGGGTGGCCAGGCCGCCCGAATGGGCCTCATGAGGGTGTGCGGTCACGGTTGCTCCACGCCGGGGACTTGGGACGCCTCAGGGTACTTGCTTGCCGGCGGTGCGGAGGACCAGCGAGTTCGGAGGCACAAGGTCCAGGCCGTCGGGGTTGTCGAGATAGCCGGGCTTGCGTCCGGCGACACCGGTGTGGCCGTATTGCCAGACGATCTTGTTGGTGCGCGGATCCACCACGATCACCCGGTGGTTGTAGTCGTCGTTGCAGACGATGTCGCCGTTGGGCAGCGGAAGGGCGAGCGAGGGATGGTCGAGCTGGTCCTTGCCATGGGCTCGAAGCGCCACAGCGCGTCGCCCTGGCGGTTGAAGATCACGATCTGTCCCGGGCTGCTGTAGTCGACGGAGAGGTACCGGTCCGGGCCGATCCGGTTGCTGTCGGAGGGGTACAGGACACCCGGGCACGTGCGTAGACCAGAAGACGTGGCCGTGCAGGTCGATGGCGTCGACCCAGTCGCCGCGGATCTCGGTGACCAGGAAGCGCCCGTGGCCCATCGGGAAGGCGCCGTTGGGCGCGCCATAATGCTGCGGGCGGGTCGTGATAGCCCGTGGTCGCTTGCCCCAGCTCTTCTTGGGGTGGTGGCTGTGCGGGCCCGATGACCAGGACACGCTGGTTCTTGATGTCGGCGGTCACGATGCGGCCGTCGGGCAGCATGAATGGCGTCGTCGGGGTTCCACAGCCTGTTGGGTCCTCGCCTGATGCTCCGGGCTTGCCGTAGGTGTAGACGATCCGGTGGCGCCGGATGTCGATGACACGGATGACGAAGTCGTCCTCCTCAGTGGCGACGATGCGTCGGCCGTCGGGGCTGAAGAAGGCGTCGTCGGGGATCTTGAACGTTTGGCCGGGCTCGAGGTCACCTTTGCGGGGGAACCGCCATCGGATCCGTCCGTGGGGGTCCACGATCAGCAGTCGGTTGTTCTTCTTGTCGGCAATCAGCAGGTCTCCGGGCAACGCCGCCGGGTCGGAGCCCGGCCCGGAGGTGACCCTTCCGGGCCGCCCCCTGCAGCGGCTTCTGCCAGGGGTACGCCGTCCCGGTGGCCGCCGCGCTCGACGTGGAGCCGGACGGCGACGGCACGGCGGTCGCGGCTGCGCCGCGGCTGCTTCCGGTCCCGCCGGAGCAACCCGCCAATGCGGCCGCCGCAACCAGCCCGGCGGTGAGCAGGGCGGCGACACGGGTGACGTGGGGCGAGCTCATGAGGTGCTTCCTGTTCCGTCTGGTGAGGGCGTCCTGCGGGTGCGTCCCACGGCGAGGACCTGCACGGTAGCGCGGCTGCCGCCACCGGACTCTCCGCCGATGATCCATGCCCGATCCCCGCGCACCGCAATCCCGGCGTTCGCGACCGCGCGCGGAAGCCGTCCGACGGGACGCGCCGTGCCCGTGCGGGGCGCGACGCGGTAGACGATGCGCGAGGCCGGCGCCGAGGAGTCCGCCGACGTGCTGCCGCCGGCCAGGTAGACGCGCCCGGCCAGCGTCGCCGCGACGGCGCCCTGGAGCGCGGTGGGCAGGTGGCCGACCACGGTGGCGTGGCCGGTGCGAAGATCCAGCCGCTGCACCAGGTCGACGGGGGCGCCGACGTGGGGGCCGGACGTGGCGCGGCCGCCCATGACCAGCAGGCCGCCACCGGCGTAGGCGACGGCCGGGTAGCGCACGGGCACCGGCAGGGTGCCGGCGCGCCGGAACGTGCGGCCGTTGCGGGTCGCCAGGACGGCCGCGTCGCCGTGGCTTCCGTCGTACCCCCCGACGAGGTAGCCGGTGCCGTTCACGACCACCGCCGCGCAGTCCGAGCGGGGCCGCGGCAGATGGCCGGTTCCGGTCGTGTTCCCGGCCTTGCCGAGCGGTTGCACCAGGTCGACCGTCGTGGACTGCCCGCCGCCGAGCACGAAGGCGCCCCGCGGCAGCGCCATGGCGGCCGCGTCGTGCGTCGGCACCGCGAGCGGCCGGCGCGACGAGACGCGACCGTCGGTGGTGTCGAGGGCGTAGACCCGGCTGGTGGAGGAGCCGGCGACCAGCCCGCCGGCGAGCAGCAGCGTGTGCCCAGCTGTGGGGACCACCGCCGCCCTGCTGACCGGCTGCGGTGCGCGCCACCGGGCCAGCCGGACGCGGAACACGCGTGGCGGCCGCGGCTGGCTCGGGGCGGAGGTGGACGGCCGGGCCGGCGCAGCAGAGCGCGCGGCGCCGTGGGCGCCCGGGGACCCGGATCCGCCCGTGGAGCACGCCGCCACGGTGAGCAGCACAAGGGTCCCCAGCAGCACACGCATGCACGCAGGGTCGCACCGGATTCTGAGAGTCTGGTGAGCCATCCGCTGCACCGGTTTCTCCCGCCCTCAGTAGGGTGAGCCCCATGTCCGCCGTCATGTCCTCTGCCGACGCGGCGGCGCGCGCCCGCCGGGTGCGCCCGAGGTGGCCGCCCCGCTCGTCGCGCGCACCGACTCCGGCGCGTGGCCGGAGGAGGCGCTGCGCGCCCTGCAGGCGTCCGAGCTCGGCGGGCTGGTGGTGCCGCGCGACGACGGCGGCGCCGGCCTGGGCCTGCGTGCGCTGGCGGGGGTCTGCGAGGCGCTCGGCGCAGGCGTGTGCCTCCACGGCGCTCTGCTTCGGCATGCACCACGTGGCGACCGCGGTGATCGCCGCCAAGGCGACCGAGCGGCAGCGCAAGGAGTTCCTGGTGCCGATCGCCGCCGGTGAGCACCTGACCACGCTGGCGCTCGTCCGAGCCCGGCACCGGCGCGCAGTTCTGGCTGCCGCAGACCCGGCTGACCGCCGACGGCGACGGGTGGCGGGTCGACGGGCCGAAGAGCTTCGTCACCAACGGCTCGCGCGCCGACTCCTACGTCGTGTCCGACGGTGGCCGCCGACCCGGCACGCCCGGCCGGCGAGTTCTCGGCTGCGTGGTCGTGCGGCGCGACAGCCCAGGGGCTGACCTGGGACGGGACGCTGGGACGGCATCGGGATGCGCGGCAACTCCTCGCTGGCGGCGCGGCTCGACGGCGTGCCGGTCGCGCCCGACGCGCTGCTCGGCGCGCCCGGCGACCAGATCTGGTACGTCTTCGAGGTGGTCGCGCCGTACTTCCTCACCGCGATGGCCGGCACCTACCTGGGGGTCGCCCAGGCGGCGCTCGACGAGGCGACGGAGCACCTGCGCGCAGACGCCGGCACGCCACACCGGCCGCCGGCTGGCCTCGGAGCCGGTTCTGCAGCACCGGCTCGGCGTCCTGTGGGCTCGGCTGCAGGCCACCCGCCGGCTCGTCTACTGGGCGGCCGAGGAGGCCGACGCGGGCGGCCCGCGAGGCGCTGCCGGCGCTGCACGTCGGCCAAGGCGGAGGTGGCGGACTGCGCCGTCGTCGTGGTCGCCAACGAGGCGATGACGCTGGTGGGGGGCCTCGGCTACCGCGACCGCTCGCCGCTGGAGCGGCACCTGCGCGACGCGCGGGCCGCGCACGTGATGAGCCCGACGACCGACATCCTGCGGACCTGGACCGGTCGCGCGCTCCTGGGCGTGCCGCTGCTGGGTGACTGAGGGGCCGATGGGCATCGCTGATCCTGGTCGACGCGACCAGCCGCGAGTCCGCGCTGCTCGACGGCATCCGGGCGTTGGGTCGAGGTCGACGGCGCCGGTCTCAGCCGCTGCTGCGCGGGCCGGGCGCGGTCGTGGACGCAGTCGTGGTCGGGTCGGCCGACCCCTAGCCCGGTCTGCGGTGGTGCAGCAGGTGCACGCGGTGGACCCGCTGACCGCCGTCGCGGTGCTCACCGGTCCGGAGACGGAGGCCGACGTGCGGCGGTCGCTGTCCTACGCGCCCGGCGTGCCCGCCGGGCTGCTGGTCCTCGGCCCGGAGCACCCGGACGCGGCCGGTCAGATCGCCGGGCTCGTCGGACGCCGCCCGTACCGAGCGCCACCACCGGGCACTCGTCGCCGGGCTGGCCCGCCGCCAGGGCGAGCAGCGCGGCGACCGCGCCGCTGCCCCGGTCGCTGGGCACGTTGCTGCACCATGCCCCGTTCGGGGTGCTCGTCGCCGACGTCGAGGGCCGGCTGCTCGGCTGGAACCCGTGGGCGGACGACCTGCTCGCGCTGAGCCGGGCGCCGGGGAGCGGGTGGCCGAGCTGTTCGTCGACCCGGAGCCGCTGCTCGCGGCCTTCGAGCTCGCCCGCGCCGGGCGGCTGGGCGCGACCACCCCTACCTTCGTCCTGGAGGGGGCGCCGGACACCGCGTTCGAGGTGAGCGCGGTGCCCACCGAGCTGGAGGACGGCCGTGCGGCGGTGCTGCTTCTCCTGCAGGACGTCACCGAGCGCCAGCGGGCCGAGCGCGGCGTGACCGGCTGGCTGCGCACGTCGGCCTGCTGGGCCGGGTGTCGGAGGCGCTCGCCGGCATGCTCGACGGCGAGGAGACGTTGCGGCGGCTCGCGCACCAGGTGGTGCCGGTCCTCGGGGACTGGGTGACGCTGCAGCTGTACGACGAGCGGGGGAACCCGCGCCACGTGGCGGTGCACCACCGCGACCCGGACCGCAGCGTGCTCGTCGACCGGGCACAGCGGCTGACTGCCGCAGGGGGTCGGTGGGGCCCAGCCGCCGCTTCGCCCGCGGCGGAGGGTCCGCTGCTGCTGCCCGAGGTGCACCGACGACATGCTGGTCGACCCTGGCGCCCGACCCGGAGGCGCGCCGCTGGTCGAGCGGCTGGGGCTGCGGCAGCGTGCTCGCGGTCCCGATCCCGAGCCGCGAGGACGTGGTGCGGGGCGATGACGCTGGTCAGGGGGCCGGAGTCCCCGGCCTTCACCGAGGAGGACCTCGCGGTGGCGGCCGAGGTCGGACGACGGGCCGGGGTCACGCTGGAGACCATCGCGCTCTACGCGGGGCAGAGCGAGCTCGCCGCGCAGCTGCAGCGCAGCCTGCTCAGCGACCCGCCCGACTCCGAGCACGGCGAGATCGCCGTGCGCTACCTCGCCGCCGCCCAGGAGGCACAGGTCGGCGGGGACTGGTACGACGCCTTCGTGCAGCCGGGCGGCGCGCACGGTGCTGGTCATCGGGGACGTGATCGGGCACGACACGCGCGCGGCCGCGGCCATGGGCCAGGTCCGCGCCCTGCTGCGCGGCATCGGCTACACCACCGACACCGGCCCCTCGGAGATGCTCAGCCGGCTCGACGCGGCCATGGAGGGCCTGGACGTGCGCACCACCGCGACCGCCGTCGTGGTGCGGGTCGACCGGGTCGAGGACGTGGAGGTCGGCGGGTGCGGCTGTCCAACGCCGGTCACCCGCCGCCGGTGCTCGTGCGGCCGCGGGCAGCCGGCGAGGTGCTGGACGGCGGCCGAGAGCGACCTGCTGCTGGGCGTGACCTGGACGCCGTACGGCGCGAGCGCGAGCTGCCGCTCGGGCCCGGGTGCCACGCTGCTGCTCTACACCGACGGGCTCGTGGAGCGGCGTGGGCAGAGTCCTCGACGACGGGCTGGTGGAGCTGCGCTCCGCGGCGGACGCCCTCGCCCACCTGCCGTTGGAGCAGATGTGCGACCGGTTGCTGGACAGGATGCTCCCCGACCGCCTCGACGACGACGTGGCGCTGCTCGCCGTACGCCTGCGCGGCGCCGGTCCGGGTCAGCCGGCGGAATAGCGATGCGCCAGGGGCCGCTCGGCCTCCGGCGGGTCGCCGAGGTGCACCACGACCCGGCAGCCCGGGTCGCCGACCGCGATCCGCTCCTCGAGCAGCACCGAGGCGCCGTGGTCGCTGTTGCGCGCGGCGATCCCCCCGAACACCCCGGAGGTCATGAAGCACAGCGACGGGGCGTGCCGGACGACGTCGCCGAACGGGCACCGGGTGTTGCCCAGCACGATCCGCGTCTCGTCGGCCTCGATGACGTAGAAACCGCCGTCGATCGCGTGCTTGAGGCGCACGTAGCAGTCCGCCAGCTGCGCGGCGGGGAGCCGGCCGGTGACCCGGCGGGCGGCACGGTACTCGTCCTCCATCTGGCCGCCGACGTCCGTGCCCACCTGGGCGACCGCCCGGTCCGCGGCGTCGGGTCCGTGCTCGAGCTCGACGGCGTGGGCGAGCTGGACCACGAGCGCGCGCAGGAACGCCTCCTTCCCGAACCCGCCCTCGGGGCGGGCCTCGTCGGGTGCGGGGAGCGCGCCGGGCTGCCGGCGCAAGGGTCCGTGGTGGCGGGCCGCCGGGCGGCTGACCGGCAGCACCACCGAGATCACCGTGCCGCCGGCCTCGCGCACCCGTGCCTCCAGGTGCGGCACCAGGTGAGAGATGAGGAACAGGCCGCGACCCGACTCGGCCAGGTCGCCGCGGAGGCCGGCGACGCCCTCGGGCGCCCGACGGGCGACCTGGAGCAGGGCCGGGTCGAAGCCGGGGCCGAGGTCGCGCACGGTCATCGTCGGCCGCTCCTCGCGCCAGGCCAGCGACACCCAGACCGGGCCGCCGGCGTGCCGGACCGCGTTGCCGATGGTCTCGGCGACCACGAGCTCGGCCTCGTCCAGGCTGCTGTCCGAGGTGGCGTGCCGGGACAGGTAGTCCATGATCTCGTGGCGGAGGACGGCGACCCCGCCGATGTCCTCGCCGTCGAGGTACCAGTCCACGGCACCCTCCTGTCGACAGCACCTTGCGCGTGGCCCCCAGCCAACCGGTGACTCTTTCCCCCCGCGGCGCCCGCCCAAACCACCGACCTCGAGCGGGCTAGTCTCACGACCATGTCCGACCTGTTGCCGCGCCGGCCGTTGAGGCCGCGGTTCGATCCGCTGACCGTGGGGGTCGACATCGGCGGTACCAAGGTCCTGGCCGGGGTGGTGGATCCCGCAGGGCGGGTGCTGGCCCGTGAGCGCCGTGAGACCCACGGGCGCAGCGCCCGGGCGGTGGAGGACACGATCGTGGAGGTGGTCGACCTGCTGGCTTCGGTCTACCCGGTCGCCGCCGTGGGCATCGGGGCGGCCGGGTTCGTGGACTTCGCGCGTTCCACCGTGACCTTCTCCCCGCACCTGGCCTGGCGCAACGAGCCGCTCCGCGACGCGGTGATGAGCCGGGTGCGGCTGCCGGTCGTGGTGGATAACGACGCCAACACCGCGGCGCTGGCCGAGAGCCGGTTCGGCGCGGGGACCGGCCAGCGGGTGGTGCTCTGCGTGACGCTGGGCACCGGCATCGGCGGGGCGATGGTGATCGACGGGCGGGTGTTTCGCGGCGCGCACGGCATGGCCGGCGAGTTCGGGCACATCCAGGTGGTGCCGGACGGGCACCGTTGCGCCTGCGGCAACCGCGGGTGCTGGGAGCAGTACGCCTCCGGGAACGCGCTGGTGCGGGACGCCCGGGAGCTGGTCCGGGTCGGCTCGCCGGTGGCCGCAGGCCTCAGCGAGCTGGTCGGCGGCGACGCGGACCTGATCACGGGGCCGCTGGTCTCCGGGGCGGCCCGCGACGGCGACCCGTTGGCCCGCGAGCTGCTTGCCGACATCGGGGAGTGGCTCGGGGTGGGGTTGGCCGGCATGGCCGCGGCCTTCGACCCCAGCTGCATCATCGTCGGCGGTGGTGTCTCGCAGGCGGGGGAGCTGCTCCTGGAGCCGACCCGGCGGGCATTCGCGCGCACGCTGGTGGGGCGCGGCCTGCGACAGGAGCCGCCGATCGTGGGTGCTCGGCTGGGCCCGGACGCCGGCTTCATCGGGGCGGCGGACATGGCGCGTTCCGCGGCGCGCCGGTCCCGCCGACGGAGCCGGCGACAAACCTCGCAGCGGCTGCGCCGCCGGGACCGAAGGTAAAAACTGCGCGTCACACGCTTCCCCGCGCTGACCAGCGGGAACACAGGGGGTGTTCCTACTCGAGAGGGAGTCGTCATGGTCATCCTTGGCCTGATCCTGCTGATCGTCGGCCTCGTCGCCGGCATCCCGATCCTGACCACTATCGGAGCGATCCTGCTCGTGGTGGGCCTGATCTTGAACCTGGTGCCGATGGGAGGCACCCGCCGCCGGGTCTGGTAGCTCCGGCGCGCACCGACCGGACCCCGCCCGCAGCCAGCCGGGCGGGGTCCGGTCGTGTTCGGGGCTCCTCAGGTCCCGAGCCGGTCCACGTAGCCCACCATCCGGGCGAGCAGCGTGGCGGCGTTGCGCAGGTCCGTGGACGCCTCGGGCGGCGTGTTCGCGAGGTCGTGCTGCACCGCTCCCTCCGGGTCGAGCCGGTCGGCGAGGGCCGCGCAGATGCGGGTGGCGTCCCGGACCACGCGGGGCTCGAGCGACCACACCGCCTCGAAGACCCGGTCGGCGTCGGTGAGGTCGTCCTGACCGGGCAGCTCCCAGGCCGCGAGCACGGCCGGGCGGTCCTCGGCGTCGCACACCAGGACCCACTCGCGCCGTAGGGGTGCATCGGGCGGGAGGTGCACCATCCGGATGCCCGGACCGGGCGCGGCCCCCGCGAGGTCGGCGAAGACCGTGGTCCGCCGGGCGGTGCGCGCCAGCTCGGTCCACCGCCGCGCCGAGCCGGCGAAGAACCGGGCGTGCTGGAAGGCGCCGTAGAGCAGCGCCCGCTGGGCGCGCGCACAGCACTCGTCCTCGATCGCCCATGACAGCGCCAGCAGCGTGGACTTGCGCAGCCGCTGTGCCTGCAGGTGCGGATGCACGCGGCGCACCCCCGCGAAGACCGAGGGCGCCGAGGTGCGCGCGGCGTCCGCCGCCTCCCCGATCGCCACCTCGAGCCGGACCCCGGCGTCGCGCCGCCGGAGCACCTGCTGCACCTGGGCGACGGCCTCCTCGTCGTACCGGCGGTGCCCGCTGGCCAGCCGGGTCGGCACCGGAAAACCGTGCCGGGTCTCCCACGCGCGCAGCGTGGCCGGGGTCAGCCCGGTGCGCCGGGCCAGGTCGCTGATGGTCAGTCGTGGGCTAGCGGGGTCTTGCGCAGGGGCGTGGTTCGTGGTCACCCTGGGAGGGTAAACCTCAACAGGGTGCAGAGAAAAGTGTCGAACTTTCCTCCCGGGTGGCCTCGCCGCCGCCGGGCACCCTCCCACCACCTCACCTCCGAGGAGAACCCCATGACCCACAACACCGACCCCAACGCAGCCCGCGACCAGCAGATCGTCGACTGGACGGACCTCGGCCGCGAGATGTGGTCGTTCCTCACCGGCCGCGACGCCGCGATCAACTACCGCTTCATCGACATGCACGTCGAGGTGCCGCGCGACACCGGGACCCACGCCCCGCGGGCCACGTGGCGCCTCGACGGCACGCTGCAGGTCACCACCCGCGACAGCGAGCGCACCCCCCGGGAGGGCTGACCGGTGGCCATGCGCGTCGAGGCCGACCTCGACTTCACGATGACGGTGCCGGGGGCGACCGCGCACGGCGCGCGCACGGTCTCCGGCCGGCTGACCGGCTCCGGCGTCCGCCTGGATCTGCACCTCAGCGACCCGAGCGTGTTCGCCGGCCGGCGTGACGCTGCCTTCGTGCGCGGCCTCGCCGACGCGCTCGCGGACCGGGGACTCTCGGTGTCCGTGCGGTCCGCGGACGGACCGGTCGCCGAGCTGGGGGACGTGCGCACCTCCTGGCTGCAACGTCGGCTGACCGGCTCGCGGCACCTGCGGGTCGCCGGCGTCGGCACCGCCTGGACCCTGGCCCGCAGCAGGCGGCGCAGCGCGGTGCTGCCCGGCGCCGAGCTCGCTCCACCGGCCACGCTGGTGCCGCTGGCCCCGACGTTCCTGCGCCGCTCCCGGTTCCCGGTCACCACGACCCACGACCCGGAGCAGGGCGGCACGCCACGCCTGGTGCTGCCGGCCTCGGACGAGCCGGGCGCGACACGGCGGGTCTTCGCGCTGCAGCGCGGTGTGACCGTGATCGGCAGCGCGGCGGACTGCGACCTCGTGCTGGATGGGCTCGCTCCCTACCACGCCGAGGTCCGCCACGACTCCGACGACGAGTACGTCGCCGTCCGGCTCGGCGCGCCCGACAGCCTTCGGGTCAACGGCGAGCCGGTGGCCGCGCGGATGCTGCGCACCGGGTCCCGCCTGGGACTCGGCGGCCGGACGCTGACCTACTTCCGCGAGGAGTACGCCGACCACGGCCGCCCCTACGGCGGACGGCTCGGCGGGGAGATCGGCCGCCAGCGCGCCCAGCCGCCACGTCCGGTCCGCGCGACCCGAGAGACCCCGTGACCCGGCCCGCCACCGTCGTCGTGGCCGGAGCCTCGGGCTTCGTGGGCAGGCGGCTGTGCCCGGCGCTGGTCGAGGCCGGGCACGACGTGCGCGCGATGACCCGGCACCCCGACGCGTACACCGGTCCCGGCACGCCCGCGCACGGCGACGTCCACGACCCGGTCACCCTGCACGCGGCGCTCGCGGGTGCCGACGTCGCCTACTACCTCGTGCACTCGCTCGACTCCCCGGACTTCGAGCGGCTCGACGCCCGCGCCGCACGCGCGTTCGGGGAGGCGGCCGGGGACGCCGGCGTCGAGCAGATCATCTACCTCGGCGGCCTCGGCAAGGACTTCGAGAGGCTCTCGGCGCACCTGCGCAGCCGCCGTGAGGTCGAAGGGTTGCTGGGCGCCGGCGGCGTCGCGGTGACCACGCTGCGGGCCGGGATCGTGATCGGCCACGGCGGGATCTCCTGGGAGATCACCCGCCAGCTCGTCGAGCACCTGCCGGCGATGGTGGCGCCGCGTTGGGTCAGCACGCGCACCCAGCCGATCGCCGTCGAGGACGTGGTGCGCTACCTCGTCGGCGTGCTCGGCCGGAAGGAGGCGCTGGGGAGGGTCTTCGAGATCGGCGGGCCCGAGGTGCTGCGCTACAAGACCATGCTCGAGCGCGTCGCAGAGGTGGAAGGGCGCGCACCGCTGGTGATCGTGCCGGTGCCGCTGCTCACTCCCGGGCTGTCCTCGCGATGGCTGTCCCTGGTCACCGACGTGGACGCGCAGACCGGTCGCTCGCTGATCGACTCGATGACCAACGAGGTCGTGGTCGAGGACGACAGCATCCGCGAGCTCGTACCCTTCGAACCGATGGGGTACGACGACGCGGTCCGGCTCGCCCTCGCGGAGCGGAAGGCCGCCCGGTGAGCGCGCGCAAGGGACCGCTCGCGCCGGTGGCCGGGCGCCTGCCGCGGTCGCTGGCACACGTCGTGGTCGTGCACCAGGACGCCGCCACGGTCGTGCGACGCCGCCGCCGCGTGGTCGGCACCGTCGCCCTGCTCGGCGCCGGGGTGCTCGGCGGGTCGCTGCACACCCGGCCCGGGTCCGGCGCCTTCTACGGCCTCACCTTCGCCACTGCCGCCACCTGGACGGTCGGCGGGCTGCTGTCCGGGCCGCTGCACCTCGGCTGGATCGAGACCCGCGACGCCGCTGTGCGCCGACCGGTGCTCACGCCGGTGGCCACCGGCGCCGGCGCCTTCGGGTTCTTCTACGGCTGCGCGCTCGTCGCCCGCCGGATCCCACCGCTGCGGAGCGCGATCGCCCGGGTGCTTGCCTTCGCCGAGCACGGCGACCGCCGGCTGGTGCTCCTCACCGCCCTGGCCAACGGGGTGGGCGAGGAGGTCTTCTTCCGCGGCGCGCTGTACTCCGCGCTGCCCCGCTCCCGCGCGGTGCCGGTCTCGACGGGGGTGTACACGCTGGCCACCGCCGCCACCCGCAACCCCGCGCTGGTGCTGGCCGCCGCCGTCATGGGCACGCTGTTCGTCCTCCAGCGCCGCGCCACCGGCGGACTCCAGGCGCCGCTGTTGACCCACCTGGCCTGGTCGACCCTGATGGTGCACTACCTGCCGCCGCTGTTCCGGGACCCGGAGGAGGCGGCGTGAGCGGTCACGACGTGGTGGTGGTCGGCGCCGGCCTCGCGGGCCTCGCTTGCGCCCGCCGGCTGGTCGGCGCAGGCCTCGACGTCACCGTGCTCGAGGCGTCCGACGCCGTCGGCGGCCGGGTGCGCACCGATGCCGTGGACGGGTTCCTGCTCGACCGCGGCTTCCAGATCCTCAACACCGCCTACCCCGAGGCACGACGGGTCCTCGACCTCGCCGCCCTGGAGCTGCGGCCCTTCGCGGCCGCGGCGAGCGTGGTCACCGGCGACACCCGGATGCACCTGCCGCACCCGCTGCGGGAGCCGACGCGCGCCGGGGACCTGCTGCGCGCGCGTCTCGGGGGACTGCGCGGCCGCACCGCGCTGGGTCGGTACGCCGCCGAGGTCACCGTGCTGCCCGCCCGGCTGCTCAAGCAGCGCGCCGACGTGACCGCGACGGAGGCCTGGCGCGCGGCGGGCATCCCGGCGCAGGTCGTCGACGAGGTGCTCGTGCCGTTCTTCTCCGGCGTGGTGCTCGACCCGGAGCTGGCCACCTCGCGCCGGTACGTCGACCTGGTGATGCGGATGTTCGCCCGGGGACAGGCCGCCGTGCCGGCCGGGGGCATGCAGCGCATCCCCGAGCAGCTCGCCGCCGCCCTGCCCGCGGGGACGGTCCGCGTGGACAGCCCGGTGCGCGCGGTCCGCGCCGACGGCGTCGACACCGGCGGGTCCGTCGTACCCGCGCGTGCGGTGGTGGTCGCCACCGACGGCTGGGCCGCGGCCGAGCTGCTGCCCGGCCGGGTCGCGGCGCCGCGCCCGCGGGGGGTGAGCACCGTCTACCACGCCGGGCCGCTGTGGCCGCAGGCCTCACGCACGCTGGTCGTCGACGCCGACCCCTCCTCCCCGGTCACCAACAGCGTGGTGATGTCGGCGGCTGCGCCGGCGTACGCACCCACCGGCACCGCGCTGGTCGCCACCTCGATGCTCGCCCCGGCGACGGTGGAGGACCGGCGGCTGCGCGCGCGGCTGGCCACCCTGCACCGCACCGACACGTCCGCGTGGCGGGAGGTCGGCCGGTACGACGTCCCACGCGCGCTGCCCGCCATGCCGCCGCCGCACCCTTTCACCCGGCCGGTGCGGCGGCAGGGTGTCTACGTGTGCGGCGACCACTGCGACACCGGCTCGATCCAGGGCGCGCTGGTGTCCGGGCGCCGGGCCGCGGACGCGGTCCTGGCCGACCTGGGGCTCGCCCGATGAGAGCCGTGACCGTGCCGGGGGATGCCTACCGGGTGTTCTGGCGCGAACGGCACCTGTGCACGGTGACCACGCTGCGCCCCGACGGCACGCCGCACGTGGTGCCGATGGGCGTGGTGCTCGACGAGGAGCACGGGCTGGCCTGGGCGATCACCTCCGGCACCTCGCGGAAGGCCCGCAACATCGCCGCCGCGGGCCCCGAGGGCGCACCGGTCGCGGTCTGCCAGGTCGACGGGCGCCGCTGGGCCACCCTGGAGGGACGCGCGGTGGTGCTCGCCGACCCCGGCTCCGTGGCCGAGGCCGAGCGGCGCTACGCCGAGCGCTACCGGCAGCCGCGGGAGAACCCGGCGCGGGTCGCCGTCCGGATCACCCTCACCCGTCTGCTCGGCAACGTCCCGGACCCACCCTCGGAGGCACGATGAACGTCCGCAGCGCCCTCGACACCGTCCTCGACCGCACCGTCGTGCCCGGCTACACCCGGATCGGGTTCCGGGTGCGGTCGGGTGCCTGGTCCGCGGACGACCCCCGTCCCGGCTCGCTGGCCGGCAGGCGGTGCCTGGTCACCGGCGCCGGGTCGGGGCTGGGCAAGCACACCGTGCTGGAGCTGGCCCGCCTCGGTGCCACCGTGCACCTGCTGGTCCGCACCGAGGACAAGGGCCGCGCTGCGCTCGAGGAGGTCGCGGCGGCCGTCCCCGGCGCCGAGCTGCACCTCGAGCGCTGCGACGTCTCGGACCTGTCCGCGGTGCGCGCCTTCGCCGAGGACTTCCGCGGCCGGGCCCCCGCGCTCGACGTGCTGGTGCACAACGCCGGGGTGATGCCGCCCGAGCGCCAGGAGAGCGCCGACGGGCACGAGGTCACCCTGGCCACGCACGTGCTGGGACCGGTGCTGATGACCGAGCTGCTGCGGCCGCTGCTGGCCGCCGCCCACGGGCGCGTGGTGCTGGTCTCCTCCGGCGGGATGTACACCCAGAAGCTCCCAATCGACGACCCGGAGTACACCCGCGGCGACTACAGCGGCACCAAGGCATACGCCCGCACCAAGCGCATCCAGGTGGCACTGCTGCCGCTGCTGCAGGAACGCTGGGCAGCCGACGGGATCACGGTGGCGGCCATGCACCCGGGCTGGGTGAACACCCCGGGCGTCACCGAGTCGCTGCCGGCCTTCGACAAGGTCATGAAGTCGCTGCTGCGCCACGTCCACGAGGGGGCGGACACCGTGGTCTGGCTGGCGGCCACCGAGCCGGCGCCGCGCGGAGGGCTGTTCTGGCACGACCGCGCGCCGCGCCCCGTCCACTACCTGCCCTTCACCCGCGAGTCCGAGCCGGACCGGTGGCGGATGTGGCGCTACGTCCGTGACGCGGCGGGCCTGCCGTGACGCTGCTCGCGGGGGGCCGGGTGGTGCTCGCCGACCGGGTGCTCGCCCCCGGCTGGGTGCGGGTGGAGGGCACGCTCGTGGCCGAGGTCGGCAGCGGCCCGCCGCCGGGCGAGGCCGAGCACTTCGCGGTACTGCTTCCCGGCCTCGTGGACCTGCACGCGCACGGAGGCGGTGGGGCGTCGTTCACCGAGGACCCCGTGCGGGCGGCGGCCTTCCACCGCGCCCGGGGCAGCACCACGGTGGTCGCGAGCCTGGTCTCCGCGCCGCTGGACACGATGGTGGCCCAGGTGGGGGCGCTGGCCGCCCACGTGGCCGACGGCACCGTCGCGGGCATCCACCTCGAGGGCCCGTTCCTCGCGCCGTCCCGCTGCGGCGCGCACGACGCGCGCCATCTGGTCGCCCCCACGCCGGTGGCGGTGGACCGGCTGCTGGCCGCGGGGCCGGTGGTGATGGTCACGCTCGCGCCCGAGCTCGACGGTGGCCTCGACGCCGTACGATGGATCAGTGGCCGCGGCGTCGTCGCCGCGGTCGGTCACACCGACGCCGACTACGCGACCGCGCGTCGCGCGGTGGCGGCCGGCGCCACGGTGGCCACCCACCTGGGCAACGCGATGCCGCCGGTGCACCACCGGGAGCCCGGTGCCGTCGTGGCGCTCGCCGAGGCCCCGGAGGTGACCCTCGAGGTGATCGCCGACGGCACGCACCTGCATCCGGCCGTCGTGCGCGGCGTGCTGGCCACCGGCCGGGCGGCTCTCGTCAGCGACGCGACCGCGGCCGCCGGGCAGCCCGACGGGCCGGCCGAGCTGGGTGGGCTGCGGGTCCTGGTGGCCGACGGGGCAGCCCGGCTCGCCGACACCGGAGCGCTGGCCGGGAGCGTGGTGACGGTCGCTGACTGCCTGGCGCGGGTTCTCGGCGACGGCGCCGACCTGCTGACCGCGGTGACCGCGGCGACCCGGACCCCGCGCGGGTCCTCGGCCGCGACGGCACCGTGGGGTCGATCGGGCCGGGGCGGCGCGCCGACCTGCTGGCGCTCGACGACCGGCTCCGCGTGGTCGCGGTCCTGGCCGCCGGCGCGCGGGTGCCGGTGCACGAGCGTGTCGGCGGAGTGTGAGAACTTCTCCTTCATGGACCACCTGCAGGGGCTGACCCCCAGCCAGCTCGCCATGGTCACCGAGACGCTGCGGGTCTCGCTGCGCGACGCGGCCCGCGCGGCCGACCCCGACCGGGCGCAGGCGCTGGCCTCCGCGGCCGCGCTGCTCGCCGAGCCGGACCGCGACCCTCACCCCGCACTGCCCGCGGTCGGCACCGCGGTCGGCGCCGACCTGGTGGTCGGCGAGGACGACACCGCGGCGTCGATGGGGCACCCCGACACCGCGATGGCGGTGCTCGGCTCCCCGCGGCTCTCGTTGTGGTTCGAGCTGGTCGCCTCCGGGGCGCTGCCGGACCCGGGCTCCGGAGCGAGCCACGTCGGGGTGGGCATCCTCGTGCACCACCTCGACCGCGCTGTCGTCGGCGAGACCGTCCGGGTCACCGCCACCGTGGAGTCGGTCTCCGGTCGGCGCGTGACCTTCCGCTGTGCCGCCGCCGTCGGGGAGCGCGTGGTGGCCCGGGGCACGCACCAGCGCGTGCTGCTGGAGCTGCGGTGACCGTGCTCGGGGAGGACGGCCTGGCCCGTCCCGCGTGGGCGGCGAGCGACCCGCTGCTGCGCGACTACTACGACACCGAGTGGGGGATGCCGGTCCGCGACGAGCGCGGCCTGTTCGAGCGACTCAGCCTCGAGGCGTTCCAGTCCGGGGCTGTCCTGGGCCACGATCTTGCGCAAGCGGCCGGCGTTCCGCGCCGCCTTCGACGACTTCGACCCCGACACCGTCGCCGGCTACGACCAGAGCGACGTCGCGCGCCTGATGGCCGACCGGGCATCGTCGCGAACCGGCGCAAGATCGGGCCACCGTCACAACGCACGCGCCACCGCGCGCTGCGCGCGGAGGGCGGCCTGGCGGAGCTGGTCGGTCGTTCCAGCCGGCCGCCACGCCGGCTCCGACCTCCCACGACGAGGTGCCGACCACCTCCCCGGAGTCGCAGGCGCTGTCCAAGGCGCTCAAGCGGCGCGGGTTCGCGTTCGTGGGCCCCACCACGATGTTCGCGCTGATGGAGGCCGTCGGCATCGTGGACACGCACCTGGTCGGCAGCCACCGCCGCGGGTCCTCGGGCGTGTGGCCGCGGTGAGCGGGCCGATGCGCTACGTCGGCCTCGACCTGGCCTGGGGGCAGCGCAAGCCGACCGGCCTGGCGGTCCTCGGCGAGGACGGCAGGCTGCTGCGGGTCTCCGCGCACGGCACCGACGAGGACATCCTGCCCTCGCTGCAGCGCCTACGCACCCGGCCCTGCGTGGTGGCGGTCGACGCGCCCTGGTGGTGGCCAACGACCGCGGGAGCCGTCCGTGCGAGGCGCGCGCCGAACCGCGGCTTCGCCGGTTCGACGCCGCGCCCACCCGGCACACCGCCAAGGCCGAGTTCGCCGACACCCCGCGCGGCGCCCGGCTCGCGCAGGTCCTGGACCGGACATCGACCCGGACTCCCGCGCCGCGCGCCGCGCAATCGAGGTGACCCTCACCCCGCGACCGTGGCCCTGTTCCGGCTCGGCGCGCACCCTGAAGTACAAGCAGAAGCAGGGCCGCACGCTCTCCGGCCTGCGCGCGGAGCTGCTGCGGCTCATGGAGCTGCTGGAGGGGCTCGCCTCCGCGGAGGTCGCGCTGACGTCGAGGAGCACCACGACTGGCGCGCGTCTGAGGCGAGTCCTCGCCGCCAAGCGAGCAATACGGGAACGAACCAAGTGACGGAC
>CAVPXH010000013.1:0-110383 GCA_963709685.1 uncultured Actinomycetota bacterium
ACGAAGCGCGAGTAGTGGCCCTGGAAGGCGACGACCACGTCGCGGGTCGGACCGTTGCGGTGCTTCGCCACGATCAGGTCCGCCTCGCCCGGCCGGGTGGACTCCTTCTCGTAGACGTCCTCGCGGTGCAGCAGGATCACCATGTCCGCGTCCTGCTCGATCGAGCCGGACTCACGAAGGTCACTCATCATCGGCCGCTTGTCCGAGCGCTGTTCCGGACCGCGGTTGAGCTGCGAGAGCGCGATGATCGGCACGTCGAGCTCCTTGGCCAGGAGCTTGATCTGGCGGGAGAACTCCGAGACCTCCAACTGGCGGGACTCGACCTTCTTGCCCGAGCTCATCAGCTGCAGGTAGTCGATGACGATCAGCCGCAGGTCGTGGCGCTGCTTGAGGCGGCGGGCCTTGGCGCGGATCTCCATCATCGTCATGTTCGGCGAGTCGTCGATGAACATCGGCGCGGAGGACACCTCGCCCATCTTGCGCGCGAGCTTGGCCCAGTCCTCGTCGTTCATGTGGCCGTTGCGCATGTGGTTGAGTGGGATCCGCGCCTCGGCCGACAGCATGCGCATCGTGATCTCGTTGCGGGTCATCTCCAGGGAGAAGATCACGCTGGTCATGTTGTGGTGGATCGACGCGGAGCGGCAGATGTCCAGCCCCAGGGTCGACTTCCCGACCGCGGGCCGGGCCGCGATGATGACCATCTGACCACCATGCAGGCCGTTGGTGAGCTCGTCGAGGTCGGCGAAGCCGGTCGGCACTCCGACCATCTCGCCGTCACGGTTGGAGATCGCCTCGATCTCGTCGAGCGCGGACTCCATGATCGCGCTGAGCGGCGCGTAGTCCTCCGAGCTGCGCTTGTCGGTGACCGCGTAGACCTCGGCCTGGGCGCGGTCGACGACCTCGTCCACCTGGCCTTCGCCGGCGTAGCCCATCTGGGCGATGCGGGTGCCGGCGTCCACCAGCCGCCGCAGGATCGCCTTCTCCCGCACGATCTCGGCGTAGTAGCCGGCGTTCGCGGCGATCGGGACACTCGCCGACAACGTGTGGAGGTACGGCGCGCCGCCGACCTTGACCAGCTCGCCGCGGCGCTGGAGCTCGGCGGCCACGGTGACGGGGTCCACGGGCTCGCCCCGCCCGTAGAGGTCGACCATCGCGTCGAAGATCGTCTCGTGCGCCGGGCGGTAGAAGTCGGTGCCGCGCACCGACTCGATGCAGTCGGCGATGGCGTCCTTGGACAGCAGCATCGACCCCAGCACACTCTGTTCCGCGGCGTTGTCCTGCGGCGGGGTGCGATCCCCCGGGCGCGGGGCGGGTGCGCCGGCGTCCTGGATGTCCCAGTCGCCACCGGGGTCGAAGCCCTCGGCGGGATCGCGCGGCACACCCGGGCTGGAACTGGCGATGCTCACGGTGAGGTTGCACCCTTTCGTCGGCTGTCGAGGACCCTACGGACGCCCACCCCCCGAAACGCGGGCACGGCCGTCGAGAGCGACACTGCGAGTCATGACGGTACGTCCCGCGGGACCGGTCTGGACAGCGGCTCGTCCACAGGCCCTGGGGATAACCGGGCGGCCCGTGTGGAACACGCCCACCACCCGTGTGCACAGCTTGTTTACACACCTGTGGACAAAGCCTGGTGAAACTAGGTGACATGGCCACTGACCTGCGGAAACGCAAGGCCGGCGATGTGGACCGCAGAAAGTCGCCCAGGTTTTTCCGTCGGCGCCAGGACGCCGGGCGCCGCCGCCCGCGCCCGCCTGTGGGGATCACCCGACCGGCGCAATATCCCCAGGGAGGGGCTACTTACACACAGCCCGAACGGACTACTTCCGGGGCCCCGTTCGGCCACGCCGGGAGCCGCCGCGGACTACCCTCGCCGGGTGCTCACCGTCCGGTCCCGCTTCTCCGCGCAGGACCGGGAGATCCTGCGCCTGGCGGTGCCGGCGTTCCTCGCCCTGGTTGCCGAACCGCTGTTCCTGCTCGCCGACGCGGCGATCGTGGGGCATCTCGGCACGGCGCAGCTCGCGGCCCTGGGCGTGGCGGGTGCCGTCGTGCAGACGGCCGTGGGTCTGTGCATCTTCCTGGCCTACGGCACGACCGCGTCGGTGGCCCGCCGGGTGGGCGCCGGTGACCTGCGTGCCGCGCTGGCCCAAGGAGTCGACGGCGTCTGGCTCGCGCTGGTGATCGGTGCGCTGACCACGGTGGCCGGGGTGGCGCTCGCCGAACCCGCCGTCCGCCTCTTCGGCTCGACCCCCGCGGTCACCGGGTTCGCGGTCACCTACCTGCGCTGGGCGTTCCTCGGCGTGACCCCACTTCTGGTCATGCTGGCGGGGACCGGCATCCTGCGTGGGCTGCAGGACACCCGCACACCGCTGGTCATCGCGGTGAGCGGGAACCTGGCGAACATCGCGCTCAACGTCGGACTGGTGTACGGCGCCGGGCTGGGCATCGCCGGCTCGGCGGTCGGCACCGACCTGGCGCAGCTGGGCTCTGCGACCGCGCTCCTGGCCGTGGTGACCCGGGCCGCGCGCCGCGCCGGCGCACCGCTGCGGCCCGACCTTCCCGGCATCCTTCGCGCCGCCCATGCCGGCGTCGGCCTGGTGGTGCGCACCCTGACGCTGCGTGCCTCCCTGCTGGTGATGACCTACGGCGCTGCGGCCCTGGGTGCCACCGAGGTCGCCACGCACCAGCTGGCCGGCACGCTGTGGACCTTCCTGGCCTTCGCGCTCGACGCGATCGCGATCGCCGCGCAGGCGATCACCGGGCGCTACCTCGGCGCGGGCGACCGGGCCGAGACCCGGGCGGTCACCGACCGGATGACCCGCTGGGGCCTCGCCTCGGGCGTGGTCACGGGGCTCCTGCTCGCGGCCTGCTCACCGGTGCTCGCGGCCGTGTTCACCGACGACGCCGCGGTCCGCGACCTGCTGCCTCCCGTCCTGCTGGTGGCCGCGGCGTTCCAGCCGGTCGCCGGCGTGGTCTTCGTGCTGGACGGGGTGCTCATCGGCGCCGGCGACGGCCGCTACCTGGCCTGGGGCGGGACCGTGGTGCTCGCGGCGTTCGCGCCCGTGGCCCTGGTGGTCGCGCACCTGGCCGGTGGCTCCCTGGTGTGGCTGTGGGTGGTCTTCGGCGTGCTCTTCATGGGCGGCCGGGCCGTCGTACTGCTGCTGCGGGCGCGCGGCACGGCGTGGATGGTCACCGGGGCGTGAACCTCACGGCTCCCGGCCACCGCCCGCCGGCTCCTGGTAGATCGCCCACACCGGCGACGACCTCACCCGGCGGATGTAGGCGTTGTGCGCGGCGTACCGCTCGAACGCCGCACGCGTGGGCACTCTCAGGATCACCTCGTCGCTGTACCTCGCCAGGTCGCTCCAGTTCGCCGAGCCGGTCCACACCACCCACGAGGACGGGTCGTCGCCGACGTTGCCGGAGACCGCGACCGTCTTCATGTGCGAGTACACCGCGGCCACGTCGGTGCCGGGGTGGGGGAAGATCGTCCGCCGCACGTCCATGCGCGGACCGGTGCCGTCGACCAGCACGTGGTAGGTGCTCTTCCACATGAAGCTGTACAGCACGCGCACGAGGCAGCCCTGGTCGTAGAGGTCGTGCACCTGCCGAGCCAGGTACCGGCCGCGCTCGCCCTTCCAGGCGTGCATGTTGATCTCCACCACCGTGCGCCCGCCCTGGCCGGCACCCTCCCGAGCGCCAGTGCAGTGGATCGTCCGCAACAGCTTCATCGCCTGGTCGGTGTCCGGGTTCGCGCCGGGCTGCGGCATGAAGACCACCTGGTAGGGGCCGACGTCGAAGACGCGCAGGGGCTGCGCCCGGCGCACGTCGGGCACCATCTCCTCGAACATCTGCCGGAACCGGGCGTAGAGCTCGGCCCTGCCGTTGATCGTGAGCAGGTCGTTCCACTGCACCCCCGAGGCGTTGGTCGTCATGTTCGTGGACCCGACCATCACGGTGTCGCGTGCCTTGCCGGCGCGGCTGAAGAGATAGAACTTCGAGTGAAGGATCGCGTTGCCGCGGCAGGAGTGGCGGCAGCGGTAGGCGAAGCTCCGCGCGTGCCGGTTGCTGCCCAGCGCACGCACCAGCTTGGCCCAGGACGGCGACGTGGTCTCGTCGAGATGGTCGTTCATGAGCAGCTGGACGCTCACGCAGCGCCGGTTCGCCGCGATCAACCGGTCGACGAAGGCCAGGTCGGCGATCGAGTACAGCGAGATCTTGATCTCCGCCGGCCACCGGGCCGGGTCGATCGGGCAGTTCCGCGGGGTGCGGACCCGGTAGCCGGGGACACTCATGATCGCGCTGTTCACCTGGCGCAGCAGCCTGCGCCTGGCGGTCTTGTCGCCCAGCGGATCGTTGAACCGAGGCCCGGGCCGGGGTGTGGTGTGGCCGGGCGACCAGGTCCTGCGTGCGCTGCCGTCCGTGGCCGTGGCGGTCGGGCCGGCCAGCGCCGAGAAGCCCAGGACGAGCACGACGACCAGGACTCCGACGAGACGCCGCACGTCTGCCACCCCCCGTGTGACCACGGCGACCACGCGACGCCGCCGGTGCGGCTCAGGCTAGCCGCGGACCGGCCCGTTCGCCGCAGCGTGGGTGAATCGGTCAGGGGCACCACCGGTCCGTCGGTGGCGCGCCCGGCGTAGGCTCCCCGGGTGACGCCGCTGCAGAAGGTGGGCATGGGCTGGGTGCTCGTGCTCGTGGATGCCCCCTTCGGCGGGTACGACGCGGTGCCGGACCCGGTCGGTTGGCTGCTCGTCCTCGCCGGGCTGCTCGCGCTGCGCAGGACACTTCCCGCAGCAGGGACGGCGCTGCGCGTGGCCGTCCTGGCACTGCTCGTGTCGCTCGCCACCTACCCGCCGGCCGTGGCGGACGCCCTCACACCGGGACTCGGCTGGTTCCTGTCGCTGCCGCAGCTGGCCGTGGGCCTGCTGCTGTGCGCGCTGCTCGCCCCGCGCGCCGGCCACCTGGGCCGCCGGCTGCGCGTCCTGCGTACGGTGCTTCTGGCCGTCGCGGTCGCGCCGGTGCTGGTGCTCGGCGGCGGTCTCACTGCGTTGGCGGTCCCGACCGCGGGTGTCGCGGTACTGTCCCAGATCTACCTCGTCTACCTGCTGTTCCGGCTCTCCGGTCGCGACCTGGCCACCGCGTCCCGCCCGGCGGCCGGGTAAGGAATGCTCGGTTTGCCCGAAGCTTCCCGCGCCCGCGTGGGAGCATGGTCGACGCCCCGGTTCCGGCCGGGGCAACCGAACGTCGCACCCCGCAGGGGCCGGTCACACCCTGAGACCGGGCACGCGAAAGGGGCCGCCCCCGGTGGGAGCGGCCCCTTTTCGCACGGGGTGCGGGCGACGTCGCGCGTCAGCCGGCAGCGACCACGTTGAGGTTGACGGTGGCGTCGACCTCGTCGTGCAGCTTCACAGTCACCTGGTGGTTACCCAGCGACTTGATCGGGTTGCCGACGAGGATCTTGCGCTTGTCGACCTCGGCGCCGGTGGAGGCGATCGCTCCGGCGATGTCGCTGACGGTCACCGCACCGAAGAGGCGTCCGCCCTGGCCGGCGCGCACCGGCAGGTCGACGGTCGCGCCCTCGAGGCGTGCCTTGATCTCCTTGGCGTGGTCGAGGTCGCGCACCTCCCGGGACGCGCGCGCGGCCTTGATCGACTCGATCTGCTTCTCCCCGCCCCGGGTCCAGCGGATGCCCAGGCCCCGCGGGACCAGGTAGTTGCGGGCGTAGCCGTCCCGCACCTCGACGATGTCGCCCGGCGCGCCGAGGCCGTCGACCTCCTGAGTCAGGATGAGCTTCATCAGTCAGTCTCCTTCTCAGCGAGCCGTGGACGTGTAGGGCAGGAGCGCGACCTCACGGGCGTTCTTCACGGCCGTGGCGACGTCGCGCTGGTGCTGCACGCAGTTGCCGGTCACCCGACGGGCGCGGATCTTGCCGCGATCGGAGATGAACTTGCGCAGCAGCGTGGTGTCCTTGTAGTCGATGTAGGACACCTTCTCCTTGCAGAACTGGCACACCTTCTTCTTCGGCTTGCGAAGTACTGGCTTGGCCATTGTGGTGCTTCCTTTCGTGAAGCCCGGCTCGCGCCGGAATGGTCTCGTGGTTTTGCTGACGTGTCAGCGCCCTGCGGCCTCATGTTGCCGCCGCGCGCTGACGATTCGGGATCAGAACGGAGGCTCGTCCGAGGAGCCGACACCCGGCGTGGCCCACGGGTCGTTGGCCGGCTGGCCCCCGCCCTGGTTGCCGCCCTGGTTGCCACCCCAGGACCCGCCACCCTGCTGGCCGCCCCAGGAGCCGCCACCGCCCTGCTGACCACCGGCGTTGCCGCCGGCGGACCAGGGGTCGTCGCCGCCCCAGGAGCCGCCACCGCTCTGCTGGCCGCCCGAGCCTCCGGAGCGGGAGGTCTTGGTGACCTTCGCGGTGGCGTAGCGCAGGCTGGGGCCCACCTCGTCCACGTCGATCTCGAAGACGGTGCGCTTCTCGCCCTCGCGGGTCTCGAAGGAGCGCGCCTTCAGCCGGCCGGAGACGATGACCCGCATGCCCCGCTGCAGCGACTCGGCGGCGTTCTCCGCGGCCTGGCGCCACACCGAGCAGTTGAGGAACAGCGCCTCGCCGTCCTTCCACTCGTTGGCCTGCCGGTCGAACGTGCGCGGCGTGGACGCAACGGTGAAGTTGGCGACCGCGGCACCGGAGGGGGTGAAGCGGAGCTCGGGGTCGGCGGTGAGGTTCCCGATGACGGTGATCGGTGTTTCGCCTGCCATGTCAGGCCTCCCTGGTCTGGAGTTGCGGTGAGTGAGGACCGGGGGAAACGGTCGGGGTTGCCGAGATCGTGGGCGTGAGCTGGTCGTGGCGCACGCCGGGGTTCGGCGGAGCCGTGCGCTCAGCGCACGTCGGGCCGGATGACCTTGGTCCGCAGCACCGACTCGTTCAGCCCCAGCTGGCGGTCGAGCTCCTTCACCGTGGCCGGCTCGGCCTTGAGCTCGACGACGGCGTAGATGCCCTCGGGCTTCTTGTTGATCTCGTAGGCGAGACGACGACGTCCCCAGACGTCGACGTTGTCCACCGTGCCGCCGTCCTGCCGGACGACGTTGAGGTAGGTCTCGAGCGAAGCACCCACGGTGCGCTCGTCGATGTCGGGGTCGAGGATGACCATGACTTCGTAGGCACGCAAAGCGGTCTTCACCTCCTTCGGACTCGGGCGGCCACGGCGTTTCCGTGGCAGGAGGGCTTGCGTTCGCCGAACCCGGAACGGGACCGGCGAGCCAACGGCCCGAGCCCCAGTCATGTCCTGGAGTCGAGCCGAACGACGGTTCAGGGTAGCAGCGGGACCGGATCGGCCGGAAATCCCTGTCCACAGGGGTGCGCGCGGAGCCCCGAACGGGTACGGGCAGCCGTGACCGACGTACCGGACCGCGAGGTCCCGCACCACACCCACGAGCCGCCCGGGAGGGACTCATGAGCGACGCAGGACGTGACAAGGTGGTCGAGCTGGTCAAGGGCGTGCGCACCGCCATGCTCACCACCACCGACGCGGAGGGCCGGCTGGTCAGCCAGCCGATGGCCACCCAGGACGTGGACTTCGACGGTGACCTGTGGTTCATCACCGAGCGGTCCTCGGAGAAGGTCACGCACGTGCGGGCGAACCCGCACGTCAACGTGGCCTACGTCGGCGACAGCTCCTGGGTGTCGGTGGCCGGGACCGCCGAGGTGGTGGACGACGCGGCCAAGCTGGCCGAGCTGTGGAACACCTTCACCGACGCCTGGATGCAGGGAGGCCCGGACAACCCGGAGAACGTCCTGCTGCACGTGGCCGCCGACACCGCGGAGTACTGGGAGGCCCCGGGCGCCAAGGTGGTGCAGGTGGCCAACCTCGTGAAGGCGAAGGTCACCGGGCAGCGCTACGAGGGCGACAACGAGGTCGTCGACCTCTGACCCGACGGCGCCTGCCGGGACCCGCGCTCGCGCCTGGCCCGCACCGCCCGCACACCTAGAGCCGGGCGAGCGCGGCCCGCATGCCCTCCTCCGCCTCGTCGCCGAGCCGCTTGAACAGCGGCGCGAGCGCCAAGTCGGCGAGCGTGCGCACCACGGGCAGGTCGAGCATCGGGAAACGGAACTCCGCGACGTAGCGGACCTCGGTGCCGTCCCCGACGCGCCGGAACGTCATGGTGTCCCGCGCGTGCACCGTCTTGTTCTCGCCACGAAGCGCGAACGTGTCGCCCTCGTCGCGCTCCACGACCGTGTAGGTCAGCTGCGTCTCCCGCCCGGCGAACCGGGAGGTGTTGCGGTAGACGGTGCCGACACCGCCGTCTCCGGACACCAGCACGGTCTCCACCGTGCCGGGATCCCACTCGGTGGTGGTGGTGAAGTCGGCCAGGTAGGCGTACACCCGTTCCAGCGGGGCCCCGGCCCGCACCGTCCGTTCTACGCGCATGTCCTCAGCGTACGCACGCCGCCGTAGGGTGGCGCCATGGCTCACCAGCTCAAGATCGGCGCGCACGTGGACCAGTCCGACCCGGTTGCGGAGGGCCTCGCCCGCGGCGCGGACCTGGTCCAGTTCTTCCTCGGCGACCCGCAGAGCTACCGGGGTCCGGAGATCCGGTACGACGGAGGTGCGGCGGGCCTGCGTGCCGCGGCCGAGGAGGCCGGCATCGACCTGTACGTCCACGCGCCGTACCTCATCAACGTCGCGACCACGAACAACCGGATCCGGATCCCGAGCCGCAAGCTGCTCCAGCAGCACGTCGACGCGGCGGCCGAGATCGGCGCCAAGGCGCTGGTCGTGCACGGAGGGCACGTGGGCAACGCCGGCGACGACGCCGCGCTGGTGGAGAAGGGCTTCGACAACTGGCGCAAGGCGATCGAGGCGACCGACCTCAAGCTGCCGCTCCTGATCGAGAACACCGCCGGCGGGGACAACGCGATGGCCCGCCGGCTCGACCGGCTCGGCCGGGTGTGGGAGGCGATCTCCGCCGCCGAGGGGTTCGAGCAGGTCGGGTTCTGCCTGGACACCTGTCACGCGCATGCAGGTGGCAACGACCTGCGCACGGTGGTGGAGCAGGTTCGGGCGATCACCGGGCGGATCGACCTGGTGCACGCCAACGACAGCCGGGACGCCTTCGACTCCGGCGCGGACCGGCACACCAACTTCGGAGCCGGTCACATCGACCCCGACGAGCTGGCCGCGGTGGTCCGCGACGCCGGCGCCCCCGCGGTCTGCGAGACGCCGGGCGGTCCGGAGGAGCACCGCGCCGACTTCGCCTGGCTGCGCTCCCGGCTCTGACCCCTCCGGTTAGGCTCGGGCACCGTGAGCTCCCCCTCCGCAGACTCGTCGCTGACCGTCCGCACGATCACGCCCGAGGAGCACCTGGCGTTCCTGCGGACCCAACGCTCGGCGAGCTTCCTGCAGACCCCCGCCTGGGGCCAGGTGAAGAGCGAGTGGCGCCGCGAGTCGATCGGGTGGTTTCGAGACGGTCGCTCCGCTCCCTCCTCAACCCACGGGTTTCGAGACGGTCGCTCCGCTCCCTCCTCAACCCACGGGCTTCCCGACGCCGACCCCGCTCCCTCCTCAACCGCCGCCGGTGAGGAGCTCGTCGGGGCGGCGCTGGTGCTCTACCGCCGGCTCCCCAAGGTGCGGCGCTCGCTCGCGTACCTTCCCGAGGGGCCGGTCATCGACTGGAGCACCGACCGGCTCGGCGACTGGCTGGCGCCGATGACCGCGCACCTGCGCAAGGCCGGCGCCTTCGGAGTGCGCATGGGACCGCCTGTGGTCACCCGCCGCTGGGCCGCCGAGGACGTGAAGAAGGGCGTCGCCGACGAGGCGGTGCGCAGCCTCGACGAGCTGCCGCCCACCGAACGGTCCGCGCAGGGCGCGCTCGTCGTCTCCCAGCTGCAGGAGCTCGGCTGGCTCCCGCAGTCGGCGAGCGGGGGCTTCGCGGCCGGGCAGCCGCAGTACAACTTCCAGATCCCGCTCCGCGATGCCGACGGTGAGCCGCGCAGCGAGGACGACGTGCTCGCCGGGATGAACCAGCAGTGGCGCCGCAACATCCGCAAGGCCGCCAAGGCGGGCGTCGAGGTGACGCGCTCCTCGCCGGAGGCGTTCGAGGCCGACCTCAAGGCCTTTCACGACCTCTACATGCACACCGCCGGGCGCGACCACTTCACCCCGCGTCCGCTGGCGTACTTCGAGACCATGTTCGCCGCGCTGCTGGCCGAGGAGCCGGACCGGATCCGGCTCTACCTGGCCCGGCACGAGGGCCAGCTGGTGGCCGCGACGATCTGGGTCCGGGTGGGCGGGCACACCTGGTACTCCTACGGCGCCTCGTCCACCGAGAAGCGGGAGGTCCGCGGCTCCAACGCGGCGCAGTGGGCCATGATCTCCGACGCGCTGGCCTGCGGTGCGGACGTCTACGACCTGCGCGGGATCACCGACACCCTGGACCCGGAGGACCCGCACGTCGGGCTGATCCAGTTCAAGGTCGGCACCGGCGGCGAGGCGGTGGAGTACGCCGGCGAGTGGGACCTTCCGCTCAACCGGCTGCTCTACAAGGCTTTCTGCCTGTACATGGAACGCCGAGGCGGGTGAGCGCATGTCGCTGAAGCTGTACGTCGACGGGCCCCGCTGGCACGCGCACCTCGACACGGTCCACGGGACCCACCCGCGGATCGTGCCGGTCGCGAAGGGCAACGGCTACGGCTTCGGGCTCGAGCGGCTCGCCGCTGAGGCGACGCGCCTGGGCGTCGACACCCTGGCGGTCGGCACGTACGACGAGGTGGCCGTTGCGCTCGAGCAGTTCGGTGGCTCGGTGCTCGTGCTCACCCCCTGGCGGCCGTTCGAGGACAGCGTGGTGTTCGACGAGCGCATCGTGCACACCGTCGGCCGGCTGTCCGACGTGCGCGCGCTCGCCGCGCGCGGGGATGCCACGCGCGTGGTGCTCGAGCGGATGACGTCCATGCGGCGCCACGGCTTCTCGGCGCGCGAGCTGCGTGCCGCCTCGCGGGGCGTCGCCGGCACCGACCTCGTCGTGGCGGGGGTCGCCTTGCACCTGCCCCTGACGCACGGCTCGCACCTGCCCGAGATGCGGCGGCTGATGGTCGACGTGGTGGCGGCCGGGCTCGACACCCGCACGGTCTTCGTCTCCCACCTCTCCGACGACGAGCTGGCCGCGCTCGGCACGTCGTACCCGGACTACGAGTTCCGCCCCCGCATCGGGACCAACCTCTGGTTGGGCGACCCGGGCGCGCTGCGCGTGCGCGCCGACGTGCTCGACGTCCACCCGGTCGAGCGCGGGGACGTGTTCGGCTACCGCGGCCGCGCCGCCCCGCGCACCGGCACCATCCTGGTGGTGTCCGGCGGCACCGCGCACGGCATCGGCCTGGAAGCACCGACCAGCGGGGCGACCCTGCGGGACCGGATGATCCGGGTGGCCCAGGGCGGCCTGGACGCGGTCGGTTTCGTGCGCTCGCCGTACCTCATCGGGGGCAAGCACCGGCTGTTCGCCGAACCGCCGCACATGCAGGCCTCGATGCTGTTCGTGCCGGCCGGGACACGCATCCCCGAGGTCGGCGAGGAGGTCGACGTCCGCGTGCGGCTGACCACCACCACCGTGGACAGGACCTTCGTCAGCTGAGCGCACCCTCCCGGCACGGCGGTGGGGCCGCACCCCTCGCGCGGCCCCACCTCCGGGTCGTTCACCGGGTGGCCACGGCGAGCCCCTCGATGCGGACGGCACGGTGCCGGCTCACCACCACGACGCGGAGTCGGCCCCGCTGGGCCTGCGCGAACGTGGCGATCGGCACCACGACCTGGCGGTGCCGGGTCCGGGTGGCCAGCCGCACCGGGGTCCGGGTCAGCCGCCGGTTGCCGAGGTAGACGTCCACGGCACCGGCACGCGGGCCGGTGGAGACCACCAGGGCCACCCGCTTGACCTGCGGCGCCCACACCGACAGGGTGCGGTGGCGCGTCCGGGTCTGGGCGTAGCGTCCGAACAGCGCGCCGGTGTCCTGACCGATCCGCCACTGCTCATGACGCAGCGCGAGAACGCCGCGCGGGACGGTGACGAACCGGGTGACCGGCGTGCGGTCGACCATCCCCTGCGCGACGGCGGCGAACCTGATCCGGTTGGTGCCCGCCACCAGGCCGGTGACCCGGCAGCTGCCGGCCGCGCAGGTCCGCACCGGTCCGGCGTTCACCCGGACCCGGAACCGCGCGTCCGGGGCGTCGCTGCGCAGCCGGAACGTCGCGCTGTGGGCCAGCACCCAGGCGTGGTTGCGCGGGCCGCCGACCACGGACGTGCGCGGAGCGGTGGATCGGCCACCGGAGTCCGCCCCGACTGCCCACTGCCGGGTCGCCACGGTCGACACGTTCCCGGCCGGGTCGGTGGCCCGGGCCTCGAACAGGTAGCTGCCCGGCTCCAGCGCCTGGTAGGTCACCGTGGAGTCGCACGGTTCCCACTCGCCGGCCGTGCCGTCGGTGGCGAGGCGGCAGGTGAACGTGGCCGTCGGGTCGTCGCTGGTGAGCGCGAACGTCGCCGTGCTGGCCAGCACGCCGGTGGGTGTCACCACCAGCGACGGTGCGACGGTGTCGCCCCCGCCCGTGGACGGCGGTGTGGTGTCACCGCCACCGCTCGGCGGCGTGGTGTCGTCACCGCCACCGCTCGGCGGGGTGGCGACCACGGTCCACTGCGTGGAGGCGATCTCCGACTCGTTGCCCGCCGGATCGGTGGCCCTGACATCGAGGGTGTAGGTCCCCGGCTCGAGGCCGGTGTACGTCACCTCGTCCTCGCACGCGGTCCACGCGCCCCGCGCGGTCGTGCCCTCGTACATCCGGCACGTGAGGCTGGCCGTCGGGTCGTCGGCGGTGAGCGTGAACGTCGCCGTGCTGCCGGGCACGCCTGTCGGCGCGATCGTCACGCTCGGCGCGGTGGTGTCCTCACCGTCCGGCGGTGTGGTGGTGCCGTCGTCGGGGACCACCCAGGTCACTGAGGCGACCTCGGACATCCGGCTGGAGCCGAGCTTCAGCCGCGCGGAGAACTCGTAGGTTCCCGGCCCGAGGTCGGAGTAGCTCTTGTCTGCACTCGGTGGGGTGCCGCAGTCCTGCTCCCACGCGGCGTCCGCGCCGTCGACGCCGAGCCGGCACTGGAACGTGCCGGTGGTGTCCGCCGGTACGGCGGTCAGCGTGAACGACGGGTCGGTGCCCACGGAGATCACCGTGATCTTCACCGCGGCGCTGGGACTCTCCCCGTGCGTCTCGGGAGCGCTCATGGCGATGACCACCGGGTCGAGCGGAGTGCCGCCGGCCAGGCCGGCATCGAGCGCGTAACCGCCCTCCGGTGCGCCGGGGGCGACCAACAGGTACCACACCAGGTCAGTGTCACCGGCCGGCACCGAGACGGGCCAGGCCGCGCCGAGGCGTCCGGTGTCGTCGGCGGCCAGCTCGAGCTTGGTCATCGCGTTACCGTCGGCGTTGCTGCCGTACACCGCGACGTCACCGGCGTCCACCGTGTCGGTCGGGCCGGAGATCCCCAGCTCGATCTCGGCGGTCCCGGCCTCGGGGGAGTGGACCCGCAGCGGGATCGCCACGTAGCTGCCCTGGGTCGCGACCGCGGGCACCTCGCCGCCCCACAGCAGGGTCATCTCGTCGGGGTGCACCTGGAAGGTGCCGTCGTCCTTAGGCGTGACCGCGTCCGGGGCGTCGAGGTCGACCAGCTCGAGGGTCACGTGGTACGGACCCACGGGGGCACCGTCGGCCACGGTCACGTGGAAGGTGGTCGAGGCGTGGTAGCCGGGAGGTACCGGGAAGCCGGTCTCGGGTCCCCACCACCCGACCAGGTTGCCGTCATCCCCTGCGGTGAACGGCACCTGCCCGTCGTCGGCCACGGCACTCAGCTGTCCGGCCGACAGCGCGCCGTTCTCGGCGTGGACGGTAAGGCGCAGCCGCGCGTGCTCGATGGTCTGCCCGCCGAGGGCGGGATCCGTCGTCGTGGCGTGCGGGTTGAACAGCGACGCGGTGACGTGGAACGTCTGGCCGGCGAACACGTCGGCCGGCAGCGTGCCGAGGTCCACTGCAGGATCGTGACATGGCCTTGCAGCTGGGCGGAGGTCGAGTCGATGCCGACCGGGTCCATGTAGAAGCCGGGCAGCACGACCTCGTGCTCGTGCAGGTAGGAGATCACCGCGCGGGTGTCGTCGGCGAGCTGGGCGAACGCGCTGCACGCCGTGACAAGCTGTTCGTCGCTGAGGCCCGGGTTGGTGAACGGCACCGTGCGTCGAGGATCGGGCTCACCTGCCACTCGAGGCTCGCGACGTCGAGCCAGGTCACGCTGCCGGGGAACGTCTCGCCGCGGTTGTAGCTGAAGCCGCTGTAGTCGACGTACCGGCGGCCGGAGGTCATCGGCGACGGTGCTGCCTCCGGGCTGTCGGGGTCGGCTGAGCGCACGAACTTCACACCCCACGGGGAGGTGTAGGCGTCATCGGGCGGGAAACCGATCACCTGGTTGTAGTACTCGACGGTGTCGATGTTGATCGGCACGCCCTTGCTGGCGGCGGTGCCGACCGCGGCCGCGGCGAGCTCCCACGCGTCGAACTGGCTGTTGTGGCCGGTTGTCGCCTCGTCCGGCCCGATGCGTGTCGGTCCGGTCATGCTGGGCGGCAGCCCCGGGATCGTGCCGGTCTTCATCAGCTCCTGGTAGATCGCTGCCTGCTCGGGAGCCGCGTCGATCGGGACACCGGCCGCGGTGATCCGCCCGGCGGGGTCGAGGGCGATGTCCTCACCGGCCAGCTGCAGCTTGGTCTGCACGGCCGCGGTCTTGTCGCCCAGGACACTGTCGGAGGTGCGCGCCATGTTCAGGCGTTCCAGTTCGACCTCGTTGACGAACATCGCGTACGCCGGCTGCGGGTCGCAGGCGCTGACCTCGTCCGGCGGGACCGAGTTGTCCTTCAGCCACTCACCCTGGAGCAGGATCGGGTACACGGTGCTGCCGTCGACCGGGTTCGTCGGTTGCCACGAGACCCGGCGCCGGCTGGTAGGAGACCGGCTGGACGCAGTACTCGGTGGTCGGCCGGGGTCTCGGCAGTGTCCCCGGGGACGACGTACTTCTTCAGGACCGGCGTGCCGTCGGCGGCGCGCAGGATCCGGACCAGGTCGGAGTAGTCCGAGCCCGTGGTGTCCCCGGCGCCGCCCGATCCCGAGTCGCCTTGGCCACCGCCGCTGCTACCACCCCCTGTCGGACCCGACTCGGCCGCGAGGGCCGGCGAGGGTAGGACCAGTGCACCGACGACGACCGCCGCGAGCAGGCCACCCAGTCTCCTTCGTGCGTGCATGACGAATCACTCCAATCCCCGGACGTCATGCGGAGAGCGAGGGACACGTCAGGCCATGTCGAGGGGCCATGCACCTGACGGAAGAGTCCCCCCTGTCTCGCATGTCCCCATCGTGGGCGTTGCCCGATCGGTCCGGGGAGTGGCGAAGGGCGGCATCCGGGCGGGTCGAAAGCCTCCCGCCCGGATGGCTCAGACGAGCGTGAGGGCCACCTTGACGTCGTCGTCCTTGCGGTCGAACGCCTCGGCGAAGCGCTCCAGCGGCACCCGCCGGGAGACCAGCCGGTCCAGCCAGCCCAGGTCGGCGTCGGCCAGGGCGTCCGCGGCCTGGGCGTAGTGACGGTGGTTGGCGTTGACCGACCCGACCACCGCGTCGTTCTCCAAGACGATCTCGCGGTTGAGCTCGCCGCCGTCGAGGCGCAGCGTCCGGCCGGTGCTGGACACGCCGGTGAGGCAGACGATGCCGTACGACGCGGTGCCGGCCATCGCCCCGAACACCAGGCTGGGCACCCCGGTGGCCTCGATGACGACGTCGGGGCGCACCCGCTCGGTGACCGAGTCGATGTCGGACCAGTGGTAGTGCGCGCCGAGCTCGTGGACCAGCTGCGGCTTCAGACCGCCCTTGACCCGGTCGAGGACGTGCACCTCCAGCCCGCGCTGGGTGCCGAGCAGGGCGGCCAGCAGGCCGATCGGGCCGGCACCGGTGACCAGCACCCGCTTCGGCTCGAACCAGGCTCGGGCCCCGACCTGCTCCACCTGCTCCCAGGCCTTCGCGACCACCGTGGTGGGCTCCATCAGCATCCCGACGTGCTCCAGCCGCGGGTCGAGCTTCACCGCGTAGTCGGACTCGACCACCCACTGCTCGCTGGCGTAGCCGTGGATCTCCTTGATGCCGCGTTCGGTGTACCGGCCGTTGCGGCACATGTCGAACTCACCGTGGGCGCACGCACCGCACGGCTCCGGATCGGGCCGGCGGACGATCCCGACCACCAGGTCCCCGGGTGCGAAGTCCGAGCCCTCGGGCGCCTGACGGACCCGACCGAGCGACTCGTGCCCTATCACCAGGCGCTCCTCTCCCGGTGGTGCCCAGCCGTACTCCCCCGACGCGATCTCCCGGTCGGTGCCGCAGACGCCGACGGCGAGCGCCTCGACGAGCAGCTCGTGGTCGCGGGGCTCCGGCGCGGGCACGTCGGTGACGTCGAGCGTGCCGGCCTTCAAGGGGACGGTGGTCAGTGCGCGCATGGTTCCGTCATACCCACTCTCGTCGTGTCGGCGCCTGTTCGCGGTCGGGAAGTGCGGGGAAGGCGGGATCGTCGGTGAGGCCGTCGGCGCGCACCGGGTCCCGCCACGGCTGCAGCACGTCGCGCACCACCTGCACCACGAGGTAGAGCTCCGCGGCCACCCGCACCAGGATGCCCAGCCAGTAGACCCGGTCCGGCTGGCCGGTGGCCGCCGAGGCGGTCCAGCCGCCGAGGTAGAACCACACCATCGCGAAGTAGAAGACCTCGCCGGCCTGCCAGATCAGCAGGTCCCGCCAGCGGGGCCGGGCCAGCACGGCCAGCGGCAGCAGCCAGAGCACGTACTGCGGCGAGTACACCTTGTTCACCAGCAGGAAGCCGGCGACCACCAAGAACGCCAGCTGCGCCACCCGGGGAGGTCGGCGGGCCACCAGCCCGAGGACGAGAATGCCGATGCAGCAGGCGCCGAAGAGCGCCGCGGAGACGGCGTTCACCAGCTCCGGCGACACGTCGTGGCCGGCCTGCTGCCACACCAGCCACAGCGACCCGAGGTCGGCGCCCCGGTCGCTGTTGAACCTCCAGAACGCCGACCACGCATGGAAGTCCACCAGCATCGCCGGCAGGTTCACCGCCAGCCAGGTCGCGGCGGCCGCCAGCGCGGTGACCGCGAATGTCCGCAGCCGGGCGCGCCGGACGCACACCACCAGCAGGGCGCCCAGCAGCAGCACCGGGTAGAGCTTGGTGGCCGTGCCGAGGCCCACGAGGACCCCGGCCAGCACCGGCCGGTCCCGCGACCACGCCCACAGGGCGCCGGCCAGCGCCGCCACCGCGAGCAGGTCCCAGTTGATCAGCCCGGTCAGCGCGAGGGTCGGTGCGACGGCGAACAGGGCCGCGTCCCACGGCCGGCCACGGTGCACCCCCGCCAGGAACCACGCCGCCAGCAGGGCGAACGGGGCGAGCAGCACCGCGGTGACGTCGAAGTAGAGCCAGGACTCGCTCGCCACACCAGGCGCGGAGTAGACCTGGTCGGCGGGCAGCCGGGCGCGGGCGGACACGTCGGGCCACCCCACCAGGCCGTGGGTGACCAGCGCGGCGCCGTACGCGAAGTACCCGATCAGCACGGGGTACTCCAGGCCCTGGTAGCGGCCGCCGGTGTCGGTGTAGGGCAGCACCCGCTCGGCCAGACCCCGGCCGGCGTAGAGGTAGGGCACGTCGGAGTAGCACATCTGCGCGTAGCGGTTGTTCCCACCGGACCAGTGGTCGGCGACGCACGGCGACTTCTGCGCCATCCCGAGCAGGAACGTCAGGCAGGCCAGCGCGAGGACCACCCGGACCGGCGTCCACCAGGGGTGTCCGGCGGCACGGCTACCGACCGGCCCGCCCACGAGCTCGCTGCCCCGGGTCAGCAGCGGGTCCTCGCGAGACGGGCGGACCGGCGCGCTCACCGGGCGAGTCACGCCGCGCGCCCCACTACGGGCTCGGCCTCGCCGACGCGTTGCGCCCCGACCCGCCGCCGCTCGTCGTGCCCGCCGTCGGCGAGCTCGTCGCACACGGCCCGGGCACACAGATCGACCCGGTCGGGTTCGGCGTCGGAGCCGGGGTGGGCGACGGCGTCTCCGTGGGCGTGGGGGTCGGGGACGGCGTGGGCGACGGGGACGGCGTCGGCGTCGGCGAGGGCGCCTTGCTCGGCGTCGGCTTCGGCGTCGGCTTCGGCGTGTACGTCGGAGCGGGCGCGTGACCCGGCGCGGTGTTGGTGGGACTGATCCATGCCGGTGGCGGGAAGTCCTTGACCGGCTGGCCGGCGAGCGCGGCCTTCATCGTGGCCGTCCAGGTGCGCGTCGGGTAGTCCGCGCCGAAGTAGCTGGGCAGGTAGCCGTTGAGCGGCTCATTGCCCCTGCCGCGGACGTACATGACCGCGGTCGACAGCTGCGGGGTGAAGCCCACGAACCAGGAGGAGGAGACGTCGCCGTTGCCGTTGGTGGCGGTGCCGGTCTTGCCGGCGGCCGGGCGGCCCAGGGCCAGCGCGTTGCGCCCGGTGCCGGCCTTGACCACCTGCTGCAACGCATAGCTCACGTCACGGTCGACGTCCTCGGGCAGCGCCCGGTGCGCGTCCGCCTTGCGCGCGAACAGCGTGTCACCGGCCTGCGAGGTGACCTTCGAGACCACGAACCAGTCCTTGGCCCGACCGCCGTCGGCGATCGTGCCGTAGGCGTTGGCCATGTCGATCGGGCTCACCGTGGCCGAGCCGAGGGAGATGGTGGCCACCGGCGACAGGCCCAGGGTGTCCTTGGGGATGCCCATGTTGATGGCGGTGTCCATGATCTTCTTCGGACCGTTGTGCATGGTGAGGGTCAGGTCGGTGTAGGCGGTGTTCACCGACTGCTCGGTCGCGGTCAGCAGGCTGATCGCGCTGCCGTAGTCGTTGCCGCCGTACGGCCCCTCGTTGACCACCTTGTCGTGGCCGTTGGGGAACACGAACGGCGAGTTGCCGTCGAAGGTGCTCTTGAGCCCGAATCCGTCCTTCAGCGCGGCGGCGAGCGCGAACGGCTTGAACGCCGAGCCCGGCGACCCGCCTCCCTGCGAGCCGCCGTGGTCGACGGACCCGGCCAGCGCCCAGTTCAGGCCGCCGTTGGACTTCAGGTAGTCCTGTCCGGCGTAGAAGCCGCGTAGCGCACCGTTCTTCGGGTCCACCGACGCCACGGCGACGTGCAGGTCCTTGAGGCCCTTCGGCCGCTCCTGGTGCACCGCCGCGGCGGCCGCGTGCATCGCGCCGCGGGTGAACGTGGTGGTCACGCGCAGGCCGCCACCCTCGATCTCCGCCTCGGTGAAACCCTTGTCGGCCAGCTCCCGCTTGACCATCGTGAGCATGTAGCCCCGCTGGCCGCCGTACTGGTTCTGGTTCTGCTTGACGTCCGGGAACTTCGGCAGGCGCTCCTCGGCCCTCGTGGCCACGCTCTGCGGCAGCGTGCCCATCGTCGCCATGCCGTTGAGCACGTAGCGGTACCGCTCGAGCAGCCGCTGCCTGTTGCCCTTGCCCTCGGCGGGGTCGAGGTTGCCCGGCGAGTTGAGCACCGAGGCCAGCACCGCGCCCTCGCGGACGGTGAGGTCCTTGGCGTCCTTGCCGAAGTAGGCGTGCGCCGCGGCCTGGATGCCGTAGGCGCCACGGCCGAAGTAGATGGTGTTGAGGTAGCCCTGAAGGATCTCGTTCTTCGACTGCTGCCGCTGCACCTTCAAGGAGAGGAAGGCCTCCTTGATCTTGCGGGTCAGGGTCCGCTCCTGGGAGAGGTAGAGGATCTTGACGTACTGCTGGGTGATCGTGGAGGCGCCCTGGGTGGCGTTGCCCTGCGCGTTGTTGAACGCCGCCCGGATGATGCCCTTCGGGTCGATGCCCTTGTTGGTGTAGAAGGTGCGGTCCTCCGCGGCGATCACGGCGTCCTGGACGTGCTGGGGTACGTCGGCCAGCGGGATGCTCGTGCGGTTCTGGGTGGCGAACCGGCCCAGCACGTGCTTGCCGTCCTTGTAGTAGACCATCGTGGTCTGGGCCTGGAAGTCCTTGTTCGGGTCCGGGATGTGGATCGACATGTACCCGTAGGCGAACGCGGCGGCGCCGAGCAGGATCAGGCCGAGCAGGCCGAGCAGCGTCCACCGGAGGAGACGGCGCGGCCAGCTGCGGCGCGGCTTGCGCGCCTTGCGCGACCGCGGGCTGCCGTTGCGGCCACCGGACGTGCTGCCGGTGGACTTGGGCTGTGGACTCAAGACGTCTCCGGGAGGGGCAAATCGGGCGGGTCAGCGGCGGTGTTCCCTCGGAGACCCCTGCGGGAGCTCGTGGGCACACACCCGGCACAGAGTACGGGCAGTTGCTGAGGAACGGGTAAATCGTTCGGCCGGTCGGGTCCGGAAGATGACCCCGCCTCGATATATCGGTACGATAGGTCGCGTTGATATTCACCAGGTCCATCGACCTTGGCCCCCGGAAGGACACCGTGCCGTGCCCCGTCGTGGCGAGACCCTCGAGTTCGCGGTCCTCGGACTGCTGCACGAGTCGCCCATGCACGGCTACGAGCTGCGCAAGCAGCTCAACGCGGTTCTCGGCTGGGGGCGCGTGCTGTCCTACGGATCTCTCTACCCGGCGCTGAAGAAGATGCTGCGGGCCGGATGGATCGCCGAGCACGTCCAGGTTCCGGAGCGTGGCGCCGGCAGCCGGCGGCAGCGCATCGTCTACGAGCTGACCCAGGCCGGCGACGAGCGCTTCACCCGGTTGATGGCCGACGCCGGGCCCTCCGCCTGGGAGGACGACAACTTCGACGTGCGGTTCGCCTTCTTCAGCCGCACGGACATGGAGATCCGACTGCGGATCCTCGAGGGTCGGCGTGCCCGTCTCCAGGAGCGGCTCGACCGTGTGCAGTCGCAGCTGAACCGCACCCAGAGACAGATGGACAGGTACGCCGCGGAGCTCCAGCGCCACGGCGTCGAGTCCGTGGAGCGCGAAGTGCGGTGGCTCTCGGACCTCATCAACGCAGAGCGGGACACCGGCGCCCAGGGCAGCCCCGGTGCCGACGAGCCGGCCGGTCCGGCCGGCACCCCCGCTCACCCGTCCGCCGGGTCCGCCTAGCGGCCGCAGGTCTCAGCACAGCGAACGTCAGATCCACCACAAACGAGGAGCAGCCCCGATGGGTTCGGTACGAGTGGCAATTGCGGGAGTGGGCAACTGCGCCACCTCCCTCATCCAGGGCGTTGAGTACTACAAGAACGCCGACCCGGGGAGCACGGTCCCCGGGCTCATGCACGTGAAGTTCGGCGAGTACCACGTGTCGGACATCGAGTTCGTGGCGGCCTTCGACGTGGACGCCAAGAAGGTCGGCTTCGACCTCGCCGAGGCCACCCAGGCGTCGGAGAACAACACGATCAAGATCGCCGACGTGCCGCCGCTCGGCGTCACCGTCCAGCGCGGACCGACGTACGACGGGCTCGGGAAGTACTACCGCGAGACCATCGAGGAGTCCGACCAGGACGCCGTCGACGTGGTCGCCGCGCTCAAGGAGTCCGGCGCCGACGTGCTGGTCTCCTACCTCCCGGTGGGCTCGGAGGAGGCGGACAAGTTCTACGCCCAGTGCGCGCTCGACGCCGGGGTCGCCTTCGTGAACGCGCTGCCGGTCTTCATCGCCTCCGATCCCGTGTGGGCCAAGAAGTTCGAGGACGCCGGCGTCCCGATCGTCGGGGACGACATCAAGTCCCAGGTCGGCGCCACCATCACCCACCGGGTGATGGCCAAGCTCTTCGAGGACCGCGGGGTGGCGCTGGACCGCACCTACCAGCTCAACGTCGGCGGCAACATGGACTTCAAGAACATGCTCGAGCGCGAGCGCCTGGAGTCCAAGAAGGTGTCCAAGACGCAGTCGGTGACCTCGAACCTCCAGGGCTCCCTGGCGGGCAAGGTCTCGGACAAGAACGTCCACATCGGCCCGTCGGACTACGTCGCCTGGCTCGACGACCGCAAGTGGGCCTACGTCCGCCTCGAGGGCCGCGCCTTCGGCGACGTGCCGCTGAACCTGGAGTACAAGCTCGAGGTCTGGGACTCCCCGAACAGCGCCGGCATCATCATCGACGCCGTGCGCGCGGCCAAGATCGCGAAGGACCGCGGTATCGGCGGCCCGATCCTGTCCGCGTCGACGTACCTGATGAAGTCCCCCCCGGTGCAGATGCCCGACGACAAGGGCCGCGCCCAGCTCGAGGCGTTCATCGCCGGCGACGTGGCCCGCTGACCTGGTCCGCTGCCGGTTCAACACGGTACCGAGTTGTTCTGCCGCTCTCCCCGGTGAGCTCACCGGGGAGAGCGGCAGTCCTGTGCGGGGAGTACGGCGACCCGCCCGCCGGAACCGGGCAACCGGCCCCCGTCGTTGGACCGCTCTGTCAGGCTGAGCGCGTGGAATCCGCCCGCCATCTCGCCCGCCTGCTGCAGGGCACCTGGTTCCGGCGGCTGTTCACGGTGCGGGTCGCCAGCCAGCTCAGCGACGGCGTCCTGCAGGTCGCGCTGGCGGCCTACGTGATCTTCTCCCCCGAGCGGCAGCCGTCACCGGCCGCGATCGCCGGTGCCCTGGCCGTCGTGCTCCTCCCCTTCAGCGCGCTCGGCCCCTTCGTGGGGGTCTTCCTCGACCGCTGGTCGCGCCGCCAACTGCTGGCCTGGTCCAACTTCGCCCGGGTCGGCCTGGTGGGGTTGCTTGCGGTGAGCGTGCACGCCGGCCTCCGCGGACCCGGGCTGTTCACCCTGATCCTGGTGTCCCTGTCGGTGAACCGGTTCCTGCTCGCGGGCCTCTCGGCGGCACTGCCCCACGTGGTCCGCGACGACGACCTGATCACCGCCAACGCGCTCACCCCCACGGCGGGGACGCTCGCCTTCCTGGTCGGCCTCGGCATCGGGAGCGGGGCACGCCTCTGGTGGGACGCCCTCGGGTACGACGGCGACACCGGGGTGCTGTTCCTGGCAGCCGCGCTGTACGGCGTCGCGGGGCTGCTCGCGCTGCGGATCCCGCGCTCGATGCTCGGCCCGGACCCGGACCCGGACCGGCCCGCGGTCCGCGACGCGGTCTGGCGGGTGGCCCACGGCCTCGCCGCCGGCGTGCGTCACCTCCGGCGCCGCCGACCCGCCGCGCACGGCCTCGCCGCCATCGGCGCGCACCGTTTCTTCTACGGCATCGCCACCGTGTCGATGATCCTGCTGTACCGCAACTACTTCCACGAGCCCGGTGCGGCGAACGCGGCCTTCGCCGAGCTGTCCGTGGCGGTGCTCGTCAGCGGCGTCGGCTTCGTCGCGGCCGCGGTGGTCACGCCGGCGGTCACCGCGCGGATCACCGCGCGCGCCTGGATCCTCACCCTCCTGGTGTCCGCCGCCGTCACCAACCTGCTGCCCGGGGTGCTCTACACCGAGCCGGCGCTGCTGGTCTCGGCCTTCTTCCTCGGGGTGGCGAGCCAGGGCATCAAGATCTGCGTGGACACCCTGGTCCAGACGCACGTCGACGACGCGTTCCGCGGCCGGGTGTTCTCGCTGTACGACGTGATCTTCAACGTCACGTTCGTGGCGGCGGCCGCCCTCGCCGCGGTGGTGCTGCCGGCCACCGGCAAGTCGTACGGCGTCCTGGCGGGCCTGTCGGTGGGGTACCTGCTGACCGCGCTGGGCTACGGCCACGCGAGCCGCGCGGACTCCCCGCCGGTGGAGCTGCTCAGCCGCGAGCTCGGCTGACCGTCGTACTCAGGGATGGCGCGCCGCCCACCAGTCGAGCAGCGCGGCCGTCGCCTCCTCGGTCGACATCGGGCCGCGGTCCATCCGCAGCTCGAGCAGGTAGGTGTAGGCCTCCCCGACCTCGCGGCCCGGCTTCAGGCCGAGGACCTGCATGATCTGGTTCCCGTCGAGGTCGGGACGGATCGAGGCGAGCTCCTCCTCCTCGGCCAGCCGGTCGATCCGCGCCTCGAGGTCGTCGTAGGCGCGGCGCAGTCGCTCGGCCTTGCGCCGGTTGCGGGTGGTGCAGTCGGCGCGGGTGAGCACGTGCAGGCGCGCGAGCTGGTCGCCGGCGTCGCGGACGTAGCGGCGCACCGCCGAGTCGGTCCACTCCCCGGAGCCGTAGCCGTGGAAGCGCAGGTGCAGCTCGACCAGCTTCGCGACCGCGTTGATCTCGTCGTTGGAGAACCGCAGCGCCTTCATCCGCTTGCGGACCAGCTTGGCGCCCATCACGTCGTGGTGGTGGAACGTGACCGTGCCGTCACCCTGGAAACGGCGGGTGCGAGGCTTGCCCACGTCGTGCAGCAGGGCGGCGAACCGGGAGACGAAGTCCGGTCCCCCGCCCGGCAGCCGGCCCTCGAGATCGATCGCCTGCTCCAGCACGGTGAGGGTGTGCTCGTAGACGTCCTTGTGGCGGTGGTGCTCGTCGCGCTCGAGAGCCAGGGCGGGCAGCTCGGGCAGGACGTGGTCGGCCAGGCCGGTCTCGACCAGCAGCGCGAGACCGCGGCGCGGGAACGGCGCCATCACCAGCTTGACCAGCTCGTCGCGGACCCGTTCGGCGGAGACGATCTCGATGCGGTCGGCCATCGCGCGCATCGCCGCCACCACCGACGGGTCCACCGTGAAGCCGAGCTGGGCCGCGAACCGGGCGGCGCGCATCATCCGCAGGGGGTCGTCGGAGAAGGAGTCCTCCGGCGCGCCGGGCGTGCGCAGCACCCGGTGGGCGAGGTCGACCACGCCGCCGTACGGGTCCTCGAACGCGCGATCGGGCAGGGAGACCGCCATCGCGTTGACGGTGAAGTCGCGCCGACGGAGGTCCCCGGTCAGGGAGCGGCCGAAGTCCACGGTGGGCTTGCGGGAGGTGGGGTCGTACTCCTCGGAGCGGTAGGTGGTGATCTCCACCTGCCAGGTGCCCTTGCGGCAGCCGATCGTGCCGAACGCTCGCCCCATGTCCCAGATCGCGTCGGCCCATCCCTTGAGCAGGCGCTCGGTCACCTCCGGACGCGCGGACGTGGTGAAGTCCAGGTCGTTCTGGAAGCGGCCCAGCATCGCGTCGCGGACCGGGCCACCGACCAGTGCGATCTCCTCGCCCGCCTCGCGGAAGCGGGCACCGAGAGGGTCGATCACCGGGGCGATGCGGTCCAGCTCGGTGAGCACGTTGCGCTGCACCTCGACCATGGTCGGGGTCGCGGGTTCGGGGGCGTGGGGCTCGTCGGACACAGGAGGCAACTCTAGGCCAGGCCCGTCGGCGGCTAGCCTTGCCCGTGTGACCCGGACAGCCCCCGGCCGCCTCGCGGCATGCCTCGTCACGGCTGTCCTGCTCCTCCTCGCCGGCCTCGGCCCCGCGACCGCCACCGCGGCACCGACCACCGCAGCACCGACCACCGACTCCCCGCCGCTGCGCGTCACCATCGACACGCTGACGCCCTCCACCGTGCCGCAGCGCGGCCGGGTGACGATGACCGGGGAGATCACCAACACCTCCAGTGACACCTGGACGAACCTGCAGGTCTACATGCTGCGCTCGACCACGCCGATCACCTCCGCGGCCGCACTGGCCGAGGCGGCGGCGACCGACCCCGCCGCGCCGGTGGGCAGCAGGATCACCACCACCGGGTACTACCAGGACATCGGGGACCTCGCCCCGGGGCAGAGCACGTCGTACCTGCTCAGCGTGCCGCGCCGCGAGCTGGGGATCAGCGGCGAACCCGGCGTGTACTGGTTCGGCGTCCACGTCCTCGGGGCCCTGGACGGCATGCGCGACGCGATCGCCGACGGTCGGGCGCGCACCTTCATGCCGCTGGTCCCGCCGCGCACGCCCACGACCCGGCTGGCCCTGGTGCTGCCGCTGCGCGCGCCCGTGCGCCGCGACGCCGAGGGCCAGCTGCTGCACCTGCGGGACTGGCAGGGGCTGCTCGCTCCCGAGGGCAGGCTCGGACGGCTGCTGGACCTGGGCGGCCAGGCCAGGAGCCGGCCGGTCACGTGGGTCGTCGACCCGGCCGTGCTGGACGCGGCCCGGTCGGTCGCCGGACAGAACCCGCCGCTGGACCTGGCCCCCACGCCCGAGGAGGACCAGACCGGCTCGTCCCCGAGCCCCTCGACCGGCTCCTCGCCACCCGAACCAGACCTCGAACGGGCTCCTCGACACCGGGCTCCTCGACACCGGGCTCCTCGACACCGGGCTCGCCGACCGCGGGGGCGTCGAGCCCGCCTCCGCTGGTCGGCGGCGCGCCCCCGGCGACGTCGGGAACCCCGTCGACCGGCGAGTCGCCCGGGTCGGCGGAGTCGCCGAGCACCGTGACGCCCGGAGCCCTGAGCGCCGTCACCTGGGTGCAGGAGTTCCAGCGGATCGCCGCCGAGCAGTCGGTGATGACCGTGCCCTACGGCGACCTCGACGTCGCGGGCACCCTCCGCCAGCACCTCGGCGGCGTGCTGAGCCAGGGCCGGCGGCTGAGCGCGCGGGCCATGGCCCAGCTCGGGGTCAGCGCCACCCCGGTGGTCGCACCCGTGGACGGCTTCCTTCCCGCCGAGGCGCTCGACCGCGTGACGACCGGCCGGGCGGTGCTGCTGCGCGACGGTGCCTTCCCCCACGCGCAACGGCCGGTGCTGGCCACGGACGGGGGTGCGGACGTGGTGCTGACCGACTCCGCCGCCGGTTCCGGCGGACCCGACCCGAAGCCGGACGTCCGCTTCTCCGCGCTCGCCGTGCGCCAGCGGCTGCTCGCCGAGGCGGCCCTGCACGCCCTCTCGCCGGAGCACGCGCAGGCCCTGGTGGTGAGCACGCCCCAGAACTGGGACCCGGGCTCCGGCTGGGCGGACGCCGACTTCTTCGGTGGCCTCGCGGTCCCCTGGCTGCAGCAGGTCAGCATCCCCTCCGTGGTCGCCCACGCCCACGTGGGTACGACGTCCCCGGGGCCCGTCTACCACCGCAAGAACCGCCGCCGTGAAGTGCCGCGCGCCAACCTCCTGGCCACGCGGCAGCTCATCTCCACCGGCGACGTCTTCGCCCAGCTCCTGGCCCGCAACAGCACGGTCGACGAGCAGCTCGCCCAGATCGCCCTGCTCGGCTCGGGCAGCCTGGCCCGCCGCGAGCCCGCCCTGGCCCGGTTCCGGGTGGAACGCACCATCGGACACGTCCGCGCGCTGATGCGGCAGGTGCAGGTCGAGGGCCCGCCCTTCGTCACCATGTCCAGCGAGCAGGGCCCGATCCAGATCACCCTCGTCAACGGACTCGACCAGGACGTGACCGTCGGGGTGCGGGCGCAGACCGGCACCCGTGCCCTGCGCATCACCGCACCCGACCCGGTGACCCTCGGCCCCGGCCGCCGGGCGTCGCTGCGGCTGACCGCGCACGCCTCGGACATCGGCGTGCACCGGGTCGTGCTGGAGGCGGTGGACTCCCACGGGCAGCCGCTGGGCAGCACCGCGGTGTTCACCGTGCGCACCAGCCAGGTCGGGCTGGTGATCTGGGTGATCATGGCCGTCGGTGGCGCCATCCTGCTGCTGGCCATCGGCGCCCGCGTGCTGCGCCGGGTGCGCCGCCGCAAGGCGACCCACGGCCCCCTGCTGCCCGGAAGGAACCGATGAGCCCCGTGAGCACCGACCCCTCCACGTCGGACGAGCGCAGCATCCTCTCCTCGAGCGCGGTGATGGCCGCGGGGACGGTGGTGTCCCGGCTCAGCGGGTTCGTCCGCAACGCGATGCTGGTCGCCGCCATCGGCGCGGGACTGCACGGAGACCAGTTCACGATCGCGAACACGATCCCGAACATGCTCTACATCCTGCTGGCCGGCGGCGTGTTCAACGCGGTGCTGGTCCCGCAGCTGGTGCGGGCGATGAAGAACGACGCCGACCGCGGCGACGGGTACACCAACCGGATCATCACCCTGGCGGGACTCTTCCTCGCCGCGGTGACGGCCGTCCTCGTCGTGGCCGCACCGCTGCTGATGCGCATCTTCCTCGACGGCTCCTACTTCACCCCGGCGCTGGCCGGACAGCGCGAGTCGGCGATCGCCTTCGCGCGCTACTGCCTGCCCCAGGTGTTCTTCTACGGCATGTTCGTCCTGGTCGGGCAGGTGCTCAACGCACGCGGCAGCTTCGGTCCGATGATGTGGGCCCCGATCGCCAACAACGTGGTCTCGGTCGCCGTCCTGGCCTGGTACCTGGCGATCTTCCCCTCACCCGGCCGGTGCGAGACCGGCCCCTACACGGCAGGCCAGGAGGCGCTGCTCGGTCTCGGCTCCACCCTCGGCATCGTCATCCAGTTCCTGGTGCTGCTGCCCTATCTGCGCGCGGTCGGCTTCCGGTTCCGTCCCCGGTTCGACTTCCGCGGCACCGGTCTGGGGCACACGCTGCGCCTGGGGGTGTGGACGGTGCTGTTCGTGGTCGTCAACCAGGTCGCGTACACGATCGTCGTACGCCTGGCCTCGAGCGGCACCGCCCAGGCCGCGACCGCCGCCTGCGGCTCCGGCGGCAGCGAGGGGACCGGATTCACCATCTACTCGTTCGCCTACCTGCTGGTCATGGTGCCGCACTCGGTGGTCACCGTCTCGCTGGCCACCGCGATGCTGCCGCGGCTCTCCCAGCACGCCGCCGACGACGACCTGCGCGGGGTGGCCACCAACGTGGCCTCCACGCTGCGCACCGCCTTCGCGGTGATCGTCCCGTTCGCGCTGCTGCTGCCGCTGGTCGCGACGCCGGTGAGCAACCTGGTCTACGGCTGGGGGGCCGGCGACAACAGCGTGTCCGCGTTCGCCACCGCCCTGGCCCTGTTCGCCCCCTCCCTCGTCCTGTTCACCGCCCACTACCTGATGCTGCGCGGCTTCTACTCCCTGGAGCAGACCCGGACGGTCTTCTGGGTCCAGTGCGCCGTGGCCGCCGCGAACATCGCGCTGGCGGTGCTGTTCACCCGCAGCGCCGACCCGGCGGCGACCGCACCCGGACTGGTGCTCGCGTTCGGCGGCTCCTACCTCGTCGGGGCTGTCGCCTCCTACGCGCTGCTCCGCCGGGTGCTGGGCGGGCTGGAGACGCCGAGGCTGGTGCGGTTCCTGGTGCGCACGGTGATCGCCGCCGGGGTGGCGACCCTGGTGGCCTGGGCGGTGCGGTACGGCGTCGAGCAGGCCTGGCCGGCGGGCACCGGGAAGGGCTACTCGATCGTGCTGCTGGCGGCGGTCGGCCTGGCCGACGTCGGGATTTTCCTGGCCCTGGCCCGGGTGATGCGGATCCGGGAGGTGACCGGCGTCCTCGAGCTCGTGACGAGCCGCCTCGGCCGGTGACGAGCCGTCCTAGCATGTAGTTTCGACGCCAGGGCACGGAAGGCGCCGGGCACACCAGCCGCGCACACCAAGGGAGGAACGTGGTCGAGCAACCGGTCGGACCAGGGACCGTCCTCGCGGGACGCTTCCGGCTCGAGGACCTGCTCGAGGACACCGACGGTGCCCGGCTGTGGCGCGCCACCGACCAGACGCTGGCGCGCAACGTCACCGTCCACGTGATCTCCCGACAGGACCGCCGCGCCGACGCGCTGCTGGCCGCCGCTCGCACGTCGGCCACCGTCTCCGACGGCCACCTGCTGCGCGTGCTCGACGCGGCGGCCGAGGAGGGCGTGGTCTACGTCGTCAACGAGTGGGGCTCGGGGGTGACCCTGGACCGGATCCTCGAGGACGGCCCTCTCCCGCCGCGGCGCGCCGCGTGGGTGGTCAAGGAGGTCGCCGAGGCGATCTCCACCGCCCACCGGCACGGCATCGCGCACGGCCGGCTGCTGCCCGAGAACGTGATGGTCACCGAGGCGGGGGCGGTCAAGCTCATCGGCTTCGTCATCGACGCGGTGCTGCGTGGCCGCGGGGCGATCCGCACCACCGGCGGCGACCCGCTCGACGAGCACGAGGCCGACGTCGTGAACCTCGCCGGGCTCCTCTACGCCGCACTGGTGGGCCGGTGGCCCGGTACCCAGGGCTCCACGGTTCCCACCGCGCCGACCGACCACGGACACGCGCTGCGCCCGCGGCAGGTCCGGGCCGGCATCCCGCGGCCGCTCGACACGGTGTGCGACCGGGTGCTGAGCCCGCCCGGCCACGGGCGGGGCGTGCCCATCGAGACCGCGCACGAGATCTACGCCGCCCTCTCGGACTACATCGGCGACCCGGCCGCGTTCGCGCCCGAGGCCACCGCCGTCCTGGGCCGCGAGGCGCGCGGCGGCGCCGACGCGGAGGGGCCTCCCACGCAGCTGCACCCGCCGCCCCCGCCCCGAGCCAGGGCACAGGACGCGGGCGAGCCGGAGCAGGCGGGCCGGAACCCGGCGGCGGCACCCGAGGATCCCGAGGCCACCCAGGCCGACGGCCCGGTGTTCCGCGACGAGGAGAGCGGCACCGGGTGGCTGCCCGGTGCGGACGCCGACTCCGAACACCGCCCGCCTCCGCCCCCGCCGCCGGTCCTCCCGGAGCCGGAGCCCAAGCCGCTGTTCGCTCCGGGCCCCCCGCGCAGCACCACGCCGCCGCAGGCCCCGCCCCGCAGCACCGGCCCGGGCAACGGATCACTGCCCCCCGCCTGGGGTCCGGACGACCCGGCCGGGCCGCCCCCGTGGGAGGAGACCGACGGCTACACCGACAGCTCGGGGCGGACCTGGCTGCGGCTCGGCGGCGTCCTCGTCGTGCTCGTGCTGCTCGTGCTCGCGGTCGTGCTGGCGTTCAACCTGGGACGCGGCACGAGCGGGCCGAGCAGCACCGCCGGATCCGGCAGCAGCGCCTCCGCCGGGGCCTCCGGCTCCCCGAGTCCCCCTCAGCCGGTCAGCATCGCGCACGTCTCCGACTTCGACCCCCTCGCGAACCCACCGAGGGAGAACCCCCAGCTCGCGCCGCTCGCGATCGACGGCGACCCCAACACCGCCTGGGAGACGGTCACCTATCGGCGCCGTCCGGACCTGGGGGGCCTCAAGAGCGGCGTGGGGCTGCTGCTCGACCTCGGCGACGTGCACCGGGTCTCCACGGTGCACGTGACCCTCCAGGGCACCGGCACCGACCTGCAGCTCCTCGCCGCGTCCCCGGGCGCCTCCACTCCCACCAGCCTCGACGGCCTCTCCAAGGTCGCTGCCAAGAACGGGGCCGGCACCGAGGTGGACCTCACGCCCGCCAAACCGGTCACCACCCGGTACCTCGTCATCTGGCTCACCTCGCTGCCCCCCGTCCAGGGCGGCTACCAGGGGAAGATCGCCGAGGTGCGCGTTCTGTCCTGAGTCGCCGCCGGCAAGGGGCGGGTCGGGGATAATCGCGGGCGTGAGTCGGCAGGAGCGTGGGGAGACGGGCGCGCAGGTCGGCGGACCGCCCGATGCGGGCGCGGCCGAGGACCGGCCCGAACCCGCGGATCCTTCGGACGAGACGCTGCTCGCCGCCCACGTGGCCGGCGACGTGACTGCCTTCGCCACGCTGTTCACCCGGCACCGAGAACGGCTGTGGGCCGTCGCGCTGCGGACCACCGGTGACCGGGAGGAGGCCGCCGACGCACTCCAGGACGCGATGGTCTCCGCGTTCCGGCGAGCCGCGGGCTTCCGCGGGGACGCCTCCGTGCGGACCTGGTTGCACCGGATCGTGGTGAACGCCTGCCTCGACCGGCTGCGGCGCCGGCAGGTCCGCGCGGCCGCCCCGCTCCCGGACCCGGCCACCGGGTGCGACGATCCGGTCCCGGGGGGCCGAGCCGGTCCCCGGGCCGACCCCGCCGACGACCCCGCGGAGCACGCCCTGCGGGGTGAGCGGCGCGCCGCCGTGCTCGCCGCTCTCGCCCAGCTGCCACCCGAGCAGCGCGCCGCCCTCGTCCTGGTCGACATGGAGGGCTACTCGGTGGAGGAGACCGCGGGGATCCTGGAGTGTGCGCCGGGCACGGTGAAGAGCCGGTGCGCGCGGGGGCGGGCGCGGCTGCTGCCCCTGCTGCGTGACCTGGTCGGGAACCCGGAGCCGGTGCCCGACGTCGGAGAGGTACCGGTCCGCGACGATCGGCCCCGGCCGGAGGAGGTGACCGCTCGTGAGTGAGCAGGAGCCGCGGCTCAGCGCCGCCGACGAGGAGCTGGTCCGCCGCGCCCTCGCCGGGTCGGCGCCCGAGCCGCTCCCCGAGGACGTGGCCGCCCGCCTCGACGACGTGCTCGCCTCGCTCGTCGCCGAGCACCCCGAACCCGGCGGGGTGCCGGAGCCGGTCGCCTCGCCCACGCGGCCGGTGGCGCGCCTCGACCGCCACCGGCGCCGCCGGTGGCCGCTGCTGGTCGTCGCCGCGGCGGCGGTGGCGCTGATCACGGTGGGGGCCGGAGACCTGGTGCGCTCGGGCGGGGGCGGTGCTTCCTCCCCCGACAGCGCCGCGGTCGCCTCCCGGGCCGAGGCGGGGGCCGCCGCCGGGTCCGCGGGGTCGAACCCGCCGGGCGTGCCGCTGCCGGTGCTGCGGTCGGCCACCTTGGCCGCCGACGTACGCCGGGTCGCGCGCGAGACCGCCCCGACCGACCGGGCCGCCGCGGCCGTCCCGGACGCGTGCGCGGTGCCCCCGCACCACGCCGGGGACCGGGTGCTGCTGGTCAGGCTCGACGGCGCGCCGGCGACGCTGGTGCTCGGCGGTGCCGGGTCCCTCGCCACGGTGGGTCGCGTGTACCCGTGCGCCGGTGACACGGTGCCCTTGGCGACCGTCCGCATCCCCCGCTCGTGAAACCGCGCACCGGTGGGTACTACCGGGCCGCCCGCGGATACCCGGCGGGGAATGCGGCCCGCCTAGGATCCGTTAGGACAGGTGCCCCGCCACGGGGCCCCAGCGACGTCGACCCTCCAGGAGAGAAACTCTGATGTCCGACCAGCCCACCGACAGCACTCGCCCGGACGTTCGCAACGTCATCGTCGTCGGGTCGGGACCGGCCGGCTACACCGCCGCGGTCTACGCCGCCCGCGCGAACCTCGCGCCGCTCGTGTTCGAGGGATCGGTGACCGCCGGCGGGGCGCTCATGAACACCACCGAGGTGGAGAACTTCCCGGGCTTCCGCGACGGGATCATGGGGCCGGAGCTCATGGACAACATGCGCGCCCAGGCCGAGCGGTTCGGCGCCGAGCTGGTCTCCGACGACGTCACGTCGGTCGACCTCACCGGAGCGGTGAAGACCGTGACCACGGCCACCGGCACGTTCTCGGCGCACGCCGTCATCCTCGCGACCGGCTCGGGCTACCGGAAGCTGGGCATCCCGGACGAGGACCGCCTCTCCGGCCACGGCGTGAGCTGGTGCGCCACCTGCGACGGCTTCTTCTTCCGCGACCAGCACATCGCGGTCGTGGGCGGTGGCGACTCCGCCCTCGAGGAGGCCACCTTCCTGTCCCGGTTCGCCTCCAAGGTCACCATCGTGCACCGCCGCGAGGAGCTGCGTGCCTCCAAGATCATGCAGGACCGCGCGTTCGCCGACCCCAAGATCGAGTTCGCCTGGAACTCCCGCGTCGAGGCCATCCACGGCGAGGACAAGCTCGCCGGGCTGACGCTGGCCGACACCGTCACGGGCCAGACCCGGGAGCTCGACGTGACCGGCCTGTTCATCGCGATCGGGCACGACCCGCGCTCGGAGCTGCTGCACGGCCAGGTCCGCCTCGACGAGGAGGGTTACGTGCTCGTGGACCAGCCGTCGACCCGCACCAACCTGCCCGGCGTGTTCGCCTGCGGCGACCTCGTCGACCACCAGTACCGCCAGGCGATCACCGCGGCCGGCACCGGCTGCGCTGCCGCGCTCGATGCCGAGCGATTCCTCGCCGACCTCGCCCAGGCCGGTTCCACCGACTCCACCGACACCGCCCGGGAGCTGCTCGCCGAGCAGGTGGAGACCGTTCGCGGCTGACGGAAGAATTGTCCGTTCCCTGGTGTTGACTTGCCACACACGCTCGATACAAGGAGGAGGCCTCGTGGCCGACATGCAAGCAGTGACAGACGCCGACTTCGAGTCCAAGGTGCTCAAGTCCGACAAGCCGGTGCTTGTCGACTTCTGGGCGGAGTGGTGCGGGCCCTGCCGCCAGGTCTCCCCGATCCTCGACGAGATCCAGCGTGAGCACGGCGACAAGATCGACTTCGTGAAGATGAACGTCGACGAGAACCCGGTCACGCCGGCGACCTACCGCGTGACCGGCATCCCGACCCTCAACGTCTACCGCAACGGGGAGGTCGTGAAGCAGATCGTCGGTGCGAAGCCGAAGGCGGCGCTGCTCAACGAGCTCAGCGACTTCCTCGGCTGAGCCTCCGCGCTTTCCCCGCACAGGGGCAGGCCTCCGGTCCTCGTGACCGGGCCTGCCCCTGTGTCGTTCCCGAAGGACCTGGTCCGCCGTGTCCTCAGCGCACCGCGGGCGGCAACCCCGGCGGGCCCGGACGCGGGGTGGGACGCGGGGTGGCACGCGGGGCCGGCCGCGGCCCCGGGCGCGGGGTGGGACGGGGGGCTCGACGCGGTGCCGCGCTCAGCGGCTTGCGGAGCGCGCGCGGTGCCGGCTCGGGGGTCGCTCGGTGGGGTCGCACCGCACCGAGCAGCCGCTCGAGCGCCTGCTCGACCTCGTCGCGCCAGGTCAGGGCGGTCCGCAGCTCCATGCGCATGCGCGGGTAGCGCGGGTGTCCACGCTGGGTGCGGAAGCCGACGGCGAGCAGGTAGTCGACCGGCAGCACGCACTGCCCGTAGGCGTGCTCGGCCGCGCCGGCCGGTGCGGCCCGGCTGTCGCCGAACGCCTCCAGCGCCCGGATGCCGCCGCGCTTGACCAGGTCCTTGACCACAGCCTGCATGAGCATCCGACCGAGTCCCTGCCCGGCGTACTCGGGGTAGACCATCGCGGTGGCGAGCAGCACCGCGTCCTCACTCACCGGCGCGGTCGGGAAGGCGTCGGCACCGGGCAGGTAGGACGGCGGAGCGTAGAGCACGTAGCCCGCGGGGTCACCGTCGACGTACGCCAGCCGTCCGCACGAGCCCCACTCCAGGAGCACCTGCGAGACCCAGGACTCCTTCGCGCAACGTGCCTCACCGGCCGCCTCCGCCCGGGTACGACGGACGGGGTCGAGCTCCCAGAAGACACACGAGGCACAGCCGACGGGGAGGTCGACCATGGTGTCGAGCGTGAGGCGGGCCAGCCGACGGGCCATGTCAGGTCACCGTCCGTGCCGGGCCTGCTCCGGGACATCCACGTTCCATGTCGTGGCCCTCCTCGGTCGCGGACCGGTCCATGCCTCATCCTAGAGGGGACCCGTGAGGAGGCCCATGTCCGACAGCGTGACCCCCAGCAGCACGCGGCTCGACAGCTACGTCGACCGCTACGCCGCCCGCACCCAGGGGATGACCGCCTCGGAGATCCGTGCACTGTTCTCCGTGGCCAGCCGCCCGGAGGTGGTCTCGCTGGCCGGTGGCATGCCCAACATCTCCGGCCTGCCCCTCGACGTGGTGGGCAACGCCATCGACGAGCTGGTCCGCACGAGCGGTCCCACGGCGATGCAGTACGGCTCCGGCCAGGGCGACCCGGTCCTGCGCGAGCAGATCACCGACGTGATGCGCCTGGAGGGCATCGAGGCCCATCCCGACGACGTGGTCGTCACGGTCGGGTCCCAGCAGGCCGTGGACCTCGTCACCCGGATCTTCTGCGACCCCGGCGACGTGGTGCTGTGCGAGGCGCCGTCGTACGTCGGTGCCCTCGGGGTCTTCCGTGCCTACCAGTGCGACGTCGTGCACGTGGACATGGACGGCGAGGGTCTCGTGCCGGAGGCGCTGCGGCAGGCGATCGCCACCGTGCAGGCGGCGGGCCGGCGGATCAAGTTCCTCTACACGATCCCGAACTACCACAACCCGGCCGGCGTCACGCTCGCCGACCGGCGCCGTGCGGAGATCCTCGAGATCTGCCGCGAGGCCGACGTGCTGGTGCTCGAGGACAACCCCTACGGCCTGCTCGGCTTCGATGAGGAGCCGCACCGGGCGCTGCGCGCGGACGAGGCCGACGGCGTCATCTACCTGGGCTCGTTCTCCAAGACCTTCGCGCCCGGGTTCCGGGTCGGGTGGGCGCTCGCGCCGCACGCCGTGCGCGAGAAGCTCGTGCTCGCCCAGGAGTCCGCGACGCTGTGCCCCCCGTCGTTCTCGCAGATGGCGGTCTCGTCGTACCTGCGCAACCATGACTGGCAGGGCCAGATCAAGCAGTTCCGCGAGATGTACCGCGAGCGCCGAGACGCCATGGTGGAGGCGCTGGCCGACCTGATGCCGGCGGCGACGCGCTGGAACGTGCCCGCGGGCGGGTTCTACGTGTGGCTGACCCTGCCCGCCGGTCTGGACGCCAAGGCCATGCTGCCCCGGGCCGTGACGGCGCGGGTCGCCTACGTTCCGGGGACCGCGTTCTTCGCCGACGGCTTCGGGTCGCAGAGCATGCGGCTCTCGTTCTGCTACCCGACTCCCGAGCGGATCCGGGAGGGCGTGCGCCGGCTCGTCGGCGTGATCGAGGAGGAGCTCGAGCTGCGGGCCACCTTCGGGACCGCAGGGGCACCCGGGGAGATCAACCGACGCGGCTACGAAGCACCCAACACCGACCTCACCTAGGAGCTGGTCCCCCCATGAGCACAGCGGCCGCATCGCCCACGCCTGCCCGCGTCGTCGTCCTGGCCGGCGGGCTCTCCCACGAGCGGGACGTGTCCCTGCGCTCGGGTCGCCGGGTGGCGGAGGCGTTGCGCGACGTGGGCGTGGTCGTCGAGGAGCGGGACGTGGACGCCTCCCTGGTGCCCGCACTGCGCGCGGACCGGCCCGACTGCGTGCTGCCGCTGCTGCACGGGGAGTCGGGCGAGGACGGGGCGCTGCGCGAGGTGCTCGAGCTGCTCGACCTGCCCTACGTGGGATCCCGCCCGGCGGCGTCCCGGGTGGCATTCGACAAGCCGGTCGCCAAGGCGGTCGCCGCACGCGCCGGCCTGCACACCCCCGCCGGCGTAGCGCTGCCCCATGAGACCTTCCGCGAGCTCGGCGCCGCGATGCTGATGGACGCGCTGGTCACCAAGCTCGGGCTGCCGCTGATCGTCAAGCCCGCCTCGGGCGGGTCCGCGCTCGGCTGCACCGTAGTGCGCGAGGCCGAGGCGCTGCCCTCGGCGATGGTCAACGCCTTCGCGTACGGTGACACCGCCCTCGTCGAGCGGCTCGTGGTCGGGACCGAGGTCGCCGTCCCCGTCGTGGACACCGGCGACGGTCCCCGGGCACTGCCGGCGGTCTCGATCCTCCCCGACGGGGGTGTCTACGACTACACCGCCCGCTACACCGCGGGCAGCACCGAGTTCGTCGTACCGGCGAAGCTCGACGAGGCGCTCGCCGCCGAGTGCGCGCGGGTCGCGGTGACCGCGCACCAGGCGCTCGGCCTGCGCGACCTGTCGCGCTCGGACCTGATGATCGACGCCGAGGGGACGGTGTGGTTCCTCGAGGTGAACGTCGCCCCGGGCCTGACCGAGACCTCGACGGTGCCGTTGTCGGTGCAGGCCGCGGGGCTGGATCTCGGGGCGCTGGTCGCCGACCTGGTGCGGTGCGCGGTGGCCCGGTCCACCGGGGCCTGACAGGATCGTCTCGTGCGCGATCTCACCTACCCGCCGGTCATCGTGACGGCCAAGACGCTGTTCAAGGCCCTCGGGCTCCGGTTCCAGCTGGCCGGCACCGAGCACGTGCCGCGCTCCGGGCCGGCCCTGCTCGCGGTCAATCACGTGTCGTACATCGACTTCGTGCTCGGGGGCCTCGCCGCGCACCCGTCGCGCCGCCTGGTGCGGTTCATGGCCAAGCGCGAGCTGTTCGACCACCGGCTGAGCGGCCCGCTGATGCGCTCGCTGCACCACATCAGCGTCGACCGGGCCGACGGGCTGGGCTCCTACCATGAGGCGCTGCGCTACCTCGCGCAGGGAGAGGTGGTCGGGATCTTCCCCGAGGCCACCATCTCGCGCAGCTTCGAGATCAAGGAGCTGAAGACCGGGGCGACCCGGATCGCGGCCGAGGCCGGGGTGCCGCTGGTGCCCGTGGTGCTGTGGGGCACGCAACGGCTCTACACCAAGGACCACCCGCGTGACTTCGCCCGCGGCAAGACGATCGCGATCCGCGTCGGTGAGCCCCTGCACTTCTCGGGGGCGGACCCGGCTGCGGACACCGCCGAGCTCCGCCAGGTGATGCGCGGCCTGCTCGACGAGACGATCCGGGCATACCCGGACCAGGAGCAGCCGCCGGGAAGCTGGTGGTTGCCCGCGTCGTACGGCGGGAGCGCCCCCACACCCGAGGAGGCGGCCCGCCTCGACGCCGAGGAGCGTCGCCGCCGCGTCGAACGGCGCCGTGCCCGTGCCTCCGGCGGCAAGTAGCCCCGTTGAGGCGCGCCTCCTGACCCGTTGAGGCGCGCCTCCTGACCCGTCGGTTCAGGCCTGCGGCTCGGTTGCGCCGGCCACGACCGCGCCCTCCACCGGATCGGCGCGAGTGCCCGCCACCGGGTTCGCCGGGTGCCCGGTCACGGGCCCGCCGGTCTGCTCCGCAGCCACCGGCCCCGGCTGCGGCGAGAACCGCCCACGCAGCGAGGTCAGGAGGTAGCCGGCGGCCAGCAGCGTCCCGGCGGCCATGATCCCGAAGATGAGCCGGTAGTCGAGGACCGTCACGAGCAGGGCACCGGTGGCGATCGACACGGCCTGCGGTGTTGTGGTGAGCACCTCGGTGGTGGTGCTGACCCGCCCCATCAGCGGTCCCGGGGTCTGCTTCTGCAGGAGCGTGGTGTAGGCCACGAGCAGAACGGGAAGGCCGGAGCCGAGCACGGCCACCGCCACGACCACCTGCGCCATGCTCACCGCTACCACGACCCCGGCCAGGCCGAGGGCCAGCACGGCGAGCGCGAGCACGAGAGCGCGCGCCTCGCCCAGCGCACGGATGAGCCGACCCGAGAGGAGGCCGCCCACCACGGCCCCGACGCCCTGCACGGTGAGCAGGGGCCCCACGAACTCCACCGGCTTGTCGAAGGCGTCCAGCACCGCGAAGACCGCCGACTCGGAGAAGCCGATCACCAGCAGGCAGAGCCCCAGCGCCAGGGTGGGGTGCAGCAGCAGCGGCGTACGGCGCAGGTGGCGCGCGCCCTGGCCCAGCTCGGCGAGCCAGTGCAAGCGCTCGGCAGCGGGCGGTGTCTCGACGACCGTGAGGGCCAGCACGCTGAGGGCGGCGATGACGAAGCTCACCGCGTCGATGACCGCAACCGTGCCTCCGCCGGTCAGCGCGAACAGGCTGGCTCCGGCCAGCGGGCCCACCAGACGCAGGGCCTCGCGCGTCACGGACAAGGACGCGTTGGCGTCCACCAGGGTGTCCTCGGGCAGCAGGTCCTTCATCAGGCCGTTGAGCGCGGCCGGCACGACCACGAACGAGACGCCGTACAGCAGCGCGACGAGGTAGATCAGCCACACGTCGCCGCGGTCATGGACCAGCAGCAGCGGCAGTACGGCGACCGCCGAGGCGAGGTTGGCCACCACGAGGAAGGGGCGCCGTGGGACGCGGTCGACCACCACGCCGAGCAGCGGTCCGACGAGTGCCGGGAGCGTCACGAAGAGAAAGGTCAGCCCCGCGGCGCCGTTGGACCCGGTCAGCGTCTTCACCCAGATGCTCAGCACGATGAGCATCAGGGAGTCGCCGAGCATGCCGGCGGTCAGGCCCAGGTAGAGGCGGGTGAAGCCCGGGGTCGCGAACGCTGCCTTCATCGTGGGTGCTCCTCGTCGTGGTCCCGAGCGGTGTGGTCCTGACTGTGGCCGTGGTGCGGTTCGTCCTGCGGGGTGGCTGCCGGCCTGCTGGGCACCAGCCAGCCGACCAGGGAGACCAGGCGGGCGCCCTCCGGCCGCAGCGAGGGGTCGAGGTGCCGGTCGGCGTGGGACAGGAACAGCTCGCGCAGGCGTTCGCCGAGCTCGTGGGCCTCCTCGGCGGTGAGCCAGAGCTGGCTCTGGCTCATGCCGATCGCGCGGCGCCACTCCGGGCCCTCCTCGCGTCGCCGCGCGGCGCGGAAGCGTTGCACCTCCTGGTCCAGGAGCACGTCGGTGAGCGCCTGGCCGGCGAGCCGGGCGGCGGGGTCCGCCTCTTCGTCGTCCCACTCGTGGCCCTGGCTGACCGCACGCCAGGGTCGGTTCCGGCCCCGGGCCCCGGGGGCCTCCTCCACGAACCCGTGCTCCGCGAGCTTGCGCAGGTGCCAGGAACAGTTCGACGGCGACTCCCCCACCATCTCGGCCGCCTGGCTGGCGGTGAGCGGCCCCTCGGTGACCAGCGCACCGAGCAACGCCATCCGGGTCGGGTGGGCCAGTGCCTTCAGCGCCTCGGGATCGGTGATCCGCCGCCTGCGTAGCTCCATGGCATCGAAAGTACTCTTTCGAAAGAGAACCTTCAATACTCCCGTTCGCCTTCCGTGAACCTTCCTGGCGTGGCGGCGCGCCGATGTGCTCGGCTGCGCCCATGCCTTCCCCCCGACCCTTGTCCCTCCTGGTCCTCGGCGGCACGTCCTGGGTGGGCGGCCTGGTCGCCCGGCGTGCGCTCGAGCGCGGCCACGACGTCACGTGCCTGGCCCGGGGCGAGACCGGTCCCGTGCCCCCGGGCGCCCGGCACGTGGTTGCCGACCGGCGGCAGGACGGGGCCTACGACGCGGTGGCCGACCGGCCCGTGGACGTACTGCTCGACGTCACCTGGCAGCCCAACCTGGTCGCGAGCGCCGTCGCGGCCCTGTCCGACGTGGTGGAGCACTGGGTGCTGGTGTCCTCGTGCTCGGTGTACCGCGACCACGACACCGCCGGTGCTGACGAGTCGGCCGCCCTGCTCGAGCCGTGGGCCGGGCGCGGCGAGGCGGGGATCAGCGACTACGGCGAGGCCAAGGCGGCCTGCGAGCGGGTGCTCCAGACGGAGGTGGGCGCGGACCGCAGCCTGGTGTGCCGGGCGGGGCTCATCGCGGGGTACGGCGACTACAGCGACCGCTACGGCTACTGGCCGGCGCGGCTGGCGGCCATGCGCGAGCCCGACGAGAGGGTGCTGGTCCCCGAGCTCGATCGCCCCACCCAGGTGGTGGACGTCGAGGACCTGGTCGCCTGGCTGCTCGACTCGGCCGAGCGTCGCGCAGGCGGCGTCTTCAACGTGGTGGGCGACGTGGTGCCCCTCGGTGAGGTCCTGGACGCCTGCGCGGCCGCGGCGGACGTGCACCCGCAGTTCGTCGAGGCCTCCGACAGCTGGCTCGCCACACATGGCGTCGCCCCGTGGTCCGGCGAGAAGTCCTTGCCGCTGTGGCTTCCGCGGCCTGACTACGACGGCTTCATGACCCGGAGCAACGCGGCGGCGACCGGGGCGGGCCTCAGCCTGCGCGGCGCGCCCGCCACGGTCGAGGCAGCACTGGCCTGGGAGCGCGAGCAGGGCCTCGACCGGCCCCGGAAGGCCGGGTTGCGTCGCGCTCGCGAGCTGGACCTGCTGCGCTCCCTGCGCACCTAGACGCACCGGGCGGACGGGGAGCGCCGCGCGCCAGCATGTATCGATTTGTCGACAAATCGATGTGTCGTTAAAGCGAGTTGTCGTTCTCGGGGTCCAGGATCGCCACGATCCGCTCCAGGTCCGGCAACGAGGCGAACTCGACGGTGATCTTGCCCTTCGTCTTGCCGAGGTCCACCTTCACCCTGGTGTCGAGACGGTCCGACAGGCGTGCGGCGAGGTCGGCCAGTGCCGGCGCCGTCGGCTTCTTCCGCCGCGCGGGAGGTCGAGGGCCCTCCCCGAGCTCACCGACCGCCACGATCTCCTCCAGGCCGCGCACCGAGATCCCCTCGGCGACGACCCGACCCGCGAGGCGGTCCTGCACATCGGCGTCGGTCACTGCCAGCAGGGCGCGCGCGTGGCCCGCGGACAGCACCCCGGCGGCCACCCGCCGCTGCACGGCCGGCGACAGCTTCAGCAGTCGCAACGTGTTGCTGATCTGAGGACGACTGCGCCCGATGCGCGACGCCAGCTCCTCGTGGGTGCATCCGAAGTCGTCGAGCAGCTGCTGGTACGCGGCCGCCTCCTCCAACGGGTTCAGCTGGGCGCGGTGCAGGTTCTCCAAGAGCGCATCGCGCAGGAGGGCGTCGTCACTGGTCTCACGAACGATCGCCGGGATGGTGTCCAGCCCGGCCTCCTGGGTGGCACGCCAGCGTCGCTCACCCATGATCAACTCGTAGCGGTCCTCGCCCACGGGGCGGACCACCACCGGCTGCAGCAGGCCGATCTCGCGCACCGAGTGCACGAGCTCGGCCATCGCCTCCTCGTCGAAGACCTGGCGTGGCTGCCGCGGGTTGGGGCTGATCGCGCCGACCGGGAGCTCCGCGAACGAAGCCCCCTCGACGGGCTGCAGCGAGGAGCCCCCACCGCCGGACACCCCGTCCGCCGGCGAAGCTCCGGCGCCCGCCGTGGTCACGGGCTCGCGCGCGAGCGGAGCGGCAGAACCGAGCGGCCCTCCGCCGCGGTCCGCACTCGACACGCCGGGGGTCGCGCTGGTTCCCTGCTCGCCGTCCTCGGGACGTGGCGCCGTGGGGATCAGTGACCCCAGACCCCGGCCCAGGCCTCGTCGCTGCGCGGGCTTCTGCGTCATGCCGATCCTCCCTTGTCCTGGCCGGGGTCGATCCCCGGAGCACGCAGCGCCATCTCCCGCGCCGCCTCCAGGTAGCTCAGCGCCCCCGGTGAACCGGGATCGTAGGTCATCACCGTCTGGCCATAGCTGGGTGCCTCCGAGATACGTACCGACCGGGGGATCGCGGTACGCAGGACCTGCGCACCGAAGTGTCCGCGCACCTCGTCGGCCACACCCGCGGACAGCCGTGTCCGGGCGTCGTACATCGTGAGCAGGATGGTCGAGACATCCAAGCCCGGGTTCAGGTGCGCCTTGACCATCTCGACCGTCTCGAGCAGCTGACCCAGCCCCTCCAACGCGTAGTACTCCGCTTGGATCGGGATCAGCATCTCGTCCCCGGCCACCAGGGCGTTGAGGGTCAGCAGGCCCAGGGACGGCGGACAGTCGATGAGCACGTAGTCCAACCTCTCCTCGTCCTCACCGAAGACGGGTGGGTAGGCATGCAGTGCCTTGCGCAGCCTGCTCTCCCGGGCCACGAGCGAGACCAGCTCGATCTCCGCGCCGGCCAGGTCAATGGTCGCCGGCACCACGGACAGCCCCTCGATCTCCGGGCTCGGCTGGACGATGTCGGACAGTGGCACGCCGTCCACGATGGCGTCGTACGCCGAGGGTGTGCCCCGATGGTGGTCGATGGACAGGGCGGTCGAGGCGTTGCCCTGAGGGTCCAGGTCGACCACGAGCACGCGGAGTCCGTGCTGGGCCAGGGCGGCGGCCATGTTCACCGTCGAGGTGGTCTTCCCCACCCCGCCCTTCTGGTTCGCGACGACCATCACGCGGGTGCGCTGCGGTCGGGGGAGGCCGCGCATCCGCCGGCCCTCCCGGACCAGCAGCGCGTGCTCCACCGAGCGCGCCAGCGGCGTGGAGTCGTCACTGAGAACCAGCGTGCTCGCCACCTGCGCGGCCGTGCGCACGGGGGAACCGGGGGCGGGGTGCGGACCGAAGGCACTCGGGTCGGGGGACTGCGACACGCTCACTGGCTGCTCCGGGGATCTGGTGGCGCCTCGCACGCCCGACGACGTTTCACGTGAAACCGGACCGTGGCCGCCCGGGTCGGCGGACGGCACGTCCCCCGAGGCACTGGACCCTGTTTCACGTGAAACATCACCGCTTGCTGGCCCTGACGATGTGGGGGATGGGGGGAGGGACGGGGCTGCCCCGGTCCCGGAACCGGCTTCGCCGGTCCGGGGGTCCGCCGCTCCCGCCGGCGGTCCGGCCCTCGTCCCGACCTGTGGATGAAGCTGTGGACCTTGTGGACGACCGCTGTGTCCTGCCTCACGAGCAAGTCGCGACGAGCCGCCCGCAGCCGGCGCGTCGCGGACCTCGCGGGGTTCGCGCAAGGCCTCCACCTCGGCCTCGGGACCGCCACTCGCCCCATCGGGTGCCGCCACGCCGGACCGAGCCGCCTCGACTCCGGAGGCACGCGGCCACCCGAGGCCGGACGACGGACGTCCCGGAGTACCCGGCCATCCCAGGCCCGACACGACCCGTGGCTCACGGTGCGCGTGACTCACGCTCGACGCCCCTTCCGACGTGCCGACGTGGAGCGCCGGCCGCCCGGCTTCTCCCGAGTACCCCAACCTAGTCGGACAGACCGACCGACCTCGACCCGCACCACCGTCGTAGGCGGGTCCACCACACCGGCACCATAGGTCTCGACACGCGCGTCGGCGGCACCGGCCCGCCGCAGCGCGTCCCGTGCCGACTCCATCTCGGCGGCCGCGGTGGCTCCCTTCATCGCCAGCAGCACGCCCCCAGGCCGCACCAGCGGCAGCGACCAGCGCACGAGCCGATCCAGCGGCGCCACGGCCCGCGAGGTCACCACGGCGAAGTCACGGCGCCCGTGGAGCTCCTCGGCCCGCGCCCGGACCACCTCGACATTCCCCAGCCCGAGCCGCTCCACCGCTTCGTCCAGGAACCGGGTGCGCCGCAGCAACGGCTCCACCAGGGTGAGGCGCAGGTCCGGCCGCCGAACGGCGAGCACCAGCCCCGGCAGGCCGGCGCCGCTGCCGATGTCACACACGTCGACGCCGTGCTCCATCCCATCGGCGAGCACCGCGCAGTTGAGCAGGTGCCGCTCCCACAACCGCGGCGCCTCCCGCGGCCCCAGCAGCCCGCGCGCCACGGCGTCGTGCGCCAGCAAGCCGGCGTACCGCTCCGCGGTCGGCAGGGCATCAGAAAACACCCCCCGAGCCACCGGGGGCGCAGGGGGTGTTTCACGTGAAACCGCGTCGTTCATGTCCGACACCGGAGACTGCGCCTCACTGTGGGAGCACCACCACGTACCGGCGCGGCTCCTCACCCTCGGACTCCGAGCTGAGTCCGGCGGCCGCCACCGCGTCGTGGACGACCTTCCGCTCGAACGGGGTCATCGGGTCCAGCGACACCGACTCCCCGGACGACCGCACCTCGGCCACGGTCTCGGTGGCCAGCCGCTCGAGGCGTGCGCGCTTGTCGGCTCGGAAACCGCCGATGTCGAGCATCAGCCGGGAGCGATCCCCCGTCTCGCGGTAGACCGCCAGCCGCGTCAGCTCCTGCAGCGCCTCGAGCACCTCGCCGTTGCGGCCGACCAATCGGTCCAGGTCGCCACCCACGATGGACACCGACGCCCGGTCACCCTCCACGTCGAGGTCGAGGTCGCCGTCCAGGTCGGCGATGTCGAGGAGCTCCTCGAGATAGTCGGCCGCAATGTCGCCCTCGCGCTCGAGAAGGTCGAGCCGCTCCTGCTCGCTGGCACTCACCGAGCCGGGCGTCGTGCGCTCCTCGGTCGCGCTCGCGTCGGTCGTGGTCTGGTCGTCTGTCACGTCGTACTCCTGGGGGTCGTGCAGGGACGGGGCACGAGACATCCTCGTGCGTTCAGGTCTGGTCGCCACCGGACGGGCCGGCGCCGCCGCCCGGGCTCTGCTTCTTCCGCTGGCTGCGACTCTGCCGCTTCGGCTGCTGACGCTTCGGCTGCGGCGGCGCCTCCACCTCGGGCGCCGCCTCGGGCGCGCCCGCCTCCGGGTGGTGGTGCAGCAGGCCACCGCGCCTGGCCTTGGCCGCGTCCCGCTCCTCCTTCGCCTTGGCCGCGGGCGTTCCCGGCGCGGGATTGTTCCGGATCACGTAGAACTGCTGGCCCATCGTCCACAGGTTGGAGGTCACCCAGTAGAAGAGGACACCGATCGGGAAGGCGACACCACCGACCGCGAAGACGACCGGGAGCACGTAGAGCAGCATCTTCTGCTGTTGCGCGTACGGTCCGCTCATCGCGTCGGACGGCATGTTCTTGCTCATCAGCTGACGCTGCGTGGTGAAGGTGGTGGCGGTCATCAGCACCACCATCACGCCCGCGAGGATGCGCACGTGCAGCGTCGCGTCCGCGCTGGTGAACTTGTCCGCGATCTGGGCGCCGAAGAACGTGGCCTGGGTGAGCGAGTCGACCTGTTGCTTGGTGAGAATGCCAACACCGGTGTACTTGCCGTTGGCGGCATGGTCGATGAGCCGGAACAGCGCGAGGAAGATCGGCATCTGCAGGATGAGCGGCAGGCAGGAGGCGAACGGGTTGGTCCCGGTCTCCTTGTAGAGCTGCATCGTCTCCTGGGCCAGCCGCTCCCGGTCGTGGCCGTACTTCTTCTGCAGCTCCTTGACCTTGGGCTGCAGCATCTGCATGTTGCGGCTGGACTTGATCTGCCGCACGAACAGCGGGATCAGCGCCGCGCGGATCACCACGGTCAGCCCGATGATCGACAGCACCCACGCGGCCCCGGAGTCGGGGCTCAGGAACAACCCGAAGAAGTGGTGGAAGCCTGAGAGGATCACCGAGGTGATCCAGTACAGCGGCGTCATGATGGCGCTGCCGATCTGGCCGAAGAACGAGAACACTCAGGCTCCTTGTGGGTGGTCAGGCGCGGGCGGGACCGGGTCGTAGCCCCCGGCGGCCCAGGGGTGGCAACGAGCGAGACGCCGTACGGCGTACCAGCTGCCGCGGATGCTGCCGTGCACGGTGACTGCCTCAAGAGCGTAGGCAGAGCACGTGGGGTGGTAGCGACAGACCTGCCCGTAGAGCGGGCTGATCAAGAAGCGGTAGGCCTTCAGCAGGCCGATGAGCAGGTACTTCATGAGCGGCTCGACCGCCGCAGCAGGCGCTCCAGCGCCCGGTCGAAGTCGCGGCCGAGCTCGTCGTACGACGAGCCGGCGGACGGGGGCAGCGCCCGGACCACGAGCACAGTCGAGCCCGGGAGCGCATCGAGCCGTTCCCGGGCGAGATGACGAAGTCGACGTTTCACGAGATTTCTGGTGACCGCGTTGCCCACTGCCTTGCTGACCACGAAACCGACCTGCGGCCCGACCGGCTCGGCCCCGCGAGCGGTGAGACCATCGGTCCGCTCCGCCCCGTCCGAGTCTCCGACGGCCAGGTGCAGCACCAGCGCCCGCGTGCCGGCCCGCCGTCCTCGGCGGATGGTGCCCGCGAAACCCTGGGCCGCGGTGAGCCGGTTCTCCCGCCTCAGCACCGGGACACCCCGGCCGGCCGGGTCACCGCTCAGACAGCGAGACGGTTGCGGCCCTTGCGCCGGCGCGAGGACAGGACCGCGCGGCCGGCACGCGTCCGCATACGCAGGCGGAAGCCGTGCACCTTGTGCCGGCGACGGTTGTTCGGCTGGAACGTGCGCTTGCTCACGAGACTGCTCTCCGGGTGTTGGGAGTGTGACGAGGTCCGGTGCGAACCGGGAACCGGACGCACCCACGCCTCCCGTGCGCCGTTCGCCTTCCGCGCAGCGCGCGGGCCGGGCGGACGTAGGAGTGAGCATGCGTCACCGGTCGACTCCGGTTCGACCTCCAAACGGTACGCGGTGCCCGCTCGGAGGGTCAAACCGGAGCCTGTGGACAACCAGTTGATCCACAGGCTGTGCGCTTGTTAGCGTCCTCGATGTTCCGGGAATGTCCAAAGTTTTCCCCACGACGGGCATTTCCGTTCGCCCCGTCGGCGCCGGTCGGGAAGCCGTCGTCCGAGCGGACGAAGGGCGCGCAATCCGGGCGGAACCTGGGCGGATCGGGAGCAGTTGATCCGCGCGGTCGTCTTTTCGAAAACTGCCGACGCCGGACCCGGACCGCCCCGTATAACAGACCGGGGACCGCATGCACAACCTGTGGAAAACGTTGTGGAACTCCGGACCGCCGGGGTACGACAGACCGCAGGTCGGCACTGCCGCCCGGCGCCGGGCACCACACGAACGAGAGAGTTGGGGATCCGTGGACGAGACAGCCAACGGCGGTGCGCATCTGGCGACGGTGTGGCGCGGCCTGGTCGAGGACCTGCCGCCCAGCCAGCGCGCCTGGCTGGCAGCCAGTCAGCCGATGACGCTCCACGAGAGCACGGCGATCGTCGCGGTGGCCGACGACTTCACCCGCAACCAGCTCGAGGGCCGGCTGCGCACCCGGCTCGAGGACGCGCTCGGTGCGGCCTTCGGCCGGCAGATCCGGATCGCCGTCACCGTCGACCCGGACCTGGGTAAGTCGCGGGACACGCATGAGGCCTTCCGTCCCGCCGACACCGCGGAGGCCGAGCACCCGGGTCGCTACGCCGGGCCGGGTCTGCCGGCGGCCGGCGCGACCTCGGGCCCCGCACCACTGAACGGCCCCTCGCCATCGGCTGCGGCGGCCGGCAACGAGGCGATCAATCCACTCATCGATTTGTCGACAAATCCGCTCGACGTACCGACTCCCCTGCAGCCGGGCGCCGCGACCAAGTCGAGTGGGAGCGTGCTGGAGACCCGCCTCAACCCGAAGTACATCTTCGAGACCTTCGTCATCGGGTCGTCCAACCGGTTCGCCCACGCCGCCGCCGTCGCGGTCGCGGAGGCTCCGGGCAAGGCCTACAACCCCCTGTTGATCTACGGCGACTCCGGTCTCGGCAAGACCCACCTCCTGCACGCGATCGGCCACTACGTGCGCAGCCTCTTCAGTGGTGCCCGGGTCCGCTACGTATCCAGCGAGGAGTTCACCAACGAGTTCATCAACGCGATCCGCGACGACAAGGCGGCCATGTTCCAGCGCCGCTACCGCGACGTCGACGTGCTGCTCATCGACGACATCCAGTTCCTGGAAGGCAAGATCCAGACCCAGGAGGAGTTCTTCCACACCTTCAACACCCTGCACAACGCCAACAAGCAGATCGTGATCACCTCCGACCGCGCACCCAAGCGACTCGAAGCCCTCGAGGACCGGCTCCGCAACCGGTTCGAGTGGGGCCTGATCACCGACGTCCAGCCACCGGACCTCGAGACCCGTATCGCGATCCTGCGCAAGAAGGCCGCCACCGAGCGGATGACCGCACCGCCCGACGTGCTCGAGTTCATCGCCAGCAAGATCCAGACCAACATCCGCGAGCTCGAGGGCGCGCTGATCCGGGTGACCGCCTTCGCCAGCCTCAACCGGCAACCGGTAGACCTGACGCTGGCCGAGATCGTCCTCAAGGACCTGATCCCTGAGGGCGGCGAGCCGGAGATCAGCGCCGCCCTCATCATCGCGCAGACGGCGGCCTACTTCGGCCTGTCCATCGACGATCTCTGCGGCTCCAGCCGGAGCCGGGTGCTGGTCACCGGCCGGCAGATCGCGATGTACCTCTGCCGCGAGCTCACCGACCTCTCGTTGCCGAAGATCGGCCAGCAGTTCGGCGGCCGCGACCACACCACGGTCATGCACGCCGACAAGAAGATCCGCCAGCTGCTCGCCGAGCGACGCAGCGTCTACAACCAGGTCACCGAGCTCACCAACCGGATCAAGCAGCAGGCCCGCCAGGGCTGAACCCGCCGAGCGGCAGGCTCGTCGCTGGGGACCGGGATGTGGAGTTCTGGTCATTCGCAGTGCACGCGTTGTGCACAACCTGGTGCGCCGCCCGGGACGGGCTGCCCGCGCCCACAGCCCGTCCCACGCTCGTCCGCAGCTCCTCCACAACCACGGACGCCCCACAACCGCGCTCTGACCTCGCAGGATGCAGTTTCTCCACAGTTTCCACCGAGCCTGTTAACACGATGGGACTACACATGTCTCGATCCTCGGTGAACATCACTGCCCGGCCCTGGCTGGGGACAACCGGCCTCGACCGCCGCCGAGCACCCCGGTGCCGCGGCGCGGCGTACGGATTTCTTGGAATCACAAGAATCGACTCCCGCTGCGAAGCGAACGCGGCACATGGCAGGATGCTCACCCCGGACCGCACCACCCATCCGCCCATCAGTGAGGGCCACCGCAGGAGGCGACCACCCGTGAAGTTCACCGTCGAGCGCGACGTCCTGGCCGATGCGGTCGCCTGGGCGGCCCGCAGCCTCCCGGTCCGGCCGAGCGTGCCCGTGCTGGCGGGGCTGCTCATCGAGACCGCCGACGACGGTCTGGTCCTGTCCAGCTTCGACTACGAGACCTCGGCTCGCGCGACCCTGCCGGCCTCGATCTCGGAGGAGGGCAAGGCACTGGTCTCCGGCCGGCTCCTCGCGGACATCTGCCGCAGCCTGCCCGCGCGTCCGGTGGAGGTCACCGTCGACGGCGCCAAGGCCTCCCTCACCTGCGGCAAGGCCCGCTTCAGCCTCCAGACCATGCCGGTGGAGGAGTACCCGAGCCTCCCGGAGATGCCCGAGGCCGCGGGCAGCGTGCGTAGCGAGGTGTTCGCGACGGCCGTCAGCCAAGCGGTCACCGCGGCCGGCCGTGACGACATGCTGCCGGTGCTGACCGGCGTCCGCCTCGAGATCGAGGGCTCGCACATCTCGCTGCTGGCCACCGACCGGTTCCGGCTGTCCAACCGGGAGCTCGAGTGGTCTCCCACGTCCACCGACGTCTCCACGGCGGCCCTGGTCCCGGCCAAGGTGCTGGCCGACACCGCCCGCTCGCTCACCTCCGGGACCGACGTGACCATCGCGCTGTCCGGAGCCGGCGCGGGCGAGGGCATCATCGGCTTCGAGGGCGCCGCCGGCGGGGGCTTGCGGCGCACCACCACCCGGCTGCTCGACGGCGAGTTCCCCAAGGTGCGCACGCTGTTCCCCAGCGAGCACCTCACGATCGCGCGCCTGGACCGGGCGACCCTCGTCGAGTCCGTGAAGCGCGTCTCCCTGGTCGCCGAGCGCAACACCGCCGTCCAGCTCGCCTTCGCCGACGGCATGCTCAAGCTCGACGCCGGGAGCGGCGAGGAGGCGCTCGCGACCGAGGAGATCGAGGCGCAGGTCAAGGGCGAGGACATCACGACCGGGTTCAACCCGCAGTTCCTGCTCGACGGCCTGACCGCCCTCGAGAGCCCGGTGGTGGAGATGGCGTTCACCCAGGCGTCGAAGCCGGCGGTCCTGGCCGGCGTCGACGACATGGACGGCGAGGCCGACAGCAACTTCCGCTACCTGCTCATGCCGCGCCGCCTGCTCTCCTGACGCGCCCGGTGCACGAAGCCGGCGCCGCGGCTGCGACCGGGGTCGACCGGTCATGCCGCCGCAAGTAGCCTGGCCGGAACGTCGTCGTCTGCGGAGGAGCCTTGAGTTGGAACTCGGTCTGATCGGTCTGGGCAAGATGGGCGGCAACATGCGCGAGCGGCTGCGGCGCGCCGGGCACACCGTCCTCGGCTACGACCGCAACCCGGACGTGAGCGACGTCGACTCGGTCGAGGAGCTCGTCGCGAAGCTGCCCAGCCCGAAGGTGGTCTGGGTGATGGTGCCGGCCGGCGACCCGACCCGCCAGACCGTCCGCCAGCTGCGGGACCTCCTCGGCGAGGGCGACATCGTGATCGACGGCGGCAACTCGCGCTGGACCGACGACAAGGTGCACGGCGAGCTGCTGGCCGACCGCGGCATCGGTTTCGTGGACTGCGGGGTCTCCGGCGGCGTCTGGGGCCTGGAGAACGGCTACGCGTTGATGGCCGGAGGGGCCCCCGGCGACATCGAGACGGTCCGGCCGATCATGGACGCCCTCAAGCCCGAGGGCGAGTTCGGCTGGGTGCACGCGGGTCGCATCGGGGCCGGCCACTTCTCCAAGATGGTGCACAACGGCATCGAGTACGCCTTGATGCAGGCCTACGCCGAGGGCTGGGAGCTGCTGTCGAAGGTCGACGAGGTCGAGAACGTCACGGAGGTGTTCCGCTCCTGGCGCGAGGGCACCGTGATCCGCTCCTGGCTGTTGGACCTGCTCGTGGCGGCGCTCGACGAGGACGAGGGGCTGGCCGGCATCCGCGGGTACGCCGAGGACTCCGGCGAGGGGCGGTGGACGGTCGAGGCGGCGATCGAGAACGCGGTGCCGATGCCGGCCATCTCCGGTGCCCTGTTCGCGCGCTTCGCCTCCCGCCAGGACGACTCCCCGGCGATGAAGGCGGTCGCCGCGATGCGCAACCAGTTCGGCGGGCACGCCACCCGCACCAGCGCCCCGCCGACGACCGCCGACACCGAGGCGACCACGTCGGGCGAGCCACGCCCCGAGTGACGCGAGCGCCGTGCACGTCGCGCACCTGTCGCTGCACGACTTCCGGTCCTACGACGCCGTCGAGGTGACGCTGGGGCCCGGGGTCACGGCCCTGATCGGCCACAACGGACAAGGCAAGACCAACGTCGTCGAGGCCGTCGACTACCTCGCCCGGCAGGGATCGCACCGGGTGTCCACCGACGCCCCGTTGGTGCGGTACGGCGCCGAGCAGGCCGTCGTGCGTGCCCGGGTGGTGCGCGACGAGCGCGAGGCGCTGCTCGAGATCGAGATCAACCCCGGCCGGTCCAACCGCGCTCGGATCAACCGCTCCCCGCTGCCCCGGGCGCGGGAGATGCTGGGCCTGGTCCACACGGTGCTGTTCTCCCCCGACGACCTGGCGCTGGTGAAGGGCGATCCGTCGGAGCGGCGGCGTTTCCTCGACGACCTGCTGGTGCAGCGGGCTCCCCGCTACGCCGGGGTCCGCGCGGACTACGACCGGGTGCTCAAGCAGCGCAACTCGCTCCTGAAGACCGCACGCCCCGGTGGGTCCTCCTCGCGCCGTGAGTCGGCGCTGGCCACCCTGGGGGTGTGGGACTCGCACCTGGCCCGCGCCGGCGCCGAGCTGCTGGCGGCCCGGATCGCCCTCACCGAGGACCTCCGACCGCTGGTGGACAGCGCCTACGAGACCGTCGCGCGGGACGCGACGCGCACCGACGCGACCCTCTTCTACAAGCCCTCGTTCACCCTCCCCGAGCTCGACGCGCGCCGGCCTGACCGCGCGCTGCTCGCCGACGCGCTGCTCGCCGAGGTCGAGCGGCGACGCGACGACGAGCTCGAGCGGGGGATCAGCCTGGTCGGGCCGCACCGCGACGAGCTCTCGCTCATGCTCGGACCACTGCCGGTGAAGGGGTACGCATCGCACGGTGAGTCCTGGTCCTACGCCCTGGCCCTGCGCCTCGCGTCGTACGAGCTGCTGCGTGCCGCCGGCGACGACCCCATCCTGATCCTCGACGACGTGTTCGCCGAGCTCGACGTCGAGCGCCGGGAGCGGCTCGCCGAGCTCGTCGCCGGAGCCGAGCAGGTCCTCGTGACCGCGGCGGTGCCCGACGACGTGCCGCGCGCGCTGGCGGGGCGGCGTCTCGACGTCGCCGGGGGCACGGTGCTCCCGCATGCCTGAGGACCACCGGCCCGACGCGTCCACGCAGCCGCAGCCGGACCGCAACCCCGGACCCGCTGACGAGGCCGACCACGACGAGCCCGACCACGACGAGACGGGTCTGGACCTGGCACGTGCGGTGGCCCGCGCGCTAGCCGGAGCCCGCCGGGCACCGCGACGGCGCAGCGGACCGCCGCGCCCGGGCAGCCGCCCGCGGCGCGTGGAGCCGACCGCCTCCGGGGCCCATCCCGACGACCGCGACCCGCAGCTGCTCGACAGCACCATCGGGCGGCTGATCGCCGACCAGGGCTGGGCCACCGACGTGCGGGTGCACGGGGTGTTCACGCGGTGGGACCAGCTGGTCGGCCCCGAGGTGGCTCAGCACTGCGCTCCCGCGTCGTACGCCGAGGGCAAGCTCGTCGTCCGCACCGACTCGACGGCCTGGGCGACGCAGATGCGACTGCTGGCGCCGACCGCGGTACGCCGTCTCAACGAGGAGCTCGGCGAGGGCACGGTGACGTTCATCGAGGTGGTCGGGCCGACCGCACCGAGCTGGAAACGCGGCCGCCGCTCCATGCGGGACGGACGGGGTCCGCGAGACACCTACGGCTGACCCACCGAGGGCTCGCGGAGCCGTTCCCCGGCCCCAGGGTGCGTATGGGGACTAGAAACCTCCCCTGTCTGTGGCTCAGAGAGGCGTTGTGAGGCCGCAGAGCGGCCGTCGCGCCGCTGCGTCCCCCGGTTCCGGAACGCGAAGCCCTCGATTCGGGCGCTCCGCCCGATATACTGGGCGGCGGCCGCTGCCCCGGTCCGGGGTCGGCCTTCGTCGTGGTTGCACACTGAAAAAGAGGATGGCCCGTGGCCGATCAGATGCCCGCCAGCACCCCCGAGAGCTCCTCCCCCGGCGACGCCGACGGAGTCGCGGACGCGGCGGCCGGGATCCCCGACGAGATCGTCGCCGAAGCCGCCGCCGCACTGGCGCCGGCGGGCTCCTCCCACGCGGTCGAGGAGGGCAAGTACGACGCATCGGCGATCCAGGTGCTCGAGGGCCTGGAGGCGGTGCGCAAGCGCCCGGGCATGTACATCGGCTCCACCGGCGAGCGCGGCCTGCACCACCTGATCTGGGAGATCGTCGACAACTCCGTCGACGAGGCACTGGCCGGTCACTGCGACCGCATCGTCGTCACGCTCCAGGACGACGGCGGCGTGCGCGTGGAGGACAACGGCCGCGGCATCCCCACCGACACCGCCCCCGGCCAGGAGATGCCCGCGGTGACGATGGCGCTGACCATGCTGCACGCGGGCGGCAAGTTCGGCGGTGGCGGCTACAAGGTCTCCGGCGGGCTGCACGGCGTCGGCGTCTCGGTGGTCAACGCACTCTCCTCGAGCCTGGTGGTGGAGGTCAAGAACCGCGACCACCTGTGGCGCCAGAGCTTCAGCCTCGGTGTCCCGGACGGCCCCTTGGAGGACGTCCGTCCGATGGAGACCGGCGAGCACACCGGGACGACGGTCACGTTCTGGGCGTCGACGGACATCTTCGAGACCACGACGTACAACTTCGACACCATCACCACCCGCCTCCGGGAGATGGCCTTCCTCAACAAGGGCCTGGAGATCGTCGTGCGCGACGAGCGCCCGCAGGTCAACGAGCTCGCGGACGCGGTGGACGACGTGACCGTCGCGGAGTCGGTCGCGGGTGCCGGGGACGGCATCCGCGCGGTGGCGCCGGGCACGATCGAGCAGCGGTTCAAGTACGACCGCGGGCTCGTCGACTACGTCGAGCACCTCAACCGGCGCCGGGAGGCGGCCCACCCTTCCATCATCGACTTCGAGGCCGAGCAGCCGGCCAGCGGCATGAGCCTCGAGGTGGCGATGCAGTGGAACACGACGTTCACCGAGTCGGTGCACACCTTCGCCAACACGATCAACACCCACGAGGGCGGCACCCACGAGGAGGGTTTCCGGGCTGCGCTCACCTCCCTGGTCAACAGCTGGGGCGAGGAGTGGAACCTGATCAAGAAGAAGGAGGACAGGGTCTCCGGCGACGACGTCCGGGAGGGCCTGACCGCGATCATCTCCATCAAGCTGGGCGAGCCGCAGTTCGAGGGCCAGACCAAGACCAAGCTCGGCAACACCGAGGCCAAGGGCTTCGTGCAGCGGGTGGTCAACGAGCAGCTCGGCGAGTGGTTCGAGAAGAACCCGGCCGAGGGTCGGGACATCGTCCGCAAGGCGCAGGCCGCGGCCTCGGCCAGGATCGCGGCGCGCAAGGCGCGCGACCTGGCCCGGTCCCGCAAGGGCCTGCTCGGCGGCGGCGGTCTGCCCGGCAAGCTCGCGGACTGCCAGTCCACCAACCCCGCCGAGTGCGAGATCTTCATCGTGGAGGGTGACTCGGCGGGCGGCTCCGCCAAGGGCGGGCGCGACCCTCGCATCCAGGCGATCCTGCCGATCCGGGGCAAGATCCTCAACGTGGAGAAGGCGCGTCTGGACAAGGTGCTGGCCAACAACGAGGTGCAGGCGATCATCTCCGCCCTGGGCACCGGCATCCACGACGAGTTCGACATCGAGAAGGTCCGCTACCACAAGATCGTGATGATGGCCGACGCCGACGTGGACGGCCACCACATCAGGACCCTGCTGCTCACGCTGCTGTTCCGGTTCATGAAGCCCCTCATCGAGCACGGCTACGTCTACCTCGCGCAGCCGCCGCTGTACCGCCTGCGCTGGAACAAGCCGCACGAGCACGAGTTCGTCTACTCCGACGCCGAGCGCGACGCGATGGTGCGCGCCGGTGTCGAGGCCGGCAAGAAGCTGCCCAAGGACAACGCGATCCAGCGCTACAAGGGTCTCGGCGAGATGAACGCCAACGAGCTGTGGGAGACCACGATGGACCCGGACAACCGGCTGCTCCTCCAGGTCACCCTCGAGGACGCCGCGCAGGCCGACGAGATGTTCTCGGTGCTGATGGGTGAGGACGTCGAGCAGCGGCGCTCGTTCATCCAGCGCAACGCCAAGGATGTTCGGTTCCTTGACATCTAGGCCGCGACCGCAGCGCGGCCGGGGCCCGGCCGCCCGCCCGCCGCGCTGTCGGCGCTTGCGCGGCGCGTCGTCCCCCGGCGCGCCCGCTTCTCTGCGCCTCTGTCCGGTACGGCGTCGCGCCCGGCCCGCCGCGGCCAAGCCCGTTGACGCGCCTGCAGCCCGGCATTCGTCCGCCCTGGCACTACGTCCCCACGGCCTCGACTCACCGAAGGAAATGACGCGTGACTGACAACACCATCGAAGGCGGTACCCCGGGCGGGCCGGGCGGGCGGATCGAGCCCGTCGAGCTCCAGGTGGAGATGCAGCGCTCCTACATCGACTACGCGATGACGGTGATCGTCGGGCGGGCGCTGCCCGACGTGCGCGACGGCCTGAAGCCGGTGCACCGCCGGGTGCTCTACGCGATGTACGACGGGGGCTACCGGCCCGACCGCGGCTTCTCCAAGTGCTCGCGCGTGGTCGGGGACGTGATGGGTCAGTACCACCCGCACGGCGACTCCGCGATCTACGACACCCTGGTGCGGCTCGCGCAGCCGTGGGTGATGCGCAACCCGCTCGTGGACGGCCAGGGCAACTTCGGCTCGGCGGGCAACGACCCGGCCGCCGCGATGCGGTACACCGAGTGCAAGATGGCGCCGCTGGCCATGGAGATGGTCCGCGACATCGACGAGGACACCGTCGACTTCACCCCGAACTACGACGGCCGCTCGCAGGAACCGTCGATCCTGCCGGCACGCTTCCCGAACCTGTTGGTCAACGGCTCGGCTGGCATCGCGGTCGGGATGGCGACCAACATCCCGCCGCACAACCTGCGCGAGGTCGCCGCCGGCGTGCAGTGGGCGCTGGACAACCCCGACGCGACGCGTGAGGAGCTCCTCGAGGCGCTGCTCGAGCGGATCAAGGGGCCTGACTTCCCGACGTCGGGACTGATCGTCGGCCGGCAGGGCATCGAGCAGGCCCACCGCACCGGCCGCGGTTCGGTCACCATGCGCGCGGTGGTCGACGTGGAGGAGGACAACAAGGGCCGCACCTCACTGGTCATCACCGAGCTGCCCTACCAGGTCAACCCCGACAACCTGGCGCTCAAGATCGCCGAGCTCGCCGACAGCGGGAAGATCCAGGGCATCGCCGACGTTCGCGACGACACGTCCGGGCGCACCGGCCAGCGGCTGGTCGTGGTGCTCAAGCGCGACGCGGTGGCGCGGGTGGTGCTGAACAACCTGTTCAAGCACACCGAGCTGCAGACGAACTTCGCCGCCAACATGCTGGCGCTCGTCGACGGGGTGCCGCGCACCCTGACCCTCGACCAGTTCATCAGCAACTGGATCGACCACCAGATCGAGGTCATCCAGCGCCGCACCCGCTACCGGCTGCGCAAGGCGGAGGAAGAGGCGCACATCCAGCGCGGCCTGGTCAAGGCGCTCGACATGCTCGACGAGGTCATCGCGCTGATCCGGCGCAGCCCGGACGTCGAGGAGGCGCGCGACGGCCTGATGGCGTTGCTCGACATCGACGAGCTGCAGGCCCGGGCGATCCTCGACATGCAACTGCGCCGCCTCGCCGCACTCGAGCGCCAGCGGATCATCGACCGCCTGGCCGAGCTCGAGCGGATCATCGCCGACCTCGAGGACATCCTCGCCAGCGAGACGCGCCAGCGGCACATCATCTACGAAGAGCTCACCACCATTGTCGACAAGTTCGGCAACGAGCGCCGCACGCAGATCATCCCCGCCGACGGCGACCTGTCCATGGAGGACCTGATCCCCGACGAGGACCTCGTCGTGACGATCACCCGGGGCGGCTACGCCAAGCGCACCCGTGCCGACCTCTACCGGACGCAGAAGAGGGGCGGGAAGGGCGTGCGCGGCGCGCAGCTCAAGGGCGACGACGTGGTGGAGCACTTCATGGCCACCACGAACCACCACTGGTTGCTCTTCTTCACCAGCGCCGGACGTGTCTACCGCACCAAGGCCTACAACCTGCCCGAGGCCTCGCGTGACGCCAAGGGCGGTCACGTCGCGGGCCTGCTGTCCTTCCAGCCTGACGAGAAGATCGCCCAGGTGCTGGCCATCCGCGACTACGACCAGGCGCCGTACCTCGTGCTCGCCACGCGCAACGGTCTGGTGAAGAAGACGCCGTTGGGCGACTACAACAGTCCCCGCCAGGCCGGGGTCATCGCGATCAACTTCCGCGATGAGGACGACGAGCTGATCGGCGCCGAGCTGGTGAGCCCCGACGACGACATCCTGCTGGTGTCGAAGAAGGGGCAGGCCATCCGGTTCCGGGCCGACGACGCCCAGCTGCGCCCGATGGGCCGGGCCACCTCCGGGGTGACCGGCATGAAGTTCCGCGACGGCGACGAGCTGCTGTCGATGTCGGTGATCCGTGCCGAGCAGGTCGCGGCCGAGGAGGCCGCCGAGGCCGCGACCGGTGAGCACGGTCCCGAGGCGGAGCTGCCCGGGGTGACCGAGCAGTACGTCTTCACCATCACCGACGGCGGCTACGCCAAGCGGACCCGGATCTCGGAGTACCGCCTGCAGTCGCGCGGCGGCATCGGCATCAAGGCGATGAAGTACGACGACGAGCGGGGCAACCTGGTGGGCGCCTTCATCGTCGTGGAGGGAGACGAGGTCCTCTCGATCAAGGAGTCCGGCCAGGTCACCCGCAGCGCGATCGATGAGGAGCTGCGGCCCACCGGGCGCGACACCAAGGGCGTGAAGTTCGTCGGCGTCAGCGGCAGCGACCGGGTCCTGGTCGTCGCCCGTTCGGTGGAGCGGGCCGCGGAGATCGAGGCCGACGGCGAGGCGGACGAAGCGGGCGACACGTCGGGCGCTTCCGACATCGGGGAAGCGGGTATGGACCCGGGTGTCACAATCAGTGGTGACGCAGCGCAGGACGCCGGGCTGGCGGAGCCTGTGACCGACGGCGACACGGATACAGAGGAGTCCTGATGGCTGACCGACGCGCGGATGACACGCCGCTGGCGCCCCGGCGCTCCTTGTCGGGTCCGGGAGCCCCGGGCAGCAACGGGGAGGCCAGGCGGCCCCTGGCCGAGCGGGTGTCCGCAGCGGTCTCCGCGGCGAGCAGCGCGGTGCAGGCGGCGGCCACCCCGTCGCCGTCCGGGCGGTCGGACTCGGCGCAGCGGTCGGGGTCCGCGGGCAAGCAGCCGGCGCAGTCGCGGCCGCGTGGCGTACGACGTGCGCGGCTCCGGGTGACCCACCTCGACCCGTGGTCGGTCATGAAGACGTCATTCCTGCTGTCGATCGCGTTCGGCATCGTCACCGTGGTCGCCGTGGGCGTGGTCTGGTCCGTCCTCGGTGCCGCCGGCGTCTGGGACTCGATCAACCAGACGGTGGGCGACGTGGTCGGCGGCAACACGGCCCGGTCCTTCGACATCACGAACTACATCGGCACCAGCCGGGTGCTGGGCTTCACGATGATCGTCGCCGTGGTCGACGTCGTGCTGATCACCGCCATCTCCACCTTGGGCGCGTTCCTCTACAACCTGGCCGCAGCCCTGCTCGGCGGCGTCGAGGTGACCCTCGCCGAGGACGACCGGTAGCCGGTTTGGGCGGCCCCGACGGCATGGGGTAGTGTCTGCCGTCGGCAACCGCCGCCTGCGGGCCTATAGCTCAGACGGTTAGAGCGCTTCCCTGATAAGGAAGAGGTCGGAGGTTCAAGTCCTCCTAGGCCCACCGACGCGTCGAACTCCCGATCCGGCCTCTCGCGAAGGGATCCCCATGAAGAAGCTGGTCCTCGTGGCTCTCGCCGCCGCCGCTGCCGTGGTGGCGCGCAACAAGGTCAAGTCGGGGCAGCAGGAACAGGCGCTGTGGGCGGAAGCCACGGACAGCGTCAAGCGTTCCTGACCTCCTGCTCGACGCCGCCCCGGGCGGCCACCGGGGGCCATGGCGCAATTGGTAGCGCACCTGCTTTGCAAGCAGGGGGTTAGGGGTTCGAGTCCCCTTGGCTCCACCACCTCAGAGCCCCTTTTCCGGCAGCGGAAGAGGGGCTCTGTCACGTCTCTGCGGCGCGTGGCCCGACCCGGTCCCGCCGCCGACGCTCAAGTCGGGCACCCGCGGTGCCGATGAACTAGGCGGCCCGTTGCAGTCCCGGGCCGACCGGACGGGTGCGGGGGACACCCTCCCAGCCGCCGGGTCTCGTTTCTCGCACCGAAAGACCCCTGCTTGTCATGACCTCTCGGAACTGGCGCCGTGCCGTGCCTGCCGTCCTCATCCTCGGCGTGCTCGCCTCCGGTTGCACCACGACCCCGTCCGGCCCCTCGGCCGACGTCGTGCGTGCCTCCGGAACGACCGGTACGACGCTGGCCTCCTTCGACCGCGCCCCGCGCACCACTCTCGTCCGCGCCCGCCAGACCCTCGCGCCGGCAGCCCCCGACCGCACCCGCGCGGCGACGCCGTCCGCCGTGGCCGCACCCGGCACGCTGACGAGCGCACGGGAGACTGCTCGCCCGGCCGCCGCGAGGGCCGGCGCGCGCAACGACTGGCAGCGCCCGAGCCACAGCCTGCACGTGGCTCCCCAGAAGCTCCTCGACCGCGCGCACGTGCCGGCGGCTCACCCGGTCCGCGTGGTCTCGGTGCGGACCGTGGACGGGAAGCCGACCGTCAGTGTCACCACCTCCAACGACCGTGCCGAGGCGGCGCAGCGCATCACCGAGGCCCAGCAGGCACCCGGTGCCGTCGCGGTCTCGGTGGACACCCGCGTCCACGCCGTCGGCACCGCCCAGGCCGCGACGGTCTCCAACGACACGCTGCGCTCGAGCCAGTGGGCGCTGACCCGGCTTCAGGCCGAGCAGGTCTGGGGGCAGCAGCCCGGTCGCGGCACGATCGTCGCGGTCGTGGACTCGGGGGTCGACGCCAGTCATCCGGACCTCAAGGGAGACGTCATCCCCGGCGCGGACTTCGTCTCCGGCACCGGTGGCAACGGCTTCGACGACGAGCACGGACACGGAACCCATGTCGCCGGGATCATCGCGGCCACCGCCAACAACGGCATCGGCGTGGCCGGTCTCGCCCAGGGCGTCAAGGTGATGGCCGTGCGGGTGCTGGACAGCACCGGGAGCGGCTGGGACTCCACCATTGCCCAAGGCATCATCTACGCCACCGACCATGGCGCCTCGGTGATCAACCTCTCCCTGGGTGGGCCCGGGTCCGACGTGAGCGCGTCGGCGATCTCCTACGCACTCGCGCACGGCGTCGTCGTGGTCGCGGCCGCCGGCAACGAACGTGCCAGCGGGGATCCGGTGACCTACCCCGCCGCCTACCCGGGCGTGCTCGGCGTCGCCGCCTCCGACTCCTCCGACGCGACCGCGTCCTTCTCGAACACCGGCGCGTACGTCGACGTGACCGCGCCCGGCGTCCGTGTGCTGTCGACCTACCCGGGCGACCGGTACGCCTGGATGGATGGCACGTCGATGGCGACGCCGTACGCCGCCGCGGCGGCCGCCCTGCTGAAGTCCGGTCACCCGAGCCTGACCCCGGCCGAGGTCGACTCCGCCCTGGAGAGGACCGCGGACGACCTCGGTGCACCCGGGCGCGACGACGAGTCCGGCTACGGTCTGATCGACCCGAGGGCCGCCCTCCAGCTGTGCGCGACCACCGACTGCGCCACCGCGTCCGGGCAGACGCCCACGCTCACCCAGGACCCGACGAGCTCCACGACGCCGAGCCCCGCGACCCAGCAGCCGGCCCCCACGGGCCCCGCGCCCACGAGCCCGGCACCGGTGACGACGCCGGCCCCGGTGGCCACCACGACGACCGTGCTCAGCCGTCCGCGCACGGTCCGCTACGGGGCCCACGTCGGAGGGGTGGTCCAGGTGCGCGACGAGACGGGCGCGCCCGTGGTGGGAGCACCGGTCCAGGTCTGCCTGCAGCGGGCCCCGGCCGACCGGGCGGCCTGTCGCACGATGAGCACCAACCGCCTCGGCCGAGCACGCTACGCGTTCGTGGCACGCGCGGAGACGACCGTGCTCGCGTCGTACCCCGGCAGCGAGACCGCCCAGCCGTCCACGGCCGAACCGGAGGTCTACCCCGTCGCCCCGCGCGTGGCCGTCCGCCGTCACCCCCATGCCGTCACGGTGCGGGTGGCCGCGGGCCATCACCAGCGGCTGGTCCTGCAGCGCTGGCGCCACGGCCGCTGGATCACGACCGCAAGGGCGCGCGTGGCCGCGCACGGGCAGCACGTCTTCCGTCACCTCGCCGCCGGGCGCTACCGGGTGCGGGTGCCGGCCACGGACCGACTTGTCGGTGCCCGCCGCCTGCTCCGGCTGCGCTGAGGCCGGTCGGCACCTCGACACCCGGGTGTCCCTGGCCGGGACCGCCCGCCTGCTCGGCGCCGGCGACCGTGACCCCGCCCCCTGCCCGCGCCCCTTCCGGACGCGGGCGCCGTGACGGTCACCCACGGCACGGTCACCACGGCACGACCGGCACTGGTCGGGTACGACGACTACCCGTGGCCCGCGCGGCCGTGGGGTACGGACCCGGCACGCTGGGAGTGAGACCCGTGACCGCCGGTCGACGGGCATCGCGGCTCTGGCAAGATCGCGCCATGGACCTCCTTCGCACTCCCGACGACCGGTTCGCCGACCTGCCGGACTTCCCCTTCGAGCCCCGCTACGCCACCGTCGGCGACGGTGAGGGCGGCGAGCTGCGCATGGCCTACGTCGACGCGGGTCCCGCGGACGGGCCGGTGGCGTTGCTGCTGCACGGAGAGCCGAGCTGGTCGTTCCTCTACCGTCACGTGATCGCGACCCTGACCGAGGCCGGCATCCGGTGCATCGCCCCGGACCTGGTCGGTTTCGGCCGCTCGGACAAGCCCGCCAAGCCGAGTGACCACAGCTACGCGCGCCACGTCGGCTGGATGCGCGCCCTGGTCATCGACGCGCTCGACCTGCGCGGCCTCACCCTGGTCGGACAGGACTGGGGCGGACTGATCGGCCTGCGGCTCGCGGCGGAGAACCCCGACCGGTTCTCCAGGATCGTGGCCGCGAACACCGGCCTGCCGACCGGTGACTTCGACATGCCCGAGATCTGGTGGCAGTTCCGCCGCGCGGTGGAGTCGGCCGACACCCTCGACGTGAGCCGGTTCGTGCAGTCCGGCTGTACGACGCGGCTGTCGGAGCAGGTGCGCGCGGCCTACGACGCCCCGTTCCCCGACGAGTCGTTCAAGGCCGGTCCGCGCGCGATGCCCGGGCTGGTGCCGACCCGTCCGGACGACCCGGCCACCGAGGCGAACCGTGCGGCCTGGGAGCGGCTGACCCACAGCGACACGCCGTTCCTCGTGGCGTTCAGCGACCAGGACCCGATCACGGGAGCCATGGCCCCCATCCTGCAGCGCAACATGCCCGGGGCACGCGGCCTGGAGCACCCGGTGATCACGGGGGCCGGCCACTTCCTGCAGGAGGACGCCGGCCGGCACCTCGGCGAGGTGGTGGCCGGGTTCATCCGCGGGTGACCGGCCCCTGACGGCCGCTGGGCACGCCTCCGTACCCTGGGGGCGTGCTCCGCGTGCTGCTGTCCCCCCGCATGCTGGCGCTGCACCTCGTCACCCTGGCGGCGATGGCCGCCACCATCCTGCTCGGGCTGTGGCAGTACGGCGTCTGGCAGCACCACCGCGAGGACAGCGCTCGCACCCTCGTCCACGAGCGCCCGGTACCGCTCGACAGCGTGCTGACCAGCGACGCGCCGTTCCCGGCGGCCGGCGTCGGACGCCCGGTGACCTTCTCCGGCGAGTGGCTGCCGAGCAGCACCGTCTACGTCAGCGACCGGGTTCTCCACGGCCGGCGTGGGGTGTGGCCGGTCACGCCGGTCGCGGTGTGCTCCGCGGGGCAGTCCTGCACCAAGGCACCGGCCATCCTCGTCGTACGCGGCTGGGCGCCCTCTGTCTCCGCCTCCCCCGCTCCTCCGCGCGGACGGGTCTCGGTGACCGGCTGGCTCCAGCCCGGCGAAGGCTCCGGTATCCCGGACCCGCACCCGCGCGACGACGTGCTGCCCGAGCTGCGCATCGCCAGCGCCATCCAGCACGTCGACCAGGACCTGTACGGCGGCTACGTGATCGCCAAGCAGGTGTCCACGCGCGCCGAGCAGGGCCTCGAGGCGGTCACGCCGGCCTCGTTGCCGCAGCCGTCGTCGACCACAGCGCTGCGCAACCTCCTCTACGCGCTGCAGTGGTGGGTGTTCACCGGGTTCGCGGTGTTCTTGTGGACGCGCTGGGTGCGCGACGAGGTGAGCAGGGTCACCGGAGTACCTTCGGAGTCATGAAACCCGCCCTGTTCCGCTACCGCGTGATGGCCAACATCGTCGGTGTCCTGCTGATCGTCCTGGTGCTCATCGGCGTGCCGCTGAAGTATCTCGGCGCCGACGGGAGCAACGCGGAGCACGCCGGGCAGTGGATCACCACCTACCTCGGCATCACCCACGGGTGGCTCTACATGATCTTCCTGGTCACCGCCTTCTGGCTCTCGCGCAAGGCTCGCTGGGACCTGCTCTTCACGCTGACCACACTCCTCAGCGGGACGATCCCGATCGTGTCCTTCTGGGCCGAGCGGCGGGCGACCCGGCGGGTGTGGGCGCAGATCGAGGCGGAGGACACTCCGCAGGCGGCCGGGCTGCGCCGCGGCGGAGCCTGAGTCGCGCACCGGCGCGCCGTGCACCGCTGAAAGACCAGTGGACCTGCCTCCCCGGAGGGAAGGCAGGTCCACGTGGAGAGCGCCGTGCGGGGACCTCACTTCTCCTTGAGGTCGACCTCCTCGGTCGGGGTGTCCGGCGTCGTCGGGGTGTGCGGCTCCGTGGAGCTGTCGGCGATAGCCACGTCGGGCGAGGCGCCCGCCTCGTCGTCGGGCTCGTCGGCCGCCTTGTGCGCCCCCGACTGCGGGGCCGCCGAAGTCACCGACCCGCCGGCCGCCGCGCCCGCCGCGCCCCCGGTCGCCGGGGCCGGCGGCGGGGTGTACGCCGACTGCCAGGCCGTGGACGCCTGCCGGTCGGACAGCGTCTTGGCGACGGTCGCGGCGACTCCGGCGAGGCCGAGCACCAGCAGGGTGTTGCGCACCCGGTGCGTCTTCTTCTTCCTCGGCGGCTCGAGCTCACCCTTGAGGGCCGCGACGGCAGCCAGCCCGCGCCGTTTGCCCTCCTCGCGGACGTCCTCGGTGGCCTCGTCCGCAGCCGCAAGCGCGGCCGCCATCGCGGGGAGCACCTCGGTGGCGAAGCGCTCGCGGGCCTCGTGCGCGACCGGGGTCGCCCGCTCCCGCGCCTCCGCGAGGACGGGACCGGCCTTCTCCCGGGCGTCGTTCCACACCGGCGCCGCCTTGTCGCGCACCTCGGCGAGCCGTGGGGCTGCCTTGTCCCGGGCGTCGTTCCACACCGGGGCGGCCTTCTCGCGGGCCTCCGCCACGAGGGGGGCGATCCGGTGGCCGGCCTCGGTGAGCGTCGGCCCCGCCTTCTCGCGGGCCTCGGCCAGCATCGGGCCGGCCTTCCCCCGGGCGGTCTCGACATGTGGCGCGATTCGCCCGGCGAGCCCGTCCGCGTGCGTACGCAGGTTCTTCTTCTTGGTCCTCATCGTGGCCAGGATCCTCTCTGTTCGCCAGCGGTCGTGCGCACCAGTCCACCTCATGCCCGATCCATGGTCGATCATGCCCGGAGGGGAGCGTGCAGGGAACCCTCCCCGACCAAACCCTCGTCGGCGCACGCTTGGCGCCCGTGGGAGGATCGTGGAGACGTCAGCAACCGCGACCGGAGAGGCGCCTCGTGCCCGAGACCTACGCAACCCTGAAGACGAACAAGGGTGACATCGTCATCCACCTGTTCCCCGACCACGCTCCGAAGACGGTGGAGAACTTCGTCGGGCTCGCCGAGGGCACGAAGGAGTACACCGACCCGAAGACCGGTCAGCAGACCACCGGCCGGTTCTACGACGGGCTGGGGTTCCACCGGGTCATCGACGGCTTCATGATCCAGGGCGGCTGCCCACTGGGCACCGGCACCGGCGGGCCCGGCTACACGTTCAAGGACGAGTTCCACCCCGAGCTGCAGTTCGACCGGCCCTACCTGCTGGCGATGGCCAACGCGGGGCCGGGGACCAACGGCTCGCAGTTCTTCATCACGGTGACGGAGACCCCGCACCTGAACAACCGCCACACGATCTTCGGCGAGGTCGAGGACGACGCCAGCAAGGCGGTCGTCGACGCCATTGCCACCACGCAGACCGGCGCCGGCGACCGTCCGGTCGAGCCGGTCACCATCGAGACCGTCGAGGTGGAGCGCCGCTGAGCACGCCCGAGACTCCGCAGGCCGGGGCTCCCCACGGGGGTACCCCGGTCTGCTACCGCCACCCGCAGCGCGAGGCCTACATCCGCTGCCAGCGGTGCGAGCGGCCGATCTGCCCCGACTGCATGCGCTCGGCCGCGGTCGGGTTCCAGTGCCCGACCTGTGTGAGCGAGGGCGCACGCAGCACCCGCGCGGGCCGCGGCGCCTACGGAGGGACCCGCTCGGGCAACCCGGCGCTGACCTCACAGATCCTCGTCGCGCTCAACGTCGCGGTCTACCTGCTCCTGCTCGCCACCGGCGGGGCACGCAGCAGCCTGGTCGACCGGCTGGCGCTGCTTCCCCTCGGCCGCTGCGTCAGTACGGCCCAGGCCGGGGGGTTCTACCCGGGCGCCGACCAGGCGGTCTGCACCCGGATCCCGGCCAGTTCCTGGATGCCGGGGGTTGCCGACGGTGCCTATTGGCAGATGCTCACCTCGATGTTCGCCCACGTCGCGATCTGGCACATCGGGTTCAACATGGTCTTCTTGTGGATCCTCGGCCCGCAGCTCGAGGCGGTCCTGGGCCGGGTCCGCTTCCTCGGGGTGTACCTCCTGGCGGGCCTGGCCGGCAGCACACTGGTCTACTGGCTGGCGCCGCCGCACAGTTCCACGCTCGGGGCCTCCGGCGCGCTGTTCGGCCTGATGGGTGCCCTGCTGGTGGTGGTGATCAAGGTCCGCGGCCAGCTCAACCAGATCCTGCTGCTCATCGGCCTGAACTTCGCCTTCACCCTGCTGGCGCGGGGCTCGATCTCCTGGCAGGGCCACCTCGGCGGCTTCCTCGGCGGTGCGCTTCTCGGCGCGCTGCTCGTCTACGCACCGCGACGGCGACGCCCCCTGTGGCAGGGGCTGGGCGCCGGGGTCTTCCTGGTGTTCCTGGTGTTCGCCACCCTGGCCCGGACCGCCGTCCTCGCCTGACCCGCCGCGCGGTCACCCGCCCCGCCCCCGCCGAGGGGCCAGCACTTCCTGCGCCTGACCGGCGTGTCGGTGCACCCGTGACCCCTCGCGCCGTGTGGGTACGCGGCGCCGTCACTTTCTGCCGACATCGTCGTTTCTTTACCTGCACGGCGGTTTGCCGGGGTTCGGGCAGGGGTACGTCGTCCGCGGAGCGTGTACCCGACCTCCCGCACCGGTGCCTCCACAGGCCCCGATTTCCACACTGGGGATAAACACTGTGGATGAAGTTTCACCGGTGTGATTCGCGTGCACAGGGCTGTCCCCAGTTGTGCACACGCCGGGCTTCTCCCGGTGGGGCTACTCCCAGTGGGTCGCGTAGACGAACCCGACGGCCATGAAGCCGATGCCCACGAGCAGGTTGTACTGCCCCAGGTCCCGGATCAGCGGCACCGACATGTCCTGGCCGGTGATGTAGTAGACGACGATCCACGCCAGCCCGATCAGGAAGCACCCCAGCATCCCGACCACGACGCCCCGGCCCCGACCGAGCGGGGTGGAGGGATGGGCCGCCAGCGTCAGCCCGGCGAAGATCAGCAGGAAGCCGATGAGGAAGTTCCATCGACCCAGGTCCCCCATCCATCCCCAGGTGCCGCCGGTGCTGCCCTGGGCGACGGCGAGGTACACGGCCAACCAGGCGATGCCGAGCGCGACCAGCGCGGCGGCCAGGACGGTGCGGACCACGGAGGTGTGTACCTCCGTCCGGGCACCGGGGCGCGCCGATCGATTGCGGGAGGTGCGGGGGCTGCTTGCCACAGTGGGCTCCTGGAGGTGGTGCGTTGGGTGACTGGGTTAGCGTAGTAGCCGACCGCCCCGCGCACGAAAGCACTCTCCCATGGCCCAGGCCTCTCGCCGACCGTTCTGGCGCGCGCTCGTCCGCTCCGGCGAGGGCCGGCCGGGCGGTGTGTCCTGGCGGCTGCTGGCCCCCACCGTGTTCGTGCTGGCCGGCCTGCTGTTCATCACCAGCGCGGTCAGCTCCGACGGGACCGACCTGCGGGCCGGCGACTACACCGACCTCGCCGGGCTGGCCAACTCGCAGCGCCTGGAGGTCGAGCACCTGCGGGCGCGCGCCGCGTCCCTCAATGCCCAGGTCGACCAGCTTTCCGCGAGCCTGGGGAGCAAGGCGCCGAAGCGGCTGCAGCGCCGCATCGACCGGCTGAGCGGGCCGGTGGGGCTCGACCCCGTCGAGGGCCCGGGGCTCACGGTCACCCTGGACGACGCGCCACGCGAGGCCCTGAACTCGCTGAACGACCCCAACGTCGACGTCAGCGACCTGCTCGTGCACCAGCAGGACATCCAGGCGGTCGCCAACGCGATGTGGGCCGGTGGTGCGGAGGCGATGACGATCCAGGGTCAGCGCGTGTCGTCGACCACCGGCATCAAGTGCGTCGGGAACAGCGTGGTGCTCAACGACGTCCCCTACGCACCGCCGTACGTCATCAGCGCGATCGGCCCGACCGAGGAGATGCTGGCCAGCATCCGGAGCACCCCGCAGATCGACTACTACCTGCAGTATGTCGACATCTACGGCCTGGGCTGGGACGTCAAGACCGAGTCGAACCTGCAGATGCCCGGCTTCACCGGTTCCACCGAGCTGCGGTACGCCCGTCCCGCGGCCACCGGCAGTCGCAGCTGAGCGCTCCGCGGTGGCGGCTCACTGCTGCGGGGCGGTGGTGTCGGTGGGCAGCGGCAGGCTCGGCGTCGGGGTCGGGGTGGCGGTGTCCGACGGCGTCGGCGTCGGGGTCGGCGAGGGACTCGGCTGCTCGTACGACGACACCGTGATCACCACCGTCGTCCCCTGCGGCTGCTTGGTGTAGGCCTCCGGGCTCTGCTTGAGCACCTGCCCCTTCTGCGCCGGGGTCTGGGAGTCGTCGACCACGTCGTAGTTGAAGCCGCGCTTCTTCAGCAGCGCGATGGCCTTGTCCTGCTGCATCCCCACGACGCTCGGCACCTGCCTCGGACCGGCCGAGTAGTAGACGGTCACCAGGGTGCCGTAGGAGACGCTCTGCGCGGCCGGCGGGTCGGTGCTGATCACCGTGCCCTGGTCCTGGTCGGACTTCTGCTTGACCAGCTTGACCTTCAGCCCGACCGCCTCGAGGTCCTGGCGCGCGGTCTCCTTGTCCTCGCCGATCACGAGCGGCACCGTCACGTCCGGCTTGCCTGTCGAGACGGTGAGATCCACCGGCCGGTCCGGGGGGATCAGCTGCATGGCCTGCGGGTCCTGGGCGATGACGTGCCCCTTGGGGACGTCCTGGGATGCCTTGCGTTGGATCTGGCCCACGGTCAGGTTCGCGTCGGTGAGCCGCTTCTTGGCCTGGGCGAGGGTCATCTGCACCACCGAGGGCACCGAGACGGTCTCCGGCGCGGAGGAGAACAGCCGCGGTCCGACGACGGCGGCGGCGACCAGCAGCGCGAGGATGGCCAGGCCGGTCACGAACAGCGGCCAGCGCCGCTGCTTCTCCTCGGCCTCGGGGAGCGCCCGCCCGGTGCCGGTCCCGAAGATCGACGTGGTCGCCTCGGCCGCGTCGCGGGGGATGAACGAGGTGGCGTCGTCCGACGGCGTGGGTACGACGGGAGCGCTGACCGGCTTGCCGGCCAGGTGACGCTCGATGTCGGCGCGCATCGCCGCCGCGCTCTGGTAGCGGTCCTCGATCCGCTTCGCGAGCGCCTTCATCACGATCGCGTCGATCTCGGGGGTCAGGTCATGGTCGAGGCTCGAGGGCGGGGCCGCCTGCTCGCGCACGTGCTGGTAGGCGACCGCGACCGGGCTCTCCCCGACGAAGGGCGGCCGGCCGGTGAGCAGCTCGTAGAGCAGGCACCCCGTGGAGTACACGTCGCTGCGCGAGTCCACGGTCTCCCCGCGGGCCTGCTCCGGGGAGAGGTACTGCGCGGTGCCCACCACGGCGGCGGTCTGGGTCATCGTCGACGACGCGTCCGCGACCGCCCGGGCGATCCCGAAGTCCATCACCTTCACGTCCCCGGCGGGGGTCAGCATGACGTTGCCGGGCTTGATGTCGCGGTGGATGATGCCGGCGCGGTGGCTGTAGTCCAGCGCCGAGAGCACCCCCGCCGTGATCTCCAGGGCGCGCTCGGGCAGGATCTTGCGGCCTTCGCGCACGATGTCGCGCAGGGTCCGCCCGGCGACGTACTCCATCACGATGTAGGGCTGCGGCACGTGCGTGCCGTCGGTCGACATCTCCTCGCCGGTGTCGTACACCGCCGCGATGGCCGGGTGGTTCAACGACGCCGCCGCCTGCGCCTCACGCCGGAACCGGGCCTGGAAGGTGGGGTCGCTGGCCAGGTCGGTGCGCAACCGCTTGATGGCCACCACCCGTCCGAGGCGGACGTCGGTGCCCTTGCGCACCTCGGCCATGCCACCGCGGCCCAGCAGCTCGCCGAGCTCGTAGCGACCGCCGACGCGGGGACGTTCGGACTGTTCGCTGCTCATGGCTTCTTCTTCTTGCCCTTCGCTTTGCCGTGCGGGTGGCCGGGACCGTGCTGATTCGCGTCCGTCGCGGGTGGCTGCGCCCCCTGGGAGGCCGGGTGCGACGCCGGCTGGCTGTCCGGACGCGGACCCCAGACTGCCAGGGACACCGTCTGCCCGTGGTGCAACGTCCCGACGGGAGAGACGTCACCCACGGTGCCGGCGACGTACGCGCCCGAGTTCGTGACCATGTGCTCGCTGACCTGCAGCCCCCGGTCCTGCAGCCGCTGCGCCGCGTCCGCGACGGGGAGGCCGAGGTAGTCGGCCTTGCGCACGAGGACGCTCGCGGGACGGCTGGCGGCGGTCGTGCGGTGCGGCGAGGGTGCCGCGCTCGGGCCCGCCCCGCCCCGGCTGCTGTCACTCCGGGCGAGCCCGGCGACCGCACCGACCACCACCAGGACGCAGACCGCGGCGACCGCCCACGGCGCCCAGCCGGGGAGCCGCCGCCGGCCCGACGGGGCACCGGTCACCGGGCCGTCGAACGTCCGGGTGTGCGGCTCCTCCGTGTCGTGCCCGGCGGCCACCGCCGCGACCGCGCCGGCCGCGCCCGCCCCGGGCACCGGGCCGGTCGGCACCGGAGGCAGGCCGGGGTCCGGGCGGTCGCCCGGTGCCTGCGCCTCGGCTCGGTCCGGCTCGGGGGGCAGCCACCCGGGGGAGGCGCCGGCCGCGCGTCGCAGGGCGACAGCCATGGCCGTGGCGGAGCCGAACCGCTCGCCCGCGTCCTTGGCCAGGGCGGAGCTCACCACCTGCCGCAACGGCGCGGGGACGGTGTCCGGCAGCGGCGGCGGGTCCTCGTGCAGGTGCTTGAGCGCGATGGCGATGGGGGTGTCGCCGTCGAACGGGCGGTGCCCGGCCAGGGCCTCGTAGAGGACCACGCCCAGGGCGTAGATGTCGCTGGACTTGGTCGCCGGCTTGCCGACGGCCTGCTCCGGGGAGAGGTACTGCGGTGTCCCCACGATCTGGCCGGTCGCGGTGAGGGTGGCGCCGTCGGCCGCCCGGGCGATCCCGAAGTCGGTGATCTTGAGAACGCCGTCCGGGGTCACCAGCAGGTTCGCGGGCTTGATGTCGCGGTGCACGATGCCCAGCGCGTGCGCGCCGGCGACCGCGTCGGCGGCCTGGCCCACCAGCTCGGCGGCGGTCGACGGCGGCATCGGCTCCCCTCTGCGCACCAGGGCGGACAGCGGCTCGCCCGGGACCAGCTCCATGACCAGGAACGGCCGCGGGGTCGTCGTACCGTCGTCGGGCGGGAGCTCGCCGAAGTCGAGCACCGAGGCGACGTTGGGATGGTTCAGCGCCGCGGCGTGCCGGGCCTCGGTCTGGAACCGGGCCCGGAAGGTGGGGTCGTCGGCGTACTCGCGCTTGAGGATCTTGACGGCGACCTCGCGCTCGAGGAGGACGTCCGTGGCCGCCCAGACCTCGCCCATCCCCCCGGTGGCGATGCGCCGTTCGAGCCGGTAGCGGGGGGTCCCCGGCGGCGGGGGCGTGGCGCTCACCGGTTGATCACGGCTTCCATCACCGACTTCGCGATCGGCGCCGCCAGGCCGCTGCCCGAGATCGCGTTGCGGGCCACCCCCGCGTCCTCGACGATCACCGCGACCGCGACCTGCGGGTTGTCGGCCGGGGCGAAGGAGACGAACCAGGCATAGGGCGGCCGGTTCGGCGCGCTCTGCGCGGTGCCGGTCTTGCCGGCGACCTTCATGCCAGGGATCTGCGCGGTGGTGCCGGTGCCGTGGTCGACCACGGCGATCATCATCTGGGTGAGGTCGTGCGCCACCGAGGCGCTGACCGCGTTGCTGGTCAGCGGCTCGGGACTGGTCTTGTCGAGCACGGACACGTCGGGGGCGCGCACCTCGTCGACGAGGTACGGGCGCATGACCGTGCCGCCGTTGGCGATGCCGGCGGCGACCATCGCCATCTGCAGCGGGGTGGCAGCGACGTCGTACTGCCCGATGGCGGACAGCGCGGTCTGCGGCAGGTCGGGGTGGGCGGGGAACCGGCTGACCGCCTGCCCCGGGAGGTCCTGGAGGTACTGCTGGCCGAAGCCGAACTTCTGCGCCTGTGCGCGCAGCGCGTCGGCGCCCAGACGCAGGCCGACGGAGCCGAAGGACACGTTGCACGACACCTCGAGGGCCTGGGTCAGCGTGATCCGGTCACCGCCGCAGTTGCTGCCGTTCTCGTTGACCAGGTTGGTCGTCGTGTCCGGCAGGTCGAGGCTGGCGCCGCCCTTCACGAGGGTGTCCGGGGTGTACTGCCCGCTGGAGAGCGCCGCGGCGGCCGTGACCAGCTTGAACGTGGACCCGGGCGGGTAGACCTCCTGGATCGCGCGGTTGAGCATCGGGTTGTTCGGGTCGCTGGTGATGCGGCGGTAGGCCTTCTGCACCGCGGTGAAGTCGTGCGAGGCGAGCTTGTTCGGGTTGTACGACGGGCTGGTGGCCATCGCGAGGATCTTGCCCGAGTGTGGGTCGAGCGCCACGACCGCGCCCTGCGTGTGCGCCCCGAGGCGCCGCAGGCCGTCGAACGCCGCGGTCTGTGCCTGCGGGTCCAGGGTGAGGGTGACCGACCCACCCTTGGTCTGGTTGTTGCGCAGCAGGTCCACCACCCGGTTGCCGAACAGCCGCGGGTCGGTCCCGGACAGGATCTGGTTCTCGCTGGCCTCGATGGCTCGGCGGCCGTAGATGTAGGAGTAGAAACCGGTGGCCGGGGCGTACTTCAGGGGCTCTCGGTAGGTCCGGAGGAACTTGTACTGGTCTTTGACCGGCTTGCTCCTGGCCACCGGCCGGCCGTTGACGAGGATCGGCCCGCGCTCGCGGGAGTACTCCGCGTCGCGGACCCGCTTGTTGTCCGGCCGGTCGTTGAGGCTTCCCGCCTCGACGTACTGCAGGTAGGTGGAGTTCACCAGCAGCGCCAGGAACAGCAGCATGCAGAAGATCGCCAGCGTGCGGATGGGCCGGTTCATCGGGCCCCCCGCGCGGGTGCGAGCGGAGCGAGCAGTCTGGTGGGGTGACTCATCGGCGCAGCACCACCGCGGTGGCGTCGTCCTCGGAGCTGGTCAGCTCCGGGAGCGGCCGGCGCGCCTGGTCGGAGATCCGCAGCAGCAGCGCGATGATCGCCCAGTTCGCGACCAGGGACGAGCCACCGTAGGACAGGAACGGCGTGGTGAGACCGGTCAGGGGGATCAGCTTGGTGACCCCGCCGATCACCACGAACACCTGGAGCGCGAACACCACCGCCAGGCCGGTGGCCACCAGCTTGCCGAAGCTGTCGCGGCAGACCAGGGCGGTGCGCAGGCCGCGCTCGACGATGATGCCGTAGAGCACGATCACCGCCATCACGCCGGTGAGGCCCAGCTCCTCCCCGATCGAGGCGATGATGAAGTCGGAGTAGGAGAACGGGATCAGGGTCGGGTCGCCCTGGCCGAGCCCGCGGCCGACGAGCCCGCCCCAAGCCATGCCGTACATCCCCTGGATGATCTGGTAGGCGCTGTCGGTGTGGAAGGGGTCCAGCCAGGCCGCCACCCGTGCCTGCACGTGCCCGATCGCCAGGTAGCTGAGGTAGGAGCCCACGCCGAACAGGGCGGCGCCGACGACCAGCCAGCCGGGCCGCTCGGTGGCGACGTAGAGCATCACCAGGAACAGGCCGAAGAACAGCAGCGAGGAGCCCAGGTCGTTCTGGAAGACCAGGACTGCCAGGCTGACCAGCCACATCCCGAGGATCGGCCCGAGGTCCCGGCCACGCGGGAAGTCGATGCCGGCGAAGCGGCGACCGGCCAGGGCGAGGGCATCGCGGTGCACCACCAGGTAGCCGGCGAAGAAGATCACCAGGCACACCTTGGCCAGCTCGCCGGGCTGGAAGCTCATCGGCCCCAGCCGGATCCAGATCCGGGCGCCGTTGATGTTGGTGCCCAGCACCGGGAGCAGCGGCATGAGGAGCAGCAGCAGCGCGGCGAACCCGAACGTGTAGGTGTAGGACTGCAGCCGGCGGTGGTCGCGGATGCCGATCAGCACCGCCATGAACAGGACCACGCCGATCGTCATCCACACCAGCTGAGGACCGGCGAAGGTGTGCGCGTTGCGGTTGTCCTGCAGGTCGGCGAGGTCGATGCGGTGGATCTCCGCGAGGCCGAGGCCGTTGAGGGCGGACACGATCGGCAGCAGGACGGGGTCGGCGTACGGCGCGACGATGCGGACGACCACGTGACAGCCGAGCACCAGCACGGCCAGCCATCCGCCGTACCGGGCGATGTCGGTCGGCACCTCCCCCTGCACGCCGAGGCCGACCGCGGCGTAGGCGCCGATGCCGACGACCAGGCTGAGCAGCAGCAAGAACAGCTCTGCCCCGCGCCGGCGGCGATGGGTGAAGCCTCGCGCGGGATGGGTCGCCGGGGCGCTCACTGTGGCCCCTTGGTGATGCAGTCCGGGGGGGCCAGCGTCGGGGACGGGCTCGGCGCCGGGGTCGCGCCCGCGGTGGACGACGGTGCGGCCGAGGGTCGCGGAGCGCCCGCCGTGCCGGTCGGGGTGGCGCGGGCGGGACCGCTCGGCGTGGTGCGCGCGCTGGGCGTGGCCCGGGGGCTTGCCTTCGAGGTGGGGCTCGGTGCGGGAGTGGGGCAGGGCGTGGCCACGGCGCGCAGCCGCCCGACGATCTCGTCGGCGTCCTGGCGGCTCTTGGCGGAGATGCCGTCGCGCACCTGCTCGGCGGTGTACTCGTCGAGGGACTGCAGGGTGATCTCGCTCCTGCTCACCGGCCGGTGCAGGGTGAATCCTGGTACGTCGGCCTCGACGCCGCGGTAGACGGCGACCTTGTTGCCGACCGCCGACACGTAGTACTGGTGCTGGGACCAGCGGTAGGCGAGGGTCAGCGCCACCCCCGCCACGACGAGCAGCACCCCGACCACCGCCAGGCGCCGCAGCCAGGGGAACCGGCGCGGTGGGCGGGGGGCGTAGCGCAGCTCCTCGGGGTCGACGTCCTCCTCCCCGGGCGTTCCGGAGACCGGCTCGAGCTCGCCGGTGTCGCCGCTGCGGTGCCCGCGGAAGAAGCTCTTCGCCACACCGCCGGGGCGCCGCGGCTGCTCGGCGGCGGCGCCGACCAGCATGGGGCCGGTCGCGGCGGCGGCGCTCGCCGCGCCCGTGTCGTCGGCGGCGCCCGGACCCACCACGTCGGCGACCACGCAGGTGATGTTGTCCGAGCTGCCGGCCTCGAGCGCGGCCCGGATCAGCTCGACCACCGCGAAGTCGACGCTCCCGCTGGAGAGGATGTCGGCCAACCGCGCCTCGTCGAGCACCCCCGAGGCGCCGTCGCTGCACAGCAGGACGCGGTCCCCGGCCGCCACCTCGACGTCGAACAGGTCCGGGTCGGTCTCGTGCACCCCGTCGACCGCGCGCAGGATGAGGTTGCGGTGCGGGTGGGTCCGGGACTCCTCCTCGGTGATGCGGCCCTCGTCGACCAGGCTCTGCACGAACGTGTGGTCCTTGGTCAGCTGGGAGAGCACCCCGTCGCGCAGCAGGTAGCCGCGGCTGTCGCCGACGTGCGCGACCGTCATCTTGTGGCCGTCGAAGAGCGCCGCGGTTACCGTCGTGCTCGTCCCGTCGTACTCCGGGTTCTCCTCGACGAGCTCGGCGATCCGGTCGTGGGCGCGGTGGATGGCGCCGGCCAGCGCCTCGTGGGTGTTCTCGGGGGGTGGCGCGTCGAGGCGGCGCAGGATCTGCACGGCGGTGCTGCTGGCCACGTCGCCGCGTGCGGCACCGCCCACCCCGTCGGCGATGACCAGCAGGTGCGGGCCGGCGAACCCGGAGTCCTGGTTGTCCTTGCGCACGCGCCCGACGTCGGAGAGCGCGGCGTACCTGAGGGTGAGCGCCTGGTCCATCGGGGCGGCCGCCTACTTCCTCAGTTCGAGGGTGGTCTTGCCGATCCGGATCTGCGACCCCAGGGTGATGGTCGTGGGCTGTGTGAGCCGGGAGGCGCCGAGGTAGGTGCCGTTGGTGGAGCCGAGGTCCTCGATGAACCACTGGTCCCCGGAGGCGGCGATGCGCGCGTGGCGCGTCGACACGTAGTCGTCGTCGAGCCGGATCGTGGCGTCGGTGCCGCGGCCGATGAGGAGCGGTGCCTGCTCCAGCGAGAACGCCTCGCCCGCGTTGGCCCCCTCGGTGATGAGCACCTGTGTGGGAGCCCCGCGCGAGCGCCGCGACGGCTTGGAGCGACTCCGTGCGGGCGCCCGGTCGGACCGGCGGTCGGCGCGGGGCGTGGCCTCCACCCGGGCGCCGAACATGTCGGAACGGATGACCGACACCGCCGAGAGCACGAAGATCCACAAGATGGCCAGGTAGGCGAAGCGGATCAGGACAAGCGTCAGCTCAGACAACGCGACCGTCCTCGTCGTGCGGGACGAACCGGACGCGCATGGTGGTGTTCCCGATCGTGATGGTGGCGTCCGCGTCCAGCGTCGCGGCCTGCACGCGCTCGCCGTCGACGACCACGCCGTTGGTCGACCCCAGGTCGACGATGCTCACCTCGGGAAGGGCCCCGGGGCCGCCGGAGCCGGGGTAGACCCGCAGCTCGGCGTGGCGGCGGGAGACCCCCGGGTCGTTGATGCGCAGGTCGGCCTCGTGGCCACGGCCCACGACCAGTCCGGGGGGATCGAGGGGGTGGCGCATGCCGTTGACCTCGAGCAGCACCCGGGCGTGCCGTACGGCGGTGTCGGTGACCTCGCGGCCGGTGCCGGGTGAGACCTTGGCCAGCGCCGAGCTGCGCACCCGGAAGCGCCCGGTGGTCAGGTCCGGGTCCTCGTCGAAGCTGATCGTGACCGGCCCGGTGAAGACGTAGGCCTGCTCCTCGGCGTGCTCGCGGAGCATGTCGGTGAGCTCCGCGGCGAGGGTGGAGGAGTACGGCGCGAGGCGCTCGTGGTCGGCCGGCGAGAGCACGACGTGGAACTGGTTGGGCACCAGGCGCCGGTCGCGGGAGAGGATCTGCGCAGAGCTGTCGACCTCGCGCTGCAGGGCCGCTGCGACCTCCACGGGCTGCACGTTGCTGCGGAAAGCCTTGGCGAACGCTCCCGAGACGAACTGCTCGAGGCGGTCCTCGAACCGCTGGAGCATCCCCATGCGCCCTCCTTTCCGTGCGTGCGTGCCACCCGCCGGCGCTGCCGCGTCACCGTCCTCGCCGCGTCAGGGCCGCTCGCGGGCATGCGGCGACCTCGGCGCTCCCGACGATCGTAGCCGGATGGTGGCAGCGACAGCGCACCGGTGACTGCCCCGGATTGGGCAGCGGAGCACGAGTGGGATAACCTGGGTCCGCTTTCGAGCGCGAGTGGCGGAATAGGCAGACGCGCACGGTTCAGGTCCGTGTGCCCGAGAGGGCGTGGGGGTTCAACTCCCCCCTCGCGCACCACCACCACCACAGAAGGACCGGGTCGCCAGGCCCGGTCCTTCTGCTTTCTGGGCGTGAGTTTCCGGGCGGGAGCTCTCGGTGGCCTACCGCGACCCGCCTCGGACAGGTGGTCCACGTCATGCCTCGCGGGCGGGCGGACGGCGTGCTGTTGCGTGCCGAATCCGGTACGCACTAGTGGTTTTACCTTCCGGAGCCCCGGGAAGACGTGGGAGCACGTCGGCCGGAACCTGGCCGGCCACACCGGGCCTGAACGGTGGCTGACTCGAGAAAACGTGGTCGGTGTCTGCCCCTCACGAAGGAAAGCAGCTTCCGAATGACTCATACGTTCCCCGTCGACTCCGCCGCGCGCGGCGCGGCGGACGGTGCCTCCACTCTCGGTGGCGAGCGCGAGGCTCGCCAGGACCGCACGGCGTTGACGAACAGCCTGCTGGCGCAGGCGCGCGCGACGAGTGACGAGGTGGAGCGCAAGCGTCTGCACGACGAAGTGATCGTGCTCAACTCCGGCATCGCTCACGCGATCGCCACCCGCTACCGCGGCCGCGGGGTCGCCAGCGACGACCTCGTGCAGATCGCCTTCCTCGGCATGTGGAAGGCGGTCCAGAGGTTCGACCCCTCGTTCGGCCGTGACTTCCTGTCCTACGCGGTCCCCACGATCAAGGGTGAGATCAAGCGCTACTTCCGCGACAACGGCTGGGCGGTCCGCCCGCCGCGGCGCATCCAGGAGATCCAGGGCAAGGTCTCCGCCGCCGTGGAGGAGCTCACCCACCACCTCGGGCGCAGCCCCAAGCCCAGCGAGGTGTCGCAGTTCCTCGAGGTCCCGCTCGACGACGTCCTCGAGGCCCTCTCGACCGACGGTTGTTTCACCCCGACGTCCCTCGACACCCCGGTGGGCGCCGAGGAGTCCGGCACGCTCGGTGAGCTGATCAGCGACACCGACGAGGAGCTGTCGTCCGCCGAGGCGCGCATCATGCTGGCTCCCGCCGTACGCAGCCTCAGCGAGCGGGACCAGCGCATCGTGTACCTGCGCTTCTTCAAGCAGTGGACGCAGGAGCAGATCGCCCAGGACATCGGCGTCACGCAGATGCAGGTGTCGCGCCTGCTGGCCCGGATCCTCAAGGACCTGCGCGGCAAGCTCGGCTGAGCCTGGGACCCGGCTGTGTCGGCGCCGCCCGCTCATGGCGGCGCACGGCGTCGGCACGTCGGGAGTCCCGGGGCCGCGATGTGGGCACAGGGACGGCATGAACCCGCTCTCCCCTGGCGTCCTGTTCGACATCGACGGCACCCTGCTCGACACCAACTACCTGCACGTGGTGGCGTGGTGGCGGGCGTTCCGCGACACCGGCCACACCGAGGTCGACATGGCGTCGGTCCACCACTCGATCGGGCAGTCCAGCCCCGAGCTGGTGCAGCGCCTGCTCGGCCGTCCCGACGAGGACACCGTGCAGGCGCACACCGAGCGCTTCTCCGAGCTGCAGCCGCTGGCGGAGGCGTTCCCGCAGGCGGGCGAGCTGGTCCGGGCGTGTGCGCGGCTCGGTCGTACCCCTGTCTACGCCACCAGCGCCAAGGAGTCCGATCTCGAGTGGATGCTGCCGCTCATCGGCGCGGGCGACAGCGTGGCGGGCGTCACCAGCTCCGCGGACGTCGACCAGTCCAAGCCCGACCCCGACATCCTGCGCATCCCGCTGGATTCCCACGACCTCGACCCCGCGCGGACCGTGGTCGTGGGTGACACCGTGTGGGACATCCGTGCGGCGCAGAACGCCGGTCTGCCGTGCATCGGCCTGCGTTGCGGCGGGATCTCCGAGGACGAGCTCCGAGATGCCGGTGCGGTGGAGGTGTACGGCGACCCCGCCGACCTGCTCGCCCACCTCGGAGAGTCCGCGCTGCGTCTCGGCGGCTGACCCCTACCGCTGCAGCTGCGACTGCTCGAACGTGGCGGGGCGGTGCAGCAGCTTGGCCCGGTCGAACGGCCACACGATGGCCCACACCTTGCCGACGACGTCCTTGACGGGGACGGTCCCGCCCCCGGGGAGGTCCCGGTGGAAGCGCGAGTCGGCGCTGTTCGAGCGGTTGTCACCCATCACCCACAGCCGGCCCGGCGGGACGTGCACGTCGAACGACCGGTCCGAGGGCTTCGCGCCCGGCATGATGTAGCTCTTCTCGTGCAGCGGTACGCCGTTGACCGTGATCCGGCCCTGCGCGTCGCAGCACTTGACGTGGTCGCCGCCGACGCCGATGACGCGCTTCACCAGGTGGCCGCCGCTCGGGTACAGGCCGATGTCGGAGAGGACCTTCTGCACGGGGGTGAGGTGCTGCACGCCCTCCGCGCCCAGCCAGCGGCCACCCGGGTCGTCGAAGACCACCACGTCGCCGCGCTGGACAGACCCGGTCCAGTACGACCACTTCTCGACGAGGATCCGGTCGTTGTCGATGAACAGTGGCCGCATCGAGCCCGAGGGCACGAAGAACATCTGGACGAAGAACGTCTTGATGACCGCGGAGACGACCAGGGCCACGACCAGCAGCAGCACCGTCTCCAGCCAGAGCGGGAGGCCGCGGCGCTTGGCGTCGTTGGCGTGCCGGGGGCTGGTCATGGCAGGGAGCCTATCCGCCGGCGCTGAGGGGGTTCACAGCGCACCACGGGACTGATACTTTACAACGAACAGCGATTTGTAAAGTGGAGGCGAGAGCTCATGGCGACGTTGAACGCAAGGATGTCCGGCGCCACCGTGCCGGCGGGGTCCACCGAGACCTGGAAGGACAAGAAGAGGTACCTCTGGCTGTTCGGCCTGGTGGTGCCCTCCCTGGCGTTCGGTGCCTGGGGACTGCATGCGCTCACCGGCTGGACGATCTCGTGGTACCTCGGCCCCCTCGTGGTGTTCGGCGTCGTGCCGGTGATCGACCTCGTCGCGGGCCTGGATCGCAGCAACCCTCCCGACGACGTGATCGAGGCGCTGGAGGACGACCGCTACTACCGCTGGATCACCTACCTCTTCCTGCCGATCCAGTACGCCGCCCTGGTGTGGGCATGCTGGATGTTCGGCCGGGAGTCGATGTCCGTGGCCGACAAGGTGGGGCTCGCCCTGTCGATCGGCACGATCGCCGGCATCGGCATCAACACCGCGCACGAGCTCGGTCACAAGAAGGAGTCGCACGAGCGCTGGCTGGCCAAGGTCGCGCTCGCGCAGAGCTTCTACGGGCACTTCTACATCGAGCACAACCGCGGGCACCACGTCCGGGTCGCCACGCCGGAGGACCCGGCCAGCTCCCGCGTCGGGGAGAGCCTCTACGCGTTCCTGCCGCGCACCGTGCTGGGCTCGCTGCGCAGCGCGTGGAACCTCGAGAAGCCCCGGTTCGCCCGCCGCGGGCGAAGCCACTGGTCACTCAGGAACGACGTGCTGAACTCCTGGCTGATGTCGCTGGTGCTGTGGGGGACACTGGTCGCCGGCTTCGGCGTCGGGATCCTGCCGTTCCTGGTGATCCAGGCGGCGGTCGGCATCGGGCTGCTGGAGGTGGTCAACTACCTCGAGCACTACGGGATGCGGCGGCAGCGCACCGGGCCGGACGGCACCGGCCGCTACGAGCGGGTGCTGCCGTCCCACTCCTGGAACAGCAACAACATCGCCACCAACGTGCTGCTCTACCACCTGCAGCGGCACAGCGACCACCACGCCAACCCCACGCGTCGCTACCAGACCCTGCGCGACTTCGAGGAGTCGCCGGTGCTGCCCACCGGGTACGCCGGGATGATCCTGCTCGCGATGGTCCCGCCCCTGTGGCGCCGGGTGATGGACAAGCGGGTGCTGGCCCACTTCGAGGGCGACATCACCCGCGCCAACATCCACCCGCCGCGGCGTGCCCACGTGCTGGCGAGATACGGCGCGCCCGCGTCCGGCTCCTCCGCGGAGGCGGCGTGAACACCGCCCGGACCGCGCGCGCCCGCGAAGGGGTCCCCGCGTGAGCGTCTACGTCTGCCCGAGCTGCGGCTACGAGTACGACGAGGCACGCGGCGACGAGCGCGAGGGCTTCGCGCCGGGCACCCCGTGGTCCGCCGTACCCGACGACTGGTTCTGCCCGGACTGCGGAGTGCGGGACAAGATCGACTTCGAGCCCGCCCCGTGACCGGGCCGCACGACCATCGAGAGAGCTGCGGAGAGGAATCCTGTGAGCGCACGCATCATCGCCGACCCGGACAGCTGTGAAGGCTTCGGGATGTGCCAGACGATGGCGGTGGACTTCTTCGAGGTCGGGGCCGGCGGCCCGGTCATCGTGCTCGAGCCGGAGCCGCCCGAGGACCGGCTCGAGGAGGTCCGGGCGGCGGTCGAGTCCTGCCCGGTGATGGCGCTGCGGCTGCTGGAGCACTGACCGCTCCGTAGACTCGGGGCATGCCCGCCGCACCCGCGAGCCCTTCGGCTCCCGCTGTCCGTGACCGGTTGGTCGCGGCGGCGGCGGCGCTGACCTGCGAGGCCGGGTGGGCCGGTGTGACGATGAGCAAGGTGGCCGCCCGGGCGGGGGTGAGCCGGCAGACCGTCTACAACGAGCTCGGCTCCAAGCCCGCCCTCGGCCAGGCCATGGTGCTGCGGGAGCTCGACCGGTTCCTCGCGGCAGTCGGCGAGGAGCTCGAGGGCCACGACGACCTCGTTGAGGCGATCCGGGCGGCGGCCCACCGCACCCTGGTGATGGCCGCCGGCAACCCGTTGCTGCACGCCGTGCTCGCCTCGGCGCACGCCGGCGACGGGCCGGGGATGAGCACCGAGCTGCTGCCGTTCCTGACCACCGAGGCGGCCCCGCTGATCGAGGCGGCCAAGGCGGTGATCGCCGCGCGGGTCCCCGGCCGCTATCCCGAGGTGGGCCTGTCCGCAGCCGAGCTCGACGTGGCCACCGACGCGATCGTGCGCCTGGTGCTCAGCCACGTCATGCAGCCGGGGGCCGACGCGGCGACGACCAGCGACGGGGTGGCGTGGATCGTCGCCCGGATGCTCGACCGACCCGCGCGCCTGCGCTGACCTCAGGTGCCCGGGGTGGCGGCACCCCCGGCCGGCCCGGGATCCTGGACGCCCTCGAGCCGCTCCGCGGTGGGTGCCCTGGTGGCCTGCTCCGCGTCGTCGTCCTCGCCAGGGTTCTTCGCCAGCGGGTTGTCGTCCGTGGGGCGCAGGTCCTCGGGCAGCTGGTCGTCGCTGATGCCGGGGCCCTGGTCGTCGGGCGGCTGGTCGTCCGGACGATGCTCGTCGTGCTGCTCGCTCATGGGAAACGGGTACCCACGCGGGCGGGCCGGCACGCCCGCCGTCAGCTCTCGCGCCGCGGCTCGCGCTGGTTGTGGTGGTGCACGACTCGGCGCGCGACCTCGGCGATCTTGAGGTTCATGTCCTGCGAGGTCCGCCGCAGCAGGCCGAAGGCCGCGGCGTCGTCCAGCTTGTGGAAGGCCATCATCAGCCCGACGGCCTTGCCGATCTCCCGGTTGCTCTCCAGGCCGTGACGCAACGTCCGCGCGTCCTCGCGCTCATGGGCTGCACGGAGGGTGACCGAGGCGAACGCCGCGACCATCATCCCCGCGTGCAATGACTCCTCGGTGAGGGCGTGCGGACGGTCGGCGAACATGTTGAGGGCACCGACCCGGGTGTCGCTCACCCGCAGCTGGAACCCGGCCATCCCGCGCACCGGGGTCTCGGCGAGCACCCGTTCGGCCAGCCGAGGCCAGCGTGATCCGTCCGACAGGCTGCTCTGGACATAGGACCCGTCCTCCTCGATGGCGTCCAGGCACGGCCCCTCGCCCAGCTCCCGCTCCAGCCGGTCGACGTGGGCGGCGAGGTCGTCGGTGGCGCAAGCCGTCGACAGGCGGCCCCGGTCGCGCAGCATCAGGCTGGCCCGGTCGCAGCCGGGCACCAGCTGCCCGGCGGCCGCGCAGAGGGCCTCGTGCACAGCGGCGAAGTCGTCCTCGGCGTAGACCACCTCCGCGAGCGCACGGAACACGGCGGCGGTCTCTGGATGCGGTGGGGTGCTCACTCGGCTGCTCCAGGTGGATCGTGCGGTCGGTGCGGGCGCCCCCGGGCGCCGTTCGCGTCATTCTCGCACGGGTCCCCACGAGCTCCGGCTGCGCGAGCGGCATACTCGGGCCGTTGTCGTCGACGGTGAGGAGTCACCCCATGCGCTCAGTCCAGGTCGTTCGTCTCGTCGGTCCGCGCGGCGTCGAGGTGGTCGACGTACCGGAGCCGGAGGCGACCCAGGGCAGGGTGCTCGTCGAGGTGCACGCGCTCGGGACCAGCTGGCCGGACCTGCTGCTCACGCGCGGTGAGTACCAGCTCAAGCCCGAGGTGCCGTTCCAGCTCGGGGTCGACTTCGCCGGGGTGGTCCGCTCGGCCCCGGAGGGCTCGGGGTTCGCGAGCGGGGACCGGGTGGCCTGCGTGCTGCCGTACGGCGGCGGTGCGGACCTCGTGGCCGTGGACCCGGGCTCGGTCTTCCCCCTCCCGGAGGGCCTTGACTTCACCGCGGCGGCCGCGATCCCGATGAACTACCTGACCGCACAGTTCGCGCTCGCCACCCGTGCGGGGCTGCGCGAGGGGGAGACCGTGCTCGTGCACGGGGCGGCCGGCGGGGTCGGCACGGCGACCATCCAGGTGGCCAAGGGGTACGGCGCCCGGGTGATCGGTGTGGTGTCCACCGAGGAGAAGGCGGAGACCGCCCGTGCAGCCGGGGCGGACGAGGCGGTCCTGGTCGACGGGTTCCTTGCCCGGGTCAAGGAGCTCACCGGCGGGGTCGGCGTCGACGTGGTGATGGACGTCGTGGGCGGCGACCTGATGGTGGACTCGCTGCGCTCCTTGGCGCCGCTGGGCCGGCTGCTCGTGGTCGGCTTCACCGGCGGGTCGATCCCGGAGGTGAAGGTCAACCGGCTGCTGCTGAACAACATCGACGTGCGCGGGGTCGGGTGGGGCGCCTACGCGATGGCCCGGCCGGGATTCATGCGCGAGCAGTGGGACGCCTTGGTGCCGATGATGCGCTCGGGGGTGATCCGTCCGCCGGTCGGCGCGGTCTACCCGGTCACCGAGGTCTCGCGGGCGCTGCGGGAGATGGCCGACCGCAAGGTGCTCGGGAAGACCGTGCTCACCTTCCGCTGAGGCAGCCGCGCGGGGCGCGCGTCGGCTCAGGGCGCGGTGACGTCCTGGTAGTCGGGGTGCTTCTCGAGCCAGGTGCTGATGAAGGGGCACGAGACGGCGACGCGTGCGTCGTGTCCGCGGAGCTCGTCGAGCACGCCCTGGACGAGCGCGGCACCCACCCCCCGGCCCTGGAAGGCGTCGTCGACCTCGGTGTGGACGAGCTCGAGGGTGCCGTCGCGGCGCGCGTACTCCACGAACCCGGCCAGCACCCCGGAGTCGTCGGCCGCCTCGAAGCGGTGCCGCTCGGGGTTGTCGGTCACGGTCACGGGGGTGGGCTCACTCATGCGCCGATCCTGGCACGGCCGTGGTGAGCGGGCGGGCGGGTGGAGCGGGCTTGGCTATGGTGGCCAGCGTGACGATTCTCGACGACGCCCGTCCGGGCATGAACTCCGACATCCGCCCACAGGACGACCTCTTCGGGCACGTGAACGGCCGCTGGCTCGACACCACGGAGATCCCGGCCGACCGTTCGGCCTGGGGGCCGTTCACGATCCTTGCCGACGAGGCCGAGCAACAGGTGCGGGCCATCATCGAGGAGCTCGCGGCCGGCTCACCGCAGCCGGGGTCGAACGCCGCCAAGATCGGCGACCTCTACGCCAGCTTCATGGCCGAGGAGCGGATCGAGGCGCTCGGCGCTGACCCCATCCGGGGGGACCTCGACCGGCTGGCCGCGGTCGGCACCCACGGTGAGCTCGCCGCCTTCGTCGGCGCGCTGGAGCGGCAGGGCGGTGGCGGCTTCTTCGGTGCGTACGTCGACACCGACGACCGTGACTCCGACAGGTACGTCGTGAACCTGCTGCAGGGCGGTCTGGGCCTGCCGGACGAGTCGTACTACCGCGAGGACAAGTTCGCCGACGTCCGCGACGCCTACCGCGCGCACCTGGGCAGGATGTTCGCGCTGGCCGGGTGGGCCGAGCCCGAGCGCGCCGCCCAGCGGGTGCTCGACCTCGAGACCCGCCTCGCCCAGGGCCACTGGGAGCGTGCCGCGACCCGCGACGTGCTCAAGACCTACAACCTGAAGACCCTCGACGAGGTCAAGACGCTCGCGCCGGCCTTCGCGTGGGACGCGTGGGCTGCGGCCCTCGGCGCGGACGCGCAGACGCTCGCCGAGGTGGTCGTCCGCGAGCCGTCGTACTTCGAGCACCTCTCGGGCACCGTGGAGGGCAGCGGGCTCGACGGCTGGAAGGACTGGGCCGCCGCGCGCGTCATCCGCGCCGCCGCGCCGTACCTCTCCTCGGCGTTCGTCGCGGAGAACTTCGACTTCTGGGGGAAGACGCTCAACGGCACCCCGGAGCTGCGGGCCCGGTGGAAGCGCGGCGTCGCCTTCGTCGAGGGTGCGATCGGGGAGGCGGTCGGCGCCGAGTACGTCGCCCGGCACTTCCCGCCCCGCGCCAAGGAGATGATGGTCGACCTCGTCGACAACCTGCTCGAGGCGTACCGGCGCAACATCGAGGCGCTGGACTGGATGACCGACGAGACCAAGCAGCGGGCGTTCCGCAAGCTCGAGACCTTCCGGCCCAAGATCGGCTACCCCGACACGTGGCGCGACTACTCCGCTCTGCAGGTCACCACCGACGACCTGGTCGGCAACGCGCGTGCCGCGGCCGCGTTCGAGACCGACCGTGAGCTGCGCAAGATCGGCGCGCCGGTGGACCGGGACGAGTGGTTCATGCTGCCGCAGCAGGTCAACGCCTACTACAACCCGGGCATGAACGAGATCTGCTTCCCGGCGGCGATCCTGCAGAAGCCGTTCTTCGACGCCGACGCGGAGCCGGCCGAGAACTACGGCGGGATCGGCGCGGTGATCGGCCACGAGATCGGTCACGGTTTCGACGACCAGGGCTCGCAGTACGACGAGCGCGGCAACATGGAGAACTGGTGGACCGAGGCGGACCGGGCCGCGTTCCAGGAGCGGGCCGACAAGCTGATCGCCCAGTACGACGGGTTCGAGCCTCGTGAGCTGCCGGGCGAGCACGTCAACGGCGCGCTCACGGTGGGTGAGAACATCGGCGACCTCGGCGGCATCACCATCGCGCTGAAGGCCTACGAGATCTCGCTCGAGGGCAAGGAGGCCCCGGTCGTCGGCGGCCTCACCGGCGCACAGCGGGTGTTCTTCAACTACGCGCACGTGTGGCGCACCAAGCGGCGCAAGGAGCAGATGCTCCAGCTGCTCACCGTCGACCCGCACAGCCCGGCGGAGTTTCGCGCGAACATCGTGCGCAACCTCGACGAGTTCGTGGCGGCGTTCGACGTCAAGCCCGGCGACGGGCTCTGGCTGGCGCCCGCGGACCGGGTCCGCATCTGGTAGGGGCGGGGGGCTGCCCGTTTAACAGGGTATGTCGCGAAGCTGACGCTCCCCCCGGTGAACTTCGCGTGGGAAGTGCCGGTTTCGCGTGGGAAGCAGGACCGAACCCGGGTACGACGGGCGACGAGCCGACCGCCGGCCCCGCGGGAACGCCGCGGCTCTCAGGCCACCCGGCGCCCGAGCATCCGACGGATGCGCGCCGCCGTGGCCTCCGGCCGGGCCAGGTCGGCCCACACCAGTCGGACCATCGGCCACCCGGTGACCTCACGGAGCCTGTCCTCGCGGACCTTCTCCCGGAACACCGCGTCACCGGGCTCCTCCCCGGGGCGCAGGAAGCGGGCGTACTTCGACCTGCCGTCGAACTCGCCGAGCAGCCCGTGTTCGAGCCAGGCGAAGTCCGTGATGCCCACCAGGTCCCCGCTGGTGTCGCGCACCTCGAACTGCAGGTCGGGCATCGGCAGCCCTTGGGTGTGGAAGAGGTGGCGGCTGAGGGACTCCGCCGCGGACTCGGCGCGCCCGTCGGCGAGCCGGAGCGGGATGTGCAGGCCCTGCGAGAACGGCCAGTGCTCCAAGACTTGGTAGCCGGCCTCGAGCTCTTCGCGGGAACCGCCCCGGTGGAGGAACGAGTCCAGGACGGTCAGTGCCGCACCGCCGCGGCCGAGGGCTGCCGTCTCGAGCGCGGCGCGCCACGCCGCCACGACCAGGTGGCCGTGCACCTCGACGAGGTCGTCGGGAGCGCAGAAACCCTCGTGGTGCTGGACGCCGGACTGGAGCCGTCCGGCGCCACCGTCGAGCCGCGTCACGTGGACCACGGAGAGGTCGGGCTGGTACAAACTCAGCCCGTGGTCGAGCGCCGCGGAGGTGTGGCTCAGCGCCACCGACGGGCCGAGGCGGTGCACGGCGGCGTGGGACCTCACCAGGTGGCGCTCCGCCTCGTCGAGCGCTGCCCACAGGTCGCTGAAGGTGTAGGCGCCGCACCGGACCCGGACCCACAACCGGGCGCGCAGGGCACGGCGGATGCTCCTGTCGTCGTGTCCCTCGGCGAGGGCTTCGGGGCGGGTGAAGAACCCGCGGGTCGCGGCGAGCGTGCGGAGCCTGTCCATGACGCGAGGATCACGTCGGGGCGGCCGCTCCCGCCGTGGGAGTCGGCCTCCTGGGGACAGCTGGTCACCCGCGGCGGCTGGGGACCGGTCGTGGCCCGTCGTACGGCGGCGCGCCCGGGCGTCGCACCCACTCCCCATACGAAACTGTCGCCCCCCACGCGCGGTTTCACGTGGGAGGCGACAGCTTCGCGGCATACCCGGTTAAACCGGCGGCGGGTCAGTGCATCAGCATTGGCGCGGCCTCGGGCTCGCCCTGGGACACGGTGGCCGCCGGCTTGCGCCGGGGCAGCAGGAACGCCGGCACCAGGCATGCCGCGACCAGCACCGTGCCGACCAGGAACGCGGTGCTGAAGGAGTGCGACATGTCGGCCAGCGCCTGGGGGATGATTCTCGGGTCCTTGAGGGAGGCCATACCCTGGGCGCTGTCGAGGGCCGCGCGCAGCTGTCCGACGGCGGCGCTGGCGTTGAACCCGTTGGTCAGGATCACCGAGAACAGCGCGGTGCCGATCGAGGCGGCGACCTGCTGGGTGATGTTCATCAGCGTCGACCCCCGCGCCACCTGGTGCGAGGTCAGCGTCTGCAGGGCCGAGGTCATGATCGGCATCATCGTGGCGCCCATGCCCAGCCCCATCACGAACAGTGCGCCCAGCAGGAAGGCGTACGACGGGTCGTTGACCTGCGCACCGGCCGCGGACAGCTGCACCGCGGACGGGTCGACGGCGACCTGGGTAAACATTGCCATGCCGACCACGATCACGGCGATGCCGCTCAGCACGATCTTGCCGGGGCCGATCTTGTCGGTGAGCACACCGGCCACCGGCATGGTGAGCATGGCACCGAGGCCCTGCGGCGCCAGCAGCAGGCCCGCGTCCAGGGTGCTCTCGCCACGCACCTGCAGGAAGTACGACGGGAACAGCAGGCTGGCGCCGAAGAACGCGATCGCGAACAGCGACATGGCCACCACGGCCACGCTCAGCGCTCGGTTGCGGAACAGGTGCAGGTCGATCAGCGGGTGCTCCGGGGCGCGGAACAGCTCGCGCAGCACGAAGCCGACCACGAACGCGATCCCGACCAGTCCGGGCGCCAGCACCTTGGTGGCTGCGACGGTGCCGGCCTCGGGGATCGAGGAGACGCCGTAGAGGAACAGCGCCAGGCCGGGGGACAGCAGCAGCATGCCCACGAAGTCGAAGGTCTCCGACGGCGTGGGGGCGTCCTTGTCGAGCGCGAACCACGCGTAGACCAGCGCCATGACCCCGATCGGGAGGTTGATCAGGAAGATCCAGTGCCAGGACGCCGCGTCGATCAGCCAGCCGCCGAGGATCGGGCCGAAGATCGGGCCCAGGAGCATCGGCACGCCCAGCACCGCCATCACCCGGCCGATGCGTTCCGGGCCGGCGGCGCGGGTCATGATCGTCATGCCCAGCGGCATGAGCATGCCGCCGCCGAGGCCCTGCAGCACCCGGAACGCGGTGAGCATCTCGATGCTGTTCGCCGTCGCGCACAGCGCGGACCCGGCGGTGAAGAGTCCGACGGCGAGCATGTAGAGCCGCTTGGTGCCGAAGCGGTCCGCGGCCCAGCCGGTGAGCGGAATCACCGTGGCCAGCGCGAGCGTGTAGCCGGTCATCGTCCACGCCACCTGCGCCGGTGAGGAGCTGAACGTCTGCTGGAAGGTCGGCTGCGCGACGCTGACGACGGTGATGTCGAGGATCGACATGATCGCGCCGAGGACGACGACGCCGGCGACGGTGAGCACCCGGGCGTCGAGCTTGTCCGACGGGGGCGCGGCGGAGGTAGAGGTCACCGGTGAAGTTTAGGTAGGGCTCACGGTGGTCGTCACCTGATTACGGACCGCGCGGTCCGTGACGTCCGGCACGCCGGGGACCGCGTCAGGTGAGGACCTTCTCCACCGCCTCGATCACCAGCGGGTCGTTGGGCACCACGCCGGGCGAGAACCGGGCCACGGGACGCCCCTCCCCGTCGAGCACGAACTTCTCGAAGTTCCAGCTCAGGTCGCCGCTGCGGCCCTGCTCGTCCGGGACGTCCACGAGCGCGTCGTACACCGGGTGGCGGTGCTCGCCGTTCACCTCGGTCTTCTCGGTGAGCGGGAACGTCACGCCGTACGACGTCGAGCAGAACTCGGCGATCTCGTCGGGCGAGCCGGGCTCCTGCTCCCCGAACTGGTTGCACGGCACCCCCACCACGCTGAAGCCGCGCGGTGAGTACTTCTCGTGGAGCTCCTCGAGGGCGGAGTACTGCGGGGTCAGGCCGCAGCGGGAGGCGACGTTGACCAGCAGCACCGGCTGCCGGCCGGCGATCTCACCGAGGGTGGCGGGAGTCCCGTCGAGGCGGGCGAGGGCGATGTCGAAGACGCTCATGCCGGCGAGCCTAGCCAGCGCCGGGGACCGCCTCACGCCACGTCGAGGGCGCGCAGCGCCATCTCCTCGAGGATGCGCCGCATCTGGGGTTCGGAGAGCATCGCGCTGTGCGGGGTGGAGTTGATCAGCCCGAAGGTCGCGTGCGCCATCGCCCGCGCCTGCCGCGCCGACAGGCCCGGGTGCACGGCCCGCAGCTGGGCGACCCACAGCTCGACGTACGCCCGCTGCAACCGGCGCACCTGCTCGCGGGCGTCGTCGGGCAGCGAGGACCAGTCCCGGTCCTGCACCACGATCAACGGCCTGTTGTGCACGGCGAACTCGACGTGCCAGTCCACGAGGGCGTGCAGCGCCTCGCGCGGGTCCGCGGCGTCGGCCACCCGTGCCTGCCCCACGGACAGCAGCTCCTCGCTGATCGCGACCAGCATCTCGGCCAGCATCGCGTCCTTGGAGGCGAAGTGCCGGTAGAGCGCGGGCCCGGAGATGCCGCACGCCTGGCCGAGATCGGCGACCGAGACTCCGTGGAAGCCGCGCTCGGCGAACAGCTCGGCGGCCGTGGAGAGGATCTGCTCGCGCCGGGTGGCGGTCATGCTTCCAGCGTAGACGCCGTCGTTAACGATCGTTCACCGAACGGTGCGGGTGCTCCCCACGCAGAACCGGCGCTCCCCGTGGTGATTTCACCGTGGGGAGCGCCGGATTACCACGGGACCGTGTTGATCCGGCAGCCGCGCGGCCGGACGGGGGCCCGGTTTGCCGCGCCGGCGCAGACGGATCCGCGTCGGGGGTGGTTGGCTAGGCCCCATGGACGCCACGACGCTGCAGGAGCTGACCCGCGCGCTCCCCGAGGGCACGGTGCTCACCGACCCGGACGCGATGGAGAAGTACCGCTACGACTGGTCCCGGGAGAAGGGTGCCGGCACGCCTGCGGCCGTGGTGCGCGCCGAGGACGCCGGCCAGGTGCAGGAGGCGGTCCGGTGGGCGGCCAGGCACCGGGTGCCCGTCGTACCCCGCGGTGCCGGCAGCGGCCTGTCCGGGGGTTCGAGCGCCGTGGACGCCGGGATCGTGCTGTCCCTGGAGCGGATGCGCGCGATCCAGATCGACACCGACTGCCAGGTCGCGGTGGTCGAGCCGGGGGCCTTCAACGCGGAGGTGAAGGCGGCCGCCGCCGAGCACGGCCTGTGGTACCCGCCGGACCCCTCGTCGTACGAGATCTGCTCGATCGGCGGCAACGTGGCCACCAACGCCGGCGGACTGTGCTGCGTGAAGTACGGCGTGACCACCGACTACGTCCTCGGCCTGGACGTGGTGCTCGCGGACGGCACCCTGATCACCCTCGGCGGCAAGCGGATCAAGGACGTCGCGGGGCTCAGCCTGCTCAAGCTGTTCGTGGGCAGCGAGGGCACGCTCGGGATCGTCACCCGGGCGATCCTGCGCCTGGTCCCGGCCCAGGCCCCGCGCTCGACGATGGTGGCCTCGTTCCCCACCGTCGACGACGCGGCGCGCGCGGTGGTCGCGATCCGCACCGGGCTGCGCCCCTCGATGCTGGAGCTCATGGACTCGCCCTCGATCAACGCGGTCGAGGACTACAAGCCGATGGGCCTGGACCGGAGCACCGGTGCGCTGCTCATCGCGCAGTCCGACGCGCCGGGCGCGGCCCGCAGCGCCGAGGTGGCGACGGTGCGCGCCGCCTGCGAGGCCGCCGGCGCCGGGGAGGTGTTCGTCACCGACGACATGGACGAGGGCGAGATGTTCGTCGAGGCCCGACGGATCGCGTTCCCCGCCATCGAGGCGCGCGGTGCGCTGCTGCTCGAGGACGTCGGCGCCCCCATCCCGCTGCTGCCCGAGCTGCTGGCCGCGATCGGCGCGATCGCCGAGAAGTACGACGTGCAGATCCCGACCGTGGCGCACGCCGGGGATGGCAACACCCACCCCATCATCGTCTACGACGCCGCCGACCCGGCCAGCGAGCAGCGGGCGCGCGAGGCGTTCGGCGAGGTGATGCAGGCCGCGATCCGGCTCGGCGGCACCATCACCGGCGAGCACGGGGTGGGCCGCACCAAGAAGGCGGCGCTGCCCGACCAGCTCGGCGCCGACGTGATGGCGCTGAGCCGCCGGATCAAGGACGCCCTGGACCCCGACGGCATCCTCAATCCGGGCGCCGTCTTGTGAGTCGGTAGGTTCGGGAGCATGACTGCCATCCCCGAACGCCACCTCTTCGGTCCCGGCCCGTCCAACACCTACCCGGAGGCGACCGCCGCGCTCGGCCTGCCGCTGCTCGGGCACCTCGACCCCGAGTTCCTGCGGATCATGGACGAGACCTGCGACCGGCTCCGTGAGGTCTGGGGTACGGCGAACCGCCGCACGCTGCCGCTCTCGGCGACCGGCTCGGCCGGCATGGAGGCGGCCTTCGTCAACACCGTCACCCCCGGTGACGTCGTCGTGGTCGCGGTCAACGGGCTGTTCGGGCAGCGCATGTGCGACGTCGCGGCCCGGTGCGGCGCCGAGGTGGTGCCCGTCGAGCACGAGTGGGGCACGCCCGTCGACCCGCAGCGAGTGGCCGAGGCGCACCCGAACCCGAAGATCATCGCGGCCGTCCACGCCGAGACCTCGACCGGCGTCCGCTCCGACCTCGCCGCGCTCGGCGAGATCAAGGGAGACGCCCTGCTGCTCGCGGACGCGGTGACCTCCATCGGCGGGATCGAGCTGTGCGCGGACGACTGGGGCGTCGACCTCGGCTACGCCGGCACCCAGAAGTGCCTCGGGGTGGCCCCCGGGCTGGCGCCGTTCACGATCAACGAGCGGGCCTTCGCCCGCCGCAACGAGAAGCCGCAGTCGTGGTACCTCGACCTCGGCCTGCTCGGCGGCTACGTCGGCGAGGCCGAGGGCAAGGGCGGGCGCACCTACCACCACACCGCGCCGACCGCGATGGTCGCCAGCCTGCACGCTGCGCTCGGCCGCATCCTCGAGGAGGGCCTGGCCAACGTGTGGGCCCGCCACGAGGCCGCCGGCAAGATCCTCCACGACGGCCTGCGGGAGATGGGCCTGGAGCTGTTCGCCGCCGAGGGGTACCGGCTGCCCGAGCTGACCACGGTCAAGGTGCCCGACGGGGTGGACTCCGCGGCCGTGCGGCGGGTGTTGCTGGAGCGGCACAACCTGGAGATCGGCGCGGGCGTGGGGCAGTACGCCTCGTCGGTGTGGCGGATCGGCCTGATGGGCCACAACGCCCGTCCGGACGCGGCCCTGCTGGTCCTCGCCGCGCTGCAGGACGCCGTGGAGATCGTCGGCAAGGGGTAGCCCTCAGCGGTCGGGGTACCACGCCGGGCATGCTGCTCTTCCTCAACGGACCCGTGTTCGACGGCCGCCGCTACGTGCCCCGGGCCGCGGTCGCGGTGGACGAGGGCCGGATCGTCGCGGTCGGTGACGAGCAGGAGCTGCGGTCCGCCGTACCGTCCGGCACCGAGGAGGTGGACCTCGACGGCGGCCTGCTGGTCCCCGGCTTCCAGGACGCGCACATGCACCCGATGGTCGGCGGCCTGGAGCGGCTGCGCTGCGAGATGACCGGCCTGAGCACGGCCGAGGAGTACCTCGACTCGATCCGGCGGCACGCGGAGGAGCACCCCGACACCGGGTGGTTCCGCGGCGGCGGCTGGTCGCTGGACGCCTTCGGCCCGCAGGGGCCGACCGCGCAGATGCTCGACACGGTGCTGCCGGACCGGCCGGCGTTCATCCCCAGCAGCGACCACCACGACGCGTGGGTGAACTCCAAGGCGCTCGAGGTCGCCGGCATCACCGCCGACACGCCCGACCCGTCCGACGGCTGGTTCGAGCGCGACGCGCACGGCTCTCCCCTAGGCACGGTCCGGGAGGCCGCGATGGCGCTGGTCCAGCGGCACGTGACCACCACGCGCGAGGACTACTACGCCGCGATGCTCGAGGCGCAGGAGTACCTGCACGGGTGGGGGATCACCGGCTGGTACGACGCACTGATCGGGGGCTACGCCGGAATCGACGACCCGACCCAGGCCTACCTCGACATCCTCGAGCGCGGCATGCTGACCATGCGGGTGCGTGCGGCGCAGTTCTGGGACCGGCACCGCGGTGTCGAGCAGCTCGAGGAGCTGCGCGCCGAGCGCGACCGGCTGCGCGCCGCGGGGCTCGACGCCGGCGCCGCGAAGATCATGGTCGACGGCATCTCCGAGTCGTTCACCGCGGCGGTGACCGAGGCGTACGACGACCTGCACGGCTGTCCCTGCGGTGACCACGGCCTGGCGTTCATGGACCCGCGGCAGCTGGCCGAGGCGGTCACCGCGCTGGACGCCGAAGGGTTCCAGTGCCACTTCCACGCGATCGGCGACCGGGCGGTGCACGATGCGCTCGACGCGGTGGCGCAGGCGCGCCTGGCGCACGGGATGAACGACCACCGGCACCAGATCGCGCACCTGCAGCTGGTCCGCCCCGAGGACCGCGGCCGGTTCCGCCGGCTCGGCGTGGTCGCGAACCTCGAGGGCATGTGGGCGCGCATCGGCACCCCCGCGGTGCAGATGGTGCTGCCCCACCTCGACGCGGAACGGGTCGGCTGGCACTACCCGTTCGCCGACATCGTCTCCTTCGGCGCCGACTACGCCGGCGGCAGTGACTGGCCGGTCAATCCGCCGAACCCGCTCGAGGCCGTGCACGTGCTGGTCAACCGTCGCCAGTACGTCGAGAGCGGGGAGCCGCCGAGCGCCCTCTGCCCCGAGCAGGGCCTCTCCCTGGAGCAGGCGCTGGTGGCCTACACCAGCAACGCCGCGTTCGTGAACCACCAGGCCGACGCCGGCTCGGTGCAGATCGGGGCGCGCGCCGACCTCGCAGTGCTGGACCGGGACCTGTTCGCGCGGCCGCTGGACGAGATCGCCGCCGCGTCGGTGGTGCGGACCTACGCCGGTGGCCGCCTCGTCCACGGCGGCTGAGCCTCGCGGGTGGTCACGAATTCGGCTCCGCGGCGGCGCCGAGCCGATCTTCTGACCACTCGCGGCCACCGGGGCACTGGGCGGGCCGTCCCTCCTGCGCTAGCATGCGCAGTTAACGATCGTTAACATCGGAGGGTCAGAGTGACGGACAGTCGCAACGACATGCGGGCGCTCACCGAGGGGCTGCGCGAGCGGCTCGAGAAGGTCCGCCGGGGCGGGTCGGAGTCGGCGCGGGCCAAGCACCTCGACCGCGGCAAGCTGCTGGTCCGCGACCGGGTGGACCGGTTGCTGGACCCCGGCAGCCCGTTCCTCGAGCTCAGCCCGCTGGCGGCGTACGGCATGTACGACGACGCCGTACCCTCGGCCGGGATCGTGACCGGCATCGGGCGGGTGTCGGGCCGCGAGTGCGTCGTGGTGGCCAACGACGCCACCGTCAAGGGCGGCACCTACTACCCGATGACGGTCAAGAAGCATCTGCGCGCGCAGGAGGTGGCCCGCGCCAACCGGCTGCCGTGCGTCTACCTGGTCGACTCCGGGGGCGCGTTCCTGCCGATGCAGGACGAGGTGTTCCCGGACAAGGAGCACTTCGGCCGGATCTTCTTCAACCAGGCCAACCTCTCGGCGCGCGGCGTCCCGCAGGTCGCCGCGGTGATGGGGTCGTGCACCGCCGGCGGGGCGTACGTTCCGGCGATGTCCGACGAGACCGTGATCGTCAAGGAGCAGGGCACGATCTTCCTCGGCGGCCCGCCGCTGGTGAAGGCCGCGACCGGTGAGGTGGTGAGCGCCGAGGACCTCGGCGGCGGCGACGTGCACGCCCGCAAGTCGGGCGTGGTGGACCACCTCGCCGAGGACGACGCGCACGCGCTGGCGATCGTGCGGTCGATCGTGGGCACCTTCGAGCGCCAACACGCGCGCCTCGACGGTGCAACACGCGCGCCTCAACGGGGAGGGGCGGGGCTCACCCAGCACGAGGTCGAGGAGCCGGCGGAGGACCCCGAGGGCCTGTACGACGTGGTGCCGACCGACTCGCGCACGCCGTACGACGTGCGCGAGGTGATTCGCCGGGTCGTGGACGCCAGCCGGTTCCACGAGTTCAAGGCGCTCTACGGTGAGACGCTGGTGTGCGGGTTCGCGCGGATCTGGGGCTACCCGGTCGGCATCGTGGCCAACAACGGCATCCTGTTCAGCGAGTCGTCGCTCAAGGGCGCACACTTCATCGAGCTGTGCAACCAGCGCGGCATCCCGCTGGTGTTCCTGCAGAACATCACCGGGTTCATGGTCGGCCGGGAGTACGAGAACGGCGGCATCGCCCGCGACGGCGCCAAGCTGGTCACCGCGGTCGCCTGCTCGGTGGTGCCGAAGTTCACCGTGGTGATCGGAGGGTCGTTCGGGGCCGGGAACTACGGCATGTGCGGGCGCGCCTACGACCCGCGGTTCCTGTGGATGTGGCCGAACGCCCGCATCTCGGTGATGGGCGGGGAGCAGGCCGCCTCGGTGCTCGCCACGGTGCGCCGCGACGGCCTGGAAGCGCGGGGGGACGACTGGAGCGCTGCGGACGAGGAGGCCTTCAAGGCGCCGATCCGCGACCAGTACGAGCACCAGGGCTCGCCGTACTACTCCACCGCCCGGCTGTGGGACGACGGCGTCATCGACCCGGTCGACACCCGACGGGTGCTCGGCATGGGCCTCGCCGCCGCCGCCCACGCGCCGATCCCCGAGCCGTCGTACGGCGTCTTCCGGATGTGAGTGGCGTGGTGGTCGAGGAGGAGCGAAGCGACGTTGGTTCCTGAGGAGCGAACGCAGCGAGCGTCTCGAAGGGCTCGAGACCTCCGGAGAGCGAGAAGGGACAACCAGTGATCTCCACCCTGCTCATCGCCAACCGCGGCGAGATCGCGCTGCGCATCATCCGCGGCGCCCGCGAGCTCGGAATCCGCACCGTCGCGGTCTACTCCGACGCCGACCGGGAGGCGCCGCACGTGCGCGCCGCCGACGTCGCGGTGCGCATCGGCCCGACCCCAGCGACCGAGTCCTACCTGCACATCGACGCGATCCTGGAGGCCGCCCGCCGCACCGGCGCGGACGCGGTCCACCCCGGCTACGGCTTCCTGTCCGAGCGCGCGGCCTTCGCCAAGGCCGTCACCGAGGCGGGGCTGACCTTCGTCGGCCCGCCGGCCGAGGTCATCGACACGATGGGCCGCAAGGACGTCGCCCGCGAGATCGCGATCGCGGCCGGCGTCCCGGTGGTCCCGTCGGCCGAGCTCACGTCGGAGGGAGTCACGACAGGCTCGACCTCCGAGGCGCACGTGCCCTACCCGCTGCTGGTGAAGGCCGCGGCCGGTGGCGGCGGCAAGGGCATGCGGATCGTGCGAACCCCCGAGGAGCTGCCCGACGCGCTGGCCGCGGCGCGGCGCGAGGCGAAGAGCGCGTTCGGCGACGACACCCTGCTGGTCGAGCGGTACGTCGAGCACGGCCGGCACGTCGAGGTGCAGGTGCTCGCCGACCACCACGGCCACGTGGTGCACCTGTTCGAGCGCGACTGCTCCGCGCAGCGCCGGCACCAGAAGGTGATCGAGGAGGCTCCGGCGCCGACCATCACCCCGCAGGTCCGCCAGGTGCTCACCGAGTCCGCGGTCGCGCTGGCGCGGGAGGTCGGCTACACCAACGCCGGCACCGTGGAGTTCCTCGTCGCGGGGAAGGACGTCTTCTTCCTGGAGATGAACACCCGGCTGCAGGTCGAGCACCCGGTGACCGAGCTCACGGTGTCGACCAACGGGGAAGCCCTGGACCTGGTGCAGCTGCAGCTGCGCGTCGCTGCCGGCGAGCCGCTGCCGTTCACCCAGGACGAGGTGGCCTGCACCGGCCACGCCTTCGAGGCGCGGGTCTACGCCGAGGACGCCTTCGCCGGCTTCCTGCCGCAGGCGGGGGTGGCCGAGTCGGTCCGCTGGTCCCCGCGGGCCCGCGTGGACGCGGCGCTGGAGTCGGGGCAGGTGGTGAGCACGTCGTACGACCCGATGCTCGGCAAGGTGATCGTCCACGGTCCCGACCGCGAGACCGCCCGCCGGGCGCTCGTCGACGCCCTCGACGACACCGCGATCGTCGGCTTGACCACCAACCTGGGGTTCCTGCGCGCGCTGGCCGCCTCGGAGGCGTTCCGCGACCACGAGGTGCACACCGCCTGGCTCGACACCCACCCCGACGCCCTGCGGCCGGAGGGGCAGGAGCAGGCCGCGGTGCTGGCGGCCTGGGCACTGGCCACCCACCAGGCGCAGGACGCCACCCCGTTCGGCACCGGCGACGGGTGGCGGCTGGCCGGCCCGGCGGCGCGGACCCCGGTCGAGCTCGTCGTCGACGGCGAGCAGCGGCTCTTCGGCGTCGGTCGGCAGGAGGTCGCGACGACCCACGACGGGCAGGAGCGGACCTGGGCCGTGCACCCGATCGCGTCCGACGCCGGGGTGCTGCGCCTGGAGATCGACGACCGGGTGCACGAGGCGACGGTCCGGATCGGAGCGCACCGCGTCGACGTGGCGCACCTCGGCCACACGTTCGGCTTCGGCCGGCCCGACGCGTTCGGCCCGGGCGCGCACGCCGCGACCTCGGACGGCAGCGTCGAGGCGCCGATGCCCGGGACGGTGCTGACCGTGGCGGTCGAGGAGGGCGCCGTCGTGGCGGAGGGTGACGTGCTCGGGGTGATGGAGGCGATGAAGATGGAGCTCTCGCTCAAGGCGCCGGTGGCCGGGACCGTGACCGCGGTCCGCGCGGCCGTCGGCGACCAGGTCGCGCTCGGCGCCCCCCTGTTCGTCGTCGACCCCGCGTAGCGTCATACACCCCGGCCGCGGGAGCGACCGCTTCGTATGACGTCCCGGCGGACGTCATACGGTCCGCGCGCCGGGGCGGCCACACCGTATGACGTCAGCCGTGAAGCCAAGGAGGAGGATGAGGATGCGCAGCCCGCAGGTGGTCCAGGACCCGACGCTCCCCGAGCGCGTGACGATCTACGAGGTCGGTGCGCGCGACGGCCTGCAGAACGAGCAGACCGTGATCCCCACGCACACCAAGGCCGAGTTCATCACCCGGCTCGCCGACGCGGGCCTGCCGGTGATCGAGAGCACCAGCTTCGTGCATCCGCGGTGGGTGCCTCAGCTCGCCGACGCCGCCGACCTCATCGACCTGCTCGGCGAGCCGGGCCTGGCCATGCCGGTGCTGGTGCCCAACGAGCGCGGCCTGGACCGGGCGCTGGAGAAGGGGGTGCGCCACATCGCGATCTTCGGCAGCGCCACCGAGACCTTCGCGCAGCGCAACCTCAATCGCAGCCTCGACGAGCAGTTCGCGATGTTCGAGCCGACGGTCGTGCGCGCCCGGGAGGCCGGCCTCGACGTGCGTGCCTACGTGTCGATGTGCTTCGGGGACCCCTGGGAGGGCGAGGTGCCGATCGAGCAGGTCGTCACGGTCGGCAAGCGACTGTTCGACCTGGGTGCCTCCCAGCTCTCCCTCGGCGACACCATCGGCGTGGGCACCGCCGGGCACGTGACCGCGCTGCTGCAGGCCTTCAACGACGCCGGCCTGCCCAACGAGTCGCTCGCGGTGCACTTCCACGACACCTACGGGCAGGCGCTGTCGAACGCGGTGGCCGCCCTGCGCGCCGGGATCACCACGTTCGACGCCTCCGCCGGCGGGCTGGGCGGCTGCCCCTACGCCAAGAGCGCGACGGGCAACCTGGCCACCGAGGACCTGGTCTGGCTGCTGCACGGCCTGGGCATCGAGACCGGCGTGGACCTGGAGAAGCTGGTCGTGACCAGCACCTGGATGGCCGGTCACCTCGGCCGGCCGAGTCCCTCGCGGGTGGTCAAGGCCCTGGCCGGGTGAGCCTTCCGGGATAGGGCAGAATCGGCGCATGAGCCGTGTCGTCTACCTGCACGTCGGTGCGCCGAAGACCGGGACGACGTACCTGCAGGACCGGCTCGCGCTCAACCGCTCCGAGCTCTCCCGGCACGAGGTGCACTACCCGCTGGGCCTGCATGCCAGCCAGTTCCGGCCGGCGCTCGACCTGATCGACATCCCGTGGGGCGGCCAGCGCGAGGACGTCCGGGGCGAGTGGGACTCGCTGATGAGCCGGGTGCGCCGGCACCAGGGCACGGTGGTCGTCTCCCACGAGATCCTCGCCGGCGCAAAGCCGTCCCAGATCCGGCGCGCGATGTCCGACCTGGAGGGCAGCGAGGTGCACCTGGTGTACTCCGCCCGCGACCTCGCCCGGCAGATCCCGGCCGAGTGGCAGGAGGGTGTCAAGCACCAGCGCAGCCGGTCGTTCGCCCGGTTCCTCGCCGCGGTGCAGGAGGCCGACCGCAGCCGCTCGCGGATGTGGTTCTGGAAGGTGCAGGGCCTGCCCGACGTGCTCAGCCGCTGGAGCGTCGGCCTGCGTCCCGAGCAGGTGCACCTGGTCACCGTCCCGCAGAGCGGGGCGCCCCATGACCTGCTGTGGCAGCGCTACTGCCAGGCGTTCGGTATCGACCCGGCGTGGGCGCCCGGGGAGAGCGAGGCGACCAACGTCAGCATCGGTACCGCCGAGACCGCCCTGCTGCGCAAGCTCAACCGCCGGCTCAAGCAGGCCGGGCTGAGCTCGAACGACTACCGCCGCCTGGTGCGCCAGGTCATGGTCCACGAGACGCTCGCCCATCGGCACCAGATGATGCGGGCCACGTTGCCGCCGAGCGCCTTCGGGTGGGCGGCCGAGGTGGCCGAGGAGTGGATCGAGTGGGTGGTCGGCTCCGGGATCGACGTCGTGGGCGACGTGGACGACCTCCGGCCGGTTCCCCCGCCGGAGGACGAGGTCTGGGTCGATCCCGACAGGCCGCGGCGCGGGCCGATGGTCGACGCCGCCCTCGACGCGTTGGTGGCGATCACGCTCGAGGCCGCCCGTCGCCCGGACCCGGAGGACCAGGTCACCGCGAAGCTGGGCCGGGTGGCGCGTCGGCTGCGCGGCCAGTGAGCGACACGCCGACGGGGTTCACCGAGGTCGCCCGGGCGTGGGTGGAGCACCTGCGCCGCGGCGGCAGCACGCCGTGGGCCACGTGGGTGCGGCAGCCGCACGAGCCCGCCCCGGTCCGCGGGACGCTGCCCGGGGCCGCCGAGCTCGAGCTGGTCCGCCGGCTGGCGGGCCGCAGCGCGCTGCCCGTCGGGGCCTTCACCGGGCTGGCCGACGTGGTCTTCGGCCGCAGCGGACCCGGGCGCGGCCTGCCGCAGCTCCCACTTCCCTGGTACGGCGACGCGCCACCCGGCCACGCGGAGCCACCACGACCCGGGGCGCCGCCGACCGACCCCGCCGATGTCCCCGCCGCGGAGCTGGTCCGTGTCGCGACCGGGGTGCTGGCCGAGCTCCTGCTGGGCGGGCCGCTGACGGAGACCCCGACCGGGCCGCTCCTCGGGCCGACGTCGGGGCCTCCACGCCGGCGTCCACGCCGCCGCCCGTGGTCCCGGGCGTTCCGGCTGCTCGGTGCCCCGGTGTCCACCGCCGACGTGCGGGCCTGGCTGGCCGCGGGGGGTCACGTCGAGGGTGGGCGCCGCCCGGAGGTGGTGCTGCTGGCCGCGCCGTTCGAGGCGCACCTTGCCCAGATCTGGACCGCCCGGGTGCAGCGCGGCGCGCCGGTGCGGTGGGAGGCGTTCGTGGGGCGGTGGGCGCGCAGTGGCGACCTGCCTCCCGCGCTCCGGCTGCCGTCGCTCGCGCGCCGGTGGGCAGCCCGGGTGGGCCCCGGGCACGTGCACGTGGTCGTGGCGAGCGAGCAGGTCGCGGTCCGCCGTACCGTCGGCGACCTGCTCGGCGTGCGCGGCCGCGACGCCGTGCCGGAGCTGCGCGACCTCTCCCCGGCGGCCACCGAGCTGCTCCGCCGCCTCAACCCGGTGCTCAGCGTGCGCGCCGAGCCGGACCGGGCCGCCGCCGCCCGCCACCGCGCGGCGCTGCTGCTGCACCGGGGCCGGTCGGTGCCTCCGGCGCTCCCGCGACGCCACCGCGAGTGGGCCGCCGCAACCGCCGCGAGCCTGGCCGAGGAGCTGCGCGCAGGCGGCTACGCTGTCCACGGCGACCTGCTCGGGGTGACCGCCCGGCCCGGGACCGGCCGCACGCGTCCCCGGCACCGCGCGGTCCTCGACCTGGCGCTGGACGCCTGCCTGGACCTCGCCGCCCGGGCACCTCGTCGGCAGGAGGCGCAGTGACCGTGGGACGCAAGGTCCTGGTGCACGTCGGGGCACCGAAGACGGGCACCTCTTTCGTCCAGGACCTGCTCTTCCGCAACCGTGAGGCGCTCGCCGAGCAGGGCATCTCCTACCCCGCCGACCGGTTCGACGAGCACTTCCTGGCTGCCCTGGACCTCATGGAGCTGCCGTGGGGCGGCCTGGAGAAGCAGGCGGTCGGCGCGTGGGACCGGCTCGCGGAGCGGGTGCGCGCGTGCGAGGGCACGGTGATCGTCTCCCACGAGATCCTGGCCACCGCGTCGCGCCCGCAGGTGCGCCGGGCGCTCGCGTCGTTCGGTGAGGACGCCGAGGTGCACATCGTGCTCTCCGCCCGCGACCTCGTCCGCCAGATCCCCGCGGAGTGGCAGGAGAACATCAAGCACCGCCGCGTGTTGAGCTATGCCGACTTCCTGGCCCGGATCCGCGACCCTCGGCGCAGCAGCGAGCTGGCCACCTGGTTCTGGGGGGTGCAGGAGGTGCCCGACGTGCTGGACCGGTGGGGCGGCACGCTCCCCCCCGACCGGGTGCACCTGGTGACCGTGCCGAAGCCGGGTGCGCCGCGGGACCTGCTGTGGCACCGGTTCGCGGCGGTGCTCGGGCTGGACCCGGGGCTGCCGGACGCCGAGGCGCATCGGACCAACCCGTCGTTGGGCGTGCCCGAGACCGCGCTGCTGCGCAGCATCAACAGCCAGGTCAACCACGGCGTGCTCGGCGGGGACGACTACCGGCAGTTCGTTCGGGAGCTGCTCGCCCACCGCACCCTGTCGGCCCGGCGCGACTCCGCCCGGCTGGGTGTCCCGCCCGAGACCCGCGACTGGGCGGCCGAGCTGTCGCGCGCCTGGGTCGCGGAGCTGGAGGAGCGTCGGTACGACGTGGTGGGGGACCTCGAGGAGCTGCTGCCGGACCCGACCACCGCTGCGCCGTTCGTGGACCCTGACGCAGCCGACCAGACGCAGGTCGCGGGGGCGGCCACGGACGCGATCGTCGCGCTGCTGCGGGAGGCCTCGCGGCTGCAGCAGGTCGAGCACGAGCTGCGTGGCGAGCTCGAGGGCGTCCTGGGCGAGCTGGAGCGTTCCAGGACGCCCTGGTTTCGCGTGAAACGTCGCCTGGTCCGACTCGCGGAGTCGCACCGGTCGGCCGGGCTCGCGCTGCGCGGCTACCGCCTGGTGCGCGGCAGCAGCTCCCGGTCGGCGTAGCGCCCGACCTGCCAGGTCGCGAACCCGTCCGCGCCGGCCCCGACCAGGCCGCCGACGACCGGGACCCGGCGGCCCACGGTGGTGACCACACGCTTGCCGGCCACCTTGGTCAGCAGCTCGGAGGTCACCTCGGCGGCGATGATCCGGTCCAGGTGCGGGTCGTGGGTGGGTGCGGTGGCCAGCGCCATCGGGGCCGCCGGCAGCCGCTTCTTGCGGACCAGCCGGGTCACGGTGTCCTCACCGAGGGTGCAGGTGAGGATCGCGTTGCGCACCCGCGGGTCGGCGACGTCGTACCCGCGCAGGTGCGCGATGCCGGCCACGAGGCGGCACTGGATCATCGCCAGTCCGGCGAGGTTCGCGGGGATGGTCACGGCCACGGTGACCAGGCCGCCCAGGTTGGTGGCGAAGCCCTGCGCGCCGGCGTAGCGCACGTGGTTCTCGATCACCTCGTGCACCGCGCGCTCGACGTTCCCTCGCTGCTCGGCCAGCTGCTTCTCCGCGGCGACGGCGGCCGGCGGCAAGGGGCCGACACCGTGCAGGGCACGGTGCAGGGCCTGGTGCACGAAGTTCGCGGTCAGCTCGGGGGCGAGCTTCTGCATGTGCGGTGCCAGCTGCTTGGTGAGCGAGCCGCCGATCCCCATTCGTCCTCCTGCGCCAGGGCGGTGTGGGCTCGACTCTACCGAGCGAGCGGAAACCACCGAGGGGTCGCCGACTCCCGTGACACTCGCGTCGCGCGGGAGTGGGTGACCCCTCGGCGGGCGGGGAGGCAGGGGGCCGGCGGCTGGGCTGCACCTGTGAGGATGGGGACGTGCCGATCGAACCCCCCGCCACGGGCTGGGTCTTCCCCGATCTGTGGGACAGCCACGCCGACGACCTGGTCGCGGTGGGCGCCGACCTGGAGCCGGGCACGCTGCTGGCCGCGTACCGCCGTGGCCTGTTCCCGATGCCCGGCGACGTGGGCGCCGACGGGATGCTGTGGTGGTCGCCGGTCGAGCGCGGCATCCTCCCGCTGGACCGGCTTCGCGTCTCCCGGTCGCTGCGGCAGTCGGCGCGGAAGATGGAGACGCGCGTCGACACCGCGTTCGCCGACGTGGTGGCCGCCTGCGGCGATCCCGCCCGCGACAGCGGCTGGATCGACGAGGAGATCGCCGAGGCGTACGCCCGGCTGCACGAGCTGGGCTGGGCGCACTCGGTCGAGGCCTGGCAGGACGGGCGGCTGGTCGGCGGCCTGTACGGCGTCGCGGTGGGCGGCCTGTTCGCCGGAGAGTCGATGTTCCACCGCGTCCGGGACGCCTCGAAGGTCGCGCTGCTGGCACTGGTGGACCTGCTGCGTGACGGCTACGCCGACCGCCGGCTGCTCGACGTCCAGTGGGAGACCCCGCACCTGGCGTCGCTGGGCGTGGTCACCGTGCCGCGGGCGAGGTACCTCCGGCTGCTCGACGACGCGCTCGACGTGCCGATGCCCGCGGCGTTCGGGTAGCGCCGCGGGCGCCCGCTCACCGCAGCAGCTTCGACATCCGCCGGTCGGCGAGCGGCTTGCCTCCGGTCTGGCAGGTCGGGCAGTACTGCAGCGAGGAGTCGGCGAAGGACACCTCGCGCACGGTGTCGCCGCAGACCGGGCAGGGCAGCCCGGTGCGGCCGTGCACGGCGAGGTTGCTCTTCTTCTCCCCCTTGAGGTCCGCCGCCGCCCGGCCGCGCGAGCGCGCGACCGCCTCGCCCAGGACGGTGCGGATCGCGTCGTACAACGTGTGCAGGTCCTCGCCGGTGATCGACGAGGCCGGTTTGAACGGCGACATCCGCGCGGCGTGCAGGACCTCGTCGGAGTAGGCGTTGCCGATCCCGGCGACCACGGACTGGCTGCGCAGGACCCCCTTGACCTGCGCCCGTCCCGCGTCCTGCAGGATCGCGCCCAGCACCTCGACGGTGAACTCGTCGGCGAGCGGGTCCGGGCCGAGACTCGCGATCCCCGGGACGTCCTCGGGGCGGCGTACGACGTAGAGCGCCAGTCGCTTCTTCGTGCCGGCCTCGGTGATGTCGAGCCCCGAGCCGTCGTCGAGGACGATCCGGGCGGCCAGAGGTGACTTGCTGCTCGGCCGCGGCGGCAGCGCAGGTACCTCGTCGCGCCAGCGAACCCAGCCGCCGCGCGCCAGGTGCAGCACCAGGTGCAGCCCGCCGGCGGTGATGTCGAGGAACTTGCCGTGCCGGGTGACGCCCTCGACGAACGCGCCGGCCAGCGCGCTCACGGGCGGGTCGAAGGTCTTCAGCGCGCTGATCGCCGCCACGTCCACGCGGGCCAGCGCCCGACCCTCGAGACGGGCGCCGAGGTCGAGCGCGAGACCTTCCACTTCGGGCAGCTCCGGCACACGGCAAGTCTAGGGCGGCTGCCCCGTGGCGTCCGGGCCGTTTTCTCCTCGCCGTGTCGTGCCCGAACTCCCTGACAACCGGCACGGACGGGGACAGAATGGCCGCATGCAGGCGTCCCCCCTCCCGGCCGCGGGCGAGGTCTTCGCCGACGCCCGGGGGCCCGAACGTGCGCTGCGCGTCTCCTGGCACGCGGAGGCCGACACCGTGGTGCTCTCGCTGTGGCGCAACGGCGTGTGCGCGGGCACCTTCCGGCTGAGCCTCGACGACGTGCCGGACCTGGTGTCGGTGCTGCGCGGCGGGCTGCGCACCGGCTACGACCACCACCGCGCCGTGTTGCAGAGCGGGCTCGGTGAGGACGAGCGCACGGGTTGATAGCCGTCGCTACGACTCGCTAGCGAAATCTAGGGATCCTCCTAGACAACGGGATACATTGCCATCGTGGATCCCGTGCGCAACCCCTACGCCCCAGGCGCCGGTCAGCGCCCGCCGGAGCTCGCCGGCCGCGACCGCGAGCTGGCGCAGTTCGAGGTCACCCTGGAGCGCGTCGCCGCCGGGCGCCCGGAGCGCTCCATGGTGCTCTCCGGGTTGCGGGGCGTGGGCAAGACGGTGCTGCTCAACGCCTTGCGCAGCCAGGCGGTCAAGCGTGCCTGGGGGACCGGCAAGCTCGAGGCCCGGCCGGACCAGTCGGTGCGTCTGCCGCTGGCCCAGGCGGTGCACGCGGCGGTCCGCGAGGTGGCGCACCGGCACCGCGACCCCGACCGGGTCGACGCCGTCGCGGGCGTGCTGAAGTCGTTCGCGCAGCGCACGCGGCACGAGGACCGCAAGGGCATCCGGTGGCAGCCCCCGGTCGACGTCCCCGCCGCCAAGGGCCGTGCCGACTCCGGCGACCTCGAGCTGGACCTGATCGAGCTGTTCACCGACGTCGCCGAGCTGGCCCGCGACCTCGGCGTGGGGATCGGCGTCTTCATCGACGAGATGCAGGACATCCCCACCGCCGAGCTCGCCGCACTGTGCGGCGCCGGCCACGAGATGAGCCAGCAGGGCGCGCCCTTGGTGATGGTGGGCGCGGGCCTGCCGCACCTGCCGGTGGCCCTGGCCGCGAGCAAGTCCTACGCCGAGCGGCTGTTCCGCTACGTCAGCGTGGACCGGCTGCCCCGGCCGATGGCCGACCGGGCGCTGCTGGTCCCGGCGAGCACCGAGGACGTGGACTACGCACCCGAGGCGCTCGACGAGCTGTACCGGCTCACTGACGGCTACCCCTACTTCGTGCAGGCCTACGGCAAGGTCACCTGGGACGCGGCGGTGGAGAGCCCGATCCAGGTCAGCGACGTGACGGAGGCCGCCCCCGAGGCGGAGGCCGAGCTGGCCGTGGGCTTCTTCGGCGCCCGCTACGACCGGGCCACGCCCGCCGAGCGCGACTACATGCGGACGATGGCCGACCTCGCGGCGTTCCACGACGATGGAGCCGTTCCCACCGCCGACATCGCCAAGGAACTGGGGCGCCGGCCGCAGAGCCTCTCCCCCGCGCGTGACGGGCTGATCAAGAAGGGCCTGGTCTACTCCTCCGAGCGTGGCACGGTCGCCTTCACGGTGCCGCACTTCGGCAAGTTCCTGCGCACCCAGCGCGGCTGAGCACCGGCCGGTCGCCGATGGCTTGGGCGAAGGTGTCACCATGTCGGTCATGCACCGCGTTGCCGGCCGCCCCCAGGTCGTCGCCCACCGTGGTTCGAGCGACCGCAACCCCGAGCACACCCTGGGCGCCTACCTCGCCGCGCTGGACGAGGGTGCCGACGCGCTGGAGTGCGACGTTCGACTCACCGCCGACGGCCACCTGATCTGCGTGCACGACCGCCGCATCGACCGTACGGCGAACGGCCGCGGGGTCGTCTCCACCATGAACCTCGCCCAGCTCAGCGAGCTCGACTTCGCCGCGTGGAAGAACCCCTGGCCCGGGTCGGAGCAGGACGGGGCGGGTGAGGTCCACGAGACCCGACGCGTCCTCACCCTGCGCCGGCTCCTCGAGGCCACCGCCGACTACGACCGGCCGGTTGACCTGGCCATCGAGACCAAGCACCCGACCCGGTACGCCGGGCTCGTCGAGCGGCGGCTGGTGGAGACCCTGGACGAGCTCGGCTGGGCCGGGAAGGGCTCGCCGGCGCGGATCATGAGCTTCTCCTGGGCCGCGCTCAACCGGGTCAAACGCCTCGCACCGGACCTCGAGGTGGTATTACTGATCGAGCATCCGTACTCCTGGCAGGTCACCAAGAACCTGCTCGGTGACGACGGCTGGATCGCCGGTCCCGGCATCGCGCTGCTGCGGGAGAACCCCAAGCTGGCGCGGCGCCTGGCGAAGCCCGGTCGCCGGATGCACGTGTGGACCGTGAACAACGAGCAGGATCTCGAGCTCTGCCTGGAGCTCGGCGTCGAGGCGGTCATCACCGACAAGCCGGTAATGGCGCTCGCGCACCTGGAGGAGAGGAGGACGCCGCACACGGCCGGATGACCCACGAGACCGTTCAGCGGGTTTGCGCGCTCACGGTCCGGGGCACGATCGAGGTCGTCGACAACACCGACTACGACGCACCACCGCCGAACGTTTCCGGGAGTCACCAATCGTGGGTACGAGCTCGCTGCGAGCGGGACGCGCGCCTGTGACCATGCGTGTGCCCTTCGCCGCGTCGTCGGTCGCGCTCACCCGGGCCCACCTCAAAGAGTGGCTGAAGGAGGTCGGCGGCCCGCGCGACACCGTCGACGACGCGCGCCTGGTGCTCTCGGAGCTGGTCGGCAACTCGATCCGGCACGCGCAGCCTCTCCCGGACGGCACCATCCTGGTGTCCTGGTCGGTCGAGCGGCGGGGCCTGCAGATCTCGGTCACCGACGGCGGCAGCGGCACCCGGCCGCGCAAGGTGCACGCCGGATCCTCGGCGCTGGCCGGACGCGGGATGGCGATCGTGGACACGATCGCGCTCACCTGGTGGTCGGAGAAGAGCCGCTCCCGCTCGACGGTGCACGCGATCCTCGGCCTGGACTGACCGCGCGATCGCGGCGCTCCTCCTGCGCGGAGCGATGCTCGTGCCCCCGTAGGCTTCCGGGTCATGGGAAAGAAGTCGCGCGTCAAAGCCAGGCAGTCCGCTCCCCGCAACGGCGAGGTCGGCCCCCGCGAGCCATGCCCGTGCGGCTCGGGCCGCCGTTACAAGTCCTGCCACGGCAGCGCGTCCGGGTCGGTCCCGACGTACATCCCCCGCCCCTTCGAGGGGCTGCCGAGCGAGTGCGACGTCATCGCCCTGCGTGAGCTCGTTCCCGCAGCCACCGCGCCACTGCCGCTCGTCTCGCCCGGAGAG
>CAVPXH010000014.1:0-189797 GCA_963709685.1 uncultured Actinomycetota bacterium
TGCGCCACTTCATCGCCCTGGCCGCCTGCGGCGGCTCCACATGCAGGAACGGGAGGCCGGACACGGGCGCATGTGGATGCGCGGGCCCGCCACGTCGATGAGGCTTGGAACGACAATCAGGTCGATGTCGGTGTCCTCGAGCTGCCAACCGATCCGGTGCAGGTCCGCCAGCAGGTCTCGGCGCCCGCGGCCACCAGCAACGTGTCGGCCCCGTGGTCGGCGCAGAGCGCGACGGCGTCCTGAGGCATGCCGAGGACGGGAACCGGGACGTCGTACCGGCCGGCGGGCAGGCAGGCGCCGACGACCTCGTAGCCGAGGTCCGGCTGCTTGGCGAGAATCGCGTGCAGGCTCTTGATCTCCTCGGGGCCGCCCACCACAACGACCCGGTGCATCAGCCGGTCGTGGGCACGCAGCCGGCCGACGACGCGGCCAACTGCCCATCGCTCGAGCAGGAGCAGCCCAGTGCCGATCAGGAACGTGTAGAGGTAGAAGCCCCGCGACATGTCGTAGTTGACGAGGTAGAGCAGCATCGACGCCACCGCGGCCGCCGCTAGGGATCCCTTGATCACGGCCTTCAGTTCGTCGGTGCCGCGCGCGAACTGGCGCTTGGAGTAGGCGTCCTGGACGACCAGCGCGCCCAGCCAGAGCGGGACAAGCCAGCCGAAGTCGATGACCGGGTAGCCGGTGAACCACTCGATGCCTGCCGTGGGGCTCTCGATGCGGAACTTCACCAGCAGCGCCAGAGGTACGGCGGCCGCGAGCGCCAGGGTGTCGAGGAGGAAGACGGCAACGATGACCCGCGCGAACTGGGCACGGACCGGTCGGAGGGCAGCGACAGCCGAGGCGTCGGCGACGGTGGCAAGTGCCATCGAGGCCTCCCTGACGTCGCGTGGCTAATCCCAAATTTCTTGATTCACAGTAGAGCGCCGTTCACGCGGTTGGAGCCGGAATGTGCGAATAGGGATTCCGCCGAACGGGCGAATTTCACACCGACGTCTAGTCCGTCTGCACTAGGCCTCGATCAAGGCGCGCAGTGGTGCACCTCTGCGACCGACTTGAGGGACGAGGCCGTGACAGGGTTTCCAGTTTCGGGCCTCTTGCCCCGTATCTAGCGGTTATCTTGTGGCTGGCCGTCCTAGGTTCAGCGAGGAAGTGACACCATGCGGGGCAGGACTGCAGCGTTCGCCTGGTTTGGCACCCGCGTACTTGTACTGGCGATGCTGTTCACCTACGCCGCTGATGCGATCAGCGACGTTAACTACTACCGCCAGAGTCTCGACGCTCTGAGTAGTTCCGGGATCGCGCACACGCTGTTGGAGTACCCCTTGCCCGCGGTGGCGGTGGTGGCGGTTCCGTGGGTGCTGACCGGGGGAGCGGCGGGCCCTGCCGGCGCGTACAACCTGGCGTTCCTGCTGCTCGCCCTGGCGACCGACGCAGCGTTCACCGCCATCCTTGTGCGCTGGAGCCCGCGGAAGGCCGCGCCGATGGCGTGGCTGCTGCTGGTGCCCGCGCTCGGAGCGATGACTTATCTGCGCTTCGACCTGGTGCCGGGCCTGCTTGTCGCCCTCGCCCTACTACTGGCTGCTCGACAACGCCGCGGTAGTGCGGTGGCCGTGGCCGTGGCGACCGCGGTCAAGCTGTGGCCGGTCCTGCTCGTCCCGGCGATCGTGGGTGCGTCCCGGCGTCGCTGGCAATCGCTGCTGACGCTGGTCGGAGTCGGCGCCGTCATGGCGGTGGCCACGGTAATTCTGGGTGGGTGGGCGCGCCTCTTCTCTCCGTTGATCTACCAGCGCGACCGCGGCCTCCAGATCGAGGCCGTGACCGCCACTCCGGCAATGGTGTGGCACCTCGTCGACCCGTCCCGCACGCGCGTGTGGTTCGCGCCGTCCCGTTCCTGGGAGATCGACGGCTCGGGTGTCCCGGGGTTGCTGCTGTCGACGACACTGATGACCGCGGCGCTCGGTACGGCGCTGTTGGCGGCTTGGCTGGTGGCTCTCCGCCGGCCCGCACCGCTCGACAAGGAGTCGCTGGTCTGGCTGTCACTGGCCAGCGTGTCGGGCTTCGTGATCCTTGGGCGTGTGCTGAGTCCTCAGTACCTGCTCTGGCTGGCTCCGCTGGCCGCGGGAGGGCTCGTGCTCGCAGAGCGGAGCCGCGGTCCTCTGGTGCGGTGGACCGTTGCGCTGGGCGTCGCGGCCGTCTTGACGAACGTCCTCTACCCGGCGTTCTACCGGCCATTGCTCGAGCTGAGCGCCTGGAGCGGTTTCTCGTTCGGCGTTCTCGCGCTTCGCAACCTCATTCTCGTGGGCCTCTTCGTGCAGGCATGTCGGATGGCCCTTCGCAGCCTGGCGCACGGCCCTCTGACGGGGGACGAGTCGACGGGTCCGTTGTCGGGCCGTGACAGCGCACAGGGAGTGGCCCAGCGGGCCTGAACACGGGCCGAATACGTTCAGCCGAACGCGGTTGTCTCCTCCCGGTGGTGCCCCTCGGCCCCGGAGATTGGCAGAGGGCGCTGCCGCTCGTGCAGCAGCGCCCTCGTGAAGAGCCTCAGGGGACTGGCTCAGTGCTTGCGGAGCTCCTCGCCCTCGGTGTGGGCCTGCCGCAACTGCTCGTCGTCGGTGGTGTGCCGGCCGTCGTACTGGTGACCGTCGGCGGCCTGACCGTCGAGCTCGTAGTCCCCGGTGTAGTCGCCGGCCACGTGCTGGTGCCCGTCCTCCTGGATCGCGAGCTCGTGCGCGGCGTGCTCCTGCGCCTCTCGCAGCTCCTCGGCGGTCGGCTTCTGGATGTTGTCCTTGAAGTAGAACTCCGAGAGCTTCGACCGAAGGCGCATCAGGCGCACCTTGCGGTTGGCCACGCCGTGCTCGTCCTCCTCCGACGGCGGCGGCAGGATGTGGTCCCGCTCCCGAGCGGTGAGCTCGTAGGCCTCGTCGATGCGAGATCGGCAGGTGCTTCTCGGCGTAGGCGCCCTCGGGGGAGCGCATGATCACGCCGGTTTCGTAGCCGTGCAGCAGCCGCGCCTGGTCCGCCCGCTGCAGCGAGATGCACCAACGGCGGGTGATGATGAAGGCCACCACCGGCCCCACGAAGATGAGGGTGCGCGCGGTGTAGGTGATGTAGTTCAGGTTCGCGCTGAAGATCTTCGCGATGATGTCGTTGCCGCCCTCGGCCCACAGCACGCCGTACAGCGTCATCATGGCGACCATGAAGGCGGTGCGCACCGGGGTGTTGCGCGGACGGGTGAGCAGGTGGTGCTCCCGCTTGTCACCGGTGATCCAGGCCTCGATGAAGGGGTAGAGCAGCAAGACGGTGAACAGCACGCCCGGAACGATGGCGCCGGGGATGAAGACGTTCCAGCTGATCGTGAAGCCGCCGACGTGCGTCTCCCAGCCGGGCATCGAACGCAGCAGACCCTCGGCGATACCCATGTACCAGTCGGGCTGGGAGCCGGCGGTCACCTTCGACGGGTCGTAGGGGCCGTACATCCAGATCGGGTTGATCGTCATCAGGCCACCCATGAGGGCGGTGAGGCCGAAGATGATGAAGAAGAACCCGCCCGCCTTCGCGGCGTAGACCGGCATCATCGGGTAGCCGACGACGTTGTCGTTGGTCTTGCCGGGGCCGGGCCACTGGGTGTGCTTTTGGTACACGAGCAGCATCATGTGGGCGCCGATGAGCGCCAGCAGCAGCCCGGGGATGAGCAGGATGTGCACGGCGTACAGGCGGGACACGATCGCGTCGCCGGGGAACTCGCCGCCGAAGGCGAAGAACGAGATGTAGCTGCCGACCACGGGGATCGACTTCATCAGACCGTCGGCGATGCGAAGCCCGGTGCCGGACAGCAGGTCGTCGGGCAGCGAGTAGCCGGCGAAGCCCTCCAGGATGCCCAGCATCAGCAGCAGGCCGCCGATCATCCAGTTGATCTCGCGCGGCTTGCGGAAGGCGCCGGTGAAGAACACGCGCATCATGTGCACGAACATCGCCGCGATGAAGAGGTTCGCCGCCCAGTGGTGCATCTGCCGCAGCAGCAGGCCGCCGCGCACGTCGAAGGAGATGTGCAGCGTCGAGGCGTACGCCTCCGACATCTCGATGCCGCGCAGCTGGTCGTAGGAGCCGTTGTAGGTCACGTCGGCCATGCCGGGGTGGAACCACAGCGTCAGGAAGACGCCGGTGATCAGCAGGACCACGAAGCTCCACAGCGCGATCTCCCCGAGCATGAACGACCAGTGGTCGGGGAATACCTTGCGGATCTGCTTCTTGGCCAGGGAGGCCATGCCGGTGCGGTCATCGGCCCAGGTCGCCATCCCGCCCAGCGGGTTGGACTTCTTGACCTTGGCGGCGGTGGTGCCGTTGGTGGAAGCGGTACTCATCGATGTCACCCACGTTCCCAGAAGCTCGGGCCGACCGGTTCGGTGAAGTCGCTCTGGGCGACCAGGTAGCCCTCGGAGTCGACCATGATCGGAAGCTGGGGCAGCGACCGCGCGGCGGGGCCGAAGATGACCTTGCCGTTGTCGGCAAGGTCGAAGGTGGACTGGTGGCAGGGGCACAGCAGGTGGTGCGTCTGCTGCTCCCACAGCGAGATCGGGCAGCCCACGTGGGTGCAGATCTTGGAGTAGCACAGGATGCCGCCGACGCTCCAGTTCTTGCGGTCCGGCGCCGGGGTGATGTCCTCGGGCTTCATCCGCACCAGGATGACCGCGGCCTTGGCCTTGGCCTGCTGCAGCGTGACGCCCTGGAACTTGGGCTCGCCGTCGGGGTTGGTCTCGAAGAAGACTGCCGGCTCGGCGTTGACGAGCTGGCCGATCTCCATCTCCTCGGGGCGGATCGGCGTGCCGGCCACGTCGTTGACGACGCGCATGCCCTTCTTCCACACGGTGTACTCGAGCTTGTCGCCGGGCAGCGGACCCAGGTCACGCAGCGCCACGATGGCCGGCAGGCCGAGCGTGGCCAGGGCGCCCAGCAGCGAGTTGCGGATCAACGGCCGGCGGCCGATGACCGAGTCGCTGATGCCGAGCTCGAGTGCGGCGAGCGCCTCGGCGCGGTCGTCCTCGCTGGAGGCGACCGCGTGTCGCGGTTCGACGATCTCCACGTCGCTCATCAGCTTGCGCGCCCAGTGGATCGCGCCGATGCCGATGAGCAGAAGGGCGAGGCCCAAGGTGATGCCCAGGGCCACGTTCGAGGCGCCCAGGCCCCAGATGACGGTCGGGTTGTTCCCGATGTCGAAGGCGAAGTAGGCGACGACGAACAGGATGGCGAAGACGCTCGACAGGCCGAACATCGTCGCGACCTGACGCTCGGCGCGCTTGGCGGCCGCGTGGTCGACGTCGGTGGGGCGCGGCGTGTGCTCATGCAGACCCGGATCCGGGATCGGGTCCGCCGCAGGCTTGGCGGCTGTGAGCTCGCTGTGCTCGGTCACGCCTTGTTTCCCTTCTTTGCGCGCACGGAGTTCGAGGCGATCCAGACGGCGAAGCCGACGGCCGCGCCGATTCCGATGACCCACGCGTAGAGCCCCTCGGACACCGGGCCGAGGAAGCCCAGCGTGGAGCCGCCGTACTTCGGATCCGCGCTGATACTGCGGACGTAGGCGATGATGTCGCGCTTCTCGCTCGGCTTCAGCACGCCGTCGGAGAACACCGGCATCTGCTGCGGACCGGTGATCAGGGCCTCGTAGATGTGCTTGGCAGAGACGCTACGGATGTTGGGGGCGAACTTGCCCTGCGGAAGGGCGCCGCCGGATCCCGCGAAGTTGTGACAGGCCGTGCAGTTGGTGAGGAAGAACTGACCGCCACGAGCAATGGCCTCGTTCTTCTGGTCGGCCGGGATCGTGCTGGGGTCGTACTGGTTCTTGGTGGGAATCGCCGGGCCGGGGCCGAGGGAGGCCACGTAGGCGGCGAGAGCCTTGATCTCGTCGGGCGTGTAGACGACGGGCTTGCGCTCGGCCTGGGTGCCGGGACGAGCCAGCGGCATCCGGCCGGTGCCGACCTGGAAGTCGACGGCCGCCGCGCCGACGCCGTGCAGCGACGGGCCGTACTGGGTGCCGCGGTCGGTGACGACGCCCTCGCCGTTCTGGCCGTGGCAGGAGGCGCAGCCGACCAGGAACAGCTGGCGTCCCTTGGCCACCGTGGCCTGGTCAGCGGTGCTCGTCTCGGCACTGGCGGGGGAGAGGAGAGCGTAGGTGCCGCCGGTGAGCAGCAGACCCAGCAGCACGACGACCACGCCCGCGAACGGGCTGCGGCGCTTGGCTGAGAGTCGAGCGGTCAGGAGTCGCACGAAGGTTCCTCGGATCGGTCTACTCGAAGTTCGTGGTCGGGAGGACAGCGGATTGCTACTGGATCAGGTAGATCGTGGCGAACAGACCGATCCACACGACGTCGACGAAGTGCCAGTAGTACGACACCACGATGGCGCTGACCGCCTGCTCGTGGGTGAACTTCTTGGCGATGAACGTGCGTCCGAGCACGAGCAGGAACGCGATCAGTCCGCCGGTGACGTGGATGCCGTGGAAGCCGGTGGTCAGGAAGAAGACCGAGCCGTACGCCGAGGAGGCGATGGTCACGTTGTCGTGGAACATCGAGACGTACTCGGTCGCCTGCCCGGAGACGAACACCGCGCCCATGATGTAGGTCAGCACGAACCACTCCCGCAGCCCCCACCCGCGGACGTTGAACACGCTGCCCGTGCGACCGACCTGGCCACGCTCGGCGGCGAACACCCCGAGCTGGCAGGTCAACGACGACAACACCAGGATCGTGGTGTTGACCGAGGCGAACGGGACGTTGAGCTTCTCGGTCTCCTGCGCCCACAGCGCCGGTGACACCGCCCGGATCGTGAAGTAGCTGGCGAACAGCGCAGCGAAGAACATCAGCTCGCTGGAGAGCCAGACGATCGTCCCGACGCTGACCATGCTCGGCCGGTCGTGGTGCCCGTGCAAACGGGATGCAGGAATCACAGATGCTGTTGAGGCCACGGCGTCATTATGTCGGCAACCCTCGGGGACTGGCACCCCGACCCCCACGTTTTTGGGAGAGCGTGTCGCTCGCCACGCGTGAACCACTGGCCACACGCGCCGTACCTGTCCGCACCTGTCCGCTTCGCGACGGCCACGCGGACCTGCGGCAGGAGCCGGGTCGCCTCGCGATAGCATCGACCGCGTGACCGACGCTGCCCACTCCGCCCAGCCGCTGAAGGTGCTCGTCTACAGCGACGACGCCCACACCCGCAACCAGGTGATGCTCGCGCTCGGGAAGCGCCCGCACCCGGACCTGCCCGCGGTGCAGTACGTCGAGGTGGCCACCGAGCCGGTCGTCATCCAGCAGATGGACACCGGTGAGATCGACCTCGCCATCCTGGACGGCGAAGCGGCGCCGGCCGGCGGCATGGGGATCGCCAAGCAGCTCAAGGACGAGATCTACCAGTGCCCGCCGATCCTGGTGCTGACCGGACGGCAGCAGGACGCCTGGCTGGCCACCTGGTCGCGCGCCGAGGCCGCGGTGTCCCACCCCATCGACCCGCTGCAGTCTCGCCGACGCCGTGATCCGCCTGCTCCAGCCGCGGGTGGCTGCCGCGGGCTGAGCCTGCGCTCCGCCGCCGGTCCGGCCCCACTGCCTGAGGAGACTCCGTGAGCGACGAGCACTCCTGGCCCGAGATCCTCACTTCGCTGATCGCGCGCACCGACCTGTCGTCGGAGCAGACCGCGTGGGCGATGGACGAGATCCTCGCCGGGGAAGCCACGCCGGTGCAGATCGCGGGCTTCGCGGTGGCCCTGCGCGCCAAGGGCGAGACCATCGACGAGCTCGAGGGCCTGGTGGAGGGGATGTACGAGCACGCCACCCCTCTGGTGGTGACCGGCCGGGTCCTCGATGTCGTCGGCACCGGCGGCGACCGTTCCATGTCGGTCAACATCTCCACGATGGCCGCGATCGTCGCCGCTGGTGCGGGCGCACCCGTGGTCAAGCACGGGAACCGCTCGGCCTCGTCCAAGGCCGGGTCCGCCGACGTCCTGGAGCAGCTCGGCATCCGCCTCGACCTCCCGGCCACTGCGGTGGCCCGCGTGGGCGAGGAGGCGGGCATCACGTTCTGCTTCGCCGCGGCGTTCCACCCGGCCCTGCGGCACGCGGCGGCTGCCCGCAGCCAGCTCGGCGTGGGGACGACGTTCAACTTCCTCGGGCCACTGGCGCACCCCGCCAAGCCGGAGGCGCAGGCCATCGGCTGTGCCGACGCCCGGATGGCGCCGTTGATGGCGGGCGTGTTCGCCCGTCGTGGGGTCGACGCATGGGTGTTCCGGGGCAACGACGGCCTGGACGAGCTCACCATCACCACCACCTCCGAGGTGTGGGCGGTGCAGGACGGCGAGGTCGAGCAGTTCACGCTGGACCCCTTCGACCACGGGCTCGGCGGCGGCACCGCCGAGGACCTGCGCGGCCGGGACGCGGCCTACAACGCCGAGGTGGTGCGGCGCCTGGTGCACGGGGAGAAGGGGCCGGTCCGCAACGCGGTCCTGCTCAACGCCGGGGCGGCGCTGGCCGTGCACGCCCGTGAGCCGGGGAGTTTCGGTGACCGGCTTGCGGCGGGTCTGGCACGCGCGCGGGAGTCGGTGGACTCGGGCGCTGCCGCCGCGGTGCTGGACCGCTGGGTCGCGGCCAGCGCGTCTGCGTAGCGCCGCCGCGAGGGGCCGTTCATTTCGCGGTTGAGGCACGTGCGCCCGTCCGATCTGGGACGATTGCGGCTGACGACCGGTTCTGCCGGACCGCACCAGCCTTGTGATGGAAGAGATGCGTAAGCAGGCCAGACGAGCGGTTCTCACGCCAACGAGCGCCCCCGCGGCAACAACTAGCCCGCGGCAGGCGTGCTCCGCTCAGATCTGCGCAAAGCGGCAGGTCAGGGAGTCGTCCTCGGTGCTTGGGTGGCGATGGCTTTGATCGCAGCCCACGCTCTCCTTTACTACGTGCCTGGCGGCGGCGTGGGCATGGACGCGCATGCGTACTGGCTGGCCGGCCACGTCTCGCATCCTTACCAAGCTGGACCCGGCGAGATGGATGCGTATCTCTACTCGCCTTTGTTCCTCCAGATCGTCCGTCCGCTGACGTGGTTGCCATGGCACGTCTTCCTTGCACTGTGGTTGTCTCTGGAAGCTTCGGCGTACTGGTGGTTGTTGCGCAAAGCACCGTGGCGGTGGCGCGTCCCCGGGCTGCTCATGGCGGTGCCAGAGTTGGTGCTCGGCAACATCTACGCGTTCATCGGCGTGTCTATCGTGATGGGGTTGCGCTACCCGGCCGCCTGGGCCTTCCCGCTTCTGACCAAAGATCACCCCGGCCGCGCCAGGACTTCGCCTGGATGGCTGGCCGCCGGCAGTGGCGACGCGCTATCGCCACCGCCGCCGCAGGGTCGATCCGTAGGCATGATGGCTGTTTCGTTACGCGACTCGAACCACGTCTTTGGAGAGGAGTGGATCGGGTTCCTCGCCGATCACAGTGGCGGCGGGCCAGGCCGCGATCTGGCGGACTGTCGATAGCGGTTCTGGCGATAACGGTATTCGCCGCACGTGCTGATAGATATTGGGTTGTGCCGCTGGCGGTTCTCGTTCTCAATGCCGGTGAATGGTGGTCTAGGCCTTGGCGGTCCTATGAACGGCGTCTACGCCATGCTGGCCGTAACGGTGGCGGTCTACTGGAGGGAGAAGTACTCGCGCCCCGGCAGTTGATCGCTTGTCTAAGCGGGGTTCTCTACATTGACTTACCAGTCGGCCGCTGCCGTCGTCCATCGGTTCTTGGCGTGCGGACGGAGTCTGGACAGACTCTTAGCTTGTCGGAGATTTCTCTACGCCTTCGGCCGCCCAGGCGCGGAGCTGGCGCCGCGGGAAGCAACGCGTGGTCGCATGGATGGATCCGGCGCTCCCTCGGGCTTCTTGAGGAATTGCAGCGCGACCTGAGCCCAGGCGGCGACACCCGCGCTGACCATCGCGACTAGTATCCAAACCGATGGCGTCAAGGAGTCTGCGACAATATTCGGTGTCCGATCGCGCAGAAGTGCCTCAACCCCGGCGATGCTCACTCCTAGGGCCACCGTGACCATCAACGAACCACCGAGTATGGCGGCGAGTAGGACGGGTTTCGGAAACCTCTTTCCGTCCAGGCCGTAACCGGCGAGAAGGACGATGCCGAACGCGTATGGCAGGCCGTAACGTCCCTGCCACGCGGGACCCACGTGTGAGTACGTGATTAGTGTCACGACTGCAGGAATCAAGAAGCTTGCAATCAAGGTGGTTGCCAGGGGCCGCCTTGTGCGTGGATCTCCTTGCCGCCAGGCATAGGTTATAATCGACCCGAATAGCATCAGCCACACTATGTACACAATGGCGGGTGCGGCGTCGAGGCGTCGTGGAAAAGCTGCGACTGTTTGTAATGCCCATAGCGGGAGTTGCCTGATCATCCCCGACAGGGGCGACGACAGGTGGAGATCAGTGGTCGCGGAGGGGAAGTTGGTCCTCGCAGACACCGTCCACGCCACGGACGCCACGACCGCCATGGTGGTGACAGCAAGACCAAGGTAAAAACGCCGGGCGCCGAACCGGAGCTTACGCGTGATCTCGTCTCTGCCGATGAACATCAGGGCTGTGGCGGCGATGGCGCAGAGCCAAAGTGGCCCGAGGGCACGTAGCGCGGCAAGGAGGACCGCGGGAATTGGCGCGACCGTGATGAGCGTTCGACTGGTCGCGCGATTCAAGTCGCCGCGAGCGAGTCCAAGCATGCAGGCCCACAACGCTATCGCCGCCGCCATCTCCACCCCATTCGGCGCGGCAATGGACATGCTATAGACGGCGACTGGCGAGAGAGCGACAACGAGGCTGACGAATGGCCAACAAGTCCTTGCCCATAGTGACATTAACCAGACTGAAAGAGTGATCAAGGCGGAGCACATGAAGATTGTTGTCGCGCGCATAACGAAAAGGGCGGAGTCTCCTGAGAAAGGCTTCGCTGCTGTGCCAATTATCCAATAGAAGACCGGTTCATATTGTGACGCGGCGCTCGCCACTGTCACGGTGCCGTCCGCGTCTTCGGCGACGGGGTCGCAGTTATCGGGACCGTTGTACTTCAGACTCCTGCATGCTGGCCCTGCGGCGGCCACGATACTTCCAGGCACATTGACCAGCCCTCCTCTGCCCTCACTTGCGGCCACGAAGTGCGGGTTCCAGCGCCCTGACGCCACCTCCCCCGCTCGATAAGCATGGTCCACTTCGTCGTTGCCGAGGTACGGCGGAATCGTGAGGCACCATGCCCCTTGGAGGAGGATGGAGCCTAAGAAGGCGGTGGCGACCGCCTTTGTTCGCCAGCTCCGTGAGGTCGCCATTTGAGTGCCTCCCACTCGCGACGGACTGCGCAGAATGACCGTCTTCGCCGGCCAGTGATTCCAACCTTATGGGGATGTTCCGGGCACAGCCGCCAAAACGTCGAGAAAGCCGCGCCTCGGTATCTTGCTGCGGCAAAGCGCTACCTCGCTCGAGGTCCGGTTGCTGACTTGGTGTACGGCGGGTCCCCAGCGAGGCTGCGCTGAAGCGGCCTCGTGGTGAATCTCCGTGGTCGAGCGTTTCGGAGTCAGTCGAGACCGAGCGAGAACGCCGACTCCAGGTCGTGCTGGGAGTACGCCCGGAACGCGATGTGGGTCTCCGTGGACTCCACGCCGGGCACCTTGTTCAGGCGGTCGGCCACCACGTTGGCGACGTCGTCGTGGTTGCGCACGCGCACGAGGGCGATGAGGTCGATCTGCCCCGTGACGGAGTAGACCTCGCTGACGCCGTCGATGGCCGCGATCTCCTCCGCCACCTCAGGAATCCGCGCGACGTCTGCCTTCACGAAGACGATGGCCGTGATCATGACAGCACGTTAGCGGACCGGCTGGTGCACCGTGCCGGTCCCACGCTTGTCGTCGAAGGGCACCAGCGACTGACGTGAGCGCTCCACGGCGTCGTGGACGCGCAGGTGCCGGGCTGCTCCGCCCACCGGGCAACTCCACTCCCCGTCGACACGGACGAGTCGGACGCCGTCCGCCTCGAGCCAGCGCAGGATCTTCTCGCTCTCCTCCGGCGTGGCCGACGGCGCGGGACCCGGGCCGGGCCGGACCGTCTCGGCACTGGCCCGCAGCCCTTCCACGAACACGCCGGCGTGGCTCCCCGGTGGGATCACCCCCGCGGCGGCCAGTCGTCCGTGCCGCACGACGTGCACGGCCCAGCGGCCGTCCTCCCTGCGGGCCGCGACGATCTCCGGACAGCGGGTCAACGCCCCGAGGCGCTGGGCACGCGCCGCGCCGCGCACGAAGGAGGCGAGTCGGTCACGCCAGGACGTGGCCTCCTCGAACCGCTCGTCGGCGGCGAGTGCGGCCATGCGCGCGGAGAGCGAGTCCACGACGGGGTCCGGGCTCCGCGCGAGCGACGAGCGCAGGTCCTGCACCACCGCGTCGTACGCCGTGGGCGTGACCGACCCGTCGCAGGGAGAGAGGCAGCGGCCCATCTCGGCGAGCGCGCAGGCACTCAGCGACGGTGTCTTGGGCAGCCGTTGCGCGCATTGGCGGACGGGGAAGGTCTCGTGCAGCGCGGCCAGGGCGCGCTCGGCGACCCTCTTGGAGGAGAACGGGCCGAGGTAGTCGGTGCCGTCGTCGAGCACGCGAGTGACCAGGGACAGCCTCGGCCACGGCTCTACGGTGACCTTGATCCAGTGGACGCGCTCGGGAAAGCGCGAGCGACGGTTGTACTTCGGCTTGTGTTCCGCGATGAGCCTCAGCTCTCGGATCTCGGCCTCCAGCGGGGTGGCGCACTCGATGCCCTCCACGGAGGCGGCCAGCCCGACCATCTCTCCCATCCGCGAGCGGGTCTCCGAGGCGGTGAAGTACGTCCGCACGCGGCTGCGCAGGTCCTTCGAGGTCCCGACGTACAGGACCCGTCCCCGGTCGTCGCGGAACAGGTAGACGCCCGGTGCATGGGGAAGGTGCTCGGCGAGGTGGCGCTTCTTCCGCTGGGCGGAGGTGACGCGGGAGGAGAACGTCTGGAGGTCCTCCAGCGTGTGCACGCCCAGGCCGCCGAGGCGGGCGATCAGCGGCGTGGAGCACGTCGACGGTCGCGCGGGCATCGGACAGGGCGCGGTGGTTGGGGGTCGTGGAGGCCCCGAAGAGCGCGGCGAGCGAGCTGAGCTTGCAGTTCGGCGTCTCGTCGCGGGTGAGCACCCGCCGCGCGAGCTTGGCGGTGTCGAGCACCTCGAACGGTGGCCAGGGCCGGTCCTGCTGGCCGGCGAAGTGCTTGAGGAAGCCCACGTCGAAGGGCGCGTTGTGCGCCACCAATACCGAGCCCCGGGCGAACTCCAGGAACTGGGGGAGGACCTGCTCGATCCTGGGTGCGTCGGCGACCATGCCGTCGGTGATGCCGGTCAGCACCGCGATGAACGGCGGGATCGCCTGGGCGGGGTTGACGAGCGTCTGGAACTCGCCGAGCACCTCACCGCCGCGGACCTTCACCGCGCCGATCTCGGTGATCATCGAGCCGCCGGCCGCCGAGCCGCCGGTGGTCTCGAGGTCCACCACGCAGAACGTGGTGTCGCGAAGCGGCCGTCCGAGCTCGTCGAAACTGCGTTGCCGCTCCCACGAGGGGGACTTGGAGACCCCCCGAGGGCCTGCCGTGATGCTCATGGTGAGGACGCTAATGGGGTGCACCGACAGTTCCCGGCGCGCAACGCCCATCCGACCGTGATCCCGCATTGTCGGTGGTCGCTGTCATCGTCTCCGGGAACGCACAATCCTGCTCCGGAAGGACCACCATGAGCATCCACATCGACTGTGACATCTGTGCTGTCCGGGGACCGGCGTGTGACGACTGTGTCGTCACCGTCCTGCTTGGCCCGCCGCCGGAGCGCGGGTTCGACGCCGATCAGGAACGCGCCCTCAGCGTCCTGGCCGGGTCCGGACTGGTCCCCCCGCTGCGGATGGTGTCCGCTGTCGAGGGGCCGGACGTGGCGTCGGCATGAGCGGAGTGTCTGATGAGGCTGTTGTGGCGCTGTTGCGAGCAGGCCTGAAGTCCCGATCACCGTGTTTCGAAACAGGGTCCACAACCGCGGCGAAGCGTTTGCTCCGCGACAACCTTCGCTTTACCCTCGTGCGAGGTGCTCGTCGGAGTCGATCAGACCGGATCGACGCGGGCGCCGCGCTGAATCTGGACGAAGCCGGGGGAGCGGAGTCCGGAACCGGGGAACCACGTTCCTGGGGTGAGTCGCAGACCTCCGGCTGAACGCCAGAGGGAAGCGTAGGGCTCCTTTGCCGCCCGAACCCGACAGCTAACCCGGTAAGCGTCAGGACAAAGGAGACCGACCGCTCGTGTTTGACGGCCGGAAGCGCATCGCGGGTGTCCTCGTGACCCTCTGCATCGCCGCAGCAAGCACGTCGACCCTCGGCGCCGCCCCCACGTTCGCCAAGCCCGACATTCATTCCGTTCAGTCGCGCGTGGACACGTTGTACGCGCAGGCCGAGACGGCGTCGGAGCGCTACAACCAGGCGAAGACCGACCTCCGCAAGGCCCAGGTGCAGCTGAAGGCCCTGCGTGCCGACCTCACGCGGCAGCAGGACAAGGTCGAGTCGGTGCGTGAGCAAGTCGCCTCCGCCGTGGTTGCGCAGTACCAGGGCCAGGCGCTGTCCTCGACGGCGCAGGTGCTGCTGTCGCAGAACCCGACCTCGTTCCTGGACCAGCTGTCCTCGGTCTCGCAGTACAACGACCAGCGTGCGCAGATGATGGCCGACTTCGCCGTGCAGGCCAAGCAGCTCCAGATGCGGCAGCAGGCAGCCGAGCGCGAGGTCGCGCAGATCGCGAAGACCAAGCAGCAGCTCGGGCGGACAAGGCAGAGATCGACAAGAAGGCGGCCGAGGCGAAGGCCCTGTTGAGCAAGCTGCAGCAGCAGGCCGCAGCAAGCCGAACGGCCACGGTGAGCAGAAGCGCCGACCGGACCGCGTCCGTCCAGCAAGGTCGCCGCCTCCGGCAGCGCGGCGGCCGCCGTCAACTTCGCGCTCGCCCAGGTGGGCAAGCGCCTACGTCTACGGAGCCGCCGGCCCCGGCGCCTGGGACTGCTCGGGCCTGACCATGGTGGCCTGGGCTCAGGGCGGCGTGAGCCTGCCGCACAACGCGGCCGCGCAGATGGGCTACGGGACCCCGGTGTCGATGTCGAACCTCCAGCCCGGCGACCTGGTGTTCTACTACAGCCCGGTGCACCATGTGGGCATGTACATCGGCAACGGCAAGATCGTCCACGCCGCCAACCCGAGCGTCGGTGTGGAGATCTCGCCGGTGAACAGCATGCCGTTCGCTGGTGCGGTCCACCTCGGCGGCTGACCCGCGCTCGAGGGCCGGCCGTCCCCGATGGTGGGCGGCCGGCCTTGTGCTGTGCCTGCTGGCCGTCGCCGCCGGCCTCTACCTGAGCCAACGTCCGCAACAGGCGCAGCTCCCGTCGGCGCGCAACCGTCCGCAGGCCGCGGGCTCCGCGCGAGAGAGCGCCGGCAACGCCCTGTTGCAGCGGCTTGCGGTCCGTCTGGAGCACGGCAGCCGCGCCCAGGCGCTGGCGCTGGCAGCACCCGGCCTGCCGTCCGCCCGTCGGCAGCTGGCGGCCCTCTACGACAACGTGCACGCGCTGTCGATCACCGACCTGTCGCTGCGCTACGTCGACACCAACGCCGACGCGGTGCGTCCGCGCATCCGCGACCGGCTCGGCGAGCGGGCCTGGGTGGCCGACGTACAGCTGCGGTGGCGGATCTCGACGTACGATCCCAGCCCGAGTCGCCTCGAGACCACCCTCACCCTGGCCACGACTCCCCGGGGCGCCAGGTTCGTCACGGCTCGCGGTGACTACGGCGACGCCGTCCCGCTCTGGCTGCAACACCGGTTGTACGTCGGGCACGCAGATCGCTGGCTGGTCATGACCACCCACCGTGATCAGGTGGCCCGGTTCTCCGGGCTGGCCGCGCACGCCGTCACCGACGTCGACAAGGTCCTGCCACGGTGGCACGGTCGCCTGGTCGTCGAGGTGCCGCAGAACCAGGCCCAGCTGGATCGGACGCTGAACGCGAGTGGCCACACCTACGACGAGATCGCGGCCGTCACCACCACGGCCGACGGCAGCATGCGTCGCGGCGCAGCGACCCACGTCTTCGTCAACCCGCCCGTGTTCGACCCGCTGGGCCCGCACGGCTCGCAGATCGTGATGAGCCATGAGGCCACCCACGTGGCCACCGGCGCGGCCACCACGTCGATGCCGACCTGGCTGTTGGAGGGGTTCGCCGACTACGTCGCGCTCGACCACGTCGACCTACCGGTGAGCGTGACCGCCAGCCAGATCCTCGCCCGGGTACGCCGCTCCGGAGCGCCGTCGCACCTCCCGGGAAAGCGCGAGTTCGACACCGCCAACACCGCGCTCGGCGCCGAGTACGAGTCCGCCTGGCTGGCCTGCCGGCTGATCGGGGAGAAGTACGGCGAGGACAAGCTCATCACCTTCTACCGGCAGGCGGCGCGCGACTCCTCGACGGACAACGCGTTCGTCGACGTGCTCGGCACCACGCAGAAGGCGTTCACCAGGGACTGGCGCGACTACCTGCGACAGCTCGCTCGATGAGGCGTGGCAGGCTTGGCCGGGTGAGCACACGGTCGGCACCGCGCGTGGCGCGCGGCCCGGCGATCGCCACAGCGGTGGTGGCGGCCCTCGTGCTCGCGGCGCTCGCCGCCTGGCTGGTGCCCTGGGACTGGGTGCCGGGCGGCCACCTGGTCCCGATGCCCGCGGACCGGCTGTTCACCCCCGCCGAGATCGCGCGCGCAGAGCACCACGCAACGCTCAGCCGAATCTACGGCTGGACCGGCTACTTCCTCGCGCTCGCGCTGGCGCTCGCGCTCGGCCTCACCCCCTGGGGCGCCCGCCTCCTGCGCCGGGTCGGCGGCAGGATGCCGTGGTGGCTTTCGGTCCTGGTCGGGTCGCTGCTGCTCCTGCTTCTGGGCAGGGCGGTGACGTTGCCGTTCGCCTGGCTGCAGTACCGCGAGAACACGCGCGTCGACCTCACCCGGCAGCCCGTCGGCGGCTGGGTGGTGGACCTGGCCAAGAGCTTCGCGGTGTCCTGGGTGGTCACCGCGCTGTTGTTGCTGCTGCTGGTCGCGCTGGCGAGGTGGAGCCCGAGGTACTGGTTCGCCTGGGCCGGCGGTCTGACGCTGTCCCTGACGCTGCTGGGCTCCTTCCTCTACCCGGTGGTGGTGGAGCCGTTGTTCAACCACTTCACGCCGATGCACGCCGGACCTTTCCGGCGCTCGGTGTTCCAGCTCGCGCACCGCGAGGGTGTGCACATCAGCGACGTGCTGGTGGCCGACGCATCCCGTCGTACGACGACGGTCAACGCCTACGTCTCCGGCTTCGGAAGCACCCGCCGGGTCGTGGTCTACGACAACCTGCTCAAGGAGATGACGCCGGCCGAGGCGCGCGTGGTGATCGCCCACGAGCTCGGTCACGCCAAGCACGAGGACGTGCTGCTCGGCACGGGCCTCGGCGCGGTGGGCAGTGTCGTGGCCGTCTCGCTGCTTGCCCTCCTCCTGGACACCAAGCGGCTGCGTCGTGTCTCCGACATCGACGGTCCGGCCGACCCTGCAGCGATCGCACTGGTGCTGGCGCTCGTCGCGCTGGGCAGCTTCCTGGTGAGCCCGGGCCAGAACGCGATCTCGCGGGCGATCGAGGCGCGCGCGGATCGGACGTCGCTCCAGGTCACGCATGAGGCCGGGACGTTCATCCGCATGCAGCGCGAGCTGGCGCTGCGCTCTCTCACCGACCCGACGCCACCGGCGCTCAGCCAGTTCTGGTGGGGCACGCACCCGACCACGCTCCAACGGGCCGGTCTGCCGGCGTCGTTGAAGGCGGCGCGTCGATGAGCCGCGTGCTGGTCGTCACCAACGACTTCCCGACCCGGCGCGGCGGCATCGAGTCGTTCGTGCTGGCGCTGTGCGAACGCATGGACCCGGACGAGGTCGTGGTGTACACCGCGTCGATGCCGGGCGACCTGGCGTACGACGCCACGCTGCCCTTTCCGGTGTATCGGGACCCGTCGTCCATGCTGCTGCCCACGCCGGCCGTCGGTCGTCGCGTGGTCGAGGTGATGCGGCGGCATGAGTGCGACAGGGTGGTCTTCGGCGCCAGCGCACCACTGGGCTTGCTGGCCCGACGGCTGCGTCGCGCCGGTGCCCGGCGCATCGTCGCGCTGACGCACGGACACGAGGTGTGGTGGGCGCGGATCCCGGTTACCCGACAGCTGCTGCGCCGGATCGGTGACTCCGTCGACGTGATGACCCACGTCAGTGAATGGTGCCGCGCCCGCATTGCGCCGGCGCTGTCGTCGAGCGCGGCGGCTCGGATGCAGCGGCTCTCGCCCGGTGTGGACCCGGAGCGGTTCTACCCCGGGTGCGGGGGAGCGGAGGTGCGCAAGCGCCTGGGCATCCTGGCGGATGCGCCGGTGGTGGTGTGCGTCGCGCGGTTCGTGCGCCGCAAGGGGCAGGACACACTTGTGCGGGCCTGGCCGCAGGTGCTGCGCGAGTGCCCTGACGCGCGGCTCGTGCTGGTAGGCGACGGGCCGGATCGGCGGCGGGTGGAGCGGATGGTCCGGCGGCGAGGACTGGATGACTCGGTCATCTTCACGGGAAGCGTGCCGTGGGACGAGGTGCCGGCCTACATGGACGCCGGGGATGTGTTTGCGATGCCGTGCCGGAGTCGCTGGTTCGGGCTGGAGGCCGAGGCCTGGGGGATCGTGTTCCTCGAAGCTCAGGCGTGCGGGCTGCCGGTGCTCGTCGGAGACTCGGGGGGCGCCGCAGAGACGGCCTGATCGGCGACGCGAAGGGCGGTGCAACTGTCGCGAAGCGGCATGACGGTGACGTGCTGACAGCTCTCGGGGCGTCTGCGGTGCCGATCAGGAGCCGGCGACAGCGTCACGCCTGGACGTGGGAGCCGCGACCAGGTCCTGACGGCGGGCTAAGCTGTCAGCAGGTGCTTGAATTGCGGCCGCGACAGAGTCACAACTTCGGTGGAAACTGTTGCCAGGTTGGTTCCAAGAAGGGCGACGCGCCGAAGATCACGACGGCGATGAGCGAGACGAGAATGGCGTACTCCACGGAGGAGGCGCCGCGTCTTCGTCCGTGCGGCAGGTCCATGTCGTGCTCACGGCACGCTCCTTGGTATGCAGAAGGGCCGCCGCCGACGCAGCGCGTGGCGGCCGCGTCCTTGCTGGACTGATCAGCTTACATTGCTGATACTGCTCGCGGTCTTGGTGAAGATGCTCGACAGGTTGCTGCCGAGCAGCGATGACCGCAACGATGATGACGATCGCGATGAGCGCGACCAGGAGGCCGTACTCCACGGCCGAGGCGCCGCGCTCCGAGCGGACCTTGGCGGCCAGCTGGATCCGCAGGTAGTTCACTGCTTCCATCATGATGTCTCCCAACAATGAGTGTGGTCCGGGCCGCAGGTGTTGCCCGATGCTGCTTCAACTATGAGATCACGGAACCCTGCGTCACATCGGGCAAACGGCCACAAAACAGGCCCCAGAGAGATGATTTGCGGGGGCCCACAATGACTATTCAGGACCGGCTACCACGTGCCACCGTGCAGGTCGTCGGCCAGGAGCCCGGCGCGGACCGCCTTCATGATCGCGTCGGCGCGGTTCGAGGCGCCCAGCTTCTCGTAGATCTTGGAGATGTGCGTCTTGGCCGTCGACTCGCTGACGAAGATCGCTCGCGCGATCGCGGACACGCTGTATCCCTGGGCGAGGAGGCTGAGGACTTCCGACTCGCGCGGTGTGAGCTGAGGGCCTTGTGGGGACATCCTCCGGCGCATGGCGTCCGCCAGGTTGGACGCAGCGAACGAGCGCGGGGAGACGAGGGCGTGGCGGGCGGCTGCGACCACCTCGTCGGCCGGGGCATCCTTGGCGACGAAGGCGGACGCTCCTGCTTCTAGCGCGGCGAAGAGTTGCTCATCGCCGGCGTACATGGTGAGCACGACGATCCCCGTGTCGTGGCCTTCTTGCCGTAGCTGCCGGACCAGGTCGAAGCCGGTGCCGTCCGGCAGCCGGACATCCGTGACGATGACGTCGGGCGACAGTTCGGCGAAGCACTCCAGCCCCTCGGCGACCGAGGAGGCCTGTCCGGCGACGGAGAAGTCCGGCTGCCGCTCGAAGGCGTGGGACAGACCTTGGCGGATCAAGTCGTGGTCGTCGACGAGCAGCACGCGAGCCGCCTGGTCCGCCATTGTCACCGACCTTCACTCGTCAGAATGCTTCTGTGAGCCACCGTAACTTCGACCACGGTTCCGCTGTGGGACCCGCGCCCTTGGCGTCGGAGATGTCGAGCGTGGCGTCGATCCGGCGCGCCCTCTCTCTCATGATCGACAGTCCGAAGGAGTCGTCGCGGGCGGAGCCCAGTCCCGCGCCGTCGTCCCTGATCTTGAGCCCCGCGAGGGGAGGGTCGGTCCAGTAGTCGACCCAGAGGTTCTTCGCCGAGGCATGCTTGCGCGCATTGGTGATCGCTTCTTGCGCGATCCGGAACAACTCTCCCTCCACCGCGGGGGAGAGGCGCGTCGGTGCCTCGTTGAGCGTCAGGTGGACGGTGAGGCCCGACTTCGCCCCCACTTGTCGCACGTAGTCGGAGAGTGCCGCACCGAGCCCTGCCGTCGGCGAGACGTCGCTGCGCAGGTCGAAGATCGACAGACGGAGATCCGCGACGACGCGGGAGAGCTCGGCCCGGAGACTGCGCAGACCGTCGACGGTCGCATCGTCGTTGGAGGAGGCCTGCAGGCCGTCGACCACATAGCCGAGAGAGGCGATCTCCTGCGCGATGCCGTCATGGATTTCCCGCGCGAGGCGCTGTCGCTCGTCCGTGGTAGCGACCGTCCGGATCTCGTCGAACACCAGTGCCGTGTCGAGGCGGAGGCTGTGCGCATCCACTCCTGGCAGCAGCTCGGCAACGGCCTGCTGCGTGACGGGCTCGCGGGCCGGACGCGACCACCACGCCGATCATGCGGTTGCCCACGCGCAGCGGCATCGCCGTCCGATACCGGTCGTCGCGCGTCCCCGACGGCATGACGGTCTGCTGTGGTTCCATCTCTGTCCAGCAGCGTTCGATCAGCGGATCGTTCGGCAGCAGCACCTGCTGGGCTCCGAGTCCCCGGTAGGCCAGCGGCACCAGGACAGAGCCCTTCATGTTGACGAACACGGCGGCATGGTTGTCGTCCACGGCCTCGTGAACGGTGGCCATGAGCTGGTGGGCGATGCTCTCCGAGTCGAGCCCTGCGGAGAGCCGGCGCGCGACCGTGCGCAGCTGGTTCAGTAACTGGCGCGCCGCTTCGTAGTGACTGTCTTGTTTCCATGGGGCGTCCGACGGTCCGAGCTTGCGCGCCCAGACGCCCGAGCAACCCGGCGCCCAGGTTGGTGAGCAGCCAGGGGGCGATGGTGACAGCCCTCTGGCTCACGCCCTGGAAGCCGGTCGAAGCCAACGGGATGACGATGATCGACAGCACTTGGGCCGTCATGGCCAGCGCGACTCCCCGTAGCCGTGCTCGAGAGACCCGCGAGCAGGGGAAGCGCCACGAGATAGGGAAGGAGCACCCCTGAAGTCGGGTAGGTGAGGCCCATGATCAGGCCCACGACCAGCGTCTCGGCGGTGAGTGCCCACAGGCCGGTGCCCGTCCGGAGCAGCGATAGGTAGATGGACATCGCGGCCACGGCCGTGACCGCGACGACGCCCTGGATGACCGAGGGATCGCCAGCGAGTCAGTGCCAGCGCGAAGATGGCGGCGAGACAGAAGACCCTGCTGGTGAGCGCCACCTGGTCCTGCGGCGTCAATGCAGGGCACCGCCGGCGCCGAACACCCCGATCAGTGCCGATCACGGCCGGCCCGATGACCGCGATGAACAAGCAAGGAAGGATGAACAGCACCAGCGGGATCATGATCTTGACCGGCACCTTCTGGGCTTGCTCCTCGGCACGCTGCCTCCGCTTGACCCGGATCTCCTGCGACTGCACCCGCAGCACCTGCCCGATCGGGATGCCGAAGGCGTCGGCCTGCACCATGGCCGAGGTGAAGGAACGGATGTCCTGCAAGGTGGTCCGCTCGCCCAGTGCGCGGAGAGCCCGGGACCGTCCGAGACCGATCTGCATCTCCTGCAACACGCGGGCGAGCTCCTCGGCCAGCGGTCCCTCGGTGTTGCGGGCTACCTGAGCGAGCGCGGCGTCGAAACCAAGACCTGCCTCTACCGAGATGGTGAGGAGGTCCAAGGCGTCGGGGAGCGCCCGCTGCATCTTCTCTGTCCGGTCGTAGCCCTTCTGGTACAGCCAGAGGTTGGGACCGTAGTAGCCCACGACGCCCGCGACCGCGACGGCCAGCGCGCCGCGCAGGGCCCGAGACTGAGCAGGAATGCCAAGAGCGCTCCCGCCACCACCCCGACCCCGATGCCCAGGACCTTCAGCGACACGATCCGGTCGACCGTCCAGCCGGGCGGGTTTCCCGCCACGTCCAGCTTGCGGGCGATCCTCTCGGCGTAGTCGCGAGGCGTGAGGCGCTTGCCGAGGCCGGTCAGCCTGCTCAGCAGTGGGGTCAGCACGCGGTCGTTGAAGGAGGGGTCAAGCTCCTCCTTCATCGCCTGGGGTGCGGCCGAGAAAGCTTCGACAACGGCGAGTGACTTCGAGACGCCGCGCGCCTCGTTGGTGAAGACGCCCACGGCAGCAAGGGAAACGAAGATGCCCAGGAAGATGCCGGCGATGCCGATGAGCAGAAGCAGGGTGGTCATCGCGTTACACCTCCACCTTGACCATCTTCTTCATGGTGAACCAGCCCAGCACCATCAGCACCACCATGACGCCGAGCATGAAGAAACCGATCGGCGTGGAGATGAGCGGGTGAAGATAACTCGCGGTTCGCCACGCTCATGTAGAGCATGATGGCCGGCGGCAGCGCTAGGAGAATGTATGCCGAGAATCTGCCCTCGGCGGACAGAGCCTTGACCTGGCGGCGTAGGTACTCCCGCTCCCGGAGGGTCGCCGCGACGGTGAGCAGCAGTTCCGCCAGGTTGCCGCCGACCTCCCGCTGGATGCGGATCGCCATCACGGTCCACTTGAAGTCGGCGCTCTCCATGCGCTCGCCGATGGACTCCATCGCGTCCTCGATCTGCACGCCGAGCCGGGTCTCGACGAGTGCTCGTCTGAACTCGCCCGCGATGGGATCCGCGCCCTCGCGCACGACGGTGTCGATGCCCTGCGTCAGGGAGAGACCGGCCTGAAGGCTTCCGGCCAGAAGTTGGAGTGTCTCCGCGAGCTGAGAGTTGAACGCCTTGAGACGGCTTGACCGCTTGTGCCCCAGGTAGAGCCACGGCAGCAAGAGGCCCGCCAACAGGCCGACAATCGTCAGCACCAGGTTTCCGGAGGTGAACAGGAACGCCACCGCCGCGACGCCGACGGCGATGCCCGCGTGGAGCAGCAGCCACTCGGCCGGCTTCAAAGACATGCCCGCGGCTTCGAGTCGGTCGCCCACGGCGACCTCAAGGCCCTTGTTGCTCTCCAAAGCCTTGCTGGCAAACCCCACTGCCTGGGCGGCCATGCCCTGGCTCGGGCCCTTGGCTGCCGCCTTCGCCTTCTTGCGGCCGCGGCTGGTGTAGGCCTCGATGCGGCTCTCGACGGACTCCTGTTTCTTGCCCATGCCGCCCAGCAGTCCGAGCAGGAGCAGCAGCAGACCGACGCCCGCGGCCGCGAGTCCACCGAGCATCATCGAGCGGCTGATCTGGAACCCGGTCTCCGGCGCCGGGGCGAGAGTCGTGGACGGCTTGACGGAGGGCGTCGTCTGTGTCTCCGCGCCGAGCCGCACGAACGCGCTCTGGGTATAGGTCTGGCCGCCGGCGTCGATGGAGACCGCCAGGCTGCCCTCGTGACCGGCGAGTGCCGAGGGCACCGTGGCCGTGACGAGGATCTGCTTGGCCAGCGTGTTCGCCTCGTTGGCGAACACCTGGGTGAGGGCCTTGGGGTCGTTCGCGTTGATCAGCGTGCCGTTGCCCGAGTCCACGATCTGCTGCAGCAGCGCCTGGTCCTTGGCGGACTGGCCGAGGGCGACCGCGTCGAGCTTCACGCCGGCGGTCTTGACGGCCTTGGTCACGTCGGTCAGCGTCGTCCCGTGCGCGGTGTCGCGTCCGTCGGAAAGCAGCAGGATGCTGCGCTGGCCGTCCTTGCCGCTGGCCGCCACCGCCTGCTTCACGCCGTCGTACAGATGCGTCTCGAGCTGGAGTGCGAGGTGTGCCACGACGTCCTTCGACGCGGTGCGGTCGAGAGTCGGTGCTTGCGCCACCTTCACGTCGTTGGCGAACGTCACGATGCCGACGTACACGTCCTTGGGTGCCGAGTCCAGGAACACGTCGGCTGCCCGCTTCGCCTCGGTGAACCGGCCGTTCCTCGCCATGCTCTTGCTGACGTCCATGGCCAGGATGGTGGTACGACGGACCGTCTGCCCCTTCGCCGAGGAGGCGAGTGCGGCCGTGGCCTCCAGGGGCTTGCCGTCCATCGTGACCTTCAGCGACCCGAGGTCGGGGGAGGCGTTACCCGCGCCCGGCAGCGAGTAGAGGACCTGCACGCCGCTCTTGCTGTTCTCGACGTGGTCGATGCTGCCCTGCGCCGCGGACGCCGGGGCGACGACGCCGACCGTCGAGGCGACGGCGAGCGCCGCCACGACCGCTGCCTGCAGGCGCCGTACCGCTCGACCGCCTCGGTATCCCGGGAATCGTCGCATCCTCACATTCCGTCCATCGCGAAGATCATCGGGTCGATGTGCACGTTGTGGTGCGCGAGCTTCTCGATGAACTTCGGTCGCAGCCCGGTGGCGCGCAGTCGGCCGAGGCTGCGGCCGTTCTCGTCGAAGCCCATGGAGTGGTCGTAGAGGAAGACGTCCTGGAGCGTGATGACGTCGCCCTCCATCCGCTCCACCTCGGTCACGTGCGTGATCCGGCGAGAGCCGTCGCGCAGACGGGCCTGGTGCACGATCAGGTCGACGGCGGAGGCGACCTGCTCGCGGATGGCCTTGATCGGCAGGTCCATGCCCGCCATCAGCACCATGGTCTCGATGCGGGCGAGCGTGTCGCGCGGGCCGTTGGAGTGGACGGTACAGATCGACCCGTCGTGACCGGTGTTCATCGCCTGGAGCATGTCGAGGGCCGCGGAGTCGCGGACCTCGCCGACCACGATGCGATCGGGACGCATACGCAGGGAGTTCTTCACCAGGTCGCGGATGTCGACCGCGCCCTTGCCCTCGATGTTGGCCGGTCGGGACTCCAGGCGCAGCACGTGGTCCTGGTGCAGCTGCAGCTCGGCCGCGTCCTCGATGGTGATGATGCGCTCATCGCTGGGGATGAACGACGACAGCACGTTGAGGGTGGTCGTCTTGCCGGCGCCGGTCGAGCCCGACACGATGACGTTCAGCCGGCCCTTCACACAGGCGGCGAGGAAGTCAGCCGTGCGCTGGGAGTAGGTGCCGAACGCGACCAGGTCGTCGGACGTGTACGGGTCGGCGGCGAACTTGCGGATCGTCAGCAGCGAGCCGTCGACGGCCAGCGGCGGGATCACCGCGTTGACGCGGCTTCCGTCGGGGAGGCGGGCGTCCACCATGGGGCTGGACTCGTCGACGCGCCGGCCGATGCGGGACACGATCTTGTCGATGGTGCGACGCAGGTGCGCCTCGTCGGTGAAGTGTCCCTCCACCTGCTGCAGCCGACCGCCGCGCTCGATCCAGATGGCGTCCGGACCGTTGACCATGACCTCGGTCAGGTCGGGATCACGGAGGAACGGCTCGATCGGACCGTAGCCGAGGATGTCGTCGGAGATCTCCTGCGCGATGCGGGTGCGGTCCGCCGAGGTCAGCAGGATGTCCTCGTCCTGCATGGCCTCCTGCAGCGCCCCGCGCACCATCTGCTCGAGCTCGCTCTGGGTCATCTCGGCGTCGTACAGCTTGGGCCCGAGCTGCTGGAGGAGCCGGTTGTGGACCTGTGACTTCAGCTCGCTGAAGTCGTCCTCGTCTTGCTGGGTTTGGGTCTTCGGGGCCGGCCCACGGCGGTCCACCTTCTTGCCGACGGCGTCGGACGTAGCGGGGGTACTGACCCGGTCTCGCGACGCCGCCGCGAGCCGATCGGCGAGACTGCTCATCGGTTACCTACCGTTTCGACGGAGAAGGGATCGTTTGGGTGCTGCCGCACGCGCGCCGCGGGACGGTGCGGCCGCGGCTTCGGGGACCTCGACAGAGCCGGTGGACAGGCTGCCGGCGAGCGCGGCGATCGCATTGCTCACCGCGTGCTTCGGCTGCGCAATGATGATCGGCTCGCCCGCGTTGGTCGCGTGGGCGACCTGCGAGGACGTGGGAATCGAGGATGTGATGCTCATGCCGAGCGTGCTCTCCACCTTGTCGGCGGTCAGCCCCACCTTGTCGTCGGCGCGGTTGAGCACGAGCCGGCGCTTGGCCTTGGGGAAGTTGAGCAGGTCAAGGGTCTCGACGGCGACCTTGACGTTCTTCAGCGTGGGAATGTCAAGAGTGGTGACCAGCAGGAGGTCATCGGTCTCGTCGAACGCCTGGAGCACGTACTCGTCGAAGGCCGGAGCGGTGTCGACGACCACGTAGTCGAACTTCGACTTCAGGATGTCGAGCACCTTGCCGACGAGAGCGGCGGGGATCGTGTCCTTCGCGTCCGGCTGGACCGGCGCCACGAGCGCGGACAGGCCGTCTCGGTACGGCGTCAGGATCGGCTCCAGCACCGAGTAGTCCAGTCCGCTTTCCAGGTGTACGGCGTCGGCGATGGTCCGGGCCGGGAAGAGCTGCAGCGTGATCGCGACGTCCCCGAAGGAGAGGTCGAGGTCCACGAGGCAGACGCTCCGTGCCCCCTTGCCGGCGAGGGCGAGGGACAGGTTCACCGCCAGCGTGGTCTTGCCCACCCCGCCCTTCGGTGAGAACACCGTGACAAGCCGGCCACGGGAGCCCTCGAGGGCGTGGCTGGTGCTGCCCTGCAGCGCCGTCCACACCTGGCGAGCGCGCGTGGTGGCGGCGCCGAGCCCGGTGAGGTCACGCTCCTCGACCACTTCCCGCATGCCCGAGCGGAGGGCCTCGGCCAGCACGCTGGTGTCCACGCGGCGGCGGATGAGGATGACACTCACCGCCGGGCGGGTGACGCGCAGCGTGTCGGCGAGCGAAGCGGCCGCTTCCAGGTCCACGGCCGGGCCGAGGATCACGGCGTACTCGTCCGGGGTGCTGACCAGTTTCTGCTTGAGCTCCTCGAGGCTGCCAACTACCTCCGACTGCGTTCCTGTGACGGACGTGAACAGGTCGGCGTTCGAGCCGTTGCTCTCTACGATGATCGGCATTCAGATCACCGGAAGAGGTTCTGTGAGCTGACGCCGGAGTCGGGCTTGACCTTCGACTTGTCGTTGAGCAGACCGAAGGAGAGCTCGCCGTGGCCGACGGCGTACATGATCTTCTCCGCCTCGGCCTGGTTCACAGCGAGGGTGAACAGCGTCTTGGGGAGCTGCTCGGTCGTCTGGGCGCCCTGAGGGTCGGTCGTCGTCCGGGACGTGACGGTGGTGGCACCCACAGCTATCACCTTCACCTTGGGCAGCAGAAGCCGAGTGCTGTCGGCGGTCTGGCCGGAGCTGGACGACCCGCCGCTGGTGGCACCGTTCATGAAGATCGCCACGTTGGCGCCGGGGGAGACGAAGCCGGCGACTCGCCCGGTGTCGGACAGGTTCACCGAGATCGCGATGTCGCCATCCGGCATGGTCAGCACCTGCTGGTCGCCCGGCGCCCCGAACTTGCCGGTGATGATCTGCTCCTTGGGGAAGATCGTCGCCAAGGCGACCTCGTTCTCCAAGCCGGCGGTGGAGTTGACCGCACCCGGGAGTGCATCCTCGCGTGGGACGGTGCCCAGCTGGATCTTGCCGGCGGCCTGGGCGGCGGCAAGCGTCTCGCCCGGGTTGATCTGCGCCACGGCCTTGAGTACCTGCACCGGCGCCTGCGCGGCCGCGGCGCGGTTGTCGGCGCCCCGCACGTAGAGGAACACCAGACTGGTGCCCAGGGCAGCAATGAGCGCTGCCACGATCAAGAGAACGGTTCTGCGTCCCATGCGTCGTCCTGTGTGTGTCTAGGCCACCGGCGCGAAGGGCGGACTGCGAAGGTGTCCGGTGCCCCTGCCGGTGGGCTCCCATACCAGCCCGGAGTTAAGGTTGTACACACAGATGGGCGGCGTCTCGCGATTCGCCTAATTCGTTCCCCACGAGACGCCAGGCAATACATCAGATGGTGGGCTCACGGGGTGTTTGGCGGCGAGTCTCTGCTCCGACGGCGGTGCGATGGATGGGAAGCGAGGGATCCCTGGGACGAAGCTTCGGAGAGCCCCCGGTCGGGAGGTGCACACCCACGCCTCACGGCTGGCGGCTCTGCCGCTGGCTGAGCCTGGATCCACCGATGAGGGTGTCGGTGTGAGCGTGGCGTAGAACGAGAATGCCCTTGCTGGGCGGGAGAATCGGGCTTGCTGAAGGACCGATCTGCTGCCGAGCAAGGGACACCTTGTCAGTGAAAGCCTCTCACACGATCCGGCCTGTCTTCGATGATCCGAACCTGGTAGCTCGGACGCGGGCCCGGTGCCCGTGCTCCGTCTGGCCGAGTCGGCCGGACTGCATGACCTCCTCGTAGGACCAGTTGAGCGTGGTCTCGGCCAACGCGGCGGCGAAGGCGAGCAGCGTGGTGGGCGGGATGCTCGCCGGCGCGGACAGCATCGACGACCTCTACCTGCTGCGGCACGGCGGGATGCCGCGGCTGTTCTCGGGGGTCCGAACGCCCTCGACTTTGGGCACGTTCCTGCGCTCGTTCACCCACGGGCACGTGCAGCAGCTGGACGCCGTCGGCGGTGATCTGCTCGCGGGGCTGACCGCTCGGGTACCCGGCATGGTCGCCGGCGCTGATTGCGTCGATGGGTTCGCCTGCATCGACGTCGACGACACCATCCGCGAGGTCCACGGGTACGCCAAGCAGGCTGCCACGTCCGGCTACAGCGGGGTGCGGGGCCTGAACATCCAGCTCGCCACGATCGCCACACCGCTGACCGCGCCCGTGATCGCCCGGGCCAGGCTGCGCAAGGGCAGCACAGCATCGGCCAGGGGTGCGGGTCGGTTGCTGGCCCAGGCCATCACCACCGCCCGGGCCGCCGGGGTGAGGGGCCGGATCATGTGCCGGGCCGAATCTGCCTACTACGGGTGGGCGTTCGTGGGCACCGCGCATCCGAAACAAGACCTGGTCCTCGGTCACCGCCCGAATGCCCAGAGCGCGACCACTGCGACCGCCAGCATCGCCGAGGACGACTGGGTCGCGATCAAGTACCCCCATGCGATCTGGGAGGAAGCCGAGCAACGCTGGATCTCCGACGGCGAAGCGCCGAGGTGCCGTTCGCCGCGTTCACCGGACGCCGCAAGGTCAAGTACTGTGACCTGCCGGCGGAACGTGCGCCGAGGCAAGCGGCCGCAACGGCGCGCCTGCGATGCACCGAGCAGTGTGAGCCGGTCGCGAATGACCGCAGCACGCCGTCGTCACAACAGCACCCTCGGGCTCGTCGGAGGCCGATCAGCGGCACCTGCTACGTGATGTCGAGCAGGTCTATCAGGCCAATCTGAAGAACAACGCGCTCGCGCACCTGCCATCAGGCAGGTACACGGCCAACGCTGCCTGGGTCTCCCTGGCGGTGATGGCGTTCAACCTCGCCCGCGCCGCAGCGGTCGCCGCCGGCCTGGCCAAGGCCCGATGGGCGAGCCTGCGCCGCAAGATCATCCGAGTCGCTGCCCGTATCGCCTCCACCAGCCGTCGACTCGACCTGCACCTGCCAACCCACTGGCCATGTGCTCACGGCTGGCACAACATCCACGCCATCGCGACCGGCCCACCGCTGACCTCGATGACCTGGCCACCCAGCCCCAACGGGCCCGACCAAGGACTCACAGTGGGAAGAGCCGGCACCGGCCGGCAGACCAGTCGCGCCCCGACCGCACCACCCCGTTGGGATCCCCCGTTCGTCGGGATCAGCAACGCGATGGTGGGGCTGAGGAGTCGAAGGTGTGAAGAGAGTGTAGCCCTGCGATCCGAGCTGAAAGGGCAAGGTCGCGAGCGAGGGACAGCGACAATGAGAGCACCCCGGTTACGGGAGCACTTCCCGCGGCGGGTGTGTGCCGCCTGGGACAGGCAATCATCACCGACGCGGTTCGTTGGCGGCCAAATCGCTCGGTCTGGACTCGGACGGCGTCTCCCACGGAGTAAGGATCACGGGGTGTCCCGTCGCAGATCCCGTTCACTCCCCGTGGGGGTTTGCTCGGACTGTCCGGTGGAGGCGGCGATAGTACGGACAAATCTGACACAGGAGAATTCGGCTGAAACCTCGCGCTGCGAGGTGCGCGAGAGGACGGCTGGAGCAGGGCTCATCCGTAACCGACTGCACGCCTGGTCCCGACTCAAAGGCACCATGGTTCTGGATCCCCCGTTGGGGGGAAGGGAGTAGAAGGCGTGATGGCCGTGCCAGGTCGTCGCCACTTGCGGTGGTACTCTTCAGGCCGGTCCCCCATTGGCTTTGTGACAGCGCAGCGCGACGTCGGTTTCGCAACGCCAATCAGCGCTGGTACAGGTGTGAGGAGCGCCAGTACTGGAACGCCACAGAGCGCCGAACGGCTTTCCGCACGACGGTCGACCCTGTCCCGGCCTGGCGCAGCTGAGAGATGACAAGGTGGCCCACGGCAACGCAAACGATAGGCACACAAAGAGCGGCTGCATGCCACACACTTGGTCGGGTAGTAGGACCATAGAGTCGTGATCGATCGTGGCGACTGAACAGACCAATCGCCAGAGAGATGCATCGCATTAAGCATTGACTCTCGCCAAGTGCGGAGCGCTAGCAAAATGAGGAGGCCCGCTAGCCAGCAGAAACGACCGGTAAGCGGCGCCACGTGGTCGGGCAGCGTGCGAAACGTACTTGCGTAGCGCTGCCCGATCGGTGGGACCTCAAGAGCAAAGTGACTAGCGCGCACGCGGGCAGACCCGTCGTCCGTACTTCTTCGGCCAAAACCGCCAGAACGCTAGGGCCATCGGGATGCCAGCGACTGGCAGCGCCAACTGCCATGCGTGCGCTGCGCCGACGAAACAGATCGTGGATATCGTCAGGAACCGTGCGGGCGAAGCTGGGCTCCATGGACTCGGTGGCACCGATAATCAGAACAAGGGCAAGAAGAATGGCTCGTCTGAAAGCCCATCGCCATGGTGAAAGTGAAGAAGGCTCCCGTCAGCATATTCGGCCCCAGCGCGCCGGCCGCTACCAGCCTGTTCCTCTCCAAGTCAAGAGGCTCGAGTCGTTGTCGGTGCACAAGACCGTCGCGAGCACCAGAAGGACGTAAAGGAACCACGTCGCAAGCGAAGAGATCCTGATGAAAGGCGTGAGGGACGCTGGACTGGCCTCCGATTGTCCCGATGCGCTCATGAGAGTGCCGACAACGGTGTGCCAGCCGCGGGGGTAGGCGAAGCGCTGTAATCAAGATTCCCCTGCTGTTGGACGCTCTGCGAGCAACTGGGAATGCTGGCAGAATCTCAACCGGAACCAGTTCGCCCCGACTGCAACGGGGAGGAGTGCGGTGACAACTCCGTATAGGCCGAGAACAGCCGCGGGGATGCATCCGACTGTATTTGGCTCGTGAGGCGATCCTTGTGGAGCCGAGGGAGCGACGGCGAGCGACAATGCAGATCGTTGAAACGCAGGTCATGCCAACCAGGAGGCCACGTGCTGCAGGGGCCGAGGAGAACAGCGATTTCCCCAGGTATGCGGCCGCGGAGTAAGTGACGATGGTCGTGAAAAGGACCAGCAGGAAGGCGAGTGGAAAGTTCGCTATCACGGTGCGCTTTTGGTCAGCGAGGGCGAACGCGACTGTGGCGATTAGCAGTATCAGAGCGCCCACCTCGTGGCCTGAGACCACGAGCACAACCGTGACCGCTGCAGAGCTTAGTGCGCATCCTAGTAGCGCTGGCGTGAACGTCACGTCGGACTCGGTGGCTGGCTCTTGGCCCCTCCACGCCCCCCACGGGCTTCGCGCTAGCTGCGTGACGGTGTGAAGTTTTATCGAGCTGATCGCTGCCGAGGTGTTCTTTACGCGACTCTCGCACAACTAGTTACTCCTCCTTTTCGACACGGCTGCCAAACATAGCTCCAGCGACATTCGCTTCAGTGGGGTGGCGAAGGGGTTAACGGGGACGTGAAGCGCGACGCCGCGGCCTGGCTCGTAGCGTACGTAGGCGGCACCGATGAAAACCCTGCACCTAGACTATGCGGCTCGGAGAGATCTCTAAGTGATTTCCTCCAGAGGGTTTGCGGCTGATGCGTCACGTGAACTTTTCGGGATACTACCAGATCAAGTCTTTGGTGTGATGTCTTTCTTCACGTCAGAGAACGTCGGGAGTGCTTGAAATGCGGAACGCGTATACGCCTTAGTTGACAACTGACTCGATCCCTTTTCCCGTGGCTCGTTTCCGGGCGGTTTGGAGCCAAGCAAGTAGTGCGCACAGGACGCTTTCCTCTACTTCGTCAGTAGGACGCGTCGCAGACCGGCGTCACAGGTGTCGTCCCCGGGAGCGCACGTGTCCGTGTCGGCAGTGGACCCGGAGACCTGCAGCTGGGTGAAGGCGAGGAGCAGGTAGTTGTCCGTCGAGGTCCCTGAAGTTGCGTCGGCACCGTCGCAGAGGTCATGCGGGCCGGCGCTGACGTAGGCCCCGCTGTTCTTGGGGCCCCAGTGGTAGCCGCAGATTTGAGCCGAGGCGAGTTTGTACACCGGATACATGGTTCCGTCGCCGCCGCCGTTGCCGCCGCCGCCGCCGCCGCCGCCGCCGCCTGCCGCCGCCGCCGCCGCCGTTGCCGCCGCCGCCGTTGCCGCCGCCATTACCGTTGCTGCCATCGACCCATCCTGCCGGGGTGCAGTCGTCGGTCCCGCAGAAGACAGGGAACACAATCGGCGTGTGTAGTGAGATGAGATGGTCCCGCGTCGGTAACGCCGACTCGTCCATGCGTTGCCGGGGTTCGAGTGAGACAGTCGGGTCGTAGTCGCTGATGGGTACCCTGAGGGGCGAGCACTTTCAGGGAGTCAAACAGCGTCGTCATCTCGGTCGTTGAGGGCTCACGATCGAGATCGGATGGTCCTTGCTGCAGCCGTCCATCGTATCGCTGGCGAGCATGCCGTTGTTCGAGTTCCCCGCGTGGGGGCAGTCGAGGGTGAACCAGTTGCCGCCGTCGTGGGGACATGCGCCGGTCGTGTCGGCCGTGCTGGGAAAGTCGACTTCCGTGATCCCGCTTGGGAACGCTGAGTCGGCAGACGGCACGTAAGTGGAGCAGAGTGCGTACGGCCGCAAGCCATTGCCGGTGGGCGGGACATCGACCCTGGCCTCGGCGACCCGGTTCGCATGATTGTCGGACGGCCGAAGCCATTCCCGAGCCCGACGCTGCTGTCACCGCTCGCTTCTACGTGGACGGTGGGGAAGCCGTTCCCGGGGCCCTTGCACTGCACATCAAACCCGTGCAGGCTCGCGCCTGGCCGGTTCATCGAGACGTAGGTCTGGGCATGGCTTCGCCTGAGCTTTCGGAGTCTGCCCTAAAGTCGTTGAGAGATCGGTGAGGTCGGCGCAGGTGCCTGGCTGGTTCGCGTAGACGCTTGCAGCGGCCAGCGCTGCCGCGTCGGCGGCCGTCTGGAGTTGTCGTTTGCTCGTGTAGGCCATGCCGAAGTCGATGGCGAACGCGGCAGTGCCAATCAGCACGAGGGCCAGGACCGCGGACAGGACAGCGATGGCTCCGTCTCGCAGCTGCGGTTCAGGAGAACTCGCACCGGAACTCCCCATTCCGTGGGCCGATATCTGTGGAGGCGAGAACGGGAACGTCAGCGTGTGCGTGTAGGTCGCCGTGACGTAGACGCTGTCCCCGGACGACGACCCGGAACACGGAGGCGGCGCCGTGTTGGTGGTGCAGGCGTCCACCAACGTCCCGGACTTACGGATTTGGATTTTCACGCTCACCTGAGACGTGTCCTGCAGTCCGACGGTGCTCGACGCGTCCCGCACGATGTTCACGATGTCTGCGCAGGTCGTGCCGTCGTCCACCACCGCGGCACGTGCCCCCTGCCGGGCGGCATTCCCCAAGGCGAGGTTCTGGGCGAAGATGAAGCCGAAGTACAAGATGCCGAACACCACGAGCAGGAAGATCGGCACCACGAGGGCGAATTCGACGGAACTGGCCCCGTGTTGGTCAGCCCTAAGCGGACGCTGGCGCTTCACATGCAGCATTGCCCGCCCCTTCCTCGCCCACCCGGTTCGAATGTCGTGCACCGATCAGGCTACGGCGCCGGGCGGCCGAAGAAGATGGTCTTTTCTGCCTATATGGCCCGAAGGGACTACGAAACATGGATGCTCGGTCAATGGGAAGCCCTTCCTGTCGCCGTGGCGGTTGGCCGGACTGCGAGGGGGAGTGGACCTGGCCGGCGTCCTTCGTTCGGTACGCTCCCTGCTCGGACCCGAGCACAAGAGGAACAAGGCAGGCGGTATGGCGGAACAGACCAACTCGAGCATCGTCATCACGGCTGAGCCGGCCGCCATCATGGACGTGATCGCTGACTTCGACGCCTACCCCGACTGGGCGCAGGGCATGAAGAAGGCGGACGTCGTGGAGCAGGGTCCTGACGGTCGCGCCAAGAGGGTCTACTTCGAGCTCGACGCCAGCCCGATCAAGGACGCCTACACGCTCAGCTACGACTGGAACGGCGTGGAGTCGGTGACCTGGACCCTCGTGGAGGGGCGGATGCTGAAGGCTATGGACGGGGTTTACGCGCTCGCTCCGCGTGGGGACGGCACTACCCAGGTCACCTACTCCCTCGCCGTCGACGTCGCCATCCCGATGATCGGGATGCTGAAACGGAAGGCCGAGAAGGTCATCATCGACACCGCGCTCCGGGGGCTCAAGAGGCGCGTCGAGTCGCTCGGCTGACCTTGCGGACCATCCTCTTCACCGGCAAGGGCGGTGTCGGCAAGACCACGGCGGCTGCTGGCACGGCCGTCCTGGGAGCGCGCGCCGGGCACCGGACGCTCGTGCTCTCCACGGACGCCGCCCACTCTCTCGCGGACGCCTTCGCCGTGCCCGTCGGAGCAGACCCGACCGAGGTGGACGATCCATCTGTTCGTGCAACAGGTCGACACCCAGAAGCGATTCGAGCGTTCCTGGAACGACATCCAGCGCTACCTCCTCGACGTCCTCGACGCGGCCGGAGTGGACCCGATCGCCGCCGAAGAACTGACTGTGGTCCCCGGGGCGGACGAGGTGCTGGCCCTGCTGGAGCTGCGGTCCCAGGCGCTCTCGGGCAGGTGGGACGTCGTGGTGGTCGACTGTGCACCGACGGCCGAGACGCTTCGGCTCCTCGCTCTACCGGAGGCACTCGGCTGGTACATGGACCGGGTGTTCCCGGCCGAGCGCCGGATCGTGAAGGCGCTGCGGCCGGTGCTGGCCAAGGCTGCTGGGGTGCCGATGCCCCACGACACCGTGTTCGACGCCGTGGAAAGACTGCACGCGGAGCTCGAACAGGTGCAAGCCCTGCTCACGGGTCCCACCAGCAGCGTCCGGCTCGTGCTCACGCCGGAGACGGTCGTGGTGGCCGAGGCCCGCCGGGCGCTCACGACACTGTCTCTCTTCGGCTACCGCGTAGACGGTGTGGTGGCCAACCGGATCTTCCCGGCCGACGGGGCAGATGACTGGCGCCGCCGGTGGGTCGAGGAGCAGGCCAAGGTGCTGAGTGAGGTCGAGCACTCCTTCTCGGGCCTGCCGATCTGGCGCTCGCCGTACCTGGCGGCCGAGCCGACCGGTGTCACCGCTCTGGCGGCCTTGGCCGAGGGGGCGTACGGCGGCGCCGACGCGTTCGCGCAGCCCACGGGGGAAGGGCCCATGGCCATTACGCGGACCACGTCAGGCGCAACACTGCGCATCGCACTACCGTTTGTCGCCAAGTCCGAGATCGATCTGGCCCGACATGGAGACGAACTGGTGGTGACCGTGGGCGCGTACCGTCGCTTGCTGGCGCTTCCGGCTGCCCTGAGCAGGCACACGGTGGAGGGGGCACGGATCGAGGACGGTTGCCTGCAGGTCCGGTTCCGAGCCGAACAGGGATCCGTCGAGTGAGCGACGACAAGCAGCAGGCCGGCAGCCTTGCCGAGGAGGCGGCCAAGCTGTTCAAGGCCGTCCAGGACCGGCTCCAGGAGGACGGCTCCGACTACACCAGGGCCGCGGCCGGCGCAGTGTCCGGCATCGAGGGCCTGTTACGGGATGTCGACGCCCACCTGGCGACCGGCGGTGCCGACTGCATCTACTGCCCGGTGTGCCGAGCGATCTCGCTGGTGCGGTCAACCAGCCCTGAGGTCCGTTCGCACTTCACCAGCGCCGCGTCGTCGCTGATGAGAGCGGTGGCCGAGCTGATGGCTACTCACGTGCCGGATCCGCCGAGGAGTGACCGTGGTCAGGCCCCGGTCGAGAAGATCGACCTGGACGACGACGCGGAGTGGGAGGACGACTGATGGGGCTCACCGTGGGCATCGACGTGGGCGGCACCAAGATCGCCGGCGGCGTGGTGGACGAGTCGGGGAACGTGCTCGCCACTGCCGTGCGGCTGTCGCCCGCCACGGACAGCACCGCGATCGCCACGAGCATCCACGACCTCGTCAGCGAGCTGCGCGACTCCCACGCGATTGAGGCCGTCGGTGTGGGCGCCGCCGGCTTCGTCGATGCCGCCGCGCCACGGTTCTCTTCGCGCCCAACCTCGCGTGGCGTGACGAGCCACTGAAAGTGGACCTCGAACGAGCGATCGGCCTCCCGGTCGTCATCGAGAACGATGCCAACGCGGCCGCCTGGGGGGAGTTCACCTACGGCGCCGGCGAGGACGTCTCCGACCTGTTGTTGGTGACCGTCGGGACGGGCGTAGGCGGGGGCATCGTGGTCAACGGGGAGCTGCACCGCGGCGCCTTCGGTGTCGCTGCCGAGATCGGTCACATCCGGGTGGTCCCCGGCGGCCGGCTGTGCGGCTGCGGCAACCGGGGCTGCTGGGAGCAGTACGCCAGCGGCACCGCGCTAGTGCGGGACACGCGCGAGCAGGCCGCCGAAGGCTCGCTCATCGCCAAGACGCTGCTGGACCGTGCCGGCGGCAGTGTCTCGGGCATCACCGGACCGCTGATCACCGAGGCGGCCAAGGACGGCGACGCGTTCGCCATCGAGCAGCTCGCCACGCTCGGGAAGTGGCTCGGGGAGGGCATCGCCACGCTGACGGCGGTGCTCGACCCGGCCGTCGTCGCCATCGGTGGCGGTGTTTCCGAGGCGGGCGAGCTGCTGCTGGACCCGATCCGCGCGCATTTCAAGGCGAACCTCACGGGACGGAACTACCGGCCGACCCTCGAGATCCGGCAGGCGACGCTGGGCAACAAGGCGGGCATGATCGGGGCTGCAGACCTGGCCCGGCGCCCCTGAGCCTCAACTCAACGGACCAAGCTGAACGGGTAAAGCATCGGGTAAGTGATCACATTGTTGGGGTCGACCGTCATGTAAAGCGTCGCTCCGCCCGTTAGCTGGAAGCTGCTCGCGATGTACTGTGCGTTGCTGAGCTGCTGGGCTGCACCGCCCTTCACAACAAAAGGTCCGGCATTCGGCGTCATGAACACGCCGACCAAATGCATGGTCCCGCCGCCGGACATCTGCCAGTCCGAAGCGGTCCCGTAGCTCTCACTCCACAAGGCGAGGTCCTCTGGGCCGTTCTTGTCGAGCCACGCCGCCTTCTGCTGACCGCTCGTCAGCCCCGTCATGTCGTCGTACTGATTAGGAGCGGTCCAGTCCTGAGTCGCGGTGCCGCTGATCTTGATGAGCCCGTTTCCTGCAGCATCACCGCACGGTTTGGTCAACGGCGCCACGAAGTACTGGATCGAGGTGAGGCAACCGTTCGGCCGGTTTCCCATCAGGAATACCGTGGTGTTGCATAGTCGAAGCAGACCGCCGTTGGCAGTGATCCCGCCGTTTCGTACGAAAAGGACGGCCTTATCCGTTCCCGACGCATTGGGGTCGTTGGTGCAGTAACCGGACGCCAGATTGCCAGAGGTGTGCATGCTGAAGCCGCCGCTCGCGTTGATGCCGTTGCCGTTCCCGAAGACGTAGACCTGCTTGGCATCCGGCAGGTCTACGACCGCGCTCGAGGAGATGTAGCCATTGAAGACGACGCGTGCTCCATGGATCGTGATGGTTCCGTTGTACCCCGGGTTGTTGGGGCAGTTGACGTAGACCCAACTTGTGGCCGTCAGCGAGGTGACGTCCGCGGCGTTGGGGCTGCAGCTGTTGATCGTCTCCCATGGCGAGGGGGCACCAGTGGCGTATGGGATGAAGATCTGGCTCTCCGCGTCGGCGATCGCTCCCCTGACACCCGTGGTGGGCGTGACCGACGTGGACCGAGATACCGTGAGTCCACGACCCTGCGAGTGACCGGACCATGGCCCGCGGGCTTGGAGGCAGTTCCTACGGTCGTCTCGTCCTTGGCTGTGGTCCCGTAGACGTTGTTCACTGAATCGAAGGTTGTCAAGTCACTGGCCCCGTTCTGTCGGGCGACCGAGGTGATCCGGCCTGTGGCAGAGGCGTCGGGAGCGCCGTAGGCGACGATGCCGTCAGCAGACTTGCCGAGGAAGATTGGCGGGTTCGGGTTGCCGCCGCTGCACGAGCTGGCAGTCGTGTCGGCGTGTATGGAGCCAGGGGTATACACCCAACCAGGCGTGCCGTCCTGCCGCTTCTGCTGCTCGGCCTTGCTGCCATATACGCGAATGTGTGACTCCGCGCCGCCACCGCCCGCGGCCAAGGCGAGCACCTGGCAGTGTGAGGTGTCGAGCAGCAGGAGCGCTGGCGCCTGGTCGCCCGCGGTCACGGCCACTCTGCCCACTGACCTGATGCGGGTCACAAGTGGCTGGTTGGTGATGATCCGGGCGAGACCCGGGCTTCGTCGACTCCTTGATGACTAGGCCGAGTTGGTCGCAGCCATACTGGTCCGCGTCTCCTTGCGTCAAGGAGTGCATGGCCTCCTCGGGGAACGCCGGGCCCCCGGTCGTGGCGTCGTTGACGTCGTACGGGAGCTTGATCCACACCTCGAAGGTGCTGTTCCCCGATACCGTCGTACCGTGATAGGTCACGGCGGTGCTGCTGTCATTCGGTTTGCAGACCTGCGTGCTCGTGACGCCGGTGCAGGAGCCTCCCGTGGCCAGCGACGAGGGAAGACCCGAGAGGCGCAGCTCGTTGGCCTTCAGAAAGGCGAGTGCCCCGCAGACGCCGTCGACGTTGAAGACCTGGTCATTGCCATGGTCGGCCGCTCGGAGCCCGGCCATGACCGCGTCGTCGGCGGCGAGCTTGTTCTCCTGCCGGTCCATGCGAACAAGCCCGAAGTCCAACACCATCGCGCCAGCGGTGAGGAGTGCGACCATGAAGAGCGCGACCAGGGTTGCGGCGAGACCGTGCTGGTTGGGGGAGCGGCCGGGGCGATGGACAGCGTCTCAGCATGACGACCCCTCATAGCGAGCCACCGAGCCACGGGTCATTGTGCGGTGGAGCGAGGGCGCCACGACGAGGTTGATGGTGAAGTAGCCCGGCCGCCAGCACGCGGACGACGCACTGGCCGTTGGACATCCCCGGAGGCACCTGGGGATACCCGGTACTGTCAGGTTGCGCGAGACCGGTCCACCTGATACCCTTCGCGGCAACCGGACTGAGTCCTTGCCTGACCCAGGGCGTTGCCGTCCGGGTCTTTGCCGACCGGGCCGGTGCCGATCTTCCAGATCTGAACACAGATCGAGGTCTCGCTGCTGGGATCGTCGAACTGGGTGGCACGGGTTCGATCGATGACGTCACCGGTCCACGACCCTTGTGAGGCATCAGCGGTTGCACCGATGCGCCGCGCTCACGGACGGCGTTGGTGACGCCGATGGCGTGTGAGTAGGACAAGCCGGTCGTCACCGTGCCCAGGAGCAGCATCACGAGAGGCGCCAGCACGAGCGCGAACTCGAGCGCCACGGCACCGCGGGAGCCGCCCCGACCTTCGGCCAACACGCGTGTACCGTACAACTCGTGCCGTCATTTGTACCCCCGATTCCTCATCCCGCTCCGAGGCTGAGGGATCGCAGGGCCCCTCGTACTATCAGTCGGGCCGAATAGTCCGAAAGGACCATGAGAAACCATTCGTGTGGCTCCAGGAAGGTTTCTCGATGTGCCCCGAAACGGGCAGAGAGCGCTGATACTTCTAGGGGTGACCGTCGAGACAGCGCCGACCGAGCAGGGGCAGCGCCACTCAACGCCGGGGCCCGGACCAGCGGCCGAGCGTCGTCCGGCGCATCCTGGACCACGCACCCCTGGCGTTGCTCCTCCTGACATGGCTGCTGCTCGCCGAGGTGGCCAGCAAGCCGCTGAACAACGGCGACACCTGGTTCCACCTGCGGCTCGGTCACGAGTTCCTCGGGTCGTGGTCGCTGACGGATCCGCCGGGGCCCACGCGGTTCGCGACCGCGTCCTGGGTGCCCACCCAGTGGTCGACCGAGATCGTGTCCGCGAAATTCGAGGACTGGTTCGGCCTGCCGGGTGTCGCGTGGCTGTACGGCGTCGTCTTCCTCGCGTTCCTGCTCGCGGTCTACATCGCCTGCCGGCGCGTCGCCGGACCGTGGGCCGCCGCGGTGGCGAGCACGATGGTGGTCTTCGCCAGCAACACGACCCTGGCGACGCGGCCGCAGATGATCAGCATGGTGTTTCTCGGCATCGTGGTTGGCGCCTGGCTCGCGACCGCGCGGGACGGACGGGCACGGTGGTGGCTGATCCCGATGACGTGGGTGTGGGCCACCGCCCACGGTTTCTGGACCGCTGGAGTCTGCCTGAGCCTGGTGTGCTGGCTGGGGCTCGTGCTCGACGGGCGCCTCCGTGGCCGAGTCGCCTGGCGGCAGCTGGCCGTGCCGGTCGGCTCCTTCGCGCCGCCCTAATCACGCCGGTCGGGCCCCGACTGGTGACCTCGCAGCTCGAGGTGTCACGGCGGACGCCGATGATCGCCGAGTGGGGCGCCACGTCGTTTCGCACCTTCCCGGCGCTGGTCACCGCGGTGATGATCGCACTTGTCGGTCATTGTCTGGCTGCGGTCGGGCCGGGTCGCCTGGATGCCGGTGCTCATGCTGGGTCTGGCCTGTGGGTGGGCGATCCTGGTGACCCGCATGGTCGCGCCCGCCGCCGTGGTGGTCGCCCCGCTGCTGGCCCAGGCGCTCAGCGGCGCCGTGCCCCAAGCGCTTCGCATCCGCCGCCGGCTTCCCGCGGAGAAGGCGGTGATCGTGGCGGGCCTCGTCACGTGCCTCGCCGGCCTTGCTGTCGTGGTGCCGCACACGGCGGCGCGCGCGGCGGACGTCCCGGACGCGTTCGTGCCCCGCTTGGCGGCGCTGCCACGGGGCTCCGCCGTGCTCGTCGAGGACAGCACCGGCGCCTGGATGGAGTGGCGGGTGCCCGGGGTGCAGCCGGTCATCGACGGGATGCTTGACGCCTACTCCGTGCCTTACATCCGCGACTTCGACGAGTTCCGGCGCGCGGAGCCAGGCTGGCGCCGATTCGTGCGCAGGACCGGCGCGAAGGTCGGGGTGATGCTGAAGGGGTCGGCGGCGACGACCGCGCTCGAGCAGGAGCTGCGCTGGCGAGCCGGTTCGGACCGATGGCCGGTGGGTGTACCTCGTCGCACCGGAGGGCCGATGAGCACCCGGGCGGCTCAGGATCCGCCGGCCGCAGAGGACGCGACCGCCGGCCCGCCGGAGCCGGCGCGCGGCGAGGATCGGTTGTTCGATCGCCTCGTGACCGTGGTCTCGCTCACCGGCTTGGTCGCGATGCTGGTCCGGATGGCGGCGTTCGCCGTCCAGCCGCTGGCGAACCCGGATACCTGGTTCCACCTCCGGATCGGGCACGAGCTGTGGGGTCCGTGGTCGCTGACCGACCCCGGATGCGCTCAGCCGGTTCGCCACCACGCCGTGGGTGCCGACCCAGTGGTCCACCGAGATGTTGATGGCGAAGTTCGAGGACTGGTTCGGCCTGCCGGGGGTCGCCTGGTTGGCCGGTGTCGGCTACCTGGCGTTCGTCGTCGCGGTCTATCTCCTCTGCCGGCGCCGGGCGGACATGCTCGTCTCGGTCACCGTGACAGGAGCGGTGGTCGTCGCTTCCGCGAGCGTGCTGTCGGCCCGACCGCAGCTGTTGAGCCTGTTGGTCTTCGCCTGGGTGGCGGAGCGCTGGACGGTGGCCGCGCGGACCGGTCGGCCGCCCTGGGTGCTGGTGCCGGTGACGTGGGTCTGGGCGACGGCGCACGGTCTCTGGTCCGCGGGGGTCCTACTCGGTGTGGTGATGACGGTGGGAGTCGTCGCGGACAGTCCGGGACAGCGGCGCCGCGCGCTGCGCCTGATCCTCGTGCCCGTGCTGTCGCTGGTCGCGGCGGCCCTCACGCCGGTGGGGCCGCGACTGCTGGCCTCCCAGTTCGCCGTCTCGGCGCGGTCCTCGATGATCACCGAGTGGGCGGCCACCTCCTTCCGCACCCCGGACGCCTTCGCGGTGGCGGCGATGGCAGGTGTCCTCCTGTTGCTGTGGACGCGCACCGGCCGGTTGCCCTGGACGAAGGTGCTCGTCTTCCTGATGGCCTGCGGGTGGGCGATGCTGGTGACGCGCCTGGTGCCGTTCGCCGCGCTGCTGCTCGCGCCCCTGCTGGCCGAGGCGCTGACCTCGTTGCGGGCGGGCCGCGTGGTGACGCCCGGCGCGGTCCGCGCGGAGCGCATCACCCTGGTGACCGCTCCGGCGGTGCTGTTGGGGGCCATGGCTTTGGTCGTGCCGCACACCGCCACTCGCCCCGGTGACGTCCCCGCCCATCTCGCCCCGCGCCTGGAGCGGCTGGCGCCGGGATCCGCGGTGCTGGTCGAGGACCCGGTCGGGTCGTGGATCGAGTGGCGCTTCCCGGCGCTGAGCCCGACGTTCGACGGCATGCTCGACGCGTACCCGATCGACTACCTGAAGCGGTTGAAGGCCTTCCATGACGTCCGGCCCGGATGGAAGCACTTCGTGCACGACACCGGCGCCCGCGACGCGGTGCTGCCCCGCGGCTCGGCGGTGAGCGCGGCGATGCAGCATCGGCTGGGGTGGCGCGCGGTGCAGCGCGATGGCGCGTGGGTGTACCTGGTCGCGCCTGACGGCGGACGCTGACAAGCACGGGCGCTCGCTGCGGAGGGCGGCATGATGCCCCCTGTGACGCACGTCCGGGTGATGACCTACAACATCCTCCGCGGCGGGCGCCGTGGGCAGCCGCTGGACGAGGTCGTCCGACACGCGGCGCCCGACGTGCTGCTGGTCAACGAGTGCCCGAAGACGCCGTTGCTCTGGCGATGGCAGTGCCACCGGCTGATGGAGGTCTGGGGGATGCGGATGGTCACCGGCGGCAGGCCGGCCGGCTCGAACCTGGTCGCGACCACGGAGACGGTCCGCACCAGCAGCGCCGGCAGCGAGGTGCTGCCCCAACCGTGGTTCCGGCCGCGCCGCGGCATCGCCTGGGCGCAGCTGGACGTCGAGGGCGCAGCGCTCGGCGTGGTCTCCTGCCACCTCAGCCTGGACCGCGCGAGGCGGGCGCGGGAGGTGCGCCGCGTGATCGCAGTCGCCGACCGGCTGGGCGACCCGGTGGTCGTCGCCGGCGACCTCAACGAGCCACCGACGGGTCCGAGCTGGCAGGCGCTGCGCGACGCCGGTTTCGTCGACCACGGCAGCCGCGACTGGCTGACCTTCCCGGCCGACGATCCGGTCAAGCGCATCGACGCGGTCCTGGTCCGGGGAGCCGTCGCCGTCGGCCACCACGGTGACCCGGGCGTGGACCCCGGCCTGCTGGCCCGGGCGAGCGACCACCGACCGGTGCTCGCCGAGCTGGACCTGTGAACACGCGTCGCCGGCGTAGCCCGGACGGGCCAGCGGCGCGCTGCCACACGGGTGGTTTCTGACTCCGCCCTTCGGTCACGGGGTGAACGCGCCGATACCTGTACAGAAGTCTTTATTCCCCCGAAAAGAGCTTCCCGATGGCAGGTACAGCCCGGATCCACGCACGCGAGCAACGCGGCTCGGCGGCTCTCGAGTTCGCCCTCATCGCGCCCGTCGTACTGCTCATCCTCTTCGGCATCATGAACTGGGGCCTGTGGCTCAACGACGCGATGAACCTGCGCCAGGGCGTCCGGGAGGCCTCCCGCGAGGGCGTCGTGAACCAGTTCGGCTCCACGACCGCCTGCGGGGCGACGTACGGCGTGGGAGCCACGCCCTCCACGCACCTCCAGGAGCTGGTGTGCTCCGCCAAGGACGCGGGTGCGGGGCTCACCGGCGAGACCTACGTGAAGGTCCTGCTGCCCGGAGGATGGGTGCGCGGCCAACCGCTGGTCGTGTGCACGATGATCAAGGCCACCCGCATCAGCAGCATGATCCCGCTGCCGAGCGGCGGCGTGATCAGGTCCGAGTCGCGCATGGCGATCGAGACGGTCACGCCCGGACAGACCGAGACGGCCGGCTACGAGAACCCGCCGGCCGGGACGGACTGGTCGTGGTGCACCGCCTGAGGGCGCGCGACCGGCGGGCCGGCCAGCGGGGCGCGGTCGCGATCCTCGTGGCGATCATGTCGCTGGTGCTGTTCACGATCTGTGGGCTGGTCGTCGACCTGGGCCAGGCCCGCGTCACCCGGCGTCACGCCCAGAACGCCGCCGACGCGGCCGCCCTGGCCGCCGGGAACGCGCTGTACCTCGCGGGCACCAAGACCCCCGACCTGGCGGCCGGACTGAGCGCGGCCGAGCAGTACGCCGACGAGAACTACGGCGTCACCGCCGCGGACTGGAAGTCCTGCACCGACCCCGGCCACCTGGCCTACCTGCAAGACCCGGACGTGCCGTGCATCAGCTTCGACAGCCCGACCGCGCCGCTGCGGGTGCGGGTGCGGCTGCCGCAGCGCAGCGTCAAGACACCGTTCGGCGGGCTGCTGGGCACCGACCACGTCGACATCGCGGCCGCGTCGGTGGCGAAGCTGGTCCCCGGCGGGATGGCGGACTGCGGGCTGTGCCTGGTCGGGGAGGGGCTGCACGCCCTCCAGAACGGCAACGTGGAGATCGACGGAGCGAACATCGACTTCAACGGGGACGTGACGCTGAAGAACCAGGGTGTCGTGGTCTCCGGCGGCCAGATCAACATCGAGGGCACCGCCACCACCGACCAGGGCACCTGGACGCCGACGCCGAAGGTCGGCCAGCCCCGCATCGACGACCCGCTGGCCGGGCTGAAGCTGCCGCGCACCGACCGCCGGGGGGCAGCCGCCGAAGAGCGACCCGTGCACCGAAGGGCCCGGCACCTACGGCGGCCTGAGCTTCTCCAGCGGCACGTGCACCCTCCAGTCGGGGCTCTACGTCATCACCGGTGAGTGGGACTTCGCGGGAGGTACCACGCTGGACGCCTCGTCGGGGGTGACCCTCTACTTCGTCTGCGGCACGGCGGGCGCACCGACCGCCTGCTCGGCTCCGGGGGAGGCCGGCGGGTGGCTGGACGGCAACGGCCTCGCGACGATCAAGCTCACCGCGCCGACCACGGGAGCGACCGCGGGCTTCGCCATCCTCTACGACCGGCTCAACACCAGCCCGCTGGAGCTGACCGGCAACGGTTCCTCCGCCTACCTGGGGACGATCTACGGCTACTCCTCGCAGCTGCGGTTCACCGGCAACGGCTGCATGGACACCAACCAGGCGCTGATCGTCACCGACGACCTGGAGTTCGACGGCAACAACGCCTGCCTGGAGTCGAAGTACACCCAGGACCACAACGTCTGGGTGCCGCCCTCGGCGCTGCACCTGAGCCAGTAGCGCTCAGGCGCGCCGGTACGCCGGCACCAGCTCGACGGCGAGCTGCTCGAGGAACAGCCCCACGTCGGTGACGATGCCGCGCGCCTGCGAGGACCCGCGGTCGGCGAGCTTGGTCACGGTCGCGGGGTTGATGTCCACGCACACCAGCGGGATCGACGCGGGAAGGATGTTCCCGGTGGCCACCGAGTGCAGCATGGTCGCGACCATGAGGCAGAAGCCCACGTCCGCCAGCTTGGCGCGCATCGCCCGCTGACCGTCGATCACGTCGGTGTAGACGTCCGGCAGCGGGCCGTCGTCGCGCACCGACCCGACCAGCACGAACTCCTTGTCCTGGGTGACCAGCGCGTGCATGATGCCGCCGGTCAGCACGCCCTGCTCCACGGCGTGCCGGATGGAGCCGGCCTTGCGGATGGTGTTCAGCGCCCGGATGTGGTGCTCGTGGCCGTGCTCCACGCCGCGGCCCTGGGCCAGGTCGACGCCGAGCGAGGTGCCGTACAGCGCCGCCTCGATGTCGTGGGTGGCCAGCGCGTTGCCGGCGAAGAGGACGTCGACGAAGCCGGCGTTGACCAGCGCCACCATGGCCGGCGCCGCACCGGTGTGCACCACCCCCGGCCCGCCGACCCAGAGCACCTTCTGGCCGGCGGCCTTGGCCTCGCGCATGCCGTCGGCGACCTGGCGCACCAGCACGGCCTGCGGCTTCTCGCTGGAGACGTCGGACTCCATGAAACCGAAGGAGCCCTCGACCTTGGTCGGCTCCGGGATGCTGACCTTGATGCCGGAGGCGCCGCAGACCACCTTCATGCCGGCCTTCACGTCGGCCATCGGCAGGGTGTAGACGCGCACCTGCTCGCCGGCGTCCTCGACGATCAGCCCGCAGTCCATCTCCGGGTTGTCCACCGGCACCCACCGGCCCCGGTAGCGCACCCGGGTGGCGAGGTTGGTGGTGGAGTAGAAGAAGTCCGGGAAGACCCCGTCCTGCTCGCACACCGCGGTCTCCGCCTCGCCGGGGTGGACCTGGTTGACGCCGCGGGTCTGCAGCCGCATCAGGAGCCGCTGCAGCGCCTCGTCGTCCTCGGCGGAGACGGTGATGACCGCGTGCGAGAGGTCCCCGGCGTCGTGGCCGACGTCGAACCGGTCGATCGTGTAGTCCCCGTCGTACTCCCGGATGTCGTCGAGCACCCGCGACAGGATGCCGGTGTCCATCAGGTGCCCGGTGATCTCGACGGTCTCGCTCGCGTGCACCGGCGTCTCCTCGTTGCGGTCGGGGTCTCGACAAGCTCGGACCTGCCGGACCTTACCGAAACGAGGCGCTCAGACGACGGCCCCGTCGTCACCGGACCAGTCGTCGTGCCCGCCGCGCGGCATGGTGGCCACGAGGTACACGAAGCCGCCCACGAACGCGGCGACCATCAAGAACACCCCCCAGGTCGGGAACGCCCAGCCGAAGACGACCGCCGCGAGCAGCGCCAGCGGCGCCCCGAACAGGCCCGCCCACGCGAGCTTGCGGCGGGGGTCGAGCTTGGGCAGCGGGGGCGGGTCCGGCGGGACGAAATGGCCCTCGTCCTCCCAGGTCGCCTCGGTGGTGGGCCCGTCGACGAAGGTGCGGTCGAAGACGTCGCGCGGCGGGGGAGCGGGCGCCGGCTCCGGCCCCATCTGGGGACGCTCGCCGTAGTTCTCGACGATCTCGCGCCACGCCGCTTCCTCGTCGAGCCCGCGGCCGTCCTGCGGGCCGCCCGTGGGCTGGTCCGGCTCGGGCTCGACGCCGTCCGGGAGGTGGTCGCGGTGCGGGTCGTCGGGGTGCTGGGTCATGGTCCCGTCACTCGGCGGATGAAGTGGGCGGACTCCTCGAAGATGATCGGGGCGTCGTTGTCGAGCGTAGCCACGTGGTAGCTGTTCTCAAGGATGCGCTCGGTGACGTCGGTCGAGGACACCCGGCTGGCGATGATGCGCGCCGAGGACGGGTCGACGACGTGGTCCTCGCGGGAGCGGAACAGCAGGACCGGCTGGGTGACCTTCGCCAGGTCGGCGCGCAGCCGCTTCCAGGCGGTGGTCTGCGCGTGCAGCGCCTTCAGCGGCGTCTTGTCGTAGGAGTGCTCCTGCACGCCGGGCTTCTTGATGTCGTTGCCGATGCCGGGGAGCGCGCCGACCAGGTGCTTGAGCAGCGGCAACGCCAGCAGGTCCTTGCGCTCGAGGTTGACCGCCGCGTTGACCAGCACGACCCCGGCCACCTCGTCGCCCTGGTTGGCGGCCAGGTCGAGCGCCAGCCCGCCGCCCATGGACAGCCCGCCCACCACGACCCGGTCCACCTCGGCGCGCAGCTTCTCGAAGGCGCGCTCGATCTCGCCGTACCAGTCGTCCCAGCCGGTGCGGTTCATCTCCCGCCAGGTGGTCCCGTGCCCGGGCAGCCGGGGTACGGCGACCCCGAACCCCTGCTCGGCCAGGTAGCGGCCCCACGGCGTCATCGAGGCGGGCGAGCCGGTGAACCCGTGGCTGAGCAGCACCCCGACCCGCTGCCCGTCGGGCCCGGGACGGGCGTCGGCGTGGAAGGGCTCGGCGTGGGGTGCGATGGCCACCGTGTCTCCTCGTCCTCGGGTCTGCCGGGGCAGGCCCGGATGTCACAATGATCCGGTCTGGTCGGCGGGAGCCGCACGGCAGGGCCGGACAGGCTCGACCAGCGCGGCGTCCCGGACCGATGATGGGCAGGTCTGAATGGTCGCATGCCGCCTCGGCGAGGGCTAGGGTTTCGGCGACGGAGGAGGTTGGCTGCGGTGTTCTACTGGTTGCTGAAGTTCGTGCTCCTCGGACCGGTGCTGAAGCTGGTCTTCCGTCCCCGCGTCGAGGGCGCCGAGAACGTCCCCCTCGAGGGCCCCGCGATCCTGGCCAGCAACCACCTCTCCTACGCCGACTGGCTGTTCATGCCGCTGACCCTGCCGCGTCGGGTGACGTTCGTGGCCAAGGCGGAGTACTTCACCAGCCCCGGCATCAAGGGCTGGTTCCAGAAGAAGTTCTTCTCCGGTGCCGGCCAGGTCCCCATCGACCGCTCCAGCGGCGGGGCGGCCGAGGGCGCGCTGCTGTCGGCCAAGCGGATCCTCGGCCACGGCGAGCTGTTCGGGATCTACCCCGAGGGCACCCGCTCGCACGACGGGCGGCTCTACCGCGGCAAGACCGGGGTGGCGCGGCTGGCGCTGGAGACGAAGGTGCCGGTCATCCCGGTCGCGGTGATCGGCACCGACGCGATCGCCCCGCCCGGCAAGAAGTTCGGCTCGCTGACCCGGCCGCTGGTGCGGTTCGGCGAGCCGCTGGACTTCTCCCGCTACGAGGGCCTGGAGAACGACCGGTTCATCCTGCGCTCGATCACCGACGAGATCATGTACGAGATCATGCGGCTGGGCGGGCAGGAGTACGTCGACATCTACGCCGCGCGCGCCAAGGAGCTGGCGAAGAAGGGCGGCGAGGACGCGGCCCACCCGTCGGCAGAGCCGCCGGCCGACCCCGAGCTGCGCGCCTCCTGACGTGACCGCGGGCTGGGCGCTGCTCGCCACCCGGCGCGGCGAGCCGGAGCAGGTCGAGACCACCCTGTTCCGCACGCTGGCGGTGCTGCGCCTGGTCGTGGTCGGCTACGTCGTCGCGCTCAACGCCGTGCGCTGGCGCTCCTTCGCGCACCCGGCCGCGGGCTGGGCGGTGGTCGGCGTCCTCGTCGCCTGGAGCGGCTTCGCGCTGTGGGCGTACGACGCGCCCGCGCGGCGCCGTACCCCGTTGCTGGCGGCGGACGTCGCGGTGGGCGTGGGCGCGCTGCTCGCCACGCCGTACGTCGAGGGAGCCGACCTGCTCGCCCGGCACGTCTCGACGGTGCCGTCCTTCTGGGTCATGGTGCCGGTGCTGGCCGTCGCGGTGGCCCGCGGCTGGGCCGGCGGGGTGGGCGCGGCCGTCGTGGTGTCGCTGTGCGACCTGTCGGTGCGCGCCGAGGTGACCGGCCCGGTCTGGGGCAACATCTTCCTGCTGCTGCTCGCCGCGGCGATGGTCGGCTACGCCGCCACGCTCGTCCACGAGGCCGCCGAGGCCCGAGCCCGGGCCGAGCGGGCGGAGGCGGCGCTGGCCGAGCGCGCCCGCCTGGCCCGGGTCGTGCACGACGGGGTGCTGCAGGTGCTGGCCATGGTGCAGCGCCGCGGCGCCGAGCTCGGGGGCGAGGTCGCCGAGCTCGGCCGGCTGGCCGGTGAGCAGGAGATCCGGTTGCGGGCGCTCGTGCAGGGCGAGGCCGCGGGCGCGGTGCCCGTCGGCGGCAGCACCGACCTGGGCCGAGCGCTGGCCGCCCTCGCCTCCCGCACGGTGACGGTGGCGGCCCCGGCCGCGGAGACCGCGCTCCCGGCCCCCGTGGTCGGTGAGCTCGTCGCCGTGGTGCGTGCCTGCCTGGACAACGTGGTCCGGCACGTGGGGCACGACGCCCCGGCGTGGGTGCTGCTCGAGGACCTCGGCAGCCGGGTCGTGGTGAGCGTGCGCGACGACGGCGACGGCATTCCCGCAGGGCGGCTCGAGCAGGCGGCGGCGCAGGGACGGCTCGGGGTCAGCGAGTCGATCCGGGGCCGGATGGCCGACCTCGGTGGCGCGGCGCAGCTGGCCACCGCGTCCGGCCGCGGGACGGAGTGGGAGCTGACGCTGCCGACGCCCGGCCGTGCCCAGCCGGACCACTAGCCCGGCACGTTGCGCACCGTGCAGCGCATCAGCGCCGGGTCCCCGGTGAGGGCCGGGCTCCACTCGAGGTAGTGGTCGAGGTCGTCGGTGACCACCGGGCGGAACCCGATCGACTCGTACAGCGCAGTGGCGCGCGCGTTGCGCCGGGGCACGCGCAGCGTCACGCTGTGGCCCGCTTCGGCGGCCAGCTCCAGGAGCTCGGTGATGAGGCGGGTGCCGATCCCGCGGCCCTGGAACTCCGGCAGCAGGGTCATGTCCAAGGCGTGCACCCGCGTCGACGTGCGGTGGACGTACAGCCGGCCGGCGCGCCGGCCGTCATGCAGGATCACGAACCGCTCGAAGCCGGGGTAGCCGCTGTCGAACCGGCGTTCCTGCGCCGTGTGCTGGATCCGCAGGACGTGCGCGGCCAGTCTCGGGTTCGGCAGGGCCGCCACCTCCTCGGCCCACGTGGTGCTGAACACCTCGAAGAGGAACGTCTCGTCCTCGTCCCCAGCGGGTCTCAGGTGCGGCGATGTCGCCAGATCTCCCATGGTCCCCACTCCCTCCCGTGAAGATTGTCCGATATGACCGCCATGACCGGATCGTCCGTTCAGCCAGATCGGCCCAGCCCGGCATGGTGCGTTCGGCCTACGCGCCGGCTGGGTCGGACGGGTCCCGAGGCTGGTCCGTCCGGCACCGCCGTCGTGTCCCCACCCCACCACGAGCCGCCGACATCCGGGCGCCGCTACCTTCGGGAGACATGACGATCCACAGCGAGCACCCGTTCCTCGACCCCGAGCCGGAACGAGACCCGGTGCGCCGGTTCCGCGGCCGGCTCGGCGGCACGGTGACCCTGTGGGCGAGCACGGCCGACGGTGACCGGGCCGGCCTCACCGTGTCCTCGCTGATGGTCGCCCTCGGGGAGCCGGCGCGGGTGCTGGCCCTGGTGGACCCCGACTCGGACCTGGCCGAGGTGGCCGGCCGCGCCGGGACCGCGACGGTGATGCTGCTGGAGTGGCACCACCGCGAGCTCGCCGACGCGTTCGCGGGCGTGGCACCGGCGCCGGGAGGTCCCTTCCGGATCGGCACCTGGGCAGACAGCGACTGGGGTCCGGTGCTCGAGGGCGCCTCGGCGTGGGCGGGCCTGCGGTTCAGCCGACGCCCCGAGGCAGGTGGGCTGGTCGCTGCTGCTCGACGGACGGGTCGAGCACGTGGAGCTCGGCGAGGAGCGGCAGCCCCTGGTGCACCGGCGTGGCCGGTACGCACGCGCCCGGCGGGGATCGCTAGCCTGCGGGCACCGGAGGAGGGAGGCGGCGTGGAGGAACGGATCCGGGTGATGGTCGTCGACGACCACCCGATGTGGCGCGACGGCGTGGCCCGCGACCTCACCGAGGCCGGGATGGAGGTGGTCGCCACCGCCGCCTCCGGCACCGAGGCGCTCACCCGGGCCGCCGCGGCACGCCCGCAGGTGGTGGTGCTCGACCTGCAGATCCCGGAGCCGAACGGCGTCGAGGTGACCGCCCGCCTGATCAAGGACGACCCCGCACGCCGGGTGCTGATCCTCTCGGCGTCCGGGGAGCAGCAGGACGTGCTCGACGCGGTCAAGGCCGGCGCCACCGGCTACCTGGTCAAGTCCGCCTCGCGCGCCGAGCTGCTCGCGGCGGTCGCGCGGGTGGCCGAGGGCGACACCGTCTTCACGCCCGGTCTCGCCGGCCTGGTGCTGGGGGAGTACCGCCGCCTGTCCGACGGCCCGCGCGTCGACGACCCGGGCGCGCCCCGGCTGACCGACCGGGAGACCGAGGTGCTGCGGCTGGTGGCCAAGGGCCTGTCGTACAAGCAGATCGCCGACCGGCTGGTCCTCTCGCACCGCACCGTGCAGAACCACGTGCAGAACACGCTGCGCAAGCTGCAGATGCACAACCGCGTACAGCTCGTGCGCTACGCGATCGAGCAGGGCCTCGACGAGGAGGCCTGACGGCGGTTTCGGCGGGGCGGGTCCGGGTACCGGACGCACGCCCCGAGAAATGGGGCCGAGCGGCAACGTTTCCGCACCGACCCGAAAGCACTCTTCGATGACATCGCGCACCCATCGCCCGTCTCTCGCGCTCGTGGCGAGCACGCGAGAGTCCCCGTCCCCGATCCGCGCCTGGGACCGTCTGGCCGGACGGACCCGCGCCGCCGCGGCCCGCCTGATCTGTGGCGGCCCGACCGCCTGCACCGGCCCCGCTGACCTGCCGCCTCCCGCGCCGGTCTTCCGAGCGCCGGAGGCGTCCTGACCCGCTCGAGGAGGGAGAACCCGATGTCCGGACCCGACAGGGACGGCAACGCCCCGCAGTCGGAGACGGTGCACGCGCCGCACCGCGACGACGCGCCGCCGAGGCGGTCGACCCAGCCCAAGGTGTGGATCGTCGTCGGGCTCGTGGTCCTGGTGCTCGCCGTCGCCGCCCTGATCTGGGTGGGCGTGAGCTGAGCGCCTCCGCACGGGCCGCGCGCTCGCTACCCTCGACCGGGTGGTGAGCGCGCGTCTCCTGCTGCTGGCCGACACCCACCTGCCGCGGCGGGCCAGGGACCTGCCGGAGCAGGTGTGGTCGGCCGTGGCCGAGGCCGACGTGGTGGTGCACGCCGGCGACTGGGTCGACGTCACGCTGCTGGACCGGCTGGAGGCCCGCGCCCGCCGGCTGGTCGGCGTCCACGGCAACAACGACCACGGCGAGCTGCGCGGGCGGCTGCCGGAGGTGGCCCGGGCCGAGGTCGCCGGGGTCCGGCTCGCGGTCGTGCACGAGACCGGCCCCGCCCGCGGGCGGGAGGAGCGCTGCGCCGCGCGGTTCCCGGACACCGACGTCCTCGTCTTCGGGCACAGCCACATCCCGTGGGACACGACCGCCGACACCGGGCTGCGGCTGCTCAACCCCGGTTCGCCGACCGACCGCCGACGCCAGCCGCACTGCACCTACCTCACCGCGCTGGCGCGCGACGGCAGCCTGGCGGACGTGACGCTGCACCGGCTGCCGCGGAGGACGGGCCGGTGACCGGCCTGCTCGACGTCGCGGAGAAGCTCTACGCCCTGCCGCCGGGGGAGTTCACCGCGACCCGCAACGCCCGCGCCAGGGAGGCCAAGGCCGAGGGGGACCGGGAGCTCTCCGTGCAGATCGGCCGGCTGCGCAGGCCCGCGCTGGCCGCGTGGGTGGTCAACATGCTGGTGCGGCACGCGGCCGAGGAGATGCGTCAGCTGCTCTCGCTGGGACGGTCCCTGCGCGAGGCCCAGGCCAGCCTCGACGCCGGCGCCCTGCGGGAGCTGACCCGGCAGCGGCGCCAGGTCACCGTCGCGATGGGCAACCGCGGCCGCGCGCTGGCCGAGGAGCTGGGGGAGAAGGTCAGCGAGGCGGTGGCACGCCAGGTCGAGGACACCCTGCACGCGGCGATGATCGACGAGGAGGCCGCCTCGGCCGTGGGCAGCGGCATGCTCACCGAGCCGCTCACCTCCACCGGGCTCGGCAGCCTCGACCTCACCGACGCGGTCGCGGACGCGCAGGCGCTCGACCGGTCCCCGGACGCCCGCCCCGGTACGACCGACCACCGGGCTGGGCTGGCCGTCGTACCCGCGACCGAGCCCACCGAGGAGGAGCGGGCCGAGGAGCGCCGCCGGGCCCGCGCCGAGGCCGAGGCAGCGGTCGCCGCCGCACGCACGGGCGTCGAGGCCGCGCGGCGCAAGCTGGACAAGGCGACCCGCCGGGTGGAGAAGCTGGACGCGCGCGTGCTCCAGCTCGCGGCGCAGGCCGAGGAGCTGCGCCGCGAGCTCGCCGAGCTCGAGCACCGCCAGGAGCGGGCCGACGACGACCTCGAGGCCGCGCGGGACAAGCAGCAGCGCGCCGAGCGCCGGCACGCCACCGTGACCGGCGCCCTGGACGAGGCGCAGGCGCGCCTCGACGCCCTCTGACCGGTCGCCGTGTCAGCGGTTCACGGCGTCGCGGCGCGCAGGATCTCCAGCACCCGGCGGTCCACCCAGTCCTCGCCCACGCGCATCTCGTAGTTCTCCGCACCGACCCAGGCGGCGAAGTTCCCATGTCCCAGGTCCCGGGCCCGCTGCTCCACCTCCGCGCGGAGGTCCGCGTCGAGGGGCACCTGCTCCTCCTCGGTGGAGGCGGTGAGGTACAGGGCATGCAGGTCCAACAGCCGGGCCAGCTCGCGGCACGGGTCGGGGTGGTCATCGACCCGCAGGTCCACGGCGAGGTCGTCGCGGCCGCCGTACCCGGCGCCCTCCCGCACCACCAGCAGCGCCGCGCTCTGCCGGCCCCGTCGGTCGCCGCCGGCCTCGTCGCCGGCCCGCAGCGCCGCGAGCAGCCGGCGGGCCAGGTCCGGCTCGTCGCGGCCGGCCTCCCAGGCCCGGTGCATCGCCTCGACCACCTCCGGACCGGCCAGGATGTTGCCCTGGATCGCGACGCCGTCCCCGGTGGTCCCGCCGGCCCAGTCGTAGCAGCGCGCGCCGGTGTGGCTGGCGGCGTTGCCGTCGCCGTCGACGATGCCTACCTGCCGGTCCTCGCGGCCGGCGTCCTCCTCCAGCAGCCGCTGCAGGGCCACCTCGGCGGTCGCGCCCTCGTCGAGGTGGGAGAGCGCCTGTCCCTTGTAGGCGACGTTCGCGTCGGCCTGGGTGGCCAGGGCGCCGAGGCCCGCGACGGCCGCCGGTACGACGGACCCGACGGCCAGGAACCTGGAGGCGACCGCCACCCCCCACGACTCGCCGTCGGCGGAGCGGGCCACGATGGAGAAGGTCATGGGCGCAGCGTACGGCGACCACGGACTGGAACGTTCCAATCCAATTCCGTCCTTACCGGTGGGTCATCGCTAGGGTCGAGACGACGACTACGAAGGAGAGCTCACATGCGCGTGGGAGTGCTGACCGGTGGCGGCGACTGCCCGGGCCTGAACGCGGTGATCCGCGCCGTGGTCCGCAAGGGCGTCCAGGAGTACGGCTACGAGTTCGTCGGCTACCGGGAGGGCTGGCGCGGACCCCTGGAGGGGCTGACCACGCCCCTGGACCGGGAGACCGTGCGCGGCATCCTGCCGCGCGGCGGCACCATCTTGAAGTCCTCGCGGACCAACCCCTTCAAGGTCGACGGCGGGGTCGAGAAGATCAAGGACAACCTCGCCGCCTCGGGCGTCGACGCGCTGATCGCGATCGGCGGCGAGGACACGCTCGGGGTGGCCACCAAGCTCGCCGACCTCGGCGTGCACGCGGTCGGCGTCCCCAAGACCATCGACAACGACCTCAACGGCACCGACTTCACCTTCGGCTTCGACACCGCGGTCAACATCGCCGTCGAGGCCATCGACCGGCTGCACACCACCGCGGAGTCGCACCAACGGGTCCTCGTCGTCGAGGTGATGGGCCGGCACGCCGGCTGGATCGCGCTGCACTCGGGCATCGCCGGGGGCGCCGCCGCGGTCCTCATCCCCGAGGTGCCCTTCGACATCGACCGGGTCTGCGGCTACGTCGAGTCCCGCTTCGCCGACGGGTTCGCCCCGATCATCGTCGCCTCCGAGGGCGCCGTGCCCGCCGAGGGTGGCGGGATGACCCTGCAGACCGGGGAGAAGGACGCCTTCGGGCACGTGCGCCTCGGCGGCATCGGCGACCGGCTCGCCAGCGAGATCGAGGAGCGCACCGGCAAGGAGTCCCGGGCGGTCGTCCTCGGCCACGTCCAGCGCGGCGGGACGCCGACGGCGTACGACCGCTGGCTGGCCACCCGGTTCGGGCTGCACGCGATCACCGCCGTGCACGACGGGGACTTCGGCACCATGGTCGCCCTGCGGGGGACCGACATCGTCCGGATCCCGCTGATCGAGGGCACCGGCGAGCTCAAGGTGGTCAACCCCGAGGAGTACGCCGAGGCGGCGGTCTTCTTCGGCTGAGATGTGGATCATCGTCCGGGACGGACCCGGCACGGGTTCCGTCCCGGTTCGTTCCCTTGCTAGGGTCGCGCTGACCAGGGGTGGCACGCGGGAGGGGCGTACCACCGCAACCGACCACTGGAGACCCTCGCATGCGTCACCGTCAGCCGGGCCCGCCCCGTGTGGGGAGGCTGCCCCACCTCGACCCGTCCCGTGCCGGCCGCGCGTTGATGGCCGGCGGAGCGCTGACCGCGGCCGTGGCCGCGGGCGGCTTCGTGCTGCTCGCCGACCACGCACCCGGCGCCCAGGACTCCGGCGCCGCCGGTCCGTCCGCGGCACAGCAGTCGCCGCGGACCGGGTCTCCCGGTGGCGCGACCTTCAGCGCGACGCTCACCCCGGCCGCGGCCACGTCGGTCGCGGACCGGCAGTCCCGGTCGGCGCAGCGCACGGCAGCCCCGTCCGCCCTGTCCCGGCCGGCACCGTCGTTCACGCCGCTGCTCACCGCGTCCTCGCCGTCGTCGACCGGGGCGGCCTCGACATCCGGGACCTCGTCGACCTCCGGCTCCTCGGGCGCCGGGCGTCGTCGGGTACGGCGTCCTCGGGCGCCACGGCCCCGTCGCTCCTCGAGCGCGACCGCCTCGTCGGAACCACGCGTCGCCGAGCCCAGCGGTCGACGGCGAGCGTTCCGCCGCCGACGGCGACCGCGAGCCGAGCGGGCGTCGGGGTCGGGCGGGTCCTCGGGCGGCTCGACCCGCCGAGCCCGGTCACGGTGCCCACCTCCAGCCCGACGCCGATCTACGACCAGCTCGTCGGCCAGGTCTCCGACACCACCTCCCAGCTGCTCGGCGGCGCGACCGCCTCCTCCAGCCCCAGCCCGAGCAGCACGAGCTCGACCAGCACCGGCTCGAGCGGGTCGGGCCTGCTCGGCTCGGCGCTCGGCAACTAGACCGGGTGCCGGCCGGCCCGCCCGGTCGTCGCGGCCCGTCAGATGGGCTGTCCGGTCAGCCCAGGCTTCCCGCGTGTGTCAGTCCACGCTGCCGGGTGTCGCCTCGAAAAAGTGCGTGCTCGCTGAACCGGTTGCCCACCGAAAGGTCGTATTGGACGAGCCTGTAGTCGCGCAGCAGTCGACGCGTGCGTGGCGCCAGGTTCTCGGCGGAGACTTCCGTGCCCCTTGCGTCGAGCATCCGGCCCATGTCCATGGCGGGCAGCTTGGTCCGGAGGCGGTCGAGGAGCGCGTAGTACGGCGTTGTCGGGGCGCCCAGGGAGCGGAGAATCAGGGGCATGAAGTAGATGGGGCTGGTGGTCGGAAGGCGGCGGGCGTCGGGGGTGCCGAAGCTCTTCCAGATGAAGAACGGTGTTTCGTGCATCTTCAGATAGCCGCTGCGGTTCGCCACACCTGCCGACCAGAGGCCCGGTAGGTGGTCGCCGTACAGAAGCACGATCGTCTTCTCGTGCGACGAGCGCAGCTCGTGCAGGAACCGGCCGAGGGCGGCATCGCTGTATCGCACACCTCGGGCATATTGGCCCGCCGTTTGAGCCGTGGTGGCGTCGACACCGGAGACCTTCATCGGACGGGAGTAGCCACGCCAAGGACGGTGGTTCTGGATCGTGATGAGATGAATGAAGACTTTCGAGTCGTTGTGGCGGATCACCCGGAGGGCTTCCCCGAACGCTGCTGTGTCGGAAGGGAAGGGATTGCCTTCCAGGTGACTCAGGTGATGCATCTTCGTCTTGTCGAGGAACGAGTCGAAACCGAATGCACGGAACACGGCGTCGCGACGGTAGGTCGACGCCGTGGACGGATGAATGGCAACCGTCCGATACCCCCGAGAGGCCAGAAAGCCGGCGGCCGACGGGAAGGTGGAGTACCTCGGTACGAGCATCTGGTAGGGAATGGTCATCTGCGGCGGCAGGTTGGACATCGACATGCCCGTGAGCGCCTCGAACTCGACGTTCGCGGTACCGCCGCCGTACTGGGACGACAGCATCTCTCCGGACGGAGAGTGGGCCATGACCCGACGCGTGACCGGCATAGGATCGCCCTCGACGTCGACACCCGCGAGCTGTGTTGGGTCGCTCAGTGACTCGCTGAGCACCATCACGATGTTCACACCGGCGAGTGCACTCGGCGAACGAGAGTCGTTGTCACGTTTCGCGAGTCGCTGGTACCGCTGCCCGAGGGTGTCCATCGTGGCCCGGCTGTAACCGGCCGGGGCCGGAACGGCCGGCGGCCGACTGTTGTAGAGGAATCCACCGACAAATCCGTTACGGGAGTAGTTCAGAGCCTGCTCCCAGCTGAACCAGTGAGCGCCTGCCGTGTCGTACGTCGCGCGGACCGGGTTGCCGGGACTGTTGAAGTGGGCCGCGAGCCAGAAGACCGCCAAGCAACACAACCCCACCAAGGCCCTCGAGGCCGCAGCGGTGCGACCGGCTGGGGTGCGGACCGTCGCGGGACGCATGCGTACGGGAAGAATCCTGCCCAGCAGAATGCAGAAAGCGAGCGGCGCCGCGACCAACAAAGCTCCCAACGCCAGGGACTTGGCGTCGAGCATCTCGACGAGAAAGCCGGGAGAGCGCACAAAGGCGATATCCGCGGGATAGAGAGGCTCGTTGCGGGCGACCAACTTCTCGTAGTTGGCCACCGCTGCCAGCGTCGTCAAGGCTCCCACTGTTCCGCAGGACAGCCATACGCGACGTGTCAAAGCTGTCAACAGGACAATGACTGCCGCGATCAGTCCCGTGCCGAGCATGAACTCCGCGACGTGCACCAGTTCGAATTGCATCCCGGTGGCCGAGCCGAGGGCCTGGGAGACGGCCAGCAGTGTGTTACCGCCCAGCGCCCACGGGAACACCACGAGCGCTCGACGGGCCAGGGAGTATTCGTGCATGCAACGGTGCAAAAACCCCGCGCCCATGTCGTCCCCCGTAACAGCTTCGCCTGATGCGCCGGGAATGTTACGCGTGACTCGCTTGCCTGGTTGGCAATTACCAGTTTTCTGGACGATCCGCCCTCTCGCTTGCGCGGCCGGGCTCATTCGTCGAGATCTTGACGGGTGCGGTTGGGATCCAGGGCCGCGAGGCTGCACCGTGCCCTGCGGGCACGCACCGGCCCTGCGGGCCCGAACTGGACTCGATCAGGCTTCCAGGTCCGCCCACAGCGCGCGGTGGTCCGACAGCTCCAGCCGCGGCGCGCCGGAGCCGGTCACGGCGAGGTCGCCGTCGAGCAGCAGATGGTCGAGCTGCTCGGTGGGCGTGTCCGCGGGGAAGGTGCGATGCGTCGCCAGCGGCCGCATCCCGCTGAGCGTGCGCGCGCGGACGGGTCCCATGTTGAGGTCGCCCAGCAGCACCAGGGGCCGTCGTACGTGCGCGACGCTGCCGACCACCCGGTGCAGCTGGCGGCCGTTCCACCAACGCACGAACGACAGGTGGGTGTTGACGAACGTCACCTCGCCGTACGGCGTCGCGACGCTGGCGACCATGGCGACCCGCGGCTCGTCGCGGACCCGGACCAACCGTCGCGGGCGGCCCAGCAGGGCCGGGAACGGCACGGGCACCGGGGCCAGCCGGACCACCTCCCAGCCGGTCACGGGGTAGCGGCTCAAGAACGCGATGCCGTACGCCGCAGAGTCCGGCTGCTCGTCGCCCGTGGCCGCGATCCAGGCCGACCCGGGGCTGCCGGACAGCGCGGCGACGAAGCGGTGCTCCACCGCGCCCATCGCCTCGGCGGCGACCGCGGTCAGGTCCGCGTGCGCCGAGCGCGGCTGGTTGCGGTCGACCTCCTGGAGCGCGAGCACGTCGGCGTCCAGCGCTGCCACGGCGCGCGCGAAGCGGTCGGCGTCGACCCGGCTGTCGGACAGGGCTCGCCCGTTGAGGATGTTGAACGTCGCGACACGCATCGCCGCCCCTGTGCCCGACCTCGTGCCGCTTAAGCGCCACGCCGGGTGGGTACGGCGTCCCCATGACTGCTGACGCCGAGGAGACCTCCCAGGACGACCTGCGCGAGGCGCTCAAGCGCGTCGGCGTGGCACTGAAGGAGACCGGGCTGCCATTCGCGCTGGCCGGTGGGTACGCGGTCTGGGCGCGGGGCGGGCCGGAGCCCGTGCACGACGTCGACTTCATGGTGGCCGCCGAGGACGCCGAGAAGGTGGCCGCGCAGCTGGCCGAGAAGGGGCTCGAGGTCGTCCACCCGCCCGAGGACTGGCTGTTCAAGGTGTTCTCCGACGGGGCGATGGTCGACGTGGTCTTCCGCGACTCGGGCCGGCTCGCGGAACGCGCCGTGTTCGACGACGCCGGCGAGCTGCCCGTGCTCTCGGTGGAGCTGCCGGTGCTGTCGGCCACCACGCTGATGAGTCAGAAGATGAACGCGATGGAGGAGCACTACTGCGACTTCTCCTACCTGATCCCGGTGGCGCGCGCCTTGCGCGAGCAGGTCGACTGGGACCGGGTGCGCGAGGAGACGTCGGACAACCCGTTCGCCGCCGCGCTCCTGTTCCTGCTCGAGCGGCTGCATGTCCTCTGAACCGTCACCCAGGCACGACGCCGGCTTCATGGGCCACCACGACCAGGCGCACCCGGTCGCGGGCAGGCCACTTGTCGAGCAGCCGCGCCACGTGGGTCTTCACCGTCGTCTCGGAGATGTAGAGGCGCGCCGCGATCTCGCCGTTGTTCAGGCCGAGGGCCACCAGTTCCAGCACCTCCCGCTCACGCGGTGTCAGCCGCCGCAGCGACTGTTCGTGCCGTCGTGACGGCGGTGCCTTGTGCAGGTGTGTGGTGACCAGCTCGCGCATGACCGAGGCGTCCACCATCACGTCACCGGCTGCGACCGCCCGCACGGAGGCCAGCAACGAGGCCCGGGGAGAGTCCTTCAGCAGGAAACCGCTGGCGCCCAGGCGCAGCGACCGGACGACGTACTCGTCGAGCGCGAAGGTGGTGAGAACCAGCACTTTGATGCGGGGATGGTCGCGGACCAGGCACGCGGTGGCGTCGAGGCCGTCCATGCCCGGCATCCGGATGTCCATCAGCACGACGTCGGGTTCGGTGTCCCGGCACAGCGCCAGCGCCTGAGTCCCGTCGGCGGCCGCGCCGACCACCTCGATGTCGGGCTGGGCGGCGAGAATTGCCGTGAAGCCCTCCCGGACCAACTCCTGGTCGTCCACCACGGCGACTTTGATCATGCGAACGCCTCCGCGGTCGGCAGCTCAGCGTGCACCAAGAACCCGCCACCGGAGCGTGGTCCGAGGCGCAGGCTGCCCCCGCAGGACTCGACCCGTTCGCGCATCCCGGTGAGCCCGTTGCCGACCACCGTGGGAGCCGAGGGAGGTCCGTCGTTCTCGACGGTTACCTCGAGCCGCCCGGCCAGTTCGCGCAGGCGCACCGTGGTGGGCTGGGTGCCGGCGTGACGCATGACGTTGGTCAGTGCCTCCTGCAGCATCCGGTAGACCGCCTGGTCCACGGCCGTACTCACCTTCGGGGTCGTCGGGTAGTCGAGCACCACGGGCAAACCAGCGGCGCGGAAGTCGCCGACGAGCGCGGCCACGTCGTCCAGCCCGCGGCGGTCCGCCGGCGACTGGCCGGTGCGCAGCAGGCCCAGCACGCTTCGGGTCTCCGTGAGAGCCTCGCGACCGGTGGCCTGCACCCGCGTGATCGCCGTGCGCGCGGCGGCTGGGTCCGCGGCCAGTAGTTCGTCAGCCACCTCCGCCTGCACCACCATCACCGAGAGACTGTGGGCCAGCACATCGTGCAGGTCCTGGGCCACCCGCAGGCGTTCCTCGGCGGCTGCCATCCCCGCCACCGCCTCCCGCTCCTGGCGGGTGCGTCGCACCAGCTCGTCGGTCTGGCGCAGCCAGAGCCCGATTCCGAAGATCCACAGCGCGTTGAGCGACCAGGACCAGGACGAGGCCAGCGTCTCCTGAGGGTCGGCGGCCGAGCCGAGCAGGGCGAGCGCGACACCGAGCGGGGCGCCGAGGTAGGACAGCGGCGGGCCGCCGTACCGCCCGGTGGCGAAGACGGCCACGACCAGCATCAGAACGGCGGGCAGAGACTCCGCGTAGCTACCGGCTGCCGCCGGAGCGAGCAGTGCCGCGCCGATCACGACCAGTGTGGCGAGCGGCCGGCGGCGCCGCGCGGTCAGCGCAACCCCGGCCACGGCGATGCCCACGGCCAGCAGCAGGCGGGACCCGTCCACGTTCCCCGTCCACACCGAGAGCTCGCCCAGGACCAGGAGCAGCGCGGGGACCACGCGGTCACCGGCCGAGAGTATGGGCACACGCGCGCTCACCGGCGGTGTCATGCGGCCACGATAGACCGGCGGCCCGGTGCCCCGTCGTCCTTCCGCGAGACGACCCCGTCCTCCTGCGGGAGGACCTGACGTGCCCGCTCGGCCGACGACACGCCCGTCGCTGGACAACGAGGGTTAGGCGTACTTCTCCACTCCAAGGAGGTCGGTCATGTCCATGGAGCTGTCCCTCGAGACCAGCACCCGCCACGGGCGCGAGCCACGGTTGGTGCGGACTCGGACCGTCGCGATCCGTGTCGTCTACGCCGTGCTGTCGGTGTGGGCGGTGGTGATGTCCGGCTTCGGGTGGGCGGTGGTCGTCTCCGGTCAGCTGCCCGACTCCAGCTGGCGGTTCGCGGCCACCGCGACGCTTGCCTTCAAAGCCCTGACGCTCGGCTCTGTGGTCGTCGTGGCATGGACGGGCGGCCGGAGCGTCCTGGCCGTCCGGGCGCTGGTGGCGGGCCAGTTGTGCTGGGCGCTCGCCTCGGTGATCGCGCCGCAGGACGACGCCACGGTGCTGGTGCGGCTGACGCAGGTCGCGGTGTCGGCGGCGATCTGGGTAGGCCCGTGGCTGCTGCTGGCCTCGCGTCGCTCCCGGCTCTGGCGTGAGCCGGTGCAGGTGGATCGCCTCCTGGTCCCGGCCGCGACGATCGCCGCAGTACCCCTGGTCACGTGGGCTGTTCTCCAGGCCGGACTCGACATCGGCGGCGCTCACGTCGCGCAGCAGGCCGAGCTGCGGTTCGACCTGGTCGGCGTGCCGTTGGCGCTCGCCGCCGCTGCCCTGTTGGGTGCCGTCCACCCCCGGGGGTGGTGGCGCGTGTCGGTGGCGGCCGCCGGCCTGTACGTCGGACTGCTGGCCCTCGTGCTGTCCGGGGACTGGGGCTCGCCTGGGCGCCTCGGGGGGCTGGCGCTCGTGCTCGCTGTCGGGGTCGCCGTTGCCTCGGTGCGGGCGCGCGCTGTGCGGTGAGCGCAGCCCCGTCGGTGGCGCCACCTACGGTGGAGCCCATGAGCACCAGCCCGCCGACCACGCCCACTGCCGGCCCCACCGCCGAGCCCCCTGCCGGGCATCCCGGCCTCGACGGCACGCGCGCCGCGACCGCCCAGCGGGTGATCGCCGCGATGGCCGGCCCCGAGGCGCGGCTGCGCGAGGACCAGGCCACGGCTGTCGGCGCGCTGTGCGAGGACGGCGCGCGGGTGCTGGTGGTGCAGGCCACCGGTTGGGGCAAGTCGGCGGTCTACTGGGCGACCACGGCCATCCGTCGCTCGGAGGGGGCCGGGCCGACCCTGGTGGTCTCCCCGCTGCTGTCCTTGATGCGCGACCAGGTGGCCGCCGCCGCCCGGGCGGGGCTGCGCGCGGCCACGCTGAACTCCGCCAACATCGACGCCTGGTCGGCGGTCGAGGACGAGCTGCGTGCGGGAGAGCTCGACGTGCTGCTGGTCTCGCCCGAGCGGCTGGCGAACCCGGGCTTCGGCCGCCGGGTCCTCGACGGCCTGTCCGGCAGGCTCGGGCTGGTGGTGATCGACGAGGCGCACGCGGTCTCGGACTGGGGGCACGACTTCCGCCCCGACTACCGCCGGGTCTCCGACCTGCTGCGCCGGCTCAACCCGGCGACGCCGGTGCTGGCCACCACCGCGACCGCCAACGCGCGCGTGACCGACGACGTCGCCGCGCAGCTGGCCGGCGGGTCCGGCCCGGACCAGGCCGGTGCGCCGACGCTGGTGCTGCGCGGCCGCCTGGCCCGAGCCAGCCTGGAGCTCTCGGTGGTCGACCGGCTCTCCCCGCTGGAGCGCTACGCCTGGGTGGTCGACCACCTGCCGCGGCTGCCCGGATCCGGCATCGTCTACACCCTCACCGTCGCCGACGCGCAGCGGCTCGCCGCCGCGGTCCACGAGGTGCACGGCGACGCCGTACCGGTCGCCGCCTACACCGGCCAGCTCGAGGCGGGCGAGCGCGAGCGGCTCGAGGACGCCCTGCGGGACAACCGGCTCAAGGCGCTCATCGCGACCTCGGCGCTGGGCATGGGCTACGACAAGCCGGACCTCGGGTTCGTGGTGCACGTGGGTGCCCCGCCCTCACCGGTGTCCTACTACCAGCAGGTCGGACGTGCCGGCCGGGCGATCGAGCACGCGCACGCCGTGCTCCTGCCCTCCGAGGCCGACGCGGGGGTGTGGGACTACTTCGCGACGGCGACGATCCCCGTCCCGGAGCAGGTGCGGCGGGTGCTCGCCGTGCTGCCGCAGGACGAGCCGACCTCGGTGGCCGCGCTCGAGGCCGAGACCGGCCTGCGCCGGGGTCGCGTCGAGCTGATGCTCAAGCAGCTCGCCGTCGAGGAGGTCGTGGAACGGGTGGAGGGCGGCTGGCGGGCGACCGGCCGGCCGTGGGAGTACGACGCCGCCCACTACGACGGCGTGCTCACCGTGCGCCGACGGGAGGCCGAGATCATGCGTGCCTACACCCACGGCCGACAGTGCCTGATGGAGCTGCTGCAGGAGTCCCTCGACGACCCCCATGCCGAGCCGTGCGGCCGGTGCTCGGTCTGCCGGGGAGCGCTGCCCCCGGACCTGGCGGGCGCGCCCGCACCGGAGACGGTGGCCGCGGTGACCGCGGTGCTGCGGGCGAGGTGCACGTCCTCGAGCCGCGCAAGATGTGGCCCGGCGGCGCCTTCGGTGCCCGCGGCCGGATCGCGCCGGGAGAGATGGCCGCGGAGGGCCGCACCCTGGTGTACGCCGACGCCCCCGAGTGGCGGGAGACGGTGGCCGCGATGTTCGCCCGTGACGGCGAGGCGCCCGCGGACGTGCGCGAGGCGTCCGTGCGGGTGCTGGCCGGCTGGCGCTCCAGCTGGCCGGCCCGGCCGGAGGTCGTGGTGGACCTGCCCGCTGCCGGCTTCCCGGCCCTGACCGCGTCCGTCGCCGACCACCTCGCCGGCGTCGGCCGGCTGGCCCGGGCCTCGGTGGACGTGGCCCGGGTGCCCGCCGGAGGTGCGCGACCTGAGCTCCGCGGAGGAGGCGGCGTTCTGGCGCGACTCCCTCGACGTCTCCGGCGCCGCGGGAGCCGTCGAGGGCCGTGCGGTGCTGCTCGTGGTCGACGCCAGCTCCTCGCTGTGGCCGGTCACGGTCGCCGCGGCGCTGCTGCGGCGCGCCGGCGCCTCGGTGGTGCTCCCGCTGCTCCTGCACCGCCGGCCCTGAGATCCGCCCGGAGAGCCGGCCTCCCCGGGGGCGGAACGTGCGTCCGGCCCGTCAGATTGCTAGGGTCCGGCCCTGTCCGATGCGGATGCCGGGGGAGCCGCTCCCGTCGAGACCTCGGGATCCTCATGCGTCACCGTTCGCCACGGCCGGTCGTCGACCGCCTCCTCGGCCGTTCCTCTCCCGCTGCGCGACACCGGCGCCTCGCCGCGCTGGCCGGGCTCCTCGTCGCCGGATCGGGTGCGACGGTCGTGAGCCTGTCCGGTGCGGGCGGACTCGGTGGCCACGGTGACGGCGCCTCGGCCGACCGGGTCGCCTCCGGTGACCCGGCGGCCCCGACCGCGTTCGTGACCGATCCCTCGTCCGCGGCCGCGCGGCTCTCGCGGTCCCTGGACCGCTCGCCGATGGCACTGCCCACCGGTGCGACGCCGTCGACCGCACCTCCGGGCGGCTCCACGGCCCCGGTGCCGTCCCCGTCGACCGCGCCGGCCACCCCGACCGGACGGGCAGCCGGCCCCGCGACCCCGCGGTCCACCACGACCGGGTCCACCACGACCGGGCACATCACGTCCCCATCCACCACGCCCCCCGCCACGTCGTCGCCCGTCGCGCCACCGTCGACCACGTCGACCGCCGGCACCCTGACACCGACCGCGACCTCGAGCCCGGACCGCACACCTCCGCATACCACCGTGTCCACGGTCTCGACCACCGGCACGGACTGGACGGTCGCGGTCTCGGCGAACGAGCCGGCGTCCTACCAGTGCAGCCTGGATGGGGCGGCCTACCAGCCCTGCGCGGCCACCACCACCTTCCGCGACGTCGGCCACGGCTACCACACGGTGCGAGCCCGGGCGACGGACCAGGCCGGCAACACCGACCCCACGCCGGCGGAGGTCACCGCCAAGCTGACCGGGAACGGCTGAGCGGAGTCCGCCGGCGTCAGGCGGTGGCGCGGACCCGCGGGTTGGTGAGCGCGGTCGCCACCGCCGCGAGGACCCCGCTCGGGCACAGCTGCGGCGCCCCGACCGCGTAGCGCTGGTCCTCGAGCAGCGCCACCCGCTCGACGCCGGATTGCACGGCCAGGCAGTCGTCGAGGTGGACCGGCGCCGAATCGTCGTACAACGGGCGCACGGCGTCGCCGAGCTCGACGACCCAGTGGTAGGGGCCGGTCCGTTGACCGGTGACCGGCAGCTCGACGTACGTCTCGGGGGGCAGGGCCAGGCGCGCGACGAGCGCCCCGGCGTCTAGGAGGTCCCCCACGGTGCTGCCGCCGCCGGCGGTGCCGGTGTCCGTGCCGTGCGGGATCGAGACCTCCCGCATGCCCTCCACGTGCTGGTCACAGCTGCAGGACCCGAGCGTGGGCGGGCGCCACGGCTCGTCCGGCGCCGCGCGCCAGCGGTCGAACAGTCCCATGAGCCGACGATAGGGCCACGCGACGCCGGAAGAGGGGCGAATGGGGAGAGAACCGGCACGCAACCGCCCGCGCGGGTCCGGCATGGACGGGGCCGGGGACGGGTACCGGTGGGCAAGGAACCGACAGCACAGGAGGTCCAGATGCCTGCCAAGGACGAGCTGCCCTCGACTCTGCAGAGGTCTCCGAAGAAGGCCCAGCGGACCTGGTCGAAGGCCCACGACTCGGCCGTCGACGAGTACGGTGAGGGCCAGCGCTCGCACCGTACTGCCTTTGCTGCGCTCAAGCACAGCTTCGAGAAGGTCGGCGACCACTGGGAGCCCAAGGACCAGAAGGGTCCCTCCGACCGCCAGGCCGAGAAGGGCGGGAAGACCGCGCGCAAGGGCGGCAAGACCGCCGAGGGCGTGGACGCGAACGCCTCGAAGAGCCATCTGTACGACGTCGCCAAGAAGCTCGACATCAGCGGCCGGTCCAAGATGGACAAGGGCGAGCTGGTCGACGCGATCAAGAAGGAGAACGCCAAGGAGACGCGCAAGAGCCGCTCCTGACTCCGCAGCCAAGGCCCCGTCGCGACGCCGCGGCGGGGCCTTCGCGTGCGTCAGCCGGCGTCGGTGAGCAGGTGCTCGCCCTCGACGATCTCGAGCGCGAGGGTCCGGTAGCCGGCGCCCTCGAAGAGCACGGTGACCGTGTCGTCGGCCACGTCCATGACCGTGCCCTCCCCGAACTGCGGGTGGCTGACGCGGGACTGCGGGCGGTAGCGGGTGGCGTCGGCGGCCGGCTCGGGGACCGCCGTACCCGCCTCGCAGTGGTCGCAGTGCCCGCACGGCTCGCCGGCGTCCTCGCCGAAGTACCCGAGGATGAACAGCCACCGGCAGCGCACGTCCTCCTCCGCGTAGGCCCGCATCATCTCCACGCGGGAGCGCTCCATCGTGCGGTGCGCCTCGCCCTGCGCCACGACCGCGTCGACGAGGTCCGCCTGTGCCCGAGGGGCGTCGCCGCCCGCGGTGACCTCCTCGAGCAGGTTCAGGATGCGCCCGACCTTGCGCGGGCCGAGCCCGGTGGCCCGCCGTACGGCGTCGTGCCCGGCGTCGCGGCCGCCGGCGTCGAGGACCTGGCGCACGTCGCCCGGTCTCGGGGGAGCCGGGGAGAAGAACCGGCCCAGCGCGAGGTCCTCGGGACGGTAGAACAGCACTCCGGACGCGGGCTCGCCGTCGCGTCCGGCGCGGCCCACCTCCTGGTAGTAGGTGTCGAGCGACTCCGGGACCTGGGCGTGGAAGACGAAGCGGATGTCGGGTTTGTCGATGCCCATGCCGAAGGCGGAGGTGGCCACGATCACCCGCACGTCGCCGGCCATGAACTCCTCGTGCGCGGCCACCCGTCGTTTCCCGGCCAGCCCCGCGTGGTAGGCGATCGCGTCCACGCCGGCGTCGGCGAGCGCGGCGGCGAGCTGCTCGGCGGCCTTGCGGGTGCGGCAGTACACGATGCCGGCGCCGTCGGTGCCGGCCACCGCGTCGACCACCCGCCGGTGCTGGTCCGCCTCGTCCAGGCACCGGCGGACGCCGAGGTGGAGGTTGGGTCGGGCGAAGCCGGTCACCAGCGTGCGCGAGTCCTTGAGCCGGACCCGCTCGACGATGTCCTGGCGCACCGGCGGGGCGGCGGTGGCGGTCAGGGCGATCACCCGGGGGCGGCCGAGCGCCTCGAGGAACTCACCGAGCCGGAAGTAGTCGGGCCGGAAGTCGTGGCCCCACGCGGACACGCAGTGCGCCTCGTCCACCGCCACCAGACTCGGACGCAGGGCGGCGAGCTGCTCGCGCATCTCCGGGCGGGCCAGCTGCTCGGGGGAGCAGAAGACGAACTCGGTCTCGCCGGCGGCCACCTTCTCCAGTGCCCGCTGCTGCTGCGTGGCGGACTCCGCCGAGCTGATCCGCACGCCCTGGGTGCGCTCACCGGCGTCGGCGAGGCTCTCGATCTGGTCGCGCTGCAGTGCCAGCAGTGGGGAGACCACCACGGTCGGGCCGTCGAGCAGCACCGCCGGCACCTGGTAGGTCAGCGACTTGCCGGCACCGGTGGGTGCCACCAGCAGCACGTCGTGGCCGTCGAGCAGGGCGCCCATCGCCTCCTCCTGGCCGGGCAGCAGCGAGGTGTGGCCGAACACGTCCCGGGCGATCTCGCGGACACGGCGGACGGCGGACTCATGCTGGGACGGCGGCATGGCGCCTGTGTGCCCACCCGCGACGGCGCCCATGCCGACCGCGCCGAGGAGTCACGAAGTTTCCGACGCGCCGGTGAGGTGGGTGAGCCTGTGACCCCTCGACGGTGCGGGGGAGGTTGCGGAGCGCCGCGGCGGGTCCGGGGGGTGACCACCGGTCGGGGGGACCGGCCGCTGCGACGTAGGCTGGAACGGTGAGCCAGAGCCCCGTTCCCGACCTGCCGAGCCTGCACGCGATGGGTGCTGCCCAACAGCCGCAGTGGCCCGACCGCGACGCGCTCGACGCCGCGGTCGCCAAGCTCCGCGGCGTCCCGCCGCTGGTGTTCGCCGGCGAGTGCGACGACCTGAAGGCCAAGCTCGCCGCGGTCGCCCGGGGCGAGGCGTTCCTGCTCCAGGGCGGCGACTGCGCCGAGACCTTCGAGGGTGTCACCGCCGACAACGTCCGCAACAAGCTGCGCGTGCTGCTGCAGATGGCGGTGGTGCTCACCTACGCCGCGTCGGTGCCCGTGGTCAAGCTGGGCCGGCTCGCCGGCCAGTACGCCAAGCCGCGCTCGTCGGACACCGAGACCCGCAACGGCGTCACGCTGCCGGCCTACCGCGGCGACGCGGTCAACGGCTTCCCGTTCACCGCCGAGGCGCGCACCCCGGACCCGCAGCGGCTCGTCGAGATGTACCACTCCTCGGCCTCCACGCTGAACCTCGTGCGCGCGTTCGTCACCGGCGGCTACGCCGACCTGCGCCAGGTGCACACCTGGAACACCGACTTCGTCCGCTCCTCGCCGGTGGGCCGCCGCTACGAGCAGCTCGGCCAGGAGATCGACCGCGCGCTGACGTTCATGAAGGCCATCGGCGCCGACCCCGACGAGTTCCACCGCGTCGACTTCCACTCCAGCCACGAGGCCCTGGTGCTGGAGTACGAGCACGCGCTCACCCGCATCGACTCGCGCACCCAGCAGCCGTACGACGTCTCGGGCCACTTCGTCTGGATCGGGGAGCGGACCCGCCAGCTCGACGGCGCCCACGTCGAGCTGCTCTCGCGCATCCGCAACCCGATCGGTGTCAAGCTCGGGCCCACCACCAGCCCGGACGACGCGATCGCCCTCGCGGAGAAGCTGAACCCGGACAACGAGCCGGGTCGGCTCACCTTCATCACCCGGATGGGCGCCGGCAAGATCCGCGACCTGCTGCCCAACCTCGTCGAGAAGGTCACCGCCGCCGGCGTGCGCGTCGCCTGGGTCTGCGACCCGATGCACGGCAACACCTTCGAGGCGTCCTCGGGCTACAAGACCCGGCGCTTCGACGACGTCATCCACGAGGTGCAGGGCTTCTTCGACGTGCACCGCGCGCTGGGCACCTGGCCGGGCGGGGTGCACGTCGAGCTCACCGGTGACGACGTCACCGAGTGTGTCGGCGGCGGCGAGGCGCTGCTCGAGGGCGACCTGGGCAACCGCTACGAGTCGGTGTGCGATCCGCGCCTGAACCGGGTGCAGTCGCTGGAGCTGGCGTTCCTGGTCGCGGAGATGCTGCGCGCCGCCGCCCCCGGGACGGCTGGGGCATGATCGATCTCCGCAGCGACACCGTCACCAAGCCGACCGAGGCGATGCGCGCGGCCATGGCGCGCGCGGAGGTCGGCGACGACGTGTACGGCGAGGACCCGACCGTCCGTGCCCTCGAGGAGCAGGTCGCGGCGCTCTTCGACAAGGACGCCGCGCTGTTCACTCCCACGGGATCGATGGCCAACGTGCTCGCCGTGCGCAGCCTGGTCGGGGTCGGCGAGGAGGTGCTCTGCGAGTCCTCCGCGCACATCGCCCGCGCCGAGCTCGGCGCGCACGGCGCCGTCACCGGGCTCACCATGCGCACCTGGACCGGTCGTCCGGTCGAGCTGGACGCGATCGAGGCGATGTTCGCCCCCGACCTCGGCCCGTTCTTCGTGCCCACCAGGGCGATCTCGGTGGAGAACACGCACAACTTCGGCGGGGGAGCGGTGACCCCGCTGGAGGACCTGCAGGCGCTGCGGGCGTTCGCGGACCAGCGCGGCGCCGGCGTGCACCTCGACGGTGCCCGGCTCTGGAACGCCCACGTCGCGACCGGCACGAAGCTCGCCGACTACGGGGCGGCCGTCGACGTGCTCGCCGTGTGCCTGAGCAAGGGCCTCGGCGCGCCGGTGGGCTCGCTCATGGTGGGCTCCGCCGGCGCGGTCGCCGAGGCGCGGGTGTGGCGCAAGCGCCTCGGCGGCGGGATGCGGCAGGTCGGGGTGCTCGCCGCCGCGGGCCGCTACGCCCTCGACCACCACGTGGAGCGCCTGACCGACGACCACGCGCACGCGCGGCTGCTGGCCGAGGCCTGCGGTGTCGACCCCGCCACGGTGGACACGAACATCGTCGTGGTCGAGGTACCCGACGCGCAGGCGGTGGTGACCGCCGCGCGGGAGCGCGACGTGCTGGTCTCGGCGGTCGGTCCGCGGGCGCTGCGGCTGGTGACGCACCTCGACGTGAGCCGCGAGCAGGCCGAGCGGGCCGCGGCCGTGCTCGCGGACCTGCTCCGGCCGGCCGGCTGAGGCGTTTCCCCGCAGCGCGCCGCGGGTAGTGGCCGCCCATGAGCGACGACCAGCTGCTGGGCATCTATCTCAACGACCACCTCGCGCTCGCCACGGGTGCGCTGGAGCTGTGCCGGCGCGCCGCCCGCTCCATCGAGGACCGGGAGACCGTCGCGGCGCTGCAGGACCTCGCCGAGGAGATGGCCGCGGACCGCGACACGCTGGAGCAGCTGATGCGCCGCCTCGACATCACCGAGAACCGGCCGCTGGAGGCACTCGGCTGGCTCGGGGAGAAGGTGGGCCGGCTCAAGCCCAACGGCACGCTGCTGCAGCGCTCCCCGCTCTCGGACGTCGTCGAGCTGGAGTCCCTGCTGCTGTCGGTGCACAGCGCCCTGGCCTGCTGGCGGGTGCTGCGCACCGTCGCCGCGCACGACGGCCGGGTCGCCGAGCAGGAGACCGACCTGCTCGTGCGCCGCGCCGAGGACCAGGCCCGTCGGGTGGAGGCGCTGCACCGCCGGACCGCCGAGCGCCGGCTCGCCGCCGTCTGAGCCTCAGCCTGCGGCCGGCGCGCCCTCGCGACGATGCTCGACGGAGCTCGCGCGGCCCACGGCGGCCGGGAGCTGGCGCACCGCCTGCGCCAGCGCCCGCAGGTCCGCGCCGAGCAGCGCCTGCGGCCCGTCGCACAGCGCGGTCTCCGGCTCCGGATGCACGTCCACGATGACCCCGTCCGCGCCGACCGCGATGGCGGCGCGGGACAGCGGCACCACGAGGTCCTTGCGCCCCGCCGCGTGCGACGGGTCGACGATCACCGGCAGGTGGCTCGTGGACTGCACCACCGGCACCGCGGAGATGTCCAGGGTGTTGCGGGTGGCCGGCTCGAAGGTGCGGATGCCGCGCTCGCAGAGGACCACGTCGAGGTTGCCGCGCTGGGCGATGTACTCCGCGGCCATCAGCCACTCCTCGATGGTCGCGGTCATGCCGCGCTTGAGCAGCACCGGCTTCCCGGCCTCGCCGACGGCCTGCAGCAGGCCGAAGTTGGCCATGTTCCGGGTCCCGATCTGCAGCATGTCGGCGTGCTCGGCCACCACCGGGACGTCGCGGGCGTCGACCACCTCGGTGACCACCGGCAGGCCGGTGACCTCCCGCACGTCGGCGAGGATCTGCAGGCCCTCGACGCCGAGCCCCTGGAAGGCGTACGGCGAGGTGCGGGGCTTGTAGGCACCGCCGCGCATCAGCGTGGCCCCGGCCGCCTTGGCCATCTGGGCGGCCTCGAGTGTCTGCTGGCGCGACTCCACGGCGCAGGGGCCGGCGATGAACGTGAACGTGTCCGGCCCGATCGGGACCCCGCCGACCCAGACCGTGCTGCGGGTCGGGTGGTGCTGACGGCTGACCAGCTTGTAGGGATCGGAGATCCGGTGCACGTCGGCGACGCCGGGCATCGTGCGCAGGTTGAGGTGGTGGAAGGAGTCGATGTCGCCCACGAGGCCGATGATGGTGCGCACGACACCCTTGCTGACGAAGGCCTCGCCGCCGACCCCCTCCACGCGCTCGACGACGCGGGCGACGTCCTCGTCGGTTGCCTCCGGTGCCATCACGACGACCATGGTGTGTTCCTCTCGGTGCTGAGCTGGGGATGCACCTGGCCGCGTCGTCGGGGCCTGACATGCAAAACGCCCCTGCGCGGGCCAGGGGCGTTGGTGGTGTGCGGGCGCGACTACTCGTCGGCGGCCTGCTCGGGAGCCCCGGGCCGGTAGCCGAAGAAATAGGTCCACGTCCTCTGCACGGGGTCCACCCTAGCCGGGACCGTCCGCGTCGTGGTCGGCGGTCCCAGCATCCGGGACGGCGGGACAGCCCAGCACCTCCCGCGTCACCTCTTTGCACCGGACACAACGAGGGACCTTGGTCCCTTGGGAGTGCCCGACATATCGGTCACCCTGGGGAGATGCATTCCCCCGCCGCCACTCGGCTGCGCGTCCACGAGCCCTGGTTCCGCCTGCACCCCGCCGTCACCGTCGCGGTCGCGGCGATGCTGTTCGCCGTGATCCTGGTGCTGCGGATCCGGGCGGACGACCCACTCGCGGCGTACTCGATGCTCTACATGTTCCCCATCGCGCTGCTCGCGGTGACCTTCGGCCGGCTCGGCGGCGTGGCGGGCGGGCTGACCGCCATCGCGCTGACCGCCGTCTGGGTGCTCGCGGGCGGGGAGCCGCTGAGCGTCCAGGGGTGGCTGGAACGGGCGCTGCCGTTCCTGGTGCTCGGCGCCCTCATCGGCGACTCCTCCGACCGGCTGCGGGAGGCCGAGGCCGAGCGGATGCGGCTGGCGGCCGCGGCGCGCATGCACCAGGAGGCGATCGAGATCAACGACTCCCTGGTGCAGGGGATGTCCGCCGCCAAGTGGGCGATCGAGGCCGGCCGCACCGAGAGCGGGCTCGCGGCGCTGGAGGAGACGATCGTGCGCGGGCACGAGATGGTGTCCTCGCTGATCCGTGAGGCCGGGCTCGGCAACAACAGCGCGGCCGCGCCCCGGCCCGTACCACGCTCGGCGCCGCGCTGAGCCTGCACTTCAGACCGCGATGTGCTGGACCTCGGCCTCGATCTTGCGCCGGGGAAGCAGCTCGACGAGCAGCATCGCGGTGAGCACCAGGCCGCCACCGAGGCCGACCCGGACGGTCATCGGCTCGCCGCCGAGCAGGATCGCGAAGAACGCGGCGAACACCGGCTCCATGGTCATGATGATCGCCGAGCGCGTGGGCGCGAGGTGCGCCTGCGCCCAGGTCTGCCCGGCCAGGGCGAGCGCGCCCGGCACCACGGCCATGTAGACCACCGACGCCCAGTCGCCGGCGGTGTGCGGCAGCACCAGGCCGTCGGGCACGGTCGCCACGAGGCAGACCAGGGTGATGACCACGAGCTGGACCACGGTCATGCCCCAGGCGTCGCCGGGCCTGCTCCACGCCCCGAGCCCCACGATGTGCAGGGCGTAGAGGACGGCCGAGACCAGGGTCACCGCCTCGCCGAAGCCGACGCTGAGGTTGCTCAGCGTGAGCACGCCGAGGCCGGCCATCGCGAGCACCACGGCACCCCACGTCATCGCGGTGATCCGCTGCTTGAGCAGCGGCGCGGCCAGCAGCGGCGTGCAGATGACGTACATGCCGGTGATGAAGCCGGAGACACTCGCCGGCGTGTGCGCCAGCCCGGCGGTCTGCAGGATCTGCGCGAGGCCGTAGAGCAGGCCGAGCACCACCGCCGAGCGGCGTGCCGAGGCCGACAGCCGGAACGGCGTGCGCGGCGCGAGCAGGAACAGCACCACGCTGGCCATCGCGAAGCGGACCGCCAGGAAGTCCAGCACCGGCACCCGGTCGAGCAGGTCCTTGATGAGGAAGAAGGTCGAACCCCACGAGGCGGTGAGACCGAGCAGGGCCAGGGTGGCGAGCACGGAGGTACGACGGTCCGGCGCGTGCCGGGAGACGGGCGCGCTCACTCCGGGCGCAGGCCCTTCAGCAGCGGGATCTGCGGGTCACCGGCGTCGCGCGATCCCGGCGTCTCGAGCACGAACGGCACCCCGGCGGTGGCCGGGTGCGCGAACAGCTCCTCGAAGGCCGCGAGCCCGAGGTGGCCCTCGCCGATCTTCTCGTGCCGGTCCTTGAAGGCCCCGCGGACGTCCTTGGAGTCGTTGGCGTGCACCAGCCGCAACCGCTCGGGCCCGCAGATCTCCACCAGCCGGTCCACGGTGGCGGTGGTGCCACCGGGCTCGTCGAGCGGCGCGCCGGCGGCGAAGACGTGGCAGGTGTCCAGGCACACCCCCACCCGGGGGTGCCGGTCCAGCGCGGCGAGGTAGGGCTCCAGGTCCTCGACCCCGGCGCACAGCGAGCGGCCCTGCCCGGCGGTCGGCTCCAGCAGCAGCCACGGGTCGTCCTCGTCCAGCGTGTCGAGGACCGGCAGCAGGCCTTCCCGCACCTGCCGCCAGGCGGCGTCCAGGGTGCCGTCGTCGACGCAGGACCCGGTGTGCACCACGACGCCCTCGGCGCCGATCCGGGCGGCGCGCTCGAGGTTGTGCGCGATGCTGGCCACCGAGCGCTCGTAGGTCGCCGGCGTGGGGGAGCCGAGGTTGACCAGGTAGGGCGCGTGCACGAACACCCGCAGCCCGGCCTCCGCGCAGGCCTCCCGGAACGCGGCGTCCTCGGCCGGGTCGCCGGCGGAGTGCGCCCAGCCGCGCGGGTTGCCCACGAAGACCTGGATCGTCTCCGCACCCGCCTCGGCGGCGTGCACGAGCGCCCCCTTGACCAGCCCCTTGCCGACCTTCACGTGCGTGCCGACGGGGTTGCGCAGGCCGACGGCCACCGGTGCGAGGGGCATGGGAGAAAGCCTACGGCGGCGGCCGGTACGACGAGGAAGCGGCCGTCACACCAGGGAGAGCACGACCGTGCTCCCGCGTGGCGCGCGCGTGCCCCGGCCCGGCTTCTGGCCCACGACGTACTGCAGCCCGACGTACAGGCTGGAGTGCTGGGTCTGGACCTGGAAGCCGGCCGCCTCCAAGGTGGCGGTCGCGTCGGCGAGCCCCATCTGCACCACGTCGGGCACGTCCACCATGACCGGCCCGCGGGAGACGGTGAGCTGCACCTTCTGGCCGCGGAACAGCGTGCCTTGGTCGGGGTCCTGGGCGATCACGTCACCCTGGGGCACGGTGTCGTCGTGCCGGCGGACGACCTGCACCGTCAGGCCGAGCTTGCGCAGGGCCTTGGCGGCCTCCGCGCCGCTGCCTCCGGTGAAGTCGGGGACGTCGATGGGTTTCGGCCCCTTGCTGACCACCAGGTCCACCAGGCTGTTGCGGCGCAGCTCCGTGCCGGCCGCGGGGTCGGAGGAGAGCACCACGCCCTTGGCCACCTTCTCGTCGAACCGGCGGGTCACGTCACCGACCGCCAGGTGGTCCTGCTCGAGTGCCTTCCTCGCGGCCGCGAGGTCCCGTCCGCGCAGCGTCGGCACCTGGTAGCGCTCCGGCCCGCGGGAGAGCACGGCGAGCACGGTGCCGCCGTGCAGGATGCGCTCACCGCCGGCCGGGTCGGTGCTGACCACGGACCCGGCCGGCACCGTCTCGGACCAGGCGCGCGAGTCGACCCGGAAGCCCAGCCCGGCGGAGGTCACCTTCTGGCGGGCCTGCGCCACGGTCAGGTCCACGACGCCGGGCGTGGTGGTGTAGCGGCCCGCGCCGAACCACCACCCGAGCACGCCCGCGGCCACCGCGAGCAGCAGCACGAGCACGAGCAGCGCGGGTCCCTTGCGGGAGCGGCGGCGCCGCGGCGGCTCCTCGCCGCGGGTCCGGCCGAGCACGCTGGTGTGCTCGGGGGCGTCGCCGGCATGGACGGCCTCCACGGCCTGCGCCGGCGGGACGATCGTGGGCGTCTCCTCGCGGACGTAGTCGATGTCGTCGGCCAGGTCGCGGACCGGCACCGTGGGAGTGAGGTCGGCGGCGAGCTCGGGATCGTCGGTGAGGCCCTGGTCGAGCGCGGCGCGGACCCGGCGCACCTGGTGCAGGAGCACCCGCGCGTCGGCCGGGCGCAGCTCCCGGTCGCGCGCGGTCGCCCGGGCGACCAGCGCGTCGACGTACGACGGGATGCCCGGGACCAGCCGGGACGGGGGTGGCACGTCCTCGTGCACGTGCTTGTAGGCCACCTGGATCGGCGAGTCCCCCTCGTGCGGCTTCCGCCCGGTGAGCATCTCGTAGATCATCACGCCGGCGGCGTAGACGTCGGAGCGCGCGTCCGCCCTGCCGTCCACGACCAGCTCGGGGGAGAGGTAGGAGACCGTACCGATCAGCACCCCGCCGGTGGCCGTGTGCTGGGTCTCGGCGCTCACGGCGCGGGCCAGGCCGAAGTCGGCGACCTTGACCCGTCCGTCGTCGGCGATCAGGACGTTCTCGGGCTTGACGTCGCGGTGGATCAGGCCGGCCTGGTGCGCGGCGGCGAGTGCGGAGAGCACCGGGTCGATGAGGGCCAGCGCGCGCGCCGGCGACAGCGGGGCCTCGGCGCGGACCAGGTCGCGCAGGGTGTGGCCGGGGACGTACTCCATGGCCAGGAACAGCGTGCCCTCGTCGTCGCCCTGGTCGAAGACGCCCACCACGTTCGGGTGGGAGAGCCGGGCCGCGGCGCGGGCCTCGCGGACGAACCGCTCGGCGAACGCGACGTCGTCGCCGAGCCCGCTGTGCATGACCTTGAGCGCGCAGACCCGGTCCAGGCGCAGGTCGGTGGCCTCGTAGACGGTCGCCATCCCGCCGCGCGCGATCCGCGGGCCGATGCGGTACCGACCGTCCAGCACGCGCCCGAGCATCGGGTCGGCGACAGTCCTGTCCACGTCGGTCGTCCTCCAGAGGCGGCCAGGCGGAGGGGAAGGGCCCGGTCCACCTGTCGAGTCTAGGCGGTGCGGCTACCGCCGGTGGCGGGGATGGGGCTCGGCGTGGCGCAGGCCGCACCCCGCGCGGCGGTGCCGGTGGCTCAGGCGGGGTCCCAGCCGTGCCGCAGCCGGGTGCGTACGGCGGCCACGCTGGCGACGTACAGGCGGGTGTCGGCGTAGAGGCCGTAGGCCTGCACCGAGCCGAGGCCCTGGTAGTACGCGGCCATCGTGCGGCGTGTCCCGACCTGGGCGCGCAGCATCTTCAGCAGCAGCACGCCGGCGAGCACGTTGTCACGCAGCCGGCGCAGGTGCAGGCGCCGGCCCTCGAGGCTCGACAGCCAGCGGCCGGTGGCCGGCATCACCTGCATCACGCCCAGGGCACCGGCGGAGGAGACCCGGTGCTGCTGCCACCCCGACTCGTGCCAGGCGATGGCCAGGGCGAGCTGCGGCTCGAGGCCGTGCCGGCGCGCGGTGCGAGCGACGAGGCGCCGGACCTCGGCCCGGGTGGCGTGGATGCCGCGCCAGTGCGAGTGCGCCGTCCGGTGCTGCGCGGCCCGGTGCTGGTGGCTGTGCTGCTGCTTGTGCGCACGGTGCGGGGCGGCGTGGCGGGTGCTGTGGTGGCCGCTGGGGCGGTGTCGCGCGGCCTGCCGCCGGGCTCGGCGCGCCGCCGAGACGACCACCGGGATGCGCAGGTGCTGGCCGACGTGCAGCCGGCTGCGCATGGTCAGGTGGTTGAGCCGCAGCAGCTCGTCGGTCCAGGCGTGGAAGCGCACCGCGAGGCCGGTGGCGGTGTCGCCCCGGTGGGCGGTGTAGTGCCGGATGCGCCGGTCCGGGTGCCCCCGCCAGGGGTGGCTGCGGCGGTGGTGGCGGGTGTGCGCCGCGGCCAGCGCCAGGCCGGCGTCCACGACCGGGTGCGCGGCCCGCGACGTGTCCTGCATCGGAGCCGTGGCGGCGTGCTCGGCCTGCGCCACGAGGGCGGGCACGCCGAGCAGCAGCAGCCCGCCGGCCGTGAGGCTCGCGGTCAACCGGCGCAGGGCGGTGCCGAACGCGGCGATCGAGGGAGTCACCGGGGGTCCTTTCGTCGCGCCTGAGGCTGAGGGGACAGGAGGGGCGACTGTGACTACAGCACATGTCAAGCACCGACACGCCGGAAATACCGGATTGTCGCAGGTCCGGTGGGTGCGCCCCTCGGGCAGCAGTCGCCACCGGCGGCGGCGCGCGCCCCGCCGAGCGGACGGCCACCGAAGGCCCCGAGCGCCTGCCCGAGGGGGGCGCGTCAGTCGTAGGTGCCGTCACGCGGCGGAAGCACCGGGTGGCGCATCCGCAGTGCCGGCGGCAGCGGTCGCCGGCACTCGGCGCCCGTGCAGTTGCGCAGCACGTCGAGCTCGTGCGCGAGCGCCTGCCGGACCCGGCGCATGCCCGGCCGGTCGACGAGGTTGGTCACCTCGCGCGGGTCGCGGCGCAGGTCGTAGAGCTCGCGCTCCCGGCTGGCGTGCTCGACGTAGAGGTACCGGCCGGTGCGCACGCCCTGGGAGAACCGCAGCGGCGACGGCCCGGTCCCGGCATCGACGAGGAAGTTGTCGCTCTCGGCCACGTCGCTGCCCACCGCACGCGGACCCGTCTCGGTGAGGATGCCCCGCGTCCAGCCGCGGTCACCGTGCTCGGCGACGTCGAGCATGCCCGCACCGTCGACCATCGCCGGGATCGGGGCGCCGGCGATCTGCAGGAAGGTGGGGGCGAAGTCGGTCATCAAGAACGGGTCGGTGCGCACCTGGCCCGCAGGGATCCCCGGACCGCGGATCAGCAGCGGCACCCGCAGGGACGGCTCGTAGGGGAGGATCTTGCCCTGGCGCATCCGGTGCTCGCCGAGGAAGTAGCCGTTGTCGGAGGTGAAGACCACGTAGGTGTGGTCGAGCTCGCCGGTCTCCGCGAGGACCTCCATGAGGTGGGCCACCTCGCCGTCGAGCACCGACAGCGCCTCGGCGCGCTGGCGGGTGTCCTCGAGCACCGCGCGCTGCTCGGCAGCGCTCAGCGGCGGGTTGTCGCGGATGAAGAACGGCTTGTCGCGCACGTCCTTCTCGCCGCGGTACCCGGGTGCGTGGCGGAGGACCTTGTCGAAGCGGCCCCGCACGTCGCGCGGCCGGGCCGGGTTGCCGAACGTCTCCAGCCGACCGTCGGAGCGGCGGATCGGCGCCGGGTCGTCGGCCTCGTGCGGCAGGCCGTGGTGCGGTGCGACGAACGACAGCCACGAGAAGAACGGGCGCGGTGAGCGGGCCTCCTCGCGGAACATCTGCTGGGCCAGGTGGCTGAACAGGTAGGTCTGGTAGGTGCCCCGGTGCGCGACGAGCGTCCCGTTCATGTTGACGGTGGTGTCGTAGTAGCGGTACGTCCCGCCGTCCAGCTGCGGGCTGGCCGCCACGCCGCCGTCGACCGAGCCCTCCCAGTCGGTCCAGCCGGGAGGCACGTAGCGCAGCGAGGGCTGGCCGTTCTTGCGTGTCTGCCGGCCGTACCCGTTGAGGTACTTGCCGAGGAAGGTGGTGTCGTAGCCGGCCCGGTGCAGCCACACCGGCAGCGTCCGGCCGTCGCGCAGCGCCCGGAAGCCGTACGGCGAGACGTGCGACCACACGTGGTGGTTGTGGGAGTACTGCCCGGTGTCGAACGAGGCGCGGGCCGGGCAGCACAGCGGCTGCGGCGAGAACGTGTTCGCGAACCGCACCCCCTGGTCGCCGATCAGGTGGCGGACGTGCGGCATGAACCGCAGGTCGTCGTTGCGCGCGTCGTCGGCCATGATCACCACGATGTTCGGCCGCTCGCGCGGACCCACCAGCGGGTTCACCGTGACCGAGCGCTGGACGGCACCGCGCGCGGCGACCCGTCGTCCGTCGTACGGCGCCACGGCCGGGGGCACCCCGGAGGCCGGTCCGCGACCCGCGGCGGTGCCGGACGGGGCGCGGTGCACGGCGACGGCGGCGGCGCCGTCGGCGGTCGCGACGGCGGCGAGCACGAGCACGAGCAGCAGCGCACCGACCAGGGCTGCGGGCAGGCGGGACATCGGGAGGCTTCCGAGATGGGCGACGGGGAGCGGACCGGCGACGGATCCACCACCATGCTAGGGAGCCGGCGGCGCCGATGTGCTCTTAAGCCGGCCATGACAGAAATTGGCCCCGTGGACAACGTGACCAAGGACACCGCCGCCCACCCCGAGCTCGACGCGCTCGTCGAGGAGTGGCTGGACTGGGCCCAGGCCGCAGAGGTGCTCGGCGTCAGCGTGAGCAAGGTCCGCCAGCTGATCCGCGAGCACCAGCTGGCCGCCGCGGTTCCCGTGGCCGGCGCCGGCCAGAAGGTGCCGGCGGCTCTCCTCATCGACGGCCAGATCGTCAAGGGCGTGCCCGGGGTGCTCACCGTCCTCCACGACGGTGGCTACGACGACCGGGAGAGTCTCGCCTGGCTGTTCACGGCCGACGACTCGCTGCCCGGGCGGCCGATCGACGCGTTGCGCGAGAACCGCGGCACCGAGGTGAAGCGCCGCGCGCAGGCGATGGCCTTCTGAAGGGCTGGAACTGCCTGCTGAACGGGTGCGTTCGTCGCCGCCGAGGACTAGTGTCGGAAGCGTGAAGCACAGGCGGGCGGTCCTGCGCCCCTCGTCACCCTGGTCGCCGCACCGCGCGTGCGGCGGCGGGGCCTGGAGGGGCCGGGGCTCGCCCGCGGAGCCAGCACGCGCCGGGGTCTCTTCCCCCGCGCGTCCCACGCCGCCGCACGGGGCCGCCCCACGCGGCTGCGACACGGAGCACACCGTCGACACCCCCGATCCAGCGGTCCGGGACGCCCGGCGCGCGGTCGTCGGGCACTGCGGTGTCTTCTACGCACTCACGACACGCAACTCATTCTCGAGGATCATCAGATGAGCGGTCTCGCAGCACTTCTTGCCGGGCACAACCCACCAGACCTCTACCAGTGGCACAGTGCGGCCTCCGTGGCCGACGTGCAGCACGCCGTGGAGCACGCGCACTGGGCGTTCGTGCACCTCGACGGCTGGACGGTCGAGGACAAGCAGAGCTTCCTCAAGGCCGGCGCTGTGGCGTTCAGCTTCCCCGATGCCGCCGCGGCAGACCTCGACGCGTTCGCCGAGCACCTCGGGCAGGTCGACTGCGGCGCCCAGCACGGCGTCGTGCTGATGTGGGACGGGTGGAGCCCGCTCGCCCGCCACGACGAACCGGCCTTCGCCGCCACGCTGGAGATCCTGCGCGGCCGCGCGCACGCCGAGCACGCCTGCAAGCTCGCCGTGCTGCTGCGCGGCGACGGCCCTCCGCTCGACCTGCCTGAGCTACCCGTCAAGCACTAGCCGGGACCCGCCTCACACGTCGCGCCGGGTGGCGGCGTCGGCCAGGTCGCGCAGCGCGGCCCGGGCGGTGTCGCCGACCGGCGCCCGATCCAGCGCCTCGAGCGAGCGCCGGGCGAGGTCGTCGATGCGCTTCTCGACCTCCCCGGCGGCGCCCGAGTCCACGATCACCCGACGCAGGTCGGTGACGGCGGCCTCGCTGAGCCGGGTGCCGAGCCCGGCTTCGAGCCGGGCGGCGTCCGCGGGCGCGGCCTGCTGCAGCGCGAGCGCGACCAGCACGGTGCGCTTGCCCTCGGACAGGTCGTCGCCCGCCGGCTTGCCGGTCACCTGCGGGTCACCGAACACGCCGAGCAGATCGTCGCGCAGCTGGAACGCCTCCCCGAGCGGCAGCCCGAACGCCGACAGAGCCGCGAGCTCCTCCTCCGAGCCGCCGGCGAGCGCGGCGCCCACGTGCAGCGGCCGCTCCACGGAGTACTTCGCCGACTTGTAGCGCAGCACCCGCATCGCCTGCTCCACGTCCGACCTGCCGCGCGCCTGTGCCGAGACGTCGAGGAACTGGCCGGTGATCACCTCGCTGCGGGTGGCGTCGAAGTAGGTCAACGCCTCGCCGACCGCGGTCCGGTCCAGCCCGCAGGTGCGCAGCAGCTCGTCGGACCAGGCCAGCAGCAGGTCACCGAGCAGGATGGCGCCGGCGACGCCGTACTCCGCGGCGTTCCCCGACCACACGCGGTCCCGGTGCTCGGCCTCGAAGGCACGGTGGGTGGCCGGGCGGCCACGCCGGGTGTCGGAGGCGTCGATGACGTCGTCGTGGACGAGCGCGCTGGCGTGCAACAGCTCGAGCGCCGCTGCGGCCGCGAGCAGCGGCTGCTCGTCGGTCGGGTCCTCGCGCAGCGCGCGAAACCCCCAGTAGCAGAACGCGGCGCGCAGCCGCTTGCCGCCGGTCACGGATGCCTTCGCCTCGGCGACGAAGCGCGCGGCGTCCTCGCCCAGCGGTGCCAGACGCTGCCCCTGCTGCTCGACGAACGCGTCGAGGGTCGACTGGATCGACGTACGGAAGGCGGTCGGGTCCCAGGTCACGGGCGCGAGCCTACTGGGCGTGCTGTCCGCGGTGCGGCGCGGAGCAGTCAAGACCGCGCCGGCCTCCTATCCTGAAGCCATGTCTCTCGGACGCTCCTCCACGATGCCCGGCGGTGCCCGCACCGTCCGCGAGCTGATCGCAGCGGGGGAGCGGTCGTTCTCCTTCGAGTTCTTCCCGCCCAAGGACGCCGACGGCGAACGGCAGCTGTGGACGGCGCTGCGCGAGCTGGAGGTCCTGCAGCCGACGTTCGTGTCGGTGACCTACGGTGCGGGCGGCTCGACCCGCGACCGCACCATCGGCATCACCGCGCAGATCGCGCAGGACACCTCGATGACGCCGCTGGCGCACCTGACCTGCGTGGGGCACACCCGCGAGGAGCTGCGCTCGGTGATCGGCGCCTACGCGGGGGTGGGCGTGCGCAACGTGCTCGCCCTGCGCGGCGACCCGCCGCAGGGGCCGCGTGCACCGTTCCAGGCGCATCCCCAGGGGCTGCGTCACGCCCTGGAGCTGGTCGACCTGGTCAAGTCGCTCGGCGACTTCTGCGTGGGCGTGGCCGCCTTCCCGGAGGGGCACCCGTCCGCGGACTCGCTGGAGGCGGACGCGCGGGTGCTGGCCGCGAAGGCACGGGCCGGGGCCGACTTCGCGATCACGCAGCTGTTCTTCCGCGCCGCCGACTACTTCGCACTCGTGGACCGGGTCTCCGCGCTGGGTGTGGAGATCCCGATCATCCCCGGCATCATGCCGATCACGAACCTGCCGCAGATCACCCGCATGACGGAGCTGTCCGGGGCGGCGCTGCCGGCGGAGGTCGTGGCCCGGGTCTCTCGCTTCGAGGGCGATCCCGCCGCGGTCCGCGCCGAGGGCATCGGGCTGGCGACCGAGCTGTGCGACAGCCTGCTCGCCGGGGGCGCGCCGGGGCTGCACTTCTACACGCTGAACCGATCCCGGGCCACCCGCGACATCTACGCCGGTCTGCGGGCCGACGCGCGCCACTGACCGGCTCGTTCAGGCCTTGCCGATGCGCTCGGCGACCACCGCGGCGGTCAGCCCGACGAACGGCAGCCCGGTCGCGCCCGCCACGTGGGCTCCCGCGCAGTAGACGCCCGGGACCGGGGTCGCGGTGCCGAGCTTGTGGCGCAGCGTGCCGCGCCCCTGCCACAGCACGCCGTACGGCGACCCGTCCCAGGTCGCGACCAGGTCCCGGGGCGAGCGGTCCACGCGCACCACGACGCGGTCGCGCACGTCGAGACCGCGCCGGGCAAGGTCGGTGAGGACGTCCTCGGACTGCCGCCCGCGGGTCAGCAGCGTCCACGCCGCCCCGCCCTCGGGGGCCGAGCCGCCGGTGCGGACCGCGATGGTGGCCGGGCCGTGCAGCACCACCTCGGCGGGGAGTGTCGGCACGTCGCCGGCCAGCCCGACATGGGTCACCGCCGGCGGCAGGGCGGGCATGGTCCGCGCGACGTAGCCGGCCAGCGCAGGCAGCCGGCGGGGGTCGATCGCGCACACCACCACCTCGGCGTCGACCTCGCCCTGGTCGGTGCGCACCGCCGCCGGGCGGCCGTCGCGCAGCACCAGGTCGCGGGCCGTCGTACCCAGCAGGAGGTTGACCCGGCGCTGCTCGAGCCGCGCGGTGAGCGCCGCGCCGAGCGCGCCGAAGCCCCCCGGCACCGTCCACCGGCCGAAGTTCTGCTCGACGTAGTGCAGCATCCCGGTCCAGGCGGGCGCGTTGCGCGGGTCGTGGCCCTCGAGCACCGCATGGGAGAGCGCCATGCGGCGCAGCCGGTCGTCCTTGAGCGCCGTGCGCACGTGGCGCTGCAGCGAGCCCCGACCCTGCAGCAGCGTGCGGGTGGGACGGTCGAGGAGCGAGGGGTCGAACGGCCGCTCGAGGTAACCGCGACGCAGCCGGTCCCAGGTGTCGGCGAAGCCGTGCACGTAGTCCAGCCACTGCCGCCCGTGACCGGGGCCGAGGCCGTCGTCGATCGCCTCCAGCTGCACCGAGCGGCTTCCGGAGGGCAGCCTCACCGCGCTGCCGTCCTCGAAACGGTGCTCGCGCATGGGATCGACCGGGACCAGGTCGAGCTCACGCTCCAGCGGCCGGCCGGACTTGCGGAACAGGTCGCGCAGCACCGCCGGCAGCGCGGTGGACGACGGGCCGGTGTCCCAGCGGTAGCCCTCGTGCTCGTGGAAGCCGACCGCGCCGCCGACGCGGTCCAGGCGCTCCACGAGGGTGACGTCGTGTCCGAGCTTGGCCAGCCGCGCCGCGGCGGCGGCACCGCCGAAGCCGCCGCCGACCACCACCACGCGTGCCATGCGTCGAGCCTAGAGGCGGGCGCGGCGGGAGTGTCGCGGGGCCGGCGGCTCGGCGTCGAGGCCGGCTACCGGTCGGTCTCGGCGGAGATCACGCGCGCGAGCGCGTCCGGGTCGCGTCCGACGACCGCGGTGCCGTCCTCGGCGGTGAGGATCGGGCGTTGGATGAGGATCGGGTGCTCGGTCATCGTCTGCAGCCAGCGGTCGCGGTTCGCGGCGTCGCGCGGCAGGTCCACGCCGAGGTCGACCGCCTCCGCGGAGCGGACGATGTCCCAGGGCTCGAGGCCGAGCCGGTCGAGCACGGCGGCCAGCTCCGCGGGCGTCGGCGGGTCCTCGAGGTAGCGCCGGACGCGGTAGGCGACACCGGCCTCGTCGAGGGCCGCGGTCGCGGCACGGCACTTCGAGCACGCCGGGTTGACCCAGATCTCCATGACGCGCGCCTCGCCTTCAGTTCACCGCGATCTCGGTGGCGCCGGTCATCCTCGCCAGCTCGTCGTAGCTGGTGCTGAACACCGCCGCCGGGTGCCCCGCGGCGGCCCAGATCTCGTCGTAGCGGCGCAGCGTGGGGTCGAGGAAGGTCCGGATCGGGGACGGGTGCGCCAGCGGTGAGACTCCGCCGATCACCTGTCCGGTGTGCGCGCGGACGAACTCAGGTTTGGCCCGTCGCAGGCTCTCCACGCCCAGCTCGGCGGCGACCTTGGTGGTGTCCACCCGGTGGGCGCCCGAGGTGAGGATGAGCACCGGTGAGCCCTCGGCGTCGAAGAGCAGGCTGTTGGCGATGGCGCCGACCTCGCAGCCGAGGGCCTCGGCGGCCAGCGCGGCGGTGTGCACGGAGTCGGGCAGCACCACGATCCGTCCCGTCCCGCCGGCGGCGGTGAGGGCCTCGCGGAACCGGGCGATCGACGGGTGCTCGGAGAGGTCGGGGGTCGGTTCGTCGGGCATGAGCGCGACTCTAGTCGGCCGGACGGGGCCGCCGGCGGCGCGCGCCGGTCCCCAGTTTCCGGAACGTTCTTGACGGGGTGTCGGCGAGGCGGTGTACCGTGAAGGGTGTTCGAACATCTGTTCGAACACCGCTTTGGCGGGGGTGACCTCGACCCCCACCTCCGCCAAAGCCTTCCCTCGGCCGGGATCTCGATCCTGCCGCGGGGAGCCAGGATGTCCCAGCGTTTCCCCGGGGTCGAGGGGGTCGAGCCGATCAGTGTCAGCGTCAGTGAGCTCGGAGGATGACAGATGCGGCGGTACGACGACCCCGTGGACGTGCGCAAGGGGAGGGTGGCCGGCCCGGGTGGGGCGACCCTGGAGGCGCCGGAGCAGTTCCTGTGGCGCGGCCGGCTCTGGAAAGTGTGCGCCGTGGTCGCGCACTGGGTCGAGACCGGGCCGTGGTGGCAGTCGAGCGGGGTGCAGACGGTGCTCGGTGCCGAGGACGACGGTGCGGGCGCCGGGGCGGGGAGTGCGGCGGCCCCGGGGGTGGCCCTCGCCGACCCCGTCGAGGAACGCGAGTTCTGGCGCGTCGAGGCGGCCCGCGGCCGGGTGGCCGCGCAGGCGGCCGGTTCGACGGCCGGCCGGGGAGTCTTCGACCTGGTCTTCGACTGGGCCGAGGGCAGCTGGCAGCTCGTCCGGTGCGTGGACTGAGGGAGGCGCGCGATGACCACGACCACCAGCACCGCCGTGACCACGAGCCGTCCGGGCCGCCCCCGACCGGCGTCGCCGCCGTTCCACCTGCCGGCCGCCACCCACGCCTACCTCGACCGGGCGGCGGCCTCCTTGCGGGAGGCGATCATCGCCACGGACATCCCGCAGCGCTACGCCCAGGCACACGTCGCCGCGCTGCGCGCGACCGCGGCGCTGCTCGCCGCCCGCGCGACCCCCACGACGCCCCGCTCGCGACGGGGGAGGGCCACGCAGAAGAACGCCTGGGTGCTGCTCGCCGAGGTCGCGCCCGAGCTCGGCGAGTGGGCGGCGTTCTTCTCCGCCGGAGCCGTCAAGCGGGCGGCCGCCGAGGCCGGGTCGGTGCGCGCCGTCACCGAACGGGAGGCCGACGACCTGGTCCGGGACGCCGACCGCTTCCTCGGCGTGGTCGAGGAGCACCTCGGCCTGACCCGTCACGCGCCGTTCCAGGAAGCGCTGCCGGTGTGCGCGCCCAGGACCCGGGGTTCGGAAGGGTCCCACGGCCGTGTCGCCTGACCCGTTCGTGCACCTGCGGGTCGCCTCCGGCTACTCCCTGCAGTACGGCGCCTCCCACCCGCACACCCTGGTCGAGCGTGCCGTCGAGCAGGAGATGGACACCCTCGCCCTGACCGACCGCGACGGCACCTACGGCGCGGTTCGGTTCGCGAAGGCGTGCCTGCAGGCCGGCATCCGCCCGGTCCTCGGTGTCGACCTGGCGGTCGCCCCGGTCCTGCCTGGGTTCCCCGGCTCGGGCTGCCTGGCTCTGGGCTGCCCGAGGTCCACCGTGCGCGCACCCCCGTGCGCGGAGGGGCGTTCCGCGAACCCCGCCTGCCCCGCGTCACCTTCCTGGCCGCGAGCCGGCAGGGGTGGGCGGCGCTGTGCCGGCTGGTCTCGGCCACGCACCTGGCCGGGGAGCGCGGCCACCCGGTGTGCACGCTCGACCTGGTCGCCGAGCACCTCGCCGGCAAGGACGTGCTGGCCATGCTCGGCCCCGGCTCGGAGCTGGGCCGGGCCACCACCCTGCGCCGCGACGACCTCGCCCGCGCTGCGCTGGCGCCGTGGCGGCAGGTCCTCGGCTCCGCCGAGCTGGTCGTGGAGCTGGTCTCCCACCGGCTGCCCGGAGCCGGGCCGGGATCGGCCTCCCACGCCGCCCGGATGCTGGGGCTGGCCCGCGAGGAGGGGCTGCGCACGGTGCTCACCAACGCGGTGCGCTACGCCGACCGGGCCGACGCGCCCACCGTCGACGTGCTCGACGCTGCGCGCCGGCTGGTCCCGCTCGGGTCGGTCGACCTGCGCGACGTCGGCCCACCGGGCTGCGGGGCAACGCCGAGGGCTTCTTGAAGTCGGGCAAGCAGATGGCCGAGGTCGCCGAGGAGATCTGCAGGTTCGCCGGCGCGGACGCCGGCCGGGCGGCGCACGAGCTGGTGGCCGGCACGCGGGTCGTCGCCGACCGGTGTGCCCTCGACCCCCGCGCGGACCTCGGCCTGGGCGAGGTGCACTTCCCGGAGCTCTCGATGGCCGGTGCCGGTGCCTCGGACGCCGACGCGGTGCTGCGCGCCCGCTGCGAGGCGGCGATCGGTGACCGCTACGGCAACGCGCCGAGGGCGCGCATCTGGAAGCGGCTCGACGACGAGCTCGCGGTGATCGGCGGCCTGGGCTACGCCTCCTACTTCCTCACCGTCGGCGACGTCACCGACCTGATCAAGGACCTGGGGGTGCGCTCCGCCGCCCGCGGCTCCGGCGCCGGCAGCCTGGTCAACTACCTGCTCGGGATCTCCGGGGTCGACCCGCTGCGTCACGGCCTGCTCATGGAGCGGTTCCTCTCCCCGCTGCGCCAGGCGCTGCCCGACATCGACATCGACGTGGAGTCCGCCCGCAGGCTCGAGGTCTACGAGGCGATCCTCGGCCGCTACGGCGGCGAGCGCTGCGTCTGCGTGTCGATGATGGACACCTACCGGGTGCGGCACGCGGTCCGCGACGTGGGCGCGGCACTGGGCATGCCGGCCGGGGAGGTCGACGCGATCGCCAAGGCCTTCCCGCACATCCGGGCCCGGGACGCGCGGCTCGCGCTGCGCGAGCTCCCCGAGCTGCGGGCCTCCGGGCTGGCCGAGCACCGGCTCGACCTGCTGTTCCGACTCGTCGAGCGGCTCGACGGCCTGCCCCGGCACGTCGCCGTGCACCCCTGCGGCGTGCTGCTGTCCGACGCCACGCTGCTGGACCGCACCCCCGTGGAGGCCTCCTACGCGGGCTTCCCGATGAGCCAGTTCGACAAGGAGGACGTCGAGGACCTCGGTCTGCTCAAGCTCGACGTGCTCGGCATCCGGATGCAGTCGGCGATGGCCCACGCGGTCACCGAGATCGCCCGGGTGGACGGCGTCGATCTCGACCTCGACGACGAGACCCAGGTGCCCTTCGACGACCCGGCGACCTACCGGCTGATCTCGCGCGCCAAGACCCTGGGCTGTTTCCAGATCGAGTCCCCCGGGCAGCGGGAGCTGGTCGGCAAGTCCGGCATCGAGACCTTCGAGGACATCATCACCGACATCTCGCTGTTCCGCCCCGGCCCGGTGAAGAGCGACATGGTGACGCCGTACCTCAACGCCAAGCAGGGCTGGTCGCTGCCGCGCTACCTGCACGAGGACCTGCGTCCGATACTCGAGCAGACCCGCGGCGTGGTGGTCTTCCACGAACAGGTGATCGAGATCATCGCCCAGGTCACCGGCTGCACGCTGGCCGAGGCGGACGAGGCCAGGCGGGCGCTCGGCGACGCCGAGGGGATGGCTCAGGCCAAGCTGTGGTTCTTCCCGCGGGCGAGGGGCCGCGGCTACTCGCAGCAGGTCGTCGAGGCGGTGTGGAGGGTGCTGGAGTCCTTCGCCTCCTTCGGCTTCTGCAAGGCCCATGCCGCGGCGTTCGCGCTGCCGACCTACCAGTCGGCCTGGCTCAAGGCGCACTACCCCGCGCACTTCCTGGCCGGGGTGCTCACCCACGACCCCGGGATGTACCCCAAGCGGCTGATCCTCGACGACGCCCGCCAGTTCGGCATCACCGTGCTCGGCCTGGACGTGAACGCCAGCGAGAAGACGTACGTCGCCGAACGCTGTCCTGAGGAGGGTGAGGAACGAGCCCGTCTCGAAGGGCGGTGTCCTGAGGAGGGTGAGGAACGAGCCCGTCTCGGGGGGTGTCGGAGAGTGAGACGGTGCCCGGGCAGTGGCTACGGGATCCGGCTCGCGCTGTCGGAGGTGAAGGGCATCTCCGAGGCCGAGGTGGACCGGATCGTCGCGGCCCGGGGCAGCCTGACGGCAGCGGGCCCGGCTCATCCGTTCTTCTCGCTCAGCGACTTCTGGCACCGTGCCCGGGTCTCCCGGCCGGTGGTGGAGCGCCTGGTGCTCGCCGGCGGTTTCGACTCCCTGTACGGCACCGGCTCGCCGGCCACGGTCCGCCGCCGCGGCACGGTGACCCGCCGGGACCTGCTGCTGCAGGTGGCCGACCTCGACCGGCACAGCCGTGCGCTGGACCGCGCCGGTCGCCGGGCGGCCGGCGCGGGCCGGCGCCGGTCGACGCCGGTGGCTTCGCCGTCCGTCGCCCGGGCCGACGAGGCCGCCGGCCGCAACAGCACCGACCCGCACCGCCGGGCGCAGGCTGGGTCTGGCCCGTCCTCGGACGTGTGGGCGCGAGCCGCACGTCAGTCGCAGGCCCCGCGGCCGCCGGAGCGGGTGGAGTCGGTGCAGCTCGCGCTGGACCTGGGCGACGCCCCCGGCGAGGAGGAGGCGAGCGGGCTGCCGGAGATGACCGCGGCCGAGCGGGTCCGCGCCGAGCTCGAGGTGCTCGGGCTCGACGCGAGCCGGCACATCGTGGACTTCTACGCCGGCTTCCTCGACGAGCTCGCGGTGACCTGGTCCCGGGACCTGCTGGCGCGACGCAGCAAGTCCGAGCTCCTGGTCGCCGGGGTCAAGGTGGCCACGCAGACTCCGCCGATCCGCTCGGGCCGCCGGGTCGTCTTCCTCACCCTCGACGACGGCACGGGACCGGTGGACGCGACCTTCTTCGAGGACGCGCAGGGGCCTTACGCCGCCACGGTGTTCCACTCCTGGCTGCTGGTGGTCCGCGGCGAGCTGCGGCGCACCGGCCGGCACGGCGTCTCGCTGCGTGCCACCGGGTGCTGGGAGCTGCCCGTGCTGCACGAGCTCTGGGAGCACGAGGGCATGGCCGCGGTGCGCGAGTTCATGGCGCAGGTCCCCGCCGGCTTCGAGGGTCGCGGTGGGACAGCGGAGGGGGCGATCGCCGGTGCCGCGGAGAGCCGGTCCACGCGACCGGTGATGGCCCGCCCGCAGGGATCGGACCACGCGGCCGGCGGGATGGGACGGCGTCGGGTCCTGGTGCACTCCAGCGGGTTCGCGATGTCCCCCTACTCCGACGTCCGGCCACCCGGTGAGGACGCCAAGACCGCACCGCGCAAGCTGTGGCACTCCTCCCCGGGGAGCTCCGGTGGCTAGCCCCGGAGCGCGCCGTGGGGCGCGGGAGGACGGCGCCGTCGCGGGACGCGCCCTCCGAGGGCCGGGAGCCTGCTCGACGGCACCGGAGGGTGTCCTAGGGTGGGCGCCATGTCGGGTGAGCGATGGGGCAGCACCAGCCTGCAGCGGCGCAGCGCTGCCCGGAAGGCCGTGGTCTGGGACGCGCTGCGCGACGTCGTGGGCGTGGTTCCCGACGCTCCGACGGTCTCGGTGCTCGACATCGGCGGCGGCACCGGGGGGTTCGCCGTACCCGTCGCCGACCTCGGCCACCACGTCACCGTGGTGGACCCGAGCCCGGACGCGCTCGCGACCCTCGGACGTCGGGCCGAAGAGAGCGGGGTCGCCGACCGGGTCGCCGCGCTCCAGGGTGACCTGGCCAGCCTGGCCGACCTCGTTCCCGGCGCGAGCATGGATGTGGTGCTCTGCCACGGCGTGCTGGAGATCGTCGAGGACCCGGCCGCGGCGCTGGACGCCCTGGCTCGGGTGCTGCGCCCCGGCGGCACCCTCAGCCTGCTGGTCAACCAGCGACATGCAGCCGTGGTGGCCCGGGCGATGGCCGGCCACTTCGGCAAGGCGCGGGCCCTGCTCGACGACCCGTCCGCGGAGGGCCCCGACCGCCGGTTCACCGCCGACGAGATCTCCGCGCTGCTCGACCGGGCCGGTTTCGACATCCGGGCGATGCACGCGGTGCGGGTGTTCGTCGACCTGGTCCCCAGCTCCCTGGTCGACCTGGAGCCGGGCGCGGCCAGCGCGCTCGTCGAGCTCGAGCAGGCCGTGGCGGACCGGCCGGAGTACCTCGCCCTCGCGACCCAGCTCCACGTGCTCGCCGCACCGCGCTGACCGCGGCACGGGCCGTGGCCCTGCCGGTTGCGCTGAGCGACGCACCTCCCGTGGCGCCGGCCGGGGGGCGGCGTGATGAGCGCGAGCCTGGCCGAGTACGACGGGTGGGAGGAGCCCGACGGGTGGGGACCCACCTCCCCGACGCGTCTGGACGTGGCCTCGCGCGACTGCCCGATCCTGCATGTGGACATGGACGCGTTCTACGCCTCGGTGGCGACCCGCGACCGTCCGGACCTCGCGGAGGCCTGCGTGATCGTGGGGGGCGGCCATCGAGGCGTGGTGCTCTCGGCGAACTACCGTGCCCGTGCGCACGGGGTCCGTTCGGCGATGCCGATGACCCGGGCGCGCCGGCTGTGCCCGCAGGCGGTGGTGCTGCCTCCGGACTTCGAGACCTTCCAGCAGGTCTCCTCCTCGGTGAGCGAGATGTTCCGACAGGTCACCCCGCTCGTCGAGCCGCTGTCCCTCGACGAGGCGTTCCTCGACGTCTCCGGGGCGGTGCGCCGGCTGGGCTCGCCGTACGCCATCGCCGAGCGGCTGCGCGCCCAGATCCACGACGAGCAGGGCATCAGCTGCTCGGTCGGTCTGGCCGCCACGGTGGCGGTCGCCAAGCTGGCCAGCCGGCGTGCCAAGCCTGACGGGGTGCTGGTGGTGCCTCCCGCACGCGTCACCACGTTCCTGCACCCGCTCGACGTGGAGGAGCTGTGGGGAGTGGGGGAGAAGACCGCGGTGCTGCTGCGCCGGCTGGGACTGCTGACCGTCGGCGACGTGGCCCACACCCCCCGGGCCACGCTGCAACGGGCGGTCGGCGCGAGCCTGGGTGCGCACCTGCACCAGCTCGCGTGGGGCCAGGACCGGCGCGTGGTCCTCGCACGCCGGGGTGCCGACGAGCCCGAGAAGAGCATGGGTGCCGACGAGACCTTCGGCCGGGACGTCGACGACCCTGAGATCGTGCTGCGGGAGGTGCTGCGCCTGTCCGCCAAGGTCACCGGCCGGATGCGTGCGGCGGGCGTCTCCGGACGCACGGTCACGCTGAAGGTGCGCTTCGCCGACTTCACCACGCTGACCCGGAGCCGGACATTGGCCGAGGCCACCGACGTGACCCAGGAGATCTACCGCACCGCCGTCGAGCTCTTCGCCTCCCTCGGTCTGCAGCGCGCCCGGCTGCGACTGGTCGGGGTGCGCGTCGAGGGACTGGTGCCCCGCGGCACCGTGCAGCACCAGCTGGTGCTCGGGGAGCGGGAGCGGGGATGGCGGGATGCCGACCGGGCGGTGGATCGGGCGGCCACCCGGTTCGGCAGCGCGGCCGTACGACCGGCCTCGCTGCTCGAGGGACCGCGCCCCTGACCGGGGCGCATCGCCACCGGCGCGTCGAGGGCCCCGACATGGGGACGGCCCCCGGTCCGTCTCGAGAACGGGCCGCGGGGCCGCCGGCCGGGCCATCGGGGGGCTGATGTTCCGGCTCCCACGAGCAGCCGGGGGGCTGGCTGGCTCTTGGGTTCCTCCACGACAACCGGGGGGCTGGTCGCCGCGAGGAGTGCTTGCTCGGGTCCTCCGTCGACCCTCCCAGGGCGACGGCCTTCGCGAGCAGGCACCAAGAGCATCGGCGGCTGCGGGACCATCCTTGATAGCCCGAACGGACTATTTGTGGTTTATCGCCTTTTTGGGGCTGGACCACCCGCGACACCATCGAGTGTGTTCGGGTCGAAACGCGGCGCGAACTAGGACATGCTAGGACGGGGCGTCACGAACGGGACGCCGTGGCCACAGATGCGGAGAGGCGTTCGCCAGGATGGATCCCAGCCGCCAGCAGCGTTCCTCACTGACCTCGGTCGAGGGCGCGGAGCTCGAGCTCGGCGACCTGTCCCTCGACCACCTTCGCGCCTACCGGCGCCGGCTCACCGACGAGGAGGAGCGGGTGTCGTACTGGCGCCGCCTGGTGCACGCCCGCCTCGACGTCCTCGAGGCCGAGGCGCACCACGAGCGCCCGTTGCGCCTGCACGAACTGGTGCGCGTGCTCGGCGACACCGGAGCCGGTCGGGGCCGCAGCGCCCTGCTGCGTGTCCGGGCTGCCGAGCCGCTCCCCGAGCTTCCGGTCCTCGAGGAGATGTGGGTCACCGAGCTCGACCCCCATGACGCCGACGCGGTCGGTGACGCGGTCGCCAGGCTGCGGGACGCGGAGGCACAGCTCACCGCTTACCGGCGCGCGCTGCACGACCGCATCGACATGGCCACCACCGAGCTGATCGCGCGCTACCGCGAGTCGCCGACGAGCGCGTTGGTGGCGCTGCGACGGCCGCACAGCCAGCCGGGAGGGCGGCTGGCATGACCGCCAACGAGGACGCGGTGGACGTCTGGAGCGAGTACCGCGCCACGCGGGACCCCGCGATCCGCAACCGACTCGTGCTGCAGTACGCCCCCTTGGTGAAGTACGTCGCGGGCCGCGTGCGCACCCGCCTGCCCGACACCGTGGACGCCGACGACCTGGTCTCCGACGGTGTGCTCGGGCTCATGGACGCCATCGAGCGCTTCGAGCCGGCCCGCGGGCTGAGCTTCCAGACCTTCGCCGTTCCTCGGATCCGCGGAGCGATCATCGACGGGATGCGCGCGATGGACTTCGTGCCCCGCTCGGTGCGCGACAAGCTCCGCACGGTCCAGCGGGCCCAGCTCGCGCTCGAGGAGCGCCTGGGCCGGGCTCCGGAGGAGCAGGAGCTGGCCGGGGAGACGGGGCTGTCGGTGGCGGCGCTGCGGGACCTCGGCAAGCAAGGGTCCAGCAACCACGCGAACCTCGACGACTTCGACCTCGCCGACGAGCTGTCCAACGCGGCCGAGCACCGGATCGAGGACGGCGCGGTGAGTGCCGCGGTGATGCGCGCGGTGCAGAACCTGGCCGAGCGCGACCAGATCCTCATCGCGCTCTACTACTTCGAGGGCCTGACCCTCGCCGAGATCGGCCAGGTGCTCGGCGTCACCGAGTCGCGGGTCAGCCAGCTGCACCGCCGCGCGATGACCACCTTGCGGACGAAGATGGTCGAGCACGTCTGAGCGGGATGATTTTTACGTGGTCGGGTACCGATGCGTCACGCTGCTGCCTAAACTGGAACCACGATCTCAGGCGGGAGGAAGCCGTGCCGCTCTCGGAAGAAGAGTTGCGTCTGCTCGAGCAGATGGAACGTGCGCTCGTGGCCGAGGACCCGAAACTCGCCTCGACCTTGCGTGGAACGTCATTCCGGGCGGTCGCTCGTCGTCGCTCGTTCGTCGCGGCGGGGGTGTTCCTGCTCGGCGTCGGGGTGCTGATGACCGGTGCTGTGCTTCAGCTGACCGTGGTGGGGATCGTCGGTTTCGTGGTGATGCTCGGGTCGGCGTACGTCGCCCTCGCCTCCTGGCGTAGCCAGAACCAGACCCTCGAGGAGCGGAAAGCGGCGGCCCGGCACGACGGCCTCACCGTGATCCAGGGCGGACGCTCCCGCCGGCGTGGCCGCAACCGTGCCGGTGGTGCGCAGCACTCGATGATGGAGCGGTTCGAGGAGCGGTGGCGGCGCCGCCGCGAGAGCAACGGCTTCTGACCTCTCCGCACTCCCTCCGGTCACACGGCGTGGTCGACACCGGCGTCGGCTGCGCCCATCGTCGTACGCCGGGCACGCAGTCGCCCTGCCTGCCCGGGCCCGCCCCACAGCGACAGGGGGAGCCAGGTGGCCCGGGTGCGCTGCTGCCGGCTGGCACCGGCGCGCAGGGCCGAGACACAGGCCTGGGTGTCCGCGCGCGCTGACGCGAGGTCCACGCCGCCGACCGAGCCGTCGCGCGCGAAGCGCGCCCGCTCGACGCGGTGGACCAGGCGGTCCAGGGCGTCGGCCGCCTGTGGGTCCGCGGCCGCACCGCGCACCGAGGAGCGCGCCAGCGCGTCGTCCTTGTGGTGGGGGTCCCCGAACGCGCGACTGAGGTCGCGGGCGCGCCGCCGCGGGCTCACCGTGTCGTCCCAGGCGACGCCGAGGTCCCGGGCACTGTCGCGCAGCTCGTCCCACGCCGCCTCGGCCAGCTCGCCGGCGGTGCCGGCGCGTGCCCACCGGCGCCGCCGCACCGCGGCGCGGGCGAGCCGCGGGAGGGCGAGCACCAGCAGCACCAGCGCGACCACGAGCAGGGTCACCGGCAGGGCACCGAGGCCGCCGCCGTGCGAGTCCGTCCCGGTCGCGCCGCGGTCGGCACCTCCCGAGCCGGGGGTCGGCCGGTTGAAACGGCCACCGGCCGGCAGTGCCGCCGAGGCCGTGTCGCTCGGCAGCGCCGGTTCGACCAGCGCGCCGGGTCGGGCGTAGCCCGGGGCGCCCCCGGTCCGCGAGGCCGGCGTCGGCTCGAACCGGACCCAGCCGACGCCCTGGAAGTACAGCTCCGGCCAGGCGTGCAGGTCGTGGCTGCTGTAGATGCACAGGTCCTTGCCGCGCACCGGTCGGAGCGTCGCAGGAAGCCCACCGCGACCCGGGCCGGGATGCCGAGGCTGCGGCCCATCACGGCCATCGCCGCGGCGAACTGCTCGCAGTAGCCCACCCGGCTGTCCTTGTCCGTGCCGAGGAAGTGGACGAGGTCGTCGACGCCGTTGCCCGAGGCTCGCTGCAGGGAGTAGCGGAAGCCGCCTCCGACGCGGAACCACTGCTGCAGCTTCAGCGCACGCTCGTAGTCCGTGCCGGCCTCCCGCGGTGACCGACTCGGCCAGCTCGCGCACCGACGGCGGCACGCCGTCGGGCAGCTTGGTGTCGGACTCGTAGACCGACGTGGGTGCCGCCGGGGCGTCGGCGAGCTGTGCGGCGGTCGGGGTCAGGTGCAGGCTCTCGAGCCGGTAGGTCAGTCCCGCGGCGGTCTGCTTGTCCGCGGCGCTGACGAAGTCGAGCGTGCGCCGGTCGTAGCGCCAGTCGCCGGGGGCGTGCGATGGCGCGCACCGGGTAAGGCGTGGGCAGCCAGCGCGACCGGAAGGCGGGGCTGACCGCGATCGTGGAGGCGTCCCGGCGGTCGTGACGCCGCCCGTCGAGCCCCGGCGGCGGCGGCACGAGGCCGTCGGCCCGTTGGTCGGGGGGGATGTGCCGCGCCGGAGGGCCGCCACGTCTCGCCGTCGAACTCGTCGAGCACCGTCAGGTCGCAGGTACGACGGGTCGGGGTCGGTCGTGCGGACCGTGACCAGCTCGACGTTCGCCCCGCGGGCCAGGTCGCGCTTCAGGTCGACGATCGGGTTGACAAGGTGACCGAGCCGCCCGCCGGCCCCGGCGCCGCTGCCCGATCCGGTCGAGGAGGCCGGTGGCCAATGTCGGCACGACCAGCGGCACGACAACGGCCAGCCCGGCCGCGGTGAGCCCGATCTGGCGGGCCGAGGCCCACAGCGTGAGATCCTCGGCGGCCGTCGGCTGGGTGTCGAAGACCCGCTGCGAGAGCGGCCGACCCCACGGCTGAGCCGGGCCCCTCCTCGGCGGCCAGCAGGGCCAGGAAGCAGATCGCGGCCGAGCGCGAACTTCACCACAGGACACCCCGCGTCGAGGATGCGACCGGGGCGGTGTAGGCGGCGAGCAGCGGCAGGCCGGCGAGCGGGCACCCGCCGCAGCCCGCAGGCGAGGACGTCCACGAGCAGGGCCACCACGGACCCGAGGCACGAGCAGCGGCGGCGGATGTCGGCGCGACTCGTCGGGACCGGGGCGGCGTAGTCGGCTGCGGCGAGCAGGGACGCGCGCACCGTGGCCTCGACCTGGGAAGCAGGCGGCGGTAGCCATCCAGCCCCCGAGCGCCACGTCGCCGGCCCAGCGGTGGGTGAGCCACAGGCCGAGCACGCAGCAGCTGGCCGGGCAGGACCAGCGCCGCGGGCACCCGGCGGTGCGCAGGAGGGCATGCCGGTGACGGCGATGAGGGCGCAGGCCAGGAACAGCGGCGCCAGGAAGCCGCCCGCACGTTCGGCGAACCCCGTCCAGGCCAGCAGCGTGACCCAGGTGGTCAGCGCGGCGAGCGCGGACGGCAGCGCGGTGGCCGGCCAGCGGAGGTGACGCGCGCGCATCACGCGCTCCGCCCGGCGCAGCGGCGACGGCGCCGCGGTCGGGCGCGCGCCCGGAGACACCCAGCTCCTGCCACACGCGGGCCGGCGGGTCGGCGGGGCCGGCGCTGACCGCGCGCCAGCCGTGCGCGGTCAGCCAGAGGCGCGGTCCCACCCGGCGTCGGCCGGCGGCGAGCCGACCAGGCGGTCGACGTCGAGGGCGATCGCCATCGCGGTCGCCGCCGCGTGCCGCATCCGCGACGAGCGCCGGCTGGTCGTGCTCGGAGACGCTCGCCCAGCACGGCGATCAGCAGGCCGGTGTGGCCGGCGTCGCTCAGCCAGCGGACGTCGAGGTGCGGGCGCCGGGTCTCGGTGACGACGGCCAGCGACTCCAGAAGCGGAGCGGTCTCCGCGTCTGAGCGCGCCGCGCTCGTGCCAGACCCGCCCTGCTCCTCCCCGAGCGCGGTGACCAGGCGGACCGAGAAGCCTCGCTGGGCCAGGTGGACCGCCACCGAGGCGGCCAGGCTGACCGCGTACTCCAGCGAGGAGGCGGCGCCGGAGCCGCGGTGGGCGACTTGCGGTTGTCCAGGAAGAGCGTTGCCCGGGACTGCCAGGGCTGCTCCTCGCGGCGCACCATCAGCTCGCCGGCGTGGGCGCTGCTGCGCCAGTGGACGCGGCGCAGGTCGTCGCCACTGCGGTACTCGCGCACGGTGACGTCCTCGGCGCTGCCGGTGGCGAACGCACGCGGCCGGTTGTCGCCGGAGCCGGTCCATGCCCCCGAGAGCGGGATCGGCGGGAGCGGGGACACCTGCGGGGTCACGACGAGGGAGGACGTGGTCGGCTGAAGGTGCCGGTCGAGCTCGACGAGGCCGAAGGGATCGCTGAAGGCGGACCGCATCGGTCCGAGGGTGAACTGCCCCCGGACGTCGGAGCGCACGACGTAGCCGAGCGACCGGCTGCGACCGGGGCCCCATCCGGTCCACCACGAACCGCGGGCGAGGTGCCGAGCGCGTAGGGCAGCTGGTCCTCGAGCAGGAGCAGGCCGGTGGGCAGCCGTCCGTCGTTGGTGAGGTCGAGCTGGACGCGCGCCTGCTGGCCGGCGGCGACCTGGGTCGGGTGCAGGCGAACGGACCAGCCCGAGCCGGTAGCTGCTGCGGCCCAGGAAGAACGCGGTGACCAGGGGGTCAGCACCAGCAGGGCGCCGACCCGGAGCAGCGTCGTCCTGTCCGAGCACCACCGCGCAGGCGACGCGCCGTGATCCCGGCGGCCAGGAAGGCCCGTCCGCGGGTGGTCAGTGCCGAGAGCGCCTCACGCATCGGCGGCCATCTGCTGCGCCGGCGGCTGTCGGGCATCGGCACGCCGGCCAGGATCTGCTTCAGCGCGCCGTCGGCGGTGCGCCCGCTCATCGACGCCTCGACTGTCGGGAGCAGCCGGTGGGCGAGGACCTGGGCGGCGAGCCCGGGGACGTCGTCGGGGATGACGTAGTCCCGGCCCGCCATCGCGGCCGCGGCCTTGGCGGCGCGGACCAGGTGCAGCGTTGCGCGCGGGGAGGCGCCGAGCACCAGCTCCGGGGAGCGTCGGGTGGCGGTGGTGATCGCGACCGCGTAGCGCTGGATCGGCTCGGCGACGTAGATGCCGTTGACGATGGCGATGAGCCGGCGCACCTCGGCGGCGTCGGCGACCGGCTCGAGCGAGGCCAGCGGGCTGGAGCGCGTGTGGGAGCCGAGCATCGCGATCTCGGCGGCCTCCACCGGATAGCCCATGGACACCCGTGCCATGAACCGGTCGCGCTGGGCCTCGGGCAGGGCGTAGGTGCCCTCCATCTCGATCGGGTTCTGGGTGGCGATCACCATGAACGGCTTCTCGAGGTGGTACGTCGACCCGTCGACCGTGACCTGGCGCTCCTCCATGCACTCGAGCAGTGCCGACTGGGTCTTGGGGGAGGCGCGGTTGATCTCGTCGCCGACCACGATGTTGGCGAAGATGCCGCCGGGCCGGAACTCGAACTCGCGGCTGTCCTGGTTGAACACCGACACGCCGGTGACGTCGGAGGGCAGCAGGTCGGGGGTGAACTGGATCCGGCGCACGAGCAGTCGATCGAGCGGGCCAGTGCCTTGCTCAGCATCGTCTTGCCGACACCCGGCACGTCCTCGATCAGGAGGTGGCCCTCCGCGAGCAGCACCACGAGCGCGAGACGGGACACCTCCGGCTTGCCTTCGATGACCTGCTCGACGCTGGCGCGCACCCGGCTGACGACCCGGGCCAACGAGTCGAGGTCCGCCGCGGCTCGGTGGTGTCCGGGACGTCCGATCTCCGGCACTGAGCTCACGCTGTCTTCCTCCCCCGTCTGCCGTCTCGGGCCGCGCGTCGGGCCGCCTGCCGTTCGCGCCCCGCCGTGCGCCGGACACTCGCCGGGGCCGTCCCGGCGACGCCAATCCTGTCCCAGATGTCAACGTCATGGGTCCATGGCTGTCATTCGATCGCCTCCTGCCGGGGCGCTCGGCGACGGCAGACCGCCGCAGCCACCGGTAGGACCGGGGCGCGGGCCGGGCCACGGTCCCCCCACTGCGCCCACCCGCGCCCTCCACGCCACGGCGTGGGGCCGGCGCGGGGCCAGGCAGCAGGTCGCGCGGCGCCGAGCGAGCCGCAGCGAGAGGTGCGGGTCAGCAGAAATCCTCGAGAACACGGCCGCGGACATGGCGAAAATGGTTGATCGTGGAGGGAAGTGGCGTACGGTGGTGCGCAGTGGGGGAGACGGGTCGGGCCGGTCTCCCAGCAAGGGCAGGAGGTGGCCGATGTTCTTCGGCACCTACACGCCCCAAGCTGGACGACAAAGGCCGGCTCTTCCTCCCGGCGAAGTTTCGAGACGAGCTTGCGGAGGGGCTTGTGGTCACACGAGGACAGGAGCGCTGCCTCTACGTGTGGTCCATGGAGGAGTTCGGGAAGCTCACCGAGCGTCTCCGCGAGATCCCGGTGACCAACAAGGGCGGCCGGGACTACGTGCGCATGTTCTTCGCCGGCGCCTCGGACGAGACGCCGGACAAGCAGGGACGCATCACCATCCCGCCGATGCTGCGGGACTACGCGTCGCTGGCGAAGGACTGCATCGTCATCGGCGCGATGAACCGGATCGAGATCTGGGACGCCGCGGCGTGGCAGCGCTACTCCGACTCCCAGGAACAGGCCTTCGCGGACCTGTCCGAGGAGATCTTCCCGGGCATCTGACGGGCAGCAGCACAACTCAACAGAGCCGGCGGAGTCGCAGGACGAGGTCTCAGTCCGCTCCTCTTTGCCTTCTGGCGCACCTTCCCCGGTGCCAGACGGCACTTCCCAGGGAGCGAGCGGACAGGGACCTGGTCAGGCGAAACCGACCGGCTCGGCCAGCACACGTCTCAGCAAGGGGTCGAGTCCAATGAGCGTCACGTTCTCCGGGCAGCTGTCCGGGCAGGCCAGGCGTCGGGTGCGCCAGGAGGTGCGCGACGGCGTCGCGGTCATCGCGTTCTCCGCCGGCGCCTCCTGCGTACTCGCCGTCGCCCTCATGCTGCTCGCCCACCTGGCGGGCTAGGCGCCCGCGATGAGCCCCGCCCCCCACGTCCCGGTCCTCCTCGACCGGGTCGTCTCGTTGATGGAGCCTGCGCTGTCCGCGCCCGGCTCCGTGTTCGTCGACGCCACGCTCGGCCTCGGCGGGCACACCGAGGCGGTGCTCACCCGGTGTCCGGCCGCCGTGGCGGTGGGGGTCGACCGCGACGTGCACGCGCTCGAGCGCAGCCGGGACCGGCTCGCCGCCTTCGGTGAGCGGGTCCGCCTCGTGCACGCCGTGTACGACGAGATCCCGGACGTCCTCGCCCGGGAGGGGCTGGACCACGCCGACGCGGTGCTGTTCGACCTGGGCGTCTCCTCCATGCAGCTCGACCTGCGGGAGCGCGGCTTCGCCTACGCCGAGGACGCGCCGCTCGACATGCGGATGAACGACACCGCGGGCCGCACCGCGGCCGACGTGCTCAACACCTACCCGGTCGAGGAGCTGACCCGGGTCCTGCGCGACTACGGCGAGGAGCGGTTCGCCCGCAGGATCGCCGAGGCGGTCGTGCGCGAGCGCGAGCGGGAGACCTTCACCCGTTCGGCGCGGCTCGTGGAGCTGCTCTACGAGGCGATCCCGGCGCCCGCCCGTCGTACCGGCGGACACCCGGCCAAGCGCACCTTCCAGGCACTGCGCATCGAGGTCAACGACGAGCTGGCGGTGCTGCGTCGCGCGCTGCCGGCGGCCCTCGACACCGTCGCGGTCGGGGGCCGGGTGGTGGTGCTGTCCTACCACTCGCTCGAGGACCGCCTCACCAAGCAGGTGTTCGCCCGCGGCACCACCAGCGACCTGCCCCCCGACCTGCCGTTCGTGCCGGAGGGGCACGAGCCGCCGCTGCGCCTGCTCACCCGGGGCGCGGAGAAGGCGTCGGCGGAGGAGATCGCCCAGAACCCACGTGCAGCCTCGGTGCGCCTGCGCGCCGTGGAGAGAGTCAGAACGGGAGCAGTCGCATGAGCGCATTGGTCAACCAGGCCCGCAGCAGGATGCCGCGCATCGCCGAGGCCGCGGTCGAACGCGCGCGGCTGACCGTGGTGCCGCGCGCCTCCCGTCGCGCACCGCGGATGCCGTTCGTGGCGCTCGTCTCGCTCGTGCTCGTCCTCGGCGTGGCCGGACTGCTGCTGTTCAACACCTCGATGCAGCAGGCGTCGTTCAAGGCGACCGCGATGCAGGACCGCGCCCAGGCGCTCGCCGCGCAGGCGCAGTCGCTGCAGATGGAGCTGGCGCGGCTGCGCGACCCGCAACGGGTCGCCGAGCGCGCGCGCCACCTCGGCATGGTGCCGCCGAGCAGCCCCGCGTTCCTGCGGCTGTCCGACGGCAAGGTGCTCGGCGACCCGCAGCCCGCGTCGTCGGCCGACGCGGTGCGCATCACTCCGCTCCCGACCCGCAAGCCGCTGGAGCTGCGTCCGGCACCGGTGGTGGTCGAGCCGCCGGCCACGCCCAAGGCCGCGAAGCCGGGCAGCGGGAACGGCCCCGCCGGGCAGGGATCGGCGACCGACGGCGCGGCGTCCACGCCGAAGCCTGTCCAGACAGGTAGAACTGCTCACGAGAGCTCGACCGCGAAGAAGGCGGGGAAGCACAAGCCGGCAGGGCAGCACGGGAGACAGCGTTGACGCAGGGAGCACGACCGCGGCCGACGCCGCCGCGGCGCGCACGCCCCGGCGGCCCGCCCCGTCCGCGGGGCGGCTCGCGGCCCGCGCCCCCGCGCAGGCGGCCCCGGCGCTCGCTGCGCGGATCGTCCTCGGTCCGGCTGCGGATGGCCTTCATCGTCATCGCGATGGTGGTCTCGGTCTTCGCCGCGCGGCTGTTCCAGCTGCAGGGCGTGGACGCCAAGGCGTACGTCGCCCGCGCGCAGGCCGAGGGCGTGGTGACCGTGACCCTGCCCGCCACCCGGGGCAAGATCACCGACCGCCACGGCGTGCCGCTCGCCGAGTCCGTCGACGGCCTCATGCTCGTCGCCGACCCCACCCTGACCCGCGCGCACGCCAGCGCGATCGCGACCATCCTGGCCCGCCGCCTCGACGTGGACTACTTCGACGTGCTCGGCCGGCTGCGCGCTCCGGACACCCACTTCCAGTACCTCGCCCGCCGGGTGCCGGCCGCGAAGGCCCGCGCGGTGCTCGCCGAGATCAAGGCCCGCGGGTTCGCCGGCGTCGACACCGAGCGCGACCCGGTGCGGATCTATCCGGCCAAGGACGTGGCCGCCAACCTGGTCGGCTTCATGAACGCCGAGGGTGACGCCGCCGAGGGCGCGGAGCTGATGTTCGACAAGATGCTCAAGGGCAAGGACGGCTCGGCGACATACGAGCAGGGCGGCGGCAACCGGATCCCGCTCGGCGACAACAGCACCGTCCCGCCGAAGCCGGGGCACGACGTACATCTCACCATCGACCGCGACGTCAACTGGTACGCCCAGCGCGCGCTGCGGGACGCCGTACAGGGCTCGGGAGCCGACTCGGGAGCGGCGGTGGTGATGGACGTGCACACCGGCCAGCTGCTGGCGCTGGCCGACTACCCGACGTACGACGCGAACCGGCCCTCGCTGTCCTCCAGCGACGACCTCGGCTCCCGCGCGGTCCGGGACGCCTACGAGCCCGGGTCGGTGGAGAAGGTGCTCACCACCGCCGCGCTCCTCGACGCCGGCAAGGTCACCCCGGACACCAAGGTGGTCGTGCCGCCGGTGGTGCACTCCAGCGACCGGGTGATCCACGACGACTACGCGCACGGCACCCTGCACCTGACGATGACCGGGGTGCTGGCCAAGTCCTCCAACATCGGCACCGTGCTCGCCGACCGCAAGTTCACCCCGAAGCAGCTCTACGGCTACCTGCGCAAGTTCGGGCTCGGCAGCCGCACCGGTATCGGCGTGGACGGCGAGTCCAGCGGGGTGCTGCCGCCGTGGCAGAACTGGCGCCAGATCAACCAGGACAACATCGCCTTCGGCCAGGGCGTGGCCGTGAACGCCGTGCAGATGGCCGCCGCGATCAACACGATCGCCAACGGCGGCGTGTGGGTCCAGCCCAGCGTGGTCAAGGGCCGGGCCACCACCAGCCAGGGCGAGGTGGTGGGCTCGGCGACGTCGACCCGGCACCGGGTGGTCAGCCGCCGCGCCGCCGCGCTCGAGACGCGAATGATGGAGGCCGTGGTGGGGCCGGGCGGTACCGCGCCGATGGCGGCGGTGCCCGGCTACCGGGTCGCCGGCAAGACCGGCACCGCCGAGCGCGTCAACCCCCAGTGCCACTGCTACGACGGCAGCCACACCGTCTCCTTCGCCGGTTTCGCCCCCGCCGACGCGCCCCGGTTCCTCGTCTACGTCGTGGTCGACCACCCGCGCAACGGCGGCTTCGGTGGCAACACGGCCGGCCCGGTCTTCAAGCAGGTCATGACCTACCTGCTGCAGAAGTACGCCGTCCCGCCGACCGGTCACCCGGCCCCGAAGGCGAAGCTCGAGTGGTGAGGGCGGGGTCCGGCCGCAGCCGCGCGCCGGGCCCGGAGGGACCTCCTAGTAACCTCTCCGGCGTGCCCGACGTGACCCAGACGCGACCCGCCGCGCCACCGGAGACACCACTGGGCACCCTCGCCGGCTGGCTCGGCGACGCGCTGCGCGAGACGGTCGCGGCCAGTGACGACGTCACGGTCACCGGGCTGACGCTCAGCTCCCAGCGGGTGCGTGCCGGTGACCTGTACGTCGCCGCGGCCGGTGCTCGCGCCCACGGGGCCAGCTACGCCCCGGCCGCGGTGGAGGCCGGAGCCGTCGCCGTGCTCACCGACGCGGAGGGCGCCCGCCTGTGCGCCGGGCTCGACGTGCCCGTCGTGGTGGTCGACCGGCCGCGCGCCGTCGTCGGCGCGCTGGCGGCCCGCGTCTACGGCGAGCCGGCGCGGGACCTGACGCTGGTCGCGGTGACCGGCACCCAGGGAAAGACCACCACCACCCGGCTGGCGGAGGGCGCACTGACCGCGGCCGGGGTGCCCGCCGCGGTGATCGGCACCGTCGGGACCCGGATCAACGGCCGGGACGTCAAGACCAGCCTGACCACGCCCGAGGCCCCGGACCTGCACGCCCTGTTCGCGCTGATGCGCGAGCGAGGAGTGCGCGCCTGTGCCATGGAGGTCTCCTCCCACGCCCTGGTGATGGGGCGGGTGGACGGCGTGGTCTTCGACGTCGCCTGCTTCACCAACCTGGGCCGCGACCACCTGGACTTCCACGCCACGGTGGAGGACTACTTCCAGGCGAAGGCGTCGCTGTTCACGCCGGAGCGGGCCCGGCTGGGCCTGGTCAACGTCGACGACGAGCACGGGCGGCGGCTGGTGCGCGAGGCCGGCATCCCCGTGCGCACCTTCTCGACCGGCGGCGCCGAGGCGGACTGGCGGGCGTCCGACGTACGCCCGGACCCGGAGGGGTCCACGTTCGTCGTCCGCCCACCGACCGGGGAGCCGTTCGAGGCGCGGGTGCCGGTGACCGGGGACTTCAACGTCAGCAACGCCCTGTGCGCGATCGCCGGCCTCGCGGAGGCCGGGCTCGACCCGCGCACCGTCGCGGGCGGCATGGGCGCCTCCGGCGGCGTCCCGGGGCGTCTGGAGCGGGTGGACGTCGGCCAGGACTACCTCGCCGTGGTGGACTACGCCCACAAGCCCGACGCGGTGGCCGCGGTGCTGCGGACGCTGCAGCCGACCACGCGCGGCCGGCTGGTCGTGGTGATCGGGGCGGGCGGCGACCGCGACACCGGCAAGCGCCCCCTCATGGGGGAGACGGCGGCCCGGCTGGCCGACGTGCTGGTGGTCACCGACGACAACCCGCGCACCGAGGACCCGGCCGCGATCCGGGCGGCCGTGCTCGACGGCGCCCGGGCCGTGCCCGAGCCGGAGCGCGCCGAGCTGCACGAGGTCGGCGACCGCCGCCGGGCGATCCGCCTCGCGGTCGCCCTGGCCGGCCCCGGCGACACCGTCGTCATCGCCGGCAAGGGCCACGAGACCGGGCAGGAGGTGCGCGGCACCGTGCACCCGTTCGACGACCGCATCGTGCTGGCCGAGGAGATGAGGTCGCGTTGATCCCGATGACCCTGCCGGAGATCGCCACGGTGGTCGGCGGCACCGTGCACGACGACACCGGCGTGACCGTCCTGGCGCCGGCGTTCGTCGACAGCCGCGCCGGGGTCCCCGGCGGGCTGTTCGTCGCGATCGCCGGTGAGCGCGTCGACGGGCACGACTACGCCCGGGCGGCCGTGGACGCCGGAGCCGCGGCGGTGCTCGGCTCCCGGCCGGTGGGGGTGCCCGCGGTGGTGGTCGAGGACGCCCGGGCGGCACTGGCCCGGCTCGCCCACCACGTGGTCGGCCGGCTGGAGCGCACCACGGTGGTGGCGCTGACCGGCTCCCAGGGCAAGACCAGCACCAAGGACCTGATCGCCGCGGTGCTCGCCGACGCCGGGCCCACGGTGGCGACCGTCGGTTCCTTCAACAACGAGCTCGGCTTCCCGCTGACCGTGCTGCGGGCCGGGCCGGAGACCGAGTACCTCGTGCTGGAGATGGGCGCACGCGGGGTCGGCCACATCCGGGACCTCTGCGCGGTGGCTCGGCCCGACGTGTCGCTGGTGCTCAACGTCGGCAAGGCGCACCTGGGTGAGTTCGGCAGCCAGGAGGCCATCGCCGAGGCGAAGGGCGAGATCGTCGAGGCGTTGGGCGCCGACGGCGTCGCGGTGCTGAACGCCGACGACCCGCTGGTCGCGGCGATGTCCGACCGTACGGCGGGCACGGTGCGCCGCTTCGGGACCGGCCAGGGGACCGACGTACGCCTGGGTGAGGTGACCCTGGACCACCTGGGCCGGCCCGGCTTCGAGCTCACCGCCGACGCGGACTCCGCGCACGTGCAGATGGGCCTGGTCGGGGAGCACCACGCCCTCAACGCGACCGCCGCCACTGCGGTCGCCGTGACGCTCGGCCTGCCCCTCGAGCGGGTGGCGGCCTCGCTGGCCGCCGTCAGCGCGATCTCCGGCAGCCGGATGGAGGTCCACGAGCGTCCGGACGGGGTCACCGTCATCGACGACGCCTACAACGCCAACCCCGACTCGATGCGCGCGGGGCTGAAGGCACTGGCGGCGATCGGCCGCCGCCGGCCCGGTGCGCGCACCGTGGCAGTCCTCGGGGAGATGCTCGAGCTGGGGCCGACCAGCATGGAGGAGCACGACGCGGTGGGCCGCCTCGCGGTGCGGCTGGACATCCACCGGCTGCTGGTCGTCGGGGAGAACGCCCGGCCGATCCACCTCGGCGCCTCCCTGGAGGGCTCCTGGGGCGAGGAGTCGGTGTTCGTGCCGGACAACGACGCCGCCCTGGCCTGGCTGCGCGCGAACCTGGCTGCGGGCGACGTGGTCCTGTTCAAGGCCTCCCACGCGGCGGGGCTCAGCGACGTCGCCCACGCGGTGCTGGCTGAGGCGGCCGTGCCCGCCGAGGAGGAGCCCACCCCATGAAAGCCATCCTGTTCGCCGGCGGCCTGTCGCTGGTGTTCGCGCTGCTGGGGACCCGCCTGGCGATCCGGCTGCTGGTCTCGCGTGGCTACGGCCAGCTGATCCGCGACGACGGCCCCACCACCCACCACACCAAGCGCGGCACGCCCACCATGGGCGGGCTGGTGATCATCGCCTCGACGGTGGTCGCCTACCTCGCGGCCAAGCTCATCACCCAGGACGTGCCGTCGTGGTCGGCGGTCCTGCTGCTGTTCCTGTTCGTGGGCCTCGGCACGGTGGGCTTCCTCGACGACTACATCAAGATCGCCAAGCAGCGCAGCCTCGGCCTGCGGAGCAAGGCCAAGATGCTCGGCCAGACGCTGGTCGCGGTGGTGTTCGGCGCGCTGGCGCTGACGCGTCCGGACTTCCGCGGCGAGACGCCTGCCTCGCACCACATCTCCTTCATCCGGGACCTGCCGGGCTGGACGCTGCCGGGCTTCGCGGTGGTGCTGCTGATCCTGGTGATGACGGCGGGCGCGAGCAACGCGGTGAACCTCACCGACGGACTCGACGGCCTGGCCGCCGGCGCCTCGACGATGGTCTTCGCCGCCTACATCCTGGTCAACATCTGGCAGAACAACCAGTGGTGCGCGCTGAACCCCGGGCCGAAGTGCTACGAGGTCCGGGACCCGCTCGACCTGGCCGCGGTCGCCGCGGCGCTCGGCGGCGCCTGCTTCGGGTTCTTGTGGTGGAACGCCTCACCGGCGAAGATCTTCATGGGCGACACCGGGTCGCTCTCGCTGGGCGGCGCGCTGGCCGGTCTGGCGGTCCTGACCCGCACCGAGTTCCTGCTCGCCGTCCTCGGTGGCCTGTTCGTGGTGCAGGCCCTGTCGGTGATCCTCCAGGTGGGGTACTTCAAGGTCACGGGGGGCAAGAGGATGTTCCGGATGGCGCCGCTGCACCACCACTTCGAGCTGAAGGGCTGGGACGAGATCACCGTGGTGATCCGGTTCTGGATCATCACCGGCATCTGTGTGGCAGCCGGCCTCGGCATCTTCTACGCCGAGTGGGTGACCGGCACATGACCCGCGACGCAGACCAGGAGCGCCGATGAGCACCTCAGACCTGGACACCCTCGACCGCAACACGCCCTGGGGCAGGGTGCACGCGGTCGTGGTCGGCGTCGGCCTCTCGGGGCTGGCGGCGGCCGACACCCTGCTGCACGTCGGCGCGAGCGTCACCGTGCTCGCCGAGACGGCCACCGACGAGCAGCGCGAACGGGCCGCGCTGCTGGAGATGCTCGGCGCCGAGATCCGCATCGGCACCGGGGTGACCGCCGCGCTGCCGGAGCGTGTCGACCTGCTCGTGACCTCACCCGGCGTGCCGCCCACCGCCTCGGTGATGACCGAGGCCAAGTCCCGGCACGTGCCGGTGTGGGGCGAGGTGGAGCTGGCCTGGCGGCTGCGCGACCCGCAGCACCCGGGCGCCTGGCTGTGCGTGACCGGCACGAACGGCAAGACGACCACGGTGGAGATGCTGGACGCGATCTTGAAGGCGCACGGCGCGCGGAGCATCGCCTGCGGCAACCTCGGCCTCCCGCTCGTGGAGGCGGTCATGGACCCCGAGCCCTACGACGTCTACGCCGTGGAGCTGTCCAGCTTCCAGCTGCACTACACCCACAGCATGTCCGCGCACTCGGCCGCCGTCCTCAACGTGGCCGAGGACCACCTGGACTGGTACCCCTCCTTCGGCGACTACGCCAAGGACAAGGGCCGCATCTACGAGCGGGCGCAGCACTCCTGCGTCTACAACGTGGCCGACCCCGCGACCGAGCAGCTGGTCCGCGACGCCGACGTGGTGGAGGGCGCCCGGGCGATCGGCTTCACGCTCGGGGTGCCGGGGGTCGGCATGGTGGGGATCGTCGACGACGTGCTGGCCGACCGCGCGTTCATCGAGGAGCGCGACCGCAACGCCGCGGAGCTCTGCCAGATCTCCGACCTGGCCTCTCCGGCGCCGCACTTCGTGGCCAACGCGCTTGCCGCCGCGGCGCTGGCGCGCTCCTACGGCGTCTCCACGCTCGCGGTGCGGGAGGGCCTGCGGTCCTTCCGCCCCGGCGCGCACCGGATCACCGAGGTGGCGGTGGTCGACGAGGTGCGCTACGTCGACGACTCCAAGGCGACCAACCCGCACGCCGCCCGCTCCTCCCTCGAGGCCTACGGGGCCGTGGTCTGGGTCGCCGGTGGGCTGGCCAAGGGCGCCTCCTTCGACGCGCTCGTCGGGAGCGTGCGCGACCGGCTGCGCGGGGTGGTGCTCCTCGGCCGCGACCGGGAGGTGATCGCCGAGGCCCTGGCGCGACACGCGCCCGATGTCCCCGTGATCGAGGTCGCGGAGACGGACACTTCTGTCATGGACCGCGTCGTCGGAGCGGCGGCCGGGCTCGCCCATCCGGGTGACACCGTGCTGCTGGCCCCGGGATGCGCGTCCATGGACATGTTCGCGAACTACGGTGCTCGCGGGGATGCCTTCGCGGAGGCGGTCGGCCGGCTCCGCGACCGCTGACGCGGCAGGTGTCACCCAGCCGGGCTGGGAGGGCCTTGTGACCACCACGGCGGGGGAGCGACGCGGGGCGGACCTGCCGGCCGGCGAGGCGGGTTGGCTGGCGTCGACCCGACGCTCGGTCGGGCATCTGCTCGACCGGCCACTCACGTCGTACTACCTGCTGCTGGGTGCCTCGACGCTGCTGCTGACCATCGGGCTGATGATGGTGCTCAGCGCCTCGAGCGTCTACTCCTACGAGCAGTACCACGGCAACAGCTACCACGTCTTCTTCAAGCAGCTGACGTGGGTGCTGCTCGCGCTGCCGGCGGCGCTGGTCGCCTCCCGGCTTCCCCAGCGCGTCCTGCGCTCGTTCGCCTGGCCGGCCCTGGGCGTCTCGGTCGTGCTGATCTTCCTGACCCAGACCGGGCTGGGGATGACCGTCAACGGCAACCGCAACTGGCTCTCGCTCGGGCCGATGAGCATGCAGCCCTCGGAGGTTGCCAAGCTGGCGGTGATCCTGTGGTGCTCGGACCTCTACGCGCGCAAGGAGAAGCTGCTCGGCGACTGGAAGCACGTGCTGCTGCCGATGGTCCCGGTGACCGGAGTGGTGGTCGCGCTCGTGCTGATGCAGGGCGACCTCGGCACCGCCCTGGTCATGTTCGCCATCGTGCTCGGGATGCTGTGGGTGGTCGGCGCGCCCGGCCGGCTGTTCACCGGTGCGCTGCTCAGCGTGGCCGTGCTCGCCCTCTACCTCGCCAGCACCAACGCCGAGCGGCTGGCGCGACTGACCACGTTCTCGGACCCGTTCAAGGACTACCAGGGCGCCGGCTGGCAGCCCGCGCACGGCCTGTTCGCGATGTCCAGCGGCGGCATCCTGGGCAAGGGCATCGGCGCCAGCCAGCAGAAGTGGGGCAACCTGCCCGAGGCGCACACCGACTTCATCTTCGCGGTGCTCGGCGAGGAGCTCGGCCTGGTCGGCACGCTGCTGGTGCTGGTGCTGTTCCTGACCATCGCCTACGCCGGCATCCGGGTCGCGGTGCGCACCCGCGACCCGTTCGTGCGCTACATGTCGGCGGGCATCACGATCTGGCTGGCCGCGCAGATGATGATCAACATCGGCATGGTGCTGGCGCTGCTGCCGGTCATCGGCCTGCCGCTGCCCCTGGTCTCCTACGGCGGTTCCTCGCTGCTGCCGGAGGTGATAGCCCTCGGGCTCCTGGTGAGCTTCGCGCGCACCGAGCCCGGTGCGCGCGCCGCGCTGCGGGCACGGAGGCGCGGCCGGTCCGCGTCCGGGGTCACCGCCGAGGGCGGTCGGGTGCGGCGGGGAAGATAGGCGCCATGAGAGCTCTGCTGGCCGGCGGCGGCACCGCCGGACACACGTCCCCGTTGCTCGCCACCGCGGACGCCCTGCGCCGACTCGACCCGTCGGTCGAGGTGACGGCGCTCGGCACGCCGCGGGGCCTGGAGGGCCGGGTGGTGCCCGAGGCCGGGTACCCGCTCGAGCTCGTGCCGTCGGTCCCGTTGCCGCGCCGACCCTCCGCGGACCTGCTGCGGGTGCCGGGCCGCCTCGGCGGCGCGCTGCGGGCCACCCTGCGGGTGCTCGACCGGTTGCGTCCCGACGTGGTGGTCGGCTTCGGCGGCTACGTGTCGGTCCCGGCGTACCTCGCCGCGCGCCGCCGGCACCTGCCCCTCGTCGTGCACGAGGGCAACGCGCTGCCGGGGCTGGCCAACAAGCTCGGTGCCCGGCTCACCACGCGCGTCGCCACGAGCTTCCCGCACACCCCGCTGCGCCACGGCGTCTACACCGGGCTGCCGATCCGTCGCATGATCTCCACCCTGGACCGTCCGGCGCTGCGGGAGGAGGCCCGTCGTACGTTCGGGCTGGACCCGGACCGTCCCACCGTGCTGGTGACCGGCGGGTCCCAGGGTGCCCGCCGGCTCAACGAGTCACTCTCGGGTGCCGAGGCCGCCTTCGCCGCCGCCGGCGTGCAGGTCCTGCACGTGGTCGGGCCGAACGGCGAGGCCTCCGTGGCGCGCCCCTCCGGAGCGCCGCCGTACGTCGTGCTGCCGTACGTCGACCGCATGGACCTCGCCTACGCCGCCGCCGACCTGGCGGTGTGCCGCTCCGGCGCCAACACCGTCACCGAGGTGGCCGCGGTCGGCCTGCCCGCCGTGTTCGTGCCGCTGCCGCACGGCAACGGCGAGCAGGAGCTCAACGCGCGGCCGGTGGTCGAGGCCGGCGGGGGCCTGCTGGTCGCCGACGCCGCGTTGACCTCGCAGTGGGTGGCCGCCACGCTGCCCGCGCTCGCCGCGGACACCGAGCGGCTGTCGACGATGTCCGCGGCCGCCGCCGACCTGATCCCGCGGGACGCCGACGAGAAGCTGGCCCGGCTGATCCTGGAGGCGGGCCGATGAGGGTGCCGGTCCCCGACGAGCTGCTGCCGGCCGACCGGCTCGGGCGGGTGCACTTCGTGGGCATCGGCGGGGCCGGCCTGTCCGGCATCGCCCGGATCATGCTCGCGCGCGGCATCACCGTCTCCGGCAGCGACGCGCACGATTCCCGGGTGCTCGAGGCGCTGCGCGGGCTCGGCGCCCGCTGCTTCGTGGGGCACGAGGCCGCGCACCTCCGCGACGTGGACACCGTCGTGGTCTCCACCGCCGTGCACGAGGACAACCCCGAGGTGGTCGAGGCGCGACGCCGAGGGCTGCGCCTGCTGCCGCGCTCGGCGGCGCTGGAGTCGGTGATGCAGGGCCGGCGGGTCCTCGCCGTGGCCGGCACCCACGGCAAGACCACCACGACCTCGCTGCTCACGGTGGCCCTGCAGCACTGCGGCGCGGACCCGTCGTACGCCATCGGCGGCGAGCTCAACGTCTCCGGCGTCAACGCCCACGACGGCACCGGCGAGGTGTTCGTCGCCGAGGCCGACGAGAGCGACGGGGCGTTCCTGGTCTACTCGCCGCACGGCGCGCTGGTCACCAACGTCGAGGCCGACCACCTGGACAACTACGGCACCGAGGAGGCCTACCGGGCCGCCTTCGTCACCTTCCTCGACCGCATCGACCCCGACGGGTTCCTGGTCGCCTGCATCGACGACCCGGGGGCCGCCGACCTCGCCGAGCGGGCGCGGCACCGGCACCTGGACGTCGTGGCGGTGGGGGAGTCCGCCCAGGCCGATCTGCGCGCGGTGGAGCTGAGCTTCGAGGGCTCCCGCTCGCTGTTCACGGTGGTGCGCGGGGGAGAGAGGCTCGGGCGGGTCGCGCTGCAGATCCCGGGGCGCCACTACGTCCTGGACGCGCTCGCCGCGCTGGCCGCCGGGATGCGGCTCGGACATGCCTTCGACGACGTCAAGGCCGGGCTGGAGTCCTTCACCGGCACCCGCCGGCGCATGGAGCTGAAGGGCGAGGCCGCGGGCGTGCGGGTCTACGACAGCTATGCCCACCACCCCCGCGAGATCGCCGGTGACCTGCAGGCCGCGCGTGCCCTGGCCGGTGCCGGCCGGCTCGTCGTCGCCTTCCAGCCGCACCTGGTCTCGCGCACCAAGGCCTTCGGCGCCCAGATGGGGGAGGCCCTCGGGGCCGCCGACGACGTCGTGCTGATGGATGTCTACGTCGCGCGGGAGGAGCCCGAGCCGGGTGTCGACGGCGCGATGGTCGCCTCGCACGTGCCGCTGCCGGCCGCGCACGTGCACTACGAGCCGTCCTGGGCCGAGGTGCCGGCGGCGCTGGTCGACCGGGCCCGCCCCGGTGACCTGGTGCTGACGCTGGGCGCCGGTGACATCACGCTGGTCGGGCCTCAGGTGCTGGGGCTGCTGGCGGCGAGGGAGGTCCAACACGGTGGCTGCTAGGGGATCGGGGACCGCCTCGTCCACCGAGGAGGACGAGCGCACCGTGGCGCTGGCCCGCCGCCGCTTCGCGCGCCGGCAGTGGGCGCGCCGGTTCCTGGCCTGGCGGGGCGTGGCGGTGCTCGCGGCCCTGGCGGTCGGCGTCGCTGTGCTGGTGTGGCTGGTGTTCTTCTCCTCGGTGCTCGCGGTCTCGGGGGTGACCGTCGCCGGCACGGACGTGCTGAGCCACGGCGCGGTCCGGCGCGCGGCCGAGGTGCCGATGGGGACCCCGCTGGCCACCGTGGACCTGCACGCCATCTCGGCGCGGGTGAAGAAGCTGCCCGCCGTGGCAGGCGTGGACGTGTCCCGGGCGTGGCCGAACGCCGTGCGGATCGACGTGCACGAGCGCGCCGCCGTGGCGGTGGTCGACCGCGGTGGCCACCTGCGCGGGGTCGACGACCACGGGGTGCTCTTCCGCGGCTACCGCACGCGCCCCGACCTGCCCCTGATCCGCACCCGCCCGGGGACGCACAGCGACGCGCTCGCCGAGGCGGCGCGGGTCGCGGCCTCCCTGCCTGCGTCGCTGAGCAGCCGGGTCGACTTCGTGCAGGTGCACACGGTCGACACCATCTCGTTGCGGCTGCACGACGGGCGGACCGTGCGGTGGGGGAGCGCGGACGACTCGGCGCAGAAGGCCACGGTGCTCGCCGTACTGCTGCGTCAGAAGGCGTCGACGTACGACGTCTCCGTGCCCGGCCAGCCGATCATCCGCCGCTAGCCTCCACCCCTCCCGTTGAGGCGCGCGTGTTGGTGTGATGAAGCGCGCCTGTCGGCGTGGTGAAGCGCGGATGTTGCCGGTCCGGGCGCCCTCAGGCGCGCCTGAACGTGCCAGGAGGCGCGCCTCAACGGGGGAGTGCGGTGGGGGTACGGCGGGCCCGCGGCGGTGGTGCCTGCCGGCCGGGACGCCGCTGCGTGGCCGGGGAGGAAACCGCTGCCTCGCATGCGACGAAACCGTTGTGGCACAAGAGAAAGCGCGAAACTGTCGTGCCCCATGCGCGTGTCGCTTGTAACGCATGGGGCGTTCACCTACGTTCGTCTGCAGGCGCGAGGTTGACATAACTATAACCCTCTACTTCAGGGTTAGAGTTGATGGAAACCGCGGGCACTTCCCCACCGAGACGTACGTACACCGCCTGCCCTGCCGAGTGACCCTCGGAGCACAGAGCAGCCAAGCAGCGAGAGGCACCTGCCGTGGCAGCACCGCAGAACTACCTGGCCGTGATCAAGGTCGTGGGTATCGGTGGAGGTGGAGTCAACGCCGTCAACCGGATGATCGAGGTCGGCCTCAAGGGCGTCGAGTTCATCGCCATCAACACCGACGCCCAGGCCCTCCTCATGAGCGACGCCGACGTCAAGCTCGACATCGGCCGCGAGCTCACCCGGGGCCTCGGCGCGGGCGCCAACCCCGATGTCGGGGCGCAGGCCGCCGAGGACCACGCCGAGGAGATCGAGGAGGTCCTCAAGGGGGCCGACATGGTCTTCGTGACCGCCGGCGAGGGCGGTGGCACCGGCACCGGCGGCGCCCCCGTCGTGGCCAAGATCGCGCGCTCGCTCGGTGCCCTGACCATCGGCGTGGTCACGCGCCCGTTCGCCTTCGAGGGGCGTCGGCGCGCCAACTCCGCGGAGGACGGCATCGCGAGGCTCCGCGAGGAGGTCGACACCCTCATCGTGATCCCCAACGACCGGCTGCTGTCGATCAGCGACCGCAACGTGTCGATCCTCGACGCCTTCAAGCAGGCCGACCAGGTGCTCCTGCAGGGCGTCTCCGGCATCACCGACCTGATCACCACGCCCGGCCTGATCAACCTCGACTTCGCCGACGTGAAGTCGGTGATGGCCAATGCCGGCTCGGCGCTGATGGGCATCGGCTCCGCGCGAGGCGAGGACCGGGCCGTCGCCGCCGCCGAGATGGCGGTCTCCAGCCCGCTGCTCGAGGCGTCCATCGACGGCGCCCACGGCGTGCTGCTGTCCATCGCCGGTGGCTCGGACCTCGGCCTGTTCGAGATCAACGAGGCCGCCGCGCTCGTCTCGCAGGCCGCGCACGCGGAGGCGAACATCATCTTCGGAGCGGTCATCGACGACGCCCTCGGCGACGAGGTGCGGGTCACCGTGATCGCCGCCGGCTTCGACGGGGGCATGCCCAAGCGCCGCGACAGCGGCACCGTCCTGCGGCGCGAGCCCGCTGCGCAGCAGGCGCAGGGGGACAACGGCCGCGCACCGGCGCAGTCCGGCCAGTCGGGACAGGGGGTGCCCCAGCAGCCGGCCCAGCAGCCGGCCCAGCAGCCCACGTTCCAGCCCTCGGCGCGGCCGGTGGCCGGGTCCCCGGCCGGCAACGGCGGGGCGTCCCGGTCCGGGGACCAGCCGACCCGGCCGCAGCAGCCCTCGGTCCGCCCGGCGCAGAGCCAGCCGCAGCAGCCGCCGCGTCAGGTGCAGTTCGAGGACGACGACCTCGACGTCCCCGACTTCCTCAAGTAAGCGGCTTGTTCGCGTTCCGGGAGACCCGCGGAACGGTGGAGGTCGCCTTCACCGACCGGCACGGAGGCGTCAGCACCGGCCCCGCCGGCTCGCTGAACCTGGCCGTGCCGCGCGGGGACGACGCCGGCGAGATCGGCGCGAACCTCGACCGCGTCGCCCACGCCTTCGCACGCGGGTACGACGACCCGCAGGCGCCGTTCGACCTCCCGGTCGGGGTGCCGGTGCCCGTGGTGGTCGGGATGCAGCAGGTGCACGGCGCCGACGTGCACGTGGTCACCGAGGACGCGCTGCGCGGCGCCGGCGAGCCGGCTGCCGCTGACGGGCTCGTCACCGCGGTGCCCGGCGTCGTGCTGCTGGTGCGCGTCGCCGACTGCGCACCGGTGCTGCTCGCCGACGTGGAACAGCACGTGGTCGCGGCCGTCCACGCCGGGCGCCCGGGCCTCGCGTCGGGCGTGGTGCCGCGCGCCGTGGAGGTGCTGCGCGAGCACGGTGCCGGACGGCTCACCGCCTGGATCGGCCCGCACGTGTGTGGCCGCTGCTACGAGGTGCCCGACACGATGCGCGCCGACGTGGCCGGGCGCGTGCCCGAGGCGTTCGCCGAGACGTCCTGGGGAACCCCGTCGCTCGACCTCGGGGCAGGTCTGCGGGCCCAGCTGGCGGCCGCCGACGTGACGGTGGCCGACCTCGGCGCCGGGTGGAGCTGCACGCGGGAGAACGAGGACCTGTACTCCTACCGCCGGCAGGGCCAGGGCGCCGGCCGGTTCGCCGGCCTGGTCTGGGTCCGGCCGTGAGCGCGCAGCGCCGTGCCGAGCTGTCCGGCAACCTGGCGCGCGTCCGGGACCGGATCGCCGCCGCCTGCGAGGACACCGGCCGCGACCCCGCCGAGGTCCGGCTGACCGTCGTCACGAAGTTCTTCCCGGCGTCCGACGTACGCCTGCTCGCCGAGCTCGGCGTGACCGACGTGGGCGAGAACCGCCACCAGGAGGCGGCCGCCAAGGCGGCCGAGTGCGCCGCGCTCGGCCTGCGCTGGCACTTCATCGGGCACCTGCAGAGCAACAAGGCCGCCGCGGTCACCGGCTACGCGGACGTCGTGGAGTCGGTGGACCGGGCCAAGCTGGTGGCAGCGCTGTCCAAGGGGGCGCAGCGGGAGGGCAAGGCCGTCGACTGCCTGGTGCAGGTGAGCCTCGACCCGCCCGAGCGGTCCGGTGCGCGCAGTGGTGCGTCGCCGGCCGACGTGCTGGCCGTCGCGCAGGCCGTGGCGGGCGCCGAGGGGCTCCGGCTGCGGGGTGTGATGGCGGTGGCGCCGCTGGGGGAGGAACCCCGGCCGGCGTTCGCCCGTCTGGGCGAGATCGCCGAGCAGGTGCGGACGGTCGACCCCGCCGCGACCTGGGTCTCGGCGGGCATGAGCGGGGACCTCGAGGCCGCGATCGGGGCCGGTGCGACACACGTGCGCATAGGCTCCGCGGTGCTCGGACCGAGGCCCCCGCTCCGGTAGGGTCAACGACGTAGCAGCGTTCCATCGGGGGACGCCGAGGTATCGGAGGACAAGAGTCATGGGCGGCGCGATGCGCAAGATGGGTGTCTACCTGGGCCTGCTCGAGGACACCGAACGCTACGAGGACGAGTACTACGACGAGTACGACGAGCCGGCAGCGCGCGAGCGCGTCGAGCCGTCACGTCCCACCCCGGTGGCCAACATCGCCGAGCGGCGACGTCCGCAGCCGGTGGCCGCCTCTGGGTCGGCCGCCGCGCCGATGGTGGCCGAGCTGTCCCGGATCACCACGCTGCACCCGACGACGTACAACGAGGCGCGCACGGTCGGCGAGAACTTCCGCGAGGGCGTCCCGGTGATCATGAACCTCTCGGAGATGGACGACGCGGACGCCAAGCGTCTCGTGGACTTCGCCGCGGGCCTGGTGTTCGCGGTCCGCGGCACGATCGAGCGGGTCACCAACAAGGTCTTCCTGCTCTCGCCGCCCAACGTGTCGGTGGCCGCCGAGGACAAGCAGCGCATCGCCGAGGGCGGCTTCTTCAACCAGAGCTGATCGCCGCACTGCGAGCCGCGGGTCAGGGCCTGTGACCCACGACCTCCCGACCACGGATGAAATAGAGTTTGAGACGTGCAACTCGCCGGAGCCATCCTCTACGACATCCTGTTCGCCTTCTTCCTGCTGCTCATGGTCCGGCTGGTGGTGGAGTGGGTACAGATGTTCGCGCGGTCGTGGCGGCCGAAGGGTCCGGTTCTGGTGGTCCTCGAGATCGTCTACACGATCACGGACCCGCCGATCATGTTCGTGCGCCGCTTCGTCCCGCCGCTGCGGCTGGGCAGCGTCATGCTCGACACCAGCTTCCTCATCGTGCTGGTGGCGGTGTACCTGCTGCAGCAGCTGGTACGGGCGATTTTCTTCTGAACGATCCCGCCGGGATCCGGTGGCCATAGACTGCCCGTGCTGTGCCCGTCGAGGGCCGAACGCGGGATATCCTGCGGTCATCGAGACAGGTTCGCCCCACCGGCCCCGGCATTGAGTCTCGGGAGTACGGTGGGCGGACACGGCACTCGTGCCGCACAGACGACGACTACGAACAAAGGGTGAGGTCATGCCGCTGACGCCTGAGGACGTGAGCAACAAGCGCTTTACGCCCGTCCGGCTCCGCGAGGGCTACGACATGGGTGAGGTTGACCAGTTCCTCGACGAGGTGGAGGCCGAGCTGGCGCGGCTGACGCGGGAGAACGAGGACCTGCGCAGCAAGCTCGCCACCGCCCAGCAGGCCGGCCCCGCCCCCGCCCAGGAGAAGGCCCCCGAGCCGGCGAAGGCCCCCGAGCCGGTGAAGGCGCCCGAGCCCCCCGCGCCGGCGCCCACGCCCGCTCCGGCGGCGGCCGCGCCCACCGAGACGATCAAGGTCACGACGGTGGCGGACGCCTCCAGCGCCGCGGCCCGGCTGCTGGAGATCGCCACCCGCAACGCCGACGAGCTCGTCAACGAGGCCAAGGACCAGGCCGACAAGATCATCGGTGAGGCGCGCACGAAGGCCGAGCGGCTCGAGTCCGAGGCGAAGGTCAAGGCCGACCGCCTCGAGTCCGACGCCCGCACCCGCTCGCAGATGCTCGATTCGGAGACCGCCGAGCGCCGTCAGCAGCTGTTCGGTGACCTCGAGAAGGAGAAGGACAAGCTGAGCGCCGAGGTGGAGAACCTCCGCTCGTTCGAGCGCGAGTACCGCAGCCGGCTGCGCAGCTACTTCGAGCAGCAGCTCGCCGCGCTCGACGGCACCGGCGAGGCCGGCGTGCTGGCCGGCAACGAGCACGCACCCAAGCGGTTGCGCTCGCTCCTCGGCGACGAGGAAGCCAACAACAGCAGCAACGGCTGACCCACCCACGCGCGAGGGCCGGTGCTCCCCAGGGGGACACCGGCCCTTGTCGTGTCCGCACGCGTCCGGCCCCGTCGTGGTGCCCCGGCCACCGGCAGGACGTCGTTCTGCGTCGGGGCGGCGTCGTACGGAGTCCGGCGCGGATCCGCCCCTCCCGCGCGGTGGCACGCACGGGAGGCAGCTCGCCCGAGGAACCGGACCCGCGTCAGACGCGGGTGACCGAGAAGGTCAGCCCGAGACTGTCGTCGTTGGTCACCAGGCCGGTGGGCCGGCCGTCGGTCGGGGCGACGGGCATCTGGTTCGGCTCACCCTCGCGCATCTCCACGGCCAGCACCTCCTCGGCCACCAGGTCGCCGTTCTCGCGCAGCGCCTCGGCGGTGTCGCCGGAGGCCTTCCAGGTCAGCACGATCCGGTCGGTCACCTCGAAGCCGCTGCTCTTGCGCGCCTCCTGCACCAGCCGGACCACCTCGCGCGCCAGGCCGGCCCGCACCAGGTCGGGGGTGAGCTCGAGGTCGAGGGCCACGGTCTCACCCTGCTCGTTGACCACCGACCAGCCCTCACGGGGCCGCTCGGAGACGATGACCTCCTCGGGAAGGACCTCCACGTCCTCGCCGTCCACGGACACCACCGCCTTGCCGTCGGCCTGCCATCGCCCGGGCCAGCGCAGCCGCGTCCGCGGCGGCGATCGCGTTCGCCACCGCGGGGGTCCGCTTGGCGAACCGCTTGCCGAGGGCCCGGAAGTTGCCCTTCGCGGTGTGGTCGACCAGGTCCGCGCCGGCCGCGGAGAGCGGCTCCAGAGTGCCCACGTTGAGCTCCTCGGCGACCTCCGCGCGCAGCTCGTCGTGCAGGCGGGCGTGGGCGGCGGAGCCCACGAGTGCCCGGCGCAGCGGCTGGCGGGTGCGCACCTTCGCGTCGGCGCGGGCCGCTCGGCCGAGCTCGACCAGGCGACGCGCGAGTGCCACCGCCGCGGACAGCTCCTCGTCCACCGCACCGGCGTCGTACTCCGGCCAGCCGGCCAGGTGCACCGACTCCGGCGCCGCGGCGTCGCCCGGACGCACCACGTCCTGCCACACCCGCTCGGTGATGAACGGCGTGATCGGCGCCATCAGCTTGGTCACGGTGACCAGGGTGTCGTGCAAGGTGGTCAGCGCGGCCGGGTCCCCGTCCCAGAACCGCCGACGCGAACGCCGGACGTACCAGTTCGACAGGTCGTCGACGAACGCGGCGAGCAGGCTGCCCGCGCGCTGGGTGTCGAACCGGTCCATCGCCTCGGTCACCGCGCCGACGAGGCGGGCGGTCTCCGCGTGCAGCCAGCGGTCGAGCACCGGGCGGTCGGCCACCCGGGGCGCCCGGCGGCCCGGGGTCCAGCCCGCGGCGCGGGCGTAGAGCACCTGGAAGGCGACCGTGTTCCAGTAGGTCAGCAGCACCTTGCGGACGGTCTCCTGCAAGGTGGCGTCGCCGATCCGGCGGGCCGCCCACGGCGAGCCGGACGCGGCCATGAACCAGCGCACGGCGTCGGCCCCGTGCTCGCTCCATCAGCGGCAGCGGCTCGAGGATGTTGCCGAGGTGCTTGGACATCTTGCGGCCGTCCTCGGCCAGGATGTGGCCCAGGCACAGCACGTTGCGGTACGACGACTCGTCGAAGATCAGCGTCCCGATCGCCATCAGCGTGTAGAACCAGCCGCGGGTCTGGTCGATCGCCTCGCAGATGAAGTCGGCCGGGTAGGCCTGCTCGAGGCGCTCGCGGGAACCCTCGGCGTGCGGGAACCCCCACTGGGCGAACGGCATGGAGCCGCTGTCGAACCAGGCGTCGATGACCTCGGGCACCCGCCGCGACTCGGCGCCGCAGGTCGGGCAGGGGAAGGTCACCTCGTCGACGTACGGACGGTGCGGGTCCAGCTCGGACTGGTCGGTGCCGGTGAGCTCGGTGAGCTCGGCGAGCGAGCCCACGCACACCTGGTGGTCGTCGGCGCAGCGCCAGATGGGCAGCGGGGTGCCCCAGTAGCGGCTGCGCGAGAGCGCCCAGTCGATGTTGTTGTTCAGCCAGTCCCCGTAGCGGCCCCACTTGATCGTCTCGGGGAACCAGCTGGTGTGCTCGTTCTCGCGGACCAGGTCGTCCTTGATCGCGGTGGTCCGGACGTACCACGACGGCTGGGCGTAGTACATCAGCGGCGTGTGGCAGCGCCAGCAGTGCGGGTAGCTGTGCTCGTAGGCCAGGTGGCGGAACAGCAGCCTCCGGGACTCGAGGTCCTTGACCAGGTCGAGGTCGGCGTGCTTGAAGAACTGGCCGCCGACCAGCCGGAGGTCGTCGGCGAAGTGCCCGTTGGGCAGCACCGGGTTCACCACCGGCAGGCCGTAGGCCTTGCACACCGTCATGTCGTCCTCGCCGAACGCGGGGGACTGGTGCACCAGGCCGGTGCCGTCCTCGGTGGTGACGTACCTGCCGAGGACGACGTAGTGCGCCGGGGCGGGGAAGTCCACGAGGTCGAACGGGCGCTGGTAGGTCCAGCGCTCCATGTCGCGGCCGGTGATCTCGTTCTCGACGCTCCAGCCCTCACCGAGCACCTGCTCGAACAGCGGCGCCGCCACGATCAGCCGCTCCCGGCCGTCGGTGGCGAGCACGTAGGTGACGTCGGGGTGCGCGGCCACGGCGGTGTTGGAGACCAGCGTCCACGGCGTGGTCGTCCACACCAGCAGGCTGGCGCGCGGGCTGCCGTCGGCGCCGCCGTAGGGTCCGGAGGTCAGCGGGAACCGGACGTAGACCGACGGGTCGGTGACGGTCTCGTAGCCCTGGGCCAGCTCGTGGTCGGAGAGCCCGGTGCCGCAGCGCGGGCAGTACGGCGCGACGCGGTAGTCCTCGACCAGCAGGCCGCGGGCGTGGATGTTCTTCAGCGCCCACCACACCGACTGCACGTAGCCGGGGTCCATGGTGCGGTAGGGGTCCTCGGGGTCGACCCAGTACCCCATCCGCTCGGTCATCTCCTCGAAGGCGTCGACGTGCCGCAGCACCGACGCGCGGCACTTGGCGTTGAACTCCGCGACGCCGTACGCCTCGATGTCATCCTTGCCGGAGAAGCCGAGCTCCTTCTCGACCGCGAGCTCCACGGGGAGGCCGTGGCAGTCCCAGCCCGCCTTGCGCTCGACGTGGTAGCCGCGCATCGTCTTGAAGCGGGGGAAGACGTCCTTGAAGACCCGGGCCTCGACGTGGTGGGTGCCGGGCATCCCGTTCGCGGTGGGCGGGCCCTCGTAGAACGTCCAGCGCGGACGGTCGGCGGTGAGGTCGAGCGACTTCTCGAACGTCCGGTTGCCTCCCAGAGGCCGAGCACGCCGTGCTCGAGCGCGGGCAGGTCGACCTGCGGGGGAACGGGGCGGTATTCGCTCACGTCGTCGTCCTTCGTCCGTCGGCGCCGGGTCGCGGAGCCGAGGGGACCGGCGAAGGGACGAGAGCCGGCGCCGCGCCGGCCGCTCCCGCGGTACCACCCTCCTTGACGATCCTCGCCGTGTCGGCGCGGGCCGCCCGCTCGTCAGGTACCGCTGCCGGTTCTACCCGCCGCCACCCGCGAACGGACGACCGTGCTCTTCCGGCGGCTCGGGGGTGATCTTCGCTCCGGACAACACCCCTGGGCTCCCACCGTCCCCAGGTCGCTGCCGGCTGTGCTCGGAGCTACTCGTCCCCGTCCACGCCTTGCGGTGTCCCCAGTCTGCCAGACGCGGCCAGTGCGGTTCATCCCGGTTCACCGGCCTCGGGGCCCTTGCGGGCGCCGCTCCGGGCCGGTGCGGCCCGGTGCGGGCGCCGGCGGCGCTTCGGGGCCTTGGTCCCCAATCCGGCCCCGTTGGTCCCGAAACGCGGTGAGGCTTGTTGTCTGGACCGGATGGGCGGCATATCCTCGCGGCACCGTGTGGCACGGACCACACGGGTTCTTGCTTCCCGGGCTGTGAGGGGGCCGTCGGTCATGGCACGCACGAGCGCGAAGAAAGCTCCCGCCGCGACACGCGCCGGCACGTCGACGAGCAGGGCGTCGGCGGGCAGGAAGTCCTCGGCCGGCACGGGCGGGCGCAGCGCCGCCGCCGCCTCGAAGCCGGCCGCGAAGAAGGCGAGCACGGCCGCGAAGAAGGCGAGCACGGCCGCGAAGAAGGCCCCGGCGAAGCCGACTGCGCCCACGAAGGCGACTCCCGGCACGAAGGCGACCTCCGCGCAGAAGAAGAAGGCGGCCTCCGGGCGCACGACGGGCACGACGAAGGCACCAGCAACGAAGAAGACGACCGCCAAGAGGGCGGCCTCCCCGGCACCGGCCAGCAGGACGTCCGGAGCCCCGACCGCAGCGAAGAAGGCAACCGTGACCACCACAGCGAGCAAGAACGCGACCGGCAAGGCGGCCCCGGCAAGGACCGCGTCGACGGCCAAGAAACTGCCGGTGAAGCCCGACGAGAAGCCGTGGACCGCCAAGGAGCTCGACGAGGTCCGCTCGGAGCTCAACGCAGAGCGGGATCGCCTGCGTTCGGAGCTCAACCTCGCCGAGGGAGAGCTGCACGACCTCATGCGCGACGCCGGCGACGGCGCGGGCAACGACCAGGCGGACGTCGGCTCCACCACCTTCGAGCGCGACCACGAGATGAGCCTGGCCAACAACGCCCGGCACATGCTGCTGCAGGCCGAGCACGCCCTCGAGCGCATCGAGAACGGCAGCTACGGCGCCTGCGAGAGCTGCGGGGAGCCGATCGGCAAGATGCGGCTCATGGCATTCCCGCGTGCAACACTGTGCCTGTCATGCAAACAGCGCGAGGAGCGTCGCTGACCGGCGACGCCGACCCCACCGAGACCCACGCCACCGCCCGCCGACGCAGCCTCGTGCTGTTCGCCGCAGTGACGGTGCTGGGCTATCTCGCCGACCTGATCAGCAAGGTGCTGGTCGTCGCGCACCTCACGCCGGGCCGGCCGGTGCACGTGGTGGGCGACCTCCTGACGCTCTACCTCGCCCGCAATCCGGGGGCGGCGTTCAGCACCGGCACCTCCTACACCCTCGTGCTGTCCTTCGTCGCCATGGCGGCGGCAGTCGCGGTGGTGTGGGTGGCGCGCCGACTGGCCAGCACGGGCTGGGCGCTCGGGCTCGGCTTCCTGCTCGCCGGGGTGCTGGGCAACCTCACCGACCGGATCTTCCGCGAGCCGGGGCCGTTGCGCGGCCACGTCGTGGACTTCATCCGGCTCCCGCACTGGCCGATCTTCAACATCGCCGACGTGTGCATCAACGTGGCGGCCGCGTTCATCATCATCCAGGCCCTGCGTGGGGTGGGCATCAACGGCGCGCGTCAGCACCAGGGTCGGGACCGGCTCTGGAGGCGGTACCTCGGCGTGACCGAGTACGGCACGGACCGCCGCACTGTGATGGTTCCCGAGGGGCTGGCCGGCGAGCGCCTCGACGCCGCCATCGCCAGGATGTTCGGGCTCTCGCGGACCCGCGTCGCGGACCTGATCGCGCGCGGGCAGGTCAGCGTCGACGGCGAGGTGCCCGCCAAGTCCGACCGGGTGCAGCCCGGCGCCCTGCTCGTGGTGGAGATCCCCGCCCTGGTCGATCCGGTGGCCGTGGTCCCCGAGACGGTCGACGGCATCAAGATCCTCCATGACGACGAGGCGATCGTCGTCATCGACAAGCCGGTGGGGGTCGCGGTGCATCCCAGCCCGGGGTGGACCGGGCCGACGGTGGTGGGGCACCTGGTTGCGGCCGGGTTCCAGGTCGCCACCAGCGGTGCGGCGGAGCGACAGGGCATCGTCCAGCGCCTCGACGTCGGCACCTCGGGTGTCATGGTGGTCGCCAAGTCCGAGCGCGCCTACTCCGTGCTCAAGAACGCCTTTCGCGAGCGCACCGTGGACAAGGTCTACCACGCGCTCGTCCAGGGGCACCCGGACCCGCTGCGCGGAACGGTGGACGCGCCGATCGGTCGTCACCCCAAGTACGACTACAAGTTCGCCGTCCTCGCCGACGGCAAGCACAGCGTCACGCACTACGAGACGCTCGAGGCGCACCGGTTCGCGAGCCTCCTCGAGGTCCACCTCGAGACCGGGCGCACCCACCAGATCCGCGTCCACATGGCGGCCCTGAAGCACCCGTGCGTCGGCGATCTGACCTACGGCGCCGACCCGGTGCTCGCCCGGCGCCTGCACCTGGAACGGCAGTGGCTGCACGCCGTACGCCTGGGCTTCGAGCACCCGGAGAGCGGCGAGTACGTCAGCTTCGAGTCGAGCTACCCCGCGGACCTGCGGCACGCCTTGGCCCAGATCCGGGACGAGACCTGAGTGGCCGAGGACCTGCTGCTGCGCCCGGCGACGCCTGAGGATGCCGACGAGCTGGCGGCGCTGGCCGTCGCCGCCCGCCGGGCAGCGGTCCCGGCGATGCCGGCGCCCGTGCACGACGTCGCGGAGACGTGCGCCTGGATCGCCCGCCAGCTGGCCGGCGAGCGCGAGGCCTGGGTGGCCGAGGACGACGGCCTGCTGGTCGGCTACGTGCTGCTCGAGCCCGGTTTCGTGCACTCGCTGTACGTCCGTCCCGACCGCCTGGGCCAGGGCATCGGCAGCGTGCTGCTCGACCTGGTGAAGGGGCTGCGCCCCGACGGCTTCGCGCTGTGGGTCTTCGCGTCCAACGAGCCCGCGCGGCGCTTCTACGCCCGCCACGGCCTGCGCGAGCTCGAGCACACCGACGGTTCCGGCAACGAGGAGCGTGCCCCGGACCTGCGGATGGCCTGGCCGGGCCGTGACCCGCTGGCGTACCTGCGTGCCCGGGCGCGGGCCGTGGACCGCGAGCTGGCGGCCCTGCAGGCCGAGCGCGCGGCCCTCGCGGAGGCGATCGGCGAGCTGGAGGACGCCGGGCGCAGGGCACGTCGGCGCCCGAAGGGTCCGGAATAGCCGGGAGGCCCGAGTCGTTGGTCCGGCGTACCCGAACCTGGAGGAGGGCCTGTGAAGGTCGAGATCTGGTCCGACGTCGTCTGCCCCTGGTGCTACATCGGCAAGCGACGCTTCGAGCAGGCGCTGGCGCGCTTCCCGGACCGCGGCGAGGTCGAGGTCGTCTGGCACTCCTTCGAGCTCGACCCGGGCGCCCGGTCCCAGGACGGGCCGGCGGGGCCCGACTACGCCGACCGGCTGGCCCGCAAGTACGGCACCACGCGTGCCGGCGCGCAGCAGATGCTCGACTCGATGACCGCCGCCGCCGCGCGCGAGGGCCTGGAGTTCCACTTCGACCGCGCCGTGGCGGCCAACACGTTCGACGCGCACCAGGTGATCCACCTCGCCAAGGAGCGCGGTCTCCAGGACGCGGTGAAGGAACGCCTGCTGCGCGCCTACTTCACCGAGGGGCAGGCCGTCGGCGACCGGGACACGCTCGCGCGCCTGGGCGCCGAGGCGGGGCTCGAGGCCGGCGAGATCGCCCGGGCGCTCGCGGACCAGGAGTACGCCGCCGCGGTGCGCGCCGACGAGGAGGAGGCGGCCGAGCTCGGCATCGGCGGCGTGCCGTTCTTCGTCCTCGACCGCCGGTACGGCGTCTCCGGGGCTCAGCCGCCCGAGCAGCTGCTGGCCGCGCTCGACCGGGCGTGGGAGGCCGCGCATCCGGGTATGACGGTGCTGACCCCGCGGTCGGGGGACGCCGGCGACGCCTGCGGCCCCGACGGCTGCGCGATCTGAGAGCCAGGAGGACCCGATGCCCAAGCCGCCGCTCCCCGAGGACGTGCGCGACCTGCTCGCCAAGCCGAACCCGGCCGTGATCACCGCCGTGCGCCCGGACGGTCAGCCGGTCTCGGTCGCGACCTGGTACCTCCTCGACGGTGACCGGATCCTGGTCAACATGGACGAGGGCCGCAAGCGGCTGGAGTACCTCCGCCACGACCCCCGGGTCACCCTCACCGCGCTGGACGAGGCCGGCTGGTACACCCACGTCAGCCTGCAGGGCCGCGTGGTGGAGATCGCCGACGACCCGGAGCTGGCCGACATCGACCGGCTCTCGACGCACTACACGGGGAAGCCCTACGCGAACCGGGATCGACGCCGGGTCAGCGCCTGGATCGAGATCGACTCCTGGCACGGCTGGGGCGCCGCGGCCACCAGCTGACGAGCCGGCCACCGGCGGAGGAACTGTCGGTGGCCGCTGTCAGGATCGGCGGTGACCGGTTCGGAGGGTTGCCGCCATCGGGACCCGGTGGTGCCGTAGGCTGACGTCCTTCCCCAAGGTGATCGGCCGCGGTCCTTCCCGGCCGGCTGCTGCATGTCCTCGTCTCAGTCGTTGGAAGGGGCGAACGCGCCGATGCCAGGGTCCGACTCCTTCGTCCACCTGCACGTCCACACCGAGTACTCCATGCTCGACGGAGCCTCCCTGCTCGACGGGCTGTTCTCGCGGGTGAGCGAGCTGGAGATGCCGGCGATCGCCATGACCGACCACGGCAACCTGCACGGCGCGTTCGACTTCTGGTCCAGGGCGCGCAAGCACGACGTGAAGCCGATCATCGGCATCGAGGCCTACCTCACCCCCGGCACCCAGCGGGGCGAGCGCCGGCGGGTCCGGTGGGGGAAGGGCGACCTGGCCGAGGAAGGCGGCGACGACGTCGCGGGCGGTGGCGCCTACACCCACATGACGATGTGGGCGGAGAGCACCGAGGGCATGCACAACCTGTTCCGGCTCTCCTCGCGCTCGAGCCTGGAGGGGTACTACTTCAAGCCCCGGATGGACAAGGAGCTGCTGCAGACCTACAGCAAGGGGCTGATCGTCAGCACCGGCTGCCCCAGCGGCGCGATCCAGACCCGGCTACGGCTCGGCCAATGGGACGAGGCGGTCCGCGAGGCCGGCGAGCTGCAGGACATCTTCGGCCGCGACAACGTCTTCCTCGAGCTGATGGACCACGGCATCTCGGTGGAGAAGCGGGTCCGCGACGACCTGCTGCGGCTCGGGCGCGAGCTCGGCATCCCCCCGCTGGCCACCAACGACTCCCACTACAACAACCCCGAGGACGCCGCCGCCCACGACGCGCTCATCTGCGTCGCGTCCGGCAAGCGGCTCTCCGACCCCAACCGGCTCAAGTTCGACGGCGGCGGCTACTACCTCAAGTCCGCCGCCGAGATGCGCGCGCTGTGGGCCGACCAGCACGGCCTGCCCGAGGCGTGCGACAACACCCTCGCCCTCGCCGAGCGCTGCGAGGTCGAGTTCGTGGAGTCCACCGGCGGCTACATGGCGCGCGCCGAGATCCCGGCCGGCGAGACCGAGGAGAGCTGGTTCCGCAAGGAGGTGTGGCGCGGCATCGAGTCGCGCTACCCCGGCGACCGGCTGACCCAGGAGGTCAAGGACCGCGTCGAGATGGAGCTCGCGATCATCTCGCAGAAGGGCTACTGCGGCTACTACCTCGTGGTCGCGGACTTCATCCAGTGGTCCAAGCGCAACGGGATCCGCGTCGGCCCGGGCCGCGGCTCCGGCGCCGGCTCGATCGCCGCCTACGCGCTGCGGATCACCGACCTGTGCCCCCTCGAGCACGGGCTGTTCTTCGAGCGCTTCCTCAACCCGGAGCGGCCGTCGATGCCCGACTTCGACATCGACTTCGACGACCACCGCCGCGGCGAGGTGATCCGCTACGTCACCGAGAAGTACGGCGCCGACCGGGTCGCCCAGATCGCCACGTTCGGCCGGCTGAAGTCCAAGGCCGCGATCAAGGACGCCGCGCGGGTGCTCGACTACGGCTTCGCGATCTCCGACCGGATCACCAAGGCACTGCCGCCCGACGTGATGGGCAAGGGCGTGCCGCTGAAGGAGATCTTCAACCCCGAGCACAAGCGCTACGCCGAGGGCGGGGAGTTCCGGTCGCTGCACGAGTCCGACACCGACGTGCGCACCATCTACGAGACCGCCGTCGGCCTCGAGGGACAGATCCGCAACTGGGGCGTGCACGCCGCCGGCGTGATCATGTCCAGCGAGCCGCTGATCGACATCGTGCCGATCATGGCGCGCCCGCAGGACGGCGCGATCATCACGCAGTTCGACTACCCGATGTGCGAGTCGCTCGGCCTGGTGAAGATGGACTTCCTGGGACTGAGCAACCTCCACATCCTTGAGGACGCGCTGGTCAACATCGAGGCCAACCGCGGCGAGAAGGTGGTCCTCGAGGAGGTGCCCTTCGACGACCGGCCCACCTACGAGCTGATGGGCCGGGGCGACACGCTCGGCGTCTTCCAGCTCGATGGCGGCGGCATGCGGGCGCTGCTGCGCTCGATGCAGCCCGACCAGTTCAAGGACATCACCGCGGTCAGCGCGCTCTACCGCCCCGGGCCGATGGGCGCGGACTCGCACAACAAGTACGCCCGCCGCAAGAACGGACGCGAGCCGATCGAGCCGATCCACCCGGCGCTGGCCGAGGCGCTCGAGCCGGTGCTGGGCGAGACCTACGGCCTGATCGTCTACCAGGAGCAGGTGATGGCGATCGCCCAGGTCCTGGCCGGCTTCACCCTGGGTGCCGCGGACAACCTGCGCCGGGCGATGGGCAAGAAGAAGAAGGCCGAGCTCGACAAGCAGTACGCCGGATTCTGCGCCGGCATGCTCGAGCGGGGCTACCCCCAGGACGCCATCGACACGCTGTGGGAGATCCTGCTCCCGTTCTCCGACTACGCGTTCAACAAGTCCCACTCCGCGGCGTACGGCGTCGTCACGTACTGGACCGCCTACCTCAAGGCCAACTACCCGGCCGAGTACATGGCGGCGTTGCTGACCTCGGCGAAGGACGACAAGGACAAGCTGGCGATCTACCTCAACGAGTGCCGGCGCAAGAAGATCCAGGTGCTGCCGCCGGACGTCAACGAGTCGGCCTCGAACTTCACCCCGGTCGGCCGCGACATCCGCTTCGGCCTCTCCGCGATCCGCAACGTCGGCAGCAACGTCGTCGACGGGATCGTGGCGGCCCGCCAGGAGAAGGGCCGCTTCGAGGACTTCAACGACTTCCTCGCCAAGGTTCCCGCCCACGTGTGCAACAAGCGGGTCGTGGAGTCCCTGGTCAAGGCCGGCGCCTTCGACGACATGAAGCACAAGCGGCGGGCGCTCGTCGCCGTGCACGAGACCGCGGTCGACCAGTACGTCGACATCAAGAAGAACGAGGCGATCGGTCAGGACTCGCTGTTCGGCGGCCTCGACGAGGAGGACGGCTCCGGGTTCGGCGTCTCGGTGCCGATCCCGGACATCGACGAGTGGGACAAGACCACGCTGCTCGCCCACGAGCGCGACATGCTCGGGCTCTACGTCTCCGACCACCCGCTGCTCGGCCTCGAGCACATCCTCACCACCGGCACCGACTGCACGATCGGCCAGCTGCTCCTCGACGAGGACCGCCCCGACGGGGCGACGGTGACCGTCTCCGGGCTGGTGACCTCGCTGCAGCGCAAGATCACCAAGCGCGGGGACCCGTGGGCCATGATCACGCTGGAGGACCTGGAGGGCGCCATCGACGTGCTGCTGTTCCCCAGCTCCTACCAGCTCGCCAGCACGTTGCTCACCGAGGACGCGATCATCACCGTCAAGGGCCGGCTCTCGCGCTCCAAGGACCAGCCGGAGCTGCACGGGCAGGAGGTCACCAAGCCGGACCTCTCGGAAGGACCGTCGGGACCGGTGGTCATCTCGATGCCGTCGACGCGGTGCACCGTGCCGGTGGTGGAACAGCTCAAGGACGTGCTGGGCACCCATCCTGGGGTCACCGAAGTACGTTTGCGGCTGATGAGCAAGACCTCCACCACCGTGCTCAAGCTGGACGACCGGCTGCGGGTCTCGGCCTGCCCGGAGCTCTACGCCGATCTCAAGGCGCTGCTGGGCCCGCACTGCCTGGTCGGAGCAGGATGAGCCGCCTGCGCACCCGAGGAGTCCTGCCCGACCTCGTCTTCGTGCTCGGCACGCTGGTGGTCCTGGGTGCGGTGTGCGGCGTGCTGTGGTGGTGGGCGGTGGACCCGGCGCTGTACACCAAGCTCCGCAACGGCGCGGCGATGGGCGAGGTGCAGCTCGGCAAGCGGTTCAACGCCGACGGCTGGTACGTCGTGCTCGGGCTGGTTCCCGGCCTCGTGGCGGGCGCGGTGCTCACCTGGTGGCGCTCGCGGGACCCGCTGCTGACCGCCGGGCTGCTGCTCGTCGGCTCAGTCGCGGCCGCGGCGGTGATGGCGTACGTCGGTCATCTGCTCGGACCCGGAGACCCGCACGCCGTCCTGGCGAACGCCACGGCGGGGACCCACGCGGCCGTGCGCCTGGACGTGAGCGCCTGGACCGCCTACCTCGCCTGGCCGATCGGCGCACTGGCGGGTGCGCTCGTGGTGCTCTGGTCCCGGCCCGTCGAGCCGTAGACCTCTTCCTCCTGGTCTGTCGCATTTCTCCGCGCGCGGCGCGCCGGCACCGCTACCCTGAGGCGCCGTCGACCGCCTGACCGGAGCCTCCCGTGACCGCTGACCCTCCCGAGCCCGCTGCCGGACCGGCCGAGTACCTCGGCGCCGGCGAGGTCCCACCGCGCCGACGCCGGCCCCGCACCGGTGCCTGGGTGGCCGCCGCGGTGGGTGTGGCGGCGGTGATCGGCGCTGGCGGATGGGGCGTGGCGCAGCTGATGGCCGGCTCCACCGCATCGCCGGCCACGGCCCTGCCCGCGGCCACGCTCGGCTACGTCAGCGTGAACCTCGACCCGTCCCTGCCGCAGAAGGTGGACGCGCTCCGGACCCTGCGGAAGTTCCCGGCGTTGAAGGAGCAGCTGAGCCTCGGCAGCGGGGAGGACCTGCGCCGCTGGCTGTTCGAGCAGGCCACCAAGGACACCGGCTGCAGGCAGGTCAGCTACGACAAGGACATCGCCCCCTGGATCGGGGACCAGGTGGCGGTGGCCGCCGTACCCCAGGACACGGGGAAGGCTTTCCCCGTGCTGGCCGTCGCCTCCCGGGACGAGACGAAGACCCGCGCGGCGGTGGCGGAGCTCGACACGTGCGCCGGCGACGGTACCCACACCGGGGTGGCCTTCGTGGACGGGTACGCGCTGCTCGCCGAGAAGCAGGCTCAGGCCGACGCCGCCGCCGGCGAGGCGAAGACGGGCTCCCTGGCCGACGACCCGGCCTTTCGGACCTGGATGCAGCGCGCCGGGGACCCCGGCGTGATCACCGCCTACGCCGCGAAGGGGGCACCGCAGGCGCTGGCGGCCCTGCAGCCCGCGGACGCCCCGACGCTGCCCGGCGCCGGCACCCCGCTGGCCGCGGCGGGAAGGATGTACCGCGACTTCCAGGGCATGGCCGCCGTCGTGCGCTTCCGCGACGGGGGCCTGGAGACCGAGCTGGTCGCCAAGGGCCTGCCCGCGGGGATGACCGGGACCGACCGCACCGGACCGTCGGTGGCCGACCTGCCGGCGTCCACGGCCGTGGCGTTCTCCGTCGGCCTGCCCCACGGGTGGTTCAGGTCCTACCTGCACACCCTCGACCGGGCGTTCTCCTCCGACGGGTCGATGCAGCAGATGATGAAGCAAGGGGAGGCGGCCACGGGCCTGCGGCTCCCGGAGGACGTGGAGACCCTGCTCGGGGAGGGCGTCGGGGTCTCGGTCGACTCCTCGCTCGACGTGGCCGGCCTCGAGCGCGGCCCCGATCCGTCCCGGCTCCCGGTGGCGCTGCGGATCAAGGGCGACCCCGCCGCGATCGAGCCGGTGCTCGGCAAGCTCACCGCGCTGGCCGGGCCTGAGGCGGACCTGCTCACGGTCAAGCACACCGCCGACACCGTGGTGGTGGGCACCGACGCGTCCTACGTCGACTCGCTGCTCACCCCCGGTGGCCTCGGGTCGACCACGGCGTTCCAGGAGGCCGTCCCGCACGCCGACCGCGCGACGTCGGTGCTCTACGTCGACTTCGACGCCGGCGACTGGACGGCCCGGCTCGGCAAGGCGGTGGCCGCGGACGCGCCGCACCTGGGGGAGAACCTCGCCCCCTTGCGGGCGCTGGGCATCAGCGGATGGCGCGACGGCCAGGGCGTCCAGCACGGCCTGGTCCGGCTGACCACCGGCTGACCCGAACCCGCGACTCTCCCCGTGCCCGCCGAGGGGTCACCTGCTCCCGCGCCCGGCCGGCGTGTCGCGGACCCGGTGACCCCTCGACGGGATCAGCGGAACACGACGGTCTTGTGACCGTTGAGCAGCACCCGCGACTCGGCGTGCCAGCGCACCGCGCGGGACAGCACCTGGCTCTCCACGTCACGCCCGGCGGCCGCGAGATGCGCCGGGTCGAGTCGGTGGTCGACCCGGGTCACGTCCTGCTCGATGATCGGCCCCTCGTCGAGGTCGGCGGTCACGTAGTGCGCGGTCGCCCCGACCAGCTTCACGCCGCGGTCGAACGCCTGGTGGTAGGGCCGCGCGCCCTTGAAGCTGGGCAGGAACGAGTGATGGATGTTGATGGCGCGCCCGGCCAGCGCCGCGCAGGCGTCGTCGGAGAGCACCTGCATGTAGCGGGCCAGCACCACGAGGTCCACGTCGAGGTGCTCCACCATGTCCAGCAACCGGGCCTCGGCCTGCGGCTTGGTCTCGGGCGTGACGGGGATGTGGTGGTACTCCACGCCGTACGCCTTGGCCAACGGCTCGCAGTCGAGGTGGTTGGAGACCACGCCCGCCACGTCGACGGCCAGCGAGCCGTTGTTCCACCGGAACAGCAGGTCGTTGAGGCAGTGGCTGAAACGCGAGACCATGATCAGCGTGCGGTACGGCGTCGCCGCGTCGCGCAGCTCCCAGTCCATCGACCACTGCTGCGCAACCGGCGTGAAGTCCGCCCGCAGCTCGGCCAGGGTGCCGGCGCGGTCCTCGGTCGCCACCTCGAAGGTCACCCGCATGAAGAACCGCTGCTGGGCGAGGTCCCCGAACTGCTGGCTCTCGACGATGTTGCCGCCCTGCCTCACCAGCACCCCCGTCACGGCGTGCACGATGCCGGCACGGTCGGGGCAGGCGAGGGTGAGGACGTACGCGGCAGTCATGCCCGCGATTGTCCCATGGCCGCTTCCTGCGGCTGAGGCGCCATCGCGCTGATCAGCTCGTAGCCCACGTGCGAGGCGGCGATCCCGGTGACCTCCGCGTGGTCGTAGGCGGGTGCGACCTCGACGATGTCCGCGCCGACGAGGTTGAGTGCGCCGAAGCTGCGAAGGATGTTGAGCAGCTCACGGCTGGTGAGACCTCCCGCCTCCGGCGTGCCCGTGCCCGGCGCGAAGGCGGGGTCGAGCACGTCGATGTCCACCGAGACGTACGTCGGACGCTCGCCGACGCGGGCGCGGATCCGCTCCACCACGCCACGCCAGCCAAGATCGTCCATCTCGTGCGAACCGACCACCTGGAAGCCGAGCACCTGGTCCTCGCTGAGGTCGCGCGGGCCGTAGAGCGGCCCGCGGATGCCGACGTGCATGCTGGCGGTCTTGTCGATCAGCCCCTCCTCGCTGGCCCGGCGGAAGGGGGTCCCGTGGGTGACGGGGGCACCGAAGTACGTGTCCCAGGTGTCGAGGTGCGCGTCGAAGTGCACCACGGCGAGCGGGCCGTGCGCCTCGTGCATCACCCGCAGCAGGGGTAGCGCGATGGTGTGGTCACCGCCGATGGTCAGCAGCCGGGCGCTGTCCTCGAGGACGGCACGGGCCCCCGCGTCGATCTGCGCGAGTGCCTCGTCGATCGAGAACGGGTTGCACGCCACGTCACCCGCGTCGGCCACCTGCTGGGCGGCGAAGGGCTCGACGTCGAGCACGGGGTTGTAGTTGCGCAGCAGCTTCGAGGCGCTGCGGACGTGTCCTGGGCCGAAGCGGGCGCCCGGGCGGTAGCTCACGCCGCTGTCGAACGGCACGCCGAGGATCGCCACGTCGGTCCGGCCCACCTCGTCGAGGCGAGGCAGGCGGGCGAACGTGGCCGGGCCGCCGAATCTCGGCACGACGGTGGCGTCGATCGGGCCGCGTGCGGACGAAGAGGACATATTCACCGCGCTTTCGTGACAGGGTGCCAGGGGCTGCGGCATAGTTTAGCAATAGGCAACAGCCGTTGCGCTGCGGACATCATCGCCGAAGGACGTCCGGCAGTGGACCCCGAGGCGTCGTGCCGCCGGGCCGAAGGAGAGGTGAAAACGTGCGACCGCTGCCGGTTTCCCCGTCCAACGGCGAGGTGCGCATCGGCGCGAAGCTGCGCGCCGCCCGGAAGGCGCTGGGCTACACCCTCGAGCAGCTCGCGGACGCCGCCGGTCTGACCAAGGGCTTCCTCAGCCGGGTGGAGCGGGACGAGACCTCCCCGAGCGTCGCCACCTTGATCACCTTGTGCGAGGTGATGAGCCTGGACGTCGGGTCCTTGTTCGCCGTGCCTGAGGTCGCGCTGGTGCGTCGCGAGTCGGCACCGAGGATCAACCTGGGCGGCACCGGTGTCAGCGAGCGGTTGATGACTCCACGAGGACAGTCACGGCTGCAGCTCCTGCACAGCACTGTCGAGCCCGGTGGTTCGGGCGGCGACGAGCTCTACACGATCAACTGCGCGGCCGAGGTGCTCTACGTCTTGACCGGCCGGTTGGAGCTGGTCTTCATCGACGGCCTGCGCGAGCTCGTGGCCGGGGACGCCCTCACCTTCGCCGGTGGGGAGCCGCACACCTGGCGCAACGCGAGCAGCACCGAACCGGCCGAGCTGATCTGGGTGCTCGTGCCGGCGCCGTGGAGCGGCAGCGCCTGACGGGGGGTCGCTCAGGGACGCGCGTGGACGGCCGGAGGCCACCGGTCGGCCCAGGGGGCGAGCCGCTCCCACGCGGCGGCGACCTGCAGCACGACGGCGTCCGACCACCGCGGTCCGACCACCTGCATGCCCACGGGCATCCCGGCCGCGTCGACCCCCGTCGGCACGGCGCAGGACGGGGATCCGGTGAGGTTCGCGGGCAGGGCCAGCGCGCACCAGTCGTCGAAGAACGGGTCGACCGGGACGCCGTCGATGGCCGCGGGCGACGCGACGTCCGTGCCGAACGCGGGCAGGGGCATGGAGGGGGTGAGCAGCACGTCGTAGCGCTCGAAGAACTCCGCCCAGCGTCGCCGGTAGTCCCGACGGTGTTCCGACGCGTCGAGGTAGGCCGCGGCGCTCACCCGGCGCCCGGCCTCGATGATCTCGCGCGTCGTGGGGTCGATCAGCTCCGGACTCCTGTCCAGGAGCGGACCCTCGGAGGCGAACCCCTCGGGGAGGGCGAGCTCGTTCCAGAGCGCGGTCGGGTACGGCGCCTCGGGGTGCGCCTCCTCCACGCGGGCGCCGTCCCGGGTCAGCAGGTCCACGGCACGGCGGAAGGCCGTGCGCACGGAGGGCTCGACGGGCGCCCAGCCCAGGTCCTCCGAGACGGCGACCCGCAGGCGCGACCAGTCCGGTGGCGTGAGGACCGCCTGGCGCAGGTTGCCCACGTCGACCGGCCAGGTGAGGTCGTCCTCCGCGGCAGGGCCGGCCATCACGCTCAGCGCCAGCGCCGCATCGCGCACCGACCGGGTGAGGGGGCCGTCGACGGACAGGCTCGGCCAGCCACGGAAGCCCGGCATCTTCGGCACCAGGCCGAAGGTCGGCTTGTGCCCCACCACGCCGCAGAACGCGGCCGGGATGCGGATCGAGCCCCCGCCGTCGGTACCGAGCGCGATCGGCGTGGCGCCGTACGCCACCGAGGCCCCGGCCCCGCCGCTGGAGCCGCCGGGCGTGCGCGCGGGGTCCCACGGGTTGCGGGTCAGGCCGAACACGTCGTTGTCGGTGTAGCCGCGGTAGCAGAACTCCGGGTTGTTCGTCTTGCCCACCACCACGGCGCCGGCCGCCCGCAGCCGGGCGACCGGGACGGCGTCGACGTCCGGGACGAAGTCCTGCAGGGCGCGGGACCCGTTGGTGGCGGGGTGGCCGGCCAGCCAGATGTGGTCCTTGACCGAGAACGGCACGCCCAGCAGCGGCGGCAGGTTAGGCGCCCCGGCGCGGCGGCGCGCGTCGGCCTGGCGCGCCTGGGCCAACGCCTCCTCGGCGAGGACCACGGTGAAGGCGTTCACGGTTCCGTCGTACGCGGCGATCCGGTCGAGCGACGTGCGGACCAGCTCCTCGGCGGTCACCGTCCCCGCGGCCAGCGCCTCGGCTGCGGCCCAGGCGTCCGCCGGGCGGGTCGAGGCCGCGTCGGAGGAGGTCACTGAGCCGGCTGTCCGTGCCCGGGCTCCGGCCGCAGGTGGTGGGTCGCCTCGTACTCGAGGTCGTCGCGCTCTCGCTCGGCCAGCTCGTTCTCCGCGGCCAGGTCCAGCTTTCGGCACAGCAGCCAGTACAGGAGGCCGGCCACCGGGAGCCCCACGAACAAGGAGAAGTCCGCGCCGCCGGAGGCTTTCGCCACGGGCCCGGAGTACAGCCCGGTGCTGAAGAACGGCACCATGGCGACGAAGCCCACCAGGTAGGAGATGATGCCGCGCCACCCCCAGCGGCCGTAGATCCCGTGCGGGTTGAAGATCTCCTCGATCGCGTAGTGCCCGCGCCGGACCAGGAAGTAGTCGACGAGGTTCACCGCGGTCCACGGGATGAACAGGTAGAGGACCAGCAGGAGGAAGTTCTCGAAGTTCTCCTGGAAGGACTGCGTGCTCAGCAGCGCGCCGACGAGGCCGATCGCGGCGGTGAGGGTGATGGTGGTGATCCGTGCCCCCAGCGTGGGGCGGATCCGCTTGAACGAGTCCGAGGCGCTGATGAGGGTCAGTGACCCGCCGTACATGTTCAGCGACGTCACCGAGATCAGGCCCAGGGTGGCGAAGACGACGATCACGGTGCCGAAGCCGTGGAAGACCTGGTCGCCGGCGGCCAGAAGGGTGGGAATGGTGGAGAACTTCTGCCCCGCCCACGCCGCAACGGCAGAGCCGATGCACATGATCCAGATCGCCCCGAGCCCGGAGCCGCCGTAGGTCCACCAGAAGGTCTTGCTGACCGTCACGTCCGGCGGCAGGTAGCGGGAGTAGTCCGACACGTAGATGGCCCAGCTGATCTGGTAGCCGGCGACCACGGAGTACTGGAGCAGGAACGGCGTGAGGTCGAAGTTCCCGAGGTCGAAGGAGCCGGCCGGGTAGGACAGCGTGAAGATGAAGACGGTCAGGATCCCGAACAGGAGCACGAAGCCGTAGGCCAGCCAGCGCTCCATCTTGTGGATGAAGTCGTAGCCGATGACCGCGGCCACGACGGCGACCACGGTGGCGACCACGATCCACAGCTGCGGGCTTCCGTGCACGGTGGCGTGCATCGCGTCGCCGGCGAGCAGGGTGTTGAAGACGTTGAACCCGGCGTACTGCAGGTAGGCGAACAACCAGACCAGGATCGCGCCGACGTAGCCGAACTGGGGCCGCGACTGGATCATCTGGGGGAGCCCGAGCTGCGGACCCTGCGCCGAGTGCGCCGCCATGAAGAACGTACCGGTGACCACCCCGGCGACGACCGCGATGAGCGACCAGATCAGGTTGCCGCCGGTCGTCACCCCCAGCACGCCCACCGCGAGCGTGGCGATCTGTGCGTTGCTCATGAACCACAGCGGACCGAGGTGCCACAGCTTCCCGTGCCGCTCGCTGAGGGGCACGTAGTCGATGGAGCGGACCTCCGGCCCGGACCTGCGGACCTGGTCGTTGCTGCCTGCCGGCGAGGATGCGGTCGAGGCCATGGGCTTCTCTCCTGCGGTTGGGGGACACGCCCGGTGGAGGACCGACGGCGGTGGCAGGACGATAGCGGCGTGTTTCCTACCACGCAATACTTGTTTACCAGTGGGCTCTCTCGTGGGGCCGGGGCATGCGCGACGAGGCCCCGGGTACGCCGTCCGCATGCGCAGCGAGCAGGACGACATGACCGAGCCGAGCCGGACCGACCGCGCCGACGCGTCGGACGCGTGGCACCGCGAGGCGGTGATCTACCAGGTCTATCCTCGGTCGTGGTCGGACAGCAACGGCGACGGGATCGGCGACCTGCCGGGCATCACCGCCCGGCTCGGCCACCTGGTCGAGCTCGGCGTCGACGCGCTGTGGCTCTCGCCGTTCTACCCCTCCCCGCAGGCGGACGCCGGTTACGACGTGTCCGACTACTGCGACGTCGACCCGGCGTTCGGGTCGCTGGCGGACGCCGACGCGCTGCTCGCCCGCGCGCACGAGCTGGGCCTGCGGGTGATCGTCGACCTGGTGCCCAACCACACCAGCGACGAGCATCCCTGGTTCCGCGCCGCACTCGCCGCGGCCCCAGGCAGCCCGGAGCGGTCCCGCTACGTGTTCCGGGACGGCTGCGGGCCGGACGGTGAGCTGCCGCCCAACAACTGGTCGAGCGCCTTCGGCGGTCCCGCGTGGGCACGGGTGACCGAGCCGGACGGCCGGCCGGGCCAGTGGTACCTGCACATGTACGACGTCCGCCAACCGGATCTGAACTGGGAGGACGCCGGGGTGCGCGGCTACTTCGAGGGCGTCTTGCGCTTCTGGTTGGACCGCGGCGTGGACGGGTTCCGCGTCGACGTTGCCTCGGGCATGGTGAAGGATCCGGCGATGCCCGACTGGCACGGGCCGATGCGGGTCCAGGGGCTCGACGCGCAGGGCCGCCCACACCCGGCGCGCGACCAGGAGGGCGTGCACGACATCTACCGGGACTGGCGGCGGGTGCTGGAGGAGTACGACGGGGATCGGGTCCTTGTCGCGGAGGCGTGGGTGGCCGACCTGGACCGGGTGGCCCGCTACGTCCGCGCCGACGAGATGCACCAGGCGTTCAACTTCGAGTTCCTGCTCGCGCGCTGGGACGCCGACGCCCTGACCGCCACGGTCGAGTCGTCGCTGCGTGCGAACACCGCGGTGGGCGCCCCCACGACCTGGGTGCTGTCCAACCACGACGTGGTACGCCACGCCAGCCGGCTGGGCACGCCGGCCAAGGGCGGGCGGATGAGCGGCATCGGCGCGGAGGATCCGCAACCGGACCGGGCGGCCGGGCTGCGGCGGGCCCGCGCCGCGACACTGCTGATGCTGGCGCTGCCCGGCGCCGCCTACCTGTACCAGGGCGAGGAGCTGGGGCTGCCCGAGCACACCACCCTGCCCGACGAGCTGCGTCAGGACCCGATGTTCGTGCGCACCGGGGGCGCGGAGAGGGGGCGGGACGGCTGCCGGGTGCCGGTGCCGTGGCAGACCGGCGCACCGGCGTACGGCTTCTCGTCCACCGGCCGCAGCTGGCTGCCTCAGCCCGACGACTGGGACGGCTACGCGGTCGAGGCCCAGCGCGGCGTGCCCGGGTCGACGTACGAGCTGTACCGGGCGGCGCTCCGGCTGCGCCGCAGCCACCGGCTGGGTGCCGGTGCCCTCGACTGGTGCGAGAGCCCGTCTGCGGCGATCCGGTTCGCCAACGGCGCCGTGCAGGTGCTGGCCAACCTCGGGGACGAGCCCCTGGCGCTGCCGGAGGACATGCGCGTGCTGCTGGGCAGCGACGACCTGGTGGCCGGGCAGCTGCCCCCCGACACCACGGTGTGGCTCAGCGACGGATCGCCGCCACCACGGCGCCGGTGACCCGCACCAGGTCCGTTGGCGCCAGCTCCAGGTCCATCCCGCGCTTCCCGCCGGAGACGAAGATCGTGTCGTAGGCCAGCGCCGAGTCGTCGAGGACGGTCGGGTGCGGGCGCTTCTGGCCGACGGGGGAGATGCCCCCCACGACGTAGCCCGACGCGCGCTCGGCTGCGGCGGGGTCGGCCATGGTCGCCTTCTTGCCGCCGACCGCGGCGGCGACCGCTTTCAGGTCCAGCTGGCCGGCGACCGGCACGATGCCGACCACCAGCGCCCCGTCGACGCTGGTGAACAGCGTCTTGAAGACCCGGGCGGGATCGAGGCCGAGCGCCTTGGCGGCCTCGAGGCCGTAGGACTGCGCACCCGGGTCGTGCGCGTAGGTGTGCACGGTGAACGCCACCTTCGCGCCGGACAGCGCCCTGGTGGCGGGGGTGCCGCCGGTCGCCTGTTTCTTCCCCACCCGTCCCTCCTTGCTCGCCCGCGGCGGCGAGCCTAGCGCCCGCGGCGCGGGTCAGTTGGGTGACCAGCCGGTGCGGCTCACGTCGGTGGCGGGCAGCGAGGGCAGCGCCTGCATGGCCCGCAGCTCTTCGCGGAGCAGGTGGCGCAGTCGCACCAGCCGGTCCAGGGCGCTGCCGGCCTCCAGCAGCGCCTGCTTCTGCTGCAGCGTCAGCATGGAGGCGGCCGCGAGCGCGTAGGACAGCAGGGCGGGGTCCCGCAGCGTGCGGGTGAGCTGCACCTCGCTGCCGCGCAGCTCCCCGAGCCGGTGCTGGTACTCGGCGAACACCTGCCGGGCGCGGGCGGCCTCGTGCTCGACCACCTCGTTGACGCGGGTGTCATCCTCGGCGATCTCCACCTCGCCGGCGAGGAAGCTGGCGCTGCTGTCCAGACGCTCGAGCCGCAGCCGCTGCCGGCCCACCACCTCGATGTCGAACCGGCCGTCGGGATAGGGCTCGACCGACGTCATCTGGACGACGGTCCCCACCCGGTGCAGCGACTGGGCGCCGTGGGTGCCGACCTCGTAGCCCTCCCGGATCGCGACGATGCCGAACAGCCGCAGAGACTTGTCGGGGATGGTGAGCAGGTGGTGCACGAGCGCGCGGTAGCGTTCCTCGAACACGTGCAGCGGGACGGTCATCCCCGGGAACACCACGGCGTTCAGCGGGAAGATCGGCAGCTGCTCGGGCACCGTCCCAACTTAGCCGGAGTGGCGTACCGCCCCGTGACACCGGGCCGGGAAGGCGGCTGCCCGCCCCTACACTGGGGCCCATGATTCGCCGGATCGACCTCAGGGGCGGCCAGCTTTCCGCCGACGACAGCGTGGTCCCGCGCGCGGACTTCGACGTCGAGGCCGCCGTGGACGTCGTGCGCCCCATCTGCGAGGACGTGCGCCATCGCGGCGTGGAGGCGATCCGCGACTACACCCGGAAGTTCGACCGGGTGGAGCAGGACGACATCGTCGTGCCGTCGGAGGCGATGACCGAGGCGCTGGCCACGCTCGATCCGCGGGTGCGTGCCGGGCTCGAGGAGTCCATCGCCCGGCTCCGCAAGACCTGCGCGGCCGAGCTCGAGTCCGACGTGGTCACCCAGGTGGTGCCCGGCGGCACGGTCAGCCAGCGGATGGTGCCGGTCGGCCGGGTCGGGCTCTACGTGCCCGGGGGCGTCGCGCCGCTGGTCTCCAGCGTGGTCATGAACGTCGTGCCCGCCCAGGTCGCGGGCGTGGAGTCGATCGCGCTGACCTCCTCGCCGCAGGCCGACCACGGCGGCCTTCCGCACCCCACGATCCTGGCTGCCTGCGCGTTGCTCGGCGTCGAGGAGGTCTACGCCGTCGGCGGCGCCCAGGCCATCGCGATGTTCGCCTACGGCACCGGCCCGTGCCGCAAGGTCGACCTGGTCACGGGCCCGGGCAACATCTACACCGTCTCGGCCAAGCGGCTGCTCAAGGGCGTGGTGGGCATCGACTCCGAGGCCGGTCCCACCGAGATCGCGATCCTCGCCGACGACACCGCGGAGGCGTCCTACGTCGCCGCAGACCTGATCAGCCAGGCCGAGCACGACCCGATGGCCGCCTCGGTGCTGGTCACCCCCTCGGAGTCGCTCGCCGCCGACGTCGAGGCCGAGCTCGACAAGCAGGTCGCCGTCACCAAGCACGGCGAGCGGATCCGCACCGCACTGGGCGGTCGGCAGTCCGCGATCGTGCTCGTCGACGACCTGGAGCAGGGACTGGCGGTGGTCAACGGCTACGCCGCCGAGCACCTCGAGATCCAGACCGAGGACGCGGCCCGGTGGGCGGCGCGGGTGCGCAACGCCGGCGCGGTCTTCGTCGGGTCCTTCGCCCCGGTGTCGCTGGGGGACTACTGCGCCGGGTCCAACCACGTGCTGCCCACCGGCTGCGCGGCCTGCCACGCCTCCGGCCTGTCGGTGCGCTCCTTCCTCAAGGCGGTGCACGTGGTGGAGTACGACGAGCAGGCGCTGCGCGACGTCGCCGGGCACGTGGTGACCCTCGCCGAGGCCGAGGACCTCCCCGGTCACGGCGCCGCGATCCGGGTCCGCGTCGAGGACCGGTGAGCGTGCTCCCTCTCCGTGAGGAGCTGCGCGGCATCGCGCCGTACGGCGCTCCGCAGCTCGACGTGCCCGTGCAGCTCAACGTCAACGAGAACCCCTACCCGCCCAGCGAGGCCGTCGTCGCCGACGTCGCACAGGCGGTCGCGGAGGCGACGCGGACGCTGAACCGCTATCCCGACCGGGAGTTCACCCCGCTCCGCGCCGCTCTCGCGGCGTACCTCGGCCACGGCGTGCAGCCGGAGCAGGTGTGGGCCGCGAACGGCTCCAACGAGGTGATGCTGCAGATCCTGCAGGCCTTCGGCGGGCCGGGCCGGGTGGCGGTGTCGTTCGCGCCGACGTACTCGATGTACCCGGAGTACGCCCGCGACGCGATGACGGGCTGGGTGGTGGGCCGGCGTGAGGAGGACTTCGGCCTCGACGTGGACCACGCGGTGGCCGTGCTCGAAGGAGCACCAGCCCTCGGTCGTGCTGCTGCCCTCGCCCAACAACCCCACCGGGACCGCGCTGCCGCTCGGGACCGTGCGCGCCGTGTGCGAGGCCGCCCCGGGCGTGGTGGTCATCGACGAGGCGTACGGCGAGTTCCGGCGCGCCGGCACCCCCAGCGCGCTGGAGCTGCTGCCGAACACCCCGAACCTGGTGGTCTCCCGCACGATGAGCAAGGCGTTCGCGCTCGCCGGCGCCCGGCTCGGCTACCTGGCGGCCGCGCCGGAGATCTGCGACGCGCTGCGGGTCGTGCGGCTGCCCTACCACCTCTCGGCCGTCACCCAGGCGGTCGCGCTCGCCGCCCTGCGGCACGCCGACGAGCTGCTCGGCAAGGTCGACGAGCTGCGCGCCGAGCGGGACCGGACCGTGGCGTGGCTGCGCGCGCGTGGCCACCAGGTGGCGGAGTCGGACGCGAACTTCGTGCTGTTCGGGACGTTCCCGGACCGGCACGCCGTCTGGCAGGGTCTGCTCGACCGCGGGGTGCTGATCCGCGAGACCGGGCCCGAGGGTTGGCTGCGGGTGTCGATCGGCACCCCGGAGGAGATGGCGGCGTTCAAGACCGCCCTGGCAGAAGTGGTGGAGCAGTGAGCCGTAGCGGACGCATCGAGCGCGCGACCAAGGAGTCCAAGGTGGTCGTCGAGGTCGACCTCGACGGCACCGGGCGCGCGGACGTGGCGACGGGCGTGGGGTTCTACGACCACATGCTCGAGTCGTTCTCGCGGCACTCGCTGATCGACCTGGCCGTGCGCACCGAGGGCGACACGCACATCGATGCCCACCACACCGTGGAGGACACCGCGATCGCGCTCGGCGACGCGCTGCGCGAGGCGCTCGGCGACAAGCGCGGCATCCGCCGCTTCGGCGACGCGCTGGTGCCGCTGGACGAGGCGCTCGTGCAGGCGGCCGTCGACGTGTCCGGTCGGCCCTACTGCGTGCACACCGGGGAGCCCGAGGCGCAGGCGTTCGTGCAGATCGGCGGCACGGGCGCCCCGTACGTCGGGTCGCTGACCCGGCACGTCTTCGAGACGCTCGCCTTCCACGCGCAGGTCGCCCTGCACGTGCGGGTGCTCTCCGGCCGCGACCCGCACCACCTGGTCGAGGCGCAGTTCAAGGCGGTCGCCCGGGCGCTGCGCGACGCCGTCGCCCTCGACCCGCGGGAGACCGGCGTGCCGAGCACGAAGGGGACCCTGTGACCCGTTCGGTCGTCGTCTTCGACTACGGCTCGGGCAACGTCCGCTCGGCGGTGCGTGCCCTGGAGCGGGCCGGGGCGGAGGTCACGTTGACCGCCGACCGGGCCGCGGCCGGGCAGTGCGACGGCCTGGTGGTGCCCGGTGTGGGGGCGTTCGCGGCGTGCGCGGCAGGCCTGCGTGCCGCCCGTGGCCACGAGGTCATCGGGCGTCGGCTCGCCGGCGGTCGGCCGGTGCTCGGCATCTGCGTCGGCATGCAGATCCTGTTCAGCCACGGTGTCGAGCACGGCGTGGACACCCCGGGGCTCGACGAGTGGCCGGGCGTCGTCGAGCGGCTGCAGGCCCCCGTCGTACCCCACATGGGCTGGAACACCGTGGAGGCCGCGGAGGGCTCGCGGCTGTTCGCCGGCGTCGAGGGGGAGCGGTTCTACTTCGTGCACTCCTACGGCGTCCGCGACTGGACGTTGTCCACCGACGGCCGGACCCGGCCGCCGCTGGTCACCTGGGCCGCGCACGGCGGCGACCGCTTCGTCGCCGCGGTGGAGAACGGCCCGCTGTCGGCGACGCAGTTCCACCCCGAGAAGTCCGGCGACGCCGGGGCCACCCTGCTGCGCAACTGGGTCTCTTCGCTCTGAGGCGAGCGCCGGGGTGAGCAAGGAGAGGGCGCGCCGGCGCGCCGAGCGCGAGCGCGAGGCGGCGATCAAGGCCGCTGCCCGAGCCGCGGAGGCGGAGCGGCGGGAGCGCAGGGCCGCCCGCCGGCGGGCCGTACGACGGGCCACGACCGGGCGGCTGCCGAACCTGGCGCCGGCCGGTCGGCCCACGGGCCACCTGGCGCACCGGCGGCGGGTGCACACCTCGCTGGTCCTCGCGGTGCTGGTGACGCTGAACGTCGTGGTGTGGGTGGTGCGCCCGGACTGGCGCGCCCGGCTGCTCGCGCTGGTCGTCTCGGTGCTGGTCGCGCCGGTGCTCGTGGCGCTGCTGGTTCCGCGCCGGAGCTGACCACCCGCGCCCGCAGAGCACGCGAGCGGGTACGTCGGCGTGCTACGCCTGCTCGGTGGCCGAGGGCGGCTCGGCGACCACGGCGGGGGAGCCGGCGATGTTGACCAGCCAGCTGGTGCCGAAGCGGTCCACGCACATCCCGAACACGTCGCCCCAGGGGGCGCGTTCCAGGGGCATCGTCACGGTGCCGCCATCGGCGAGCTTCTCCCAGTAGCCGCGCAGCTCGGCCTCGTCGGTGCTCTCGCCGCTGAGCGAGATCGAGAAGTTGCTGCCCGGGACGAGCTCCATGCGGCTCGGGGTGTCGGACGCCATGAGCACCAGGCCGTTCGGCGATTCCAGCATCGCGTGCATGGTCTTGTCGGCCTCCGCGGGGTCCTCGCTCGCGCCGAACTCCGCGAAGGTGCTGCGCCGCAGCTCGCCGCCGAACACCGACTGGTAGAACTCCATCGCCGCCTTCGCGGTGTCGCGGAAGCTCAGGTACGGGTTGAGCCTGGTGACCATCGGGTGCCTCCTCGGTCGGGTCGTCTCCGATCATCCGGCGCCGCGGGTGGTCAGGAAACCCCCCGAGCGGTCCGGTCGGCGATGACCCGTCAGAGCCGCACCGCGTGGCCCGCCCCGGCCAGCGTGGCCTTGACCTCGCCGATGCGCAGCGTCCCGAAGTGGAAGACGGTGGCGGCCAGTACGGCGTCCGCGCCGGCGTCGACCGCCGGGGGGAAGTGCTCGACGCGCCCGGCGCCGCCGCTGGCGATCACCGGGATGCTCACCTCGTGCCGCACCGCGCGGATCAGGTCGAGGTCGAAGCCGTCCTCGGTGCCGTCGGCGTCCATCGCGTTGAGCAGGATCTCCCCGGCGCCGAGGTCGGCGGCCCGGCGCGCCCACGCCACGGCGTCCACGCCGGCGCTGCGCCGCCCGCCGTGGGTGGTGACCTCGAACCCGCTGTCGGTCTCGGCGGCGCGGCGCGCGTCCACCGACAGCACCAGCACCTGGCTGCCGAACCGGTCGGCGATCTCGGCCACCAGCTCCGGGCGGGTGATCGCGGCGGTGTTGACCGCGACCTTGTCCGCGCCGGCGCGCAGCAGCCGGTCGACGTCGTCGGTGCTGCGCACCCCGCCGCCGACGGTGAGCGGGATGAACACCTGCTCGGCGGTCCTCGACACGATCTCCATCGTGGTGGCGCGGTCCTCGTGCGAGGCGGAGATGTCGAGGAAGGTCAGCTCGTCGGCGCCCTCCGCGTCGTACACCTTCGCCAGCTCCACCGGGTCCCCGGCGTCCCGCAGGTCGCGGAAGTTGATGCCCTTGACGACGCGGCCGGCGTCGACGTCGAGGCAGGGGATGACCCGCACGGCCAGGCTCATGCGGGGTCCGCCGGCAGCGTCAGCGCGAGGGCGTCCTCGAGGGTGAACCGCCCTTCGTACAGCGCGGTGCCGACGATCGCCCCCTCGACACCCTCGGCGACCAGTCCCCGCAGCGCCTCCAGGTCGGACAGCTCGGTGATCCCGCCGGAGGCGACCACCGGCCGGTCCGTGGCGGCGCACACGTTGCGCAGCAGCTCGAGGTTCGGACCCTGGAGCATGCCGTCCTTGTGCACGTCGGTGACGACGTAGCGCGCGCAGCCCACTGCGTCGAGGCGGGCGAGGACGTCGTACAGGTCGCCGCCCTCGGAGGTCCAGCCGCGGGCGGCCAGCGTGCGGCCGCGCACGTCGAGGCCCACCGCCACGCGGTCGCCGTACGACGCGATGGCCTCCGCGCACCACTCGGGCCTCTCGAGCGCCGCGGTGCCGATGTTCACCCGCCGGCAGCCGGTGGCCATCGCCGCCTCGAGCGACTCGTCGTCGCGGATGCCGCCGCTCATCTCCACCTTGACGTCGACGGTGCCGACGATGCGGGCGAGCAGCTCGCGGTTCTCGCCCCGGCCGAACGCGGCGTCGAGGTCGACCAGGTGGATCCACTCCGCCCCGCGCCGCTGCCAGTTCAGCGCGGCCTCGAGCGGGTCGCCGAACCTCTTCTCGGAGCCGGCCACCCCCTGCACCAGCTGGACCGCCTGCCCGCCGGCGATGTCGACGGCCGGGAGCAGCTCGAGGTAGTCGCTCATGCGGCACAGCCTACGAGTGGCGCCGACCGCGCCGGCGGCCCGTCTCACCGCCGAGGGGTCTCCAGCTCCCTGCTTCGCCGGCGTGTCGGTGAGCCCGTGACCCCTCGCCGCGGGCTCAGACCCCGAGGTCCGCGCCGCGCAGCGTCGCGACCGCGTCGGCGGGGCCGTCGAGCTCGACGTCGGCGTGGTGCTGTCGGCCGTAGACGAACAGCGTGAGCTCACCGGGCAGGCCGCGGACCACGACCGCCGGCTCGCCCTTCTTGAGGGTGGCACGCGCACCGGTGTCCGAGCGCTCGAGGACCACCCCGGACGGCCCCGACCGGACCAGCCCCTTGCCGGCGACCCGCACGGCCTTCCACAGCGCGTGCTCGGCAGGTGGCGGCAGCTCGCGCGCCTGCCACGACGGCTGGGCGCGCCGGATGTCCTCATGGTGGACGAAGAACTCCACCGTGTTGGCCAACGCGTCGGCCTTGGGCAGCGCGAACGGCGACCACGGCGGCGGTCCGTGCCGCAGCCGCTCGACGAGCACGGTGAAGTCCTGGCGGCCGTAGCGCCGGGTCTCGCGCTCCAGCAGCCCGGCCAGCGGCTTGAGCACGATGCCGGCCGAGGCGACGTTGCGCTCCCGGAGCAGCAGGTGCACCACCAGGTCCTTCACCGCCCACCCCTCGCAGAGCGTCGGCTGGTCCTCGCCGACCTGCAGGGCCGCGTCGCACAGGTTCGTCCGTTCCGTCCTCGCCATCGTCGTCATGCCCCCGATCGTAGGGTGGTGCCCGGTATCGGGTCGGCGCGAAGGCGGGGATGGGGTTGTCGGCAGGGATGGGCGTGACGACGCGAGGGACGTTGCGCGAGGGCTTCTCCGTGCTCGGCGTGGCCATCCGGCGCGAGCCGTGGATCTTCACGGTCTCGACCCTGGGCAGCGTCGTCTTCGGCGCGCTGACCGTCGCCGACGCCTGGGTGCTCGGCTGGTCCACCGACCACGTGCTGACCCCGGCGTTCCGGACCGGCCACGTGGGCGCCGGCGGGCTGCTGGCGATCCTCGGACTGTTCGTGGCCGTGGCGCTGCTGCGGGCGGTCGGCATCGTCGCCCGGCGGCTCGGTGCCGGCCTGATGCAGTACCGCATGCAGGCGCACTACCGGCGCGCGGTCACCCGCAAGTACCTCGAGCTGCCCATGGCCTGGCACCAGCAGCACCCCACGGGCCAGCTGCTGTCCAACGCCAACTCCGACGTCGAGGCGGCCTGGGCGCCGATCGCACCGCTGCCGATGGCGGTGGGCACGGTGGCGATGATGGTCGTGGCCATCGCCCAGATGCTGCTCACCGACCTGGTCATGGCGCTGGTCGGTCTCGCAGTGTTCCCGCTGGTGATCATCACCAACGTGGTCTACCAGCGGCTGCAGTCGCCGCTGATGACCCGCGCCCAGGCGTTGCGCGGCGAGGTGAGCGAGGTCGCGCACGAGTCCTTCGACGGGGCGCTGGTGGTCAAGACCCTCGGCCGCGAACGGGAGGAGACCGCGCGCTTCGCGACGAAGGCCCACCAGCTGCGCGACGTCAACGTCCGCGCCGGGCGGGTGCGTGCGGCGTTCGACCCGGTCCTCGAGGCGCTGCCGAACCTCGGCGTCCTCGCGGTGCTGACCGCCGGAGTGGTGCAGGTCCTGCACGGCGCCGCCGACGCCGGCGACGTGGTCACTGTCGGCTACCTGCTCACCGTGGTGGCCTTCCCGATCCGCTCCCTCGGCTGGCTGGTGGGGGAGTTCCCGCGCAGCGTGGTCGGGTTCAACCGCGTGTCAGCGGTCCTCGACGCCGCCGGACGGATGGAGTACGGCGGCGAGGTGCTGTCGCGGTCGGCTGCGGGCGCGCGTCTCGAGGTCCGCCGGCTGGCGTTCGGCTACCCCGACGGCCCGCCGCTGCTGCGCGACCTGTCCTTCACCGTCGAGCCCGGGCGCACCGTCGCCGTGGTGGGCCCCACCGCCAGCGGCAAGAGCACGCTCACCACGCTCCTGATGCGGCTGGTCGACCCGGACCGGGGCGAGGTCCGGCTCGACGGCCGGGCCCTGCGCGAGCTCGCCCCCGGCGCGCTGGCCGCCCACGTCGCACTGGTGCCGCAGCAGGCGTTCCTCTTCGACGACACGGTGCGCGGCAACGTCACGCTGGGCGCCGACGTCTCCGACCACGAGGTCTGGGCCGCGCTGCGCACCGCCCAGGCCGACGGCTTCGTCGCCGCGCTGCCGGACGGTCTCGACACCCGGCTCGGCGAGCGCGGTGCCAGCCTCTCCGGCGGCCAGCGGCAGCGGCTCAGCCTGGCCCGGGCGCTGGTGCGCCGCCCGCGGCTGCTGGTCATGGACGACGCCACGTCCGCGGTCGACCCGGAGGTAGAGCAGCGGATCCTCGCCGCGCTGCGGCACGGCACCGACGGCACCGTGCTGGTGATCGCCTACCGCAAGGCCACCATCGCGCTGGCCGACGAGGTGGTCTACCTACGGGACGGGCGGGTCGCCGACCAGGGCACCCACGCGCAGCTGCTGGCCCGCAACCCGGGCTACGCCGACCTCGTCAACGCCTACGAGGCCGAGCACGAGGGCGCGGTCGAGGAGGTCGCGCCGTGAGCGCGTCGGTGAGCAGCGGCGAGTCCATCTCCGCCTGGCGGACGATCACCCGCGGCGTCGAGCTCTCCCCGGAGCTCAAGCACGGCCTGGCCGGGACGATCGTGCTGGCCGTGGTCGCGACGGCCGGCCGGGTCGTCGTACCCGTCACCGTGCAGCAGGCGCTCGACAACGGCGTCAACGCACCCGGCGGGCCGGACGTGCGGTTCGTGGTCGTGGCCGCGCTGGTGGCGGCGGTCGCGGTGCTGGCCACCGGCCTGGCGTCGTACGCGATGACCTACCGGCTGTTCAGCAGCGCCGAGCGAGGGCTGGCGACCTTGCGGATCAAGGCGTTCCGGCACGTGCACGACCTGCCGCTGCTCACCCAGAGCACCGAGCGTCGCGGCGCCCTGGTCTCGCGGGTCACCTCCGACGTCGACCAGGTCAGCCAGTTCCTGATCTTCGGCGGCGTGATCGCCATCGTCAGCATCGGGCAGATCGCGGTCGCCACCGTGGTGATGCTGGTCTACAGCTGGCAGCTGACCCTGGTGGTGTGGATCTGCTTCCTGCCGCTGTTCGCGAGCCTGCGGTACTTCCAGCGCAAGCTCTCCGAGGCCTACGGCGTCGTACGGCGCCAGATGGGCGTCATGCTCAGCGCCGTCAGCGAGCCCGTCGTGGGCGCCGCGGTGGTCCGCTCCTACGCCATCGAGGGCCGCACCCAGCACCGCATCGACACGGCGATCGACCGCTTCAAGGACGCCAGCACCCGGGCACAGGGGCTGACCGCGTTCTCGTTCTCGCTGGGCGGGGTGTCCGCGGGACTGGCCAACGCCGGCGTGCTGTGCCTCGGCGTGCTGCTCGGGGTCGCCGGGGACATCACGCTCGGTCAGGTGCTCGCGTTCGCGTTCCTGGTCACGCTGTTCGTGGGCCCGGTGCAGATGGGCACCCAGGTGCTCACCGACGCGCAGAACGCGATCGCCGGCTGGCGGCGGGTGATCGGCATCCTCGACACCCCGGCCGACGTGCTGGACCCCGGCGAGTCCGGCACGCCGCTGCCGCACGAGGCGGTGGCGATCGAGTTCGACGACGTGCAGTTCGCCTACCCCGGCGGCCCGCCGGTGCTGCAGGACATCGACCTGCGCATCGAGCCGAACACCCGGGTGGCGGTCGTGGGGGAGACCGGCTCGGGCAAGACCACGCTGGCCAAGCTGCTCACCCGGCTGATGGACCCCTCGCGCGGCGTGGTGCGCCTGGACGGGGTGGACCTGCGCGAGGTGCCGTTCGCCTCGTTGCGCGAGCGCGTCGTGATGGTGCCGCAGGAGGGGTTCCTGTTCGACTCGACGCTGCGGGCCAACGCGCGCTACGGCCGGCTGGACGCCGGCGACGACGACATCCGCGCGGCGGCCGCCGAGCTCGGGATCGCCGACTGGCTGGAGTCGCTGCCGCGCGGCCTGGACACCCGGGTCGGCCAGCGCGGCGAGTCGCTGTCGGCGGGGGAGCGGCAGCTGGTCGCGCTGATCCGGGCGCACCTGGCCGGTCCGGACCTGCTGGTCCTCGACGAGGCGACGAGCGCGGTCGACCCGGCGCTGGAGATGCGGATCGCGCGGGCGCTCGAACGGCTGCAGCGCGGGCGTACCTCGGTCACCATCGCGCACCGGATGTCGACCGCCGAGCACGCCGACGAGGTGGTGGTCGTCGACCGTGGCCGGATCGTGCAGCGCGGCCCGCACGCCGCGCTGGTGGCCGAGGGCGGTGTCTACGGCCGGCTGCACGCGAGCTGGGTCGCCCAGCAGTCCGGGGCCGGCGGGTGAGCAGCCGGCGCGTTGGGAGCGGGCTGGGATACTCGGAGGCGTGAGTGCTCCGCAGCCCCCGACCAGCAACCTCGACCCGCAGATCGCCGCCCGGCTCAAGCGCGACGACCACGGTCTGGTCCCCGCGGTCGTGCAGCAGCACGACACCGGGGAGGTGCTGATGCTCGGCTGGATGGACGACGAGGCGCTGCACCGCACGCTCACCACCGGGCGTACGACGTTCTGGAGCCGCTCCCGCCGGGAGTACTGGGTCAAGGGGGAGACCTCCGGGCACCGCCAGTGGGTCAGGCAGGTCCGGCTCGACTGCGACGGGGACACGTTGCTGGTCAGCGTCGACCAGGAAGGCCCCGCCTGCCACACCGGTGACCGGACCTGCTTCGACGCCACGGTGCTCCCCCGGGAGAGCGCCGGTGCGTGACCGTTCCTACGCGCCCGCGGTGCTGCTCGGCCTCGGCGGGGGAGCACTGGCAGCGGTGGCGGGCACCAAGGACTGGGCCCGGGCCGGCGGCGACGCCGCGGGGGTGAGCGTCCACGCTGCCGCGCCGGGCTCCGAGGCCGCGCCGCTCGTGGTGGCCCTGGCCCTGGTGGCCCTCGCCGGGTGGGGCGTGGTGCTCGTGCTCCGCGGGCGGATCCGCCGTGCGGTCGCGGTGATCGGCGCCCTTGCCAGCGCCGGGGTGGTCGCCGCCACCGTCACCGCCACGGGCGCCGCGCGGCAGGCCGCGCTCACCGCGGTGGCGGCCAGGGGCGCCACCGGCGACACCCAGGCGCACCTCACCGGCTGGTTCGCCGCCGCGCTCGCCGGGGGGCTGCTGTGCCTGGCCGCGTTCGCGGTGGCCGTGCTGAAGGCACCACGGTGGCCGGCCATGGGCAGCCGGTACGACGCACCCGCCGCACGCCCCCGCCGGCCGGAGAGTGACCAAGACCTCTGGCGCGCGCTCGACGAAGGCCGCGACCCGACCACGTGAACGGGCGCACAGGTCGCATAATGGATTCAACCCCGTCCCGTACCCCGAGGAGTTCCCCGACATGTCTGCTCACCACGGCAACACGCCCGCCGCTTGGACCGCTGTGCTCGTCATCCTCGTCGGGTTCATCGTCGGCGGCATCGGGCTGCTCGTGGGCAGCTGGCCGACGTTCTGGGTCGGGGTCGCCCTGGCGCCCGTGGGCGCCATCATCGGCAAGGTGATGCAGAAGATGGGCCTCGGCGCGGAGCCGGTCCGCGGCTGACCCGTGGTCACGGCGGTCACCGCTCCGTCCGCCGCCACCCGCCGCGCGCGGGTGACGGCGCCCGTGGTGCTGGCCGGAGCCGTCCTCGGCGCCAGCGTGCTGCTGCACGTGCGCGACCCGCACCGCAGCGGCAGCTGGGGGCTGTGTCCCTGGCTGCTGCTCACCGGCACGTACTGCCCCGGCTGCGGGGGGCTGCGGGCCGTCAACGACCTCACCCACGGGGACGTCGTCGCGGCCGCCTCGAGCAACCTGTTGTTCGTCGGCAGCCTGCCGCTGGTGCTGTTCTTCTGGGGACGGTGGCTGGTCGACCGGTGGCGGGGAGTTCGGCGCACCGTCGAGACCCGCACCGCCTTCCTCGGCGCCGGAGCGTTCCTGGCGGTCGCGCTGGCCTTCGCCGTCCTCAGGAACCTGCCGGGCTGGGGCTGGCTGGCGCCCTGAGGGGTACGACGGGCGAGCACCGGGCGCCCGCGCCGGCCGAGGTGACCGGGCCACCACCCGCGAGGCGGCTCACCGGCCGTAGCTGGTGGAGTACCCGCCGCTGGCGAGCGCGAGGATGATCACCGCGATCGCGGCCAGCCCGACGAGCACCGCCAGCGACCCGGTGATGATGCCGGCCAGCGCCAGGCCGTCCCCGCTCTGGCGGCCCGAGGAGGCGCGCAGCTCGCTGCGGGCCCGCACCCCGAGCACGATCGCGACGACGCCGAGAACGCCCGCGCCACAGCACCACGACAGCACCAGCGAGGCCACTCCCACGATCAGGGACGCGGTGGCCTTGCCGTTGGTGGGCGGCGGCGGGTAGCCGTACCCGGGCGGCGGCCCGTACGGCGCCGGCCCGTAGCCGGGCGGCGGGTAGTCGTTGCCCGACCCGTAGCCGGGCGGCGGGTAGTCGTTGCCCGATCCGGCGCCGGAGTACGGCGCGGTGGGTTCGTCGGGCCGCGAGGCCCCCGGCTCACGCCCGCCGTCGTCGCCGTGCTCCGGCGGGGGTGGTGGGTAGCTCATCTGCGCGGTCTCCGTGTCGTCGGCCGGGTGCGCGTGCCCGGCAGCCGCGGTGTCCGCGCAGGGACCTCCGTTCCGGGGCACGACCTGTCTCGTGAGAGTCTAGGTCCAGGCGGGCCCGCGATGAGGCATGGTTCGCCGGCCGGTGCCGCGCAGCCGGCAGCATCCGGCAGCGCAGGACAGGACGGACGTAGAGGGGAGCGACAGTGAGCGGGTCCGTTCTCGACGAGATCATCGACGGCGTGCGCGCCGACCTCGCCGACCGTCAGGCCGCCACGCCCCTGGAGGAGCTGAAGGCGGCCGCCCGCCGCGCGCCCGAGGCGATCGACCCCCTGCCCGCCTTCCGCGCCGACGGCATCAGCGTGATCGCGGAGGTGAAGCGCTCCAGCCCGAGCAAGGGCGCGCTGGCCACGATCACCGACCCCGCCGCGCTCGCCGCGGACTACGCGGCCGGCGGCGCCGCCACGATCAGCGTCCTCACCGAGAGGCGGCGCTTCGGAGGCAGCCTGGAGGACCTGCGGGCGGTGCGCGCGGCGGTCGACATCCCGGTGCTGCGCAAGGACTTCATCGTCACGTCGTACCAGCTCTGGGAGGCGCGGGTCGCGGGCGCCGACCTGGCGCTGCTCATCGTGGCCGCGCTGGACCAGAACCAGCTCGAGTGCCTCGTCGACCGGGCCGAGTCCATCGGGCTGACCCCCCTGGTCGAGGTGCACGACGAGGACGAGGTCGAACGGGCGCTGGCCGCCGGCGCGCGCGTGATCGGGGTCAACGCCCGCAACCTGAAGACGCTCGAGGTCGACCGCGACACGTTCGCGCGGCTGGCCCCACGGATCCCGGACGACGTGGTCCGGGTCGCCGAGTCGGGGGTGCGGGGACCCCACGACGTGTTCGAGTACGCCAAGCAGGGCGCCCACGTCGTCCTGGTGGGCGAGACCCTGGTGACAGGGGCGGACCCGCGCTCAGCGGTCGCCGACCTCGTCGCCGCCGGGGCACATCCCGCGCTCAAGCAGCGCGATCCGGAACACCGCTGACCGAGAGACACACCGAATGACTGCCCTTCCCCACACCGACGGCCGCTTCGGCCGCTTCGGCGGCCGGATGATGCCCGAGGCGCTGATGGCGGCGCTCGACGAGCTCACGGAGGCGTGGCAGGAGGCGATGGCCGACCCGGCCTTCACCGGGGAGTTCGCGCGCATGCTGCGCGAGTACGCCGGGGTCCCCAGCCTGCTCTACGACGCGGTCAAGCTCTCCGAGCACGCCGGTGCCCGCATCCTGCTCAAGCGCGAGGACCTCAACCACACCGGCGCCCACAAGATCCGCAACGTGCTCGGTCAGGCGCTGCTCACCAAGCGCATGGGCAAGACGCGCGTCATCGCCGAGACCGGCGCCGGCCAGCACGGTGTCGCCAGCGCCACGGCGGCGGCCTACCTCGGCCTGGACTGCACCGTCTACATGGGCGAGGTGGACACCCGGCGCCAGGCCCTCAACGTGGCGCGGATGCACCTGCTCGGCGCCGAGGTGGTCGCGGTCAAGTCCGGGTCGCGCACCCTCAAGGACGCGATCAACGAGGCGATCCGCGACTGGGTGTCGACCGTCGACCACACCGCCTACCTCTTCGGCACCGCGGCCGGGCCGCACCCGTTCCCCTCGATGGTGCGCGACTTCTGCCGCGGCATCGGCGACGAGGCGCGGGCGCAGTGCCTGGAGCTGACCGGCTCGCTGCCTGACTACGCCGTCGCCTGCGTGGGCGGCGGGTCCAACGCGATCGGCCTGTTCGCGGGCTTCCTCGACGACGAGGACGTGGCGCTGGTGGGCTTCGAGGCCGGCGGCGAGGGTGTGGACACGATGCGGCACGCCGCCACCATCTACGCCCACGAGTTCGGCGTCCTGCACGGCGCGCGGACGTTCGTCCTGCAGGACGAGGACGGGCAGACCAGGGAGTCGCACTCGATCTCCGCCGGCCTGGACTACCCGGGGGTCGGACCCCAGCACGCCCACCTCGCCGAGACCGGCCGCGCGACGTACCGGCCGATCACCGACCGGGAGGCGATGGACGCCTTCGCGCTGCTCTCACGCACCGAGGGCATCATCCCCGCCCTCGAGTCCGCCCACGCCGTGGCCGGGGCGCTGCAGCTGGCCGCGGAGCACCCCGGGGCGACCATCCTGGTCAACCTCTCCGGCCGCGGGGACAAGGACATGGGCACCGCGATCGAGTGGTTCGGCCTCGGTGAGGCCATCGCCGACGACAGCACGGGGGAGGCCCGGGCGTGAGCGGTGTCGCCGACGCGTTCGCACGCGCCCGGGGCGAGTCCCGTGCGGCCCTGGTGGGCTACCTGCCGGCCGGCTTCCCCGACGTCCCCGGCGGGATCGAGGCGCTGCGGGCCATGGTCGACAACGGCTGCGACGTGATCGAGGTCGGGCTGCCCTACAGCGACCCGGTGATGGACGGCCCGACGATCCAGGCAGCCGCCCAGCAGGCGTTGGACAACGGCGCCCGCACGGTCGACGTGCTCCGCACCGTCGAGGCGGTCGCCGGCACCGGCGCGCGCGTCGTCGTGATGACCTACTGGAACCCCGTCGAGCGGTACGGCGTCGAGCGGTTCGCCGCCGACCTGGCCGGCGCGGGAGGCTCCGGGCTGATCACGCCGGACCTGGTGCCCGACGAGGCGGGGGAGTGGATCGCCGCCGCCGACGCGCACGACCTCGACAAGATCTTCCTGGTCGCGCCGTCCTCGACCGACGCCCGCCTGAAGATGACCGTCGAGGCCTGCCGCGGGTTCGTCTACGCGACCGCCGTCATGGGCGTCACCGGCGCCCGCGACGCCACCAGCGCGCTCGCCGAGCCGCTGGTGGCCCGCACCCGCCGGTTCACCGACCTGCCGATCGGCGTGGGGCTCGGGGTCTCGAACGGGACCCAGGCCGCGGAGGTGGCCCGGTTCGCCGACGGGGTGATCGTCGGGTCGGCGTTCGTCCGTCGCCTCCTCGAGGCCGGGGAGGACCGCCGGGCCGGTCTCGACGCGGTGGCGACGCTGACCCGCCAGCTCGCGGAGGGTGTCCGTGGGTAGGGCGCGCGAGGACACGGCATTGGGGTTGCCCCTCGAGAACGGCACGAAGCTGCCGTCCGGCGGCTACGGGGTCGCCCACGGGATCCAGGTGGACGGGAGGCTCCCGGACGGGACCGTGCCCGTGGCCGGGACCGCGGGGACGTCCGTGCGCGAGATCGTCGAGGACGTCACGACCGTCCTCGACCACGGGGTGCCGAGAGGAGGAGCACGGTGATCCTCGCCTCGATCCCCAGCCCCGGCCAAGGGGTCTGGCACCTGGGGCCGTTCCCGATCCGCGCCTACGCGCTGTGCATCATCGCCGGCATCCTCGCCGCCATCTGGGTGGGGGAGCGCCGGTGGGTGGCGCGGGGTGGAAGGCCGGGCACGGTCGGCGACGTCGCGATCTGGGCGGTCCCGTTCGGGATCATCGGCGGGCGTGTCTACCACGTGATCACCGACCCCGAGCTCTACTTCACCAAGGGTGCCAACCCGGTGGCGGCGCTCTACATCTGGCAGGGCGGTCTGGGCATCTGGGGCGCGATCGCACTCGGGGCGGTCGGCGCGTGGATCGGCTGCCGCCGCGCCGGCATCCGGCTGCCCCCCTTCGCCGACGCCCTCGCGCCGGGGATCGTCCTGGCGCAGGCGATCGGCCGCTGGGGCAACTGGTTCAACCAGGAGCTGTTCGGCAAGCCGACCACGCTGCCGTGGGGCCTCTACATCGACCCGGCGCACCGGCCGGTGGGCTACGAGCAGTTCGCGACGTACCACCCCACGTTCCTCTACGAGTCGCTGTGGGACATCGGGGTCGCGCTGCTGGTGATCTGGGCCGACCGGCGGTTCCGGCTCGGCCACGGGCGGGCGTTCGCGCTCTACGTGATGGCCTACACGGTGGGTCGCGGCTGGATCGAGTATCTCCGCATCGACCACGCGAACCATGTCCTCGGCCTGCGCCTCAACGACTGGACGTCCCTGGGCGTGTTCCTCGCGGCGCTGATGTTCTTCGTGCTGTCGGCACGGCTGCGCCCCGGGCGAGAGAAGTCGGTCTACCTCGAAGGCCGGGAACCGGTCCAGGAGGGGCGGACCCACCACGAACCGCCCGTAGTGTGACGTTCACCGTCTCGTCGTGGGAGCGACGCAGGCGTGTCGTGCTGTAGGCTTTCACTCCCGCATGGGCCAATGTCGTCCCGCGCAATCTTTCGCTGAGAGCCCGGCTCCGTCAGGTGAGCCGGTGCCACGACGACGGGAGGATGCCTCATGCAAGCGTTCCCGCCGCCCCAGGGGCTGTACGACGGACTCCACGAGCACGACGCCTGTGGTGTTGCCTTCGTCGCCACCCTGACCGGTGTCGCCAGTCACGACATCGTTGCCCAGGCGATCACCGCCCTGCGCAACCTCGAGCACCGAGGAGCCACCGGCGCCGAACCCGACTCGGGTGACGGTGCGGGCATCCTCTTGGGGGTGCCCGACCGGTTCTTCCGGGAGGTCACCTCGGAGCTCGGCTTCGAGCTCCCGGTCGCCGGCGCGTACGCCGTGGGCACCGCGTTCCTGCCCGGCACCGCGGAGGAGGTCGACAAGACCCGCCGGCGGATCGAGGAGATCGCCGACGAGGAGGGGATGACCGTCCTCGGCTGGCGCGACGTGCCCACCGACCCGTCGATGCTGGGCGCCACCGCGCTGAGCGTCATGCCCACGTTCAGCCAGCTGTTCGTGACCGCCACCAGCGGCCGCCAGGTCGGCATGGCGCTCGAGCGCCTGGCCTTCTGCCTGCGCAAGCGCTCCGAGCGGGAGACCAACGTCTACTTCCCCTCGCTGTCCTCGCGCACCATCGCCTACAAGGGCATGCTCACCACCGACCAGCTCGACCACTTCTACCCGGACCTGGTCGACGAGCGCATGGAGTCGGCCATCGCGGTCGTGCACTCGCGCTTCTCCACCAACACCTTCCCGAGCTGGCCGCTGTCCCATCCCTTCCGGTTCATTGCCCACAACGGCGAGATCAACACGGTCATGGGCAACCGCAACTGGATGCGGGCGCGGGAGGCGCTGCTGGACAGCGAGCTGATCCCCGGTGACCTGAGCCGGCTGTACCCGGTGTGCACTCCCGGAGCCTCGGACTCCGCCTCCTTCGACGAGGTGCTCGAGCTGCTGCACATGGGTGGGCGCTCGCTGCCGCACGCGGTGTTGATGATGATCCCCGAGGCGTGGGAGAACCACGCCGAGATGGACCCGCAGCGGCGCGCGTTCTACGAGTTCCACGCCTCGATGATGGAGCCGTGGGACGGTCCGGCGGCGGTCGTCTTCACCGACGGCACCCAAGTCGGCGCGGTGCTCGACCGCAACGGCCTGCGCCCCAGCCGCTACTGGGTCACCGCCGACGGGCTGGTGGTGATGGCCTCCGAGGTCGGCGTGCTGGACCTCGACCCGGCGACCGTGGTCCGCAAGGGCCGGCTGCAGCCGGGACGGATGTTCCTGGTCGACACCTCCGAGCACCGGATCATCGAGGACGAGGAGATCAAGTCCGGGCTGGCGGGCGAGCACCCGTACGACGAGTGGCTGCACGCCGGGCTGATCCGCCTCGAGGACCTGCCCGAGCGCGAGCACATCGTGCACACCCACGCCTCGGTGACCCGTCGCCAGCAGATCTTCGGCTACTCCGAGGAGGAGAAGCGGATCATCCTCACCCCGATGGCCAAGACCGGCGCGGAGCCGATCGGGTCGATGGGGACCGACACGCCGATCGCGGCGCTCTCGGACCGGCCGCGGCTGCTGTTCGACTACTTCGCGCAGCTGTTCGCGCAGGTGACCAACCCGCCGCTGGACGCGATCCGCGAGGAGCTGGTCACCTCGCTGTCGGGCACGATCGGCCCGGAGATGAACCTGCTGGAGCCGACGCCGGCCTCGTGCCGGCAGGTCGTGCTGCCCTTCCCGGTCATCGACAACGACGAGCTGGCCAAGATCCGCCACATCAACCGCGACGGCGACATGCCCGGGTTCATGACCCACGTGGTCCGCGGGCTGTACGACGTCGAGGGTGGCGGCAAGGCCCTGGCGGAGCGGATCGACGAGGTCTGCGCCGAGGTGTCGGCTGCGATCGCCGAGGGCGCCCGCATCATCGTGCTCTCCGACCGGCACTCCACCGCCGAGCTCGCCCCGATCCCGTCCCTGCTGCTCACCGGCGCGGTCCACCACCACCTGGTGCGCGAGAAGACCCGCACCCAGGTCGGGATGGTCGTCGAGGCCGGTGACGTCCGGGAGGTGCACCACGTCGCCCTGCTCATCGGGTACGGCGCCGCGGCGGTGAACCCCTACCTGGCGATGGAGACCGTCGAGGACCTCGCCCGGGACGGCTACTACGTCCAGATCGACCCGCAGCTCGCGGTGCGGAACCTGGTCAAGTCGCTGGGCAAGGGCGTGCTCAAGGTGATGAGCAAGATGGGCGTCTCGACGGTCGCGTCGTACACCGGAGCCCAGATCTTCGAGGCGGTCGGTCTGGCGCAGCCGCTGGTGGACAAGTACTTCACCGGCACCACCAGCAAGCTCGGCGGCGTCGACATCGACATCATCGCCGAGGAGGTGGCCCAGCGCCACCGCAAGGCCTACCCGGTCGACGGCCTGCCGCCGGCGCACCGGTCCCTCGAGGTCGGCGGGGAGTACCAGTGGCGCCGCGAGGGCGAGCCGCACCTGTTCGATCCCGAGACGGTGTTCCGGCTGCAGCACTCCACGCGCACCGGCCGCTACGACGTCTTCAAGCAGTACACCGCCCGGGTCAACGAGCAGTCCGAGCGGCTGATGACGCTGCGGGGCCTGTTCCGGTTCAAGGACGCCCGTCCGCCGGTGCCGCTCGCCGAGGTCGAGCCGGTCTCGGAGATCGTGAAGCGCTTCTCCACCGGCGCGATGTCCTACGGCTCGATCAGCCGCGAGGCGCACGAGACGCTGGCGATCGCCATGAACCGGCTGGGCGCCAAGTCCAACACCGGTGAGGGGGGCGAGGACCCCGACCGGCTCTACGACCCGGAACGCCGCAGCGCGATCAAGCAGGTCGCGTCCGGGCGCTTCGGCGTGACCGCGGAGTACCTCACCAACTCCGACGACATCCAGATCAAGATGGCGCAGGGCGCCAAGCCCGGCGAAGGCGGCCAGCTGCCCGGGCACAAGGTGTACCCGTGGGTGGCCAAGACCCGGCACAGCACGCCGGGGGTGGGCCTGATCAGTCCGCCGCCGCACCACGACATCTACTCGATCGAGGACCTGGCGCAGCTGATCCACGACCTCAAGAACGCCAACCCCTCGGCACGGGTGCACGTCAAGCTCGTCTCCGAGGTAGGGGTCGGTACGGTGGCCGCGGGTGTGTCCAAGGCGCACGCCGACGTGGTCCTCATCTCCGGGCACGACGGTGGCACCGGCGCCTCGCCGCTGACCTCGCTCAAGCACGCGGGTGGCCCGTGGGAGCTCGGCCTTGCCGAGACCCAGCAGACGCTGCTGCTCAACGGCCTGCGCGACCGGATCGTGGTGCAGACCGACGGCCAGCTCAAGACCGGTCGCGACGTGGTCATCGCCGCGCTGCTCGGCGCGGAGGAGTTCGGCTTCGCGACCGCCCCGCTGGTGGTCTCCGGCTGCATCATGATGCGGGTGTGCCACCTCGACACCTGCCCGGTGGGCGTGGCGACGCAGAACCCGGTGCTGCGTGAACGCTTCACCGGCAAGCCGGAGTTCGTGGTGAACTTCTTCGAGTACATCGCCGAGGAGGTCCGCGAGCTGCTCGCCGAGCTGGGCTTCCGCACGCTCGACGAGGCCGTCGGTCACGCCGAGGTCCTCGACGTCGAACGCGCCGTGAACCACTGGAAGGCGGCCGGGCTCGACCTGACGCCGATCCTGCACGTGCCGTCGCTGCCGGAGGGTGCCGCGCTGCACCGCACCACCGGCCAGGACCACGGCCTGGAGAAGTCCCTCGACGTCACCGAGCTGGTGCCGCTGGCCGAGCCCGCCCTGGAGCGCGGCGAGCCGGTGCGCGCGCAGCTGGCGATCCGCAACGTGCACCGGACCGTGGGCGCCATCCTCGGTCACGAGGTCACCAAGCGCTACAAGGGCGAGGGGCTGCCCGACGGCACGATCGACCTGACGCTCACCGGCTCGGCCGGGCAGTCGTTCGGCGCGTTCGTGCCGCGGGGCGTCACCCTGCGGCTGGAGGGCGACGCCAACGACTACGTCGGCAAGGGTCTGTCGGGCGGGAGGATCGTCGTACGCCCGGACCGGTCGTCGACGTTCGAGGCGGCCGAGCAGATCATCGCGGGGAACGTCATCGGCTACGGTGCGACCTCCGGCGAGATCTACCTGCGCGGTCAGGTCGGGGAGCGCTTCTGCGTCCGCAACTCCGGCGCGACCGCCGTCGTGGAGGGCGTCGGCGACCACGGCTGCGAGTACATGACGGGCGGCCGCGTCGTCGTGCTCGGTCGCACCGGGCGCAACTTCGCCGCCGGCATGTCCGGGGGAGTGGCGTTCGTCCTGGACCTCGACCCGCAGCGGGTCAACACCGAGCTCGTCGAGCTGGCCCCGGTGACCGGTCCCGCCGCCGAGGAGCTCGAGGGCCTGGTGCGCCGCCACTGGGAGGAGACCGGCTCCGGCGTCGCCGAGGAGCTGCTCGCCGACTGGCCGAATGCCCGGGCCAGGTTCACCGAGGTCATGCCCACCGACTACAAGCGCGTGCTCGCCGCCAAGACCGAGGCCGAGGAAGAGGGCCTCGAGGAGGACGAGATCGCGACCAAGATGATGGAGGCTCTCCATGGGTGAGGTGACTCCGCCCGCTGCCCAGCTGACGTCCGCGATTCTGGAGGGCTGTGTCGATGGCTGACCCCCGAGGCTTCCTCAAGCACGGCCGCGAGGTCGCGCAGCGCCGCCCCGTCGAGGAGCGGGTCCACGACTGGGCCGAGGTGTACCCCGGCGGCGCCGGCCGGTCGCTGCTGCCGATCATCAGCACCCAGGCCAGCCGGTGCATGGACTGCGGCATCCCGTTCTGCCACCAGGGCTGCCCGCTGGGCAACCTGATCCCCGAGTGGAACGACCTGGTCTGGCGCGACGACTGGAAGGGTGCCATCGAGCGCCTGCACGCGACCAACAACTTCCCTGAGTTCACCGGGCGGCTGTGTCCGGCGCCGTGCGAGACGGCCTGCGTGCTCGGCATCAACCAGGACCCGGTCACGATCAAGAACGTGGAGGTCGCCATCGCCGACAGGGCGTGGGACGCCGGGTACGTCGAGCCGCAGCCCCCGGAATGGCTGACCGGCAAGACCGTCGCGGTCGTGGGCTCCGGCCCCGCGGGCCTCGCTGCCGCGCAGCAGCTCACCCGGTCGGGGCACACCGTGGCCGTCTACGAGCGCGCCGACAAGGTCGGGGGCCTGCTGCGCTACGGCATCCCCGAGTTCAAGATGGAGAAGACGTACCTCGAGCGTCGGCTGGACCAGATGCGGCGTGAGGGCACCGTCTTCCGCGCCGGCGTGGACGTGGGCGGGGACGTGACCGGCCGGCAGCTGGTCGAGCGGTTCGACGCTGTGGTGCTGGCCATCGGGTCCACCAAGCCGCGTGACCTGCCGCTCACCGGCCGGGAGCTGGGCGGGATCCATCAGGCGATGGAGTACCTCCCGCAGTCGAACCGGGCCAGCCTCGGTGAGGAGGTCGCCGACCAGATCCTCGCCACGGACAAGCACGTGGTGATCATCGGCGGCGGTGACACCGGTGCGGACTGTCTCGGCACGGCGCACCGCCAGGGGGCCGCGTCGGTGACCCAGCTCGAGATCATGCCGCGGCCCGGTGAGGCGCGCCCGGCCGGCCAGCCGTGGCCGACGTACCCGATGACGTTCCGGGTCTCCTCGGCGCACGAGGAGGGCGGCGAGCGCGTCTACGCGGTGTCCACCAAGGAGTTCCTCGGCGACGAGCAGGGCAACGTCCGTGCCCTGCGCCTGGTCGAGGTGGAGATGAAGGACGGCCGCTTCGCCGAGGTCGAGGGCTCCGAGCGGGAGATCCCGGCCGAGCTCGTGCTCTTCGCGATGGGCTTCACCGGACCCGAGCAGGACGGTGTGGTCGCGCAGCTCGGCGTCGATCTCGACGAGCGCGGGAACATCAAGCGGGACAAGGGCTACATGTCCTCGGTCCCGGGCGTCTTCGTCGCCGGGGACGCGGGCCGCGGCCAGTCGCTGATCGTGTGGGCGATCGCCGAGGGCCGTGCGGCGGCCGCCGGCGTGGACCGGTACCTGCGCGGCGGGACCACCCTGCCCTCGCCGATCCTCCCGACCGACCGGCCCCTCGTCGTCTGATCCTCGCGCGCCCACCCGCCGCCCGGCGGTCCCACCGCCGGTTTGGCACGGGACCGTGTTAATTGGGCCGCATATTGGAACGATCCAGCGGCGAGGTCGGTGACTCACGAGTAGCCCAGTAGGGTCGAACCCGTGCGTAGAGCAAAGATCGTGTGCACCCTCGGCCCCGCGACCTCCAGCCCGGAACGGATTCGCGAGCTCGTCGACGCCGGCATGGACGTGGCGCGGATGAACCTCAGCCACGGCACGTACGACGACCACGAGCACGTCTATCGGATGGTCCGGGAGGCTGCGGACGCCAGCGGCCACGGGGTGGGCATCTTCGCCGACCTGCAAGGGCCGAAGATCCGCCTCGGCACCGTGCCCGGCGGGCCCTACCACCTCGAGGAGGGCCAGCAGTTCACCATCACCACGCGCGACGTGGACGGCGACGCCATGTGCTGCTCGACGACGTACCAGGGCCTCCCCGGCGACGTCGCCGAAGGGGACCCGATCCTCATCGACGACGGCCGGGTACGCCTCGAGGTCCTCAAGGTCGACGACACCGACGTGGTGACCCGCGTCGTGGTCGCCGGCCCGATCAGCGACCACAAGGGCATCAACCTCCCCGGCGTCGCGGTCTCCGTGCCGGCATTGTCGGAGAAGGACAAGGAGGACCTGCGGTGGGCGCTGCATCTCACCGTGGACTTCATCGCGCTGTCGTTCGTGCGCTCGGCGGCCGACGCCGACGACGTCCGCGAGATCATGCGCGAGGAGGGCGTGTTCCTGCCCGTCATCGCCAAGATCGAGAAGCCGCAGGCGATCGAGAACATCGAGGAGATCGTCGACGCCTTCGACGGCTTCATGGTCGCCCGCGGCGACCTGGGCGTGGAGTGCCCGCTGGAGGACGTGCCGTTCTTGCAGAAGCAGGTCATCGACGTGGCGCGGCGCCACGCGAAGCCGGTGATCGTGGCCACCCAGATGCTGGAGTCCATGATCAGCAGTCCCCGGCCCACGAGGGCCGAGGCCTCCGATGTCGCCAACGCGGTCCTCGACGGCGCCGACGCGGTCATGCTGTCGGGGGAGACCAGCGTGGGCAAGTACCCCATCGAGACCGTGCGGACGATGGCGCGCATCATCGAGTCCACCGAGGACCACGGGCTCGCCCGTATGACCGCGATCGACTGGCAGCCGCGCACCCGCGGAGGCGTGATCGCCAAGGCGGCGGCGGAAGTGGCCGAGCGCGTCGGCGCGAGGTATCTCGTGGCCTTCACCCAGAGCGGCGACTCGGCCCGGCGCCTGTCGCGCTACCGCGGCGCCATCCCGATGCTCGCCTTCACCCCGGTCGCAGCGGTGCGCTCGCAGCTGTCGCTGTCGTGGGGCGTCGAGACGTTCAAGGCGCCGCCCGTCGAGCACACCGACGAGATGGTCCGCCAGGTCGACGAGGCGCTGCTGCGCATCAACCGCGTCTCGGAGGGCGACCTGGTCGTGATCATCGCCGGCAGCCCTCCGGGCATCCCGGGGTCCACGAACGCGCTGCGCATCCACCGGATGGGTGATGCGATCAACGGGGTGGCACCGGCCTACCGCCGGCCCAGCGGAACGCCCCCGACGTCGTGATGACGCGCTCGTCGGAACGCTGCACAGCGGTGCCCCGGGTGGGACTCGAACCCACACTGGATGGTGTTTGAGACCACTGTCTCTGCCGATTGGACTACCGGGGCGCTTGGGCCGGGCCTACCGTATACCAGCGGCGACCGGCCGTGACCGACGCCTCCGCGACAGCCCGAAACGGACACTCGCCGTTCTCGCGGTCTGGACAGTTGGTCCCCAAGTCTCCGCAGGTCATAGACTTCCCGAGACAGGTCACGTTCTGTGGGGATTGCGGTGACTGCCATGTTGAGGTTCCTCGAGGCGCTGTTGGGACCGGGGCGCTCCATCGTCAACGCTCGTACGGCGGCCACGGAGCTGGCGCAGCGGCACGTGGAGCGCCAGGAGGTGGAGCTCTATCTCGCCGACCGGCGGGCCCGCGTGAGCCGCAGCGCCTGACCGCCCCGCGCCCGGCCGGGACGGGCGGATAGCCTTGCCGTGTGGCTGACCTTCCCGACCGACCGCCCCGCCGCGTCGTCATCGCCGAGGACGAGGCGCTGATCCGCCTGGACCTCGCCGAGATGCTCGCCGAGGAGGGGTACGACGTCGTGGGGCAGGCCGCGGACGGGCAGACGGCGGTGGAGCTCGCCGAGCGGGAGCGGCCGGATCTCGTCGTGCTCGACGTCAAGATGCCCAAGCTGGACGGTATTTCGGCCGCGCAGCGCATCGCCGAGCAGCGCATCGCGCCCGTGGTGATCCTGACCGCCTTCAGCCAGCGCGACCTCGTCGAGCGGGCTCGGGACGCCGGCGCGATGGCCTACCTGGTGAAGCCCTTCACCAAGCATGACCTGGTGCCGGCAGTGGAGATGGCGGTGAGCCGTTTCGCCGAGGTGCGGATGCTCGAGACGGAGGTCGCGGACCTCACCGAGAGGCTGGAGACGCGCAAGGCCGTGGATCGGGCGAAGAGCCTGCTGCAGCGACAGCTGGAGCTCACCGAGCCGGAGGCCTTCCGCTGGATCCAGAAGACGGCCATGGACCTGCGCCTGTCGATGCGCCAGGTCGCCGACGGCGTCATCGCGCACGGACCGTCGTTGACCGGTCCGTCGACAGAGTCCTGACGCAGCCCTGCGGTGACTAGTCTCACAGGTCACGAAACGGCAACGACCGCGGTCCAAAATTGCGTCAGGTCCCAACATGGCCGCGCTTTGCCGCTAAGTTCGCTGTCACCATGCAGATGGCGGCGCTCCGCACCGGAGGGGGGAGGCCGCTCAGACTCCCTTTACGGAGGCTCCTTTGATTCGTCCCAACCGCACGTGGCGCGCGGCCATGGTCCTGGCGACAGCGTCGCTGGCCCTGACCGCCTGCGGCGGCAACAGCAGCAACTCCTCGAACAACGCGGGGGGCACGGAGAGCGGGTCGACGAGCCCGAGCGCAGCCGCGAGCTCTCCGACGTCCAGCAAGGGCAACGGGGTCCTGACCATCGGCACACTGCTGCCGCAGACCGGTGACCTGGCGTTCCTCGGTCCGCCGGAGTTCGCGGGCGTGGACGCCGCGGTCGCCGACATCAACGCCGCCGGTGGTGTCCTCGGCAAGCCGGTGCAGCAGAAGAAGGCCGACTCCGGTGACGGTACGCCCGACATCGCCGGCGCGCAGGTCGACAAGCTGCTCGCCGCCAATGCCGACGTCGTGATCGGCGCGGCGGCCTCCGGTGTGTCGCTGTCGGTCATCAACAAGATCACCGACGCCGGTGTCGCGGAGTTCTCCCCCGCGAACACCTCGCCGGCCTTCGACCAGCCGAAGACCGACCCGCACAACCTGTACTTCCGCACGGCGCCGTCCGACGTCCTGCAGGGCGCGGTGATGGCGAACACGGTGCTCGGTGACGGTCACACCAACGTCGCGATCCTGGCCCGTCAGGACTCCTACGGCGAACTGCTCGCCTCGCAGGTGGCCAAGGGCATCAAGGCCGGCGGCGGGACGGTGGCAGCGAAGGTGCTCTACGCCGCGGACGCCACCAACTTCACCGCCGAGGTGAACCAGATCGCCGCGACCAAGCCCGACGCCGTGGTGCTCATCGCGTTCAACGAGACGACGAAGATCATCCCGACCATGATCGCGAAGGGCATCGGTCCCCAGGACCAGCAGGTCTACTTCGTCGACGGCAACACCGCCGACTACTCCGGCGACTTCCCGAAGGGGACGCTGAAGGGCGTCAAGGCGACGTACCCGGGCGCGGAGCTGACCAGCAGCTTCAAGCAGCGCATGTTGAAGGCGAACCCGAACCTCAAGGACTTCACCTACGGTCCTGAGTCGTACGACGCGACCACGATGGTCGCGCTCGCGGTGGAGGAGGCCAAGTCCGACGACGCCACGGTCTACGGCCCGCACATCATCGACATCTCCAAGGACGGCGAGAAGTGCACGTCGTTCAAGCAGTGCGACGCGCTCATCAAGCAGGGCAAGAACATCGACTACGACGGTGTGTCCGGCCCCTGCGACCTCGGTCCGACCGGTAGCCCCACCAAGGCGACCATCGGCATCTTCGAGTACAGCGCGGACAACACCTACCACAACGTCAAGTACGTGACCGGTGTGATCTGATCCGCTGACTGCGCGAGGAGGGTCCGGCCTGCTGGCCGGGCCCTCCTTTCGTTTCCCGTGTGTACGGCGTCCACGCCGCGCGCGTCCTGGCCACCGGGCGCCCGACGCCGTCCCTGAGAGGGTCGCCGGAGCCGGAGCCGGAGCCGGAGCCGGAGCCGGAGCCGGAGCCGGAGCCGGAGCCCCTCGAGCCGCCGCCTCCGATCCCTCTCCTGGGCGCGCGCCCTCGGGGCCGCTGGCGGCCTCCGGTTCCCCCACCTGGCCCCTCTCGCCCCTCCGAGCCCCCCGGTCCACTCTCCTGGCGCGCCCTGGCGCCTCCCTGGCGCGTCTGCGCCCCTCCTGACGGCCCCGGGGGCCTCTTGCGGGACCCCCGGAGCCTCGTGCGGCCCTTGGCGGAGCGCGGAAGCGCCTGGGGCGGCGCTCGAGCCCTCAGGAGTCATCCCGACTGCCCCGCCTCGCAGAGCGCCGGGCACGTCCGCGCAGATCGGCGAGCGTCACGGTCGCAGCCCGCCCTGTGCCCACCGTCGTGGCGAGCTGCCGGCCGGCAGGTCACTTCACTGGGGCGGGCCAGGGGACGTCTTCGCAGGGCGCGCCGCCCGGCAGGGACCACTCCACCGGGCGGGCCACCGCAGGGACCACCCGCCGGTCGTGTCACGCCGCCGGGCGGGCCAGGGAACCGCCCCGGAGCAGGGCGACCAACCTCTGCCGGCGCGCACAGCAGCGGCCGACCGGTCGGTCGGGCCCCGCTGGTGGCCTCGGCTAGCCGATGCCGGCTACTTGGCGAGCGTGCCGAGGTAGAGCTGGATGACCTTGGGGTCGTTGGCCAGGTCCTTGCCGGAGCCGGTGTAGGCGTTGCGACCCTGGTCGAGGACGTAGCCGCGGTCGGCGATCTGCAGGCACCGGCGGGCGTTCTGCTCCACCATGATCACCGAGACGCCCGCACGGTTGATTCGCCGGGTCTGCACGAACACCTCGTCCTGCATCACCGGGGAGAGGCCCGCCGAGGGCTCGTCGAGCAGCAGCACCGACGGCTCCATCATCAGTGCCCTGCCCATCGCCACCATCTGTCGCTCGCCTCCGGACAGCGAGCCGGCCCGCTGGTTGCGACGGTCGATCAGCGCGGGGAAGAGGTCACCGACGAACTCGAAGCGCTTCTTGAACGACTTCGGCCGTTGGTAGACCCCCATCTCCAGGTTCTCCTGGATGGTCAGCGACGGGAACACGTTGTTGGTCTGGGGCACGAAGCCGATCCCCTTGGTGACCAGCGAGTCCGCGCGCTCGTTGGTGATGTCCCGGCCCTTCAGGGTGACCGAGCCGGAGCGGATCTTCACCAGCCCGAACAACGCCTTGAGCAGCGTGGACTTGCCGGCACCGTTGGGTCCGATGATGCCGACGAGCTCGTTCTCCTGGCAGTAGAGGTCCGAGCCGTTGAGGATGTTCACTCCGGGCAGGTAGCCGGCGACGAGGTTGTCGGCGCGGAGCACCGCGCCTTCGGCCGCCTTCAGATGCTCGCTGCGCTCGACGTCCTCGGTGGTCGCCTCAGTCATGGTGCCTGTCCTTTCGGGCCTCCGCGTCGTGGTCGATCTCCTGCTGCGCCTCGGAGAGCACCACGTCCTCCATCTCCTCGCTCAGGTCCTGGTCGTGGTGGGAGCCGAGGTAGGCGTCGATGACGCGCTGGTCGCCCATCACGGAGTCCGGCGGACCCTCGGCGATGACCTTGCCCTGGGCCATGACGATGACCCAGTCCGAGATGTCGCGCACCATGTCCATGTCGTGCTCGACGAACAGGACGGTCCGTCCCTCGTCACGCAACGACTTCACGTGGCCGAGCAGAGACTGCTTCAGCGCCGGGTTCACGCCGGCCATCGGCTCGTCGAGCATCACCAGCTCCGGGTCGGCCATCAACGCGCGCGCCATCTCCAGGAGCTTGCGCTGGCCGCCGGAGAGGGTGCCGGCGAAATCCTCGCGCTTCTTGTCCAGCAGGAACCGCTCGAGCAGCGCGTCCGCCTTCTCGGTGATCTTGCGCTCCTGGCCACCCCAGAGGTGGAAGAGGCCGCCGAAGAAACGTTCGCCGGTCTGGCCGGTGGCACCGAGGCGCATGTTCTCGATCACCGACAGCTTGGCGAGCACCTTGGTCAGCTGGAAGGTACGGATCATCCCCATCCGGGCGACCCGGAAGGCCGGGACACCGGCGAGCTGGCGGCCGTTGAACGACCAGGACCCGGTCTGCGGCTTGTCGAAGCCGGTCAGCAGGTTGAAGAACGTCGTCTTCCCCGCACCGTTGGGGCCGATCAGTGCGGTGATCACGCCGCGCTGGATCTCCACGTGCTCGACGTCGACGGCGGTGAGGCCACCGAACTGCCGGGTGACGTGGTCGGCGACGACGATCGGGTCCTGCTTCGGCACGCCCGGCTCGTGGGCGAGGTTGGCCAGTGAGGCGCGCGCGGCGCTCGGCGAGACGGTCTGCGTCACGTCGTCGCCCTCGCCCGTCGGAGTGGTGGTGTCAGCGGGCATCGATCGCCAGCTCCCTTCGGTCCCCGAAGATTCCCTGTGGTCGATAGATCATCAGCAGCATCAGCGCCAGACCCATGAAGATCAACCGCATCAGGCTTGCCTGCTGGTTGTTCATCAGCCAGTCCGGGATGATCGGGTTCGAACCGGACGTACCGGCGTCGAAGACCAGGTCCAGCAGGCTGATCAGGAACCAGAAGATGATGGATCCGACGACCGGCCCGAGCACCCGCGCCGCACCGCCGAGAAGCAGCACGGTGTAGGCGAAGAAGGTGGTGTCGGTCGCGACCCAGGTGGGGTTCATGTTGGTGTGCTGCAGTGCCACGAAGAACCCGGCGATGGCTCCGAAGAGGCCACCGAGCACCAGCGACTGCATCTTGTAGGCGTACACGTTCTTGCCGAGGCTGCGCACCGCGTCCTCGTCCTCGCGGATGCCCTTGAGCACCCGCCCCCACGGCGCCCGCATCAGCAGCCAGACCAGGACGCAGCCGACAGCGACGATGATCCAGCCGATGAAGAGGACCCAGAAGTCGTACGGACGCCAGGCCACGATGCCCAGGTCGACCTTGCTGTGGAACGGGTTCGCGTGGGCGAACGCGTCCTCGAAGTGGATCAGTCCGTCCTGGCCGCCGAACCACTTCAGCAGTGTCACCGATCCGAGCGTGAACCGGATGATCTCCGACGCCGCGATCGTCACGATCGCGAGGTAGTCCGCGCGCAGCCGCAGGGTCGGGATGCCGAGCAGGAACGCGAGCACCGTGGTGAAGAACAGTCCGGCCAGGATGGCCAGCCAGAACGGCAGGTTCCAGGTGGCGATGAAGGCGGCCATGGTGTATCCGCCGATCGCCATGAAGCCGGCCTCACCGAAGTTCAGCAGGCCTGTGTAGCCGAAGTTGATGTTGAGGCCGATGGCCGCGAGCGCGTAGACCACGGCGGTCGGTCCGAGCCCCTGCTGCAGGGCCTGGCTCAGGATGCTTCCCCAGTCCATGTTCTCTCTCCTCGGCTCAGCCGACCCGCTCGGCGCGACCGAGCAGACCCTGCGGACGGACCAACAGCACGATGATCAGGACGAGCAGCGCCCCGGCGAACTTCAGCTCCGCGGGGATGAACAGCGTCGAGACCTCGATGAAGATCCCGATGATCAGGGAGCCGAGCAGCGCGCCCCAGACGCTGCCGAGCCCGCCGAGGATCACCGCGGCGAACACCAGCAGCAGGATCTTGAAGCCGACCTGGTAGTCGAAGCCCTGCGTCATACCGAGCAGTACGCCCGACAGGCCGGCCAGCCCGGCGCCGACCGACCACACCACCGAGATGACGCGGTCGACGTTGATCCCCGACGACGACGCCAGGGCGGGATTGTCGGCGACCGCGCGGGTCGCCTTGCCGATCTTGGTCTTCTGCACAGCGAGGGTGACCAGGATGAGCACGATCGCGGAGAACACGATCACCCCGACGTCCTTCGGCGTGATCAGGATGGAGCCGATGTGCCACGGCTCGGGGCTGGTCCACTGCGAGTAGTTGTGGTTGTCGGCGCCGGCGAGGTACTGGTACACGTTGCGCAGGAAGATCGACAGGCCGATGCTGACGATCATCGCGGCGATCAGGCCGGTGCCACGCCGCCGCAGCGGCCGCCACAAGATCTTGTCCTGGAGCCAGCCGAACGCCGTCGACGCGACGAGGGCCACGAGTACGGCGGTCGCCATCGTGATGTTGACGCCGCCGACCGTGATGTTGCCCGGCAACGAGTCGATCCCGAAGGCCACGACCGCGCCGAACGTGATCAGCTCGCCGTGGGCGAAGTTCGTCAGGCCCGTCGTACCGAAGATCATCGACAGTCCCAGCGAGGCCATCGCCAGCAGCAGCGAGAACACCAGGCCGCCCACCGCGAGCTGGAGGGCCTGGGTGAGCTTGCCCGTGCCGCCCCCGGGGCGTCGCCGATGGGGAAGGTCACGAAGACGTCGGAGTCGAGCTTGAGCCGGACCTTCAGCGAGACCTGCTTCGGGTTGGCCAGGGCGGCTCCCTGGGGCAGGCTCGCGGTGTCGATGTGGATGGTGAAGGTCTTGCCGAGGTTGTCGATCGACTTGCCCGGCAGCGGGATGTCGAACGTGCCGGTGTTGTCGCTGGTGCCCTGGCCGACGACGTTGCCGGCCTGGTCCTGGACGCTGATCTTCACGTCGGGGACCGGTTTCGGCGGTGTCTCCCGACGGTCGGTGAGGCAGCCCTGGATGTGGATGGTGTCGTCGTTGCGCGGGGGCGGCTTGACGCAGGAGTCAGCCGCGGCGAGGCGGACCGGGAGCCGCCGACGCGGCGCCGCCTCCTGTTGTGATGAGAACGCTGAGCAGCAGCGCGAACAGCAGCGCGGCGATGCGTTTCGGGCGGGGGTGCATGGGACTCCTGTCGCCTCGTCTTGCACTTCGGCTCGCGAAACCATAACGACAAGCGCGCGGGGGCGCGCGTCAGTCGGGAAGATCCCCCCGGTCCCGCTCGCTAGGCGAACACCCTAAGGCCATCGTTGTGATCCGCGCCATATTCCTGCAAGACCGGCGCGGCGAGGCTCAACGAAACGCGGCGACGAGCGCCGTGAGCGCCGGGGCGATCACCAGGCCGGGCAGCAGGTCGCCGACCGGCAGCTGCTTGATGCGCAGCAGCCGGAGGGCGACGCCGACCAGCATCAGCCCACCGGTGGCGGTGAGCGCCGCGATGGGCGCCGCCGGCAGGATGTTGCCCAGCAGCGCGCCGAGGACCGTCAACGACCCCTGCACGACCAGCAGCGCCAGGGCGCTGGCGGCGACCCCCCAGCCCAGGGAGGCGGCGAAGGCGATCGCGGCGAAGCCGTCCAGCGCGGCCTTCAAGAACAGCTGGTCCGCACCGTGCCCGAGCCCGTCGCTGATCGAGCCGAGGACGGTCGAGAGGGCCGACGCAGAACACCAGCGAGCTGCTGACGAAGCCCTCGATGAAACGCTGCCGGTCGGCGCTCACCTCCCGGTCCGGGGCCCGGCGCACCAGCCGGCCCTGCAGCCAGCCGCCGAAGCCCTCCAGGCCCTCCTCGATGCCGAGCACCGAGCCGATGATCCCGCCGACCAGCAACGACGCGAGCACGATCAGGGTCGGGGCGCTGGAGCCGACCGCCGCGGACCAGTCACGGTCGTTGACCGCGCTCGCGGACGACGCCGCGATGAGCAGGGTGACCAGCCCGAGGCCGTCGGTGACCACGTCCCGGGTGCGCTGGGCGAGCCGGTGGCCGACGAGCACGCCGAGGGTCGAGCCGATCAGCACCGTGCAGATGTTGACCAGCGTGCCGACTCCGGGGAACACGGGACCTCCTCCACCTCGGGACGGGTGGGCTACCGATCCGCCCGTTCTAGGCGTAATCTCTCATCCCGGTCCGATCCCCGAGGTCTGGGGGCCCGTGCCGGCCGTGGCAGGCGTCGGGTGACCGGGGGACGACCGCTTGCTACGTCGATGTCGACAAGACGGTTGGAAAGGGGCCTGCCCGTTGTCCCGCAACCCGGTGCACGTGCGCGACGCCACTCTCGAGGACGTGGCCGCGCTGCTGGAGATCTGGTCCACCCTCTCGCGCGCCGGCGACCGGGCGCCCACCCCGCAGGCAGAGGCCGCCGCGGCCGTGGCGCGCTGTGCGGCCGACAGCGACCAGAGGCTGGTGGTGGCGGTGCTCGAGGGCCAGGTCGTCGGAGCCGCGCAGTTCTTCCGCGCGCCGATCTCCCCGATCGCCAGCGAGATGGGCGTGCACGTCGCCCACCTCCAGGTGCGCGACGGTGCGCGTCGCCACGGGGTCGGACGAGCGCTCATGGAGTCCGCGGTGTGCTGGGCCGAGGAGAAGGACACCGAGCACGTCCTGGCTGCCGCGTCGGGCGCCTCGCGGGACGCGAACCGCTTCATGGCACGCCTGGGGCTCGCCCAGGTCGCCGTGGTCCGCGCGGCCACGGTCGCCGCCTTGCGGCAGCGGATGCCCGTCGAGCCGCCCGCGGCCGCCAGGATGGGCTCCCGCAGCCACCGCAGTGTCGGCCAGGTGTTGGCGCAGCGCCGCTCGCAGCGTCGCTCACAGGAGCGCGACTCCTGACGCCTGCGGGACCGTGGTGCGGTCCCGACTAGGGTGTGGTCGTGCCTGATCAGACCCCGCCGCGCACGTCCGACCGTCCGCGACTGCTGCTCCTGGACGGTCACTCGCTGGCCTACCGCGCCTTCTTCGCCCTGCCGATCGAGAACTTCTCGACGAGCACCGGACAGCACACCAACGCGGTCTACGGGTTCACCTCCATGCTCATCAACGTGCTGCGCGACGAGCAGCCCACGCACGTGGGGGTGGCCTTCGACGTCTCGCGTGAGACCTTCCGCGCGGAGGAGTACGCCGAGTACAAGGCCAACCGCTCCGCCTCGCCGTCCGAGTTCAAGGGCCAGGTGTCCCTGGTCAAGGAGGTGCTCGCCGCCCTGCGGATCACCACCGTGGAGAAGGAGGGCTACGAGGCCGACGACGTCATCGGCACCCTCACCACCCAGGCGGTCGACCAGGGCTTCGAGGTCCTGGTCTGCACCGGCGACCGGGACTCGCTGCAGCTGGTGGGCGAGCAGTGCACGGTCCTCTACCCGCGCAAGGGCGTCTCGGACCTGGCGCGGATGACGCCGCAAGCGGTGGAGGAGAAGTACGGCGTCCCGCCCGGCCGCTACCCCGAGCTGGCCGCCCTGGTGGGGGAGAGCTCGGACAACCTGCCCGGAGTCCCCGGCGTCGGGCCGAAGACGGCCGCGAAGTGGATCACCACCTACGACGGCCTCGACAACGTCATCGCCTCGGCCGACCAGATCAAGGGCAAGGCCGGTGACTCCTTCCGTGCACACCTCGCCGACGTGATCCGCAACCGGCGCCTCAACGCGTTGGTGTGCGACCTTCCCCTCGAGGTCGGCCCCGCCGACCTCGCGGTGCAGCCGTGGGACCGCCAGGAGGTCCACAAGCTGTTCGACAGCCTCGAGTTCCGGGTGCTGCGCGACCGGCTGTTCTCCACGCTGGAGTCGGAGGAGGAGGTCGACGAGGGCGGCTTCGAGCTCGAGGGCCGCACCCTCGCGTCGGGGGAGCTGGCCGGTTGGCTGAAGGAGCACGCCGCCCCCGGCACGAGGCTCGGGGTCCAGGTGCAGGGCACCTGGCGCGCGGGCAGCGGCGACGTCTTCGGCGTGGCGCTGGCCTCCCACGACGGCGCCGCGGCCCGGATCGACACCGAGCAGCTGTCGCCCGAGGACGACGCGGTGCTCGCCGGCTGGCTCGCTGACCCGTCGTACCCCAAGGTGCTGCACGACGCGAAGGGGCCGATGCTCGCCATGCGGGCCCGGGGGTGGACGCCCGCCGGCCTGCAACGCGACACCGCGCTGTCCGCCTACCTCGCCCGTCCGGACCAGCGCTCCTACGACCTGGCCGACCTGACGCTGCGCTACCTGCGCCGCGAGCTGCGGGCAGAGAGCACCGATGACGGCCAGCTCACGCTCGACAGCGTGGGCGAGGAGACCGCCGGGGAGGGCGCCATGCTCCAGGCGCGGGCGGTGCTCGATCTGGCCGCGGCGCTCGACGAGGAGCTCGAGGAGCGTGGCGGGACCCGGCTGCTCGAGGAGGTCGAGCTGCCGCTCGTGCACGTCCTCGCCGAGCTGGAGCGGATCGGGATCGCGGTCGACTTCGCCCACCTGGAGGCCCTCGAGAGCCACTTCGCCGGCGAGGTGAAGAAGGCCGCCGACGAGGCGTTCGACGTGATCGGCAAGGAGATCAACCTGGGTTCGCCCAAGCAGCTGCAGGTGGTGCTCTTCGACGAGCTGGGCATGCCCAAGACCAAGCGCACCAAGACCGGCTACACCACCGACGCGGACGCGCTGCAGCAGCTCTACGTCAAGACCGAGCACCCGTTCCTGCTTCACCTGCTGCGCCACCGCGACGTGGCGCGGCTGCGGCAGACCGTCGAGGGCCTGCTGAAGACGGTGGCCTCAGACGGGCGGATCCACACCACGTTCAACCAGACCATCGCGGCCACCGGTCGGCTCTCCTCGACCGACCCGAACCTGCAGAACATCCCGGTGCGCACCGAGGAGGGTCGGCGCATCCGCGAGGGGTTCGTGGTGGGCGAGGGCTACGAGTCACTCATGACCGCGGACTACAGCCAGATCGAGATGCGCATCATGGCGCATCTGTCCGAGGACACCCTCTTGATCGAGGCCTTCCGCTCCGGGCGGGACTTCCACTCGGTCACCGCCTCCCGGGTGTTCGGCGTCGAGGCCGCCGAGGTGACCCCGGAGATGCGCGCCAAGATCAAGGCGATGAACTACGGCCTGGCCTACGGGCTGTCGGCCTACGGGCTCTCGCAGCAGCTGGCCATCGACACCAGCGAGGCTCGTGGCCTGATGGAGGAGTACTTCGAGACCTTCGGCGGCGTGCGTGACTACCTGGCCGGCATCGTCGACGAGGCGCGCAAGTGCGGTTTCACCGAGACGATCCTGGGCCGGCGCCGCTACCTCCCCGACCTGACCAGCGACAACCGTCAACGCCGGGAGATGGCCGAGCGGATGGCGCTGAACGCCCCGATCCAGGGGTCGGCCGCGGACATCATCAAGGTGGCGATGCTCAAGGTCGATGCCGCGATCCGCGACGCCGGTCTGCGGTCTCGGATGCTGCTGCAGGTGCACGACGAGCTGGTGCTGGAGGTGGCGCCCGGGGAGGCCGAGGCGCTCGAGGAGCTGGTGCGCACCCAGATGGGCGGCGCGGCGGACCTGACCGTGCCCCTCGACGTGTCGGTCGGAACAGGGCGCAGCTGGCACGACGCCGCGCACTGAGCGTCGCGCGCTCAGCGACGGACGGGCCGCCGCCTCAGACTGGCCGCGAGCAGGACCACGAACAAGGCGGTGTCCAGGCAGGTCACGGCGGTGAGCAGTCGCGTGACCGACCCGAGCAGCGGCGCGCAGGCCACCAGCACGGCCAGCGCCGCCCAGATCACCAGGACGGTGCGCTGGTGCTGGCGTGCGACGACGTTGTAGACCATCAGCTGCAGCAGCGCCAGCACGGTGCCCAGAGCGGCGAACGCCCACAGCCGGCCTTGAAGACCGGCGTACTGCGAGCCGCCCACGAACTCCACGGCGATGCGCGAGAGCAGGGCCGTACCGACGACGGTGACTGCGCCGATCGCGAGCACCAGACCCGCGCTGAGCAGATGCATCCGTCGCCCACCGGGATCTCGTGACATCGACGGGAAGGCGATCACCACGACGAACTGGGGCAGGAACAGCACCGCCTTGGTGAGAATCAGGCCGCCGGCGTACAGACCCGCGCTGTGCTCGTCGAACGTGGTGCGGGCGATGATGACGTCGGCGTTGGACAGGGCGAAGAACGCCAGCAGCGCGTGCGAGTTGTGCAGCGTCTCGTGCAGGACCCCGCCCCTGGCCCAGCGTGTCCAGGTCCGCGCCGTCGGCTCGGCGCGCCGGTCGCGAAGCGCCCACCAGCCGACCACGACCGGCAGCACCGCCCCGAGCGTGACGCCGAGCATGGCACCCCCGGCGGTCGGGCGCAGCGCCATGGTGGCGCCGCCCACCGCGAGCCGGCCCACCCCGACGCAGAGGTAGATCCCGGCCAGGGGGTACCACCGCCGCTCCCCTTGGAGGATGCCCGCCTGGGCACCCATCACGGTCATCGGTACGGCGGTCGCCGCGATCAGCGCCGCGATGATCCACGTGCTCAGGTCGAGGGCGGCGGTGACGACCGGGACCAGCACCAGCGCCAGCGCGCCGAGCGCGAGCGCGGAGCGGTAGCCGGCCGACATCACCTCCGCGTGCAGCGCCGCATCCTGCGTGGTCGCCGCGGACACCCGGCGTGCACCGGTGGCCTGCAGCCCCAGGGAGACCACGTTCACGACCAGCAGCAGCCCCATGACGGCCGCGAGCGCGCCGTACTCGGCGGGGCCGAGCAGGCGCGCGGCGAGGATCGTGAAGGCGTACGTCGTGACGTTCATGACCGCCATCGCCAGGGCGATCACGCTGCTGCCGACGAGCCACGAGGGGAGCCGCGACGGACGCAGGGCTGTGGCGCGCGATGAAGGCATGGCTCCGTCCTGGCAGCGGGATCGAGGGTGCGGGGGGTTCCCGGTTCGAGGATAGGTGCTCGGGTGCCCGGCGAGGCCCTGTCGAGCGGTTCTGCGAAGTGTGCCGCACGCCGACGGGTCCGGGGCTACGTTCGGTGGACAGGCATCGGCCCGGGGGGTGGGTCCGTGACGAGTCGTCAACGCCTGGTGGTGCGCGCGTGGCCGTGGGTGCTGGCCCTAATGGTGCTGGGTCCGACGCTGCGTGGGGGGTACCTGCTCGCCTACGACATGGTGTTCGTGCCGCGACTCGACCTGCGTTCGGACTTCCTCGGGCTCGGGTCGGGGCTGCCGCGGGCGGTCCCCTCCGACGCGCTCGTCGCGGTCCTCGACAACGTGGTACCCGGAGCGGTGCTCCAGCGTGGCCTCCTGCTCGCCGCGCTCGTCCTCGCGGGAGCCGGCGGGCGCAGGCTGGTGCCGGGACGCTCGGTGACCGCGCAGCTCGCCGCCACGTCGTGGTACGCCTGGAACCCCTTCGTCGCCGAGCGGCTGCTGCTCGGGCACTGGACCGTGCTGCTGGCCTACGGCACCCTGCCCTGGGTCGTCGACGCGGCCACCCGGGTGCGCCGGGGGGAACGGCGCCTCTTCGCCCTGTTCCTGTGGTTGCTGGTGGCGGCGACCAGCGCCTCGGGTGGCCTGACCGCGGCCGGGGTGGCGCTCGCGTTCGGCGCCGGGGACCCTCGCCACGGTGAGGGTCGCCGGCGCACCGTGGCGGTGGTGCTCGCCGCGCTCGTCGCCAACGCGCCCTGGCTCGTCGCGGGAGCGCTGCACGCCGGGATCGCGACGACGGCGCGCGGGAGCGCGACGGCGTTCGCTGCCTCCCCGGAGGGCAGCATGCCGGCGCCCCTGGCGGTGCTCGGTCTCGGCGGCGTGTGGAACGCCGAGGTCGTGCCCGCGAGCAGGGTCGGGCTCTCGGCGTGGATCTCGCTGGTGCTGCTGCTGGGCGTCTGCGGGTTGGGCGTCCGGCGCTGGTGGCGGGTCACCGAGCGCCGGACGGCGGTCGGCCTGCTCGTGACCGGTGCCGTCGGCCTGGTCATCGCGCTCGCGGGGGTGTTCGCGGTCGACGTCGTCGCCGAGGTGGTGCACGTCGTCCCCGGAGCGGGACTGCTGCGCGACGGCTCGCGCTACCTGGGCCTGCTGGCACTCCTCGAGGCGGCCCTGTTCGGGCTCGGAGCCGAGGTCACCGTGGGCAGCACACGCGACCGCGCGGTGGCGACCACGCTCGCCGTCGGCCTGGTCCTCGCGCCGGTGGCCGTGCTGCCGGACCTGGCGTGGGGAGCGCTGGGCAGGCTCCGCCCGGTGACCTACCCGGCGGCGTACGCCGAGATGCGCGCCGCGCTGGTGAAGGCCCCACCGCGCGCGGGCGACCTGCTCGTGCTGCCGTTCACCTCCTACCGGGCACCCGCCTGGAACGGGGGGCGCAAGGTCCTGGACCCGCTCGGCAGGTTCATGCCGCGCAACTACGTGGCCAGCGACCACCTCAGCGTCTCCGGCCGCGTGCTTCCCGGCGAGGACCCGAGGGCGCGGGCGGTGCAACGTGTGCTGGCGCGGCCGACGGGCGCCGGACGGTCGGCCGGCCTGCGGGCGCTCGGCCTCGGTCTGGTCCTCGTCGACCGCAGCGCTCCCGGCGCGGGCAGCGCACGTTTCGACCCGCCGCTGCCCGGAGACCGGATCGCCGCTTCGGGTCCACTGCGGCTGCTGCTCCTGCGGGGACCGGTCGCCCAGCCGCGCGTCCCGGTTGCCTTCCGCCTCGCCGTCGGCGTGGGTTTCGGGGCGCCGGCGGTGGTGCTGCTCGTCGGTGCGGGAGCGGCGTTGGCCGGACGCGCCCGACGCCGCACGCGCCGCGAGGTTCGCTGCTAGAGTCGAGAGTGGAGAGGGAGGGGGAGACCGTGGGCACAGTCATCCGCGGCGCAATCGCTCTCGTGGTGGGGGGCGGCCTTGGGGCTGCCACCATCCTGGGGATCGTCGCTTCACAGTCCGGTCAGGGGACGCCGCCCGCGAACGGCGTCGAGCAGTCCGTGATGGACTACGGCACGGGCCAGTAGCGCTCAACCGTTGTCGCCGGTGGGGTCCTCCGCGTCGCTTCGCCGGCCTTCGAGGGCTTCGGACAGCACCCGGGCGAACGCGTCCTGGGCGCGTGTCCAGCTGAACCGAAGCGCGGCCTCGCGTGCGCCCGTGCTCAGCCTGCTCCGCAGCCCGGCATCGGTCAGCACCGCGTGCACCGCAGCGGTGAACCCGTCCAGGTCCTCGGCGAGGAGACCGGAGCGGCCGTCCACGACGGACTCGCGGGTGCCCCCCGCGGTCGCGTAGGCCACGGTCGGGGTCGCGTGCATCCCGGCCTCGGCGACCACCAGCCCCCACCCTTCCTTGAGCGAGGGCAGCATGAGCAGCCAGGACTGGTGGTAGATCTCGTGCTTGCGCTGCTCGCTGACCTCGCCCTCGAACACCACCAGGTCGGCCGTGCCCGCCTCGACGGCGTACTTGCGGACGTTGTCGGCCCACCAGCCGCTGCCCACCACGCTCAGCGACAGCTGCGGCAGCTCCTCCCGCAGGGCCTTGACCACGTCCACGGCGTGCTCGACCCGCTTGTGCGGGACGAGCCGTCCGACGACGCACACCGCCGGCGTGGGGGAGCGCGGCACGGTGACCTCGAGCGGTGGGTCGGTGCCGTTGTGCACGACGGCCACTCGGTCGCGGTCGACGCCGAGCCCCACCAGGTCCTCCCGCGTGGCCCGGGACACGGCGACGTACTGACTGTGCCGGTACAGGCGGGGCGCGGCCCGGCTCTCCAGCCACCAACCCACCTTTCCGATCGCACCGGGATAGACCACCGGCCACTGTTCGCGGTGGACGTGGTGGACCAGGACCACCACCGGTCTCCGGGTGGCGAGCCGTGTGAAGAACGGCAGGCCGTTCTGCACGTCGACGACCACGTCGACGGGCCCGAGCGCACGCCTCGCCAGGTGAAGGAGCCCTTGGGCGTAGACGCCGGTCTTCGTTCCGCGACGGACGAACCGGACGCCGCCGACCACTTCGTCCGCCGGGGACCGGGCGTGGGCGGCGCAGAAGATGGTGACCTGAGCCCCCAGGGCAGCAAGGCCAGACGCCATGTTCTCGACATAGCGCTCCGAACCGCCCCCCTCGGGGTTCGCGGTGTCGCGCCAGTTGAAGAAGACGATGTGCCGACCCGTGAGTGCGGCTCCCCCTGCCGTCACACCTCGACGCTAGCAGCGCTCCGCGGCCGCCGGTCACTTTTCCGGATCCGGCGGCCCACCGGGGGTTACCGTCGAACGGTGGGGAGTGGGGTGAGAGCCACGCGCCGCCCCTGGACGCCCGATCTTCGGCGGTCCGTGGGCCTGCTGCGGGCCTTTCGAAGCGAGCAGAGCGATCCGGCGTTCTTCTACCGGGCACTGGCGGCCGACTCGGTGCGGCACCTGGGGGAGTACGTCGACCTCGCGGGGCGGACGGTCCTGGACGTGGGCGGCGGCCCCGGCTGGTTCCGCGACGCCTTCTCCGCGGCGGGGGCGCGCCTCTTCTCGGTCGACGTCGACGCCGGGGAGCTCGGTGCGCTCGGGACAGCGGCCGCCGGATCGGTGATCGGCGACGGCATGCGGCTTCCGTTCGTCGACGGGGCGGTGGAGGTCTGCTACTCCTCGAACGTCCTGGAGCACGTGCCGGAACCGTGGCGGATGGCCGACGAGATGCTCCGCGTGACGAGGTCCGGGGGCATCGTCTTCATGTCCTACACGTTGTGGTTCGGGCCGTGGGGAGGTCACGAGACGGCACCGTGGCACTACCTGGGCGGTCGCCGCGCCCGCGACCGCTACCGACGCACCCACGGTCACGAACCCAAGAACAGGTACGGCGAGTCGCTGTTCCCGGTGACGCTCCGCGCCGGCCGCGCCTGGGCAAGGCGGCAGCGGGAGGCCGAGGTGCTCGCGATCGCACCGCGGTACAACCCGCGAGCGACCTACTGGATGTCCCGCGTCCCCGGGCTGGCCGAGGTGGTGACGTGGAACGCCGTGATCGTCCTCGCGAAGCGCTGAGCGTCCCCGCCACCAGCCGGCTGCGGATGGTCGGCTACTGCCTGGTGCTGACCGCCGCCGCGTTCGTGCAGCAGCCGGGCAAGCTCGTCGCGGACACGAAGTTCGACCTCGTCGTCTCACCCGCACGGTTCCTCGCGCATGCCTGGCACCTGTGGGACCCGACCGCCGCCTTCGGGCAGGTCCAGAACCAGGCGTACGGCTACTTCTGGCCCATGGGGCCCTTCTTCGCGCTCGGGCACGTCGCCGCGCTGCCCGGGTGGGTGGTTCAGCGGCTGTGGTGGTCGCTGCTGCTCTGCGTCGCCTTCGCCGGCGCCGTGCGGGTGGCCCAGGCACTCCGGCTGGGGTCGCCGGGGTCCCAGGTGCTGGCCGGCTTCGCGTTCGCGCTCTCGCCGCACCTGCTCACCGTGCTCGGCCCCTCGTCCGTCGAGGCGTGGCCCACCGCCTGGGCGCCGTGGGTGCTGCTGCCGTTGGTGCGCGGTGCCGAGGGGGGCAGCCCCCGCCGCGCGGCCGCCCTGTCCGCCCTCGCGGTGGCCATGTGCGGTGGTGTCAACGCGGTGGCGGTGCTCGCCGTCCTTCCCCTGGGCGCGCTCTGGTTGCTCACCCGGCAGCGCGGCGACCGGCGCCGAGCACTGCTGGCCTGGTGGGTGCCGCTGACGGTCGCAGCCACACTGTGGTGGTCGGTCCCGCTGCTGCTGCTGGGCAGGTACAGCCCGCCGTTCCTCGACTACATCGAGAACGCCTCGATCACGACCAGCACGACCAGCCTTCCCGATGTCCTGCTGGGCACGTCGGACTGGGTCGCCTACGCTTCGCCCGGCGACTGGGTGGCCGGACATCTGCTCGGCACCACACCGTTGCTGCTGGTCGACGCGGCCGCGGTGGCGGCCCTCGGGCTGGCCGGCATCGCCCGACGGGACAATCCGCACGCGCGGTTCCTGCTCCTGTCCGTGGTGCTGGGTGCCGTGCTCGTGGGCTTCGGGTTCGCCGGGCCGCTCCACGGGTGGTACGCCGACGCCCGGCAAGGTGCGCTCGACGGGCTGCTGTCGCCGTTGCGCAACCTGCACAAGTTCGACGTGGTGCTCCGGCTCCCACTGGTCCTCGGGCTGGCTCACCTCGTCGCGGTCGTCCAGACCGGGCCGCGGGACGTGGGCGCGCGGGCGCTGCGGACCGGGGTGCTGCTGGCCGCGATCTCCGCCGTGGCCGGGGTCGCCATCCCCGTGTACGGCGGGCGGCTGGCGCCGGGCGCACCGGTGCAGGAGGTTCCCGGCTACTGGTACGCGACCGCGGACTACCTGGCTGCACACGCGGCCGACGGGACGGCGCTGGAGCTGCCGGCGGCTCCCTTCGGGGACTACCTGTGGGGCAGCCCTCACGACGACGTCCTCCAAGGTCTGGCCCGCAGCCCCTGGGCGGTGCGCAGCGTGGTCCCGCTGGCCCAGCCCGGCAACGTGCGGATGCTCGACGCCATCACCGCGGCCACGGAGCTGGGGCGCACACAGCCGCGGCTCGCGGGTTTCCTGGCCTCCAACGGCGTCGGCTACCTGGTTGTCCGCAACGACCTGCAGGTCTTCCGCTCCGGCGCTCCGGATCCGGTGGTGCTGCACCAGGCCCTGGACCGCTCACCCGGGCTGCGCCGCGTCGCGAGCTTCGGACCGGGTGTCGGGGTGGGAGCCGTGTCCACCACGGGCGCTCGGCGGCTGCTCACCGACCGGGGCCGGTCGGCGGTCTACCCGGCGGTCGAGATCTACCGGGTCGCACCGGTCGCCTCTCAGGACACGCCCCAGGTCACCGCGCTCGCCGCCCCCTCGGTGCCGGTGGTCTCGGGGGCTCCGGGCTCTCGGCTGGCCACCCGGGCGGCGGACTCGGCCGCCGTGCTGGCGGGAGACGTGCCGCCGGGCCGGCGGTTCGGAGCCACCTACCTGACCGACGGGCTGACCCGGCGGGAGACCGTCTTCACGTCGGTGCGCGACAACCAGTCGTCGGTGCTTGCACCCCGACAGCCGTGGCGCCTGCGCTCCGTGGTGCACAACCACCGGGTGTACCCCGACCAGCGGCGATGGTCGACCACGCTCGCGTGGAGCGGCATCGCCGGAGTCTCCGCCTCGTCCTCACAGGCGTACGGGGACGCGGTCCCCCCGCTGCGGCCGGCGGAGGCGCCGGCAGCGGCCGTGGACGGGCGGCCGGGCACGGAGTTCGTGTCCGGGCCTCCCGCGGGTGGGGTGCCGCCGTGGTGGCGGGTGCAGCTGAGGGCGGCGCTGGACCCACGTCAGGTGAGCATCACCATGGGCCGAGCCGGCCAGACGGCGGTGAAGGCGCTGCTGCTCGTCACCGACGCCGGCACGCAGAAGGTGCCCGCCCCTGCTCCTGGAAAAACCGGCACGTCCGCGCTGCCGTCCGGCCCCACCCGGTCCCTGGAGATCCGTGTCGCCGGCGCCGGGGCGCGGCGGGCGGCCACCCGGTTGGTGCTGGCGGAGGTCTCGCTGCCGGGTGTGCAGCCCCAACGCCTGCTCGCGCTCCCGCACGCGTTCGCGGCGGCACCCGACCGGGTCGTGCTGACCCGTGACCCGCAGCGCTCCGCGTGTCCGGTCGTGGGTCGCACGGTCGTCTGCGACGACTTCCTGGACACCCGGAGTGAGGACTCCGACGTCCTCGCCCGGCGCCTGTGGCTGGGGCAGCCCGCGGAGTACTCGGTGCGTCTGCAGGCCCGGTTGGCGTTCACCGAGAAGGCCGCCGAAGCAGTGGGCCGGCAGCTGCCCGTGCAGGTGACGAGCAGCCGCCCTCTCTCGCAGAACCCGGCCGCAGGGCCGCTCGCCGCCGTGGACGGCGATCTCGGGACCAGCTGGGTGGCCTCGGCGACCGGTTCGCCGTGGCTGCGCGCGACCTGGGCGCGGACGACACGCGTCAGCCGCATCCAGCTGCCCCTCACCAGGACGGCCGGTGCCTCGGCGCCGCGACGGATCACGGTCGCCGCCGACGGGAAGCGCCGGGTGGTCACCCTCGACGTCCGCGGTCGCGGGTCCTTCGCGCCGCTGCGCACCAACCACCTCAGGATCCGCTTCGGTGCCGTCCGTGCTGCCTACTCCGTGGAACCCGGCGGCACCGTGCGGTTGCCGGTGGGGGTGTCCGAGCTCCGGCTGCCGCAGGTGGCGGCGACGGGGGCACTGTCCGGCTTCGACCGGCTCCGGCTGCCGTGCGGCAGCGGGCCCTCGGTGCGGGTGGAGCAGCAGGTCCTCCGGACGCGGGTGCGCGGCACCCTGCGGGCGCTGCTGTCCACCGGCCCGTGCCGGTCGAGGTGTGCGGGAGACCGCGCCTCGCTCTCGCGTCCGGAGCCCATGACGTGTTGGTCGGGCGGACACGGGTGAGCGTGCCTGAGCGGCTGGTGCTGGGCAAGCTCGGCGCGCAGAGCCCGGCCATCGCTCGCGCCGTCCCCCTACGCGTCCTGCGCTGGGGCGCCGCTCGCCGGGCGGTCCGGCTGCCGAGCCGCACCAGTCCCACCCTGCTCGTGGTCAACGAGAACCTGAACCCGGGTTGGCGGGCCGACCTGGGCGGTCGCGCGCTTCCGGTGCAGCGCGTCGACGGG
>CAVPXH010000015.1:0-98274 GCA_963709685.1 uncultured Actinomycetota bacterium
GTCACCGAGGCCCTCACCGACACGGTCACAGAGGCGGTCCCCAAGCCCCTGCCACGACCGCACTCCACCGAACGCGGCCGACCGAGCTTCTCCACAGCCGCGTTCCCGCGGCAGCGCGCCGGCCCTGCCCTCGGCGCTTGCCTGACCACCTGCACCACCCCAGCACCACACCGGATTTCCGATCCCCGATCCCCGATTCCGATCCCGAGTCCAGGAGCGCCCCCATGACCCTCCCGATCGACATCGACCCCCAGCAGGCCTTCCACGACGTCTACGCCCGCCTGGTCGACCTGGTGAACGCCACAGCGAGATGCCCGACGCCGCGCACCTGTGCGTGATGGAGGCCTTCACCACCCTCGCCGAGGTCGACCTCCGGCTCCCCCCACAGCTGCCCCGCATCTACTACGGACCCGTCCGCGACGTCCTCGAGTCGGTCAGACATCTGCTGACCGACCTGATCTTGACCAGCAGCGACCTGGACACCGCTCTGGCGTTCATCCGCGTCGACGCCTGCGTCGAGGCAGCCCTCGAGCAGGCCCCATGAGCTACGCCGCCCACCAGGAAGCCGTCGCCCAGGCGCTGCACCAGCTCATCACCGACCCGCAACCCCTCGACCCCCAGCGACACCGGGACGGTCCTCGCCTGCCGCGACCAAGCCCTCAAGGCCCTGCACGAACGCCTGACCTACCTCGCCGGCAGCAACCAGAAGCCCGAGATCGGCTCCAACGCGACCGTCACCTCCCTGACCCACCGTCCGGTGCACCACCTCGCCCGCGTGCTGGACGCCCTTCCACGTCCACCCGTGCCCCAGGTCGCACCCTCGCGAGCTCCTCAGCGCTCCGGACACCACCACCGCGCAACGAGCCCGGAAGCCGGTGGCGCACCGTGGCCCGCGGCCTGCTGCTCGGCACCGCCGAGCTCACCCGCGCCGACCACCAGCCCTGGACCCACCAGCCGGCAGCCGGCTGGCACCTGGTCGGCGACACCGCCTCCACCCTCGAAGCGCTCCTCGTCCTCGACGACCGCCTCACCGCCGCCGGCCACCTCCCCCACGATCCCGACGCTGACCGCCGGCACGACCCGATGGCCCAGCGGCTCGTCGTCACCCAGGCGGCCCGGCTGGCCTCCTGGTACGGCACCGACCCCACCGCCGACCTGGCCACCTCCAGCATCCGACACGAGCTCGGCGTCGGCGGCCACCCGCCCGTGACGCTGGTGCGCCAGGCCGGCGACTTCGCCCGCGGCGCAACGCAGCCTGGCCGCCCTGCTCCAAGGACAAGCCGAGCTCCTGCGGCCCGGCTCCGACCAGCGCCCCGGCCTGCTGGCCGCACGCGCCCTGGCCACCGGCCAGATCCGCCTCGCCACCGCCTTCGCCAACGCCGCCGACCGACGCGAACGAGCCCGCGCTCGCCGAGCAGTTCCGCACCAGGATCCCCGCCTGGCGGACCCTGCACGTCTCCACCACCCGGCTCGCCGAAGTCCAGAAGCGGCGCTCCCCACTCCTGCTCGCCCAACAGTCCGAGATGGTCATCGCGCTGCGCTCCCCCGCCGCCGGACCGGCTGACCGCAGCCGACCTGCGCGACCTCAACCGCGCCACCCACGAGCTGACCGTCACCCTTGGACGGGCCCTGCGCCACGAGGCCCTCGAGACCCACAACATCGTCGCCCTCGACTCCGAACACCTCGGCCTGCCACGACCGGAGCCCATGACCAGCACCGGGTGGGCGTTCACCGCCGCCTGCCAGCGCCTCGCCGACGAACCCGCCACCGCGCGACCCCGAGCACCTGGTCGACGCGCCACGCCAGCGCGAGCAGCTGCGACGCACGCTGGAGGAGACCGTGATCGGCAAGCCACCGCCGCTGCGGGGCATGCAGCCCTCCTTCACCAGCGGGCCGATGCCGCCCGGCCTCCACCGCGACCGCAGCCGACGTCCCAGCCTGTGACAGCACGTGCCACCACCCCCGGCCGTGTACCAACACAGCACCTACGCCCAGCACACCCGCACACGCCCAGGGCCATCGCTCTGAGCACCCCGGTCCCGGGCGTGGCCCGAACTGGAGGACAACGATGAACGTCTTCGACGGACTCCCGGCCCTCATCTCGGTCCCCAAGGCCGCCGAGCTGCTCGGCCTCAGCCGAGCCAGCGCCTACCGCTTCGCCGCCGCCGGCGACCTGCCCACCCGCCACCTCGGCGGCCGCGTCTTCGTGGTGACCTCCCGCCTGGAGGCCTTCGTCAACGGAGACGCCGCGTGAGCGCTCGGCGCAAGCCGATCCCCGGCATCACCGTCTACCGGCTCCAGTCGTCATGGGCCTACCGCGTCACCGGCCCACCCGACCCCGTCACCGGGAAGCGCAACCGCCCGTACAAGGGCGGGTACGCCACCGAGGACGAGGCCTGGCGCGCCGCGCTCGACGCCCAGCGGCTGCTCGAGGACGGCCGGCCCGCGCACACCAAGCGGATCCGAGTCGAGACCTTCCTCGACGAGTGGCTGCACACCATCGAACCGGACCTGAAGGAGACCACCCTCCAGAGCTACCGCGACATCATCGGCTTCTACCTGCGCCCCACCATCGGTCCACGCTGGCTCGGCGACATCACCGTCCCGACCCTCAACGCGCTCTACCGCCGACTGCTCGACTCCGGACGGCTCAAGGGCGACGCCAACTGGCGGATGTACACCTACTGGCTCCAACACCAGCACGACCGCGACGGACGCGGCCCCCGCGCCGGCGACATGGCCACAGCCTGCGACACCACCCTCAACGCTGCCCGCGAGGCACTCCGCCGCTACCGGCGCGGCCGCGTCCCCCAGCAGTACGCCGCCGGGCTGAGCCCCAAGTCGGTCAAGAACATCCACGTCCTGCTGCACAAGGCATTCAGCGACGCCGTCGCCTGGGGCTACCTGCGCTTCAACCCCGCCGAGCACGCCGTCGTACCCCGCGCCCGCCGCCGCGACCAGCGGCCAGTAAGACGGGTGTGGACGATCGAGGAGCTCGGCCGCTGGCTCGACGTCGCCCTCGACGACCGGTTCGCCGGCATGTGGCTGCTCGCCGCGACCACCGGCATGCGCCGCTCCGAGCTGGCCGGAGTACGACGCGACATGCTCGACCTCGACACCGGCATCCTGCGGGTCGAGGACACCCGCGTCGTCGTCGCCGGCCGCTCGCACCACTCCGACGGCAAGACCGCCGCCGGCCGACGCGGCATCTCCCTGGACACCTTCACCCGCGAGGAGCTCACCAGGCTCCTCAAACAGCTCGACGAGGAACGCACCGCGCTCGGCGCCGCCTACCCCGACCACGGACTGCTCATGGTCAACGAAGAAGGCCGACCCCTGCACCCGGACACCATCACCGCCCGGTTCAACCGGCTCGTCGACCGCGCCGGCGTCCCGCACATCCGGCTGCACGACGTGCGCCACACCTACGCCACCCTCGCGATGGACCTCGGCATCGACCCCAAGATGCTCAGCGACCGCATCGGCCACGCCAACACCTCGGTCACGCTGCAGATCTACACCCACCGCTCCGCCGGACGCGACCAAGCCATGGCCCAGACGCTCGGCGAGATGATCCAAGCCGCCATCAGCCCACGGATCCCCCTCGACGACCACCAGGAGCCGGACCAGGGCGAGCTCCGAGGAGCCACCCGAGCCCACGGCATGAGCGCTCGCGTCGACGTACCCGTCTCGCCTAAGCCGGTGGAAACGCAGCAGCGAGCGAACGGTGGACCTGCTCGATCTCTGACTCCCCCAGGACACCGGGCAGCTGCAGCTGCTTGGCCAACCGCTTCGGCCACAGCACCTCGACCCCACGCGTGCTGAACGAGCCGCCGACCAGCGGCCAGTCCGCCTCCACGAAGCACAACGCCCCGCGCACCGGCACGTCCCCGAGCGCCGGGTCGGCCGCCAGCGCCGCGGTCACCAGGTCGACCTGGTGCAAGACGCCGTCGACCAGCTTGGTGCAGTTGCGCCGGCCCACCAGCAGGGTCTCCACCCGCGGCCGCAGGATGCCGCCCTCGACGCGGAGCTGGGGGCGCCCTTGGTACCTCTTCGCGTCGACGACGTACACACCGCCCGGGCACACCACCAGGTGGTCGATGTTCGCCTTCGTCCTCGGGATCCGCCGGTCGTGCAGCACCCGCACGGTCGAGGACGCGAGCTCGTTCAGCCGGGCACCGAGCTTCTCCTCCCCCACCGCCCCCGTCGCCCACGCCGTCGTGCTCTGCGGGTCCGAGGACAGCGCGAGGATCACCCCGCCCAAGCGCGGGTGCGCGGTCCGGATCCTCGTCTCCCGATTGGCGCGCCGCCGCTCATGCTCACGCCGCGCAGACGCCCCCGGCTGTCCCCGGATCGACCTCCACGGTCACCGAGTCCGCCTCGGCGTGCGCCGGCACCGGCTCACCGGCCTCCGCCTCCGCCTCCGCGCCCGGCGACGGCTCGGTCTCGACAGGGCAGCTCACGCACCGAACCGTCTTCGTCGACCGCTCGTACACCGCGACCGTCCCGGCCGGCAGCGCCTGGCCGCAGCAACGGCACACACCGGCGTACCGCAACCGCATCGTCTTCTCAGCCGGCTGCGCCGCCGCCTGCTCGCTCATGTCGCTCCCCTCGCGGCGACCGTAACGCGCAAGACCCCCGAAACGGTCCCGAACGACCACATCGCCCAGCACCCCGCAGAGACCGACGCGCTCCCACAGAGCGTCAGCCATCCGACCGTCGATAGGCCGCCCGAGAGGTCGAAGAAGGCCCTCTGGTCACGGATCTGGTCACGGGTGTCCATTTTGACCCGATTCTCAGCCGTCCCGCCCCGTCTCATGCCGCTGGCCGGACCAGCCGCCGCCCACTCGACCTGGACCACGTCGCAGCCGTAAAACCGCAGGTCAGAGCCCTAGAAACGCCGAAGGCCCGGACCAGTTGGTCCGGGCCTTCGATTTGTAGCGGGGGCAGGATTTGAACCTGCGACCTCTGGGTTATGAGCCCAGCGAGCTACCGAGCTGCTCCACCCCGCGTCGGTGAAGACTTACTTACGCGACGAGGCGGAGCGGACTCAAATGCGGATGCCGGCGAATACACGAGCCATCCGGTCCGTTATGGCCATTGTCGGCGGCACCGACGCCGAAATTATCGTGGCGAGTGATTGCCCACTCGGGGAGGGTTGGCTCACCCCAGACTCCGGTGACAGTTTCACAGCCAGACTCGTCCACCGGTGGAGAGGGAGCCCCATGTGCGACACACACCCCCACTTCGAGGTATGCATTGCCGAACTCGTTGCAGGCGCCATCGTTCGCGCGCAGCTTCGTCCACTCGGTGCTGTGCCGGAGCACGCACTGCAGCGCCGAGGCCGTCGTCACCCTGCTCACCGACGAACTGGTCACCCAGGCACTGCTGTACGGCGCGCCGCCGGTGACGCTCACGCTGCGCTGCAGGGAGTCGGAGATCGACCGTCGAGGTCTCGGACGCGCGGCCGACCCGCCGGCGAGACGGCGCCCGGACCACGACCTGAGCTGCTGCTGGTCGACAAGATCTCCCACAGCTGGGGCGTGGAGCGTGCGGAGGAGGCAAGACGGTCTGGTGCCGGGTTCCCAGCGGCGCGATGCCCAAGCCTCGCACCGCGCTCCGTGGCTCGTCCAGGATCACCGCGCCCCGAGGACGACCAGGGGCCGGCCGCCGCCCCTCCGCCTGAAGGGCTCGCGGTGACGACGGGGGCCGGGCAGCGAAAGGGCGAGGAGAACCCTGCCGTTTGACACGACATCGGAGTCGTGGCTCTCGCGGTTTCCCGGTCCGAGCCCTCATCAGCTCGGTTCTCCTCGTCCCGACCTCAGCAAAGCGCCTCCGGCGCGGATCATCCCAGGGCCGATCGTCCCCGGCTAGACGGCGTCGCTGCGCGGCCGGCCGCTGCCGCCGGGACGGAGAGGACCTTCGCCCCTGGGATCGCCGTGTGCGACTGTCGAGGCTTGAGACGAGGTGAGGACATGTTCGCAGCAATCGGCGACCGTTTGGTGGTCCGCAACCTGCACGTCGGCGAGGTCGTTCGCGACGGCGAGATCATCGAGGTGTCGCACGCCGACGGCAGCCCGCCGTACGGCGTCCGCTGGTCCGACACCGGCCACATCAGGCTGGTGTTCCCGGGTCCCGACGCCTACATCCAGAACTTCGAGCACGCCGCGCCGAGCACGTAGGTACCCGCGTCGCTGGCGGCGTGATGAGCGTGCTGGTGGACCTCAGCCCTTGGCCGACGGGGAGGCCGACGGCGGCGCGGACGGGGAGGCCGAGGGAGAGGCAGCGGGGACGCCGACGGCGCCGGTCCCGCCGCCTTCAGCGCCTCGCGCACCAGCCGCTGCGCCTCCTGCTGCGCCTGCGCGTAGGCGTTGAGGTCGCCGGCCTGCAGCGCCTTGCGCGCCTCGACGAACTTCTGCTCCGCCTGCCGAAGGAGCGACCGGACGTCCGAGGGGATCTTCTCGCCGCCACCGCGACGGTGTCGCCGTGGAACCGACGCGCCGCTGCTCGATGTGCCCAGCACGTCGTCGAGCGCACCTTGCAGCGTGGTGCCGATACCGACGTTCTCCCCGAACGACACCAGCACGTAGCGCAGCGCCGGATAGCGCCCCTGACCGGAGTTGCGCTGGGTGTAGAGCGGCTGGACGTAGAGCAGGCCCTTGCCCACCGGGAGAGTGAGCAGGTTGCCGTACTTCGGCTCCGCGTTCGCGCGGGTGAACGGCAACAGCTTGTTCTGGATCTCCGGGTCCTGGCCGAAGTTGTTGGCGATCTGCGACGGCCCGGGATCTGCGTGTTGCTCGGCAGCCGCAAGATCCGGATCTTGCCGTAGTCGCTGCGCGAGGCGTCCGCGTCCACGGAGATGAACGCCGCCAGGTTCTGCCGCTTGTTCGGCACGAACACCGAGGTCAGGGAGAACACCGGCGTGTTCGCGCCTCCCGGCATCTGAATCGAGAGCCGGTACGGCGCCTGCTTGCGCGCCTTGTTCTCCGGGTCCTGCGGAACCAACCACTTGTCACTGCCGTCGTAGAAGGTCTTCGGGTCGGTGACGTGGTAGGTCGCGAGGATGTCGCGCTGCACCTTGAACAGGTCCTCGGGGTAGCGCATGTGCTGCAGCAGCGCCGGCGGGATCGTCCTTGCGCGGCTTCACCACACCGGGGAACGCCGCCGACCAGGCCTTGAGGATGCGGGTCGCTGTCCCAGGCGTAGAGCGTCACCGTGCCGTCGTAGGCGTCCACGACCGCCTTGACCGAGTTGCGCATGTAGTTGATCTGGTCGCTCTGCAGCGTGGCGTACGACGTGTTCGGGTTCGTCGCGTCCGACGTCATGCGCGACAGCGACCGCAACTGGGAGTTCGGGTAGCGGTCGTCGTGGTGTAGCCGTCGAGGATCCACTTGACCCGGCCGTTCACGACGGCGGGGTAGGCGTCGCCGTCCACGGTCAGCCATGGGGCGACCTTCTGCACTCTGGTCCGCGGTGCCCGGTCGTAGAGGATCTTGGAGTTGGCGTTGACCCGGCTGGACAGCACGATGTTCGGCTCGCCGAACTTCATCGCGTACAGCAGCTTGTGGAACAGGCCCCCGATCGGCACCCCGGCCTTGCCGGCGTAGGTGTTCAGCTGCGAGCTCGATCCCTCACCCTGCGGCGTGTCGAGCTCGACGTTGGGCCCGCCGGAACGCTTGCCGACGATCGAGTACGCCGGGCTCTTCTCGCCGAAGTAGATGCGGGGCTGGTAGCCGCCCTCGAGCTGCGACAGGTCGCCGCGGGGCGGAATGTCCTGCTCGGCCCACACCGGCTTCCCGTCGTTGTTGGTGACCAGCTGGCCCTGCGCGTTGCGCATGTTGCCGTAGGCCGCGATCACCCCGTAGCCGTGCGTGTACACGGTGTGCTCGTTGGCCCAGTTGCGCTGTCCCGCGGGCAGGCCGGACAGGTCCAGCTCGCGGGCGGCGATCACCAGGTCGCGGCTTCGCCCGTTGATCGGGTAGCGGTCCACGTCGAGCACCGGCGGCACGCTGTAGTAGCCGCGCACCTGCTGCAGCTGCTCGAAGGCCTGGTCGACCAGCGAGGGGTCCAGCAGCCGGACGTCCTCGATCGAGGCGCTCGCGTCCTGCACCTGCTTGGCGGTCAGCGTCTCGACCGGGGTGTACTGCGTGACCTTCGAGTCCTGGATCTGGTACGCCCTGCGGGTGGCCTCGATGTTGCGGCCGATGTAGGGGCCCTCCCGGTCGGGCTCGGACGGCTTGACCTGGAACTGCTGCACGATGCCGGGCCAGATCAGGCCCAGCAGCACCGAGGAGAGCACGAGCAGCGCGAGGCCGACGCGAGGGCAGCATCCAGGTGCGCCGCAGCACGTTGGCGAAGAACAGCAGCGCGCAGATCAGCGCGATGAACATCAAGATGTTCTTCGACGGCAGCACGGCATGCTGGTCGGCGTACCCGATCCCGGTGAACAGGCCGCCGCTGGTGGTGAGGTCGTAGCGGTCCAGGTAGTAGTCGGCGGCCTTGAACAGCACGAACAGGCCGAGCAGCACCGAGATCTGTACCTGTGCCGCGCCGGAGAACTTGCCCTGCTTGGCCTGGAGCCGGATGCCGCCGAACAGGTAGTGCACGAGCGCCGCGGCGATCAGCCCCACGACCACGACCGCCATGCCGAAGTTCACCAGGTAGTGCCACCACGGCAGGCTGAAGACGTAGTAACCCACGTCCTTGTGGAAGTAGGGGTCCTGGGTGCCGAACGGCTGCCGGTGGCGCCACAGCAGGAACTGCCGCCACTGCCCGGCACCCGAACCGCCGGCGAAGAGCCCGACCACGACGGCGACGCCCACCACCAGCCACCGCCGCAGCGGATCGACCACCTCGCGGTAGCGGTCGAGGTTGGCCTGCTCGTGCGAGGTGGGCCGGAACAGCGGCCGGAACCGGTAGGCCAGCACGATGTTGAGCGCCACGACGACGCCCATCACCAGCCCGAACACCGCGAAGAGGCCGACCTTGACCCCGAGGACCTTGGTGTACACCGACCCGTAGTTCGCCGGCCCCCCGCCGTCCGGACCGACGCTGCGGAACCACAGCCGGTCGGTCCAGATGCCGGTGAACACCGACACCAGGAAGAACGCGACCACCACCACGACGACGGTGCCGATCAGCGCCCGGGACCGGCGCGAGGGTCGCCCCGGCGGCCGGCGCACGTTGCCCGGTGCGTCGTCGAAGAATCCGCTCACGCTGCTCGTCCCGTCCGCTCAGTTCTCAAGGGTCCCCCGCAGCAACTGTAGGAGCGAAGGCACGAGGTCGGCGCTCTCCACCACGGACTGGGGCTCGTCGTGGCTGCGCAGCCGCAGCGCACAGTGCGTCGCCCCGTCCCGGGTCACCCCCGCCACCACCCGCACTTCCTGCCGGTCCGGGTGGTCGGCGGCGAACCGCGCGGCCGCCGCCGGGTCCTCCGGCAGCTCGGCGTCCGCGGCGGGAGGCAGCACCAGTCGCTCGACGACGGCAGCGCACCCGTAGACCTCCGCGGGCCACATGATGCGGCCCAACGCCTCCTCCAGCGACTGCCCGGCCGGCATCTGGTCCTGCTCCACCGGGGTCAGCGACCCCGCGGCCGCGCCCTCGTCGAGTCCCATCGCGGCCGCCAGCGCGGGCTCGCGGGCCACCAGGTCGGCGGTGGGCACGAGTGCGTAGAGCCGCGCCGGCTGGTCCCACCCGGCCTCGGCCGCGTGCTCCTCGATCTCGAGCACCGCGGCGCGCAGCACCGGGTCCACCTCGGGCTCCCCGCCCGCGCCGGCGCCCGCGGCGAGGTCGTCGTCGTTGGCCGGACTCATCGGCAGCGCGGGAGGTCGGCCTGACGGTTGCGGGCGTACGCCTTCAGCGACCGGACGGCACTGTGCAGTGTCGGAGCCTTCACGAGGCGGATCTCCCCTTCCTTGACGTCCGCGTGCAGCGCGGAGGCACAGTTCGCGGGTGGGACGAAGAACAACGTGGCGCCGGCCTCGGCCGCGGCCACGATCTTCTGCTGGATCCCTCCGATTGGTCCAACGTCTCCGTTCTCGCTGATGGTTCCCGTGCCGGCGATCTTCGCGCCCCCGGTCAGCGCACCGGGGGTCAGCGTGTCGTAGATGCCGAGCGAGAAGATCAGCCCCGCGCTGGGGCCGCCGATGTTCTGGGCGAGGCGCACGTGCACCGGGAACGGGAAGTCGTAGCCGGTCCCGATGGTGATCCCCACCAGCTGCTTGTGCGACGCCTGCGGGGAGGGCTTCGGCGCCACCTCCACGGTCCTGGTCCTGCCGTCACGCCGTACGACGAACCGAGCCTTGCCCTGCGGAGGCGTCTTCTGGACCAGGCGCGACACCTGCTGCACGTCGGTGATGCGTGTGCCGTTGACCGACACGATCTGGTCGCGCACCTTCAGCTTGCCGTCGGCAGGACCACCCTTGCTCACCCCGAGCACCTCGACGTGGGTGGCCGGCTTGCGGCCGAGCTCGGTCAGCGCCGCCGCCACCGCGGTGTCCTGCGAGCTGACCATCTCCACGCTGCTCTGCTGCTCGGCCTGCTGCGCCGACTCCTGAGGCGGGTAGATCACGTCGCGTGGGTAGACCGCGCGCGTCTTGTCGAACCACGCCTGCATCGCCTGCAGCAGGTTGATGCTGCGCCCGGGGCTGGTCACCGAGACGGTGACCAGCCGCAGCTGGCCCTTGGTGGGGTAGGTCTTGTGGTCGGAGACCGCGATGATGTCCTTGCCGGAGGCCTCCCCCAGCACGTTGATCGTGGGCCCCGGGCTCATCGTCACGTAGGGCACCGGGAACAGCAGTGCCACGGCGAGCAGCGCGGCCAGCACGCCGACCACGACGATGCTGGACAGGGTGCGCCGGGTCATGGCGACACCTTCTCACCCAGGCGCAACTACGCGGGCCTACGGGTGGGATCGGGCGCGCCTGAGGCGTGTCGCTGGGAGGGCCGCACCGCGATCCCGGTGCTGCGGTCGGGCACCGCGGCGGGGCGCGGCCGGCCGGCCGCCGGGTGCTCCTTGCTGATCGCCCGCGCGAACCGCTCGTAGGCGGCCTCCGAGCGGTCGGTGCGCTCGGGCCTGGGCCGGCCGGCCCAGGCCGCCCACAGCATCGCCACGACGAGGACCACCCCGGTCGGCGCCAGCCAGATCAGCACGCTCACCGCAGCAGCCTACGAGCCGGGTAGGGTCGATCGTCGCAGGCGCGCGGCACGGGTCAGGGCGTGCCCACCCACTCGTCGGAGCCGTCGGCGAACAGTTGGTGCTTCCAGATCGGCACGATGCGCTTCAGCTCGTCGATGAGCGCACGGGAGGCCTCGAACGCCTCGCCGCGGTGGGCTGCCGTGGCGGCCACGACCACCGCAGCCTCGCCGAGCGCCAGCTTGCCGACCCGGTGCACCGCGGCGATGCCGAGCACGTCGTACTGCGTGGCCACGTCCTCGGCGACCTCGCGCAGCCGCTCCAGGGCGCTCGGATGGGCGGAGTACTCCAGACCGACGACGTCCTTGTCCTGGTCGTGGTCGCGCACGGCGCCGACGAACAGCGTCAGCCCGCCGGCGGCGGTGTCCTCGAGCGCCGTGAGGACCTCGGCCACGTCCAGGACCCGCTCGCGGATGTCGACGAGACGTACGACGGGCAGGTCGGCGTTCACCCCGCCGAGCCTAGCGGAGCCCCCGTTGACCCCGGCGAGTAGTTTGGGACCATGACCAACGACCCCGGCGACCGGTCGGAAGGCGAGCCCGGAGACGAGCAGCCCAACCCGTTCAAGGGCACGCCCTTCGAGCAGATCTTCGCCGCCTTCGGAGGCGGCGGCATCCCCGGCCTCAGCGGCCAGGGCGGGAGCGGCATGCCCGACTTTGCCGGGCTGATGAGCCAGATGCAGGCGATGATGTCGCCGCACGAGGGACCGGTGAACTGGAACCTCGCCAAGGACGTGGCCCGCAAGACCGTCGCGCAGCAGGAGGACCCCTCCCCCACGCAGCGGGACCGCGACGAGGTGGCCGACGCCCTGCGGCTGGCCGACCACTGGCTGGACTCCGCCACCGACCTGCCTTCCGGCGTGAGCAGCCCGGCGGCCTGGAGCCGCGCGGAGTGGGTCGAGGAGACCGTCGACGTGTGGCGCCGGCTGGTGGAGCCGGTCGCCGAGCACGTCGTGTCGGCGATGAGCAACGCACTGCCGCAGGAGGCCCAGGCGATGGCCGGGCCGCTGATGGGCATCCTCACCCAGGCCGGCGGCGCCATGTTCGGCAGCCAGGTCGGGGCGGCCCTCGGCGGGCTGGCCGCCGAGGTGCTCACCGCCTCCGACATCGGGCTCCCGCTCGGCCCCAGCGGGAAGGCCGCGATGCTGCCCGCCAACGTCCGCGAGTTCGCCGACGGCCTCGACGTGCCCGCCGACGACGTGCGGCTCTACCTCGCCCTGCGCGAGGCGGCCCATCAGCGGCTGTTCGCGCACGTCCCGTGGCTGCGGGCGCACCTGCTCGGCGCCGTCGAGGAGTACGGCCGCGGCACCACGATCGACGTCTCGCGCATCGAGTCCTCCATGCGCGAGATCGACCCGACGAACCCAGCGGCCCTGCAGGAGGCGCTGGAGGGCGGCCTGTTCGAGCCGCAGAAGACTCCCGCGCAGCAGGCCGCGCTCAACCGGCTGGAGACGATCCTCGCGCTCGTGGAGGGCTGGGTCGACGAGGTGGTCAGCCAGGCGGCGGAGTCGCGGATGCCCTCCGCCCCGAAGCTGCTCGAGGCGATCCGCCGCAGGCGCGCTGCCGGCGGCCCCGCCGAGGAGACCTTCGCGGCACTCGTCGGCCTGGAGCTGCGCCCCCGGCGGCTGCGCGACGCCTCGGCGCTGTGGGGCTCGCTGCGCTCCCGGCAGGGCCAGCAGGCCCGTGACGCGGTCTGGGCACACCCGGACCTCATGCCGGACGCCCGCGACCTCGACGACCCGCTCGGCTTCGGCGAGCGGCAGGCGACCGCGGAGAGCAGCGAGGACTTCGATGCCGCGCTCGCCGAGCTGCTGGACCGCGAGGACCGCCCGGATGACGACGAGAAGTGAGCCTGCACGCCGATGCGGTCGGGGTGCTCGGCGGCTGGCGCGCCCCCGACGCGCACCAGGAGCGGCTGCGCCGGGAGTACGTCGACCACCTGGAGCGCCACGCTGACGGGATGCGGCGCGCCTGCTTCCCCGACCACGTGACGGCCGGTGCCGTCGTGCTCTCCGCCGACGGCTCGCACACGCTGCTGACGCTCCACCGCAAGGCCCGCGCGTGGTTCCACCTCGGCGGCCACTGCGAGGACTCCGACCCGACGCTGGCTGCTGCGGCGCTGCGCGAGGCGCGAGAGGAGTCCGGCATCGCGGACCTCGCCCTGGTCCCGGAGCCGGTGCACCTCGACCGGCACGAGGTGCGCTTCTGCGACCCTCGCGGGCCGGTCCGGCATCTCGACGTACGCTTCCTGGCCGTCGCGCCGGAAGGGGCCGCGCATGCCGTGAGCGAGGAGTCCCTCGACGTGCGCTGGTGGCCGGTGGACGCGCTGCCGACCGAGGCGGCGGACCTGCACGAGCTGGTGGCGCTGGCGCGCGCCCGACTTCAGTCGCGCACGTCGTCGCGGGCCATCTGAGCCGCGCCCTCGGAGGAGCAGTCCGGGTCGTCGGCGACCAGACCGAGGTGGGAGGCGACCGCGACGCCTTCGAGGAAGCCCTTGGCGCGCTCTGCCTTGGGGTAGCGGTCGACCAGCCGCCAGAACTCCCGGGTGTGGCCGGCGACCAGCAGGTGCGCGAGCTCGTGGACGAGGACGTAGTCGACCACCCAGGGCGGCATGCCCTGCAGCCGACATGAGAGCCGGATCGAGCGGTCGCTGGGCGTGCACGAGCCCCACCGGCTGTTCTGGTTGTCGACCCAGCGCACCACCGCCGGGCGCGCCTTGCCGTCGAGGTACCGCGTGCTCAGCTCGCGCGGCCCGGCGCAGCAGCCCTTCGTCGCTGGGTCGCCGGCGCGCCTCGGACTTCTCGAGGCGCTGGAGCATGGTCGCCACCCACTCGCGCTCTTCCGCGCGGCTGAGCCGGGCGGGGATGAGCACCACGACGCGGTCGTCCTCACGGTAGGCGGCCACCGTGCGGCGTCGCCGGCGCGAGCGTCGCACCTCGACGACGGGGGAGGCGGCGCGACTGGAGGCCATGTCCGCACGTTACCGTCTCGACCAGGCCCGGAGGCGGTCGATCGGCCAGGTGTTCACCACCCGGTTCAGCGGGACGCCGAGCTGCTCGACGCGCTCGCAGCCGTAGCCGACGAAGTCCAGCTGGCCGGGAGCGTGGGCGTCGGTGTCGATGGCGAACAGGCAGCCGGCCTCGATCGCGAGCGTGCACCAGGTCGTCCGGCGGGTCGCGGCGCTCGGGCCGTGCGTTGATCTCCACGGCCACCTCGTGCTCGGCGCAGGAAGCGAAGACCGCACTCGGCGTCGAAACGGCTCTGTGGACGGGTCCCTCGTCCGCCGGTGACCAGTCGACCGGTGCAGTGGCCGAGCACGTTGGTGCGCGGGTGGGCGACGGCGGCGAGCATCCGTCGGGTCATCGCGGCCGGGTCCATCGCGCAGCTTGGAGTGCACCGAGGCGACCCCACGTCGAGCTGCGCCAGCATCTCCTCACTCTGGTCGAGGGCGCCGTCGTCGAGGATGTCGACCTCGATGCCCTTGAGCAGCCGGAAGCCACGTGCCGAGGCGGCTCGTTCACCGCCTCGACCACCGCAGCTGCTCGGCCAGCCGCGCCGCCGAGAGCCCGTTGGCGACGGACAGCCGCGGGGAGTGGTCGGTGAGCACGAGGTACTCGTGGCCGAGCTCGGCGGCGGTGACGGCCATCTCCTCGATCGGGGAGCCGCCGTCGGACCAGTCGGAGTGGCTGTGCAGGTCGCCGCGCAGGGCCTCCCGGACCGTGGTCACCGCCCGCGACCAGCGGGCCGCCGGTCTCCTGCTCGAGCTCGGCCAGGTGCGCCGGGCGTCCGACCGGCCACGCACGCGGCGACGATCACCGCGGTCTCGAGGCGCCGATGCCCGGGAGCTCGCGCAGGGTGCCGTTCGCGGCCCGCGTGCGGACGTCGTCCGGGGCGAGGGAGGCAGGGTGGCGGCCGCCCTCCGGAAGGCCTTGACCTTGTAGGTCTCCGCGCGCCGGCGCTCGAGCAGGAACGCGATCCGGCGCAGCGCGGCGACCGGATCCGCCGGTGCGTCGCTCGCCGCGCCTCGCCCGGGGTGTCGCACGGGCTTTCTCCACTCCACAACCTAGCGCCGGTAACACGCCTGCTCAGGGCCGTGGCCGGGGCGGCCTCGGCGTGTCCCCCACAGCCCCGTGCACGGGCGGCCCCCGGTGTTCCACAGCGCCGGCGGCGCGGTCCACACGCCGTCCACAGCGTTGTCCACAGGGGTGGAGAATCGCGCCGTTTGACCCGGCGTGCGGACCTGCCCTAGGTTGGTGCGCGGAAGAGGCCCTCGACGCGATCGGGCCGGCGTTCGCAAGGGGAAGGCAAGCGACGGCGCGCGGAGGCCGGGGGCCTCTCCATGTCCCCGCTCGTCGTCTGCGGCCGCCTGTCCGCCGCAGGCCGGCCGCAGCGGTCGGGGAGCGACCGGGCTCAGCGGCCGGGGAACCGCGCAGGGCGCTTCTCCCGGGCCGCGGCGATCCCCTCCTGCAGGTCCGCGGTGGCCAGGGTGATCGGCTGCGCCAGCGCCTCCCACTGCAGGCGCGTCTCGAGGTCCGCGTGCCCACCGCCGCGCAGCGCCAGCGTGGTGTACCGGCTGGCGATCGGCGCGGTCGCGGCGATGCCCGGCGGCGGTCCAGCACCTCCTCGAGGAACACGTCGGCGGGCGAGCACCCGGCGTGACCAGGCCCAGGCGTAGCGCCTCCTCGGCCTCCACGATCGCGGCCGGTCAGCAGCAGGTCGCGGGCGTGCGCCTCCCCCACCACGTCGGGCAGCAGGTACGTCGCCGCCATCCCCGGCGTGCATGCCGAGCCGGACGAACGGCGCGCCCATCCTGGCGCCCCGGCGGCGTAGCGCAGGTCGCAGGCCAGCGCCAGGCACAGCCCGGCGCCGATCGCGGGGCCGTTGACCGCCGCGATCGTGGGCACCTCGAGCCGGCGGATCGACAGCCAGGCCCGGTAGAAGGCGATCATCCGGGTGCGCAGCCCGTCCACGGTCGCGTCCGGCTCGCTGGCGATCCAGCTGGTGTCCCCGCCGCTGCAGAACGCCGTGCCCTCCCCGGTGACCACCACCGACGCGCAGGTCGCGGTCGGCGGCGAGCGCGTCCACTGCGCGCGACCCAGGAGGCGGTCATCTCGCCGACATCGCGTTGCGCTGCGTCGGGGTTGTCCAGGGCGAGCACGGCGACGCCGTCGGCCGCCGGTCCAGGCGCAGGTGGCTGAGGTCTCGGTCATGCGCCGGACCCTACCGAGGGACGCGGGCGAGCGGCGTCGGAGACGAGGATCGCGGCGCGCGGCCATGGACGCGGACGGATACGCCGGGACAGGTTCGCGACGCTGAGCGGAAACCCGGATCAGCAGGCCCCGCGTGCGCGAGTCGGGGCCCTGCTGACGTAGGTCGTGGCGCGCTACGGCCACCGGCTGCCGCGGGGACCCCGGCGGGTCTGCGCCGCGAGCTCCCGCCGCGACGACCAAGGGCAACAACGGATCAAGGAGGCCGTCATGGCGGAGACCTGGAGCGGCGAGTTCTACTGCGTGAAGTGCAAGGAGAAGCGTCAGGCCGAGGGAAACGTCGAGGTCAACGAGAAGGGCACCAAGATGGCCAAGGCCACTGCCCCGTCTGCGGCACGAAGCTCAACCGCATCCTCGGCAAGGCCTGAGCACCTCAGCGCCACGCGCCTCGCCGACCGAGGCCGACCCGACGCGCGTCCCCGCCTGGGGACGGGCGCCGTCGCTGTCGTCCGCGGCCTGTGGACGACGCGTGACGCGCGGCTCCGTGCCCGCGTGCTGCCCAGCCCCGCTCGGCGTGCGCCCCCTGCTCACCCGGCACTCGTGTGCTCGCCGCGGCCGGCCGGCCTGGCAGCTCGGACTCGCGCCCGGCCGGGTCATGCGGCTGCCCGCTCACCGACCGCCGCACGCGGTGCTCGCCGGCCTGGAGAGCGGCGGCGCGCCGACGCCGCCGCGCACCCGTGCGACCCTCGCGACGCCGGCGCCCTGCTCGACCACGCGGCGCTGCCGGCCCGCGCCCGCGGCACCGGGCGGCGGCCGCCGCGGGCGCCGCCGCGCTCCGCGCGGCGCCGGCCGCGCGGCCGGAGCGGCTGGCGTGCCGGGCAGCAGCCCGGGTCGAGGTCCGCGGCTGCTCGGCGAGTCCGCCGGCGGGGCGCTGAGTCGCGCGGGTCACCGCCCTCGCGGCAAGCGCCGGCCTGCCGGCCGGTCGCCGCGCCGCCCGCGGCCGGGCGAGCCTCGCTCGGCTGCTGCTCGGCGTCGGCGAGCCCGACCGGGAGCTGCTCGACCCGTGGCTGCGCGGCGGGACGCCGCACCTGGTGGTGCGGCTGGTCGAGGGCCGGGCCGTGCTCGGGCCCGTTCGTGCGTGCCCGGCCGGACCGCCTGCCTGCGCTGCCTCGACGCCCACCACAGCGCGCCGACCCGCGCCGGCCGCTGCTGGTGCGCCAGCACGCCGCGCCAGCGCCCGGCGACCGCGACGACGGCGCTGCCCGAGCCGGTGGACCCGGTGCTCGCCACGCTCGCGCGCGGCCTGGGCGGTGCGCGACCTGATCGCGTACGTCGAGGGCGAGCGCCCGACCACCTGGTCGGCGACGACCACGCTGGCCGCGGAGCCCGGCGACACTGGAGACCCGGCTGTGGCACGCGCATCCCGAGCTGCGGCTGCGGCTGGGGCTGAGACGCCGCGCGCGGCCCCGGACCGTCCCGCGCGGGAATCGCGCGCGGATATGGACCGGTCCGTCACAATGGAGGACATGACCGAGCTACCCCGCAAGGCCGTCGCCCGCACGGCGCGGCTCGCCGCCCTGCCCCTCGGCTTCGCCGGCCGCACCGCGCTGGGCATGGGCAGGCGGCTCGGCGGCGCCCCGGCCGACGCGGTGCTCACCGAGGTGCAGCAGCGCACCGCCGAGCAGCTGTTCCGCACGCTCGGCGACCTCAAGGGCGGGGCGATGAAGGTGGGCCAGGCGATCTCGATCTTCGAGTCGGCGCTGCCCGAGGAGGTCGCGGCGCCCTACCGCGAGCAGCTCACCCGGCTGCAGGACTCCGCGCCGCCGATGCCGACGATCACCGTGCACGAGGTCCTGGCCCGCGAGCTCGGCGCCGGTGGCGCAAGCACCTGGTCGAGTTCGACGCCAACCCGGCCGCCGCCGCCTCCATCGGCCAGGTGCACCGCGGCACGGTGGGAGCGACGGCCGCGACGTCGCGGTCAAGGTGCAGTACCCCGGCGCCGGCGAGGCGCTGAGGAGCGACCTGCGCCAGATCGCCCGGCTGGCGCGCAGCTTCGGCGGCCTCGTGCCGGGCATGGACATCAAGCCCGCTGGTCGCCGAGCTGCAGGAGCGGGTCGCGGAGGAGCTCGACTACGCGCTCGAGGCGCGAGGCTCAGCAGAAGGCTTCGCCGCGGCGTTCCGCGACGACCCGACTTCGTGGTCCCCGACGTCGTGGCGCACACCGGCAAGGTGCTGGTCTCCGAGTGGCTGGACAGCAAGGCCTCGCTGGCCCGGCTGATCGCCGAGGGCACCCAGGCAGGAGCGCGACCACTACGGCGAGCCTGTACGTGCGGTTCCTGTTCCAGGGCCCGGCGCGCACGGGGATGCTGCACGCCGATCCGCACCCCGGCAACTTCCGGGTGCTGCCCGGCGACGGACGGCGATCGCGGGCCGGCATGGGCGTCGTCGACTTCGGCGCGGTCGCCCGGCTGCCGGAGCGGCAGGCTGCCGCGCGCGATCGGGTCGCTGCTGCGGATCGCGCTGTACGACGACTACGACGACGTGCTCACCGGGCTGCGTGCCGAGGGGTTCGTGCGAGCCCAACATCACCGTCTCGACCCGAGGAGCTGCGCGCCTACCTCGGCCCGTTCATCGAGCCGGCGGGGACCGAGACGTTCACGTTCTCGCGGGAGTGGATGCGCGAGCAGTTCCAGCGGGTCCAGGACATGCGCCAGCCCGGGTCCACGGTCGCGCTGCGGCTCAACCTCCCCCCGTCGTACCTGCTCGATGCACCGGGTGTGGGTCGGCGCGGTCGGGGTGCTGTGCCAGCTGGAGGCCGAGCTGCCGTTCCGCGACATCCTCGAGGAGTCGCTGCCCGGCTTCGGTGCCGGCTGAGCGACCCGGCTCACCACCACTCGCTGTCGAGCCTGCTCTCGATCGCCCGCAGGTGCTCGCGGGAGCATCGGTCGCAGAAGACCCGGTCCCGGCCGTTCTCGACGGCGGTGGTCCAGGTCAGCGGCATCTCCTCGCCCGGGGCGGAGGCACCACAGAAGTCACACGTCACCGGCATCTGGCCAGGGTACGCACACGAGCCGGCCGGGTGCCGGTCAGCACGGCGGCTGACCGGCACCCGGCCTGTGGGACGCTGCCGGCCGCTCAGAGCGCCCGGTCGAGCGCGAGCTGCGCCCGGCGGGCGGCCCGCTCGGCGCGGCGGGAGAGCCGACGCGCCAGGGCGAGCTGCTGCGCCCGCCTGAACTGCTGCGCCTCTCCCAGGCGCGCGGACATCTGCGCGCGCGCCAGGTCTTCGTGCAAGAGGTTCATGGTGATTCTCCGTTGTGGGTTGTCGTTCATGGGTGGGAGCTCGTCGGAGCCGCTCAGAGGGAACGGGCCAGGACGAGCCGCGCCTGGAGGGCGGCACGCTCGGCGCGACGCTGTCGGCGCCGGCTGAGCGCGAGGTAGTGCCCGCGGCGCAGCCGCTCGACCTCACCGAGGCGCGAGGCTTGCTCGGTGCGCGCGAGGCTGTCGATCAGGGGAGACATCGTTGTCCCTTCGGGTGGTGGCTGGTGGTCGGTGGGCGATCGGGTGGAGTGGGTGGCGGTTCGGGCTCAGGCCGCGGCCTCGTTCTTGCGGGGACGCCCACGCGGACGCTTGCGCGGGATGACCGCCCCCTGCAGGAACAGCTCGCCACCCCAGACACCCCAGGGCTCGCGGCGCTCGAGCGCTCCGGCCAGGCATGCGGTGCGGACCGGGCAGTCCAGACACATGGCCTTGGCCAGCTCGACGTCGGCGGGGGTCTCGGCGAAGAACAGCTCGGGGTCCTCGCGTGCGACACGGCAGCTGCTCCTCGTCCACGTCACCCGCGGTGGTCGCGAGGGTGTCGAGGACGCTGATACTCATTGTCACCTCCTTGTGACTGTTGCTCGTCCGGCCGGTGGGCCGGGAAGGGAAACAAAAAGACCGCGGATCCCGGGTTACGGGTTCCGCGGCCTGGAGGCTGCCGATCTCAGAGTTCGCTCTCTAGATCGGTGGGCTCCAGGCGGAGGTACCCGGGAAGGCGCCCTTGACGGTGGCGTCGGCCACGACATCGGTCCAGCCGTGGCGGTAGCCGCACACAGCGGTGGCGTCGACAGCGGTCGCGGAGGCGCCCAGGGAGAGGTTCGTGGAGGCGCCGCCGGACATGGGCATGCCAAGGCCGACCTGCTGGTCAGGGGCGATGGTGATCGTGAACATCGAGAGCACCTCCTTCTCTTCTGTCGGGCGCCGGCCGGAGCGGCGCTGCGTGGGTGGAAAGAAACCTAGCGTGGCCGCGCTGTAAGCGGCAAATCATTTTCTGGGTGTTTCCGCAAAATCTTTCGCGCGCAACGAAGATGGCCCGAAAGCACTACCGCCTCCGGTGGCACCGACGGGCGGTCAGCCCTCGGTGACGAGCGCGAGCACGTCCTCGCCGAACTTCTCCAGCTTCGACTGCCCCACCCCGTTGATGCGCAGCAACGCCGCGGTGTCGGCGGGCTTGGTCTCCGCGATCGCCTGGAGGGTCAGGTCGGTGAAGATGACGTACGGCGGGACCTTGTCCTCGCGCGCCCGCGTCAGACGCCACTCGCGCAGCCTCTCGAAGAGCGCCTCGTCGTACGTCGCGGGACAGTCCTCGCAGCGGCCCACCTTGCGCTCGGCGGTCGAGCCCAGCGGCTTGCCGCAGGCCCGGCAGTGCGCGACCTTCGTGCGCGTGCGGGGCGACCGGGCGACCGCGCGGTCCGACCCGGACTCCGGTCGCAGACCGGTCAGGAAACGTGAGGGCTTGCGGGAGGAGCGGCCGCCCGGCGTGCGCGCCAGCGACCAGGAGACCAGCAGGCGCCGTCGGGCGCGGGTCATCCCGACGTACAGCAGCCGGCGCTCCTCCTCCACCGCCTGGGAACCCTCGGCGTAGATGATCGGCATCATCCCCTCGTGCATGCCGACGCAGAAGACGGCGTCCCACTCCAGCCCCTTGGCCGCGTGCAGGGTGGCGAGCGTGACGCCTTCCGCGACCGGCGCGTGCTGCTCGGCGGCCCGCCGGTCGAGGTCCTCGACGAGCCCGGCCAACCCCGCCTCGGGATGGGCGGCGGCGAAGTCGTCGGCCTGCGAGACCAGCGCCTGCAAGGACTCCCAGCGGTCCCGGACGTTGCCCCGGCCGGTGGGCGGCTGCTCGGTCCACCCCATCCCGGTGAGCACCGCACGCACGTCCGCGCGGAGCCCGTCGCCCGTCGCCTCGCCGGCCCGGGCGTTGCCCCGCAGCAGCGTGACCGCCTGGCGCACCTCGGGCCGCTCGAAGAACCGCGCCGCGCCGCGCAGCACGTAGGGGATGTTGCGCGCCGCCAGCGCGTCCTCGAGCGCCTCGGACTGGGCGTTGACGCGGAACAGCACCGCGATCTCCCGCGGCGGTGTGCCCGACCGGGTGAGCTCGAGGATCTCGGCCGCGGTCTGCTCGGCCTCGGCGACCTCGTCGGGATGCTCGACGTAGCGCACCTCGGCACCGGCCTGCTGCTGCGAGCGCAGCTGGACGCCGGCGCTGGGCGTGCCGGCGAGCAGGGTGTTCGCCGCGGTGACCACCTGCGGCGTCGAGCGGTAGTTGCGCACCAGCTCGATCGACGTGGTCTCGGGGTGGCGCGCGCCGAACTCCGTGAGGTAGCGCGCGCTCGCTCCCGCGAAGCTGTAGATGGTCTGGGCGGGGTCGCCGACCACGCACAGGTCGTGGCGGCCGCCGAGCCACAGGTCGAGCAGCGCCGCCTGGATCGGGCTGACGTCCTGGAACTCGTCGACGACGAACCAGCGGTACTGCCGGCGGACCTGGGCCGCGACCCGCTCGTCCTCGGCCAGCAGCGCGGCGGTGACGAGGAGCACGTCCTCCATGTCCATCCGCCCCTGGTCCCGCTTCACGTCCTCGTAGGTGGCGAACACCCGGGCCACGGTCGCCGCGTCGAGGCCGTTGACCGTGCGGCCTCGGGCGGTGGCGACGGTCGCGTAGTCATCGGGCCGGACGTTGCTGACCTTGGACCACTCGATCTCCCCGGCGAGGTCGCGCAGCGTCGCCTGGTCGGTGGCGATCCGGTTCCGGCGGGCGGCGTTGCCGAGCAGGGCGAGCTTGGACTCGGTCAGCACGGGCAGCTCGCCGCCGTACACCTTCGGCCAGAAGAACCGCGCCTGCCGCAGGGCCGCGGAGTGGAAGGTGCGCGCCTGCACCCCACCCGCTCCGAGGCCACGCAGCCGGGTGCGCATCTCCCCCGCCGCCCGGGTGGTGAAGGTGACCGCAAGCACCTCCGTGGGGTTGTAGACCCCGCTGGCGACCCCGTAGGCGATCCGGTGGGTGATCGCCCGGGTCTTGCCGGTCCCGGCGCCGGCGAGCACCCGGACCGGGCCGTGCAGCGCCTGCGCCACTTCGCGCTGCTCCGGGTCGAGAGCCTCGAGCAGCTGGTCCGCGGACGGGGGCATTCGGGAACAAACTCCTTGGGTACGTGGGTTGTGAGACGCGGAGCCGTCCGGCCGGGCCGGGACCGGCTCCCGCAGACAGCGTAGACGCGAGGAAGGACAAGAATGTCGTCGGAGACCAGCTCCCCCAGCTCCACCGAGACCGCGACCGTGACCATGTACTCCACGCCGTGGTGCGGCTACTGCCACCGGCTCCGCCGCCAGCTCGACCGCGAGGGGATCAGCTACGACGTGGTGGATATCGAGCGGGTGCCGGATGCTGCCCGGATCGTCGAGGAGGTCAACGGCGGCAACCAGACCGTCCCCACCCTGGTCTACGCCGACGGCACCGCGCAGACGAACCCGTCCGTCGCCGACGTCAAGGCCAAGCTCGCCTCCCTCAACTGACGTGCGTCAGCGGCGGTGGGGCGCGCCCCACTCGCCCGGCAGCGGCCCGCCGTACCACGCCTCGATCAGCGAGCGCGAGATCGAGATGCCGCCCGGCAGCTCCAGGCTCCCGTCCTCGGCTTCCTCGCGCACCTGAGCGCGGGTGAACCACCGCGCGGCCTCGATCTCGTCCTCGTCGACGGCGATCTCGGTCGACTCCGCCCGCGCGAAGAACCCGACCATCAGCGAGGACGGCAGCGGCCACGGCTGGTTGCCGAAGTAGTGCACCTCGCCGACCGTGACGCCCACCTCCTCGGCGACCTCCCGGCGTACCGCGTCCTCGAGGCTCTCGCCCGGCTCCACGAACCCGGCGAGCGTGGAGTACCGCCCCGGTGGCCAGGCCGCCTGCCGGCCCAGCAGCGCGCGCTCGCCGTCGGTGACGAGCATGATCACCGCGGGGTCGGTGCGTGGGAACTGCTGACGCCCGCAGGAGTCACAGGTCAGCACGTGGCCGGCCTGCCCGACCTCGAGCCGCCCGCCGCAGCGCGGGCAGTGGCGGTGCGCGAGCAGCCACTCGGCGAGCCCGACGGCGTGGACGGCGAGGCCGGCGTCCTGCTTCCCGAGGGTCTGGAGCGCCCCCCGCAGGGTCGTCCAGCCGTCCGCGGCGGCCTCCTTGCCCAGCAGAAGCGCGAAGTGGGCCACCTCCTCGCGCATGCCGAGGAACAGCCGCGTGCCGCCGGCGCCGGCCAGCTCGCCGGGGGTGCACCACGCGAGCGCCGCGCCGTCCTCGGCGACCGGAAACCGGCTGCCGGCCATCAGCAGGACCCGGCTGCCGGGGTCGGCCCAGGCCGCGTTGAGCCAGGCGGCGTCGGCGCGCCGGTCACCGACCCGGTCGTGGGTACGGCGCGACAGCGCGATGTCGACCGAACCAGGGGCAGGGAACTCGAGCTCGCTCACGTCCCCGACCCTACGGGCCGCCCTAGGATCGCTGGCCATGACCACGCACATCGCGGCCGCCCCCGGCGAGATCGCACCCCACGTCCTGATGCCCGGCGACCCGCTCCGCGCGGAGTGGATCGCCGAAACCTTCCTCGAGGACGCGGTGTGCTACTCGCGGGTGCGCGGCATGCTCGGCTTCACGGGCCGCTACCGCGGGGAACGGATCTCGGTGCAGGGCTCGGGCATGGGGCAGCCGTCCCTGGCGATCTACGCCCACGAGCTGTTCACCGAGTACGGCGTCCGCACCGCGGTCCGGGTCGGGTCGTGCGGCGCCCTGACCGAACGGCTGAAGCTGCGCGACCTCGTGATCGCCAGCGGTGCGTGCACGGACTCGGCGATGAACCGCATCCGGTTCGAGGGGCTGGACTACGCGCCCGTCGCGGACTTCGCGTTGCTACGCGCAGCCCACGACGCGGCGGTGTCCCGGGGGCATGACGACCGCACGCTCGTCGGGCTGCTCGTGTCCAGCGACTCCTTCTACGGTCCGCGCCCCGAGCTGATCGGCCGGATGGTGGACTACGGCGTCCTCGCGGTGGAGATGGAGGCCAGCGCGCTGTACACGCTCGCGGCCCGGCACGGCGTCCAGGCGCTGGCGATCTGCACCGTGTCCGACCACCTCGTCACCGGCGCGCAAACCAGCGCCACCGAGCGTGAGCGGAGCTTCGGGGACATGGTGGAGGTCGCGTTGGACGCGGTCCTCTCGTGTGAGGCCGGCGCTCAGTCCCTGGACAGCAGCCGCTGAAGCTCCGCACGGTCGGGCAACGCGTCGTGCTCGACGACCTCCCCGGAGCGCACGTAGTAGAACGCGGCCCGCACCCGGTCGACCGGCACACCGGCCAGCTCCGCCCACGCCACCCGGTAGACCGCCAGCTGCAACGGGTCGGCGGTCTTGGCCTTGTTGGTCTTCCAGTCGACCACCAGGTAGCAGTCCTGGCCGCCGACGCGCTCGGCATACACCGCGTCGATGCGACCGCGGACCACCTGTCCGGCCAGGACCAGCGCGAACGGGGGCTCGACCGCGACCGGAGCACGCTCGGCGAAGGGGCCGGACTCGAACCGCGCGACCAGCTCCTGCAGCTCGCTCTCGTCGTCGATGCCGGCGTCCACCCGCCCCGGCAGCTCGTCGGGGTCCACCAGCTGCTGCTGGCCGAAGCGCGCCTCCACCCAGGCGTGGAAGCGGGTGCCGAACCGTGCCGAGGGCGACGGGGGGCGGGGCAACGGGCGCGCCAGCTCGGCAGCCAGCTGCTCGGGGTCGTCGCGCAGGCGGGCCAGCGAGGTCGCCGAGAGGCTCGAGGGCAGGGGCACCTCCACGACGCTCGCCGCGGCCAGCCGTGCCTCGGCGAGCAGCCGCTCCATCTCCGCGTCCCACTCCTCGACCAGGGCGCGTTCGTCCGCGGCGAGCGGGAGGTCGGCCGGGGCTGGTCCGTCGCCGTCGAGCGCGGCGATCTCGGCCCGAACCCGTGCGGCGGCGACGTGACGACGGCGCACCTCGTCGGAAACGTGGTCCTCCGGCCAGGGCCGGCGCTGCCCGGCCCCCAGCAGCGGGTTGGTCTCGGTCTTGTCGGGGCGCTCCAGCCACAGCTCCGGCTTCTCGCCCCACTCCTCCAACGCCTCCCGCACCACGGCTTGGTACGGCGAGGGACCGAGCGGCCCCTTCCGCCCGGCCACCCAGCAGTAGGAGGACACGACGAGCAGGTGGCGGGCGCGCGTGAACGCGACGTAGCCCAGGCGGAGCTCCTCCTGCAGCTCGTGGGCCTTGCTCGCAGCAGCGAACGTGGCCAGGTCCGCCGCGGTGTACCCGGCCGGCGTGGGGAGGTCACGGGCGTCGCCCCGCAGGGGCGAGGGCAGCACGCCCGGGCCCGCGGTCCACTTGGTGCGCGTCTGCGCGGTCGGGAACTTGTCGGCGGCCACCCCGACGAGGAAGACCGCGTCCCACTCGAGGCCTTTGGCCCGGTGCACGGTCAGCAGCTTGACGGAGTCCGCCTCGGTCGGGGTGGCGACGTCGAGACCGTTGCCGAAGTCGTCCTCGGCCTGCAGGTACGCCAGCAGCGCGGGCAGGCTGACATCGCCGTCGACCCCCTGGAACTCCGCCACCGCCTTGACGAACAGGTCGAGGTTGTCGCGTCGTGCCGAGGCCGACGCGCTCACGGAGGCGGCCAGCTCCACGTCGATCCCGGTGGTGTCGATGATCCGGCGGACCAGGTCCAGCAACGGCTCGCCGGCGTGCCGACGCAACGCCCGCAGCTCCGCGGCCAGCAGCGCGAAACGCTCCCGGGCCTCCGGCGAGTAGTCGGCCTCCCCCGGATCCTCCAGCGCGTCGGACAGCGAGACCACCTCGGTGGGGTCGGCCCCTTCCACCGCCGCGGCGAGCTCCTCCTCCACGGTGAACGCCGCGCCGGGCCGGCGGCCCGCAGATCCGGCCAGCTCACGGGCCCGCCGCCCGAGCAGTGCGAGGTCGCGCGGCCCCACCGCCCAGCGGGGACCGGTGAGCAGGGTGAGCAGCTCGGCGTTGGCGGTGAGGTCGTGCAGCAAGGTGAGGGTCGCCACCACCTCCGCGACCTCGGGAAGGCGCAACAGGCCCTGCAGGCCGACGATCTCCACGGGCACCTCGGCGGCGGTGAGCGCGTCGAAGACATCGGCCGCGTGCTTGTTGTCTCGGGTCAGCACGCCGATCTCCGACCACCGAGGCGTCGGCATCGCCCGGTGCGCCTCCACCACCTGCTCGGCCAGCCACGAGAGCTCCTCGTCGTAGGTCGCGTGCACCGCGGCACGGACCGCCCCGGGATCCGCGTCGGGCTTGGCCTCCAGCGGTCGTACCTGGGGGAACTGCGCGTAGAGCGGTGCCGCCAACCGGTTCGCGGTCGCGAGGATGCGGTGGTCCGAGCGGCGGTTCACCGTCAAGGCGTACGTCGGGACGTCGACTGCCCCGTCCCGCGTCGGGAAGTCGGCACCGAAGCCGAGGATGTTCGACACCGAGGCGCCGCGCCAGCCGTAGATCGCCTGGTTCGGGTCGCCGACGGCGGTGACGGCATGGCCACGGCCGCTGGCCTCATCCGACCCCGAGAACAGCCGAGAGAGCATCCGCGCCTGGGCCACCGAGGTGTCTTGGTACTCGTCGAGCAGCACGATGCGGTACTTGGCACGCTCGGCGACGCCCACCTCGGGGCACTCGGTGGCCAGCCGGGCGCCGAGCTCGATCTGGTCGGAGAAGTCCATGAGGCCGAGGTCCGCCTTGAGCCGCCGGTAGGCCTCCACGAGCCCGAGCAGCTCCTCGCGCCGTTGGCACGCGTGCAGCACCTTGGCGACCTCGGCGATCTTGGTCTTGAGGTGCTCGCCCGCCAGCGCCTCCTCGACGCGCGGGCGCAGGGCCGCCTGGAAGGCGCGGACGTCCTGGGGGCCGACCAGGTGCTCGGCCATGCCGCCGTCGAGCGCCAACAGGTAGCCGATGACGGTCGCGGGGTGGTCGCTGAGGTGCTCCACCCGCCCGGAGTGGCGCGCGACCGCCCGCGCGGCGAGCTGGTAGCGCGAGGCGTCGGCGATCACCCGGGTGTCCGGCTCGTGGCCGATCCGCAGCCCGTGCTCGGTGAGCAGGCCGGCGGCGTAGGCGTTGTACGTCGCGACCGTCGGCTCCTCCGGCTCGTCGGTCTCCTCGTCCCACGCCAGGCGGGCGCGGGGTCCGGGCTCGGGGAGGATCCCGGCGTCGCGCAGCCCCGCGCGGATGCGGACCGCGAGCTCGTGGGCGGCCTTGGTGGTGAAGGTCAGACCCAGCACCTGGTCGGGGCGGACCTGGCCCGTGGCAACCAGCCACACGACCCGGGCCGCCATCACGGTGGTCTTGCCCGACCCGGCACCGGCGACCACGACGTGCGGCTCGAGCGGGGCGGTGACCACCGCGAACTGCTGGTCGCTGAAGGTGAACTCCGCCTTCATCAGCGCACGCAGCTCCTCGGGCGTGCGCACCTCGCGGGGCCGGAACCCGGCGCTCATGACAGCACCGTCCCCGCGCCCTTGACGGGGCAGAGCGGCGTGAACGAGCAGTGCTCGCAGTGCGGACCCGCCTGAGCCGGGAAGGACTCGGAGCGGACCACGGCCACCGCCTGCATCAGCTGCTTCTCCACGGTGGTGTGGCCGTCCTCGTCCGGTTGCTGCGGCTCCTGCTGCTGGACCTTGACCGCCCCGCGGGTCTCCTTGCGCAGCTGGACCAGCTCCGCTCCGCCGGGTCGGGCGGGCCGGTGCTCCTCGGGCAGCAGGTCATCGACCGCGCCGTGGGCGACGGCGTGCTGGTAGAGGCCGAGCTGGGCGTGGGCGGGCAGGTCCTTGTCCGGGGGCGGGTACTTCCCGGTCTTGAGGTCGATCACCACCACCCGACCGTCCTCGTCGAGCTCGAGGCGGTCGGCGAAGCCGTAGAGCCGCACCCGCTGGCCGTCGGGCAGGTCCACCTCCACCGACAGCTGCCGCTCGGTGCCGATCACCGTCCGGGCTCCCGGGCGCTGGTGCCAGTCGACGAAGCGGCTCAGTGCGGCCTCGACCTCGGCGCGCTCCCGGGTGCTCGACCAGGGCGTGCGGAACACCAGTCGGCCCCACACCCGGTCCACGTGGCCCATGAGCTCCTCCACGGTGGCCAGCTCTCCCTTGCCGACCCGGTCGGCCAGGGCGTGCACGACGAGACCGAAACCCTGCGACGCGCTCGCGGCGCGCTCACCGCCGGCCTCGCGTTCCAGGAACCACTTCGCGGGGCAGGCCAGGATCGACTCCAGTGCGCTGGCCGACAGCGTCACCGGCTGCTCGGGGTCACGGACGGGCCGCGGCGAGAGGCTGCGGCTGCGCACGCCCCACCAGCGGCCCGGGTCCGCGGCCGGGGCCAGCGGGCGGTCCCGGTCGGCTGGCGGTGGCCAGCACGGCAAGCCGGCGCGCGGCCGCGTGGCGCAGCGCCGTCGGAGCCCTCCGGGTCCGCGACGGTGCGCCGCAGCTCTGCGACCAGGCCGGCCAGCGACAGCGGCCGCGCCGGGCGGCCCTGCAGGTGGCTGCGGTCGGCGGCCAGCTCCTCGAGGAAGCGGGAGGGCTGCTCGCCGTCGTCCTCCGGGGAGGCGACCGCGGTGACCAGCAGCCGCTCGCGCGCGCGGGTGCAGGCGACGTAGAACAGCCGGCGTTCCTCGGCCAGCATCGCCTGGGTCGGGCACCGGCGGGAGCACGTCGCCGCGGCCGATGCGCTCCGGCCTGCAGCAGCGAGGCGCGGCGGCGCAGGTCCGGCCACCCGCTCCTCCTGCACGTGCACGACCACCACCAGGCGCCACTCCAGGCCCTTCGACCGGTGCGCGGTCAGCAGGCGGACGGCGTCCCCGCGCACGCCGCGCTCGGCGAGGGTGTCGGCGGGGATCTGCTGGGCCGTCAGGGTCGGCGAGGAAGTTCGTGACGCTGGTGTGCCCGCGCTGCTCCTCGGCGCGCGCGGCGACCTCGAACAGCGCGCACAGCGCATCGAGGTCGCGGTGGGCGTGCCGGGCGGCGGCCCCGCCCTCGCTCGACGGCCGCCGCAGCCGCTGCGGCCAGGCGGTGCCCTGCCACAGCGTGCCAGAGCACCTCCTCGGCGGTGCCCGCCCTCGAGCATCCGGCGCCGCGCCTCCTGCAGCAGCCGGGCGAGCGCGAGCGCCTTGGCCGCGACGCGTCCGGGGAGGTGCTCGAGCACGGTCGGGGTCGAGCAGCGCCTCACGCACCAGCTCCGGCGAGGGCCGCGGGGAGCGCTCTCGTCCTCGACAGCCCGGCCACGTGCCGCTTCTCCCGAGTCCGCAGCGCGCGGGCCAGCGCACGCAGCTCGGTGGCGTCGAGCCCGGCCAGCGGGCGAGAGCAGCAGCGCGGCGACGCGGTCGGCGTCGAGCCGCCGGCCGTCGCCGCGGCTCCGCCGTCGAGGTGCAGCACCGCGCTGAGCGCGTCGAGCAGCGGGGTGACCGCCGGCTCGCGCACCAGCGGGGTGTCGTCGGCGGCGACCTCGACCGGCACCCCGGCGGCGCCGAGGCTGCGGCGCAGGGGCGGGATGGACGTGCGCCCCGAGCGGACCAGCACCGCCATCTCCGACCACGCGATGCCGTCCTCGAGGTGGGCACGGCGCAGCAGGTCGGCGACGTGCTCGGTCTCCGCGCGCGCGGTGTCGAAGGTGCGCACCTCCACGCTGCCCTCTCCCAGCGTCGTGGGCCACGCGGCGCGGGGGTGCGGAACGCGCCGGACAGGTCGGCGTCGATGGCGCCTTGGTGCGGGATCCGGCCGGCGACCGAGCGCGAGGCCGCGAGCAGCCCGGGCCGAACCGGCGGGTCCTGCGCAGCGCCACAGTCGGCGCCGGCGCGCCGTCCGGGTGCGGAAGGTGTCGGGGAAGTCGAGGATGCCGCGGACGTCGGCGCCCCGGAAGCCGTAGATCGACTGGTCCGGGTCGCCGACGACGACCAGGTCGCGGCCGTCGCCGGCGAGGGCCTGCAGCAGCGCGGACCTGGCTGGGGTCGGTGTCCTGGTACTCGTCGACGAAGACGTGGGAGAAGCTGGCGACGCAGCTCCGCTCGCGGACCTCGGGTGCTCCGCGAGCGCGACGGCGCGGTGCACCAGCTCGGGGTAGTCGATCGCGCTCTCGGCGTCGAGGACGTCGAGGTACTGCTCCATGAAGCGGCCGGCGGCCACCCACGCCGGCTGCGCCGCTCGGCGCGGCCGAGCGCCACGAGGTCGTCGGGCGCCGAGGCCCTCGCTCGCGGGCGCGCGCCGAGCACCGCCTGCACCTCGCGGGCGAAGCCCGCGGGTGCCCACCGCCTGGTCGCAGCGCCCGCGGCCAGCGCACCGACTCGGGCTCGTGGGTGAGCAGCCGCTGGAGCACCACGTCCTGCTCCGGCGCGCTCAGCAGCCGCAGCGGCTCGGCGTACAGCTCCGCCGGGCGAGTAGGCACGGACCAGGCCGTAGGCGAAGGAGTGGAAGGTGGAGCTGAGCGTGCGTCGCCATCGTGCGGCCCAGCCGCGCGGTGACCCGGTCACGCAGCTGCTCGGCGGCCTTGCGGCTGAAGGTCAGCGCGAGCACGGAGTCGGGCGCGGCGGCGCGCCGCTCGATCCGGTCGACGACGCCTCCACCAGCGTGGTGGTCTTGCCCGTGCCCGGACCCGGCCAGCACCAGCAGCGGCCCGCCCGGGTGGTCGACCACCGGCTGCTGGAACTCGTCGAGCTCCGGCGGTGGCGGCGCGGCGCCGGGGCGCGGCGGGCGAGTCGGAGGTCGTCACGGAGCACAGGCGAACAGACGCCACCGACACTTCCGCGTCGGCAGGCCACCACATCGCCCGGCTCCATGTCGACCCGTCCGGAGGCACGCAGCGGCGTGCCTTCCGCGCGCTGGCGCTCGCTGGCCTCCCCGTCGTGGCAGTCCGCCGGGCTGCCGTCGGCGCGGACCACACGCCACCACGGCACCGGCCCGCCGTACGTCGACATCACCCGGCCGACCTGGCGTGGGCCGCCGACCCCGACGGCCTCGGCCAGCGCGCCATAGGTGGTCACCCGGCCGGCAGGGACCTGCTCGACCAGGCTGAGCACGGCGCTCGACGTAGTCCTCCCGATCCACGCCGCCGACCCTACGCCGGCCCGGCGATGCGGCCCTCACGGCAGGGGCGCGAACGGCTCGGTGCCCTTGACCAGCCGCAGTCCGGGAATCCCGGAGTGCCGCCGCGCGAACCGCAGCTCGTGCGCCAGGTCGCCCACCCCGTTGGCCCCGGCGAGCGGGGCCAGGGCGAGGGTCGACAGCACACCCAGGCCTTGCCGTCGGCGTCGAGGAAGCCGCTGCCCGAGTCGCCCGGGACACCGGGCGAGGCGGTGTAGACCGACCGGGTCCAGCGCCCGGAGCCGTCGCCCAGGCTCACCCCGAGCTTCGGACCCAGCAGGCCGGCCCCCGCGCGCAGGCTGCTGTTGCCGTAGCTGTAGACCCGCTCCCCGGCCGTCGTACCGCTGCGCGCCACTCCGGTGGGGCCGCCCCAGAACGGCACGGAGGGATTGACCGCGTGCACGAATTTGTGCGCCAGGCGCACGAGCGCGAAGTCGTTGAACGCGCAGGCGGTGGCCGACCGGGTGCCCAGCCGCTGCATGGTGCGCCACGAGCTGTACGCCAGCCGCCCGCTGCCGACCGTCGTCCCGTCGGAGAGCACGTTGCCGCCGTCGGTGAGCCGGACCGGCGTCCCGAGTGGCAGCGACCTGGTGCGGCAGCCGTCGGTGTCGGTCGCCGCTCCGGTGGCGGCGCAGTGGGCGGCGTAGCCGACGTACACCCGGCCACGCCGGTCGGTGAAGACGAAGTTGCCGGTGCACTGCGCACCCTTGGTGTACATCATCACGCCCGGGTGGATGGTGGCCTGGTCGGCCGGCGCCCAGGCGGGCGACGCTGCTGAGGGAGAGACAGCGCCGCCCGCGGCCAGGGTGGCGGCGAGCACCAGTGCGCTCGCGGCGACGGGGCCACGCATCGTCAGAGCCCCGGGGTGAACGGCTCGGTCCCGGGCACCAGGGCGAGGCCGGAGATGCCCGAATGGGCCCGGGCGTAGGCCAGCTCCTTGTCGAGGTCGCCGACGTTGTTCGAACCGGCGAGCGGAGCGAGCGCCAGGGTGGACAGCACGCCCAGCGCCTTGCCGTCCGCGGTCAGGAAGCCACTGCCGTGTCACCCGGGACGCCCGGGCGTCACCGTGTAGACCGGGTGGGACCAGCCGAGGTCGGCCGGGTCGTCGCCGAGGCTGAGGCCCTGCTTGGGCGAGAGCGCCGAGACTCCGGCGCGCAGGCTGGAGTTGCCGTAGGAGTAGACCGCGTCGCCGGCGGCGGTGCCGTCGGTGTCGATGCCGGTGGGGCCGCCGAAGTACGGCACGGAGGGATTCACCTCGCCCACGTCGGCAGCGTCGACCTTGACGAGCGCCAGGTCGTTGTAACGCGCACGTCGTTGGGTCCTGGTCGCCAGCGCTCTGCATCTGCAGCCAGCTGCTGTAGGCGAGGGTGCCGGTGCCGACCGTGGTGCCCTCGGAGAGCAGGTTGCCGCCGTCGGCGAAGTCACCGGCGTGCCGAGCGGGAGCGAGTGGCGGTGCAGCCGTCGGTGTCCGTGGCCGCGCCCGTGCCGGCGCAGTGCGCGGCGTAGCCGACGTAGGTGTCGCCGGCGGCGTCGGTGTAGACGAAGTTCGCCGTGCACTGGGCGCCGTCGGTGTACATCATCGTGCCGGGATGGATCTTCGCCGTGGCGGCCGGTGCCCACTGCGGACCGGTCGTCGCGGCCCGGGTGGGGACGGCGTGCGCCGGGCAGCGGCAGCGGCGGTGCTGACCGCCGCGAGCAGCAAGCCGCTTCCGAGCGCGGTGAGGGTCTGGGTGCGAGTGCGCATGGCGTGGTCCTCCCGAGGCAGCGGTGTGTCACGGAGCACAACGACGCCGCACCCGGAACGTCACGCGCCACGCCGTACGCGCGCGGCGAGAGGCCCGGTCCCCTCTCGGGAACCGGGCCTCGTCGTTCGCTGAGGATCAGTACGACGGCTGCGAGGGGTCGATCTGGTTGACCCAGGCGACCACGCCGCCGCCGACGTGGACCGCGTCGGAGAACCCGGCGCCCTTGAGCACGGCCAGCGCCTCGGCGGAGCGGGCGCCGGACTTGCAGTGCAGCACCACCTGCTTGTCCTGCGGCAGCTGGCCGATGGCGTTGCCGTTGAGGAACTCGCCCTTGGGGATCAGCACCGAGCCCGGGATCTTGTTGATCTCGTACTCGTTGGGCTCGCGCACGTCGACGAGGACGAAGTCACGCTCGCCGTTCTCGCGCTCCTTGAGCATCTGCTCGAGCTGGCCCACGGAGATCGTCGCGCCCGCCGCCGCGTCGGCAGCCTCCTCGGAGATCGCGCCGCAGAAGGTCTCGTAGTCGATGAGCCCGGTCACGGTCGGGTTCTCGCCGCAGAGCGCGCAGTTGGGGTCCTTGCGCACCTTGAGCTTGCGGTAGCTCCATCTCCAGGGCGTCGTAGATCATCAGCTCGCCGACCAGCGGGTCGCCGATGCCGGTGAGCAGCTTGATGCGCCTCGTTGACCTGGATCGAGCCGATGCTCGCGCACAGCACACCGAGCACACCGCCCTCGGCGCACGACGGGACCATGCCCGGCGGCGGCGGCTCGGGGTAGAGGCAGCGGTAGCACGGAGCGTCCGCGCCCTCGAGCGTCGGCCAGAACACCGAGGCCTGGCCGTCGAAGCGGTAGATCGACCCCCACACGTACGGCTTCTTCAGGAAGTACGCCGCGTCGTTGACCATGTAGCGGGTGGCGAAGTTGTCGGTGCCGTCGACGATCAGGTCGTACGGCTCGAAGATCCGCATGACGTTGTCGTTGTCGAGGCGCTCCTCGTGCACGACCACGTCGACGAGCGGGTTCACCTCGGCGATGGACTCCTTGGCCGACTGGGCCTTGGACTTGCCGATGTCGCTCTGGCCGTGGATGACCTGGCGCTGGAGGTTCGACTCGTCGACCTCGTCGAAGTCGACGATGCCGAGCGTGCCCACACCCGCCGCGGCGAGGTAGAGCAGGGCCGGGCTGCCGAGGCCGCCGGCGCCGATCACGAGAACCTTGGCGTTCTTGAGCCGCTTCTGGCCGCTCATGCCGACGTCCGGGATGATCAGGTGCCGGCTGTAGCGCCGTACCTCATCGGTCGTCAGCTCCGCAGCCGGTTCGACCAACGGGGGAAGGGACACGGGCTCTCCTAGAGGGCGTTTCGGGGTCGTGACAGTGGTGTCAACACGGGCCGCTCTGTCCATGTTCCCCGACCGTCCGACCCTCCCCCGAGATGTCCGTCATATGGACCCGGTGCCGTCTGCTCAGGCCAGGCGCGCGACCACGACCGCGTTGGAGAGGTACGTCGACCCGTTCCAGTCCTCGCAGGTGACCAGGACCAGCCGACCGGGCACGGTCTGGCTGAACAGCCGCGCGGCGTCGTGCGCCAGCGTGGCCTTGCGGTAGATCCGCACCGTCGAGACGACGTACCGCAGCCTGCCCCGGCGGGTCTGGATCTGCACCGCATCCCCGGGCCGCAGCGTCTCCAGGTCGTCGAACGCTCCCCCGCCCGTGTGCACCGTGTGGCCGGTGAGCAGGGCGCTGCCGGTCGCCGCTCCGGGCTCGGCGCCGTCGCGCCACCAACCCAGGACCTGCGGGTCGGAGGGTGGGAGCAGCACCCCGCCGGGTGCGGAGATCGGTACGACGGGCGCATCGACGTGGAGCGCAGGTACGACGAGGCGGGTCGGCACGGCGGGGCGGGCAGGCGCCGCGGGGGCCTTGGACAGCCGGACGGCCGGCTCGGCCCGCAACCGCGGGAGCCTGGCCCCGTGCGGCGTCGGCACCCCCGGCGTCGAGACGGAGGCGGGGCGGCCTGCCCGCTCGCCGGTGGAGGCGAGCCGCGGGGCGACCCAGGGGAGCGCCAGCACCGTCAGGCCGACCACGACGGCCACGGCGGACAACCAGGTGCCGCGTCCGCGGCGCGGCGACCCGGCTTCGTGGCGCTGGCTCACTGGTGACTCCCTTGCTGTGGCACTGACCCAATTGAAGCCGAGCCCAGGAGGCGGGGTCAGCCTTCTGGGCCCGGCTTTACGAGGTGCAGCCCGTTCTGCGGTGGACGGGTCCTTGTCGACCGCGATCGGCATCGGTGCACCCTGCGCCGCGCGGCGGCGGCTTCGTGGTCGCGGGAGTCCCGGGTCCCCGCTCCCCACGCCGGGGGCCACGATGTGCTTCTCGAGTGCACACCGGGGCCGCCCGGCCGTTCCATGGTTCAGCGTTCGCGGAGCCGGCGCCCCATGCCCCAGCCGCCGGCCAGGAAGAGCCCTCCGCCGACCGTGAGCTGGAGCACCCCGAAGAGTCGCGAGCTGCTGAGCCGGTCCTGCGGCGTCGGCCAGGAGGCGAGGCCCGCGTCGACCGCGGTGGGGACCGCGACCCCGCCGCTGACCGCCTTGCCGGTCGAGACCACCGCGGTCACGTCGGACACCTTGGTGCCGGCCCGGTGGGCCTCGACGCCCTTGACCTCAGGCTTGCGGGGACCCTGGTCGCCGGCCTTCGTGCCACCGGTCGACCCGGTCTCGCCGCTGGTGCCCGTGGTCCCGCCGGTGTTCCCGCCGGTGTTCCCGCCGGTGTTCCCGCCGGTGTTCCCGCCGGTGTTCCCGCCGGTGTTCCCGCCGGTGTCCCGCCGGTGTTCCCGCCGGTGTTCCCGCCGGTGTTCCCGCCGGTGTTCCCGCCGTTCCCTGTGTTCCCGCCGGTGTTCCCGCCGGTGTTCCCGCTCCCGCCGTTGTCACCGTTGCCGCCAGGAGTTGAACCGCCGGTGTCCGTTTCGCAGCTGTCGGGATCGCCCAGGCTCACCAACTGTTGAACCTGATTGGCGTCTGGGCCGGGGGTCCAGCCGGCGGTGCTCCCGCCGAACGAGGTGGCGCCGTTGGTCAGCGTCGCGGTGATGGTGTGGTTCCCGCTCGTCACTGACCAGTCCCCAGCTGCGCCGTCGATCGCGTATTCGACGTTGGTGCCCAAGGGCTCCTCGATGGAACCACCGGAGAAGGCGCCGTTCGCGCAGGAACCCGCTGTGTAGACCAACTCACCAAGCGTCCCGGTGATGACGGGCGCAGGCACAGTGGGACACGAGGAGAGCTCGTCTTGCGTCGCCGCGCGCGTGCCGTAAACCGTCGCCTCACCCGTCCATTGCTTCTCGCCGAGTGACCAAGATCCGTCCTCCTCGGAGTAGGACCATGCGCGTTCCCATGGCCGCGAGTACAAGGACACGGTTCGGGTCGCACAGTCGGGTGTGCCCTCCCAGCGATCGATTCCAGGCACGAAGTTGCCGACGCCCTGGCAGTTGCTGTCCGTGATGTCCGGATCCCCGGCTCCGGCCCAGGCAACCGCGTACGAAAGGTGTTGTTCGTCGGCAAATGCCGCAGGGAACTGGGAGACGTCCGGGTAACTGGCGGTGAAGTCCTTACCCAACGAGCTGGTAGCAAGCCTGATCGCGGTATGAGCGTCCTTGTTGACGTCCGCCTTGCCGACGTACTTGCAGACCCAGACTTGCGGACCGCTGTCCGCCGAGGCGGAGCCGGCAGTCAGCGCCATGATCGCGCCGGACGACATGGTGGCCAGGCCGACCGCGGCCACGGCGGCGGCGCCGCGTGAGCGCAGCGCTTCGAAGACAGTGTTCATCAGAAATCCACCCCAGTACTCGGCGCTCCGAAGAGCGCGGACCCCACCCGAGTTGTACGAGAACCGCATGACCCCCACACGGTTGGCGAGCCCCCGAGCCGCCCACCAGAAGTGAAGCGCACCGTTTGTCCGATTTACCATCGCTAGTACCGTTTTTAGCCCCATCGGGCTATCAAGATGCCCCAACCGTGGGTCGTTCGCGGCAGGACGGTCGACCGGTATGACCCCCAGGCGACCACCTGGCGTGCCCGACCCGAGGGCGGGTATTACTGGGGAGTACCCTGCGGAGGAGCAGTCTGGAGCACGAGAGGCGAACAAGTGACCACGGTGCCTGACCAAAAGCCGCGCGGTGGCCGGATGCCGCGCAACGCTCGGCGTGCGCAGCTTCTCGACTCGGCGCTCGAGGTCTTCGTGGCCCAGGGCTACCACGCCGCGGCCATGGACGACATCGCCGAGCGAGCGGGCGTCTCCAAGCCGGTGCTGTACCAGCACTTCCCCGGCAAGCTCGAGCTCTACCTCGCCCTGCTCGACCAGTCCTGCGACACGATCATCGACGCCTGCCGGGTGGGGCTGGCGTCGACCGAGGACAACAAGCAACGGGTCGGCGCGACGATGGAGGTCTTCTACGACTACGTCGCGAACGCCCACGGCGCCTTCCGTCTGGTGTTCGAGTCCGACCTCACCAACGAGGAGTCGGTGCGCGCCCGGGTGGACCGGGTCACCCGGGAGTGCGCGGAGGAGATCGCCAAGGTCATCCACGACGACACCGGGTTGCCCGACGACCAGTCCCAGCTGCTGGCGGTCTCCCTGGTGGGAATGGCGCAGGTCAGTGCGCGGTTCTGGCTGGACGTGGACGGGGAGATTCCCCAGCAGGACGCCGCGCGTCTGATCTCCAGCCTCGCGTGGCGAGGCATCCGCGGGTTCCCTCGGACAGACGAGCAGTCCTGACCCACCCCCACGAGCTAGGAGGTCCTCCGATGGAGGTCAAGATCGGCGTGCAGAACGCCAGCCGCGAGCTGGTCCTCGAGTCGGACCAGTCAACCGACGAGGTCGAGAAGGCCGTCAGCGACGCGGTGAGCACCGAGCGCGGGCTTCTCGTGCTCACCGACAACAAGGGCCGCAAGGTCGTCGTCCCCACGGACAAGCTGGCCTACGTCGAGATCGGCTCGCCCACCATCGGGCAGGTCGGCTTCCGCTCCTGACGCACCCCCGACGGACACGAAGGCGCCCTCGACCGGGGGCGCCTTCGTCGTACGTCGGCCTCAGGCGTCGAGACCCAGCGCCGCCATCCGCTTGGCGTGGTTCTCGGTCAGCCGCGTGAACAGCCGTCCGATGGCCGCCAGGTCCATGCCGGGACGGTCCACCCCTCCGGCCAGCAGCGCCGACAACGCGTCGCGCTCGGCGGCCACGCGCTGGGCCTGGGTGAGCGCCTCCCCCATGAGCCGGCGCCCCCACAGCGCCAGTCGCCCGCCCACTCGGGGCTCCGCGGCGATCGCCCGGCGCACGCGGTCGACCACGAACGCCGACTGTCCGGCGTCGGCCAGCGAGTCGACGATGAGCGTGCGCGTGTCCGCGTCGAGGAACGCGGCGACCTCCCGGTAGAAGTCCGCCGACAGCGCGTCGCCGACGTAGGCCTTGACCAGCCCCTCGAGCCAGTCCGACGGCGCGGTGCGCGCGTGGAAGGCCTCGAACGGCTTCACGAACGGCTGCATCGCGTCGTACGGCTCCGCGCCGAGCTCCGCAAGCCGGTCCCGCAACCGCTCGAAGTGCCCGAACTCGGTGGAGGCCATCTTCGCCAGCTCGGCCTTGTCCTCGAGGCCGGGAGCCATCTTCGCGTCCTCGGCGAGCCTCTCGAACGCCGAGATCTCGCCGTAGGCGATGGCGCCGAGCAGGTCGATGACCGCGGCGAGGTACGACGGGTCCGAGAACGCCACGGGCACCTCCGGGCGAGCCCCCTCGGGACCGGGCGCCGCGGCGGTGTCCTGCGGCGATTCAGTCATGGTCGCACCTTACCGATAGACTGGTGGTACAGCCGCTGCTGAGCGCCGGACGCTCGGGAGAGCGGGAGCGCCGCGGCGGCCCGTCCGAAGACGCAGAGAGAACAGGCAAAGATCCTGACTACCTTCCGAGACCTTGGGGTGCTTCCCGAGATCGCCGACGCCCTCGAGCGCGGCGGCATCACCACCCCGTTCCCCATCCAGGAGATGACCCTCGGCGTGGCGCTGATGGGCACCGACCTCATCGGCCAGGCACGCACCGGCACCGGAAAGACGCTGGCGTTCGGCATCCCCGTCCTGCAACGGACCGTGGCCCCGCACGACCCCGACTACGCCGACCTTGTCGCGCCCGACAAGCCGCAGGCCCTCGTGGTCGCGCCGACGCGCGAGCTGGCCCTGCAGGTCGCCGGCGACCTGTCGCTGGCCGGCGCCGACCGCGGCACCCGGGTGCTCACCGTCTACGGCGGTGTGGGGTACGACGAGCAGCTGAACACGCTCGAGAAGGGCGTCGACGTCGTCGTCGGCACGCCGGGCCGGCTGCTCGACCTCGCCAACCGACGCGCCCTCGACCTCAGCCACGTCAAGGTCCTCGTGCTCGACGAGGCCGACGAGATGCTGGACCTCGGCTTCCTGCCCGACGTCGAGCGGCTGATCGCCAAGACGCCCGAGACCCGGCAGACGATGCTGTTCTCCGCCACGATGCCCGGGGCCATCGTGGCGCTGGCGCGCACGCACATGCGGCACCCGATGAACATCCGCGCCGAGTCCGGCGAGGAGCAGCAGACGGTGCCCGCCACCGCGCAGTTCATCTACCAGGTGCACGACCTCGACAAGCCGGAGATCGTCTCCCGGATCCTCCAGGGCGAGAACTCCGGCCTGACCATCGTGTTCACGCGCACCAAGCGGGCCGCCCAGCGACTGGCCGACGACCTGTCCGAGCGCGGCTTCAACGCCAGCCCCCTGCACGGCGACATGCAGCAGGTGGCGCGCGAGAAGGCGCTCAGGCGCTTCCGCGAGGGCAAGCTGCGGGTGCTGGTGGCCACCGACGTCGCCGCCCGCGGCATCGACGTGCAGGACGTCACGCACGTCATCAACTACAGCTGCCCCGAGGACGACAAGACCTACGTGCACCGCATCGGCCGCACCGGCCGTGCGGGGGCCACCGGTGTGGCGGTGACCTTCGTGGACTGGGCCGACGTGACCCGGTGGAAGGTGATCAACAAGACGCTCGACCTGCCGTTCGACGAACCGGTCGAGACGTACTCCACCTCCGAGCACCTCTATCACGACATGGGCATCGCGCCCGAGGTCAAGGGCCGCATCGCGCCGGAGAAGCCGGCCGCGGTTGAGGACGCCGACGCGCCGGCGAGCGCGCGCAGCGACCGACCGCGGCAGCGCCGCAACCGCAGCCGCACCCGTACCCGCGCCGGCCGGCCGGTCGACGCGGCGGCGTCGGGCAACGAGACGCCCGGCGGCAGTGCCGGTGACGACGGTGCCGACAAGCCCAAGCCCGGTCGGAACCGGCGCCGGCGCGGCGGAGCCAAGCAGGCCGCCGGCTCCGGCGACTGAGCAACTCGGTGCCCTCGCGCCTCGGGACGTCCGGGTTCAGGCCACCACGACGACGGTGGTGCCCACCGGCGCGAAGCGCCACAGCGCCTTCGCGTCGGGCCGCCACTGACGGATGCACCCGTGCGACTGGGGCGTGCCGAGCTGCCCGCGAGTCTGCAGCTTCTTCCCGTCCTTGACGGGGATGTCGTGGAAGCCGATGGCGGCGTGCTTGCCGTGCGTGAAGACCACGAAGTACTGCATCGTCCCGGAGTCGTCGATGCCCCAGGCGTGCCGTTCACGCGCCTGCACCGCGTAGGTGCCCGGGTGCAGGTTGTCGGTCAGGCTGCCCGAGGCCAGGTAGCTGCGACGAACCCGGTCGGCGCCGTCCGGGTCTACGGCCACCAGCCACACCCGCTGTTCGGAGATGTCGAACACCACCCGGCGGCCGTGCCCGGACCTCGCCGGCGGCGGCACGGGGGTGGGCGCCTGGGTCTTCACGGTGGTGGCATCGGCGAGGGCGACCCGCCCGACCGGTGGCGGGCTCGGCTGTGATCGAGCGTGTGGCGGGGGGACCGTCCGGGTGGTGAGCATCGGCTCCGCCGCGGCTCCTGACGAGGACACCGGCAGCGCCCCCAGACCGCCGAGCACAGCCACCGCCGTGGTGCCGGCCGCGCTCAGCGCCGCGGTGATGCGCCGGTAGCGGGGTCGCACGCCCGGCTGCGCGCGCGCCGGCACCGGCGCACGGGCGCGAGGTGGTGCCATGAGGCCCACGCTAGGGCGCCCGGGGCCGCAGGCCGCGGAGGCGGCGGGTCAAACCGCCGCCGTGTCGCGCCGGTTCAGGACTCCCGGTGACGCCTCAGCAGGGGGCGGGCGACGAGCACGGCCACGCCCACGCCGAGGAGCAGCAGGAACCTCCGCCCCGAGTGCCTGCGCTGCTTGCCCTCCGAGCGGCGGACCTCCTCGGGCAGCCACACCGGGACCCCGGAGTAGGACTCCTCCGCGCTCTCCTCGGCGCCCGACATCTTCTCGAAGGCCATGTAGCTGACCAGCTCCTGGGCCTGGGAGCCCAGTCCCTCGACGTACTTCCACCGCCACATCCCGTCCGGCTGCTGCCAGACCTCGATGTGCGCTGCCTTCTCCAGCTCGCTGCTGCTCATGGCCCCTCCCCCGACCGAAGGTACTCCGCGGGCGAGCTGCCCTCCTCGAGCTCGCGTTCGGCCGCGGCCACCTGGGGGGCGGCCGACAGCGGCGGCTCGTTCTCCTCCACGTAGAGCTCCGCGCTCTCGGCGAGGTCGCGCTTGGTCAGCTGCGTGAGCGCCTTACGCTTCGTGCGGATCAGCGCGCGGGCCAGACCGTAGCTGATCGCGCCCACCACGAACGGCAGCACGAGCGTCAACGTGCGCAGGATGCCGCGGACCACGCCGATCGGGGCCCGGGTCCACTCCACGATCAGCTCCTCGCTCCCGGCCACCAGCAGCATGCCGTAGAACGTCAGGGCACCCAGACCGATCGCCGTGCGCACCGGGTGCTCGCGCGGTCGGTCCGCGATGTGGTGCGCCTCGTGGTCGCCGGTGAACAGCCGCTCGATCAGCGGCCAGGCGTAGAGCGCTCCGAAGGTGATCGTCGGCAGCAACACCCCCGCCCAGAACGGGTTGGGGATGAGGTGCCCGAAGATCGTCACCTCCTTGCCCGGGACCAGGCGCAGGGCACCCTCGATCCAGAGGATGTACCAGTCCGCCACGGACGGCGACAGGATCGTCGGGGCCGCGTAGTCGCCCCACTGCCAGATCGGGTTGATCTGGAACAGCCCCCCGGCCAGGAAGATCGCCGCGCCCACTGCGCACATGAGCGCGAAGGAGCGCAGTGCGTACGCCGGCCACACCCGCGACCCGACCACGTTGGACTCCCGGCGCCCCGGACCGGAGAACTGGCTGTGCTTCTGCTTGATGAGGATCCCGAGGTGGGCCGCGAGCAGCAGGCCGATGATCATCGGTACCACGAAGATGTGCAACGCGTAGAGCCGCTCGATGATGTCGGTGCCGGGGAACTCCCCGCCGAAGACCAGAAACGCCAGCCAGGCCCCGATGATCGGCACCGACATCGCGATGGAGTTGAAGATGTGCAAGCCCGTGCCGGACAGCAGGTCGTCGGGCAGGGAGTAGCCGGCGAACGCGTTGAAGATGGCCAGCACGAGCATCGTCAGGCCGATGGTCCAGTTCATCTCCCGCGGCTTGCGGAACATGCCGGTGAAGAAGATCCGGCACATGTGCAGCACGATGGCACCGATGAAGATGTGGGCCGCCCAGTGGTGCGCCTGTCGCATCAGCAGCCCGCCCCGCACGTCCCAGCTGAGCTGCACCGTCGAGACGTACGCGGCAGACCCCATCTCGCCGTGCATCGGCGCGTACCGGCCGGTGTAGAGCCGCTCGGCCGTGCTGGGCTCGAAGAACGTGGTGAGGTAGACGCCGGTGATGATCAGCAGGATGAAGCTGTACATCGCGATCTCACCGAGCATGAAGGACCAGTGGTCCGGGAAGATCTTCGCGAGCGCCGAGCGTGCGACGGAGGCGTATCCCAGACGCTCGTCGAGGGCGCGCAGTGGCTTGTTCTGTTTCATGTCGGCAACCCCCACCAGCCGGCACCCGGAGGCGCGCTGAAGTCACCCATCGCGACCAGGTAGCCGTCGTTGTCGAGGCCCAGCGGCAGCTGCGGCAACGGCCGCGCTGCCGGCCCCTCTATCGGTTTCGCTCCCCGGAGCGCGTCGAAGATGGAGTGGTGGCACGGGCAGAGCAGCTCGTGGTAGCTGTCGGCGTAGAGGCCGACGGGGCAACCCGCGTGCGTGCACAGCTTGGAGTAGGCCACCACGCCGTCCACCACCCACGACATCCGGCCCGGCGGCAGCTGCAGCAGGTCGGGCTCGATGCGCAGCAGCATCAGCGATGCCCGCACGTTCTGGCTGGGGTCCAGGCCCTCGGGGAAGGCGTTGAGGATGCTGTCGTAGCTGAGGTCCTCGGGCTTGATCCGTGCGCCCTCCTCGGTCACCAGCGGCCGTCCCTTGCGCCACGGAGTGTGGGTGAGGATGGCGTCCGGGTTCCCGTCGTTCTTGGGGAACAACGACCGGATCGGGAACAGCGCCGCGCCGCCGAGCGACCCGAGGGCGACCACGAGCATGCCCCACAGCACTCCGGCGCGGGGGACCTGCGGCGTGGTCAGGGCCTTCTGGAAGGCGTCGAACTGCGGCGCCGGCGTCGGGCCGAGCGCCCGCTCCTCGACGTAGTCCGGCTCGTTCTCGTCCACCTTCGAGGACCAGATCCCCAGCCCCAGCGCCAGGAACGCGAAGGCACCGCCGATCGTGCCGCCGAGCGCCTGCGTCCCGAGGTCGGCCACGTAGGAGTAGGCGAACCCGCCGGAGAAGACGATCACCATCAGGAAGCACAGCACGACCGACTTCGGTGCGCTCTCCCGGCGCGCGCCGCTCACTTCGGCGCCTTCTTCCCGAGCAGCCGGATCACCACGAGCATGAACGGGATCAGCACCAGCAACGCGAAGAGCATCTCCGCGATCGGGCCGAACTCGTCCAGCCCGTTGCCGCCGATGTCCTGCTGGGGGCCGAGCTGGTCGACGTACGCCACGATGTCTTGGACCTCCTGGTCGCTGAGCTGCTCCTTGGTGAACTCCGGCATCGGGCCGGGGCCGATGCGGATCGCCTCCGCGACCTGCTGGAGCTTGGTGTTGTAGAGCTCGGGGGCGAAGTTGCCACCGGGGACGATCATCCCGGTGCCCGACGAGGAGTGGCACGGCGCGCAGTCGTAGACGAACAGCGAGCGGCCGTGCTGGGCGTCGCCCGGCCCCATGGTGGGGATCGGCTTGCCGGAACCGGGCTCGCCGAACGTCGCGACGTACGCGTCGATCGCCTTGACGGTGTGGTCGGAGTACTTCTGGGGCCCCGGTTGGACGGCGGAGTCCGGAGACGCCAGCGGCATGCGCCCGGTCTTCAGGTAGAAGTCCGTGGTCGCGGGCCCGATCTGCTCCAGCGACGGGGCGTACTGCGTCCCGCCGCCCTTCTCACCGTGGCAGTAGGCGCAGTCGCGGAGGTACACGCGCTTCCCGGCCGCGGCCAACCCGTCACCGGAGGAGTTGTCCGTCGTCGCCCGTCCGGTCGCTGCGGCGGGGGGCGCTGACACCGAGCCGGTGAGCATCGCCGTCAATGCCGCCGCTGCCACCACCACGAGCAGCGCCAGCAGCTGCGCCGTCGGCCGGCGCAGCCGGGTCCGTGTCGTCTTCTGCATCGGCTCGGGGGTCACTTCAGCGTGTAGAGGTAGGCGGTGATGTCCTCGGCGTCGCGCTTGCTGACGTCGAGGTTGGGCATCGCGGTGCCGGGCTCCACCTGCTGCGGGGCCATGATCCAGTGGGTGAGGTTGTCGGCCGAGTTCGGCAGCTCGCCGGCGATGTACATGCGGCTCGCGAAGTGGTCGAGCGGCGGGCCCACCAGCCCGTTGGCGCTACGGACGCCGGGGATCTCGTGGCAGGTGCCGCAGCCGTAGTGCGCGATTGCCTCCTTGCCACGGTCCGGGATGCCCACGGTCGTCTGCCGCGGTGGCGAGGCCCCGGTCTCCGGGCCGGCACAGCCGGCCAGCACCCCCGAGGCGCTCAGCACCAGGGACAGGACCACGGCGGCGGGCTTCACCGTGCTCATCTGCCCGCTCCTGCCGTGGCGAGGTGGACGAGGTCGAGCGGAATCCACGTGACGAGCCCTCCGATCCGTGGGTCAGGGAGTGCAGCGGCGCCAGGGGGGATGAGGTGTCCTCTCACGACGGCACTCATGTGCACGGCCTCAGGATCGCGATCGCGATCGCTCCGCCGGTGATGATCGCGATCGTCATCAGGTCGAGGAAGTAGCCGATGATCACCAGGAACTGCGTGCGCTCGCGGGCCAGGAGGTCCGCGCCGCGCCGGCGCAGCCGGCGGTGCACGCCGATGTTCGTCACCAGCGCGCCGACCGCGATCAACCACGAGACCGCGGTGGACACATAGACCACCAGGCGCGGCGTCATCCCCATGCTGCTGGCCACGTGCTGGAAGTGCAGGTCCTGACCGCTGCCCATGCAGGCGACCTCGGTGAAGCTCCACGCGAAGAACAGGTGGATCGCCCAGGCCAGGACTCCCCCGAGGACGCCGTACCACAGCACCGGCGACGGGATCCGGGGCTCCTTGTTGCCGCCCTCGACGTGGGACTCGCTCTGAAGCGTCATCGCGACCTCACAGGTAGGGAGAGATGTAGACAGTGGCGTAGACCGCGACCGCAAGGACGCCGAGGAAGTACCAGTACATGGCGACCAGGGCGACGGACTGGGGATGGCGTCGTATCCGCCCGAGCGGCACGCTGACCAGGAGCATGGCTGCCATCCCCACGCCGACGATCACGTGGACGGCGTGCAGGCCGGGGATCGTGTAGAACAGCGAGCCGTAGGCGTCCTTGCTCACCGTCGACTCCGGCCACTCGATGACGAAGTCCAGCCCGGTGAGCGCGCAGAACAGTGCTCCGGAGAGGAACACCACCAGCAGGTTGAGCCAGGTCGAGACACGCGCGTCGCGCTTGGCCGTGCGCACCGCGATCGCCATCGGGATGCAGCTGAGCACCAGGATCCCGGTGGACAGCGACGGCCAGAACAGCCCGGGCAGCTTGTCGGACGGCGGCGGCCAGGGGCCGTGGGTGTCGTAGCGCAGGTAGAAGTAGCTGGCCAGGAAGGCCGCGAAGGTCGCGGCCTCGGTGCAGATGAACAGCATCATTCCCCACCAGCCGGTGCTGCGCCCCACGGGTCCTTCCGGTGCCCGACGTGCCCGGCGGCCGATGGTGCGTTCGGTCGGGGTGTCCAGAGCGGTCATCAGTCGGACTCCTCCACGCTCGGTCGGTGCCACAGCCACCAGCTCAGCAGCGCCCCGATGAGGACGGCGCAGACCCCGGCGGCGATCCAGGAGCTGATCAGCAGGCTGATGAATCCCGCGGTCAGCACCAGGGCGACCATCAGCGGGAGCATGCTCTCCTCGGCCATTGTCAGGACCTTCTCGAAGCGCCCGTCGAGCTCGGAGGTCTGGATGAGCTTGTGCCCCGGTCCGGGCAAGGTACGTTCGGGGTCGTCGGCGTGCTCCTCGACCGACGTCAACGACTTGCCGTCCCAGAGCGGGTTGAGGCTGTGCACCGTCGGGATCACCGCGAAGTTGTACTCCTTCGGCGGGGAGCTGCTCGCCCACTCCAGGGTGTTGGCGCCCCAGGGATCGTCCGGCGCCTTCTCGCCGCTGAGCAGGCTCTGCACGAACACGAAGAGCGTGAGCAGGAAGCCCAGCGCCAGGATGTAGGAGCCGATGGTCTCGGTGACGTTGTACGGCGTCCAGCCCAGCCCGTCCTGGTAGGTGTAGATGCGCCGCGGCATGCCGAGCAGCCCCAGGATGTGCATCGGGAAGAACGTGACCTGGAACCCCGTGAACACGAGGATGAAGCTCCACCTGCCGCCCTTCTGGCTGGTCATCCGGCCGGTCATCTTGGGCCACCAGTAGAAGAGCCCGGCGAGCTGCGGCATGATCGCGCCGCCGAACAGCACGTAGTGGAAGTGCGCCACCACGAAGTAGGAGTCGGTGACCTGCTGGTCGAAGGGCACCACGGCGAACATCACCCCGGTCACCCCGCCGATGACGAACGTGATGATGAAGCCGATGGCCCACAGCATCGAGGTGGTCAGCACCACGCGGCCCTTCCACATCGTGCCCAGCCAGGCGAACATCTGGATGCCCGCAGGAAGTGCGATCGTCACCGTGGCTGCCGAGAAGAAGCTCAGCGACAGCTGCGCGAGGCCGACGGCGAACATGTGGTGCACCCAGACGCCGAAGGAGATGATGCCGGTCGCGATGGTGGCGAGCACGACGAAGGGGTAGCCGATGATCGGCCGGCGCGAGAACGTCGGGATGACCGTGGAGATGATGCCCATCGCCGGCAGCACGATGATGTAGACGTCCGGATGGCCGAACAGCCAGAACAGGTGCTGCCACAGGATCGTGTCGCCGCCCTTGTCGGTGTTGAAGAAGTTGGTGTCGAAGCGGCGGTCGACGAACAGCATCGCGTTGGCCAGGTCCAGCGGCGGCAGCGCGAACAGCAGCATGAAGGACTGGGTGACCACGCCCCAGACGAAGACCGGGACGCGGTTCAGCGACATCCCCGGGGCGCGCATCTTGATCGCGGTGGTGATCAGGTTGATCGCCCCGACGGTGCTGGAGATCGCCAGGAACAGCAGGCCCAGGGTGTAGAAGTCGAGGTTCAGACCGGGCAGGTACCGGGTCGTGGTCAACGGGACGTAGGCGAACCAGCCGCCGTCCGGGGCCAGCCCCAGCGGGAGGCTCACGAACATGAACAGCCCGGAGAACAGGAAGATCCAGTAGCTGATCGCGTTCATCCGCGGGAACGCCATGTCCCGGGTGCCGATCATCATCGGCAGGAAGTAGTTGCCGAACCCGTTGTTCAGCGGCGTCGCGACGAAGAAGATCATCACCGTGCCGTGCAGCGAGAACAGCTGGTCGTAGAGCTCGGGGTTGACCAGTTGGTTGTCGGGCGCCCCCAGCTGGGTGCGCATGATGATCGCCACGACACCGGAGAGCATGAAGAAGAACGCGCCGGTCGTGAGGTAGCGGATCCCGATCCGCTTGTGGTTGACCGTGGTGAGGAATCCGATGAGGCCGGGCTCCTCCGCCCACAGCTCGTCGAGCTTCTTCCCCACCGCCGCCTGCGCGGCGCGCCGTTCGGGCAGGGTCCCGGTCGTCGTCGTCATCTCATCACTCCAGGCTCTGCAGGTAGGCCACGACGGCACGCAGGTCGTGCGGGGACAGTGGCTGGGGTGGCATCTTGTTGCCGGGCTTGATCGTCTGGGAGTTGGCCACCCAGCCGGACATGTGCCCGAAGTCGTTGGGGATCGCGCCGGCGGCCAGCTGCTTGCGGCTGCCCACATGGGTCAGGTCGGGGCCCACCTTGCCGTCGGCGGTGGTGCCGCGGATCGTGTGACAGGTGGCGCAGGTGAAGCTGGTGAAGACCTCCTTGCCGTGCTTCTCCAGCGCACCGGTGGGTGCTGCCGCCGGCTGCCGGATGCGCTGCAGCCAGGCACGGAACTTGGCCGGTGGGTCGGCGACCACGGTGAAGTGCATGTGGGCGTGCTGGATGCCGCAGTACTCCGCGCACTCGCCCTCGTAGGAGCCGACCTTGTCGGCCTTGATCCAGGTCTGGTTGACCCGCTTGGGCAGCAGGTCCATCTTCGGCATCAGCTCCGGCACCCAGAAGCTGTGGATCACGTCGGCGGTCCGCAACTGCAGCTCGACCGGCGTGCCGACCGGGATGTGGATCTCGTTGGCGGTCACCGCTCCGGACCCGGGGTAGCGCGCCTCCCACCACCACTGGTGGCCGATCACCCGGATCTTGAGCTTCGTCGGAGACGGGGGCTGACCGTTCGTGGCGATGCCGGTGACACTCATCGCGAACACCCACGCGAACACCACGGCCGGGATCGCGACGCCGAAGATCAGCACGAACCGGTGGCCGTTGCCGTGGTCGATCTTGGTCGCCTTGCGGCGGTAGACCGCCGCGAGCGTCGCCATGCCGATGACCACCACGCAGACGAAGGCGGCGACGCCGAACAGCGCCCACCAGACCCAGCTGACCCAGCCGGACTTCGGGCCGTGCGGCTGCAGGGGAGACGGACTGGCCCCTGCGCATCCGGCCAGCAGCGGCAGCAGGAGGAGTGCCCCGAGGGCAAAGAGCGCGGCGCGTCCCTGGGTTCGCAACGTGGCGTCCTCCTGTCGAGTACGTGACATCGGCCCAGCGCACGAGGGGGCTCCCGTGATGCTCGGCCTGTAGCGCGAGTCGCCAGTACCACCTTGTCGGCGCCGTAAACCCAGAGACTTCTCAGGGACCCCCGCGCGCTTCTCAGCGGACTCTTCGGAACACGTCGCCTCCGCCACGATTGCTTTCCGAACTTGTGGGCACGAGGGGCCGTCAGTTGAGCTTCTTGGCGGGAAGGACGGAAGCGACTATGCGACGCTCCCAGGAATCGGGCAGGCGGCCGGCCGTGCGGGTGGGGCTCGGCAGTCTCGCGGCGGGCGCGGCGGTGGTGGCCGCCGTACTCGCGTTGGCGATCGCGCCGCCGGACCGGATCCAGGGCCAGGCGCAGCGCTTGATGTACCTGCACGTGCCCGCCGCGTGGACGGCATACCTCGCCTTCGCGGTGGCGTGCCTGGCCAGCATCGCCGTACTGCTGCGCGGCGGCCCCCAGTGGGACGCCCGGGCCCGCGCCGCCGCCGAGCTGGGCGTCGGCATGACCGGCCTGACCCTCCTCGAGGGCAGCATCTGGGGCCACTCCGCCTGGGGCGTGTGGTGGACGTGGGACCCACGACTGGTGAGCACCGCCCTGCTCTTCCTGGTCTACACGGCCTACCTCCTGGTGCGGGCCGTGCCCGGCGCACACAGCAGCCGCCGCGCCGCCTGCCTCGCGGTCGTCGGGTTCGGACTCGTCCCGGTCGTCCACTTCTCCGTCCTGTGGTGGCGCACCCTGCACCAGCCGCCGACCCTGTTGCGCCCGGACCTCGACGCGCCGATCGCGGCACCGATGCTCGCCGCCCTGCTCGCCGCCCTGCTCGCCTACACGCTTGCCGGCGCCTGGTTCCTGCGCCGTCGGGTTGCGCAGCTCTCCCCGCCCGCGCCCGCACCGGCTGTGCCCACGGCGGCACCCGCCGCGGCCGGCCGGCCGGCCACCTCCCGTGTCGACGGGCCGGCTTCCGGACAGTCCCCGGTTCCCGCGGGCAGGACGTCGTGAGCGGCTGGGCAGTCGTCGCCCTGGGCTACGCCACCTGCGCCGTGGTGTGGGGGTTCTTCGTGCTCCTGGGTCACCGCGGTGGCCGCCGGGAGCCCTGATGGCTGCCGCGTCGTTCTGGTCCGCACCCCTGTGGCGGCGGCGTGGCCGAGGACCCCTGCTGCTGCTCGGCGTCGTGGTGCTGGTGGCCGTGGTGGTCCTCGCCACCAGCGGCTTCAAGAGCACGCTGACCTACTACAAGACCCCCAGCGACCTGGTCTCCAGTCCGCCGGCGGCGGGACAGCGACTGCGCCTGGGCGGCCTGGTGGAGCCGGGCACCATCCACCACCACAACGCCACGGTCCGCTTCGTGCTCACCGATGGCGCCCAGGAGATCCCTGTGGTCTCCACCGGCACTCCGCCCCAGACGTTCCGCGCCAACCAGGGTGCGGTCGTGGAGGGGGTGCTCGGCTCCGGTGGTGTCTTCCGCGCCGACACGGTGATGGTGCGCCACTCCAACCAGTACCAGCCTCCCCGCTCGTAGGAGCCCGCCACTGATGACCGCCTGGCTCGGCACGTTCTCCCTGGCACTGGCATTCTGCGCCGCGCTCGCCTCGGCGGTGTGGTGGGCGCGCGCCGCGACCGGCCACTCCGCCGCCCCGGCACGGTGGACCGGCGCGTTGCCGTTCGTCGGCGTCGCCGGCGCGTTCACCGCGCTGGAGTGGGCGCTGGTGACCCACGACTTCTCGCTGCGGTTCGTGGCCGAGAACGGCAGCCGCGCCACGCCGCTCTACTACACGGTCACCAGCGTGTGGGCCGCGCACGACGGGTCGCTGCTGCTGTGGGTGCTGGTGCTCACCGGCTACCTTCTCGTGGTCGGGCTGCGCCGGCCCCCTGCCCTGGCGGCCCTGCACGGCTGGGCGATGACCGTCCTGTCCGGCGTGGCAACCTTCTTCCTCGGCCTGACGCTGTTCAGCGGGCACCTGTTCGGCCGGGTCTCCCCGGTGCCGCACGACGGCCCGGGGCCGAACCCGCTGCTGTCGAGCCACCCGGCGATGGGCGTGCACCCGCCGCTGCTCTACACCGGCCTGGTGGGCATGGCGGTCCCCTTCGCGTTCGGTGTCGCCGGACTGGTGACGGGGGACCTGGGCCGGCACTGGCTCTCCGCCGTGCGCGGCTACGCGATGTTCGCCTGGGCGGCGCTCACCGGCGGCATCGTGATGGGCGCCTGGTGGTCGTACGCGGTCCTCGGCTGGGGCGGCTACTGGGCGTGGGACCCGGTCGAGAACGCCTCGTTGCTGCCGTGGCTGGTGGCCACTGCGCTGCTGCACTCGAGCATGGTCCAGCGCCGACTGCGCGCCCTGCCGGTCTGGAACCTCTCCCTGGCGGTCGCCGCGTTCCTGCTCTCCTGCCTGGGCACGTTCCTGACTCGCTCCGGGGTCATCAGCAGCGTGCACTCCTTCGCCGACTCCGGCGTGGGACCGGTCCTGCTGGGATTCCTCGTCGCCCTCGCGGTCGGGGTGGCCGTGCTGGTGCTGCTGCGCGGCGACGCGCTCGGCGAGCCGCGGCCCACCGGACCCCCGGTCTCCCGCGGCTCGGCGCTGCTGCTCAACAACGTGCTGCTGGTCGCGCTCACCCTCACCGTGCTGTTCGGCACGCTCTACCCGCTGGTGGCGGAGTGGACCTCGGGCGCGCAGGTCTCGGTGGGTCCGCCCTACTACAACCGCATGGCGGTGCCCCTCGCGCTGCTGCTGCTGACCCTGATGGCCCTCGGCCCGGTGGTCCGGTGGCAGGGCGACTCCGCGGCCCGGCTGCTGCGGCGGTTCGCGGTGCCGGTCGTCGCCGGGGCCGGCGTCGTGGTGGTCCTGGCGCTGGTCACCCCGGGTGGGGCGATGCCGCTGGCCACCTTCGGCCTGGCCACCGTGGTGGTGGTGAGCATGCTGGTCGAGACCGTGGGCGCCGTGCGCGCCTCGCGACGGACCCGCGGGGAGCCGTGGCCCGCCGCCGCCACGGTCTGGGCACGCCGCCACCGGCGCAAGGTCGCCGGCCTGGTGGTGCATCTGGGCGTCGCGCTCGTCGCGGTCGGGATCGCCGCCTCCTCGTCGTACACCTCCGTCAGCGAGCGGACGCTGCACGCCGGCGACGAGGTGACGTTCGCCGGCGTGCACGCCCGGCTGCTCGGCGTCGACCGTGCCCGCGACGCTCGCGCGATGAGCACCGCCGCGCGGCTGCGGCTGGTGCGCGCGGGAGGCACGACCGACATCCGCCCGGCACTGCGGTTCTTCCCCGCGCAGGGCATGACGGTGGCGTCCCCCTCCATCCTCAGCGGCGTCCGCGGCGACGTCTACGTGACGCTGCTGTCGGTGAACCAGGCAGCGAACAAGGCGACCCTGCGGCTGGCGGTCAACCCGATGGTCGGCTGGATCTGGGGCGGCGGCGCGGTCATGGTCGCCGGTGCGGCGCTGGCCATGTGGCCGCGGCGTCGGCGCCGGCCCGGCACCACCCCGGCCTCCGCGGGCGACACCGGCACGACACAGCCCGAGCTCGAGGCGGTGGCCCCGTGAGCCGCCGCCGCGGTCTCACCGTCGCGGCCGCCCTCGCCGTCCTGATCGGCGTGTCCCTGCTGCTCGGGTCGGCGCTGTCACGACCGGGCAGCTCCTCGTCGGCCTCCCCGCTCCTCGGCCGGCACGCGCCGGCACTGGCCGGCACGACACTCGGCGGCGGCACGTACCGGCTCCCCCGCAAGCCGGGCCGCCTCACCCTGGTCAACATCTGGGCGTCGTGGTGCGGACCGTGCCGCCAGGAGCTGCCGCTGTTGTCGCAGGTCGCGAGGCACGCCGGCGCGGAGGGTGTGCGGCTGGTGACCGTCAACACCAAGGACGGCGAGGTTCCCGCGCGCGAGCTGCTCCGCAAGGTGGGGGCGAGCGACCTGCTCACCGTGCAGGACCCGCACGGACGCCTGGCGGTGGAATGGGGTGTCACCGGGGTGCCGGAGACGTTCGTCGTGGACGCCGGCGGGGTGGTCCGGGCGCGGTTCCAGGGACCGGTGAGCCAGGCCTGGCTGGATCAGCAGATCCAACGCTGGGGCCCCCGATGACCCGGCGCACGCTGGCCCCCGCTGCGGCGATCCTGCTCGCGGTGGTGGTCGCCGCCACCGTGGTGGCGTTGGGCTCCTCCGGTCACCACAGCCTGCAGCAGCGGGTGACCGCAGTGGCGCAGGGCCTCAAGTGCCCGACCTGCGCGGGCGAGTCCGTGGCCGCCTCCAACACCCCGATCGCGCAGGGCATGCGACAGCAGATCCGCAGCCAGCTCTCGCGCGGTCGCTCCCCCGCCCAGATCCGAGACTGGTTCGAGCAGCGGTACGGCCCGCAGGTGCTGATGGTGCCTCCCACTCAGGGCACCGGCCTGCTGCTGTGGAGCGTGCCCGTGCTCGCGCTGCTCGGTGGTGGTGCCCTCTGGGCGACCGCCCACCGCCGCAGGCCGCCGGGCGCCCAGCGGCCGCGCGGACCGGCAGCGGCCAGGCGCGGCGTCCCGCTGTCCCCGCGACGCGTCGGCGTCGCCGCGGTCGCTCTGGTGGCCGCGGGGACCGCCGTACCGGTGACCGTGTGGGCACGTTCCGGCTCGAACGACACCCAACCGGTGGCCGCCGCCACGAACCCGCAGCCGACCCGCAGCGCCCAGGACTGGGTCGCCGTCGGCAGCTCTCTGGAGCAGCAGCAGAACTACCGTGCCGCCGCGCGTGCCTACCGCAAGGCACTGGCAGCGCAACCCGGCTCGGACGAGCTGCGCACCCGGCTGGCGTTCGACCTGCTCCGCTCCGATCAGCCGGCGGCGGCTGCCCGGACCGCCGGCCCGGTGGCGCGCAAGCCCGGCGACTACCGTCCCCTGGGCCTGCTGGTGCTGGGCCTGGCCCAGCGCAAGCAGGGCGACCCCGCTGCGGACCGGACGCTGCGCCGGTTCCTGCAGGTCGCGCCCCAGCACCCCGCCGCCGCGCAGGTGCGACGACTGCTGGGAGACCACTCGTGACGCCGTCCCCACTCCTCCGGCGCCGACCTCCGACCGGCGCCCGCGCCGGCCGGGCTGTCGCGGTGCTCGCCGCGGCCGCCCTCACCGCCGGATGCGGCGCGGGGCCCGGCTCGGATCTCGTGGTGACGCCCGCCAACGCCGACGCGGCCCAGGTGGACGCCGCCTCCGACGTGGTGCACGTCGGGCTCGCCGGGTCAACGATCGTCACCTCCGTCCCCGAGGTGCACCCGGGACGGGTGACGTTGCTGGTCTCCAACACCGCCGCCACCGAGCAGCAGCTGATCGTCAAGGGCCGTGCCGGCCAGTGGGAGACCCACAGCCTGGCGCCCGGCGAACGCACCGAGCTGATCGTGCACGCCACCAAGACCGAGGTCATGAAGCTGTGGTGCGGCGAGTCCGGTCCCGCCGAGGACCCGCACACCACGCTGACCGTACTGCCGTCCTAGCGTCCGCGAGGCAGGAGGTTCTTCGCCACCTCCCGGTAGGCGTCGGCGCCGCGGTGGCCACGGGTGGTGCTGAGGATGGACCTGCCCGCCGCCGGCGCCTCCGCGAACCGGATCGACTTGGGGATCGGTGGCTCGAGGACGTCGAGCTCGTAGGTCTGCGCGATGTTGTCGAGGACCGCCCGCGCATGGTTGGTGCGCCCGTCGTACAGGGTGGGCAGCACGCCCCACACCTTAAGGCGCCGGTTGGTGAAGCGACGCACGTCGTGCACCGTGTCGAGCAGCTGGCCGACGCCCCGGTGCGAGAGGGTCTCGCACTGCAGCGGGACCAGCACCGCGTCGGCGGCGGTGAGCGCGGCGACCGTCAGCACGCCGAGCGAGGGCGGACAGTCCAGCAGCACCCAGTCGTAGCCGTCGACCTCCTCGAGCGCCATCTTCAGCACGTGCTCGCGGCCGGTCCGGGTCAGCAGGTCCGCCTCCGCGCGCGCCAGCTCGATGGTGGCGGGGAGCAGGTCGACGCCGTCCTCGGTCTCGAGGACGACCTCGCGCGGGTCGGTGCCCTTGGTGAGCACCTGGTGCACCGACAGCTCGAGGTCCTCGGGGTCGATGCCGAGGGAGAACGTCAGGCAGGCCTGCGGGTCGAGGTCGACGAGCAGCACGCGCGCGCCCAGCTCGGCCAGGGCGGCACCCAGGGACGCGACGGTGGTGGTCTTCGCCACACCGCCCTTCTGGTTGGCGATCGCGAGTGTCGTGGTCATCAACGCCTATTGTGCCTGAGACACGTTCCAGTTCCGTGCCCCTGTCCAGGAAGGCGTCCCATGTCTCGTCGTACCGCTCTGGTGACCGGCTCCACCGCCGGGATCGGCCTGTCGTTCGCGCGCCGGCTGGCGGCCCAGGGCCATGACCTGGTCCTCGTCGCCCGCAACGAGGAGCGGCTGGCGCAGGTGGCCGACCAGCTCCGGCGGGAGTACGGCGTCGAGACGGAGGTGCTCGCCGCGGACCTTGCGGACCGTTCCGCGCTGGCCAGGGTGGAGGCGCGGGTCGCCGACCGCGCCCGGCCGGTGGACCTGCTGGTCAACAACGCCGGCTTCGGGCTGAAGCACCCGTTCCTGCAGAACTCCGTGGAGGACGAACAGGCGATGCTCGACGTGCTGGTGACCGCGGTGCTGCGGCTCACGCACGCCGCGCTGGGGGCCATGGTCGAGCGTGGCGACGGAGCGATCGTCAACGTCTCCAGCGTGGCCGGGTACCTGCCCCGCGGCACCTACAGCGCCGCCAAGGCCTACGTCACCGCGCTCTCGGAGTGGGCCGACCTCACCTACCGCGAGCGGGGTGTGCGGGTGATGGCGCTGCTGCCCGGGTTCACCCGCACGGAGTTCCACGCGCGCATGGACGTGGGCCGCGACTCCGCACCGCGGTGGATGTGGCTGGACGTGGACCGGCTGGTGCGCGAGGCGCTGAGCGACCTGGAGCGCGGCCGCACCGTCTCCGTGCCGAGCAAGCGCTACAAGGTGCTGGCCGCCGTGGCGAAGTACACGCCGAGCTCGGTGCAGGCCCGGTTCCAGTCGCTGGGCCGCAAGTAGCCGCCGAGGCTCCGCGTCAGCCGGGCTGGCCGCCGACGACCTCGGGGGTGCTGCGCCGGGTCTGCGCGGCAGCCCGGGCCGCCAGCGCCAGCAGCCGCTCGAGCTGGTCCGGCGCGGTGGTGTTGCAGCCGAGCGGGTGGTCGGTCTTGCCCTCGCCGTGGTAGTCGCTGGACCCGGTGACGACCAGGTCCAGCTCGTGGGCGAGACCGCGCAGCCGTTCCCGGACGTTCGGGGTGTGGTCCTGGTGGTCGACCTCGACGCCGGCGAGTCCGGCGCTCTTCAGCAGCTCCAGCCCGGCCCGGTCCAGGGCCTCGTGGTTGTGCCGGGACGCCCACGGGTGCGCGAGCACGCTGACCCCGCCGGCCTCGGCCACGATGCCGATCATCGTCTCGAGGTCGGCGGCGTAGCGGTGCACGTAGGCGGGACCCTGCGGGCCGAGGAACCGGTCGAACGCCTCCGCGCGGTCGGCCACCACGCCCTTGGCCACGAGCGCGTCGGCGATGTGCGGGCGCCCCATGGCCGCGGCGTCGCCGGCCAGCTCCTGCACCTCCTCCACGGCGATGTCGATGCCCAGGTCGCGCAGCCGCTCCAGCACCGCGGGCAGGCGGGCGTTGCGGCCGTCGAGGACCCGGCGCAGCTCCGCCTGCAAGGGCGGGTACGACGGGTCCGGCAGGTAGGCCAGCAGGTGGACGCCGTACCCGGCGAACGAGCAGCTGACCTCGATGCCGCGCACGAGGACCACGCCGACGTCCTCGGCCGCCTCCTGCGCCTGCGCCCACCCCTCCGTGGTGTCATGGTCGGTGACCCCGAGGACGTCGATGCCGTGGGCGCGCGCGGCGTGCACCAGGTCGCGCGGCGGGTCGGTGCCGTCGGACCGGTCGGAGTGGGTGTGCAAGTCGATACGCATCGCAGCGACCCTAGCGTCACCAGCTCGGCGGGGCGCTCGCGAAGGGCAGGTCGATGAGCTCGGGTCCGAGGGCGGCCACGTCGAGCAGCACCCACTCCCCCTGCAGCAGCAGCGCGGCCGAGGCCGGGCGCAGCACCAGCCACAGCCACCGGCCGAGCGCCTCGCCGGCGAAGACCGACCGGTCGAAGGTGCTGTCGCACTCGGCGGTCGACACGGCCCACAGCGAGATCGGGTGCCCCTCCACGCGCACCTTCGCCTGCGGTGGACCCTCGGCGATGTCGGCACCGGGGTCGGTGTGGTCCACGCCCGCGCACCGCGCCCCGAGGCCGACCCCGGGTTCCTCCGAGACCACGGTGACCTCGACGACACCGTCCGGCTCGGTCGGTCCGGCACAGGTCACGAACGCGGCGTGCGCGTCCGGGCCGTGCTCGGCCACGCAGCCGAAGTCGGTGACCGCCCACCCGGGGGCCAAGGGCCACGGCATCAGCGTGGGCAGCGCTCCGCTGCGGCGGATGTGTTCGGCGAAGGAGGCGTAGTCGGCGGCGCCGGGCCGCCACAGCGGCGTGATCGGACCGTGGTCCAGGCACTCCCAGTGCCCGTCGACCTGCTTCACCGGTGACGGGCATCGAGGGCACCCGGCTGCGAGCGTCATGGACCAACCGTGGGCGTCCGATGTGTCCTCCGTCAAGCCACCGCCGGGCGCGCCCTCGAGCCGGCTTGCCGGCCGGTCTACGGTCGGGGTCATGGGCGAGGTCGTGGACGCGGTCGGGGCGGTGGTGCTGGACCGTGCCGGGCGGCTGCTGATGGTCCGACGGGGGCACGATCCCGACCGGGGCCGCTGGTCGGTGCCGGGTGGCCGCGTGGAGGACGGCGAGTCCGACGCGGAGGCCGTGGCCCGAGAGGTGCTCGAGGAGACCGCCCTGGCCGTGCAGCCGGGGGCGCTTCTCGGGGAGGTGCGCCGGGACGGCCCGGGCGGGGTGGTGTACGCGATCCGGGACTACCGCTGCACGCCTGTCCCGGGCAGCGAGCTCGACGCGGTACGCCCCGGGGACGACGCCGCGGAGGTCGGGTGGTTCAGCCCCCAGCAGCTGCGGACCCTCGACTGCACCTCGGGCCTGCTGGACTCGCTCACCGCCTGGGGCGCGCTGCCGGCGGACCCGGCCGGCCCCTAGAACACGTCCGCGCCGGCCTGGGTGCGCCGCTGGGTGGTGCCGCCGTGCCAGTCCAGGATGAGCATGGTGGCGTCGTCCTCGGGTCGCTCGCCGACGTGCTGGCGGAAGGCGGCGCTGATGGCCCGCACCGCGTTGCGGGGATGCTCCTTGGCGGTCTCGACCAGGAGGCCGTCGAGGTCGAGGGCCGCCGCGCTGCGGTCGAACATGCCGTCGGTGAGCAGCACCAGCCGGTCCCCGGGGTGCAGCTCCAGGTGGTGCGCCCCGTAGCGGCTGCCCGGCTCGACACCGAACGGCGTGTCCGGTGCCACCTCCAGCCTGGTGACGGCGCCGTCCCGCACCAGGCGCGGCACGGGATGCCCGGCGTTGACCATGCTGAGCACGGCGGGCGACTCGAGGTGATGCTGCGCTTCGGTCGAGCGCAGGGGGACCTCGAGCAGCAACCCGGTCGCGTAGTCCTCGTGGCCGGCGAAGTCGCACAGGGCGCGGTGCGCCGCCCGCGCCTGCTCGAGCAGCGTCTGCCCGCGACGCCGGGCGTTGCGCACCGCGTTCACGGTCAGCGTCGCGAGCAGGGAGGCCGCTACGTCGTGCCCCACCGCGTCGGTGAGAGTCACCGTGAGCCGGTCGGCGGAGGCGATGTAGTCGAACGTGTCGCCGCCGGCGGTCGAGCTGGGCTCCAACCAGCCCGCGAGCGTGAACGATCCGCCCTCGCAGATGAACGCCGCCGGCAGCAACCGTCGCTGAATCTCCATGGACAGGTCGAACGGCTCCGAGCGGCGGGCGACCTCGAAGTGGTCGGTGTAGCGCTGGTTGGCCACGAGGACGTAGCCGAGCGCGTGCCCGACCCCGGCCAGCAGGTCGCGCGTCTCGGGGTCGGCACCGTCCGCCATCAACGCCGGGTCGTCGAGCTCCACGCCGAGGACCCCCAGCGCGTCACCACGCACGGTCACCGGGACCCAGGCGACGCCTTGGTCGTCGACGCGCAGCCGCTGCTCGCGCCACGCCAGACCCGGGGACGTCGCGTCGACGGCGTGCGGCTCGTCGGTGACCAGGTCGAGGAGTGCCTGACCTCCGGCGTCGGCGATGAGGAAGCGCACCGTCCGGGCGCCGAGCTGGCCCTCGAGGTGCGCCGCCGCCGCGGACACGGCCTCGGCCGGCGAGACGTCCTCCGCGGCCGAGAGCAGCTGCCCCAGGTCGAAGTCGGGTCTGGTCGATGTCATCCCTCTACCACCACCTCGCGCGGCATCTTTTCCACGCGGGCCGAAGGTCAAACGCTCAAGCGTTCCAGCGCAGGATCACCGGGGTCTCCCGCTCGTAGCCGAGCGTGCTGAGCGTGGCGGTGTCGAGCCGAAGGAACCGGCCCTCGGCGACCGGACGTGCGGTCCAGCGAGCCGCGAGGGCCCGCAGCGCATGTCCGTGGGCGAAGACGAGCGCACGACCCGACCCGCGCACGCGGGCCACCACGCGGTCCAACCGACGGGCCAGCTCCTCGGCGCTCTCCCCTCCGGGAGCGGCGTGGGTCCACACGCTCCAGCCGGGCACCCGGGTGCGCACCTCCTCGGTGGTGATCCCCTCGTAGTCGCCGTAGTCCCACTCGACGAGGTCGCCGTCGGGCTCTGCGTGGGAGAAGCCGGCCAGCTCGGCGGTACGACGGGCACGGCGCAGCGGACTGGTGAGGACGAGGTCGAAGCTCATGCCCGCCAACCGCTCCCCCAACGCCCGGGCGGCCGCGACGCCGTTGTCGGTCAGCGGAAGGTCGGTGCGCGAGGTGTGGCGGTGCGCCCGGCTCCACTCGGTCTCCCCGTGCCGGACCAGCCACACCTCGTCGTCGGTCATGGGTGGCATCCTGCCAGCCGCCGCCAGGTGCGGCCATCCGGGCGCGGGGTCAGCCCTCCTGCAGGCGGCCCGGCCAGTTCTTGTCCGGCTGGGGCACCGGACGCGCGGGCTGCTCGCCACCCCGCTGCTCGAGGTAGCTCTGCTTGGGCACCATCACCTTGCGCCGGAAGATGCAGACCACCTTGCCGTCCTGGTTGTAGCCGATCGTCTCGACGTGCACCACGCCGCGATCGTCCTTGGACTTGCTCTCCCACTTGTCGAGGACGGTGGTCTCGCCGTAGATCGTGTCGCCGTGGAAGGTCGGCGCCACGTGGCGCAGCGACTCGATCTCCAGGTTGGCGATCGCCTTCCCGGAGATGTCGGGGACGCTCATGCCGAGCAGCAGCGAGTAGACGTAGTTGCCGACCACGACGTTCTTGCCGAACTGCGTGGTGTTCTCCGCGTAGTTGGCGTCCATGTGCAGCGGGTGGTGGTTCATGGTCAGCAGGCAGAACAGGTGGTCGTCGTACTCGGTGACCGTCTTGCCGGGCCAGTGCTTGTAGGTGGCCCCGACCTCGAACTCCTCGTAGCTGCGACCGAACTGCATGCCAGGCTCCTCGCTCGTTGACGACCGCTTCATCCTGGCCGAACCGGCAGTGTGGCCGCGAGGTCTCGCCCGGGTGGTCTTGGTCACGGCCGACGTACGCCGGGCAGCAGGCACCGCGGGTTACGGACCCCGGGGAGTGGGTACGCCGGGGCGTTCCCGGTCAAGCGCGTGGAGAGGTGCGGCCCGTGGCGGACGCTGTGGTCATCGGCGCGGGGCCCAACGGCCTCGTCGCCGCCAACGTGCTCGCCGACGCGGGCTGGAGCGTCACGGTCGTGGAGGAGCAGGACGAGCCCGGGGGCGCGGTGCGCACCGGCGGGGGCCGGCGCCGGGGTTCGTCTACGACAGGTGCAGCGCGTTCTACCCGCTGGGGGCCGCCTCCCCCGCCCTGCGCGCGCTCGAGCTCGAGGCGCTACGGCCTGCGGTGGCGGCACGCGGGGCACGTCCTGGCCCATCCCCTGCTCGACGGCCGGGCGGCGGTGCTCGACCGGGACCTCGAGGTGACCGTCGCCAACGTCGAGTCGCTGGGCGCCGGTGACGGCGACGCGTGGCGGCGGCTCTATGGGCTGTGGGAGCGGCTCGGCCCGGACCTCGTCGAGGCCCTGTTCACGCCATTCCCTCCCGTCCGCGCCGGCGCCCGCCTCGCCGGCAGGTCGGGCCGGCCGGGCTGCTGCGCTTCGCGCGCTTCGGCGTGCTGCCGGTCCGGCGCGCTGTGCGAGGAGGAGTTCCGCGGCGCGGGCGCGTCCCTGCTGGTGGCCGGCGCCGCGCTGCACGCCGACCTGATGCCGGAGTCCACGGGAAGCAGCCTGTTCGGCTGGCTGCTGGCCATGCTCGGCCAGCAGGTCGGCTTCCCGGTGCCCGAGGGCGGCGCCGGGCGGCTGACCGCCGCCCTGGTGAACCGGCTGCGCGCGCGCGGGGGCGAGCTGCTGCTGGGCCGGCGCGTGGACGAGGTGCTGGTGCGACAGGGCCGGGCGGCGGCGGTCCGCACCAGCGCCGGGGAGGAGATCCGCGCCCGTCACGCGGTGCTGGCCGACGTGGCGCCGACCGCCCTGTACGGCGGCCTGGTGGCCTGGGAACACCTGCCGGCACGCCTGCGCGACGATCTGCGCCGCTTCCAGTGGGACTTCTCCACGGTCAAGGTCGACTGGGCGCTGGACGGGCCGGTGCCGTGGACCTCCGCGGAGACGGCCCGGGCCGGGACCGTGCATCTCGCCACCGACCTCGACGAGATGACCACTTTCACCTCGCAGCTGGCGACCCAGACCATCCCCGACCGGCCGTTCGTGCTCGTCGGCCAGATGACCACCGCCGACCCGAGCCGGTCCCCGGCCGGGACCGAGCAGCTGTGGGCCTACACGCACGTCCCGCGGGAGCCGCGCCGCGACGCGGGCGGCGACCTGACCGGCCGCTGGGACGACGCGGAGAAGGAGCGGTTCGCCGACCGCATGCAGGACCGCCTCGAGAGGTTCGCCCCCGGGTTCGGCGCGCGGGTCCGCGCCCGGCGCGTCGACGCCCCCGGGGACCTGAGCGCGCACGACGCCAACCTGGTCGGCGGTGCGATCAACGGCGGGACCACCGCGGTGCACCAGCAGCTGGTGTTCCGGCCGGTGCCGGGACTCGGCCGGCCGGAGACGCCCGTCGCCGGGCTGTACCTCGCCTCCGCCGGGGCGCACCCGGGTGGCGCGGTCCACGGGGCCTGCGGTTCGAACGCCGCCCGGGCAGCGCTGCGCGGACGCCGTAGCGGCAGCCAGCGGGCGCTGTCCGGGCTCGCCCGCCGCGCGATCGGCGAGTGAGCCTCACCCGCGCTCGCGCGACCGGCGCTCCTCCACCAGCCTCTTCAGCGCCGCGGCCATGCGGCGGTTGCGCACCCGGAGCGCGACCTCGACGAGGGCGTTGTGCCAGCGCGCCGGTGGCCCGGTCAACGGGTGCTCGTTGAGCACCACCAGCGTCTGCGCCTCACCCCACGGCCTGACCTCGATCGAGACCCGGGCGCTGCCCAGCCGTCCGGCATGCGCCTGGAGGTCGATCACGTCACCGTCGAGATGCCGGACGTAGGTGAAGTCGTCGAAGTGCCACGGCCCGATGCCCGCCGTGAAGTGGATCTTGGACCCGACCTCGGGCCAGGACTCGTCGACCTCGTGGATCTGCTGCGTGCCAGCCACCCACTGGGCGTAGGAGTGGCCGTCGCGGATGACCTCCCAGACCGCCTCAGGGGGTGCGTCGACGAGCAGGTTCAACATCGCCATTCGCAGCGGGTACCCCCGCCCACCCCCGGCAAACCGCGCGCGGGCTTCACTCCCGGGCGGTCGGCAAACCGCGCGCGGGCTTCACTCCCAGGTGGTCGGCACACCGTGGCCGGCGGACTCCCCGAGGATGCGCAGCTTCCCGCCCGGCCACAGCTGCCCGGCGACGAGGAAGTCATGCGGACCGTCCGGCGTGCGTCGCATCGGCTCCAGACGCAGGTGGACGAAGGGCTGCTCGTCGGTGGCGGCCGCGCCGAGCTCCGCGAGCCGGGCGTGCACGACCTGCTGCTCGTCGCGGTCGAGGTACTGCCACATCACCGAGTGCCACACCACCGTGGTCGTCCCCGCGACGAGGTCGACCCCGGAGACGAAGTCCGCGGCCCGTGCCCGCCGTACCCCTGCGGGGACGCGGGCAGCCACCTCGAAGGCGCCGCGCAGCCGCGCGAGCCGCTCGGTCTGGTCCGCCCAGACGTACGACGTGAGCAGCAGCCGGCCCTCGGTCGTCGCCGGATCGACCGGGTGCACGTCGCAGCCGAGCCGGGTACGGATCTGCAGGGCCGGCCACGGTTCGAGCGCCCGACCGCTCCAGCGCAGCTGCACCGGCGAGGTGGGGTCGCCGAACCGCCGGCCGGCCTGGTCGGCGTAGCCGAAGTGGTCCGCGCGCAGGTTGAGGCCGCCCGAGGAGCCGAGCTCGAACAGCCGCACCGGGTGCTGCCACCGCGCACCGACGTGCAGCAGGCCGCCCATGAGGGCGGCGGCCCGGCCCACCTCGTTCGTCTGCGGCGCCCGCTCCAGGCCGGCGCGGACCTCGTCTGGCTGGGAGGCGAGAAGGGCGCGCAGCGCCGCCCACGCGCCGTCGAGCGCGAACCGCCCGCCCACGCTGGGGTAGAACCCGGCGAGCCCGGGAGCTCGGCGCTCGAGCACCAGCCGGTGCACGCTGCCGAGGAGGCGGAGTGCGAGCGCCGACGGGCCGGGGTCGTCCTCGTGGCCGCGCAGCACCTGCGCGCACACGCCGCCGGCCTCGACGTCCTCGGCGACCCGCTCGAGCAGGGAGGCGTACATCGGCGACCCCAGGCGCGCGCAGGCCTGCGCCTGCCGCCGCAGGTGCTCGACCATCCCCATGCCCTGATCCTGGCGCACGTGTCGGCGCCGCGCGACGGCAGCGCGTCGCCCGGCGCCGACAGGTGGGGGTCAGCGCGCCTTGTAGTCCTCGAGCAGGCGGCGGCCGATGATCATCTTCTGGATGTCCGAGGTGCCCTCGCCGATCAGCATGAACGCCGCCTCGCGGTAGAGCCGCTCGATCTCGTACTCCTTGGAGTAGCCGTAGCCGCCGTGGATCCGGAAGGACTCCTCCACGACCTCGTTGCAGTACTCCGTGGCCAGCATCTTGGCCATCCCGGCCTCGACGTCGTTGCGCTGCCCGGAGTCCTTCCGCGCGCCGCGCGCACCATCATCGCGTGCGCGGTCTCGACCTTGGTCGCCATCTCCGCGAGCCGGAACAGGATCGCCTGGTGCTGCGGCGATCGGCTTGCCGAAGGTCTCGCGCTGCTGGGCGTAGGCGATGCCGAGCTCGAAGGCCCGCGTAGCGCGATGCCGCAGGCACGGGCGGCGACGTTCACGCGGCCGACCTCGACGCCGTCCATCATCTGGTAGAAGCCCTGGCCCGGCTCGCCGCCGAGGATCTGGTCGGCGGAGATCTGGTGGCCCTCGAACACCATCTCGGTGGTGTCGATGCCCTTGTAGCCCATCTTCTCGATCTTGCCCGGCACGGTGACGCCCTGGGCGGTCTCGCCGAACCCGGGCTCCTTCTCGACCAGGAACGTGGTCATGTTCTTGTAGACCGAGTCGGCGCCCTCGTCGGTCTTGCACAGCACCGCGACCAGGTTCGACGAGCCGCCGTTGGTCAGCCACATCTTCTGGCCGGTGATCTCGTAGCCGTCCGCCGGTCCTGGTGGCCTTGGTCTTGATCGCGGCCACGTCGGAGCCCAGCGACGGCTCGGACATCGAGAACGCGCCGCGCACCTCGCCGGTGGCCATCCGCGGGCAGGTACTTCTGCTTCTGCTCCTCGGTGCCGTGCTTCATCAGCATGTAGGCGACGATGAAGTGGGTGTTGATGACGCCGGAGACGCTCATCCAGCCGCGGGCGATCTCCTCCACCGCCAGCGCGTAGGTCAGCAGCGACTCGCCCAGGCCGCCGTACTCCTCGGGGATCATCAGCCCGAACAGGCCGAGCTCCTTGAGCCCCTCGACGATCTCGGTGGGGTACTCGTCGGCGTGCTCGAGCTCGGTGGCGACCGGGAGGATCTGCTCGTCGACGAAGCTGCGGACGGTCTTGAGGATCTCTTGCTGGATGTCGGTGAGGCCCTCGGTCTCGCAGAGGCGACCCATGCGGAATGTCCTTCCGGTTCGGTACGACGAGACGTCAGGCGTCGGAGTGATCGCCAGCACGCCGGGCCTCGGGGCCGCTATGAACGGCGCCACACCGCACGCGCCCGACGCTCGCGGCACGGTTTCTCACCGGCTGCGCGGCCACGGTGTATGCCGGCCAGGCCCTCGTCGCTTGGCCGACCTCCCGGCGCGGCCGTCGCGCTGGCGGGTGAGCCGGCGGACGTCGGTCATCATCGCCGCGATCGTGGCCGAGGCGCCGCGGCCAGCATCTCCGCGTCGGTGACCGAGTCGGCCGGTGCCGCCGCTCGGGCAGGTCCTGCGGGGAAGCAGGTCCTGCACGTCGCCGATCACGTCGTACCCGGCGGCCTCGATGTGCGCGACCGCCGCCTCGCCGCGCGCCCGGCAGCTCGCGCGATCCGCTCCGGCGCGGGCCAGAACTTCTCGCCCCGGCGCGGCACGAGCTGCTCTGCGGCGAGGAAGCTGCGGATGCACACGCCGCGGTCGAACGGCCGAGCCGAAGTCCGGTCGAGGTCGGCGTTGACCGCCGCAGCAGCTCCGCCTCGGCCACGCCGATCGACTCGTTCTGTGGGAGCCGGAGACGTCGAAGCGGGCCGGTGTCGATGCCCACCAGGTCCGCGAACCGCTGCCACAGCGGCTCCTTGCGGCCGCTCGGCTTGCGGCAGCGTCAGCACGTGCACGCGCTCCGGCGGCACGCATCGGCGCCCAGCGCTCGAGCACCAGCCGGAGGTCGAGGGTGCGCCAGTCCCACTCGTCGTGCGGGCTCGGTGCTCTCGGCCGCGGCGAGTAGTCATCGATCGCGGGCGTCGCGCCGTTCTTCACGATCTCCTGCCAGCGCGCGGTGACCAGGCCCAGCGGGTCGCGGGCGGTGAGCACGACGTGGACCTCGGCGCCGCGCGAGGTCGGCCATCGCGCGGCGGCCTGCTCGCTCGTCGGCGCCGGCGAAGAACTCGTGGCTGAGCATCGCGGTGCCGTCCCAGGCGTTGATCTCGCGGCGCAGCTCCGCCCAGGCGTGCTGGCGCCTCCGGGCCTCGGCGGTCCAGGTGCGGGTCCTCGCGGACGACGCCGCTGGCCCACAGGTGCTGGCGCGGGCCGAAGCCGGGCAGCAGCACGCCCTGGCGGCGCAGCTCGTCGCGGTTGTCCCACAGGACGGTCTGCAGGTACGTCGTGCCGGTCTTGGGCAGGCCGACGTGGAAGAAGACCTTCGCGCCACGGCCGCTCACAGGCCCTTCGAGTAGCGCTCCATGACCTCCGCGATGCGGGCTCTCGTCGCGCTGCGGCGACCGGCAGCAGCAGCTCCTGGACCACGTCGGTGAGCTCGGCGAGGCGCAGGTTGAGCTGGCGGCACTCCTGGACCTCCTCCTCGAGCACCGCGACCCGGTCCTTGAGCGCTCGCCGACCTCGGCCCGCACCTGGCGCGGAACTTGCCCAGGCTGCGTGCGGCGGCTTTGCCCCGGCCGCGCAGCTGCTCGCTTCACCGTTGCCATGCGACCACCAATCGACAGATCCGGTGCGCCCGCGCTGCGCCGGGGCGTCTCCACTCTGCTTCGTCCGCTGCGCGATCACCGTGGCACCGCGGCCCTCCAGCTCCTCGGTGACCAGCTCGACGGGCAACGTGCGCAGGTGGTTGCGGCCCGCGAACGGGTCGCCCGTCGCCGCGGCCCGACGAGGAACTCCAGGTAGAACCGGCCGCCGTCGCGCAGGCCATCGTCTCGCAGGCCCGCCACAGGTGGCCCCGCCCGACCGCGTCGGTCGCGTCGGCGAGGTGGCGGGCGATGACGACCGCGCGGCCCGGGCTCGTGCGCCAGCCGCGCGCTGCCGGCCGAGCACGGAGCGCAGCTCGCACAGGTTCATGTCGCCGGAACTCCAGCGTCCACGCCCCGCTCCGCGGCGAGTCCGCCGACGGCCCTGCTGCCCCGCGGCACGAAGTCCAGGCCGATCACGTGCGCGCCCTGCCGGGCGAACCAGCAGCGCGTCGACGCCACGCGCCGCAGCCGAGGTCGACGACGTGCTGCGGCACGCCGGCCTCCTGGCGCCGCACCCAGCGGGCGAACGGGCTGGGTTCCAGGTCCGGGAGCTCCTGCGGGCCGGAGTAGCGTGCGGTCCCACTCCTCGCGCTTGACGCGGGTGCCGCGGAACCAGCCGTTGAGCCGGCGCTGGGTGGCCTCGCGGCGTCTCGAACATGTACGCCGGGTCCGGCACCCGCCAGCTCGGGCCGTACGTCGCGGTGAGGAACCGCGTCGGTGTCGGCCGGCGCCGGGCAGCTCGCGGCCCTCGAGCGTGGTGGTGCCGAGCGGGAAGATCCAGTCGCGCTCGAACGGCGTACCGATCTCGCCCATCAGGTAGAGGTAGCCGTCCTCGCGACAGGAACCCGCCGAACACGTCGAGCCCGCGGATCGAGCCGTCGGCCTCCATCGACGTCGACCTTGAACGCGATGCCGCTGTAGCGGGTGATCGGGTAGCCCATGTCGGCCAGACGCGCGCTGCAGCGCGAACGACTCCCGGATCACGTCGACCGGGTGGCGTGTGCCGGCTCACGTAGCCGAGGTCGGCGTCGCTGTCGTGGCCGATCAGCTTGCCCTCGCGCACGGCGCCGAGCAGGGTGCCGTAGGCGAGGAACGGCTCGATGCCCGCCTTGCGCAGCGCCTCCGAGGACCTCCTCGATCGAGTCCAGCAGCGGCTCGACCTGCTCGGGGCTGCGGGTGTCGAAGGTCTGCGCGAGGCGCAGCGACTTGTCGATCCCCAGCGGCTGACCGCGGTCGTTGACCACGGCGATCCGTCCCTCGCCGGTGCCGAGGTGCAGCTCCTCGTCGTACAGCCAGGCGCGAGCCGACGTGCTCGACCAGCATCAGGTGCGTGGCGCCGTGCAGGAACCGGCGCAGCGCCGGCGGCCACGGGACCCGGAAGCCGCCCGCGTGCGGGGTGCCGTCGCGCTGCAGCCAGAACGACCAGATGCGCCGCTCGTCGAAGAGCACGTCGAGGACCACCTCGTCGAGTCCGTGCGCGCGAAGATGCCCTCGTCGTCGACGCGAACATCCCTCACGTTCGCGGATGTGGGCACGGGCGCTCCCGTCGTGGTCGGCCGGCTGGTCGGGCGTGGCCACATGCTAGCGGCCGCGGTACGGCGGCCCGCGTCGCCGGGTCCGGCCACCGCGCGCCGCCCGGGCCCCACCGGGCCGGCCGCTGGAGGCACCGACCGTGACGATCCGGTCGACGGCACCGCTCCGGCCCGACCGTTTCGTCACATCGGGCGCATCGGGGCGGGCCCTGTGGACGGCCGCCTGCGGCACCGGCGTTTCGGGGCCATCCTCGGGTGGGTGTCAGGACGCAACCACCGGTGGACCGCGACCTGCCCGCGGCCGCCGCGGCTGGTGCGACCGGTCCCCGTCGATGCGACCGGAGCCTCCGGCCCGACGCCCGGCCAGGCGCGGGGTCCCCGGTGGCGCCGCACCAGCCACGGCCTCTACGTGCCCGTGGCCGTGGACGGCAGCATTCCCGAGCAGCGGATCATGGAGCAGTCCACGCGTCTGCCCGACGGAGGTGCGGTCACCGGCTGGGCAGCCTGCCGGTTGTGGGGAGGCAACTTCTTCGACGGGCTCGAGACCGACGGTCGCACGCCGATCCCCGTTCCGCTCGTGGTCGGCTCCGGGCAGATCCGCCCGGACGAGAAGGTGCGCGTCGCCCGGGACCGGCTGCCGGCCGAGGAGGTGGTGCGCCGCTTCGGCGTTCCGTGCACGACGAGGGAACGTGCGGTCTTCGACGCCGCGCGCATGGCTCCCGGGCTCCGCGAGGCGGTCGTGGCCCTGGACATGGCGGCGGCAGCCGAGATCACCTCGCCCACGCGCGTCGCGGCCTACGCCGCCGGTCACCGCGGTTGGCGCGGCGTGCGGCAGGTGCAGCGGGCACTGCCGCTGGCCAGCGAGCTCAGCCGCTCCCCGAACGAGACGCGGACCCGGCTGATCTGGGTGCTGGACGCCGGGCTGCCACACCCGCTGGTCAACCGGGCCGTGTTCGACCTCACGGGCAGGTTGCTCGCGATCGTCGACCTGCTCGACGTGGAGGCCGGGTTGGTGGGCGAGTTCGACGGCGCGGACCATCGCGCCGCGTCGCGGCACAGCAAGGACGTGGAACGCGAGGACCGGCTGCGCCGGCACGGGTTGGAGTACGTCACCGTGACCGGCCCCGACCTCGCGGACACAGCCCGGGTCGCCCGTCGCATCCTGGCTGCCCGCCAGCGCGCACGGGGGCTCGACCCGGAGCGGCGCCGGTGGACGGTCCAGCCGCCCCCGTGGTGGGAGGTGGCTCCCCCTCTCGACGACGTGCTCGACCGGCGGGACGCGCTGAGGGAGATCCACGAGGCGCAGGAGCGGCAGCCTCTGCCCGACCTCAGGACGGTCCGCGGCTGGTGAGGCACGCACCGAACGTGACGATCCGGTCGTCCACGCGACCGTGGCACGACCGGATCGTCACGTTGGCGGAGGAATCGGCGCTCAGGACTCCGGCGGCGTCCAGACGTCGGTGCGCTTCATGCCCGCGGCCCGGCCCTTGCCCGAGATCACCAGCGCCATCTTGCGCGAGGCCTCGTCGATCATCTCGTCGCCGAGCATGACCGCGCCCTTCGCGCCGCCCTGCTCGGAGGTGTAGTACTCGTAGGCGTCGAGGATGTTCTCGGCGTGGTCGTAGTCCTCCTGCAGCGGGGAGAACACCTCGTTGGCCGCGGCGATCTGGTCCGGGTGCAGGGTCCACTTGCCGTCGAAGCCGAGGGCCGCCGCGCGCCCCGCGACACGCTTGAAGCCGTCGACGTCGCGGATCTGCAGGTAGGGGCCGTCGATGGCCTGCTTGTCGTGCGCGCGGGCCGCCATGAGGATGCGCATGAGGATGTAGTGGTAGGCGTCCCCGACGTCGTACCCCTGCGGCTGCTCGCCGACCACCAGGGACTTCATGTTGATCGAGGCCATGAAGTCGGCGGGGCCGAAGATGATGGTCTCCACGCGCGGCGACGCGGTGGCGATGGCGTCCACGTTGATCAGGCCGAGCGCGTTCTCGATCTGCGCCTCGATGCCGATGCGGCCGACCTCGTAGCCCATGGTCTTCTCGATCTGGGTCAGCAGGTTGTCGAGGGCGAGGACCTGCTCGGGGGTCTGCACCTTGGGCAGCATGATGCAGTCGAGGTTCGCGCCGGCGCCCTCGACCACCTCGATGACGTCCCGGTAGGTCCACTGGGTGGTCCAGTCGTTCACCCGGACCGTGCGCACCTTGCCGCTCCAGTCCCCGGTGTTGAGCACCTCGACGATGTTCTTGCGGGCGTCGGGCTTGGCGATCGGCGCCACGGAGTCCTCGATGTCGAGGAAGACCTGGTCCGCCTGCAGGCCCTGGGCCTTCTCGAGGAAGCGCGGGTTGGATCCCGGGACGGCGTGGCAGGAACGGCGTGCGCGCAGCTCGCGTGCTTCGGACATGAGGCACCCTCTCTGTGGCGGTCGAGAACGGCTTCGGAGACTACTCCGCCCCTCCTACCCGCGAGTAGGGCCGCTGCTCGTGGCCTTGGTCACCCGCCTGATCTGCCGCGACCGTCGGGAGCCGCCCGCGCGGGCAGTCAGTCGGGCGGGGGCTCGGCGAGCGGCTCGGCGCTCGGACCCGCGTTGCCGAGCACCACCAGCGCCATCCCGGCCAGGATCACGACGAGGCCGGCCAGCGCCGCCGGCGGGGGCAGCTGCCCGAGCAGCAGCGCGGCGAGCAGCGAGGCCCCGGGCACCTCGAGCAGCAGCGCCAGCGACACCACCAGCGGGTTCGTGGTGGCCAGCAGGTGGTTGAACACCGAGTGGCCGAGCAGCTGCGACGTCGCGGTCACCAGTAGCAGCAGCCCCCACTGCGGCAGGGGGTAGCCGGCCAGCGGCTGCCCCGCCACCCCGCAGGCCAGCGCGAGCAGCGCCGCGCACGTTCCGTAGCAGACGAAGGTGTACGTCGTCGTGCTCGTCGTCGCGCGGGCCCGCGACCCGAGGACCGTGTACGCCGCCGCCGCCATCCCGCCGACCACCGCCAGCACGTCCCCGACCAGCGCGCGCACCGACAGCGTCAGGTCCACGCCGGAGACCACGAGCACCCCGGCGAAGGCGAGGACCAGGCCCAGGCCCACCCGCACGCCGAACCGCTCCCCCCGCAGCAGCTGCCACAGCGCGATCCAGGCCATCTGCAAGGTGACCAGCGCGGTGGCCGAGGCCACGGAGGTCAGCGTCAAGGAGGTGACCCAGGTACCGAAGTGGACCGCGAGCGCGGTCCCGGAGAGCACGATGAGTCCCCGCTGTCGGCGTCCGAGCCCGCGCAGCTCGTCGCGGCGCCGGGTGGTCGCCGACGGCGCCAGGGCCAGGGTCGCGAACCCGTTGCGCCAGAACGCGATCGCCAGCGGCGGCACCACGGCCGCGGCCATGAGCGGCCCGGACAGGGAGACCGCGATGACCCCGACGGCCATCAGCAGGAGGGTGCGCACTGCGCCATTGTGACGGTGGCGGGCGCCGGGTCTGGCACGCTGGTCCCGTGACCGAGCAGACCGGCGCCGCCGCCCCCGGGTTCACGCGCGCGCTCATCGCCGAGCTGGCCAAGAAGACCGGCGTGTCCTGGCTGCGCTACGGCACGTCCGGGCAGCGCCACGCCGCCTGGCATCTGTGGTACGACGACGCGCTGCACCTGGTCTCCGGCGGCCACGAGCAGCCGTTGCCCGGCCTCGAGGACGTGGACCGCGTCGAGGTGACCATGCGATCGAAGGAGAACGGCGGGCGTCTCGTGACGTGGGTCGGCAGGCGGTCCGTCGTGCGCCCGGAGGACGAGGCGTGGCAGCCGGTGACCACCGCGCTGGCCGGCGACCGGCTCAACCTCGACGACCTCGAGGCGGCGGTGCGCGACTGGGCCGCGCACAGCGTGGTGTCGCGCATCGAGCCCACCGGCGAGACCCTGGAGGTGCCCGGCGCGCTCGGCGACGACGACGAGGCCGCGCCGCCGCGGCCCACCCCGGCCACCACGAGGGGCGCGCTGCCGCGCGTGCTGCATCGCCGGGTCCGCCGCCGGCCGAGGCTGTCCTAGCCCGGGACCGCGATCTGCCCCGAGGCGACCGGCTGCACCTGGCCGGCGACGTGGCAGCGCACCGCGCGGCCGCCGTCCGTCTCGACGCGCCCGTGCAGCAGCGAGGGCCGCCCCATCTCGGCGCCTTGGACGATGTCGAAGCGGCCACCTTCCGGCAGCCGCCCCGAGGCCACCAGCGCGACCCCGAGCCCGACCGCGGCCGAACCCGTGGCAGGGTCCTCGGGGATCGCCACGCCGGGGCAGAACACCCGCGACCGGACCCGCAGCCGGGGCGCCTCGCCGGAGACGGCGACGAGCTGGACGCCCTCGAGCGGGTCGCCGAGCCGACCTGCGGCCGCGAGCGCCTGCACGTACACCTCGAGGGGCCGCACCGACGGCGCCGCGCGGGCCACCGCCGCGGCCGTGACCGGCACGTGCAGGAACGTCAGCCCGCAGCCGGCGAGCCACGCCGGACCCACCAGGTCGCTGCTCGCCACGCCGAAGTCCGCGAGCAGCGGCGCGAGGACCTCCGGCGGCACCGGACCCACCACGTCGCGCGGCGAGGCGGTCAGCGACACGGTGTCCGCGTCGAACCGCACCTGCAGGTCGCCGACACCGCAGGACTGGGTGACCACGTCGGCGTCGAGCAGGCCCCGTGCCCGCAGCACCCATGCCGTGCCGAGCGTCGGGTGCCCGGCGAACGGCACCTCGTGGCTCATGGTGAAGATGCGGGTGCGGTAGGTCGTGGAGGTGAGCGGCGCCGGGAACGTGGTCTCGGAGAAGCTGAACTCCCGCGCGAGGGCCAGGCACTGCCGGGAGGAGAGGTCCGACGCCCCGTGCACGACGGCCAGCTGGTTGCCCGCGAACGGCCGGTCGGTGAAGACGTCGACGATGTCGTAGTCCAGGCGCACGGTCGCCATGGTGACAGACCCCGATGCCCTAATCTCTTCAGTCGTGAGCACCTCCCCCACCCGCGTCTTCGCGGCACGGCTGTCCGGCCTGCCGGTGTTCGACCCTGCGGGTGACCAGGTCGGCAAGATCCGTGACCTGGTGGCGGTGCTGCGCCCCGGCGGCATGCAGCCGCGCGTCCTCGGCCTGGTGGTGGAGGTGTTCGGCCGCCGCTCGATCTTCGTGCCGATGACCAGGGTCACCCATCTCGACTCCGGGCAGGTCATCACCACGGGCGTGGTGAACATGCGCCGGTTCGAGCAGCGGCCCACCGAGACCCTGGTGTTCGGGCAGATGCTGGACCGCAAGGTGCGCGTCAAGGAGACCGGGGTCGAGGGCACCGTGTACGACGTCGCGATGGAGCAGGCACGCAACCGGGACTGGGAGATCAGCCGGGTCGCCCTGCAGGAGGGCTCGAAGCGGTTCGGCCGCCGTGGCCAGACCCACGTCGCGGAGTGGCGCGACGTCGAGGGCTTCACCGCTCCGGAGGAGCGCCAGGGTGCCACGCACCTGCTGGCCGCGCTCGAGGAGATGCGCCCCGCCGACCTGGCAGGCGTCATCCACGACCTTCCCGCCAAGCGGCGCGGCGAGATCGCCGCGGCCCTCGACGACGAGCGGCTCGCCGACGTGCTCGAGGAGCTGCCCGAGGAGGACCAGGTCGAGATCCTCGGCATCCTCGACAACGAGCGCGCCGCCGACGTGCTGGAGGAGATGTCGCCCGACGACGCCGCGGACCTGATCGCCGAGCTGCCGCCCGAGACCGCCGAGGCGCTGCTGCAGCTGATGGAGCCGGAGGAGGCGGAGGGCGTGCGCCGCCTCATGTCCTACGAGGAGCGCACCGCCGGCGGCATGATGACCATCGAGCCGGTCATCCTCCCCCCCGACGCCACGGTCGCCGACGCGCTCGCGCACGTGCGCAACGCCGAGCTGTCCCCGTCCCTGGCCGCGGTCGTGTACGTCGTCCGGGCGCCCCTCGACCCGCCGACCGGCCGCTTGCTGGGGGTCGCCCACATCCAGCGGCTGCTGCGCGAGCCGCCGTCCACGCTCATCGGGCACGTGCTCGACACCGACACCGAACCGCTGCGGCCCACCGCCAGCCTGGAGGACGTGGCGCGTCACCTCGCCACCTACAACCTGGTGGCCGCCCCGGTGGTCGACGACGACGGCCGGCTGGTCGGCGCGGTCACCGTCGACGACCTGCTCGACCACCTGCTGCCCGAGAACTGGCGCGACACCCCCAGCCGCACGTCGAGCCGCCGGGTGCTGGCCGGTCACACCACTCCCCCGCGGCAGGACAGCGCAGGAGGCACCGGTGGCTAGGCCGACGCTGCCCCGCACCGAGCAGCGCCAGCCCCGGCTCGACGTACCGCAGGAGATCCGGCGCCCGCTGTTCCGCCGTCCGCAGGTCGACCCGGACAGCTTCGGGAACTTCGCCGAGAACTTCGCCCGGTTCATGGGGACCGCCCGCTTCATCGTCTACATGACGGTGTTCGTCATCGTCTGGGTGACCCTGAACCTGGTGGGCATCTACGGGGTGAAGTGGGACCCGTACCCCTTCATCCTGCTCAACCTGTTCTTCTCCACGCAGGCGTCGTACGCCGCGCCGCTGATCCTGCTCGCCCAGAACCGGCAGGAGGACCGCGACCGGGTGATCGCCGAGCAGGACCGCACCGCGAACACCCGCGCGCACGCCGACATGGAGTTCCTGGCCCGGGAGATGGCCTCCCTGCGGCTGGCGCTCGGCGAGGTGGCCACCCGCGACTACGTGCGCTCGGAGCTGCGCGCGCTGCTGGTCGAGCTCGACGAGCGCCAGCGCGAGGACGAGGACGCCGAGCCGGCGGACGACGCCGAGTCGGCGTGACGGGCGCCACCCCCACCAGCGGGAGCGCTCTGCACGGCGGGACGTACGCTTGGCCGCATGAGCACCCCTGACCTCGACCAGATCCACGCTGCGCTGGCCACCGTCCAGGACCCGGAGATCCGTCGCCCCATCACCGAGCTCGGGATGGTGGAGTCCGTCGACGTCGACGCGACCGGCCGGGTGGCGGTCACGGTGCTGCTCACGGTGTCGGGGTGCCCACTGAAGGACACCATCAACCGCGACGTCACCGCCGCCGTCGAGAAGGTCCCCGGGGTGAGCGGCGTGGACCTGACCCTCGGGGCGATGAGCAACGAGCAGCGCGCGGAGCTGCAGCAGAAGCTGCGCGGCGGCCAGACCCAGCGCGAGATCCCCTTCGGCAAGCCCGACTCGCTGACCAAGGTCTACGCGATCGCCTCCGGCAAGGGCGGCGTCGGCAAGTCGTCGGTGACGGTGAACCTGGCCGTGGCGATGGCCGAACAGGGTCTCAAGGTGGGCATCGTCGACGCCGACGTCTACGGCCACTCGGTGCCCGCCATGCTCGGGCTCGGCGACGCCCGGCCGACGCAGATCGAGGACATGATCATGCCGGTGCCGACGACCGGCCAGGTCGAGGGTGCGCTGTCGGTGATCAGCATCGGGATGCTCAAGCCGCGCCGCGACCAGGTCGTCGCTTGGCGCGGCCCGATGCTCGACCGCGCGCTGGTGCAGATGCTCAGCGACGTCTACTGGGGCGACCTCGACGCACTCTTCCTCGACCTGCCACCGGGCACCGGCGACATCGCGATCTCGCTGGGCCAGCACCTCCCCAACGCGGAGGTGGTCGTGGTCACCACGCCCCAGGAGGCGGCGGCCGAGGTGGCCGAGCGGGCCGGCACGATGGCCTCGATGATGCACCAGCGCGTCGTCGGCGTCATCGAGAACATGTCGTTCCTGCCGTGCCCGCACTGCGGCCCCGAGCACCGGCTGGAGGTCTTCGGCTCCGGCGGCGGCGCGCGGGTGGCCGCCACGCTGTCCCAGCGCTTCGGCTACGACGTCCCGGTGCTCGGCGAGGTGCCGCTCGAGCTCGCCCTGCGGGAGGGCGGCGACACCGGCGCCCCCGTGGTGACCGCTGCCCCCGACTCTCCCGCGGCCCGGGAGCTCACCAAGGTGGCCCGCACCCTGTCCGGACGTGGACGTGGTCTGGCCGGGATGCAGCTCGGTCTCACCCCGAGCGCTAAGTTGTAGTCGTGTTCGGAGTCGGCTTGCCGGAGCTGCTGGTGATCTTCGTGGTCGCCATCATCGTGTTCGGCCCGGACCGGCTGCCCGACTTCGCGCGGCAGGCCGGCCGTCTGGTGCGTCAGTTCAAGCAGTTCACCGACAGCGCCCGCGACGACATCCGCGCCGAGCTGGGACCGGACTTCGCCGACTTCGAGCTGACCGACCTCGACCCGCGCAACGCGATGCGCAAGTACGTCTCCAGCGTCATCGACGAGGACGACAACGAGCCCGGCCGCGCGGGCCTGCGTCCGCTCACCGCCGGCGAGCACCCGCCCTACGACAGCGACGCCACCTGAGCGACGGCGCTAGCCGACCTTCGAGTCCAGCCGGATCCGCAGCTGCCGCTCACCGGCCGGCCGGCGCACCGTCAGCGTCACCGTCTCGCCGGGCTGGTGGGTGCGGATCGCCACGATCAGCCCGATGCCGTCGGTGACCCGCTTGCCGTTCACCGCCACGATGACGTCGCCCTTGCGCAGCCCCGCGGCCGCGGCCGGCGTGCCCGGCGGGACGCCGACGACCCGCGCACCGTTCTGCTGGCCACCGGTGCTGACATTGGCGCCGATCACCGGGTAGCGGGCCTTGCCCGTGGCCAGGATCTGGGCGGCGGTGATGCGGACCTGCTCCATCGGGATCGCGAAGCCGACGCCGATGTTGCCGGCCTCCCCGCCCAAGGCGGTGCCGGTGGTGGCGATCGCGGAGTTCACGCCCACCACCTGCCCGCGCAGGTTCACCAGCGGACCGCCGGAGTTGCCGGGGTTGATCGCCGCGTCGGTCTGCACCGCGTCGATGTAGGAGGACTGGTTCGCCGACCCCGTGGTCACCGGCCGGTCCAGCGCGCTGATGATGCCGGAGGTCACCGTGCTGCTCAGCCCGAGCGGTGACCCGATCGCCACCACGGTCTGGCCCACCTGCATGGACCTCGACGACCCGAGTGCCGCCGGGCGCAGCCGCGTGGCGTTGTCCACGTCGAGGACCGCGATGTCGTAGACCGGGCTGCGCCCGACGATCCGGGCGGCGTGCTCGGTGCCGCTCTCGTCGACCACGGTGAGCTGGCCGGGGCCGGTGGCGTCGGCGACGACGTGGTTGTTGGTGATGACGTGCCCCTGACGGTCGAGCACGAAGCCGGACCCGGTGGCCCCTCCGCCGTTCGCGCCGTCCGCCCCGCCGTTGGCGTTCACCTGCACCGTGCTGGGCAGCACCTTGCGCGCCACCGCGGCGATGCTGCCGTTGTCGGCCGGCAGCGGCGTCGCCCCGCCGTCACCGCCGAGCGCCGGCAGCGTGCTGACCCCCGACCCCATCGTCGTGGAGACCACGACGCCGCCGAGGACGCCGCCCAGGAGGCCGACCACCAGCGCGGTCACGGCCACGACCGGCCACAGCCAACCGGGTAGCCGTGACTGGGAGCGCAGCGGCGGGTAGGGGTACGGCGTCCCGGGGAAGTACGGCGGCCGCGGCGGCTGCGGCCACGGTGAGGACGGCTGCGGGATCCGGGCCGTGTTCTCGGTGCCGCGGGAGTCGCCGCCGTCTGGCCCCTCGTGCCCGTCCGAGGCGGAGCCGCCGTGGTCGTCGGCGCCCGGGCCACGATGGGGATCGTCGTACTCGCTCACCACGCCATTCTCACCCACCGCACCAACGCGCGCCCCGGCGGCTCAGGAGCCGTCGTCGACCGCGACCGCGCGGGTCGCGACGCCGGTGCCCTGCACGTGCCAGCCCGGCAGCAGGCCGTGCGCCCGGGCTCGGGGAGCGACGACCGCGCGGGTGGGCACCGCCGTGGCGGCACCTCGTGACAGCGCGCTGGCCGGGGAGCCCGCCGGGGCACCGCCGATGCCCAGGGGCGCCGTGCTCAGCGCGGACAGCCCGAAGACCGCCGCGGACACCGAGCCGGCGCCGACCAGGGCGATCCCGGCCCGGCGCCAGGGGCGGCCGCGCTGCTCCAGCGCCTCGACGGCCGCCCACGCCTCGAGCGCCTCCCGGGTCTCGGCCGTGTTGCTCGCAGAGCGTGCCGCCGGCACCGCGGCACCGCGAGGGTGCGCCACCGGGGCGGGTCCGCCGAGGTCGTAGAGGTTGCCGAGCAGCCGCTGCGACGGTGACTCGGTGACCTGCGGGCGCCAGGCGAGCTGCCGCTTCACCCAGCCCTCGCGCTCCACGAGCCGGCGACAGGCGGGGCACTGCACGACGTGCCGCCACGCCTGCTCGGACTCCTCGGGACCGAGCTGTCCGTCGACGAGCGCGCTGACGGTGTCCCCCAGGTGGCGTGCGAACCAGCGCATCGACTCACCTCGGCTGCGGAGCGAGCGCGGTCACCGGGCCGGAGTAGCGCACCCGCCCCGACGCCGGTGCGCGGTGGGCCAGCGTCTTGCGGAGCATGGCGCGGCCTCGGTGGATGCGCGAGCGCACGGTCCCCAGCTTCAGCCCCAGCACGTCCGCGATCTCGTCGTACGACAGGCCCTCGACGTCGCAGAGCACCACCGCCGCGCGGAAGTCCGGCGGCAGGGAGGCCAGGGCGGCCTCGACGTCGTCGTCGAACTGGCTGTCGAGGTAGGTCGCGTCCGGCGCGGACACCCGGCCGGGGATGCGGGTCTCGGCGTCGTCGGCCAGGGCGTCGAAGCGGATCTTGGACTTCCGGCGCGCCTGGTCGAGGAAGAGGTTGGTGGTGATCCGGTGCAGCCAGCCCTCGAAGGTCCCCGGGGTGTAGCTCGACAGCGACCGGAACACCCGGACGAAGACCTCCTGGGTGAGGTCCTCGGCGTCGTGGGGGTTGCCGGTGAGCCGGTAGGCGAGCCGGTACACCCGGGCGGAGTGCTCGGAGACGATCTCCTCCCAGGACGGCGGCTGCCAGTCGGCCTCGCGGGCCGGCGTCGTGGTCACGGGCTGCTCCTTGGCCGTTCGCTTGCGCGGGATCAGGTTCGCCATCGGGTGGCTGACCCTCCTTCAACCTAGGAGCCGGTCCTGAGAACGGCCTGAGGACAGGTACTCAACTTCATGTGCCCTTCGACCGGTCAACGTGCCGCGCGGCGCCGGTGTTCCCAGGCGGTAGAGTCAGCGCGGAAACGCCCATACCGGGCTCGACGGAGGAGGACATCATCGCTACGGGACTCAAGCCGGCCAGCTGGGCCTACGCCGAGGAGTTCGTCGGCGAGGACGAGGTCCTGACCGCGGCGCGGGCGCGTGCCGAGGAGGTCGGCGTGGCCCCGATCGGCCCCGGCGGCGGGGCGGCCCTGCGGTTCCTGGCGGCACTCATCGAGGCGCGGGCGGTGGTGGAGATCGGCACCGGCACCGGCGTCTCGGGCATGTGGCTGCTGCGGGGCATGCGCGCCGACGGCGTGCTGACCAGCGTCGACCTCGAGGCCGAGCACCAGCGGCTGGCCAAGCAGACCTTCACCGAGGGTGGCGTGCCGTCCCAGCGGGTGCGGCTGATCCCGGGCGCGGCGCTGGAGGTGCTCCCTCGGCTCACCGACGGCCACTACGACCTGGTCTTCGTCGACGGCGACAAGCGTGAGTACCCCGACTATCTCGCCGAGGCCCTGCGGCTGCTCAAACCCGGCGGGGTGGTGGCCTTCGACAATGCGCTCTGGCACGACCGGGTCGCCGACCCGGCGCAGCGCGACACCGAGACCGTGGCGATCCGCGAGCTCGGGCGCACGGTGGTCGAGCACGACCAGCTGCTGCCGGTGCTGCTGCCGGTCGGCGACGGCCTGCTCGTGGCGAAGAAGGTGTGGACCCCCGAGGCCTGACCCGGCGCCGGCGCGCCGATAGCCTGCTGGCGTGCATCTCGTCGAGCCCGACCCGCGCTTCCACGCGTCGTACGTCGCCGCCCTCGAGGAGCTCACCCGCGAGGGCAACGAGCAGTACTTCACGATGATGCTGCCCGGTGACGGCTCGTTCGCCGGGGCGCACTACGACCTGCCAGCGCTGCGCGACCCGCAGACGTTCGCGCTGTTCTGCACCTACACGCGCGACCTCGCGCACGAGGACACTCCGCGTCCGGCCGGCTGGGTGACCTGCACCTACCTGTGGATGGTCGAGGGCGACGAGGTGGTCGGCAGGATCTCGTTCCGGCACACCCTCACCCGCTTCCTGCGCGAGGTCGGTGGCCACATCGGGTACGGCGTGCGGCCCAGCGCGCGAGGGCGGGGGCACGCCACCGACGCGGTCGCGCAGATGCTCCCCCGGTGCGCCGAGCGGGGACTCTCGCAGGTACTGATCACCTGCGACGTGGACAACACCGCCTCCCGGCGGGTCATCGAGCGCAGCGGCGGGGTGCTGGAGGACGTCCGCAACGGCAAGCTCCGCTTCTGGGTGCCGACCCGCTGAGCCCGCGCGCGACGAGTGCGCGGCGCGCAGCCCTGACACCGCCCGCGCGGCCGCTACTCCTCGGTCGGCGGGGCAGACATCCCGGCGAGCGGTTCGCGCATCTCGAGCCAGTGCAGCAGCGCACGCGCCCCGAAGCCGGTGGCGCCCTTGGTGTACTCGAAGGCGTCGTCCGGTGAGTCACCGACCGAGGCGATGTCGAGGTGCAGCCACGGGAGCCCGCCGGTGAAGTGTCGGAGGAACAATGCGGCGGTGATGGCCCCGGGCGCCCCGCCGGCGTTGTCGGAGTCGGCGACCTTGGAGGCGATGCGGTCCTCGTAGTCGTCGACCAGGGGCATCCGCCACAGCGGCTCACCGGCCGACAGCGACGCGGCTCGCAGCGTGGCGGCGAGCGCGTCGTCGGTGGCGAAGAAGCCGCCCGTGCGCTGCCCCAGCGCGATCTTCATGGCACCGGTGAGCGTGGCGACGTCGACCAGGGCGTCCGGCTCGAGCTCGGCCACCGCGTAGGCGAGTGCGTCGGCCATCACCAGCCGCCCCTCGGCGTCGGTGTTGGTCACCTCCGTGGTCCGGCCGCCGTAGTGCCGGAGCACGTCACCGGGCCGCAGCGACGCGCCGCCCACCGAGTTCTCGGCCAGCGGCAGCAGGCCCGTGACGCGGAGGGGGCAGTCCACGTCGGCGAGGGCACCCATGACCGCGAGCACCACGCCGGCCCCGGTCATGTCGCGCTTCATCAGCATCATGTTGTCGCGAGGCTTGAGCGACAGCCCGCCGGTGTCGAAGGTGATGCCCTTCCCGACCAGGACGAGGTGAGGGGTCGCGCGCCCGGCCGTCCGCGGCGAGTACTCCAGCCGCACCAGCCGCGGCGGGTTCTCCGAGGCCTGGCCGACGCCGAGGATGCCCCCGAAGCCGTCCCGGGTCAGGTCCTTCTCGTCCCAGGTCCTGATCTGCAGGCCGGTGCTCTCGGCGACCTCCACGGCGCGCTCGACCATCCAGGCCGGGGTCTTGAGGTTCGAGGGGGTGAGCGCCAGTGTGCGCGAGAACCAGCCGGCGCCGGCCACGGCCAGTGCCCGGTCCAGCAGCGGCCGGCGGGCGGCGATGTCGCCCACACCCGCGAGCACCACCTTCTGCACCGGCTGGGTGAGGGGTCCGTCGGAGCGCCAGTGGAACTCGAAGGACCCGAGCACGAGGCCCTCCACGAGCGCACGCAGTCCCGCGTCGTCGGCCAGGGCGGCGATCGAGGTCGCCACACAGCCGCGACCGCGGGTGTGCCGGGCCACCGCGGCGCCCGCGCGGCGCAGGTCGTCACTGCTGCCGGAGCCGACCCCCACCAGCAGCACCGTCACGAGGTCCGGGTTGGGCAGGGTCCGCGCGTCCGGCACGAAGCGCTCCACGACCTCCCCGGCCGCGCCGGTGGCACCGGCGTGCTCGAGCAGGCCGAAGAGGTCCTCGTCGATCTCGTCGAGCAGCTCGGCGGCGCCCGGGCCGAGCGTCGGACCCGCCTCGTCGGCGAGCACCGGCAGGGCGACGACATGGGCGCCCACCACGGACGACGGCGCGACGTCGCTGAGCGCCACCTGCGGCGGCGAGACCTGAGTGGGTAGCGTCACGGGGCTCCTCCTGGTCTGCGGGCGACGAGTGCGGGCGCTGCCGACCCTATCCGCCCGCCCCGGCCGGGGACAGACGAGGGCCCCGCAGCCCGGGGGTCTGCGGGGCCTGCTGTCGCGGGTGGGCGTGACCGGTGACGTCAGCCCACGACCTCGGCGAGGGCGGCGCCGAGCGCTCCTGCCTCCTCGGCGTTGAGCTCGACCACGAGTCGACCGCCACCTTCGAGCGGAACGCGCATCACGATGCCGCGCCCCTCCTTCGTGACCTCGAGCGGGCCGTCGCCCGTCCGCGGCTTCATGGCCGCCATGCGCACACCTCTTCCTTGGTCGGATCCGGACACGCCCGTGCCTCTGGGCCGGCCCGTCGATGGTGAGGGCAAGCCCGCGGCGCGCCGGGTTGCGACCCCATTATTCCTCATTTCGGCACGACCTCGGCAACGAGTGCGTCAACGCGTCCGCCGCCGGAGAGCCGCGGTACGGCAGACTCACCTGCATGCACGCCCGCTCCGCGCTGTTCGACCTCTACGGCGACCATCTACGGGCCCGGGGCGGACGGGCCCCGGTCGCCGCCCTGGTACGGCTGCTGGCCGCGCTCGACATCACCCCCCCGGCGGTCCGCACCGCGGTCTCCCGGATGGTCCGCCAAGGGTGGCTGGCACCCGTGACGCTGCCGTCCGGCCGCGGCTATGAGCTCACCGACCGCGCCCGCCACCGGCTCGACGACGCCGCGGCACGCATCTACCGCACCGCGCGTCCCGGCTGGGACGGCGCCTGGGACCTGCTCGTGGTGGACCCGCTCCCGAACCGGTCGTCGCGCGAGCGGGTGCGCTCGGGGCTGGCGTTCCTCGGCTACGCGCCGCTGTCGGACAGCACCTGGATAGGCCCGGCGCCCTCGCCGGAGGTCGTCGGCCTACTCGCCGCCGAGGGCGGCGGGTTCGCCCGGTTCCGGGCCAGCGATGAGGACCCGGTACGACGCGCCGCGCGCGCGTGGGACCTCGCGACCCTGGCCGAGGAGTACCTCGCCTGGCAGCGCGACGCCCACGACCTCGTCCGCCGCTCACCGTGCGGGGACGCGGCGAGCCGCGACGAACAGGCGTTCGCGGTCCGCTCCACCCTCGTGCACGAGTGGCGGAAGTTCCTGTTCCGGGACCCCGGGCTGCCCCCGCAGCTGCTGCCGCCGGACTGGCCGGGGCACGCGGCCGCTAGGTTCTTCGACGAGCAGGCGAACCGGCTGCTACCCGCCGCCTCGCGGTTCGTGGACGCATGCCTGACCGACCAGAGTGGAGAGCACCGATGACCGACCAGCCCGTGACCTACGCCGTCGCCGACGGCGTCGCGACCCTCACGCTCCAGCGTGCCGACGCCATGAACAGCCTGAACGTGGTCACCAAGGAGGCGCTGCGCGACGCGGTCACGCGGGCCGCGGAGGACACCGCCGTGCGGTGCGTGGTGCTGACCGGGTCTGGTCGGGCCTTCTGCGTCGGCCAGGACCTCAAGGAGCACATCGAGATCCTGCGCGGTGGCTCCTCCGACGAGCTGTTCCGCACGGTCCCCGAGCACTACAACCCGATCGTCACCGCGGTCGCGACGATGCAGAAGCCGGTCATCGCCGCGGTGAACGGGGTGGCCGCCGGAGCCGGCGCCAGCCTCGCCTTCGCCGCGGACTTCCGCATTCTCGCCGACACCGCCGGGTTCAACCTGGCCTTCAGCGGGATCGCGCTGTCATGTGACACCGGGTCGTCGTGGACGCTGCCGCGGCTGGTGGGCAGGGCCAAGGCCCTCGAGCTGCTGTACTTCCCGCGAACCCTGTCGGCCGAGGAGTCGCTCGATCTCGGCCTGGCGACCCGGGTGGTGCCGGCCGCCGACCTCCCCGGTGAGGTGGAGCAGCTCGCGGCTCGGCTGGCCGCCGGCCCCACCGTCGCCTTCGGTGCCATCCGACGCTCGGTGGCGTTCAGCGCCGGGCACGACCTGGAGTCCTCGCTGGCCTTCGAGGCCGACATGATGGCCCTCACCGGGGCCACCGAGGACCATCACCACGCCGTGGACGCGTTCGTGGCCAAGGAGAAGCCGATGTTCACGGGTCGGTGACCGCTGTGTTCCGACCATGGCTCGGCGTGGCCACGGCGGTCCTGCTCGTCACCACGTGGCCCGGGCCCGCCTCGACAGCGGCCGAGCGGCCGCTCCCGTCGTACTTCTCGACGCCGGCCCGCGTGGGGCAGCTGGTGACCGTCACCAGCCCGGCCTGGAGCAGCACCCGCGCGACGCTGACCGCCTGGCGCCGTCGGGACGGCGAGTGGCAGCGGGTGCACGGGCCGGTCCCGGTGCGGCTGGGCTGGAACGGCTGGGTCCGCGCGGGACGCCGCCGGCAGAGCACCGGCACCACGCCCGCGGGCCGGTTCCCGATGACGTACGCGTTCGGCAACCGCGCGGACCCGGGCACGCGGCTGCGCTATCGGCACGTGGACGGCGACGACGTCTGGGCGTACGAACCCCGGGACCCGGCGACGTACAACATCTACCAGCCGTTCCGCGCCCACGGCTCGCACTGGCGCCCGGACTACCAGGAGCGGCTGGCCTCCTACGGCTACGAGTACGCCTACGCGGTGGTGCTCGGGTTCAACCTGCCCCGCGGCGTGCACTGGTCGACGCAGCGGCACCAGTACGTCGCGCGGCACCCCGCCGACACCCGCCGCGGCGGCGGCATCTTCCTGCACGTCCAGCGGTCTCGGCACACCGCCGGCTGCGTCGCGGGCCCCCTGCGCGACGTGCGCTGGGTGGTGCGCTGGCTCGACCCCGCGCAGCACCCGCAGGTCGTGATGGGGCCGCGAAGGTGGCTCATCCGCCGCTTCTAGCGGACCTGCCCGTCGGTCACGTCGGTCAGCGCGAGCCGCCGAGGGCACGGAGCAGCTGGCGCGGCGCGGAGACCCGCAGCCGGTGCCGGCCCGGGTGGGCGCCGTACTCCACCGTCACCGCGGTGCCCGGGAACCGGTGCGCGAACCAGCCGGTGAAGGTGCCGTGACACACGCCGGAGCAGACCATCGCCTTGGCCGGCAGGTCCAAGGCACGTGCCAGCCGGTGGGCGAACGGCCCGGACCCGGGCACGGACGTGTCCACGCCGTGCAGCGGCTGGTGGAAGCTCACCACGTAGCGGGGCCGCACGTCGGCGAAGAACCGCATCAAGGCCCGGGTCTCCGGCTCCGACGACGCACGCGGGCCGGAGTCGACGTTGCCGTCCAGGTGCGCCCAGCGGAACGGGAAGTTGCGGTTGAGGTCCACGCCCCGGGCGTTGCGGCGCGTGCGTCGGGCCAGGCCGTCCGGATTGACCGTGGGCAGCAGCCACAGGTCGATGCCGTGAACCGGCCGGCCGTCCCGCAGCGCCCACAGGATCTGCCGCGGCGCCGCCTCGTCGCCGTGCAGGACCGCCATCGCCACCGCGTGCACGGTGGCGTGCGGGTCACCGACCCGCCAGGCGACGATCGGGCGCCCCTGCAGGGAGCGGCCGATCACCCTCACCGCGACCACCGCCGGCCGGGCGGGGCCGGCCGCGACCGTGGGTGCCGGCAGCCCGCCGATCAGCGCCGCGAGGCCCACGAGCAGGACGGCGACGCGGGTCCGGCCCCGCCGCTGGCTCCCCCCGGGCCGCACGGCTACGCCAGCTTGCCGAGCGCCAGGAACGCGGTGAAGATGCAGACCCCGACGAGCAGCCCGACGTGCGCCAGGACCGACAGCCCGGGCCCCTCGCCCCACGTGTCGCTCGCCGGCCCCGAGGAGTGCCGCCCGTGTGCGGGCATCCACCGGGCCAGGATGAGCAGTCCCGCGAGCACGGTGACCCACCACAGCAGCACACCGACCCAGCCGAGGGTCTCGTTGCCGGTCACCAGGAACGCCACCCAGGCGGCGAGTGCCGGCACCCCGGCCCCGGTGTGCAGGTTGATCACCTGCCGAGGGATGGACAGCCGCCCGGCCGCCTCACCACCGTTGCGCGTCAACCGCACCCGCGTCAGCACCAGCACGACGGCGGCGAGCACGGTGAGCACCCAGGTGATGAGCATCGGAGTCACGGCACGAGCATGCCGCAACGGACGGGTCCGCGCTGCGTTGTGTCCGGTTCGTGTCGCGTGTGGCGCCGTGGGTCAGCGGCGCGGCAGGGCCTCGACGCGCGCCTGCATTCTGCCCAGGGCGGCGCCGACGGCCCGGCCCGCGACCGCTGCCACCGCCCGCCAGGCGAGCGCGCCCAGCCGGCCGCCGGGAAGGACGAGCGCCTCGGACCACACGAAGCGGGCGCGGTCCGGCCCCGTCGCCTCGACGGCGAAGAGCCCTTCGCCACGCACGACCGACCCGGTGTGCAGCACCTCGCACTCGCCGCCGCCGTCCGCGCGGCGCTCCCAGCGGGTGATCGTCATGGAGTCCCAGAACCCGAGCGGCCCCAGCCCGGTCCAGGCCCGGAGCCGTCCGCCGAGAGCGTCGGCGGCGTCGACCCGCTCGACCCGCGTCATCGGGATCCAGTCCCCCTGCGCCGGCCAGTCGGTGACGTAGTCCCACACCACCGCGGCCGGGGCGGCCACGTCGACGACCCGGCGCAGCACCGCCCGCATCAGTCTTCCCGCCCCGGTGCGCGCGCGGCGTCGAGCTCGGCGGAGAGCCGGTCGAGCAGCGCGTCCACCTCCGACATCCGGTAGCCCCGCAACGCCGTCGTGAAGCGGACCCGCCGCAGGTCGGCACCGGTGAGCGGGCTCTCGGCCTGCACCCGGGAGTCGGGACGATCGTCGTAGACCTCGGCCAGCGCGCCTCCGCGTCCACTGGCGAGGACCGCCACCGCCCCGATCACCAGGACGATCAGCACGGCGAAGAACCAGGTCATGGACCGATCCTACGGGCCTCTTCTTCAGTCGGGGCGGCCGTTGACCCCGGGGGTGCGACCGCTGCCGGGGGCGTCGGAGCGGTCGCGGCGGGCCGACACCATGATGTCCACGGCCTCCTCCACCGAGTCGGTCACCGAGAACATGTCGAGGTCCGCGTCGTGCACCTTGCCGCGCGGCAGCACGGTGCCGCGGAACCAGTCCACCAGCCCGGACCAGTAGTCGGCGCCGAGCAGCACGATCGGGAACGAGGTCACCTTGCGGGTCTGCACGAGAGTGAGCGCCTCGAACAGCTCGTCGAAGGTCCCGAAGCCCCCGGGAAGTACGACGAACCCCTGGGCGTACTTCACGAACATCGTCTTGCGCGCGAAGAAGTAGCGGAAGTTCACCCCCATGTCGACGTACTCGTTGAACCCGGACTCGAAGGGCAGCTCGATGCCCAGACCCACGGAGACGCCTCCGGACTCGCAGGCGCCCTTGTTCGCCGCCTCCATCGCGCCGGGCCCTCCGCCGGTGATCACCGCGAACCCGGCTGCCACCAGCTGCCGGCCCAGCTCCTCGCCGAGGACGTACTCCGGGTCGTCGCGCGCGGTGCGCGCCGAGCCGAACACCGACACCGCCGCCCCCAGCTCGGCGAGCGCCCCGAAGCCCTCCACGAACTCGCTCTGGATCCGCAGCACCCGCCACGGGTCGGTGTGCACCCAGTCGGTGTGCCCGCGCGAGTCGAGCAGCCGCTGGTCGGTGGTGGCGACCTCGAACTGTCCGCGACGCATGCGGGTGCGGCCGCGGTACTTCTCCTGGCCGACCGGAATGTCGCCCGGCTCCCGCGCTGCGCCGCTCACCTCGTCTCCCCCAGCCAGGACCGCAGCTGCCGCTCGACGGTGCGGATCTGGGCGAGCGGCACGAGCTCCTCGGCCTTGTGGGCGAGGTGCGGGTCGCCGGGACCGAAGTTCACCGCCGGGATGCCCAGCGCGCTGAACCGAGCCACGTCCGTCCAGCCGAACTTCGGGTTGGCCGTGCCGCCCACCGCCTCCACGAACGCCGCGGCCGCCGGCACCGACAGCCCCGGCAGCGCGCCGGGGGAGGTGTCGGTGACCACGACCTCGTAGCCGTCGAACACCTCGCGCACGTGGGCGAGCGCCTGCTCCTCCGACCGGTCCGGGGCGAAGCGGTAGTTCACCGTCACCCGGCACTCGTCGGGCACGACGTTGCCGGCGACCCCACCGGAGACGAACACCGCGTTGAGGCCCTCGTGGTACTCCAGGCCGTCGATCACCGGCCGGCGGGGCTCGTAGGCGTTGAGTCGCTCGAGGACCTGCGCAGCACCGTGGATCGCGTTGACACCGCGCCACGAGCGGGCGGAGTGAGCGCGCTCGCCGCGGGTCACCACCTCGACCCGCAAGGTGCCCTGACAGCCCGCCTCCACCACCCCGTCGGAGGGCTCCATGAGGAGCGCGAAGTCCGCCTCGAGCAGCTCCGGGTGGCGGGCACCGAGCCGACGCAGGCCGTTGGCCTCGGCCTCGATCTCCTCGCAGTCGTAGAACAGGTAGGTCACGTCCCGGTTCGGCTCGGGAACCGTGGCGGCGAGACGCAGCGCGACCGCACAGCCGCCCTTCATGTCACAGGCGCCGAGCCCGTGCAGCACCTCCCCCTCGATCCGGGCCGGCAGGTTGCCGTTGACCGGCACGGTGTCGAGATGGCCCGCGATCACCACCCGCTCGTCCCGACCGAGGTGGGTGCGGGCCACCACGGTGTTGCCGAAGCGCTGCACCTCCAGGTGGCCGCAGGCGCGCAGCGCCGCCTCGACGTCGTCGGCCAGTGCCTGCTCGTGGCGACTCACCGACTCGATGTTCACGAGGTCAACGGCCAGCTGCACGGCGTCGACGGTCAGGTCCAGTGCCATGCGCTCATCCTGTCATCCAGGCGTTCCGGGCCGTTCGGTGCCTGCCGGGGCGAACACGCAGAACTCGTTGCCCTCCGGGTCGGCCATCACCGTCCAGCCGATCGGCTCTCCGGAGCCGGCCGGAGGGTCGTCGTCGGGTCGGCGCAGCAGCCGGGCGCCGGCCGCCTCGAGGCGCGCGGGGTCCCCGTAGACGTCCCAGTGCACGCGGTTCTTGACCGTCTTGGGCTCGGGCACCGGCACGAAGTCCATCGAGGTGATCGGCATCCCCGGCACCTCGGTGAGCCACCACCAGCCCTTGTCCTCGTCGCCGCACACCTCGACGCCGAACACGCCTCCCCACCACTGCGCGGCGGACCGGGGGTCGCGGGAGTCGACGACCACCCCGTGGCAGCGGTACGACGGGAGCGCTGCCGGCTCGCGCACGAACGCGCAGAGCTCCCCGCCCTCCGGGTCGGCCATCACCGTCCAGGCGAAACCCGACTCCTGCGCGGGCAGCAGCACCGTGGCACCGAGGGCGACCAGGTCCTCGACGGAGGCGGTGTAGACGTCGAGGTGCACCCGGTGCTTGACGGTCTTGGCCTCGGGCACGGTGCACATCGCGATGCTGCCCCCGGGGTCGTCGGCGAGCACGTCCCCGGCTGCGCCGTCGGGACGGAAGCGGCCGCCGATCGCTGCCGCCCAGAACCGACCGAGCCGCTCGCCCCCGGTCGTGTCCATGCACAGCTCTTTCCAGCGCGCCACCGCGTCCACGGGCCTCTCCTCCTGCCGTGCCTCGACCATCGTTTGCGGTAGCGTTGCACACGTGACCGACACCCACGACGCCCCCGCACCGACCCGCCGCACCGACCGCCGCCTGGGCCTTCGGGCTGGCCACGTTCGCCGGCACCGAGGGCGAGGCGCCGCCTCCAGCCGGGTGCTGGACACCTGGTACCCCGTGCCCGCGTTGGGCCGTCCCGACGGGGACGTCGAGGCCCCCGCCGAGCTGGTGCAGCTCGAGGGCGTGGACGAGCGTGCGCGGCGTGCGGCGGGCCGTCGTACTCACGGTCACCGAGGACCTCCAGAAGCCGCCGACCGACGCCCACGACGCCTGGCTGCGCCTGCACCTGCTCAGCCACCGGCTGGTGCGGCCGCGCAGCATCAACCTCGACGGGGTCTTCGGCCTGCTGTCCAACGTGGTGTGGACCAGCGCCGGGCCCTGCCCGTCGAGGGGTTCGAGCTGACCCGGGTCCGCCTGCAAGCCGGCGCACGGCCACGTCGCGTCTACGGGGTCGACAAGTTCCCGCGGATGACCGACTACGTGCTGCCCACCGGCGTGCGCATCGCCGATGCCGACCGGGTGCGGCTCGGCGCGCACCTGGCGCCGGGCACCACCGTGATGCACGAGGGCTTCGTCAACTTCAACGCCGGCACCCTCGGCGCCTCGATGGTCGAGGGCCGGATCAGCGCGGGCGTCGTGGTCGGCGACGGCTCGGACATCGGCGGCGGCGCCTCGATCATGGGCACCCTGTCCGGCGGCGGCAAGGAGGTCATCTCGGTCGGGTCGAGCGCTGCCTGATCGGCGCGAACGCCGGCATCGGGATCTCGCTCGGCGACGACTGCGTCGTCGAGGCGGGCTGCTACGTCACCGCGGGCACCAAGGTCACGGTGCGGGACATGGGCGCAAGCCCAAGATGATCAAGGCCGCCGAGCTGTCGGGCGCCGACAACATCCTCTTCCGCCGCAACTCGGTCACCGGCGCCGTCGAGGCGGTGCCGCGGCAGGGCGGGGCGTCGAGCTCAACGCCGCCCTGCATGCGAACGACTGAGCACGACGCGCGTACGGTTCCGTCGCGCGGTCGTCGTCGCTTCTGGTCGTCGTCGGCGTCGTCGCCGCGCGTCGGCATCGCCTTGCTGCGCGGCTCGGGCCCTTCCCAGACCCCGAGGGATGCAGGCCGAAGTCGCGAGGTGATGGTCGAGCTCGACCTCGAGCAGGCCGAGAACGCCGCGGTCATCGCCGCGGTCGGCGTCCGTCGAGGGCTGCCGGCGCGGGCGGTCTCGATCGCGCTGGCCACGGCGTTCCAGGAGAGCAAGATGCGCAACCTGGACCACGGCGACCGCGACTCGCTCGGGCTGTTCCAGCAGCGCCCGTCGAAGGGCTGGGGCACCCGCCGAGCAGATCAGCGACCCCTACTACGCCGCGAACGCCTTCTACAACGAGCTGAGAAGGTGGCCGGCTTCGAGGGCATGCGCATCACCGAGGCGGCGCAGGCGGTACAGCGGTCCGGCTTCCCAGAGGCCTACGAAGACCATGCCGACGACGCGCGCAGCCTGGCATCCGCGCTGACCGGCTACTGCCCGGCGGCGGTTCACCTGCGTGGTGCCGCCGCTCCGGCTCGCGACCTAGAAGAGGGCGCCGCGGGGCCTGACTCCCCGAGCGGCGCGGGTGCGCCGCGACCTCGAGCAGGGCATTCGGCGCGCTGGCGTTCGGCGGGTTCGCCCCCGGCGGGGTGTCGACGGCCACAGGAAGGCTCGGCGCACTACGACGGCCGCGCCATCGACGTATTCGTGCGCCCGATGAACGAGGCCAACAACCGCAAGGGGTGGGCGGTCGCGCAGCTACCTCGTCGCCAACGCCAACCGGCTCGACATCGACCACGTCATCTTCGACGACGGATCTGGCGCCGGCGCGCGGTCCGTGCAGGGCTGGCGCGACTACGACCGCCCGGCGAGGACCCGGTGACCGCGCCGGTGCTGAGCACCGGGACCACGTCCACGTCGACGTGGTCGCCGGCGGCTGACCCCGAACGGGGGACAGCTCTGGGGTGGGCCGGTTCAGGTCGTTTCGCGCCCGCAGCACGGCCTTCCACGCGGGGATAGGCCGGCCGGGCCACATGACGCGTTCATCGGCAGCCGGGTTTCATTGGACTCACCACCGCCCGCCAATGGGGTGAGCAGGGCCGGGGAGGAAGCTGGAATTCCACGACGATCTACAGCATCGGCACGGCGCTGAACCGTGCCGCGACAACGGGGTGCCCGTCGAGGTCCTGGTCGAGGGCATGTGGGTCAAGGGCGAGGTTCTCGCCGTCGACGGCTTCGGGGTCGTGCTGCACAGCGCCGAGGGCGACCACACCGGTGGTCCGGATCGAGAGCATCTCAGCGGTCACCATCTACGCCCGCCCCGCACCGCGGGCAGGGCACCGGGCCCCGGCCCGAGGCGATCGGCGCGTGCACGCGATGCCCGCGCCGCGCCAGGCCTACGGCTGAGCCGCCAGCCGCCGCACTGCCTCGTCCACACGCTCGTCGGTCGCCGTGAACGCCACTCGGACGTGCTGCGCACCCGCGGGACCGTAGAACTCCCCCGGGGCGACGAGGATCCCCAGATCGGCGAGCCGCGCCACGGTGTCCCAGCAGGACTCACCGCGCGTCGCCCACAGGTAGAGGGACCCCTGCGAGTCGTCGATCCGGAAGCCGGCGCCCTCGAGCGCGCTCCGCAGCCTGCGGCGCCGCGCGGCGTAGCGGGCATGCTGGGCATCGGCGTGCGCGTCGTCGTCGAGCGCGGCCTTCATCGCCACCTGCTGCGGCCCGGGCATCTGCAGGCCGAGGTTCTTGCGCACCGCGAGCAGCTCAGCGACCACCGTCGAGGTCGCCGGCGACGAAGGCGCAGCGGTAGCCGGCCAGGTTGGAGCGCTTCGACAGCGAGTGCACCGCGAGGATCCCGGTGTGGTCGCCGTCGGAGACGTCGCGGTGCAGGACGCTGACGCGGCGGATCTCCCTCCCACACCAACTCCAGGTAGCACTCGTCGGACACCAGCAGCGCCCGCCGCTCCCGGGCCCAGGCGACGACCTTGCGCAGGTGGTCGACGCGGGAGCACCTTGCCGGTCGGGTTCGACGGGCGAGTTGATCCAGACCAGCGAGACCCGCGCGGGGCCGAGGACGTGAGCGAGTCGGCGGCCAGCGCGCGCGCACCCGACGAGCCGGGCGCCGACCTCGTACGTCGGGTAGGCCAGCCGCGGGTAGACCACGAGGTCCCCGGCGCCCCAGCCCGAGGTGGCCCGGCAGCGAGGCGATCAGCTCCTTGGAGCCGATCACGGGCAGCACCGCGTCCAGGTCCGAGGCCCGTGACGCCGTGTCGCCGCTCGAGCCAGTCGACGCAGGCCTGACGAGTCTCGGCGCGGCCGACCGTCATCGGGTAGCCCGGGTGAGTCGGCCGGCGCCCGCTCAAGGCCTCGGCGACCACCTCCGGCGTCGGGTCGACCGGCGTGCCGACCGAGAGGTCGACGATGCCGGCGCGGATGGGCGCGGGCGCGTGCGGCGTACGCCGCGAGGTGGTCCCACGGGAAGTCCGGAAGCGCGCTACTCGGGGCCGGGCGCGGACCGTGCCGCCCACCAGGTGCCGAGGAAGCGTCGGCCGGTGGACGGACGCGTCGCGCGGGGGCCGCTCGTGCTCAGCGAGTCAGTCCTGGTTCTGCGGCGGGAGCGCGGCGATCATCGGGTGGTCCTTGTCGATGACGCCCAGCTTCGCGGCGCCGCCGGGCGAGCCCAGGTCGTCGAAGAAGTCGACGTTCGCGTTGTAGTAGTCCTTCCACTGCTCCGGCGTGTCGTCCTCGTAGAAGATCGCCTCGACCGGGCAGACGGGCTCGCAGGCACCGCAGTCGACGCACTCATCGGGGTGGATGTAGAGCATCCGCTTGCCCTCATAGATGCAGTCAACGGGGCACTCGTCGACGCAGGCCCGGTCCTTGACGTCGACACAGGGCTGGGCGATGACGTACGTCACCTTGGCTCCTCCTCGTAGCTGTCCAGGGCATCCCGACCCGCACAGCGCGTGTCGCGGGACGACCTACAGCCTAGTATCACGTCGGAACGGGCTCTGCCCGACCCCCCGACCGTCTCGTGGAGAGGACAGCCATGGCCGGCTCTGCCCATGGACTCGGCCCGCACTGCGTCGGCCGGCGGGTCGTCGTCCGACGCCTCCTGCGCGGCCGGACGGGTCCCTCGGGTGGACCGGCGATGACCGACCTGCTCGGCGTCATGGAGACCTGGGACGGCGAGCACACGACCGTGCGCGACTCCGCCGGGTCGCTCACCGAGATCCCGGTCGCCGACATCGTCTCCGGGAAGCCGGTCCCGCCGCGTCCGTCGCCCCGGCTGCGCGTCTCGGCGGAGGAAGCCGAGCGCCGTGCGGCCGGTACCTGGCCGGCGCCGGACACCGCACCGCTGGGCCAGTGGCTGCTGCGGGCTGCCGGCGGGTACAGCTCGCGCGCCAACTCGGTGCTCGCGGTCGGCGACCCCGGTCTCGCGGTCGACGAGGCGCTCGGCGGGGTCGTCGACTTCTACCGGGGTCGCGGGCTGGACCCGTGCGCCCAGGTGGTGGTGGCGAGTCCGCAGCACCGGGCGTTCGAGGCGGCCGGCTGGCAGCCCGCGCGTCCCGGGGAGGCGGACACGGTCTTCGAGATCGCCTCCCTCGCGCAGGCGTCGCGTCGCGCGCGGGACCTGCTGCCGGCGAGCGTGCCCGCGGTCGAGGTGGGTACGACGGCGACCGCGGCATGGCTCGCCGACGACGCCCGGGCTTGCGTCCACCGCCAGGCCGCGACGACGGTCCTCGAGGGACCCGCGGAGGTGGCCTTCGCTGCGGTCGGCGACCCGGTCGTCGCGAAGGGCCGCGTCGCCCTCACCGAGGGGCCGGACGCCTGGGCGGGCCTGAGCAACGTGTGGGTGCACCCCGACGCGCGTCGCCGTCGTCTCGCGCTGGCCGTGGTGGCCCGGCTGCTCGCCTGGGCGGCCGAGCGGGGTGCCACCACGGCCTTCCTCCAGGTGCGCGGGGACAACCCGGCCGCGCTGGCGCTGTACGAGCAGCTGGGGTTCGCCGCGCACCACGAGTACCGCTACCTCGCCCCGCCCTCGTGAGATCGGCCCGACGGCGCTCTTGACAACGCGCGCCCCTGGCGGATAATAAAAACAACTACATAGTTTTTATTGGAGTGCTCATGCACCTTGCTCGTCGTACCCGTCCTTCTCCCGACCCGGTCCCCGCCTCCCTGGTCGGCCAGGTCGCAGCCGCCCTCGCCGCAGTGGACACCGCACGCGAAGCGCTGCGCGACACGCTCCACTCGTCCCCGTCGCTGGCGGAGCGGCGGGCGGCGCACGCTGAGCTGACGGCCGCCTTCGCGAGCGCCGACCGCCTGCTGCGCCGTGCCGCGGAGCTCACCCGACCGACCTCCTACCGCCAGTGGCGGGCCTGGCGCCACCGCCTCTCTCAGCTCGACCTCGCCCGCCAGGCGCACCTGTTCGCCCAGGCCGACGACCTCGGCTGCCTCGGCGTCGGCAGCGTCCGCGCGGTCGACACCGGGATGACCGGCCCCAACATCGGAGAGCTCCAGCACGGCCACTCCCAGGCGCCGGGCGCTCCCGCCGGCTACGGCCTGGACCTCGACGCGGCGCTGACCGTGCCGGCCTGGCCGGCCACCGCGGCTGCGGCGGTCCCGCACGAGACCGTGCCGACGCTCACCGACCGGCGCCCGGCCGGGTGGTGGCCCGACGCGGCGTAGCCCTCGAGACCGTCAGGAGCAGACCACCGTGTCGGAGGGGGTGTACCTGGTGTGCATCGTCTCCCGGTGGTCCAGCTGGCTGGACCCGACTCGGTAGAAGTCGCGGTAGACGTCGATGTCGAAGCCGCCGTACCCCCGGTGCGGCACGCAGCCGGGGCCGCCGAGGTGCCGGGTCCGGGGCTCGGTGGGGCGGTAGCGTCCGGAGGAGCCGGCCTTGATGTCCCAGTACTTCGTCGACCACAGCTCCACGTGGACCGCACCGTCCTTGGAGGGGGTGCTCCTGTCGACCCACGCGTGCACCAGCACGCCGTACGGCGTGGTGTTCGTGAACCTCAGGTCGAGGCTCGGCCAGGCGACGGTGGCCTCCCTACCGGCGGGGTAGCGGTCGATGTAGAAGGAGTGCGGCGTGTGCTCCACGTCCTTCAATCCCGCGAAGAATGCCGCGTTGAACAAGGTCGTCGCCACCTGGCTCACTCCCCCGCCGTAGTCCACCCGGTAGACGCCGTCGCTGATGATGAATCCCTTGGTGAAACCGTTCTCAGGGGTGCGCTCCCCCACCACCTGGTTCAGGCTGAAGGTGTCACCGGGCAGCAGCAGCGTCCCGTCGACCAGCTCGGCCGCCCGAGCGAGGTTGATGTTGCGGTAGCCCGCGTACGGAAAGTGCGTGGTGAACTCCGAGACCTTCTCCCGCACGCCCCACGACTGCGCATCGGCGGTGCTCACCCGCGGCTCGCTCACCACTCCCCGCAGCTCGAGCACCCGCCGCTCGTCCGGTGCGACCACCAGGGCCGGGAACTCCGCGACCAACTGCTGGGGGTCCAAGGTCAGGCCCGGACGTGCCGGGACCACCCGCGGCCGACCGGCGACCAGGGCCACGGTCGCGTCCTGCAGCGCCACCGAGGTCCCCGAGAGGCCCCGGCGCACCATTGCCACCAGGCGGTGCCGGTCCACCTGGAGGACGAGGCGGCCGTCGTGGGGCGCCATCGTCAGAGCAGCGGCGTACTGCGAAGGGCGCAGCTGCACGGTCGCGCCGCCGAGCCGCAGCACCACCGGGGCCGCCATCGCGGGGTTCGCGACCTTCTCCAGGGCCACGCTCACCTGCTCAGCGTCCACGGCCGGGCGCACCACCCGCACCGGCAGCTCCACCGACGACCGGCCCGCCGCGACGGCCGCACGGAGGGCTTCAGCGGTACCGCTGCGATCCAGGGCCACCCCGTTGCGGGGAGGCCGAGACCACGCTTCTCCGTCGCGAAACCCGACCTGCCCGTCACGCGCCGGGACGGCGACGCGCGAGGCGAGCCGCGCCACCACCTGGTCCCGGACCACGCTGTTGACCCGCACCACCGGCGGCAGGTCCCGACCCCCGACGACGTAGCCCCACATCCGTCGCGGGTCCCAGCTCTTCCCGACACCCGTAGCCGCGACCGACGCCGCCACGTCGAACCCGAAGCCTGACTCGGCCGGGACGAGGGTGACCGGCGTCCCGTTGGCGTTGGCGGCGACCGGCCGGCGCAGTCGCGGCTCCAGCGTCGCCGCCAGCAGCTCGCGAGCAGCGGGCGCCCTCAAGCCGCCGATCGCCACCCCGGCCACGACCGTCCCCCGAGGAACGCGGTCCCCGGTCAGCAGGTAGGCAGCCAGGTAGCCGGCACCGGCGAGCAGGACCAGCCCGAGCAGCAGGCGCCTGACCACCCGGCCATCCGTACGCCGCTTGTCCGCGGCAGGCTCCCTCACGACGCCATCGTAGGGATCCCGTGACCCGCAACAGCGTGCGCGCCGCCTGCGCCACGCCGCTGGTCCACGCCGCTCGGCTCACGCCGCCCGGATGACGAACAGGCGGGTGAACGCGAAGAGGCCACCCGTGGGTGGCCTCCTGCGAAGTGTATGTCCGGCGACGTCCTACTCTCCCACAACCTCGCGGTTGCAGTACCATCGGCGCTGAAAGGCTTAACTTCCGGGTTCGGAATGGGACCGGGTGTTTCCCTTTCGCTATGGCCGCCGAAACTCTA
>CAVPXH010000016.1:0-116584 GCA_963709685.1 uncultured Actinomycetota bacterium
TGGAGGCGGTGCTGGCCAGGGTGTTGTAGGTGTTGCCCGCGGTGTCGGTGCCGGTGACCGGCCCGGTAGCGGCGGTGCCGGACAGCTGCAGGGTGAGCACGACGTAGTCCCCCGCGGCCACGCCGGCGCTGCGCCACACGGTGAGGGAGCCACTGGTGTGCGGGCTGGTGGAGTAGTTGTTGGCGATCTGGGCGACGAACGCGGCCGGTGTCGCCGGCGGCGGTGGCATGCTGGCGGGCGAGACGGTGACGGTGCGGGTGGCGGTGGCGGTCAGCCCGGAGGTGTTGGTGACGGTGACCTGGGCGGTGTAGGTGCCGGCGGTGGTGTAGGTGTGGGTGGCGGTCGGGCCGGTCTGGGCGGGGGTGGTGGTGCCGTCGCCGAAGTCGAAGGCGTAGGTCAGGCTCTGGCCCTGGGGGTCGCTGGACCCGCCCGCGTCCGCGGTCATCGCCAGTGGGGCGGTCCCCGAGGACGGGGTCAGGCTCAGCGCCGCGGTCGGTGCCTGCGGCCCCGGCCGAGTCCCGGACTGGTACTCGTAGGCGCCGAGGTCGTCGTAGAGGCGGGGACCCTCGGCGTAGGTGTTCGGCGTGTCGGGGTCGTCGACCCTCGGCCGGCCCAGCAGGTCCCGGCTCTGCGCGCCGGACACGCCGGAGTTCGCACGGTCGATGGCGGGGGACCCCGCGGCGACGGCAAGGTTGCCCGCCTGCCTGTCGACGAAGCGGGGGTCGGCCTGGACCCCGTGCTTCTCCTGCCCGGTCGCGGCCTGCATCGCGGCCAAGGAGGAGTACGACGAGCCGAAGACGTACATCTTGCCGCTGGTGGTCAGCCACACCAGGTTGTGGTCGACCACGGTGCTGGCGGGCGCGGAGTCCCAGATCCCGATGTTGCCGGCCCGACGCGAGCACGAGATGCCGTTGTAGGCCGGGTACACCGCGTTGTCGACGGCGATGTTGTTCTCCACCACGTAACTGCCGGACGTGCCCTCGACGTTGATGCCTGTGGTGCAGTTGTGGTAGACGGTGTTGCCGATCAGGCGCCCTCCGGTGACGTTGAGGTCGTCGATGCCGTGGTCCCCGTTGTTGTACGTGACGTTGGTGGCTGCGAGGTTGTCGTTCCCGCCCGGGTAGAAGTTGATCCCGGAGTCCTCGTTGTCGTGGGTGACGTTGCCGATGATCTGGTTGCCCGGGCTCACCACGTTGATGCCGTTGGCGTTGCGCTGGTAGCCCTCGGCGTTGAACGCCGCGGTGTTGCCGGAGACGACCGTGGCCGTGGTGCCGGACATGAGCTGGATGCCGTGGTCGCTGTTGTCGTGGGTGTTGTTGCCGCGCACCAGGCCGGCGGTGGTGTTCGAGAGCCGGATGCCCGGCGCGGTCTGCCCCTTGATCCGGTGCCCGGCGCCCTCGACCTCGTTGTCGAGGATCGACACGTGGTCCCCGCCGGAGACGTAGATGCCGATGCTCGTGGTGTTCACGACCGTGAGGCCCGACACCGTCACGTGGCTGCGCCCGGACAGGTAGACGCCGTACGGCACTCCGGTGCCCACCACGGGGGCCTTGCCGGGCCAGCCCGCGACCGTCACCGGTGCCGAGGCGGTCCCGGAGATCGTCGGGTCCACGGTCTCGGCGTAGGTCCCGTTCCCGACGTACGCCGTGCTGCCCGGCTGCAGCGCCGACATGGCCCGGGTGATCGTGCAGAAGGGCGCCGTCGCGGTGCCGGGACCGGTGTCGGAGCAGGCGGACATGGTCTTGTCGACGTACACGTCCGCCGTCGCGGCGGCGGACCACCCGATGCCGACCAAGCAGGAGGTGAGAGTCGTGGCCGTGGCCAGAGCGGATGCGGACAGGCATCGGCGCGCACGGGAGGCACCCATACGCTGCACGCTAGGGCCGAGCGGGACCGCGGGCGTCATCCAATCGACGTAGCCGGGATCACCCTACGGCGTGAGCCCGACACACCGGTCGCGTGCCCCACGCAGGGGCGTCTCGCCGTAGTCTGTCCGACGGCCATGAACCGGCGAGCCAAGGAAGAGCCATGAACTACCTCGACGCGGTGATCCTCGGCATCGTGGAGGGACTGACCGAGTTCCTCCCGGTCTCCAGCACCGGACACCTCACCATCGTCGAGCAGCTGCTCGGTCTCGACACCGCGGCCCCCGACGTCACCGGTTTCACCGCGGTCATCCAGATGGGGGCGATCGCGGCCGCCATCCTCTACTTCTGGGGCGACATCTGGCGCATCGCCGTCGCGTGGCTGACCGGCCTGGTCAAGCCCGAGTATCGCGGCCAGTTCAACCACCGGATGGGCTGGTTCGTGATCGTCGGGACCATCCCGATCGGCATCGTCGGCTTCCTGCTCAAGGACGTCATCACCAACGACCTGCGCTCACTGTGGGTCGTGGCCGCCGGCCTGATCCTGTGGAGTGCGGTCATGGTGTACGCCGAGCGACGGGCCCGCCAGGACCGGGAGGAGCAGTCGATGAACGTCGTCGACGCCCTGGTCGTGGGCGTCATGCAGTGCGTCGCGCTCGTGCCCGGCGTGTCGCGGTCCGGTGCCACGATCTCCGCCGGCCTGCTCCGGGGCCTGGACCGGGTGGCGGCCACCCGGCTGTCGTTCTTCCTGGCCATCCCGGCGCTGCTCGCGGCCGGGCTGTTCGAGCTCAAGGACGCGCTCGGCGGCAACATCAGCGTCGGGGAGACCGTGGTGGGCACGGTGGTCAGCTTCGTGGTGGCCTACGCCTCCATCGCGTGGCTGCTGCGATTCGTGGCGCACCACTCCATCGGCCGGTTCGTGCCCTACCGCGTCGCACTCGGCCTGCTCGTCCTGGCGCTTCTCGGCACCGGTGTGCTCAGCGCCACCTGAGGCTCACAGCCAGCCGGACTTCTTGAACAACCGGTAGAGCACCAGCGACGCGAGCACCATCAGCCCGAGCGCGTAGAAGTAGCCGAACTGCCAGTGCAGCTCCGGGATGTGGTCGAAGTTCATGCCGTAGATCCCGGCCACCAAGGTGCCGACCGCGGCGATCGCGACCCAGGCCGAGATCTTGCGCATGTCCTCGTTCTGCTCGATCTGGATGCGCGCGAGGTGCGCGTCGAAGGCCGTCGACAGCAGCGAGTCCAGGGTCTCGATGCTCTCCGAGACCCGGACGACGTGGTCGGCGACGTCCCGGAAGAACGGCGCCGACTCCTGCGTCACCAACGGCACCGACCCGGAGGCGAACCGCTTCATCGGCTCCTGCAGCGGGTTGACCGCGCGCCGCACCTCGGCCAACTCGCGCTTGAGCACGTAGATCCGCTTCGAGTCCTGGGTCCGCACGGGCGAGAAGACGGACTCCTCGACCTCGTCGACATCGGTCTCCAGGGCTCGGGCCACCTCCTCGTAGCTGTCGACGACCCGGTCGCAGATCGCGTAGACGACCGCGGAGGGGCCGTGGCCGAGGACCGCGGTGCGCTGCTCGAGGCCGAGTCGGGCGCTGTGCAGCTCGGTGCCCGCGCCGTGGCGCACGCTGACCACGAAATTGCGTCCCACGAACAGGTTGATCTCCCCGGTCTCCACGGCATCGTCCTCGTCGACGTACCACAGGGTCTTGAGCACCAGGAAGAGACCGTCGTCGTAGCGTTCGAGCTTCGGACGCTGGTGAGCGTGCACGGCGTCCTCGACCGCGAGCGGGTGCAGGGCGAAGATCTTGGCGACGTCGTCGAGCTCGCGCGCTCCCGGCTCGTGCAGGCCGACCCAGACGAAGCTGTCGTCCTGCTCGGCCTGGGCCAAGAGCCCCGCGAGGTCGTCCTTCTCGCAGGTGGAGGCCACCCGGGCCCCGTCGCGGTACAGGGCACTGTCGACGATCATGGCCCTCAGGTTACGGCCACTAGAGTCGGGTCCATGGCAACGGTGATCCTGGCTCGACACGGACGGACCACGGCCAATGCGGGTGGCGTCCTGGCCGGCAGGAGCAAGGGCGTCCACCTCGACGAGCACGGGCTCGGGCAGGCTCGGGCGGCCGGCGAGCGGTTGTCCGTGCTGCCCCTGGCCGCGGTGGTGAGCAGTCCGCTGGAACGGTGCCGGGAGACCGCGCGCGAGATCGCCCGGGCACAGTCCTCGGACCTCAAGCCGGTCACCGAGCGCGGGCTGCTCGAGTGCGACTACGGATCCTGGACGGGACGGGAGCTGAAGACGCTCGCCAAGGAGCAGCTGTGGAAGACGGTGCAGGCGCATCCCTCGGCCGCGATCTTCCCCGACGGCGAGGCGATGACGGCGATGGCCCAGCGCGGGATCGAGGCGGTCCGTCGCTGGGACGCCCGGATCACCGAGGAGCACGGTGCCGACGCGGTGTGGGTGGCGGTCAGCCACGGCGACGTGATCAAGGCCATCCTCGCCGACGCGCTCGGCATGCATCTCGACTCCTTCCAGCGCATCGTCGTCGACCCTGCGTCGCTGTCGGTGGTGCGCTACACCCCGATGCGACCGTTCGTGGTCGCGGTGAACAGCAGCGGCGGGGACCTTGCCCACCTGAAGCCTCCGGCCCGCAAGCGGCGCCGGCGCACGGTCAGCAGCGACGCGCCCGTGGGCGGGGGAGCCGGGGACGGCGGAGGTGCGACGGCCCGCGCGGCAGCCGGCACGGCCGCTAGCGGCAACGCATAGGCTCGGCACCATGGCATCGGTGATCCACAGCTTCGACCCGCCCGAGCGCTTCGTCGCCGGGACCGTGGGTCCGCCCGGGCAGCGCACCTTCTTCCTGCAGGCCCGCGCCGGCACCCGGGTCACCAGCGTCGCCCTCGAGAAGCAGCAGGTCGCCGTGCTCGCCGAGCGCATCGAGGAGCTGCTCGACGAGCTGCTCCGCGAGAGCGAGGGAGCCGGCAGCATCCCGGCGGTGACGCCCGTGGGCCTGGAGGACAGCGAGCCCTTGGAGCAACCCATCGTGGAGGAGTTCCGCGCGGGCACCATGACGCTGTCGTGGGACAGCACGTCCGAGCGCGTCGTGCTCGAGGTGTTCCCCTACTCCGACGCCGGGGTCGTGGAGCCGGGGACCCCCGAGGAGGACATCGAGGAGCCCGAGCCGGAGGAGCTGCTCGTGGTGAAGCTGCCGCCCGCCCTGGCCCGGGCGTTCAGCAAGCGGGCGCAGGCCGTGGTGGGCGCCGGCCGGCCGTCCTGCCCGTTCTGCGGAGGGCCCATGGACCCGTCCGGGCACCTGTGCCCGCGCGCCAACGGGTTCCGCCGCACCAGCATCGAACCGGACTGATGCCTGAAGTCGCGGGCCGGGAGCCCTCCGTGCCACCCCTCGACGACGAGCTGGCGGTGCTCGGCGAGGGGGAGGTGGTGGTGGAGGGCCGGATCATGCCGGCGTCCAACGCCACCTTCTACGGCACCGTGACCCGCGGCGACCGGTCCGTGCCGTGCGTCTACAAGCCGGTCGCGGGCGAGCGGCCGCTGTGGGACTTCCCCGACGGCACCCTGGCGCAGCGGGAGGTCGCCGCCTACGCCGTCTCCGAGGCGCTGGGCTGGGACGTCGTACCTCCGACGCTGCTGCGCGAGGGCCCCGCCGGGCTCGGCATGGTGCAGGCGTGGCGCGAGCCCGACCCGGAGGTGATGGCCGTCGACCTGGTGCCGGAGGGCCGCCTCCCGCACGGCTACCTGCACGTGCTGGACGCCTTCGACTCCCGGGACCGACCGGTCTCGCTGGTGCACGAGGACTCCGTGACGCTGCGGCGCATGGCGGTGTTCGACGTGGTGGTCAACAACGCCGACCGCAAGGGCGGCCACGTGCTGGCGATGAGCGACGGCCACCGGCACGGCGTCGACCACGGCGTCAGCTTCCACGTCGAGGACAAGCTGCGCACGGTGCTGTGGGGCTGGGCCGGCGACCCCGTCGACTCCGCGGACGCCGAAGCGGTGGCCGCACTCGCCGAGCAGCTGGCGACCCGGGACAGCGACCTGACCGCCGCGCTCGAGGCGCTGATCGCCCCGCACGAGATCGCCGCCACGGTCGCGCGCTGCGCGGACCTGCTTGCGGCGGGCACCATGCCGATGCCGTCCGCGCGGCGCCCGGCGATCCCGTGGCCGGCGTTCTGAGCGCGCCCCGCTAGGCTCGGGGCCATGCATGCGTGGACGAGCCCGGACGTGCCCGCCCTCGAGGAGCTCGGCCCCGGTCCGACGGTGCGGGTGTTCGACACCGCCACCGGCGCGGTCCGGCCCACGACCCCCGACGGGACCGCGCGCCTCTATGTCTGCGGGATCACGCCGTACGACGCCACTCACCTCGGGCACGCCAACACCTACGTCGCCTTCGACCTGCTGAACCGGGCCTGGCGCGACGCCGGGCACGACGTCCACTACGTACAGAACGTCACCGACGTGGACGACCCGCTGCTGGAGCGGGCGAACGCCACCGGCGTCGACTGGGCCGAGCTCGCCACCGCGCAGACCGACCTGTTCCGTGAGGACATGGCCGCCCTGCGGGTGCTGGCGCCGGCGGAGTACATCGGCGCGGTGGAGTCCATCCCCATGGTGGTGGAGATGGTCGAGCACCTGCGTGACCGCGGCTGCGTGTACGACGTGGACGGCGACCTGTACTTCTCGGTGCACTCCGACCCGCGGTTCGGCGAGGTCTCCGGCCTCGACGAGCAGGAGATGCTGCGGCTGTTCGCCGAGCGCGGCGGCGACCCGGACCGCCCGGGCAAGAAGGACCCGCTCGACTGCCTGCTGTGGCAGGCCGAGCGGCCCGGTGAGCCGGCGTGGGACAGCGCGCTGGGTCGCGGCCGCCCGGGCTGGCACGTGGAGTGCGCCGCGATCGCCCGGCGCTACCTCGGCCAGGCCTTCGACGTGCAGGGCGGCGGGTCCGACCTCGTGTTCCCGCACCACGAGATGAGTGCCTCCGAGGCGCAGGCGGCCTACCCGGGCTCGTTGTTCGCACGGAGCTACGTGCACTCCGGGATGGTCGGCTACCAGGGCGAGAAGATGTCGAAGTCCAAGGGCAACCTGGTGCTCGTCTCCCAGCTCCGCGGCGCCGGTGTCGACCCGGTCCTGGTCCGTCTCGCGCTGCTCGCGCACCACTACCGGTCCGACTGGGAGTGGACCGAGGCCGACCTCGCCACCGCCGAGGAGCGCTGCACCGGGTGGCGGGCGGTCGTCGACCGGGCCTCGCGCGCGCAGGCCGAGCAACTCGTGGACGCCGTACGCACCGCCCTGGCCGACGACCTCGACGCCCCGGCCGCCCTGCGCGCCGTGGACGACTGGGCCGCCGAGTCCGCCCGGGCCGGCGGCGACGGCAACGGCGCCGGGATCGTCCGTGCGCTGCTCGACGCCCGCCTGGGCATCCCGCTCTGACGGGGACTGTCCACCCGCGGACGTCATACGGTGCGGCTGCTCTGGCGGCCGGGGTGTATGACGTCCGGGGGTGCGTCATGCGGGGCGGCTGCCGTGGCGGCCGGGGTGTATGACGTCCGGGGGTGCCTCAGTCGTCGTTGGTCTCGCGGCGCTTGAGGTAGCGCTCGAACTCCCGGGCGATCGCCTCGCCGCTGGCCTCGGGCAGGTCGGCCGTGTCGCGGGTCTCCTCCAGCGCCCGCACGTAGTCCCCGATCTCCTCGTCCTCCTCGGCGAGCTCGTCGACCCCACGCTCCCAGGCGCGGGCCTCCTCCGGCAGGTCGTCGAGGGGGATGCTGATCTCGAGCAGGTCCTCGAGCTGCCCGACCAACGCGAGCGTGGCCTTGGGGCAGGGCGGCTGCGCGACGTAGTGCGGCACGGCCGCCCAGAACGACACCACCGGCATGTCCAGCCGGGTGCAGGCGTCCTGGAACACCCCGACGATGCCGGTCGGTCCCTCGTAGTTGGACTGCTCCAGCTTGAGCCGGTCCGAGAGGTCGGGCTCGGAGGCGGTGCCCGTGACCGGGATCGGTCGCGTGTGCGGCGTGTCGGCCAGCAGCGCGCCGAGCGTGACGACCAGCTCGGTGCCGAGGTCGTCGCACGCCGCGAGCAGCTCGGCGCAGAACTGGCGCCAGCGCATGTTCGGCTCGATGCCGCGCAGCAGCACCACGTCGCGGTCGGCGCCGGGCGGGGAGCAGATCGAGATCTGGGTCGAGGGCCAGGTGATGCGGCGCATGCCCTGCTCGTCGGAGCCCACCACGGGCCGGTTCATCTGGAAGTCGTAGAAGTCCTCGGGATCCACGGCGGCGACCACGCGCGCTTTCCACACCTGCGCCAGGTGGTCGACAACGGCGGAAGCGGCGTCCGCGGCGTCGTTCCAGCCCTCGAACGCGGCGATGAGGACAGGCGACCGCAGCTCCGGCACTTCTTCGATCTCGATCACTCCTCCAGCCTAGACCGGCGAGCGTGGTTCGGCGGCCCGGGCCGCGCACCGCCGCTTCATGTCATCATCCGAGCCGCCGGGGCGGGGGCGGCACCCTCCACCTACGCTGGAAGGTGCCGTGGGACCGCCCCGCGCCGCCGACCCCTGAGGAACGCTCTTGCCCCCGAAGTCGCTGGTCCGCCCGGACAAGACCGACGAGCTGGCCGCCGCCATGCGCGCACGGATCCTGGTGCTCGACGGCGCGATGGGCACGATGATCCAGCGACACGGCCTCGAGGAGGACGACTACCGCGGCGCGCGGTTCGCCGACTGGGGGCGCGACGTGCGCGGCAACAGCGACCTGCTCAGCCTCACCCAGCCCGACATCATCCGCGGCATCCACCGCGAGTACCTCCGCGCCGGCGCGGACGTCGTCGAGACGAACACGTTCAGCGCACAGTCGATCTCCCAGGCCGACTACGGCATGGCGGACCTGGCCTACGAGATGAACGTCGAGTCCGCCCGGCTCGCGCGGTCGGAGTGCGACGCGATGACCGCGCAGACACCCGACCGGCCCAGGTACGTCGCCGGTGCCCTCGGACCCACCAACACCACCGCGTCCATCTCTCCGGACGTCAACGACCCCGGCACCCGGAACATCAGCTACGACCAGCTGGTCGCCGCCTACCTGGAACAGGCGCGGGGGCTGGTCGACGGAGGCGCGGACCTGCTGCTGATCGAGACCGTCTTCGACACCCTGAACGCGAAGGCGGCGATCTTCGCCCTGGAGACGCTGTTCGAGGAGCGGGGGCGACGCTGGCCGGTCATCGTGTCCGGGACCATCACCGACGCCTCGGGCAGGACGCTCTCGGGCCAGGTGCCCGAGGCGTTCTGGAACTCGATCCGGCACGCCCGCCCCCTGGCCGTGGGACTCAACTGCGCGCTCGGCGCCCGGGACCTCCGGCCCTACATCGCCGAGCTGGCGCGGGTGGCGGACTGCTTCGTCTCGGCGTATCCCAACGCCGGCCTTCCCAACGCCTTCGGCGAGTACGACGAGGCGCCGGAGGACACTGCGCCGGTGCTGGAGGAGTTCGCCGCCAGCGGGCTGGTCAACCTGGTCGGCGGCTGCTGCGGCACCACGCCGGCCCACATCACCGCGCTGGAGACGGCGGTCAAGGGCAAGGCGCCGCACGTGCCGCAGCCGGTCGCACCCGCGTGCCGGCTCGCGGGGCTCGAGCCCCTGAACATCGCCGAGGAGTCGCTGTTCGTCAACGTGGGGGAGCGCACCAACATCACCGGCTCCGCGCGGTTCCGGCGCCTCATCAAGGAGGGTGACTACGCCACCGCGCTGAGCGTCGCCCGCCAGCAGGTCGAGGCCGGTGCCCAGGTCGTCGACATCAACATGGACGAGGGGATGATCGACGGCGTCGCGGCGATGGACCGCTTCGTGAAGCTGGTCGCCAGCGAGCCGGACATCTCGCGGGTGCCGCTCATGATCGACTCCTCCAAGTTCGAGGTCATCGAGGCCGGGCTGAAGTGCGTCCAGGGCAAGCCGATCGTGAACTCCATCTCGCTGAAGGAGGGCGAGGACAAGTTCGTCGAGCAGGCCCGGCTGTGCCGGAAGTACGGCGCCGCGGTGGTGGTCATGTCCTTCGACGAGGACGGCCAGGCCGACAACCTGGCGCGGCGTACGGCGATCGCCGCCCGTGCCTACGACATCCTCACGCAGCGGGTCGGGTTCCCGGCCGAGGACATCATCATCGACCCGAACGTGTTCGCGGTCGCGACCGGTATCGAGGAGCACGCCGACTACGGACTCGACTTCATCGAGGCGACCCGCTGGATCAAGCAGAACCTGCCCGGCGTGCTGGTCTCGGGCGGGGTCTCCAACGTCTCCTTCTCCTTCCGGGGCAACAACCCGGTCCGGGAGGCGATCCACGCCGTGTTCCTCTACCACGCGATCCGCGCCGGCATGGACATGGGGATCGTCAACGCCGGTGCGCTCGTGGTGTACGACGAGATCGACCCGGTGCTGCGGGACGCGATCGAGGACGTCGTGCTGAACCGGCGGCCGGACAGCACCGAGCGGCTGCTCGAGCTCGCGCCGAAGTACGCAGGAGACGGGTCCCAGCCCGAGGCGGAGGACGAGGAGTGGCGGGCGCTGCCGGTGGAGCAGCGGATCACCCATGCCCTGGTGAAGGGCATCGACGACTACGCGGAGTCCGACACCGAGGAGCTGCGGGCGGCGATCGAGGCACGCGGCGGCCGGCCGATCGAGGTCATCGAGGGACCGCTGATGGACGGCATGAACGTCGTCGGCGACCTGTTCGGCGAGGGCAAGATGTTCCTGCCGCAGGTCGTGAAGTCGGCGCGCGTCATGAAGAAGGCCGTGGCCTACCTCATTCCCTTCATCGAGGCGGAGAAGGCCACGGACACCAGCGGCGCGGCGCGGGAGCGGACCAAGGGCACCATCGTGATGGCCACCGTCAAGGGCGACGTCCACGACATCGGCAAGAACATCGTCGGGGTCGTGCTGCAGTGCAACAGCTACGAGGTGGTCGACCTCGGCGTCATGGTGCCGGCTCAGAAGATCCTCGACACCGCCAAGGAGATCGGCGCGGACCTGATCGGCCTCTCGGGACTGATCACGCCCTCGCTGGACGAGATGGTCAACGTGGCGGCCGAGATGGAGCGGCAGGGCTTCGACATCCCGTTGCTGATCGGGGGCGCCACGACCTCCCGGGCGCACACGGCGGTCAAGGTGGACCAGAAGTACCACGGCCCGGTGCTGTGGGTGAAGGACGCCTCCCGGTCGGTCCCGGTCGCCTCCACGTTGCTGTCCGACGAGCGCCGTGACGCCCTGCTCGCCGAGGTCAAGGCCGACTACGACTCGATCCGCGAGCGGCACGCCGCCAAGCTCAACGACCGGCCGCTGCTATCCCTGGAGGCCGCGCGTGCCCGTCGTACCCCGATCGAGTGGGAGGGCTACACGCCGCCGAAGCCGCGGGTGCTGCAGCAGCTCGCGGGGGACGTGTGGTCGCACCGGCCCGGAGAGCGCCCGGGCGACCGGCGCCCGCACTTCGTGCGGAACTTCGACGACTACCCGCTCGAGGAGCTGCGCGACTACATCGACTGGCAGCCGTTCTTCAACGCCTGGGAGATGAAGGGCCGGTTCCCCGACATCCTCAACAACCCGGCCACCGGCGAGGCCGCGCGCAAGCTGTGGGAGGACGCCCAGCGCATGCTGGACCGGCTGATCGAGGAGCGCTGGCTGCACGCGCGCGCCGTCGTGGGCCTGTTCCCGGCCAACGCCGTGGGCGGGGACGACATCGAGGTCTACGCCGACGAGGACCGCACCGAGGTGCTCACCACGCTGTGCAACCTGCGCCAGCAGGGCGAGCACCGCGCCGGTGTCCCGAACCGGTCGCTGGGCGACTACGTCGCACCCAAGGAGACCGGTCTGCGCGACTACGTCGGTGCCTTCGCGGTGACGGCGGGCCTGGGCAGCCAGGAGAAGATCGCGGAGTTCAAGGCGGCCCTCGACGACTACAGTGCGATCCTGCTGGAGTCGCTGGCCGACCGTCTCGCGGAGGCGTTCGCTGAGCGGATGCACGAGCGGGTGCGGCGGGAGTTCTGGGGCTACGCCGGCGACGAGCACCTCGGGAGCGAGGAGCTGATCAGGGAGCGGTACGTCGGGATCCGTCCCGCTCCTGGGTACCCGGCCTGCCCGGACCACACCGAGAAGCGGAAGCTGTGGCAGCTGCTCGACGTCACCGCCCGCACCGGGATCGAGCTGACCGACGGCATGGCGATGTGGCCCGGCGCCGCGGTCAGCGGGTGGTACTTCTCGCACCCGCAGTCGCAGTACTTCGTGGTCGGGCGGATCGGCAAGGACCAGGTCGAGGACTATGCCCGTCGCAAGGGGATGACGCTGCGCGAGGCGGAGCGCTGGCTGGCCCCCAACCTGGCCTACGAGCCGGAGGACTGAGCATGCCGGGGGAGGGAACCCCCTCGTGGCCCGCGGCTGTCCTGTGGGACATGGACGGCACGCTCGTCGACACCGAGCCCTACTGGATCGAGGCCGAGTACGCGCTGGTCGCCGCCCACGGCGGCACCTGGAGCCGCGAGGACGCGCTGCAGCTGGTCGGCAACGACCTGATCGAGTCCGGGCGCTACATCCGCGAGCACGCCGGTGTCGACCTGGAGCCGGAGGTGATCGTGGAGGAGCTCCTCGACCGGGTGGTGGCGGCGGTGCAGCGCGAGGTGCCCTGGCGCCCCGGTGCCCGTGAGCTGCTGGCGGGCCTGCGGGCGGCGGGCGTGCCGTGCGCGCTGGTGACGATGTCCTACCGGCGGTTCGTGGCGCCCGTCGTCGCCGTGCTGCCCGAGGGCACCTTCGACGTGGTGGTGACCGGCGACGCGGTGGCCAACGGCAAGCCGCACCCGGAGCCCTACGAGACGGCCGCCGCCCTGCTCGGCGTCGCCCCCGCGGACTGCGTGGCGATCGAGGACTCGAGCACCGGGGCCCGGTCCGCGGAGGCGGCCGGGTGCCTGGTCGTGGTGGTCCCCAACCACGTGCCGGTGCCGCCGGGCGAGCGCCGGAGGTTCCTGCCGTCTCTGGAGAAAGCGGACGCCGCAACCCTCCTGGAGATCGCCACACTCTGAATCGTTGCCAGATCGCGATCTTTCCGCCGGTTTATCGGGATGTCCTCGCGGCGGGGGCGGCGGTAGTGTCGCCGGTTGTCCCACATCGGTGGGTTGGACAAGCGTGAGGTGAAACTCTTGAACCGCAGACGAGGACTGGTCGCACTCGCGGGTGCCGGCGCGTTGGTCGCCACGCTCGCCGCGTGCGGCGGCGGCAGCTCCGGTGGGACCGGAGGATCCGGTGACGGCGGCAGCGGCGGGACCGCATCCGGCGCGAGCTGGATCCTGGGCACCACCGAGTCGATCACGGCGATGGACCCGGCCGGCTCGTACGACATGGGCTCCTGGAACATGCAGTACAACATCTTCCAGCAGCTCGTGAACATCCCGCCGGGTGGCAACGAGGTGCAGGGCGACGCCGCGAAGTCCTGCGAGTACAAGGACCAGAAGACGGTCACCTGCACGCTGCGGCCCGGCCTGAAGTTCTCCAACGGCGACGCGCTGACCTCCTCGGACGTCAAGTACTCCTTCGAGCGCAACATCGCGATCAACGACCCCAACGGCTCCTCGGTGCTGCTCGGTGCCATCACCGACAGCAGCAACCCGGACAAGCCGAAGCTGGCCGACGGCGCGATCGAGACGCCCAACGACACCACGGTGATCTTCCACCTCAACAAGCCGGACCAGACCTTCCTCAAGGTGCTGACCACGGCGACCGCCTCGATCGTGGACGAGGACGTCTTCCCCGCCGACAAGCTGCTCGGCGACGACAAGGTCATCGGGTCCGGGCCGTACAAGCTGAGCCAGTACAAGCCGGGTGAGCAGGCTGTCCTGGAGGCCAACGACAAGTACTCCGGCAACAAGACGCCGAAGGCCGGGCAGATCTTCGTCCAGTACTTCAGCGACCCCGCGCCGCTGAAGCAGGCCATTGCCAGCGGTCAGGTCGACGTCGCCTGGCGCACCCTCAGCCCCACCGACCTCAACAGCCTCGAGTCCAACTCGAACGTGAGCGTCCTCAAGGGTCAGGGTTCGGAGTTCCGCTACTGGGTGTGGCAGCTGAGCACCCCGGTCGGCAAGCAGAAGGCGATCCGCCAGGCGGTGGCGCAGCTCATCGACCGCGACTCGATCGCCAAGAACGCCTACGACGGCACTGTCAGTCCGGCCTACTCGATCGTGCCCCCGGGCTTCGCCGGGCAGAAGGACTCGTTCAAGAACCAGTACGGTTCGCCCAGCGTCGCCAAGGCCAAGCAGATCCTGCAGGCCGCGGGCGTGAAGACGCCGGTCAAGATCAAGCTCGGCTACACGCCGACCCACTACGGTCCGAACGCGGTCGACGAGGCCAACGAGCTGGCCCGTCAGCTCAAGAGCAGCGGCCTGTTCACGCCGACCACCGACGACGCCGAGTGGGAGCAGTACCAGACGCTCTACAAGCAGGGCGCCTACGACCTGTTCATCCTGGGCTGGTACCCCGACTTCCTGGACGCGGACAACTACCTGACCCCGTTCATCCGGGACGGTGGCTTCTACGCCAACCACTACTCCAACCCGAAGGTGAACAAGCTGCTCGACCAGGAGCTCGCCGAGACCGACAAGAGCAAGCGTCAGCAGGAGATCGGCCAGCTGCAGGACATCGTGGCCCAGGACGTCCCGCTGATCCCGTCCTGGAACGGCAAGAACGTCGCGGTTGCGACCAAGAAGATGCAGGGCGTCCAGGAGACCCTGGACCCGACCTACATCTTCCGGTTCTGGATGATCAGCAAGCAGGGCTAACCCGGACCTGGGGGAGGGTGCGCGCAGGCGTACCCTCCCCCCTGGTCTGTCAGGAAGGATGTCGATGAGCTCGGGTTCGGGGTCCCTGCCCCGCTACATACTGCAGCGGCTGCTGCTGATCATCCCGATGATCTGGGTGATCGTCACGATCGTGTTCCTGCTGCTGCGCGTCGCGCCCGGTGACCCGGTGACCGCCGCGGTCGGCGGCAAGCTCGACGCGCAGGCGCTGCAGGAGCGTCGCCACGCGCTGGGCATCGACCGCCCGCTGTACGTCCAGTACTTCGAGTACCTCGGCAGCGTCGCCCGCCTGAACTTCGGGCACACCATCTCCGACAACCGAGCGGTGGTCGACGTGATCCGCGACAACGGCGGGGCGACGCTGACCCTGACCGTGGGGGCGTTCCTGATCGCGCTCGTGCTCGGCATCCCGCTGGGCCGGCTGGCGGCACGCTACCGGGACTCCGCGGCGGACGTGGGCATCCGGCTGTTCGGGATCGTCACCTACGCCGCGCCGATCTTCTGGACCGGCCTGCTGCTCGTGATCGCGGTCGCGCCCTTCGGCTGGCCGACGTACGACATCGCCTCGCCGATCACCAAGTTCCAGGTGCAACCGGTCACCCACATCATCCTCGTGGACTCCCTGATCACCGGGAACCTGAGCGCCTTCGGCGACGTGCTGCAGCACCATGTGCTGCCCTGCCTGGTGCTCGGCATCTACCTGTCCGGCGTCTTCATCCGGCTGGTGCGGGTGAACCTGCTCCAGACGCTCAAGGGCGACTACGTCGAGGCGGCGCGTGCCCGCGGTATCCGGGAGCGCTACGTCATCCGGCGCCACGCGTTCCGCAACGCCCTCGTCCCCGTGATCACCGTGGCCGGTCTCCAGGTGGCGCTCACCCTGGCCGGCGCCGTGCTGACCGAGCGGACGTTCAACTGGCCGGGGCTGGGCAACCAGCTGGTGAAGTACATCTTCGCCCGCGACTACTCCGCGGTGCAGGGGCTGGTCACGTTCTTCGCCATCGTGGTGGTCGTGGTGAGCCTGGTGGTCGACATCGTCAACGCGGTCGTCGACCCGCGGGTGCGGTACTGAGGAGGACCCGATGCTGAACAGACTGCTCGGCCCGTTCCGCAACACGACCGGCCTGGCCCGCTGGATCCTGGTGACCGGCCTGGTGATCACCGCCCTGTTCGTGGTGCTGGCGATCTTCGCGCCGTGGATCGCGCCGTACGGCTTCAACCAGGTCGGCGTGCACGGCCACCGGTTCGCCAAGATGGCCCCGCCCGGCGGCGCGCACCTGCTCGGGACCAACGACCAGTTCTTCGACATCCTCTCCCGCGTGATCTGGGGCGCGCGCACGGCCGTCGAGGTGGTGCTGCTGTCCCTGGTCATCTCGATCGTGGTCGGCGTGCCGCTCGGGCTGGTCTCCGGCTTCGTCGGCGGCTGGACCGACCGGCTGCTGGTCTTCCTCGCGGACGCGATGTACGCCTTCCCCTCGCTGCTGCTCGCGATCGTGTTCGCCTTCCTGCTGAAGTCGGCGCTCGGCGGCGGCATCCTGGCGGCGGCGCTGTCACTCACGGTGATCTACATCCCGCAGTACTTCCGCGTGGTCCGCAACACCGCGGTGAGCGCGCGGGAGGCGACCTACATCGAGGCCGCCCGCGCGATCGGCGCCAAGAACACCACGATCATGGGCCGCTACCTGTTCGGCAACGTGATCCAGTCGGTGCCGGTGATCGGCACCCTCAACGCGGCCGACGCGATCAGCACCCTGGCCGCGCTGGGCTTCCTCGGGTTGGGCATCCAGCCCAACGAGGCCTCCGAGTGGGGGTACGACGTGAGCCGCGCGCTCGACGACGCCCAGGCCGGCATCTGGTGGACCACCCTCTTCCCGGGACTGGCGATCGTCCTGCTGGTCGCCGGACTGACCCTGGTGGGCGAGGGCCTCAACGAGACGGTGAACCCGGTGCTGCGCAAGCGGCGGATCCGCAAGGTGGTCCTGCCGCCGCGTGACAGCCTGCCGGAGACCGAGCCCAGCACGGCGCTGGCGGAAGGAGAGCTCTGATGGCCGAGCTGGTCGACGAGTCGGCGCTGGAGCACACGGACGCCGAGCCGGTGATCTCGGCGCGGGACCTGCGGATCTGGTACGGCAGCGAGAAGGGGCCGGTCAAGGCCGTGGACGGTGTCGGTTTCGACCTGCGCAAGGGCGAGATCCTCGGCCTGGTCGGGGAGTCCGGCTGTGGCAAGTCCACGCTGGGCCGCGGGCTGCTCGGGCTGCTCCCCGAGGGCGCCGAGATGGACGGGGAGCTGCGCTTCAAGGGCGAGGACCTGCTGGCGCTGCCCCGCAAGCAGATGTTCGCCAAGCGTGGTGCCGAGCTGGGGATGATCTTCCAGGAGCCGCTGACCCGCCTCAACCCGCTGATGCGGATCTCCGACCACTTCGCGGAGACCCTGCGCACCCACGAGAAGGGGATCGGCAAGGCGGAGATCGAGCGCCGCTCGCTCGAGGTGCTACGGGTGATGGGCATTCCGCCCACCCGGTTCCGGTCCTACCCGCACGAGTTCTCCGGGGGGATGCGGCAGCGGCTGATGATCGCGCTCGCGCTGGTGCTTCGCCCGGCGTTCGTGGTCGCCGACGAGCCGACGACGGCCCTCGACGTGCTCGTCGAGGCGCAGATCATCCGGATCCTGCACGACCTGCGCCGCGAGTTCGACACCTCGCTGCTGCTGATCACCCACAACCTCGGCATCATCGCCGAGGCCTGCGACCGGGTCGCGGTGATGTACGCCGGCGAGATCGTCGAGATCGGCGACGCCCGCGAGGTGTTCTCCTCCCCCCAGCACCCCTACACGCGCGAGCTGCTCCGGTCGACGATCTCCCTGTCGACCACCGGCCTCAACTACATCCCCGGTGCGCCGCCGAACCTCGTGCAGCCGCCTTCGGGGTGCCACTTCCACCCGCGGTGCCCGGACGCGATGAACGTCTGTGCCGCGCGCCACCCCGTGCTGCGCGAGATGCCCAACGGCTCGCGCGCCGAGTGCTGGGCGGCCGACCTGAGCCACGGCCACGTCACGCTCAGCGCCGAGGAGTCGGCGCCGCTGGCCCGAGAGGAGATCTCCGTTGCCGACGAAGCCTGAGGCCCGCGCCCACACCGAGAGCGTCCTCGACATCTCGGACCTCGAGGTGCACTACGAGCTGCGCGGTGGCCTGATGTCCCGCCTGTTCGGGCTCGACACCGGCACGGTGAAGGCGGTGGACGGGGTGAACCTCACCCTGCGCCGGGGTGAGGTCCTCGGCGTGGTCGGGGAGTCGGGCAGCGGCAAGACCACCCTGGGCCGGGCGCTGCTCGGGCTCGCGCCGACGACCCGGGGCACGATCACCTACCACGCCCAGCGCCACGGCCGGGCCGAGGACCAGGTGGTCTCGCAGATGTCGGGGGGTGAGCTGCGCCGGCTGCGCACGAACATCCAGATGGTGTTCCAGGACCCGCACGCCGCGCTGAACCCGGCCATGGACATCGCCACCGCCGTCGGTCATCCGCTGAAGATCCACGGCGTGGCCACCGGCGAGGAGCTGCGCCGCCGGGTCGCCGAGACGCTCGAGCGCGTGGGTCTCTCGCCGGCCGACCAGTTCATGGACAAGTACCCCTCCGACCTCTCCGGCGGGCAGAAGCAGCGTGCGGTGATCGCCCGCGCGATCATCCTCGACCCCGAGGTGCTGGTCGCCGACGAGCCGGTCTCGATGCTCGACATGAGCGTCCGCGCGAAGATCCTGCAGCTGATGCTCGACCTCAAGCAGGACCTGGGGCTGACCTACGTCTACATCACCCACGACCTCGCGTCGGCGAAGTTCTTCTGCGACCGGATCGCGATCATGTACCTCGGCCGGGTCGTGGAGATCGGCCCCTCCGAGGAGATCTTCGCCGACCCGAAGCACCCCTACACCAAGGCACTGCTCAAGGCGATTCCGGAGCCGGACCCGACCAAGCTCGTGCCCCGGGACCTGCCGCGCGGAGAGATCCCCGACGCCGCGAAGCCGCCGATGGGGTGCTCGTTCCACCCGCGGTGCCCGCAGGCGGTCGCGGAGTGCGGCTGGGAGTCGCGCGACCTCCGCGCGCTGCTGGAGGACCACTGGACCCGGCAGGAGGTCGAGGTCTACGAGCGGGAGAAGGACCTGGTCGGTGACCTCGGCAAGCTCGACACCCCCGCGAAGGAGGTGACCCTGGGCTCCGGGGCGCAGGCCTCCCGGCTCAAGGAGCTGCTGGACCGGGTGCGCGGGGAGAACGCCGACGAGCGGATGTGGCTCGGTGTCGAGGACGTGTCGGAGACCTCCCAGGGGGTCCGAGTGCGGTTCCACCGCGGGTACGACCCGCTGCTGCGCCGCTCCGGCGACGCGGAGGTCGCCTGCGTGCTCTACCCCGAGGCGGTCACCCCCGAGCCGGCCCGGCCCGAGGACCACCTCAAGCAGGGGTGAGGTCCGCCTCCTCCGGCACCGGGCTCGGCAGCGGCGGGGGAGTCCCGCCGAACTCCGGGCACAGCGCCTGGTGGGCGCACCAGCCGCACAGGGCGCTGCGGCGCGGCCGCCAGTCGCCGCTCTCCTGCGCCTTGGCGATCGCTGCCCAGATGGCCTGCACCTTCCGCTCGGTGGCGAGCAGGTCCCGCTCGTCGGGCACGTAGCGCAGCAGCTCGCCGCTGCCGAGGTAGACCAGCTGCAGCATGGCCGGGACGACCCCGCGGGTGCGCCAGAGGACGAGCGCGTAGAACCTCATCTGGAACAGCGCCCTGGCCTCGAAGCCGGCACCGGGCGCCTTGCCGGTCTTGTAGTCGACGATCCGGACCTCGCCGGACGGGGCCACGTCGAGGCGGTCGATGAAGCCGCGAAGCAGCAGCTTCGAGTCCAGCACCGTCTCGACGTACACCTCGCGCTCGGCGGGCTCGAGCCGGGTCGGGTCCTCCAAGGTGAAGTAGCGCGCGAGCGACTCCCGGCAGGACGCGAGCCAGGCACCGACCTCGGGCCCCTCGGGGCCGAACATCTCCGCGATCCCGGGCTCTGCCGCGAGCAGCTGGTCCCAGGCCGGCTGCAGCAGGTCCGTCGCGCTGCCGACGGTGCGGTGCGCCGCCGGAAGGTCGAACAGCTCCTCGAGCACCTTGTGCACCAGGGTGCCGCGGACCGCGTCCGGCGAGGCCGGCTCGGGCAGCCGGTCCACGGTGCGGAAGCGGTACAGCAGGGGACAGGTCATGAAGTCCCCGGCGCGACTGGGGGACAGGGACCCCACGACGTCGACGCCGTCCACGGCGGTGCTCTCGGCCGGCAGGTTGCTCATGACCAGGAACCCTAGGCGAGCGCGCCGACAGAACCGGTGCTGCCGTGCCGCGATAGCGTGGAGGCGTGGACGACAACCGCCAGCCTCGCCCGCCCGCGCCCCGGCCGCCCGGCACGTTCCGGATCGGCCAGATCGGCGGGATCGACGTCCTGGTCCGGTCCTCGTGGCTGTTCGTCGCCCTGCTGATCGCGGTCATGATCGCACCGGCGGTGGAGCAGGTGCAGCCCGGCCTCGGCGGGTGGGCGTACGTCGCCGGCGCCGCGTTCGCGGTCCTGCTCTACCTGTCCGTGCTGCTGCACGAGATGTCGCACGCGCTGATGGCCCAGCGCTTCGGCCTGCCGGTCACGTCGATCACCCTGCACTTCCTCGGCGGGGTGACCGAGATCGGGGGCGAGCCGGACACGCCGCGCCGGGAGTTCGCGGTCTCGGTGGTGGGTCCCCTGACCTCCCTCGCGGTCGGCGGGGTGTTCCTCGCGCTGCGCACCGTCACGCCGGACGGCCTGCTGCTGCTCGCGGTGGACGCGCTGGCGGGCGCCAACCTCGTCGTCGGGGTGCTGAACCTGGTGCCCGGCCTCCCCCTCGACGGCGGCCGGGTGCTGCGTGCGGCCGTCTGGAAGGTGACCGGCAACCCGCACCGTGGCACGATCGTCGCCGGGTGGGGTGGGCGGATCGCCGCGGGCCTCGCGCTGGTGTACCCGGCAGCGCGCTCGGCGGTGACCGGGACCACCTCCACGCTGACCGACTACGTCTTCGCGGTCATCATCGCCGCGTTCCTCTGGAGCGGTGCCACCGCGGCCATGGCGTCCGCCCGGGTCCGCAGCAAGATCCCGATGCTGAAGGCCCGGCAGCTGGCGCGTCGTACCCTCGCCGTGCCCCCCGACCTGCCGCTCGCGGAGGCGATCCGCCGGGCTCGCGACGAGTCCGCGGGCGCGATCGTGGTGCTCAGCCCGTCGGGGGAGCCCACGGGCCTGGTCAACGAGGCCGCCGTCCTCGCCACCCCGGAGGAGCGCCGGCCGTGGATGCCGGTGAGCAGTGTGGCGCGCACCCTCGAGCGCGGGCTCACCCTGTCCGCCGACATCGCCGGGGAGGACCTGGTGCTGGCCATGCAGCACACGCCGGCGGGCGAGTACCTCCTCCTCGAGCCGGACGGCAGCATCTACGGCGTGCTCGTGACCGAGGACGTCGACCGGGCCTTCGCGGCCGCCCCCTGAGCGCGGCGGGGCGGTTCATAGACTGCCCGCATGCCCCCAGAGAACGCCTCCCCGTCCGAGCCTGCCCCCGACGTGGACCCGGAGTCCTGGTCGGGGGTGCACCGCGGTCCGCTGCGGGCCGGGGAGTGGGTCCGGCTCACCGACACCAAGGGCCGGCGCCACAACATCTGCCTGGAGCCCGGTCGCACCTTCTTCACCAACCGCGGTGCCCTCCAGCACGACGACCTGATCGGGCGCCCGGAAGGGCTCTCGGTCACCTCCTCGGCCGGCGGGGAGTACCTCGTCTTCCGGCCGCTGCTCAACGAGTTCGTCGTGTCGATGCCCCGCGGCGCGGCGGTGGTCTATCCCAAGGACGCCGCGCAGATCGTGGCGATGGCCGACATCTTCCCCGGTGCGCGCGTCGTCGAGGCCGGCGTCGGTTCCGGGGCGCTGACGTGCTCGCTGCTGCGGGCCGTGGGTCCGCACGGCCGGGTCTCGTCGTACGAGCGCCGCCAGGAGTTCGCCGACGTGGCGGAGAAGAACGTGACCCAGTTCTTCGGGGGCCGCCACCCGGCCTGGCGGCTCACCGTGGGCGACCTCGTGGAGGTGCTCGACGACACCGACGTGGACCGGGTCGTGCTCGACATGCTCGCGCCGTGGGAGTGCATCGAGCGGGTCGCCGACGCGCTGACTCCCGGGGGCCTGGTCTGCGCGTACGTCGCCACCACCACCCAGCTCGGTCGCACGGTCGAGACCATCCGCGCCCACGGCGGGTTCACCGAGCCCCGTCCGTGGGAGACGCTGGTGCGCGACTGGCACGTCGAGGGCCTGGCCATCCGGCCCGGCCACCGGATGCAGGGGCACACCGGCTTCCTGGTCACCGCCCGCCGGATGGCGCCGGACCAGACGGCGCCGGCGAAGAAGCGGCGCCCGGCACCGGGGGCGTACGGCGTCGACTACCAGGGACCACGGCCGGCCGGGCTGCCACCGACCCTGGCGGAGGAGCCCTTCGACGGCTGAGCCCGGAAGTGGCCTGCGACACAGTGTGGTTTGCCTCTTCAAAAACGCCGCCTCACGGGTAGGGTCGAAATCTCAGCACCGAGGCGGCGGAGGTGACCGAGTTGCCAGCATCAGCAAGTGGTCCGGGTCGTGGGCGCACGCCCGAGGAGCTGGAGAGCCAGGTCCGGTTCCTCGAGGACGAGGTCGACCAGCTGCGGCGGCGCCTCGCGGAGAGTCCCGTGCACAGCCGGGTGATCGAGCAGCGCCTGGCCGAGACGCAGCGCTCGCTCGCGGCCGTGACCGCCCAGAACGAACGCCTCGCGCAGACGCTGCGCGAGGCCCGTGACCAGATCATGACCCTCAAGGAGGAGGTCGACCGGCTGGCGCAGCCACCGGCCGGCTTCGGCACGTTCCTGGCCCGCAACGGCGACGGCTCCATCGACGTGTTCACCGGCGGCCGCAAGCTGCGGGTGAACGTCAGCCCCACGGTCGACCTCGAGGACCTGCGGCGCGGGCAGGAGGTCATGCTCAACGAGGCCCTCAACGTCGTGGCCGCCCTCGACTACGAGCAGGTCGGCGAGGTGGTGATGCTCAAGGAGGTGCTCGCCGACGGCGACCGCGTGCTGGTGATCGCCAACGCCGACGAGGAGCGGGTGGTCCGGCTGGCCGAGCCACTGCGCGACGTGCCCCTGCGGGCCGGGGACTCGCTGCTGCTCGACGCCCGCGCCGGCTACGTCTACGAGCGGGTGCCCAAGTCCGAGGTCGAGGAGCTGGTCCTCGAAGAGGTCCCCGACATCGACTACGAGAACATCGGCGGGCTCAAGGGCCAGATCGACCTCATCCGCGACGCCGTCGAGCTGCCCTACCTGTACCCGGAGATGTTCCGCGAGCACCAGCTCAAGCCGCCGAAGGGCGTGCTGCTCTACGGGCCGCCCGGCTGCGGCAAGACGCTCATCGCCAAGGCCGTCGCGAACTCGCTGGCGAAGAAGGTGGCCGCCAAGTCCGGCAAGGACAACGAAGGCAAGGCTGCGAAGTCTTATTTCCTCAACATCAAGGGCCCCGAGCTGCTGAACAAGTACGTCGGCGAGACCGAGCGGCACATCCGGCTGGTCTTCCAGCGGGCCCGGGAGAAGGCGAACCAGGGCACGCCCGTGATCGTCTTCTTCGACGAGATGGACTCGCTGTTCCGCACGCGCGGCTCGGGCGTGTCCTCGGACGTGGAGAACACCATCGTCCCGCAGCTGCTCAGCGAGATCGACGGGGTGGAGGGGCTGGAGAACGTCATCGTGATCGGCGCCTCCAACCGCGAGGACATGATCGATCCGGCGATCCTGCGCCCGGGCCGGCTCGACGTGAAGATCAAGATCGAGCGACCCGACGCCGAGTCCGCGCGCGACATCTTCTCCAAGTACCTCACCGCGGACCTGCCCCTGCACGAGGACGACCTCGCCGAGTTCGGCGGCGACCGGGAGGCCTGCGTGGCCGGGATGATCCGGGCCACGGTGGAGCGGATGTACACCGAGAGCGAGGACAACCGGTTCCTCGAGGTGACCTACGCCAACGGCGACAAGGAGGTCCTGTACTTCAAGGACTTCAACTCCGGGGCGATGATCCAGAACATCGTGGACCGGGCCAAGAAGATGGCGATCAAGGACCTGCTGGACAACAACCAGAAGGGCCTGCGGGTCACCCACCTGCTCCAGGCGTGCGTGGACGAGTTCAAGGAGAACGAGGACCTGCCCAACACCACCAACCCCGACGACTGGGCGCGCATCTCCGGCAAGAAGGGCGAGCGGATCGTGTTCATCCGCACGCTCATCACCGGCAAGCAGGGCACCGAGCCGGGACGGTCGATCGACACCGTGCCCAACACCGGCCAGTACCTCTGACCCGGCCGTCACCGGGGCCGACCTAGGATCAGGGCATGTTCTTCTGGATCGGTCTCCCGGTGGTGCTGGTGATCGCCTTCCTGGTGATGGCATGGGGTGCGCGCGGTATCGAGGGCCGCGCGCACGAGCCGCGTAGTCAGCGGCTGCGCCCGCGCGGCTGAGAGACGGGCTCCGTCACGTCGGCGACCGTGGCCTCGAGTACCCGCAGCAGGGCCTCGGCGTCCACGGCCACCGCGACGCCGTGTGCGCCGCCGCCCAGGGAGACCTCACCGGTCACGGTGGCGTCGGCGACCACCGGCCAGGCCGCCGTGGCGCCCAGCGGCGTGATCGTGCCGCGGACGTAGCCGGTGACCTCGAAGGCGACCTGCGCGCTCGGCATCGAGAGTCGGTTCACCCCGAGCAGCGCACGCAGCTTCGGCCAGGCGATCTCGCGGTCCCCGGGCACGAGCACGAACCGGTAGTCGCCCTCGGCGACCCGGACCACCAGTGTCTTGAGCACGGCGTGCGGGTCCACCCCGCGGGCGGCCGCCGCCTCGGCCAGGGACCGGACCGGCCCGTGACGGGTGACGCGGTAGGCCAGTCCCAAGGCGTCGGCCGCGGCCAGCGCGTGCCCGGACCGGTCGTGCTCGGGCGGGTCGTGCTCGCGACTCATGCGGACGCCGACCGGAGCTGCGCCAGCCGGCCGTAGTCGCGCGCACCCTCGCGGGCCAGGCGGGACAGCAGCGTCCGGGTGTCGGGCACGAAGGGCCATGCCGGGTCCGCCAGCTTCGCGTCGAGCTCGGCCAGGGAGAGCCAGGCGCCCCACACGACCTCCCGGTCGGCCCAGATGACAGGTCCGTCCCAGCGGGCCTCGTAGCAGTGCTCCACGCACCGCGTCGTACCGTCCTCGTAGCGGGAGAGCCCCAGGGGCAGCAGCCGGGCGCCGACGATGCCGAGCTCCTCGGCGAGCTCCCGCTCCGCCGAGGCCCGCGGCTCCTCCCCGAAGGCGATCATCCCGCCGGCCGCGGCGTCGTGGTGGCCGGGTGCCCAGTCCTTGTCGGGGGAGCGCCGGTGCACGTAGATGCGGTCCCGCCTGTCCCGGACCAGCACCGCCGTCGCCGCGTGACGCAGGTTGTCGCGCCGTACGACGGACCGCTCGGCCGGTCCCAGCACGGCGCCGGAGGGGTCCACCAAGGTCACGGTCTCGGACATGGATCTCATCTTGTCAGCACGGCCGCGTAGGCTCGCTACATGAGTGTGCGTCGCGTGATGGGCACCGAGACGGAGTTCGGCATCTCGGTGCAAGGACAGCCGACGGCCAACCCCATGGTGGCCTCGTCCCAGGTCGTGAACGCCTACGCCGGCTCCACGCTGCGCGCGCGCCGCGCCCGGTGGGACTTCGAGGAGGAGTCGCCCCTGCGCGACGCTCGGGGTTTCGACATGTCCCGCGAGACGGCGGACCCCAGCCAGCTGACCGATGAGGACCTCGGGCTGGCCAACGTCATCCTCACCAACGGTGCGCGGCTCTACGTCGACCACGCGCACCCGGAGTACTCCACGCCCGAGTGCACCAACCCCCGCGACGTGGTGCAAGTGGGACAAGGCCGGCGAACAGGTCATGCTCGACGCCAGCCGGTTCGCCGCCCAGGTCCCCGGCACCGCGCCGATCCTGCTCTACAAGAACAACACCGACAACAAGGGTGCCTCCTACGGCGCGCACGAGAACTACCTGATGCGGCGCAGCACGCCGTTCTCCGAGATCGTCAGGCACCTGACCCCCTTCTTCGTCTCGCGGCAGGTCGTCAGCGGGGCGGGCCGGGTGGGGATCGGCCAGGACGGGCGCGACCAGGGCTTCCAGATCAGCCAGCGCGCCGACTACTTCGAGGTCGAGGTCGGCCTCGAGACCACGTTGAAACGGCCGATCATCAACACCCGCGACGAGCCGCACGCCGACCCCGAGAAGTACCGCCGTCTGCATGTGATCATCGGCGACGCGAACCTCGCGGAGATCTCCACCTACCTCAAGGTGGGCACCACCGCGCTGGTGCTGGCGATGATCGAGGACCGGTTCCTCACCGCGGACCTGAGCGTGGAGGAGCCGGTGCGCTCGCTGCGTGCGGTCTCCCACGACCCCTCCTGCACCCGGCTGCTCCGGCTCGCCGACGGCCGCCGACTCACCGGGGTGCAGCTGCAGATGGAGTACCTCGACCTGGCGAAGAAGTACGTCGAGGACCGCTACGGCGCGGACGCAGACGCGCAGACCCGCGACGTGCTGACCCGCTGGGAGTCGGTGCTCGACCGGCTGGAGCGGGACCCGATGCTGTGTGCCCGGGAGCTGGACTGGGTGGCCAAGCTGAAGCTGCTCAACTCCTACCGCGACCGCGACGGGCTGGACTGGGACGACGCGAAGCTGCACCTCATCGACCTGCAGTACGCCGACATCCGGCCCGACAAGGGGCTCTACCACCGGTTGGTGGGCCTCGGGCGCATCGACCGGCTGCTCACCGACGACGAGATCGCGGACGCGATGCACGTGCCCCCGGTGGACACCCGGGCCTACTTCCGGGGGCGGTGCCTGGAGCGCTACGCCGACCAGATCGCGGCCGCGTCGTGGGACTCGGTGATCTTCGACCTGCCGGGCCGCGAGTCGCTCCAGCGGGTGCCGACCATCGACCCGCTGCGGGGGACCCGCGCGCACGTCGGAGAGCTGTTGGATCGTTGTGACACCGCAGAGACGTTGTTCGAGGCCCTGACTCGGTAGGGTCGACCTCGTACCGTCGGTTCACCGGCCGACGCCGGCTGCCTGCACGGTCGACGCACACAAGGAGGCGTTCATGGCACAGGAGCAGAAACAACCTCGCCGCAGCTCCGAGAACGAGGAGCACCCCGAGGCCGAGAGCCAGGGCGACGTCGCCGAGCGCAAGGAGCAGCTCGACGAGGACATCGACGCGATCCTCGGCGAGATCGATGACGTGCTCGAGACCAACGCCGAGGACTTCGTGAAGTCGTTCATCCAGAAGGGTGGAGAGTAAGCCTCCATGTCGGATCCCCGCCTGCCCGCGGCCTACCTGACCCCGGGCACGTCGTCGTTCGCCGAGTTCCTGTCCACCCAGGCCCCCGAGCTGCTGCCGCACCGACGGTCCCTGCCCGAGGGCAGCGCCGGTGACCTGGCGCCGCACGGCACCACGATCGCGGCCGCGACCTTCTCCGGCGGGGTGGTGATGGCCGGCGACCGGCGCGCCACGATGGGCAACATCATCGCCCAGCGCGACATCGAGAAGGTCTACCCGGCCGACGAGTACTCCGCGCTCGGCATCGCCGGCTCCGCCGGGCTCGCGGTGGAGATGGTGCGGCTGTTCCAGACCGAGCTCGAGCACTACGAGAAGATCGAGGGCACCACGCTGTCCATGGACGGCAAGGCCAACCGGCTCGCCGCCCTGATCCGGGGCAACCTGGGGATGGCGATGCAGGGGCTTGCCGTGGTGCCGCTGTTCGCCGGCTACGACGTCGTCCACAGCCAGGGCCGGATCTTCTCCTACGACGTGACCGGCGGCCGCTACGAGGAGACCGCCTTCCACTCGGTGGGGTCCGGCTCGCTGTTCGCCCGCGGCTCACTGAAGAAGCTCTACCGCGAGGACCTGGACGAGGCCGGCTGCGTCACGGCGCTGGTGCAGGCCCTCTACGACGCCGCCGACGACGACTCGGCCACCGGCGGCCCGGACTTGACCCGGCGGATCTTCCCGGTGGTGGGCGTGATCACCGCCGACGGCTACCGCCGGCTCTCGGACGACGAGGTCGCCGCCGTCGCGGACCGGGTGATCGCGGCCCGGATGGAGCGACCGGACGGCCCCGCGGCCTCGCTCACCTGAGGCCCGCCACAGGCGTCACCCGACCGACAGAGCCGGCGGAGCGAGCCCGCCGCGCTCGCTCCGCCCCCGAGGACCACGAGGACCAGCACAGATGAGCATGCCGTTCTACGTCTCGCCCGAGCAGCTGATGAAGGACCGGGCGGACTTCGCACGCAAGGGGATCGCCCGCGGCCGGTCGGTGGCTGTCGTGCAGTACGCCGACGGGATCCTGTTCGTCTCCGAGAACCCGTCCCAGGCGCTGCACAAGGTCAGCGAGCTCTACGACCGGATCGCCTTCGCGGCCGTCGGCCGCTACAACGAGTTCGAGAACCTCCGCATCGCCGGCGTCCGGCTCGCCGACATGCGCGGCTACGCCTACGACCGTCGCGACGTCACCGGCCGGGGCCTGGCCAACGCCTACGCCCAGACGCTGGGGACCATCTTCTCCAGCGGCGGTGAGAAGCCCTACGAGGTCGAGATCTTCGTCGCCGAGGTCGCGGACACGCCGGGCGACGACCAGATCTACCGGCTCACGTTCGACGGCCAGGTGGCCGACGAGCACGGCTTCGCGGCCATGGGCGGATCGGCCGAGCAGGTCACGGCGTACCTGAAGGAGCGCTACCGCGACGGGCTCGACCTCTCCGAGGCGCTCCAGCTGGCCGTGGAGGCGCTCGGCCATGGCGAGGGCGCCGCGCGGGTGATCCCCCTGGAGGACCTCGAGGCCGCGGTGCTCGACCGGACCCGGCCGCAGAAGCGGAAGTTCTCGAGGCTGGGTGCCGAGCGGCTGCGCACCCTCGTCGGTGAGCGGGCGTCGGGGGAGCCGTCCGCTCAGCCGGGCGCCACCACGGCCCCGAACCGGGTGGGTGAGGTCCCCGGCGAGAACGGGGAGCCGCCGGTCGCCCCGCCGATGGACCCCCGCTGATCTGGCCCGCCCGTCGAACCTGGCGCCCGCGTCGTACGGGAGCGTGCTGCAGGGGTGTTGCGCGAGTCGCGTGCGCCGAGTTGGGCGCTGCACCTAGGGTTGTGACGTGGACCGCCGGATCTTCGGGATCGAGAACGAGTACGGCGTCACCTGCACGTTCCGCGGGCAGCGACGCCTCTCGCCGGACGAGGTTGCCCGCTACCTGTTCCGCAAGGTGGTCTCCTGGGGCCGCAGCAGCAACGTGTTCCTGCGCAACGGCGCCCGGCTCTACCTCGACGTGGGCAGCCACCCGGAGTACGCCACCCCGGAGTGCGACGACATCCTCGACCTCGTCGCGCACGACAAGGCGGGGGAGCGGGTCCTCGAGGGCCTCCTGATCGACGCCGAGCGACGGTTGCACGACGAGGGCATCGCCGGCGACGTCTACCTGTTCAAGAACAACACCGACTCGGCGGGCAACTCCTACGGCTGCCACGAGAACTACCTGGTCAGCCGGCACGGCGAGTTCTCCAAGCTCGCCGACGTGCTGATCCCGTTCCTGGTGACCCGGCAGATCATCGTCGGCGCGGGCAAGGTGATCCAGACCCCCCGCGGGGCGATGTACTCCGTGAGCCAGCGCGCCGAGCACATCTGGGAGGGCGTCTCCAGCGCCACCACCCGGAGCCGGCCGATCATCAACACCCGCGACGAGCCGCACGCCGACGCCGAGCGCTACCGGCGGCTGCACGTCATCGTGGGGGACTCGAACATGAGCGAGACGACCACGATGCTCAAGGTCGCCAGCTGCGACCTGGTGCTGCGGATGATCGAGGAGGGCGTGGTGATGCGCGACCTCACCATGGAGAACCCGATCCGGGCGATCCGGGAGATCTCGCACGACACCAGCGGCCGCCGCAAGGTGCGGCTGGCCAACGGCCGCGAGGCCAGCGCCCTGGAGATCCAGGAGGAGTACCTCACGCGCGCTCGCGACTTCGTGGACCGCCGCGAGCTGCACGGTCCGGTCATCGACCAGACGCTCGACCTCTGGGAGCGCACGCTCAAGGCGGTGGAGTCCGGAGACCTCGCCCTGGTCGAGCGGGAGATCGACTGGGTGATCAAGTGGAAGCTGATCGACCGCTACCGCACCCAGCACGGCCTGCCGCTCAGCCACCCCCGGGTCGCCCAGCTCGACCTCGCCTACCACGACATCCACCGTGGCCGAGGGTTGTACTACCTGCTCGAGCGCCGCGGCGCGGTCAGCCGGGTGGTGGACGACCTGCGGATCTTCGAGGCGAAGTCGGTGCCGCCGCAGACCACGCGTGCCCGGTTGCGGGGCGAGTTCATCAAGCGGGCGCAGGAGCGTCGGCGCGACTTCACCGTCGACTGGGTGCACCTCAAGCTCAACGACCAGGCGCAGCGGACGGTGCTGTGCAAGGATCCGTTCCGCGCCGAAGACGAACGGGTCCACAAGCTGATCGAGGGGATGTAACGTCCCTCACCCACCCTGCGTGGGGGATGCCTTCCGCCCCCGGGATATCGTGGACGCTCCCGCCCCCAAGCTCTTCGAGGTGTGTGCCCTGTGCGCCGACGTCTTCTCGCGCTGACCCTGGTCTCCCTGATGACCCTGGGCACAGCCGCCTGCGGCAACGGCGGCGGCAACAGCTCCGCGACGGCCTCCTCCTCGGCGTCGGTGGACATGGGCACCGACATCAGTGGGCTGAAGGTCACCGGCCAGGTCGGCTCCGAGCCGCACGTGCAGGTCACCTCCCCGATCTCCGTGAAGAAGCCGGAGAGCCAGGTCATCGTCGCCGGCCACGGCAACCCGGTGCAGGCGGGCCGGGAGGCGCTGCTGCACATCTACCTCGCCAAGGGCAAGAACGGCAAGAAGGCCGCGGCCACCTACGACAGCGGGGCACCCGTCGACCTCACGATGGACGAGTCGCAGCTGTTCAAGCCGGTGATCGACGCGCTGGTCGGCAAGCCGCAAGGGAGCCGCGTCGCGATCGCCGCGCCGGTCAAGGACATCTACGGTCCTCAGGGGGCCAGCCAGATCGGGCTGAAGCCCGGTGACAGCGTGATCTTCGTGGTGGACATCATGTCGGTGCCGCCGAAGACCGTGCTCGACGGTCCGAAGGGCAAGGACGTCACCCCGCCGAAGAACGCCCCCACGGTCCAGACCAAGAACGGCAAGGTGACCGGGATCGACTTCTCCTCCGCCCCCAAGCAGCCCCCGGCGAAGCTCCAGGTGATCCCGCTCGTCCAGGGCACCGGACCCAAGGCGCGCGCGCAGAGCCTGGTCACCTTCAACTACTTCGGGGAGGTCTGGGGCGCCAAGCAGCCCTTCGACGAGTCGTTCTCGAAGAAGCCGGTGACCTTCGCCCTCGGCATGAACAAGCTCATCCAGGGCTGGGACAAGGGTCTCGTCGGCCTGCACCGGGGCAGCCGGGTGATGCTGATCGTCCCGCCGAAGCAGGGGTACGGCGCGCAGGCGCAGCAGAACATCCCGGCCAACTCGACGCTGGTCTTCGTCGTCGACATCCTCGGCGTCGACAGCTGAGCGCGATGAGGGGGCTGGGGTGACGGCACGCAAGAGCGAGCGCCTGCTCAACCTGCTCATCACCCTGCTCGTGGCGCGCACCTACGTGTCCAAGGAGCGGCTTCGCGGGGTCGTCGAGCAGTACCGCGACCTGGGGCCGGACGCGTTCGAGAAGATGTTCGAGCGCGACAAGGAGGAGCTGCGCTCGCTGGGCATCCCGGTCGAGGTGGGGTACGTCGACCGTGCGTTCGAGGACGAGCCGGGCTACCGGATCGACCGTTCGGCCTTCGAGCTGCCCGAGATCGACCTCGAGCCGGAGGAGGCCGCCGTCCTCGGGCTCGCGGCCCGGGTGTGGCAGCACGCCGGCCTGGCCGCGGCGACGTCCGACGCCCTGGTGAAGCTCAAGGCCGCCGGCGTCACGGTCGACCGCGAGGCGCTCCACGTCGTGCAGCCGCAGCTGGCTGCCGAGGAGCCCAGCTTCGAAGGGTTCTGGGAGGCGACCCGCACCCGCACCGCGGTGTCGTTCGACTACCGCCGTTCGGCCGCCGCGTCCACCGAGACCCGGCACCTGCAGCCGTGGGGCGTGGTCGCCTCGCGGAGTCGGTGGTACGTCGTCGGGCACGACACCGACCGGGACGCCGCCCGCGTGTTCCGGCTCTCCCGGGTTGCCGGGTCGGTGCGGCCGGACTCGCCGCCGGGTGCCTTCGAGGTGCCGGCCGGCACGGACATCCGCGCCTTGGCCGCCTCGTTGGCTCCTGCCGCGCCGGAGCGCACGGCGCGGCTGCGCGTGCGGCAGGGCACCGCCCACGGGCTGCGGCGGCACGCGCGCGTGGTCGACGTACCAGAGCCCGGTTGGGACCTGCTCGAGGTGGACTACGGCAGTACCGACCAGGTCGCCGACGAGGTGCTCACCCACGGTGCCGACGTGGTGGTGGAACAGCCCGAGGCGTTGCGGCAGGCGGTCGTGGCGCGGCTGCGTGGTGCGGCGGAGGCGGCGCGATGAGCGGCGCCCGCGACCAGGTCGCCCGGCTGCTGGCCCTCGTGCCCTACATCCAGGCGCGCCGGGAGGTGTCTCTCGAGCAGGCGGCCGCGGACTTCGGCGTGCCGGCCGGCCAGCTCGTGAAGGACCTCAACGTGCTGTGGTTCTGCGGTCTGCCCGGACTCGGGATGGGCGACCTCATCGACGTGGACATGGAGGCGCTGGAGGAGGACGGCGTCATCCGGCTGTCCAACGTGGACTACCTGAGCCGTCCGCTGCGCCTGGACAGCACCGAGGCCTCCGCGCTGATCGTCGCCCTGCGAGCCCTGCGGGACGGCAGCGACGACGACGTACGGCCGGTGGTGGACCGGACGCTGGCGAAGCTGGAGGCGGCGGCGGGGGAGGGCGCAGCGCTCGCCGCGCGGGTGGACGTCCACCTGGCACCGGACGAGGTCGAGGTCGCGCAGCTGCGCGACCGCCTGACCCGGGCGGTCGAGGGGAGGCGGCAGGTGCGGCTGGACTACTACGTACCGACCCGCGACGAGTCCACCGAGCGCACCGTGGACCCGCTGCGCGTGGTGACCGCCCAGGGGCACACCTACCTCGAGGGTTGGTGCCACCGTGCCGAGGACCAGCGGCTGTTCCGGCTGGACCGGATCTCGGCGGCCCAGGTCCTGGACACGCCGGCGCTCGAGCACGAAGACCTGGCCCCGCGGGACCTGGCCGAGGGCCTCTTCCAGCCCTCGCCGGAGGACCTGCTCGCCACGGTCGTGCTGGAGCCGGAGGCCCGCTGGGTCGCAGAGTACTACCCGGTCGTGGACACCGCGGAGGCACCGGCGGGATCTCTGCGGGTGCAGCTGCGGGTCAGCGACCCCGCCTGGCTGACCCAGCTCATGCTGCGGCTCGGCGGTGCGGCCCGCGTGGAGAGCCCCGCGTCGCTGCGCGAGGCGGTGCGCGAGGCGGCGTCGGCTGCGCTCGCGTGCTACGGATCCTGACGGCTCAGCCGCTTCTCAGGTACGCGCGCGTACCATGGCACCGAAGACTGACCTACCCAAGAGGACGATATGAGCAGCCCTGTAGTCACCCCGATGCTCGCCGGCCTGGGTCCGACCGAGATCCTGCTGATCCTGCTGGTCCTGGTGCTGCTGTTCGGTGCCAAGAAGCTCCCCGAGCTGGCCCGGGGCAGCGGGCGTGCGCTGCGCATCTTCAAGGCAGAGACCAAGGGTCTGATCGATGAGGACGAGGAGCACGAGGGGCAGCAGACGCCCGAGCAGCGGCAGCTCGACGCCCAGCGGTCGACGCCGCCTGCACAGCCGGTGACCCCCGCGGACCCGGCGGCCACGGCCGCCCCCGCCCCCGAACGCCCGGTGGAGCAGTCGCGCCCCGACACCGAGCGCTGACCGCAGGAGGGCAGCACCCGCCGTGTCGGTCGTCACCGGTGTCTTCGGGCTGTTCCGCGCCGGCCCCCAGCATCCCGTCGGCCCGGACGGGCAGATGGCGCTCGCCGACCACCTTCGTGAGCTGCGCGCCCGTATCCTGCGCGTGGCGCTGTTCCTCGTGGTCGGCACCACGGTCGCGTGGTTCTTCTACGCGCAGCTCTTCCACCTGATCCTCGAGCCGTACAACGAGGCCCGCCGGATGCTCGGCAGCAAGGTGGACACCCGGCCGGTCGTCAACGGGGTCACAGACCCGTTGATGATCCAGCTCAAGATCTGTGCGCTGGCCGCCGTCGTGCTGGGCAGCCCCTACTGGCTCTACGAGATCTGGGCCTTCATCATGCCCGGACTGCACGCGCACGAGCGCAAGTGGAGCAGGCTGTTCCTGGCCGTCGCCGGCCCGCTGTTCGTGGCCGGCGTCGGCATCGGCTACTACGTGCTGCCCAAGGGCCTGCAGGTGCTGCTGTCGTTCACCCCGGGCAACGTGCAGAACCTCTTGGAGTTCGGCGCCTACTTCACGTTCTTCACCCGGATGCTGCTGGTGTTCGGTGTCGCGTTCGAGATCCCCCTGTTCGTGGTGCTGCTCAACCTCGCCGGCGTGCTGCCCGGCCGGGCGCTGGCCAACTACCGGCCGTGGATCATCGTCGGGGTGTTCGTGTTCGCAGCGGTGGCCACGCCGTCGACCGACCCGTTCTCGATGCTGATGCTGGCCATCCCGATGACGGCGCTGTTCCTCCTCTCCGAGGTGATCGCGCGGACCGTGGACCGGCGTCGCGCCCGCAACCGGCCGAGCTTCGACGCCGTCGACGACGACGCCGCCTCGCCGCTGGACGAGGAGTGGGAGCCGGTCCGGCCCTCGGGTCTGTCCGAGGAGGACGACTGAGTGACCGCACCCGGACGGATCCGGCCGGTGGACCCCTTCGATCTTCCCGACTGGCTCGGCCTCGGTGAGGTGACCTGGACCGCCAGCGACAGCATCCGCAACGGTCACCGGGTCCGCGGGGAGCTCCACGGCGACGGACAGGTCCTGCCCTGCGACCTGCTGGCCGCCGACCAGGCCTACCCGCAACCGGTGCTCGAGGACAGCTGGCGCCGCCAGGTCCACCAGGCCTGGACACACGGCCAGGTACTGACCGTCGAGTACGACGGCCGGCTCACCCTCGCCGTCCCCGGCACGTCGTTCACGGCCGACTCCGCGCTGGAGACCATCGGACGGCTCGCCAAGGCGGTTGGCGTGCCTCCGGGGCGCTTCCTCGCGGCGCTCCGCCTCTGACCCGCCGGTGCCCGTCTAACACGGTCCCGTGGTAAACGGGCACTCCCCACAGTGAAATCACCACGGGGAGTGCCAGAACAACACGGGACCGTGTTAAACCGGCGACGGGTCAGAGGTGGGCGAGGTCGCGCAGGTCGTCGAAGATCGCGCCCATCTTGCTCCACAGGGACAGGTGTCCCTCGTCGTCGTACAGGTGCACCCGCGCGCCCTTGACCGCCCGCGCGAGCCACTGGCCGTGTGCGAACGGCACCATCCGGTCCTCGCCCCCCTGCCACACCGACACCGGCGTGGACATCGCGCCGAGGTCGAAGCCCCAGGGTCGGGTGAACGCCAGGTCGTCGTCGGCCCACCCTTGGATCCCCTGGGCGCAGGCGCGGGTGAACGAGGCAAGGGTGCGGGCGGCGAAGTCGCCGGTGGCATAGGCCTTGTCGACCGGCGAGACCAGCCCCCCCAGCGCGTCGGCGATCTCCTCGGCGGTCACACCGGTGAGCTTGTCCGCCTCGCGCTTCAGCAGGGGCTCGAGCGCGTCCCGGCCCGCGAGCGCGGCGCTGAACTCCTCGACGTTCTCCGGCCCCATCCCGGCCATGAAGTCAAGCTCGCCGTCGGTCTCGTACGGCGCGACGCCGGCCCCGCTCGCCGCCGCGCGGCAGCGGCCCGGAAGCAGCGCCGCACAGGCCAGCGAGTGCGGGCCGCCGCCGGACCAGCCCAGGGACAGGAACTCGTCGCGGCCCCATGCGTCGAGCAGCGCGGCGGTGTCGGAGGCCACCGACGCGACGGTGCGGCCGGGGTCGGCCGTGGACGCGCCGTACCCGGCCCGGGACGGGAGGACGAGCGCCAGCCCGCGTTCGGCCGCCGCCTGCGACGCCTTCGGGAACGGCACCGCGGAGCCGGGGGTGCCGTGGTGCAGCACCAGCGGGAAGCCGTCAGGGTCGCCCGCCACGAGGTACTCCAGGGTGCGGCCGTCGGCCAGCGTGACCGTCCGGTAGGCGTCGGTGCGGTAGGTCTGCTCCATCGGGTCGCCTTTCGTCGGGTGCGGGGCGCGTGCAGCCTACGCCGCGCCGCGGTCTGCGCCGACGAGCCGTGTCGCGGGGGAGCGCAGGGGGCGCCTGCCCCGTTAGGCTCCGCGGCGTGCCCCGAGAGATCGCGCTGCTGACCAACCCGACGGCGGGCAAGGGGCGCGCACCCAGGATCGCCGATCTGGTCCTGGTGCGGCTGCGCGAGGCAGGCTTCGCGGTTCACCCGCTCGCCGGTCGCGACGGTCAGGAGGCCCGGGCGCTGGCCGGGGAGGCGGTCGCCGGCGGGGTGGAGGCCCTCGTCGTGTGCGGAGGGGACGGGCTGGTGCACCTCGCGGTGCAGGCCCTGGCCGGCACCGCGACGAACCTCGGCATCATCCCCGCCGGCACCGGGAACGACGTGGCCCGCTACCTCGGGATCCCGCGTGACGACCCGCGACGGGCGGCCGACGTCGTGGTCGGGTCCCGGGTGCGGGTGCTCGATCTCGCCCGCACCGGGGCGACGTACTTCACCACCGTGCTCGCCGCCGGCTTCGACTCGAAGGTCAACGAGCGCGCGAACGCGATGCGCTGGCCGCGCGGGCAGATGCGCTACAACCTCGCCACGGTCGCGGAGCTGCGGGTGTTCGAGCCGCTGCCCTACACCCTCGAGCTCGACGGGCAGGTACGACGGACCGAGGCGATGCTCGTGGCGGTCGGCAACGGACCCTCCTTCGGAGGTGGCCTGCGGATCACCGAGGGCGCGCGGCTCGACGACGGGATGCTCGACGTGGTGGTGATCAAGCCGATGAGCAAGGCCGCGCTGGTGCGTGCCTATCCGCGCCTGTTCACCGGCACCATCGACCGGCTGCCGCAGTACGAGCACCACCGGGTCCGTCAGGTGACGGTGGCGGCCCCGGGCGTGGTCGCCTACGCCGATGGCGAGAGGGTGGGGTCGCTACCGTTGACGGTGGACACCGTCCCCGACGCATTGCGAGTGCTGGCCCCCTGATGACCTCCCCCTCCGAGCAGTACGCGAAGTTCGCGGCGCGCAAGAACACGCCCGTCTTCTCGGACTTCGCCTCCCTCTACGACTTCGAGCTCGACGACTTCCAGGTGCGCGCATGCCAGGAGCTCGAGGCCGGCCGCGGCGTCCTGGTCGCCGCGCCCACCGGCTCGGGCAAGACCCTCGTCGGCGAGTTCGCGGTGCACCTCGCGCTGCAGGAGGGTCGCAAGTGCTTCTACACCGCCCCCATCAAGGCGCTGTCGAACCAGAAGTTCAACGACCTCACCGAGCGGTACGGAGCGGACAACGTCGGTCTGCTCACCGGTGACAACACCATCAACGGCGAGGCGCCGATCGTGGTGATGACCACCGAGGTGCTGCGCAACATGATCTACGCGCAGTCGCGGACGCTGCTCGGGCTCGGCTACGTGGTGATGGACGAGGTGCACTACCTCGCCGACCGCTACCGCGGCGCGGTCTGGGAGGAGGTGATCATCCACCTCCCGGAGTCGGTCGCCCTGGTCTCGTTGTCGGCCACCGTGTCGAACGCCGAGGAGTTCGGCGAATGGCTGGAGACGGTGCGCGGCGAGACCACCACCATCGTGGAGGAGCGCCGCCCGGTCCCGCTGTACCAGCACGTCATGGTGGGCCGGCGGATGTACGACCTGTTCGCCGAGGACAACACCGGCCGTGAGGCGAAGGTGAACCCCGACCTGCTCCGGGTGGCTCGCGACGACTGGGCGTCCCGGCGCACCAACGACCGCCGCACGAAGCGAGGCACGCCACGCGGGCGCGGCAGCCACGGCCGGCAACGGTTCTTCCCGCCCAGCCGGTTCGACATCGTCGACAAGCTGGACTCCCAGGGGCTGCTGCCGGCGATCGTGTTCATCTTCAGCCGGGTGGGCTGCGACGCCGCGGTCACCCAGTGCCTCAACGCGAACCTGCGACTGACCACCCCTCAGGAGCGCGACACGATCCGGGCGTTCGTGGAGGAGCGGTGTCGTCACCTCCCCGACGAGGACCTGCAGGTCCTCGGCTACCACGACTTCCTCGAGGGCCTGACCCGCGGCGTCGCGGCCCACCACGCCGGGATGCTGCCCACCTTCAAGGAGTGCGTCGAGGAGCTGTTCGCCGCGGGGCTGTGCCGGGTGGTGTTCGCCACCGAGACGCTTGCCCTGGGCATCAACATGCCGGCCCGCTCGGTGGTCATCGAAAAGCTGACCAAGTGGAACGGCGAGACCCACGCCGACATCACGCCGGGGGAGTACACCCAGCTCACCGGCCGCGCCGGCCGCCGCGGCATCGACGTCGAGGGACACGGGGTGGTGCTCTGGCAGCCCGGTTTCGATCCCAAGGCGGTCGCGGGCCTGGCCTCGACCCGCACTTACCCGCTGAGGTCGTCCTTCCGCCCGTCGTACAACATGGCGGTGAACCTGGTGCACCAGGTGGGCCGGGCCACCGCGCGCGAACTGCTGGAGGCGTCGTTCGCACAGTTCCAGGCCGACAAGGCCGTGGTCGGGCTGGCCCGGCAGCTGCGCAAGGCCGAGCAGGCCCTGGAGGGGTACGCCGAGGCCGCCACCTGTCACCTCGGCGACTTCATGGAGTACGCCGCGCTGCGCCGCCGGCTGTCCGACGTGGAGTCGTCCATGGCCAAGGCGCGCCGCGCCGACCGGCGCACGGAGATCGTGGCCTCGCTGCAGGCGCTGCGGCCGGGGGACGTGATCGAGGTTCCGGCCGGCCGGTTCTCCGGGATGGCCGTGGTGGTGGACCCCGGCACCGCCGCGGACCGGGAGGGGCCGCGCCCCTACGTGCTCACCGAGGACCGCCACGCGCGGCGCCTGTCGCTGGCCGACTTCACCGTGCCGGTGCAGGCGTTCACGCGGCTGCGGATCCCCAAGAACTTCAACGGCCGCAACCCGCAGGCCCGCAGGGAGCTCGCCTCGACGCTGCGTGCCAAGACGCACGGCCTGACGTCGCCGCCGGCACACCGGGGCGGCGCCCGTCGTACGGCGGCTGCCGACTCCCAGGGCGAGCGGGAGATCGCCCGGCTCCGCACGGAGCTGCGCGCGCACCCCTGCCACGGCTGCAGCGACCGCGAGGACCACGCCCGATGGGCCGAGCGCTACTACAAGCTCGAACGGGACACCCGGACCCTGCAGCGCCGCATCGAGCAGCGGACCAACACCATCGCGCGCGAGTTCGACCGGGTCTGCGACCTGCTCACCGACCTCGGGTACCTCGAGAACGACCAGGTCACGGCCACCGGCGAGCGGCTGATGCGGATCTACACCGACATGGACCTGCTCGCCGCCGAGAGCCTGCGGCAGGGCCTGTGGGACGAGCTGTCGCCGAGCGAGCTCGCCGCGGCGCTGTCCGCGCTGGTCTACGAGACCCGCCGGGCCGACGGTGCGATGGCCCCCCGGCTGCCCGGCGGCCGGGTCCGGCCGGTGCTGGGGGAGATGGTGGAGCTGTGGGGCGACCTCGACGCCCTGGAGCGAGAGCACAAGCTGGACTTCCTGCGCGAGCCGGACCTGGGCTTCGCCTGGGCGGCGTACCGCTGGGCCGAGGGCGCGCCCTTGGACGACGTGCTCGACGAGACCGACCTGGCTGCCGGGGACTTCGTGCGGTGGATGAAGCAGTTGCTCGACGTCACCGACCAGGTGGCCGACGCCGCCGGTGACTCCGGGCTGCGCCGGACCGCACGCACGGCGGCGGGCGCCCTGCGACGCGGTGTGGTGGCCTACTCCTCGGTGTCGGACTGAGCCGGCTCAGCCGACCGGGCGGTTCTCGTACGGCGTGGAGAGCACGATCGTGGTGCGGGTGGCGACGTTGGCCGCGGAGCGGACCCGTGCGAGCAGGTTCTCCAGGTCCGTGGGCGCCGCGACCCGGACCTTGAGGATGTAGGACTCATCGCCGGCGACCGACCAGCAGCTCTCGATCTCCGTGATGCCCCGCAGCCGCTCGGGAGAGTCGTCCGGCTGCGAGGGGTCGATCGGCCGGATCGAGATGAACGCGGTGAGGGGCAGACCCGCCTGGTCGTAGTCGACGGTCGCGGCGTAGCCCTTGATCAGTCCCCGCTGCTCCAGGCGCTTCACCCGCTGGTGGACCGCCGAGGTGGACAGACCGGTCGCCTTCCCGAGGTCGGTGAACGACATCCGCCCATCGGAGGCCAGGAGCGTGAGGATGCGCTGGTCGAGGTCTTCCACGGACCTCACACTAGTCGTCTGCCGGCCTTCGCTCCGGCGATCTCACGGCGCGCCGGAGTGGCCGCGGCCGCGGTGCCGCGGAACGGCGGATCGCTACGCTCTGCGTCATGACCGACGCCGGGCCCAGGCTGCTCCTCCTCGACACCGCCTCGCTGTACTTCCGCGCGTTCTACGGGATCCCCGACTCGGTCACCGCGCCCGACGGCACCCCGGTCAACGCGGTCCGAGGCCTCCTGGACTTCATCGCGCGCCTCGTCGGCGACTACCGGCCCACGCACCTGGCGTGCTGCTGGGACAACGACTGGCGTCCCCGGTGGCGCGTCGACCTGCTCCCGTCGTACAAGGCGCACCGCGTGGAGGCGGCGACGGCCGAGGGCTACGTCGAGGAGGTTCCCGACCCGCTCGCCGCGCAGATCCCGGTCATCGAGGAGGTGCTCGAGGCGTTCGGCCTCGCCGTGGTCGGCGCGGACGGCTTCGAGGCCGACGACGTCATCGGCACGCTCGCCACCGGTGCGGGGATGCCCGTCGACGTGGTGACCGGCGACCGCGACCTGTTCCAGCTCGTCGACGACGCCGCGCAGGTGCGGGTGCTCTACACCGCCCGCGGCGTCGGCAAGCACGAACGGGTCACCAATGAGGTGGTGCGCGCCAAGTACGGCATCGACGGGCGGCAGTACGCCGATTTCGCCACCCTGCGCGGGGACCCCTCCGACGGCCTGCCGGGCGTGCCGGGCGTGGGGGAGAAGACCGCCGCCTCGCTGTTGGCGAAGTACGGCGACATGGCCGGCCTGCTCGCCGCCGCCCGCGATCCGGCCTCGGACCTGGCTCCCGGTCCGCGCCGCAAGCTGAAGGACGCCGCCGCCTATCTGGAGGTGGCCCCGCGCGTGGTGGCGGTTGCGCGCGACCTCGACCTGGGAAGGCCCGACCTGGCGCTGCCGCGCACGGCGCGTGATCACGAGCGACTCGTGGCGCTCGCGGAACGGTGGGGGCTCGCCAGCCCCGTCACCCGCCTCGTCGACGTCCTCACCACTCGTTGAGTCGCGCGTGTTGGCTTCTTGAGGCGCGGGTGTTGGCTTCTCGAGGCGCGGGTGTTGGCTTCTCGAGGCGCGGGTGATGGCTCACGTCCGCGCAGGAGCCGCGGCCCGCGTGCTTCATGCCGCGCGCCGTGGCAACCCTTCGCCGAAGAGCGCCAGGGTGGCGCCGGCCAGGCAGAGGACGCCGGCCACGGCGTAGGACACGGTGAAGGCGGCGAACCGCGGATGGCCGGCGACGACCAGGGTCGCGAGCACGAGCGTGCTCAGCTGGCCACCGACACCGCCGGCGAGGCGCCGTACGGTGCTGTTGACCGAAGCAGAGACCGCCGCCACGTCCGGAGCGACGCCCTCGGTGCTGACCGAGCTCGCCGACTGCAATGCGGTGCCCGCGCCGAGACCGAGCAGGAGCAGCAACCCGGCGGTCAGCCAGACGCCGGTCCGGTCGACGGCCAGGCCGGCGGTGGCACCGGTGAGCAGCAGCAGCCCGGCGGCGTACACCAGTCGGGAGGGGAACCGGCGCCCCCAGGTGCCCGCGGCCGTGGCCGACGCCAGCTGTCCCAGCGCCAGCGGCACGAGCAGGTAGCCGGTGGCGGCGGTGCTGGTGCCCAGCCCGTAGCCCGGTACGTCGGAGCGGGCGAAGTCCGGCACCAGCAAGAAGCTGCTGAACAACGCCCATCCCAGACCGACCGTCGCGAGGTTGCCGATCAGGACCGGACGGTTGGCGAGGATGTGCAGGTCGACCAGCGGGTTCTCGACGCGTTGCTCGGCGAGCACCCAGGCGACGGCGAAGGCCACCGCGGCGACGAGCAGACCGATGGTGAGTGGCGAGCGCGCCCCTTCGGAGACCAGCAGGGTCAGCGCGACGAGAAGGGTGACCGAGCTCATCGCCATCGTCGCCGTGCCGACCCAGTCGAACCCGCCCTCGGCGCGCTGGTGGGACTCGGGGACGCCGCGCACGACCAACAGGGCGCCGAGGCCCACGAGGCCGGCGCCCAACCAGAAGATCGCCCGCCAGGAGGCGTACTCCGCGAGCAACCCGCCGCTGAGGAAGCCCAGAGCGGTGCCGACTCCGAAAGCCGCGGTGAGGCCCGAGATCACGGTCGTCGCGCGTTCCTCGGGCACTCGGTCCCGGGCGATCGAGAGCGTCAGCGGGTACACCGCGCCACCGACGCCTTGGACGGCACGGAAGATGATCAGCACCGGCATGCTGGGCGCCAGTGCTGCGCCGACCGAGCCGCCGGCGAAGACGAGCATTCCGAGCAGGAGCACGCGTCGCCGCCCGTGCAAGTCGCCCAGCCGCCCCAGGGCGAGAGTCGCCACGGTGGCGACCACGAGGTACACCGTGACCAACCACGCGGACCACTCCGCCGAGGCGTGAAGGGACCGCTGTACGGCGTGGATCGCCGGCACGATGCCGGTCTGCTGCACCGCGAAGCCGAGGACAGCCAGGGCCAGCACTCCGGCGGTGCGCTGCCAGCCTTCGGCGGTGGCCTCCTCGTCACCGGTGGCCGCGCCGCCTTCGCTCACCGGCGTGCCTCGGGCCGCGCAGCGTTGCGCATCTGCTCTGCCTCCTCGGTCCTGACCCGTCCGAGGAGGCCGTACCCCGTCGCCGAGGCGCGCATGCTCGGCGCGCCCAACGGGCCAACACGCGCCTCAACGGGCACACGCGCGCCTCAACGGGCCAACACGCGCGCCTCAACGGGGGCAGTCAGACGAGGAGCTGGGCGGCCGAGGCGTCGCGAGACTCGCGGGCGTGCCGTTCGGCGTCGGCGATCGAGTCGCCGGCGTGCTCGCGCCACCAGGCCTGACCCTGCTCCGGCAGCGTGTGGATCGGGTCGTAGTAGGCGTAGGTGCGGGTCATCGCCTCGGGGTCGTCGGCCTCGATGGAGGTCCGGTAGTTCTTCGTCCAGTAGGAGATGCCGTGCTCGCGGTCGTAGTCGGCGAGCTGGTGCACCCAGCGCTTGCCCACGAACGGCACGTCGCAGACGATCCGCGGGGTCGCGAAGCCCGGCAGGTAGCCCATGATGTGGTGCTGCAGCCGCTGGGCGTCGGCGACCGAGACCCGCCAGTGCTCGCTGAACGGGATCATGTCGCACATGTAGAAGTAGTACGGCATGATCTGCGCGCCGTCGAGCAGCGCGAAGGACAGGTCGAGGAGCGCGTCGGGGTCGGCGTTCACGCCGTCGAGCAGCACGCCCTGGTTGCGCACGTCCCGGATACCGGTGTCGAGCATCGCCCGCGCCGCCTTCGCCACCAGCGGGGTGACCGAGTTCGCGTGGTTGACGTGGGTGTGGATCGCGATGGAGACTCCGCGCTCGCGTGCGATCCGCGCGACCCGCTCCATGCCGGCGCGTACGTCGTCGGCCAGCCAGTGCTGCGGCATGCCCATGAGCGCCTTGGTGGCCAGCCGGATGTCGCGGATGTTCTCGATCTCGAGCAGCTTGGTGAGGAAGTCCTCCAGCCGCGGCCAGGGGAGGTTGGCCACGTCCCCGCCGGAGACGACCACGTCACGCACCGACGGCGTCCGGGCGAGGTACTCCAGCATCGCCGCGTGCCGGTCCACCGGCTTGGCGGAGAACTTGAGCTTGTCGATGACCGCGGTGGAGTTGCCCACCAGGTCCATGCGGGTGCAGTGGCCGCAGTACTGGGGGCAGGTCGGCAGCAGCTCGGCGAGCACCTTGGTGGGGTAGCGGTGGGTGAGCCCCTCGGCGACCCACATGTCGTGCTCGTGCAGGGAGTCGCGGGTGGCGTAGGGGTGCGAGGGCCAGTCGGTACGACGGTCCGAGAACACCGGCAGCATGTAGCGGCGTACCGGGTCGGCGTACATGGCCTCGGTCAGCGAGCCCGCACCGCGCGGCGTCTGGCGAGGCGCCATGGTGTTCATCATCTGCGGGGGGACCAGCATCGACATCGTGGCACGCTCGCGCTGGTCCCGCTCGAGGTCGGCGTAGAACGACTCGTCGACCAGATCGCCCCACAGCGCCCGCAGCTGGGTGACGTTCTTGATGCAGTGCGCGCGCTGCCACTGGACCGACTCCCACTCCTCGCGGGTGACGTCCTTCCAGCCCGGGAACCGGGTCCAGTCGGGTTCGGCCAGCTCGACCCGGCGGTAGGGGTAGGGCTGTCCGGTGTCCAGGCCGATGGCGGTCTCGATGCTCATGAACGCTCCTCGCTGGTCGTCGTCGGTGTGCGACAGGGGCCGGCCGGATGGGCACGGCACGGGGCGCGTCGGTTTGTGTGACGCAGCCCTCACGTGCCACAGTACGCAAAGAACATGCGGTCTGTCGAATGTGACACCGCAAGATTTCCCGCTGCTGGACGATTCTTCGGGAGGACGCGCCGTGACCCACGCTGCGCAGAGCAGCCCCGTGGGGCTGCACCGAGTGCTGGAACCTCGCGGCGTGCTGCCCCAAGCGGCCCTCCGCCTCGACACGCGCCGCGACCTGTGGCCGGACGAGGTCCGCATCCGCGTGGAGCGGCTCAACCTCGACGCCGCGTCGTTCCGGCAGCTCGAACGCACCCACGACGGGGACGGCGACGCCGTACGCCGTGCGGTGCTCGACATCGTCCGCACCCGCGGCAAGATGCAGAACCCCGAGACCGGGTCCGGGGGCATGCTGGTCGGCACCGTGGAGGAGGTCGGTCCGGACTCGCCGCTCGGCCTGAAGCCCGGTGACCGGGTCGCCACGCTGGTCTCGCTCACGCTCACCCCGCTGGTCATCGAGGACGGGCTCGCCGGCTGGGACGGGCGCAGCGAGCAGGTGCCCGCCGACGGCTACGCGGTCCTGTTCGGCCGCTCGATCGCGGCGGTGATCCCCGACGACCTGCCCGCCGAGCTGTCGCTGTCGGTGATGGACGTGTGCGGGGCGCCGGCACTCACCGCCCGGGTGGTGCGGCAGTACGCCGATCCGGTGGTCGCCGTGGTCGGCGGCGCCGGCAAGTCCGGCTCGCTGTCGCTGGCCGCCGCGCGGGAGGCCGGGGCGGCGCGCACCATCGGGGTGGTGCCGGTCCGGGCGGAGGCCGACCTGCTCGCCGACGCCGAGATCGCCGACGCGGTCGCGCTCGCCGACGCCCGGGACCCCGTCGCGCTGTCCGAGGCGGTGGCCGCCGCGGGCGGTCCCGCCGACGTGACGGTGGTCTGCGTCGACGTCCCCGGCTGCGAAGGGGGCGCGATCCTGGCGACCCGCGACGGCGGCACGGTCATCTTCTTCTCCATGGCGACCTCGTTCAGCGCGGCAGCGCTGGGCGCGGAAGGGCTGGCCGCGGACGTGACCATGCTCGTCGGGAACGGGTACGTGCCCGGGCACGCGGACTACGCGCTGTCCTTGCTACGCGCAGGCAGCGGGGTCCGGAGCCTGTTCGAACGCCGTCTGTGAGGCTGCGAGGATGACCCGGTGACCCGACTTCTCCTTCGTGGTGGCTACGTCCACACGCCCGCGGACCCGCACGCGAGCGCCCTCGCCGTGGAGAACGGCGAGGTCGTGTGGACCGGGGACGACGACGCCGCCGCGCACTTCGCCGACAACGCCGACCGGATCATCGACCTCGACGGCCGGCTGGTGACGCCGGCGTTCGTCGACGCCCACGTCCACCTCGCGCAGACCGGTTTCGCGCTCGCCGGCGTCGACCTCACCGGCTGCACCAGCCTGAACGAGGCCCTGGACGTCCTGGCCGCCCGCTGCCACACCACCCCGCTGCCGGTGGTGGTCGGGCACGGCTGGGACGAGACGCTGTGGCCGGAAGGACGCGCGTTCACGCGCGAGGAGCTCGACCGGGCCGCCGACGGCAAGGCGGTCTACCTCTCCCGCATCGACGAGCACTCCGCGGTCGTCTCCACGGCCTTCCTCGATGCCTGCCCCGACGTGGTGCACGCCGAGGGGTACGACGCGCGCGGTCAGGTCGCGCGCGACGCCCACGCGGCCGCCCGCACGGGTCTGATCCGGCTGCTGCCCACCTCGGCACGCGAGGAGGCGATCGCGCTGGCCCTCGGCGAGGCGGCCCGGCAGGGGATCGGCATGGTGCACGAGCTCGGCGCGCCGCACATCTCGCTCCCGGAGGACCTGACGACCGCGCGGGCGCTGGCCGCGGCCCGCACGCTGCCCGAGGTGGTCGGCTACTGGGGGGAGCTGGGCGCGGTCGAGCAGGCCACGGAGCTCGGCTGCGCCGGGGCCGCCGGGGACCTGTGCCTCGACGGCTCGATCGGCTCGCGCACCGCCGCGCTGCACGCGCCCTACGCCGACAGCGACGGCAACGGCCACCTCTACCTCACCGCCGAGCAGGTCGCCGCCCACGTGGTGGCCTGCACCCGCGCCGGGCTGCAGGCCGGCTTCCACGTGATCGGCGACCGCGCGACCGCAGAGCTCGTCGAGGGGCTGCGCCAGGCCGCCAAGGAGGTGGGGGAGCAGGCGCTCGTCCAGGGCCGCCACCGCCTCGAGCACCTCGAGATGGTGGAACCCGACCAGATGCAGCTGCTCGGCGCTCTCGGCATCACCGCGAGCATGCAGCCGGTCTTCGACGAGCTGTGGGGCGGCCCCGACTCGTTGTACGCCCAGCGGCTCGGCGCGGACCGGGCCCGACCGATGAACGCCTACGCCTCGCTGAACCGGGCCGGGGTCGCGCTCGCGTTCGGCTCCGACGCGCCGGTCACCTCACTCGGCCCGTGGGCCGGGGTGCGCGCGGCCGCCTGGCACCGCACCGACGCCGAGCGGGTCACCGTGCGGGCCGCCTTCAACGCCCACACCCGCGGTGGCTGGCGCGCGGCCCGGCGCGACGACGGTGGCGTGATCGCGCTCGGCGCGCCGGCCTCGCTGGCGGTGTGGGACCTTTCCGGCGACCTCGTCATCCAGACGCCCGACACCCGGGTAGCCGCCTGGTCCACCGACCCGCGGGCGGGCGTGCCGCACCTGCCCGACCTCCACCCCGACCTCGACCTGCCGCGCTGCGTCCTCACGCTCGTCGGTGGGGAGGTCGCCTTCGAAGAACCGGGAGTACTCATCTAGATGGCCTCTTCCACCAGCTCAGGAAAGCGCTCGACAACCTCGACCCCGCGGGCCGCGGCCCGCACGCGCCCGGTGGAGAAGAAGCTCGACCTCGACCCGGTGACGGTGCGCAAGGCGCGCGCGCTGGCCCGCCAGGCCGGGCGACCGATCGTCAACCTGGCTCGCCAGCACACCACGGTCTCGGTGGAGCGTGCCACCTTGCGGCTGGCCGGGCTCAGCGGCGCGGACGCCGACGGGATCCCGTGGGTGAACCGCCTGCTCGACGCCGTACGCGGCGACGTCGGGCTCGAGCACGGCGCCGCGCTGCCGGTCTGGGACGCGCTGGTGCGCGGCGAGGCCGACGACCTCACCGTGCTGGCCCAGAAGGCGTCCGCGGGCTCGGTGCGCTTCCGGGTGCCCGAGGGCCGCGAGCTGCCCCGCGCCCGCGCGGCAGCCCGGAAGGCCGTCGGCGGGGGCATCAAGCAGGTCGACGCCCGCCGTCGCGAACGCGAACGGCTGGTACGGCGCCTCGGCGACCCCGACCACAAGCCGTGGATCTACCTGATCGTGGCCACCGGCGACATCTACGAGGACATCCCGCAGGCGCAACAGGCCGCCCGTGAGGGAGCCGACATCATCGCGGTGATCCGCTCGACCGGACAGTCGCTGCTGGACTACGTCCCCGAGGGCGCCACCCGGGAAGGCTTCGCCGGCACGTACGCGACCCAGGAGAACTTCCGGCTGATGCGCGCGGCGCTGGACGAGTCCAGCAAGGAGCTCGGCCGCTACGTCCGGCTGACCAACTACGCCTCGGGCCTGTGCATGCCGGAGATCGCCGCGCTGGCCGGCCTCGAGCGCCTGGACATGATGCTCAACGACTCGATGTACGGCATCCTCTTCCGCGACATCAACCCGGTGCGCACCTTCGTCGACCAGCGCTTCAGCCGGCAAGTGCACGCCCGCGCCGGCATCGTGATCAACACCGGCGAGGACAACTACCTCACCACCGCCGACGCGGTCGAGGCCGCGCACACGGTCACGGTGTCCCAGCTCCTCAACGAGTACTTCGCCAAGGAGGCCGGGCTCGAGGACTGGCAGCTCGGACTCGGGCACGCGTTCGAGATCAACCCCGAGGTGCCCGACTCGTTCCGGATGGAGCTGGCGCACGCGCTGCTGGCCCGCGAGCTGTTCCCGAAGGCGCCGCTGAAGTGGATGCCGCCGACGCGGCACATGACCGGGGACATCTTCCGCGGCTACATGCTCGACGCGTTCTTCAACCTGGTGGGGACGATGACCCGCCAGGACATCCTGCTGGTCGGGATGATGACCGAGGCGGTCGTCACGCCGTGGCTCTCCGACCGTGACCTGGCGCTGCAGAACGTGCGCTACGTGATGAACGCCGCGGGCAACCTGCACGAGGACTTCCGGCCCGCGCCCGACGGGTTCATCGCCCAACGGGCGCGCCAGGTGCTCGCCGAGAGCATCGACCTGCTGGAGAAGATCGTCGGCGACTCCGACCAGGCCGGCGACCCGGCGCTGCTGGCCGCGATCGCGGACGGCACCTTCGGGCTCATGAAGCGGCCCGCCGACGCGGGCAAGGGCCTCGACGGCGTGGCGAGGAAGGCGTCGTCCTACTACAACCCCGCGCTCGAGATCCTGGAGGAGAAGTGACCATGGCGACCGAGGAGGGACGCATCGTCCGGCCCTACGGCGACACCACCGGCGACGGCATGGTGCAGCTGTCCTTCACGCTGCCGATCCCGCACTCGAAGGTGGCGGAGGGGGCCGCGGCACAGCTGGCGCACAAGATGGGCATGGACCCCGCGCTGGTCGTCCACGCCAAGCCCATGGGTCCCGACTTCACGTTCTTCGTGGTCTACGGCCGCGTCCACCACCTGGTGGACACCTCCCAGGTGCAGGTCGTCGAGCGCGACTTCCCGCTGCTGACCCCCAAGGAGGTCAACGCCGAGATCAAGCGCGGGCTGCGCCGCAGGCTGACCGTCATCGGCGGCTGCATCGGCAGCGACGCCCACACGGTCGGCATCGACGCGATCCTCAACATCAAGGGGTTCGCGGGGGAGAAGGGCCTGGAGTACTACCGCGAGATCAAGGTGGTCAACCTCGGTGCCCAGGTCTCGGTGCCGCAGCTGGTGGCCCGGGCGCAGGCGGAGAAGGCCGACGCCGTACTCGTCTCCCAGGTCGTCACCCAGCGCGACGCGCACCTGCTCAACACCAAGGAGATGTCCGCGGCCTTCCGTGAGGCCTACCCCAGTGACCGGCGCCCGCTGCTGGTCGTCGGCGGGCCTCGCTTCGACGAGGCGATGGCCGACGAGCTCGGCGTGGACCGCGTCTTCGGCCGCGGCACCACGCCCGGCGAGGTGGCCTCCTTCCTCGTGGACCGCCTGGTCACCCACCGTCCGACCACCCCGAGAGCGAAGGCCTCATGAGCGACACCGCCTCGACGGCGCAGGAGGGCCTGACCGTCATCCACCGCCGCTACGTGCCGTACTCTCACGCCCACTACGCCGGCAACCTCGTCGACGGCGCCTATTCCCTGGGCCTCTTCGGGGACGTGGCCACGGAGATGTGCCTGCGCACCGACGGCGACGAGGGCCTGTTCGCGTCGTACTCCGACGTGCAGTTCAAGGCCCCCGTCCGGGCAGGGGACGTGCTCGAGGTGACCGCCGAGATCGTGCGGGTCGGGACCCGCTCGCGGACGATGGAGTTCACCGTCCGGGTCGTGGGCCGAGGCCGTCCCGACCGCTCGGAGTCGGCGGCCGAGATGCTCGCAGAACCGATCGTCGCCACCACGGCCACCGGCACGGTCGTCGTACCCCCGCGGGCATAGGCGGCGTGTCGCAAGGAGACACGCCGCGGCAGGCAAAAATTCTTGGTGAACTCTCCACAACGGGAAACGCCGGTGACCTGCGAAAACAGGGGATTTCCGCGGTAATCGGCCGGTTGACATACCCTCACGTCCGGCGCAGAGTTCCCCTCGGTCCACCAAGCAGGCCGAGGCGACGCGCCGACCTCCAGGTGGCCGCGTCACCGGGGTCGGAAACCACGATTCCAGGCCGGACGCGGCCCGAGACGATCGGCGGCGCCGCCTCGGGGTGAGCAACGAGAAGGGTCCGTCACCCAGTAGACAACGACCGTGTCTCGCGCAGCCAGCGCGAGCGCGGCCGGTCCGAAGGGTCGCGGACCCTTTTCGCGTCCCCGCTCCTCGTTGGCCGGCGTCGGCTAGGTTGGAGTGCGCAGTTCTCGGGTCGCGGTGCGTGGAGGTGGAGCGGTGAGATCTCGCGTGCGTGCGCTCACCTGCGCGGCCGCCGGGGGAGCCGCGGCGCTCTCCTTCGAGCCGTACCACTGGGTGTACCTTCTGCCGCTGGCCGTCGCCGCCGTGACACTGGCGAGCACGGGAGTCACGCCGGCGCGAGGCTTCCGGCTCGGGGCGCTCTTCGGGGCCGTGTTCATGCTGGTTCTGCTGCCGTGGCTCACCGTCATCGGCTGGTACGCCTGGGTGCCCCTCGCCCTCGTGGAGGGGCTGTTCTACGGCCTCGCGGGCCTCGCCACGGCCGTGGTGCGGCGGCTGCCGTGGTGGCCGCTCTGGGCGGCCTCGTCGTGGGTCCTCGTGGAGGCCCTGCGCAGCCGGGTCCCCTTCGGGGGCTTCCCCTGGGGCCGGCTCGCCTTCGCCACGGTGGACACGCCGGTCGCACCGTGGTTCGCCTACGTCGGTCCGGCCGGGGTCACGCTCGCGGTCGCGCTGGTCGGGACGACGCTCGCGTGGGCTGCGCTGACGGTGCTGAGGGCGCGCGGAGCCGCGCACCGCAGCCCGCGACGGGCACTGGCCGCCGTCGGGGCGGTCGCTGCGACCGTGGTGCTCGCCGGCGCCGCCTCCGCCACCCCGGTCAACCGGGCCGCCGACCCGGCGCAGCTCACGCACGTGCGGGTGGCGGCCGTCCAGGGCAACGTCCCGGGGAAGGGCCTCGAAGCGTTCGCCGAACGACGCGCGGTCCTCGACAACCACGTGCAGGCCACGCTCGACCTCGCCGACCGGATCGAGGCGGGAAAGGCGCCTCGGCCGGACTTCGTGCTCTGGCCGGAGAACTCCTCCGACATCGACCCGTACGCCGACCCGACCGCGGCCGCGCAGATCGGACAGGCCGCCCGGGCCGTCGGGGCGCCGCTGCTGATGGGTGCCGTCGTCGGCGACCGCGCGGGCTCCGGCTGGTACAACCGCGCCATCGTGTGGTCGGCCGACGGCCGGCCCGGTGCGTTCTACGACAAGGAGCACGGGGTGCCCTTCGGGGAGTACATCCCCCTGCGCGGCATGCTGGCACCGCTCGTGCCGGCCCTGGCCCAGATCCCCTCCGACATGATCCCCGGGCGGCGCACCGGGGTGCTGCGCGTGGGTCCGGCACGGGTGGGCACGTTGATGTGCTTCGAGGTCGCCTACGACGGCATGGTGCGCGCCGTGGTGCGCAAGGGCGCGGACGTGGTCGTCGTACCGACGAACAACGCCACCTACACCGGCACCGGCCAGGTCGAGCAGCAGTTCGCGATGTCGCGGCTGCGGGCTATCGAGACCGGCCGCTACGTGGTGGTGGCCTCCACCAACGGCATCTCCGGCGTGATCGCCCCCGACGGGCACGTGGTGGCCCGTGCCCCGGCGCAGGTGCAGCGGGTGCTCGAGGAGCGCATCGTCCTGCGGCACGGGCTCACGGCCGCGGTGCGCTTCGGCGGCTGGGTCGAGGCCGGGCTGGCGGCCGTGTCGCTGCTTTCCCTGCTCGCGGCGGCGCTGCTCCGCTATCGTCGGCGCGCGCGACCGGCACCGGTCGCGGCGCCCGACAGCGAGACGGAGACCGAGAGGAAGGCATGGGCACAGCAGACCTGACCCGGGTCGTCATGGTCGTCCCCACCTACAACGAGCGGGACAACCTGGCCTGGATCGTGGGCCGGCTGCGTGCGGCGGTGCCGCAGGCGGACGTGCTGGTGGTCGACGACGGCTCACCCGACGGCACCGGTGCCGTGGCCGACGAGCTGGCCGCCGAGGACCCGCAGATCAGCGTCCTTCACCGCACCGCGAAGGCGGGCCTGGGTGCGGCGTACCTGCATGGTTTCGCGGTGGCACTCGAGCGCGGCTACGACGTCGTGGGGGAGATGGACGCCGACGGCTCCCACCAGCCCGAGCAGCTGCCCCGGCTGCTGGCGGCGCTGGAGGACGCCGACCTGGTCATCGGCTCCCGCTACGTGCGGGGCGGGTCGGTGGTGAACTGGCCGATGTCGCGCAAGGCGCTCTCGATGGGAGGCAACCTCTACGCGCGGCTGCTGCTCGGGATCCCGCTGCGGGACGTGACCGCCGGCTACCGCGTGTTCCGTCGCAGCACCCTGGAGAAGATCGACCTCGGCAGCGTCGAGTCGGCCGGCTACATCTTCCAGACCGATCTCGCGTTCCGGTCCCTGCAGGCCGGGCTGCGCGTGGTCGAGATCCCCATCGAGTTCGTCGAGCGGGTGCGTGGGGAGTCGAAGATGAGCCGCGACGTGGCTCTCGAGTCGCTGCGCCGGATCACCGGCTGGGGCCTGCGCCAGCGGCGCGCTCAGGTGCGCGGCGTAGTCTCGAAGGTGAGGGCCTGAGCCGAGGAGGGATCGCGATGAGGCGTCGGTTGCCCTGGTGGGCGAGCGTGCTGCTGTTCCTCGGGCTGCCCCTGCTCGAGATCTACCTGGTGATCCAGGTCGGGCAGGCCATCGGTGCCCTCTGGACGGTGCTGCTCCTCATCGCCGACAGCGTGCTCGGCGCCGTCCTGCTCAAGCGGGAGGGAATCCGGGCCTGGCGGGCACTGCGCGAGGCGCTCGGCGCCGGGCGCATGCCGGCCACCGAGCTCGCGGACGGGGCGCTGATCCTGGTCGGCGGCACCCTGCTGCTCACCCCCGGCTTCGTCACCGATGCGCTGGGGTTCTTCTTCGTGCTGCCGCCCACCCGGCCGCTGGCGCGCGGGGCGCTGACCCGTTTCCTCAGCCGTCGCCTGCTCGTGACGACATCCTCCGCCGCGTGGTCACGACCGGGGACCCGGACACGACAACGCCCCGGACCCGATTCGGTGGTCCAGGGCGAGGTCGTCGACGAGTGAGCCCGCCGCTCAGGCGGACTTGACCCTCTTCTTGGCGTTCGCGCGGTGCAGGTGCGCGGGGCCGATCTCCCCGCCGCGCAGCAGCTCCAGCCGCTCGGTGAGGATGTCCTCGAGCTCCTTGATCGAGCGGCGCTCGAGGAGCATGTCCCAGTGGGTGCGGGCCGGCTTCTCGGCCTTCTCCTCCGGAGTCCGGCCGTCCTTGCTCAGCGCCGCGGCGCCACAGCGGGGACATTCCCAGGTCGCCGGCACCTCCGCCTCGACCGACATCGGGATCTCGAACTCGTGCCCCTGCTTGCACACGTAGGCGATGTTCTGTCTTGCGGCGAACTCGATGCCGCGTTCGTCCTCGAAACTCTGGCCCCCGAGGCGGGCGCCGCGCAGTGTCCGCTCTCCCATGAGCCACCTCCTGTGATTGGTCCCCGTACGTTCGCGAAGGCACCTCGCCTGCGGTCGCGGACGGGCCCTCCATGTCGCACAACGAACCGGCGCCCCCAGAGATTCCCTCCACGGGCCGCCGGTGTTGTGCTCCAGCACACGTTGGTTACCCGGATCTGCCTTGCCTACACGGCCGGCCGGGCGGCGGCTGCGGCCCGTCAGACCACCACGGGTGCGGTGTTGCCGGCCTCGCGGATGCCCTCCGCGGTGTTCACCCGCGCGAGGAACACGAACCCGATGATGAAGAACGCCATCAGCGCCAGCAGCGCCGGCCGGTACGAATGTGTGGCCTGCTGCACGAGGCCGAAGACCAGCGTCCCGAGCCAGCTGGTGCCGCGCTCGGCGGCCTGGTACAGCGAGAAGTACTCCGCCTCCCGTCCCCGCGGGATCAGCAGGCTGTAGAAGGAGCGCGAGAGGGCCTGGGTGCCGCCCAGCACCACGCCGATGCCGACGGCCAGCCCCAGGAACGCCGGGAAGCTGCCACGAGGCGTGAAGTAGCCGACGGTGACAACGAGCACCCAGATCACCAGCCCGGCCAGGATGACCTGGCGGGCCCCGACCCGCTCGGCGACCTTGCCGAACACCAGCGCGCCGACGATGCCGACGAACTGCACGACGAGGAAGGCCATCAGCACCGTGGCCTTCGCGAAGCCGAGCTGCTTCTCGCCGTACACCGAGGCCGCGTAGATCACCGTTTGGATGCCGTCGTTGTAGAACAGGTACCCGATCAGGAAGGTGAGCGTCACCGGGAACGCGCGCAGGTCCTTCAGCGTCTGCCACAGCTGCCCGAAGCTCTGCCGCACGAGGCCGCCGCTCTCCGGGACCACGTTGATCGGGGGCCGGTTGCGCACGCCGAGGTAGGGAATCAGCGTGAACGCAGCCCACCACACCGCGGCGGAGAGCAGGCAGAGGCGCACCGCCAGTCCCTGGTCGTCGGGCATCAGCTTCAGCAGCACGAAGTTCGCCCCCAGCAACAGGCCGCCACCGAGGTAGCCGAGTGCCCACCCGCGCGAGGACACCCGGTCGCGCTCGTCGGGGGTGGCGATGTCGCACAGGATCGAGTCGTAGACGACCAGGGACGCACCCAGGCAGAGCGTCGCCACGAGCAGCAGCACGGCGCCCAGCACCCAGTTCGCGCCCGTCACGAAGAACATCAGCCCGGCCGCGATGCTGCCGGCCCAGGCGTAGCGGCCCATCGTGGTGGACTTGTGCGAGGAGCGGTCCGCCGCCGCTCCGACCACGGGGAGGACGAACGCGGACAGGATGGTGGTGAGCGTGACGATGTAGAACACCAGCGAGCCGGGGGAGATGCTCACCCCCAGCACCGAGAGGTCCTGGGTGCACGGCCGCGCGGCGGTCCCGGCCCGGCCGCAGGCAGCCACCTCCGCGACGGAGGTGAGGTACGGCGAGAAGAGCACCGCCGCGGTCGTGGTGACATAGGCGGAGTTGGCCCAGTCGTACCAGTACCAGGCGCGTTGCTCCTTGCGCCGCGCCAGCGGCTCCAGGTTCGCCACCCCCGGGCCGGGCGTGTGTGCGCTCATCAGGCTGCTCCCATCCACTGGCCTCGTGCGAGGAGGACCTCGCGCAGCACGTCGGTGCGGTCGGTCATGATCCCGTCGACCCCGAGGTCGAGCAGGTGGTGCATCTCGTCGACGTCGTCGATCGTCCAGACGTGCACCGGGCGACCACCTGCGTGCGCACGTGCGACGAAGTCAGGGGTCACCACGGTCAGGCGCCCGCGGCGGTGCGGCACCTGCAGTGCGCCCCCCGCCTGCGGGTGAGTACGTCGAGCACCGACCGGCGCGGGAGCAGCCGGGTCAGGGCCGCGACCGGGGCCCGCAGGAGGTGGCGACCCGCGGGCCGACCCGCCGACGGAACCGTGCGAGGCGCCGCTCGGAGAACGACCCGACGCAGATCCGGTCGTGGGCGCCGTGGACCTCCACGAGCCGGGCGAGCGGCTCGACGGCCGCCTCCGCCTTGAGGTCGATGTTGAACCGGGCGTGGGGGAACGCCTCCAGCAGCACGTCGAACCGCGGCACCTCCTCGCGTCCCCCGACCACGGCGGCGGCCACCTCGTCGTACGACAGCGTCGCGATCTCGCCGCGGCGGTCGGTGACCCGGTCGAGCACGGCGTCGTGGAAGGCGATCAGCACACCGTCGCGGGTGGCGTGCACGTCGGTCTCCAGGTAGCGGTAGCCGAGGTCGACCGCGTGCCGGAAGGCGGTGAGCGTGTTCTCCAGTCCCTCGAGGTCCGGGTGGAAGGCGCCGCCGCGATGCGCGAAGGCCAGCACCGCCCCGGGCTGGTCGAGGCCGGTGTCCAGGAAGGGGAAACCGGTGCGGGGTCGGCTCACCCATGCATTATGCGGGCGCAGGGGGTCGGCCCCGCCCACAACGCGCGGTCACGACTCGTGTTCGGCCGACAGCCGGGTACGGTCGGGTCATGGACGATCTCACCTGTCCCCAGTGCCAGTCGACGATGACCCCCCGCGAGGCCGGCGGCGCCACGGTGCACCAGTGCCCCCGGTGCGAGGGCATCTTCCTGGAGAGGGCCGAGCTCGGAAACCTGGTGGACGCCGAGAACGACTGGCACCGCGGCAGCGGCCCGGTCACCCAACCGATGCCGCGGATCACCGAGGACATGGTCGCCCCTCCGGAGACCCACCGCCCCGCCGCACGCGCGTTCGTGGAGACGCTCTTCAGCTGACTGGCTGTATCCCTCCTGCACGGACGGCTCCCGCCGTGCGCACATGTCGTACCCACGTGACGCACACCTGGGCACCGTGGTGGACGCGATGCTCTTCATGGCCCAGACGCTGCCCTGCCCCCGGACTCAGCTGCCGGGCGAGGGCCTGGCGTACACCACCAGGTTGTCGAGGTACTGGCGGGTGGCCCGGTCGAACGCGCCGCCGCAGGTCAGGATCACCAGCCGGCGCGGGCCTCGGGGGTCGAACAGGCCGAGGGACGGCAGCCTCGCCTTGGGGACGGTCCGCACGCCGGTCACGGTGTACGTATACGTCGCGCGGCCGGCCGACACACGGATGATGCGTCCCAGCGCGACCTCCCGGAGCAGGAACAATGCCCCGGGACCCGCGGTTGCGGAATCGACGTGGCCGACCAGGACGGTGCCGCCGGCCGACGCCGCGGGGGCGGCACTGCCGGCCCACCAGCCCACCGTTCTCGGGTCCGCCGGGATGCCGAGGCCGCCTCGGCGGTCGACCCCGACCGGGATCACCCGGGCGTCCACGCCCAGGCTGGGTACGCTCAGTCTGGTAGGTGCCCGGGACCGGTGGACGACCGAGGGCCGCGGCCGGGTGGTGTGCGCCCGGGGTCGATGCGGGTGCGCGGCCGGCGGGCCGGTCGCCGGGGTGGCCGAGGAGCGCGTGCCGGGGACCTCCCCGACGTTGACCACGAGGCCCCGTCGGGCCTGCTCGTAGGCCACGCCGGCACCGGCGACGATCATCACCCCGGCCACCACCGAGATCGCGGCGAGTGCGCGGCGCGCCCGCCGCCAGCCACGCGCCACGGTCAGCGGCGGGCCAGACGGCGCCCGCCGGCCACGGCCAGTCCCGCCCCGGCGAGACCGACGAGCACGTAAGGCCAGGCGGCCACCGTCCCTGCCTGACCGCCGCTGCCGGCCTGGACGCCGGAGGGCGCTCCACCCAGCGGGTAGGTCTGGGTGACCGCGGTGAGGCTGTTCCCGGATGCCGAGCCGACGGCGTAGACCACGGTCGCCATCCCCGAGTTGACCGGGACGTTCACGGGGCCGATGACCGCACTGGTCTTGCCGGCCAGGGTCACCTTGGCCGACACCGTCCCGGCCGGCACGGTCAGAGCCTGCTCGTTGCCGTTCGTCAGGCCGCTGACGGCCTTGTTGCCGCCGGCGTAGACGTCCACCGCCGGCGCGGCCGCCGTGTGCCTGACGACGATGCGTCCCTGGCCGGCGCCCACGGCTGCGGTGTTGTTGGCGAAGGCCACCAGATTGGGCGTCCCGGAGGCCGTCAGGTCGGCGACGACCGAGACGTTGGCTCCCGCCGGGACCTGCTTCGTGGCGGACAGGATCGGCTTGCTGGTCGACGACGAGCCGGCCTTGCGCAAGGCCAGGTCGTAGGAGCCGCCCGGCAGCGTCAAGGGGCCGGCGACGGACTTGAAGTTGAAGTCGCTGAGGATCTTCTTGTTGTTCGCGTACACGTCGACAGGCGTGTTGGGAATGCCGTGGACGATCGTCACGGACGCGTTCGCGGCCGCCTGTGCGCCAGGGGCGCCCACAGCCGTGGCTGCCGCGGTGAGCGCGAGCGCACCCAGTCCCGCGGCGAGAAGTCGCTTTACACCCATGCTCTGCTCCTCAGATCGGGCCGTCCCCCGTGCCTGCGAGCACCTCGGTGTCCGCAGGTGAGGGCCCTTGTCTCGTCACGCTAAACGCGGGACGAGACGAGCAGACATAGCGCCGACGGGCAGTCCCGACCCGCCAACGGGGTGGCCACCAACCCGACTCGAGGGATCACCCGCACGGTCACGAGCCAGGGGCCGCCCTCGTGCTGGGCTACCCTGCGGCACCCCACCGGTGCGCTGCGTACTGCCCGCTCACTGCTCAGATGTGGCACGTGTCGATGCTGGCGCCTAGGTCGTTCGGCCGTAGCCCCAGTTGATGACGTACACCGAGCGCAGCACCGAGGCGCCCTTGTTGCTCGCGTCGTGGTGAGCGACGGTGACGTGCTGCGCAGCGAGGAACCCTCACAGCTCCAGGGCGACTGGCACTCGGCGGGGCACCGGGCGCGGTGCGCGCCGTCTCGAACGGCGCGCCTCAGATGTCGCGGAACGTCTCGATGCTGGCGCCCAGGCTGTTCAGCCGCTCGGCGAGGTCCTCGTAGCCGCGGTTGATCACGTAGACCGAGCGCAGCACCGACGTTCCCTTGCTGGCCAGCATCGCCAGCAGGATCACCACCGCCGGGCGCAGCGCCGGCGGGCAGACGATCTCGGTGGCGCGCCACCGCGTCGGCCCCTCGATCATCACCCGGTGCGGGTCGAGCAGCTTGACCTGGGCGCCGAGCTTGTTCAGCTCGGTGAGGTAGATCGCCCGGTTCTCGTACACCCAGTCGTGCAGCAGGGTCTGTCCCTCGGCGGCCGCCGCGATCACCGCGAAGAACGGCAGGTTGTCGATGTTGAGGCCGGGGAACGGCATCGGGTGGATCTTGTCGATGGGGGAGTGCAGCTCCGAGACCTTCGTGGTGATGTCCACCAGCCGGGTGTGCTCGTTGGCGGCGAGGTACTCCTCGCTGCGGTGGTAGTCGAAGCCCATCTCCTCGAGGAGCGCGAGCTCGATCTCGAGGAACTCGATCGGCACCCGCCGGATGGTGATCTCGGACCTCGTCACGATGGCCGCTGCCAGCAGCGACATCGCCTCGATCGGGTCCTCGGAGGGCGCGTAGTCGACGTCGACGTCGATCTCGGGCTTCCCGTGCACGGTCAGCGTGGTGGTGCCGATGCCCTCGATGCGCACGCCCAGCTTCTCCAGGAAGAAGCACAGGTCCTGCACCATGTAGTTCGGGCTGGCGTTGCGGATGATCGTCACGCCGTCGTGTCGCGCGGCGGCGAGCAGGGCGTTCTCGGTGACGGTGTCACCGCGCTCGGTCAGCACGATCGGGCGCAGGGGAGCGATGGCCCGGTTCACCGTGGCGTGGTAGCTGCCCTCGGTGGCCTTCACCTCCAGGCCGAACGGCCGCAGGGCCGCCATGTGCGGCTCGACGGTGCGCGTGCCGAGGTCGCAGCCGCCGGCGTAGGGGAGCTCGAAGGTGTCCTCACGGTGCATGAGGGGGCCGAGGAACATGATGATCGAGCGGGTACGACGGGCCGCCTCCTCGTCGATGTGGCCGAGGTCCAGCTCGGCCGGGGGGACGATCTCCAGATCGTTCTCCGCGTTGAGCCACCGGCTCTGGACGCCGATGCTGCTCAGCACCTCGAGAATCCGGTTGACCTCCTCGATGCGGGCCACGCGGCGCAGCGTCGTACGCCCGCGGTTGAGCAGCGAGGCGCACAGCAGCGCCACGCCCGCGTTCTTCGACGACTTCACGTCGATGCTGCCGGAGAGCTCGGTGGGGCCGGACACCCGCAGGTGCGTGGGGCCGGCGCCGAGCGAGACGATCTCGGAGTCGAGCGCCTCGCCGATGCGCGCCAGCATCTCCAGACTGAGGTTCTGGTTGCCCTTCTCGATCCGGTTCACCGCGCTCTGGCTGGTGTTGAGCACCTCGGCCAGCTGTTGCTGGGTCCACCCGCGGTGCTTGCGCGCGTCGCGGATCAAGTTGCCGATCCTGGACAGGTAGTCCTCACTCATGGCTGCACAGTATCTCAGATATGAGATATCGCGAAGTTCTGTGCGGGTGTGTCCGGGAAAGAGGGGGCAGGGTCCCGTGTCGGTGGGAAGCGGCGCACCGTGGCATCGCGCCGGAGCACTCAGTGTAGCGCCGCGGTACCGCCGCGCGCGGGGCGGTCGCGTCCGGCTGCCTAGGATGGCGGTCATGCGAGCCACCAGGATCCATGCACCCTACGACATCCGCCTGGAGGACCGTCCGGTCCCGTCGATCGAGGCACCCACCGATGCGATCGTGCGCGTGGTGGCGTCCTGCGTGTGCGGCTCGGACCTGTGGTCCTACCGCGGTGAGAACGCCCTCGAGGAGCCGACGCCGATCGGGCACGAGATCGTCGGCGTGGTGGAGGAGGTCGGTGGGGACGTCCGCAACTTCGCGCCCGGTGACTTCGTGATCGTCCCGTTCGTGCACTGCGACAACACCTGCGCGCACTGCCGGGCCGGCGTCACGTCCGCGTGTGAGCACCGCGGTATGACGGTGGGCGGCCAGGCCGAGTACGCCCGGGTCTTCGAGGCCGACGGCAGTCTGGTGAAGACCGACGGCATGCCCGACGAGGCCCTGGTTCCCTCGCTGCTGACGCTCGCCGACGTGATGGCCACCGGCTGGCACGCGGCCGTGGCCGCGGGGGTGCGGCCCGGGGCGACGGCGGTCGTGGTCGGGGACGGTGCCGTGGGTCTGTGCGGCGTCCTCGCGGCCGCTCGGCTCGGCGCCGAGCGGGTGATCGCGATGTCGCGCCACGAGTCGCGACAGAAGCTGGCTGTGGAGTTCGGGGCCACCGAGATCGTGCCCGAACGTGGGGAGGAGGGCGAGGCGCGCATCCTCGAGCTGACCAAGGGCATCGGCGCGGACGCCGTACTCGAGTGCGTGGGCAACGACCCGGCCATGCAGACCGCGGTGAAGATCGCCCGCCCGGGGTCCACGGTGGGCTTCGTCGGCGTCCCGCACGGCATCGAGCTGCCGATCGGCCGGATGTTCTCCTCCAACGTCGGGCTGGCCGGGGGGATGGCGCCGGTGCGCACCTACCTTCCGGATCTGCTCGAGCGCACGCTGTCCGGGGACATCGACCCCGGCAAGGTGTTCGACCTGACGTTGCCGCTCGACGACGTGGCCGAGGCGTACCGGGCGATGGACGAGCGCCGGGCGATCAAGGTGCTGCTCCGCCCCTGAGTTATGTCAGGTCGGGCTGGCGTGCCCCGGAAGGCTGGCGTGCCCCGGAAGGCTGGCGTGCCCCGGAAGGCTCGTCGTGCCCCGGAAGGCTGGCGCAGTTCGGCGCAGTGGGCGTGTGTCCGGTCGGCGTGGGTTGGCCCCGGCAGGCGTGCGGGTCGCCGACGTCGAGGCCGCGGTCGTCCCGTGGGCCGGAATCTCCGGGCCACGGCGCTGACGGGCGCGTGCTGACCGCCGCGCTGAGGCGGGACGGCGGAGTTGCGTCGGCCGGCGATCGCTCGCCGACCGCCGGGATCAGTTCACACTGGTCGGCGTGCGGATGCTGCGACAGCCGGGCGGAACTGACTGCGACGGTGGATGCGCGCGTCGGCGGCGGCGGGACGCCCCTCTCCGCCGCGCACATGTACCGCCGATAAGCAACATTATGTCAAGTAATCGGAGGGATGGACGGGACGCCGATCCCCCGAGGCCACATCGGGCCACATCGGGCCACATCCGCGCCTGGGGTGCAACACGCGCGCCTCCACGATGCCAGAGGCGCGCCTCGGCGGCTCAGTGGCGGGGTGCGAGCACCTCGCTGCGCAGGAACGCGCCGGCGTCCTCAGGAGTCAGCGGGTGCGCGAACAGGTAGCCCTGGCCGACCGTACAGCCCTGGTCGAGCAGCCACGCGCGCTGCGCCTCGTCCTCGATGCCCTCGCCGAAGACCTGCACGTCCATCGCCTGCCCGAGCGCGATCACGCCCCGGAGCAGGTCGTCGGCGCGCGGGGTGTCCGGGTCCTCCACGACCGGGTGCTCGACCTTGAGGATGTCGATGGGAAGCGTCTGCAGGAACGACAGCCCGGACCGCCCCAGGCCGAAGTCGTCGACGGCGACGCGGATACCGAGCTCGTGGAGTGCGCCGAGCCGCTCCCGGGACACGTCGAGGTCGCGGATGACCTCCGCCTCGGTGAGCTCCAGCACCAGCTGCGGCGCACTCATCCCGCTGGCGGTGAGGCAGCCGGCCACCATGTCGACGAACCCGTCGGCGGCCAGGTCCTGCGCCGAGACGTTCACGTGCACGGTCAGCGGCAGTCCCACCGCGTTGGCCCACTGCTGGACCTGGGCGGTCGCCGTGGACAGCACCAGCCGGCCCAGCTCGGTGATCAGGCCGAACTCCTCGGCCACGGGAACGAACCGGTCCGGAGGTACCTGGCCGTGCACCGGGTGCCGCCAGCGCACCAGCGCCTCGAAGCCGATCAGGGTCAGGTCGCGGATGTTGAGCAGGGGCTGGTAGCAGACGTCGAGGCCCTGTTCCTCCAGCGCCCGGCGCAGGTCCTGCCCGATGGACAGGCGCTCGTCCGCGGTGGCCACCAGGCCACGGGTGCAGATCTCGACCCGGTTGCGTCCGGCCCGACGCGCCTCGCGCATCGCCAGGTCGGCCGCCCGCAGCAGGTCCTCGTCGTGCTCGGTCTCCGCGAGCACGTCGTACGTCGCGAGGCCGGCGCTCACGCTCAGGTGGGCGCGCCGCTGGCTGGTCAGGAACACCGGCTTGACGACGGTCGCGATCAGCCGCTCGGCGGTCTCCACCGCGTCCGGCGTGTGGGCGAGGTTCTCGAACAGGACCGCGAACTCCTGGTCGCCCAGGCGGGCCACCGGACGTTGCACGCCGAGGACGGTGGTGAGGCGCTGGACGATCACGCCGAGCAGCTCGTCGCGGGCCGCGAGTCCCCCGGCCTCCGCGACCTCGTTGACGCCGTCGACGTGCACCATCAGCAGCGCCGGCCGGGCGCCGTCCCCGGCCGCCGCGAATGCCAGGTGGCCCGCCGCCCGGAGGCCGGCGCGCGTGAGCAGACCGAACTCGTCGACCAGCGCGCTGTCCTGCTCCGCGGCCTCCCGCGATACGCGACCTGTCATAGCCGTGCGGCCTCCCTCTCGGCGTACCCCATGCACGTGTCCCGGGTACTACTGTCCCCCGGGTCGGGACCAAATGTCCGAATTTGCCGCGATTACCGTCCGAAAGTGACCCGCGAGTGGCCCACCTGGGCCATGCTTCCACCCATCCGGCCGTGCGCCGTAGGTTGACACCATGAGCGGCCACTCTCCGTCACTGTCGTCCGGTCGCGTCGGGGGCTCCTGATGAACCATCTGTCGACGCCGTGCCTGCTGGTCGACGAGACGCGCCTGCAGGCCAACATCGACGCGATGGCCGAGACCGCCCAGCGGCTCGGCGTGGCGCTGCGCCCGCACGCCAAGACGCACAAGTGCCCGCAGATCGCTCGGCGCCAGCTGGCTGCGGGTGCCGTCGGGCTCACCGTGGCCACGGTGGCCGAGGCGGAGGTCTTCGCGCGGCACGGTGCCGACGACCTGTTCATCGCCTACCCGCTCTGGGTCGACCCGACGAAGGGCGACCGGCTGCGCCAGCTGCGGGAGGCAGCACGGCTCACGATCGGCATCGACTCCCCCGAGGGCGCCCGGACCCTGGCCGCCCAGCTGCCGCACGCCCGGGTCCTGGTCGAGGTCGACAGCGGGCACCACCGCAGCGGGGTGGCGCCCGCCCAGGCCGGGCCGCTCGCCGAGGCGGCCACCCGCGCCGGTCTGGAGGTCACCGGTGCGTTCACGTTCCCCGGTCACAGCTACGCCCCGGAGAGTCCGGACGGCGCCGCCCGTGACGAGGAGGCGGCCCTGCGCGCGGCCGGTGAGTCGCTGCGGTGCCACGGGGTGCCCTCTCCCCTGCTGTCCGGAGGGTCCACGCCGTCGGTGGGGCACGTCGCACCGGGCGTCCTCGGCGAGCTGCGCCCGGGCGTGTACGTGTTCGGTGACGCCCAGCAGTGGGAGCTGGGCGCCACCACGCCCGACCGGATCGCGCTGACCTGCCTGGCCACGGTGGTCAGCCACGCCGGCGGCAACGTCGTGCTGGACGCGGGCAGCAAGGCGCTCGGGGCCGACCGGGCGGCGTGGGCCACCGGCTACGGGCGGTTGCTGGACCATCCGGACGCGCGCATCGTGCAGCTGTCCGAGCACCACGCCGTGGTGGCCTGGCCGCACGACACCGAGCGGCCCGAGCTCGGCAGCCACCTGCGCGTCGTACCGAACCACGTCTGCAACGCCGTCAACCTCGCCGACGCGCTGGTCGTGGTGCGCGACGACGTCGTGGTCGACGCCTGGCGGGTCGCCGCGCGCGGCGCCAACCAGTAGAACAGGGAGCCTGCCACCACTGCCCCCCGATCGGAAGGAGTACGACGTGCCGCCGGACCTGTTCCTCCACGCCGCGGGCGCGATGCGCGCCGCGCCGCGGCGGTGCGCGGTCGTCGGGGACAGCGTGTACGGCGTCCAGGGGGCCGTCGCCGCGGGGATGACCGCCTACGGCTTCGCGGGCGGGCTGACGCCGGCGGCCCGGCTCGAGGCGGCGGGAGCCGTCGTGTTCGCGCGCATGCGCGACCTCGCCGAGGTGCTCACGGAAGCTCCACCGACACCGGCGTGCCCAGCTCCACCGTGCGGCTGACCGTGCACAGCCGGTCGTGCGAGGCCTGCGCCGCGGAGGCCAGCACGGCCGCCGCAGCTGCCCCGGCCTCGTCGTCGGAGAAGGCGACGTCGAAGGTGAGCACCACGTCGGTCAGGTGGTTGCCGTGCTCGTCGCGCACCTTCTCCGCACGCATCCGGACGGCGAACCGCTCGGGCTCGGCACGCTTGGAGGTGATGAAGTCGACGTCCGCGCCGCTGCACCCGCCGATCGCGGTGAGCAGCAGCTCCACGGGACTGAAGAGCTCGTCGTCGCCGGTGCCCAGGCGCAGTCGGCCGCCACGGGGGTTGACCGCCTCGTAGTGGCCCTTGCTCTGTCGGGTGATCTCGACGCTGCGGTGTCTCTCCTGGCTCATGGGCGCACTCTGCCATGTCCGCAAGGCACCTACGATCGGCTCATGCGCGCCGAGTACTCCCCCGACCAGCCGGAGCTCAACTTCTACAAGCTCATGACCGCCGTCGTGGTGCCGCGGCCGATCGCCTGGGTGAGCACGCTGTCGACCTCCGGCGTGGTCAACCTCGCGCCACACTCGTTCTACACCGTGGCGTGCGCCCGGCCGCCGATCGTGATGTTCTCCTCGGTGGGCAAGAAGGACACCCTGCGCAACGTGCGCGACACCGAGGAGTTCGTGGTGAACCTGACGCCGGCGTCCTTGATCGAGCAGGTCAACAACACCTCGGCCCGGTTCGACGCCGAGGAGAGCGAGGCCGCGAGCCTCGGCATCGCGCTCGAGCCCAGCGCTGTGGTGCGGCCTCCGCGGGTCGCGGCGTCCCCCGTCTCCGTGGAGTGCACGCTGCACAGCACGACCGAGCTCGGCGACTCCACGATGATCCTCGGCGACGTGGTGCGGATCACCGTCGACGAGGCCGTGCTCGTCGACGGGCACCCCGAGTTCTCCCGGCTGGCACCGGTGGCCCGCCTCGGCAAGGACGAGTGGGCGCTGCCCGGTGAGGTGGTCGCGATCCCCCGCCCGCGCACCCCGGCCGACATCGACCGGTAGGGCTCAGCGGTCGGTGCGCGCGCGCAGGCCCTCGCGGACCTGTGGCCACTCCGCGCGCACGATCGAGAAGTACGCCGTGTCCGCGACCGTCCCGTCGTGGCGGCGCCGGTGCGCGCGCAGTACCCCTTCCGGTCGGGCGCCGAGCCGGCGGATGGCGCCCGCCGAGCGTGTGTTGTCCGCGTCGCAGCGCAGCGCCACCCGCGCGCACGCCCACGTCTCGAACGCGTGGGTGAGCATCAGCAGCTTGGTGTGCGGGTTGGTGTCCCCGCCCCAGAACGCGCGGCCGTAGAACGTGTGACCGATCTCCACGCGCGGCACCGAGGGCACGTGCTCGTAGAACGAGGTGATCCCGCGCAGCGCTCCCCCGTCGGTGGACAGCACCGCGAACGGCATCACGGCCGGGTTCGCGAGCAGGTCGGCGATGGCACTGGCCGCCACCTCGCGGGTCAGTGGCTGCGGCGAGGTGTGGTACGCCAGCGCCTCGGGATCGCCGAGCGCCGCGAGGTCCTCGGCGTGGTCCGGGTGCAGCGGCGCCAACGTCACCACGTCGTCGGCGAGGCAGAGGTCATGGTCCACGAGGAGCATCCTCCTGCTCGGCCGGTGGCTCCGGGCCATCGCCCCGCCGTGGCAGCAGCTGGCGCAGCACCTGGCGCAGCGCAGGGCGCACCTGCTCGTCGTACACCTCGTCGGTGATCACGTGGTCGAAGGACGCGGTCAGCTGCAGCACGGTCGCGCCCACGACCAGCCCGCTGATCAGGTCGGCGAACCAGTGCCAGTCCTCGGTCAGCGAGGTGAAGACCATGACCGCCGACAGCAGGACCACCGCGCTGGCCATCACCCTCACGGTGCGGCGCGTCACCGCGGCGTAGGCGCCGAGCAGGTACACGGCGAGGCCGTAGACGAGGACGATGTTCGAGGTGTGGCCGGAGGGGTAGGCCATGCCGCCGGCGAAGAACGCGGGGTTGCCGGTCTCCGGTTCCGCGCGGCCGAGGCTCAGCTTGAGCACGCCGACGACGAAGTTGAGGCCGAGCACGGCCAGCACGGCGACGACGGCCGGGCGCCACGACCGCTGGCGCCGGGCGGCCACGAAGGCGGCGAGGCCCAGGATCGGCAGGCACACCGCGCGCTGTCCGATGCGGTCGATGACGTGCAGCACCGGGAGCCACGCCGTCGGTGGCGGGGTCACGTTGAAGTAGGTGTCGAGGCCCTTCAACGGCCCCATGGCCAGCAGCGTGAAGCCGAGGAACACCAGGATGAGGAACCCGGCCAGGGCGAACCCGGAGGCCGTCTCGGTGGTCCAGTCGTCGTGGCGCGTCGGGGACTTCCCTCGCCTCCGCACTCCCGCCTCCGATCCCTGTGCCTGGTCTCCGGGGCGGCTGCCCTGGCCGCGGGGCGGCTGCGCGAGACGACACCCGTCCTTGCCTCAAATATAGGCTGGCGGTTGTGAGCCTGAAGCGACGACCTGGACCCTCGACCCGGGTGCGGGTGCACGAGTACGTCGACGAGTCCCTGCGCCAACGTGAGGACCGGCTCGCCACCGAGGAGCCGCTGGAGATCAGGCTCGCCTCGCCCGGGTCCCCGCCGCGGCGGGTGGCGGTGACCATGCGCACCCCCGGCCACGACTTCGAGCTCGCCGCGGGTTTCCTCCACGCGGAGGGAGTGCTCGGAGCTGCAGAGACTCCATACGGTTGAGTATTGCACTGACAATACAGTTGGCCCCGGAGCAGGAGTACAACGTCGTCACCGTCGAGCTGGCCGCTCCTCCGCTGCGCGCGCCCGGTGACCGGTAGACGGACCGGCGAGGACCGCCTCCGCGTGCGGCGTCTGCGGCGCGGAGAGCGTCGACGAGTCGTGGGGCTCCAGCAGGTGGCGCGCCTCCGGTCGGAGGACTCGCCGTCTCCTGAGCCGACGAGGTCCGCCGGCTGCCGGAGCCATCGCGCTAGCTCAGAAGGTCTTCGACTCCACCGGGGGCCTGCACGCCGCCGGCCTCTTCGACGCGCGCGGCGAGCTGCTCGCGGCGCGGGAGGACATCGGCCGGCACAACGCCGTGGACAAGGTCGTCGGGCCCGCCTGCTCGCGGGCGCGCACCCGCGGGGCCGCGGTGCTGTGCGTGAGCGGCCGGATCGGCTTCGAGATCGTGCAGAAGGCCGTGGCCGCCGGGGTGGGCGTGCTGGTGGCCGTGGGCGCGCCGTCCAGCCTGGCGGTGGCGCTGGCGGAGCGCGCCGGCCTGTGCACCGTGGGCTTCGCCGGACCGCACCGGTTCGTGACCTACGCCGCCTCCGACCGCATCGGCGTGTGAGACCCGGTTCTGTCGGCGGCGCCGTCTAGCGTCGGGCGACGTGCGGATCCTTCACACCTCCGACTGGCATCTGGGGCGCTCCTTCCACCGGGTGGGCCTCCTCGAGGCTCAGGCCGCGTTCGTCGACCACCTGCTGGCCACCATCGAGGCGGAGCGGGTCGACCTCCTCGTCGTCTCCGGGGACGTCTACGACCGGGCACTGCCACCCGTCGACGCCGTGGAGCTGGCCGACGAGACCTTCGCGCGGCTCGCCGACTCGCGGGCGCAGGTGGTGGTGACCAGCGGCAACCACGACTCCCACATCCGTCTCGGTTTCAACTCCCGCCTCGCCGACGTGGCCGGCGTGCACCTGCGCACCCGGTGGCAGGACGTGGGCAGCCCGGTGCTGGTCGAGGACGCGCACGGTCCGGTCGCCGTCTACGGGCTGCCCTACCTGGAGCCCGACGCGGTGCGCCAGGCGTGGGCGCTGCCGACGCGGTCGCACGAGGCCGCGCTGGCTGAGGCGATGCGGCGGGTCCACGCCGACCTCGCCGGCCGCCGTGATGCGCGCTCGGTCGTGATGGCGCATGCCTTCGTGGCCGGCAACCCCGACGCGGCCACCGGCATGGCCAGCGACAGCGAGCGCGACATCTCCGTCGGCGGCCTGCAGATCGCCCCGACCGGCCTGTTCACCGGTGTGGACTACGCCGCGCTCGGTCACCTCCACGGGCGGCAGGCACTCACCGAGACCGTCCGGTACTCCGGATCCCCGCTGGCCTACTCGTTCTCGGAGGCCGGGCACCACAAGGGCTGCTGGCTGGTGGAGCTCGGCAAGGACGGCGTCGAGAGCACCGAGTTCGTGCCGGCACCCGTCCCGCGCCGGCTACGCACCCTGCGCGGTCGCCTCGAGGACCTGCTCACCGACCGACGGCACACCGACGCCGAGGACGCCTGGCTGCACGTCACGCTCACCGACGCGCTGCGCCCGCCCCAGGCGATGGACCGGCTGCGCCGGCGGTTCCCGCACACCCTCATGCTGGCCTTCGAGCCCGCCGGGTCACCCCGGACCGCGCGACCGGTGCTGCCGCACGTGGACGGCCGCTCCGACCACGACATCGCCCTCGGATTCGTCGCGGAGGTCCGCGAGCTGGAGGCCACCACCGAGGAGGCGCTGCTGCTGCAGCTGGCCTGCGACTCCTGCCGGCTCAACGAGGACGCCGACCGTCCGCTGCGGATCGAGGAGGCCGGCTGATGCGGCTGCACGCCCTGACCGTGACGGCGTTCGGTCCCTTCGCCGGCACGGAGCGCGTGGACTTCGACGAGCTCAACGAGGCTGGCCTCTTCCTGCTCACCGGGCCGACCGGTGCCGGCAAGACCAGCATCCTCGACGCGATCTGCTTCGCCCTCTACGGCTCCGTGCCCGGGGCCCGCGGCGTCAAGACGCTCAAGTCCCAGCACGCGGCCCTCGACGTCGCCCCGGAGGTCGTGCTCGACTTCAGCGTGCGCGAGCGCCGGTTCGTCGTGCGGCGCTCACCGGAGTGGGTGCGCCCGAAGAAGAAGGGCACCGGCCTGCTGGCCGAGAAGGCCTCGGCCACGCTGGTGGAGACGACCAGCGGCGCCGACCACCTGCTCAGCTCCCGCGCGCAGGAGGTCGGCCACCTCGTCGGCGAGCTGATGGGCATGACCGCCTCCCAGTTCGTGCAGGTGGCGATGCTGCCGCAGGGTGAGTTCCAAACGTTCCTGCGCGCCGGCTCCGACGAGCGGCATGCGGTCCTGCAGCACCTGTTCAAGACCGACCGCTTCACGCGGATCGAGCAGTGGGTGCACGAGCACAGCAGGGACCTGCGCGTCGAGGCCGACGAGGGCCGCACGTCGGTGCAACGGGTCCTCGACGTGGTCGCGGACCGGGCCGGCGCCGAGCTGCCCGAGGCGCTTGCCGACGACCGGCTCGCCGCCTCCGCCGGCTCCGGCGATGCGGTGACCTGGGCCCGCGACGTGCTGGCCGACGCGGAGGACGCGCTCACCGCCGCCCGCGCCGCACACGACCAGGCCGGCTCCGAGGTGCTCACGGCGCGGCGGCGGCTGGAGGAGGCGCGCGACCTCGACGCCGCCCTGTCCCGGCGCGCGTCGGCCGAGGAGACCGTGCGCCGCCTCACCGACGGCGGCGAGGACGAGCGGACCCGAGCCCTCCTCGAGGCCGACGTCCGGGCCTCGGCCTGCCTGCCGGTGCTGCGGCTGCTGGACGAGGCGACGACCGCCGAGGTCGCGGCTCGCCGGCGGAGGGAGACGGCCTGCGTCGGCCTCGCCGCGCTCGAGAACCGCCTGCCGGCACTCCTCGGCGAGCCCCCGTCCGCCACCCTCACGGACCTCGCCCGGCAACCCGCGCAGGCGCTGGCGGTGTTGGCCCAGCAGCTCCGGGCGCGTCGCACCCGTGTCGAGGGACTCCTGCCCCGCGAGGAACAGCAGCGCGGGGCCGAGGCGTCGCTGTCGGCTGCCGAGGCCGACCTCGCCGCGGTGGAGGCCGAGCGCGCCGACCTCGACGCCCGGCTCGGCGCACTTCCCTCCCGGCTGGAAGCGCTGCGCGTGCGCCTGGCGGCGGCCGCCGGGACGGCCGGGCGCTCCGAGGCGCTCGACCTGGCGCTCGACCAGGCCCGCCGCCGCCTGGCTGCGGCGGCCCAGGTCCCGCCGCTGGAGCGGGAGCTGGACCGGCTCCAGGACGCCTCCCGGGCGACGCGGGACGCGCTGGCCGACGCGCGTGAGCGGGTGCAGGACCTGGTCGACCGACGGCTGGCCGGCATCGCCGCCGAGCTCGCCGGCCACCTCGAGGACGGGCGCCCGTGCCAGGTGTGCGGAAGCGCCGAACACCCACGCCCCGCCGTGGCGGCCGAGGCGCCCGTGACCGAGGCCGAGCAAGAGCGGGCCGCCGCCGTCTACGACGAGCGGGCCGAGGCCTACGCCGCCTCCGAACGGGCAGTCGCGGAGGTGGAGCGCGGCCTCGCATCGCTCCGCACGACCGCGGACGGCTCCGACGCCGACACCGCGCGCACCGAGGTGACCGAGCTCGAGACCGCGCTCGACGAGGCGGTCCGGGCCGCCGACGACGTGCGCGCCCTCCAGGAGGAGCTCGCCACGCTCACGCGTGCCCGCGACGAGCACGCAGCGCGGCTCGCCGAGGTGCAGACCCGAGCCGCCGCGCTCCGCCAGCTCGCGGCCGGCCACCGCGTCACGGTCGGGGCGCTGCGCACGGAGATCGCCGCCGCGACCGGCGGCCAGGAGGTGTCCCTCTCCGGTCTGCTCGCCGACGTGACGGAGGCGATCACCGCGGTGGAAGCCGTGCTGGCTGCCGCCGCCGACGACGAGTCGGCGCAGGCCCGCGCCGAGGAGCTGCGCACCCGGGCACGCGACGTTGAGCGGCGAGCGCGGCTTCGCGGACCCCGAGGCGGCCCGCGCTGCCGCGCTGACCGCCGAGCAGCGGTGCGAGGCCGAGCGGGTCCTGGCCGAGCGCGCCGAGGCGCTCGCGGCCGCCCAGGGCACCCTGCGCGAACCCGAACTGGCGGCGACCGCCGGCCTGCCGCGGCCGGACCTGCCGGGGCTGGCGGACGTCCTGCGCGTCGCCGAGGAGGCGCACGCTGCGGCGACCCGTCGGCTCACGCAGGCCGACGACCGCGTGGGGGCGCTGCGGGAGCACGTCGAGCGTCTCGGGCGCCGGATCGACGCCTGGTTGCCGGTGCAGGAGCGCTCCGCACGCGCGGAGTCCATGTCGCGCCTCGTGCGCGGGATGAGCCACGACAACCAGCTGCAGATGCGGCTATCGGCCTACGTCCTCGCCACCCGCCTGGACCAGGTGGTCGAGGCCGCCAACGAGCGCCTGGCCCAGATGCGCGACCAGCGCTACCTCCTGCAGCGCACCGGGCGGGCGACCCGCAAGGGATCGCGCGCCGGGCTCGGCCTCCAGGTCGTGGACCAGTGGACCGGTGACCTGCGCGATCCGGCGACCTTGTCCGGCGGCGAGACCTTCGTGGTCTCGCTGTCGCTGGCGCTCGGGTTGGCCGATGTGGTGACCCAGGAGGCCGGCGGCACCGAGATCGACACCCTGTTCGTCGACGAGGGCTTCGGCACCCTCGACGCCGACACCCTCGACGACGTCATGGACGTGCTCGACAGTCTCCGGGCGGGCGGGCGCACCGTCGGGGTGGTGAGCCACGTCAGTGAGATGCGCAACCGGATCCCGACCCAGGTGCACGTCGAGAAGCACCGGACGGGCTCCACCGTCGCGGTCCGTACGCTGGCGGGGTGAGCACCTCGCAACCACCGTCGTCGGCGATCGCCGCGGTCGACATCGACGGCGTGCTGGCCGACGTACGCCACCGGCTGCACCACCTGGAGAAGCGACCCAAGGACTGGGAGGCGTTCTTCGCCGCGGCTGCCGAGGACCCGCTGCTCGAGGAGGGGTCGCGGGTGGCACGGGAGCTCGCCGCGGTGGCGGAGGTGGTGTACCTCTCCGGTCGGCCGGAGCGCCTGCGCGAGGACACCGTCGCCTGGCTGGCCCGGCACGGCCTGCCCGAGGGCGAGCTGCACCTGCGGCCACGCCGCGACTTCCGGCCGGCTCGGGTGTTCAAGGTCGAGGTCCTCGACCGGCTGTCGGCGCAGCGTCCGGTCAGTGTGCTGGTCGACGACGACCCGCGGGTGTGCGAAGCGGCGCGCGCGGCCGGGTACGACGTGCTTCCGGCCACCTGGATGGGGGCGGCGCCCGCGCTTCGCGAGGCCCAGGAGGCCGACGGCGCGACGTAGCCGGCGACGGTCGCAGGGACACGCCCCGAATGCGGTGGTGCCCACCGTGCCCGGGCGCCTAGATTCGAGCCATGACGTCGTCGCACCCGATCGACTCCTCCTTCACCTCCCTGCCGTACCGGCGGCTCGCGGAGGCGGCCCTGTCGCGGGTCCGCGACTTCCAGGTGACCCATGCCGACTTCCGCTTCGAGCGGATCCGCCGGCAGAACCTGCTGGTCCGCGACGGGCGCCTGCAGAGCGCCTCGGACAACGAGGACCTCGGTTTCGCGGTCCGGGTGGTCGCCCACGGCGCCTGGGGCTTCGCCGCCGGTGTGGAGCTCTCGGTGGAGGCCGCCGTGCACGTGGCCGAGACGGCCGTGCGCACCGCCCAGGTGGCCGCGGCGATGACCCGTGCCCCCGTCGAGCTCGCCCCCGAGCAGGTGTACGACGACGTCACCTGGGTGTCCTCCTACGAGACCGACCCGCTCGCCGTACCGCTGGGCGAGAAGGCCGACCTGCTCACCGGCTGGACCGCGCGGCTGGTGGAGGCGCCGGCGGTCACGCACTCCACTGCCGTGCTCCGCCAGGTGCTGGAGAACAAGTTCTACGCCGACCTCGCGGGGACCGTGACCACTCAGCAGCGGGTCCGCCTCGAGCCGGAGGTGGAGATCTTCGGCGTCGATGAGACAACCGGGGTCTTCGACTCGATGCGCACGATCGCCCCGCCGGTCGGCCGCGGCTGGGAGTACCTCACCGGCGGGCACCACGACTGGGCCCGCGAGCTCGAGGAGCTCCCCGAACACCTCGCGGCGAAGCTCGCCGCCCCCGGCGTCGAGCCCGGCAGCTACGACCTGGTCATCCACCCCTCGAACCTGTGGCTGACCATCCACGAGTCGATCGGGCACGCCACGGAGCTCGACCGGGCGCTGGGCTACGAGGCCAACTACGCGGGCACGTCGTTCGCCACCTACGACAAGCTGGGCACGCTGCAGTACGGCTCCCCCGTCATGCACGTCACCGGTGACCGCACGGTCGAGCACGGCCTGGCCACCATCGGCTACGACGACGAGGGGGTGCAGACCGGGAGCTGGGATCTGGTGAGGGACGGTGTCCTCGTCGGCTACCAGCTCGACCGCTCGATGGCCGCGGCGATGGATCTCGGCCGCTCCAACGGCTGCGCGTACGCCGACTCCCCCGGGCACATCCCGATCCAGCGGATGGCGAACGTGTCGCTCCAGCCGGCCCCGGACAGCGGCGGCGGACCCAGCACCGAGGACCTGATCGGCGGGGTCGAGCGCGGCATCTACGTCGTCGGTGACAAGTCTTGGTCGATCGACATGCAGCGCTACAACTTCCAGTTCACCGGTCAGCGGTTCTACCGCATCGAGAACGGCCGGCTCGCCGGACAGCTTCGCGACGTCGCCTACCAGGCGACCACCACCGACTTCTGGGGGTCGATGGAGGCCGTCGGCGGCCCGGACACCTGGCAGCTGGGCGGTGCCTTCAACTGCGGCAAGGCCCAGCCGGGTCAGGTCGCGTCGGTCTCCCACGGCTGCCCCACCGCGCTGTTCCGAGGCGTCAACGTCCTCAACACCGCCGCCGAAGCCGGCCACTGAGGCGTGTGACCGAGACGCAACCGAGCCCACGAGCACCCAGAAGGACAGGGACATGACCGCACCCACCCCGCAGGAGCTGGTCGAGCACGCGCTGAGGACGTCGAGGTCCGACGGTTGCGTCGCGATCGTCAGGGACTCCACGAGCGCCAACCTCCGCTGGGCCAACAACACCCTCACCACCAACGGGGTCATGCGCGGGACCTCGGTCACCGTGGTCGCCGTGCACGGCACGGGCCGGGGCGCCGCCACCGGCTCGGTGACCTCCACCGCCGCCTCGACCGCGCAGGTGACCCGGCTCGTGGAGGCCGCCGACGCCGCCGCGCGCGGCGCAGAACCGGCCGAGGACGCCGCCGACCTGGTGGAGGGCGACGCCGCGGAGGACTGGGCCGACGGCCCTGGAGAGACCTCCATCGAGGTCTACCGGGACGTCGCGCCCGCCCTCGGGTCGGCGTTCGCGCGTGCGCAGGCCGAGGGTCGGGTGCTCTACGGCTTCGTCGACCATGACGTGACCACGACGTACCTGGGCACCAGCACCGGGCTGCGGCTGCGGCACGAGCAGCCCACCGGCCACTACGGCTGCACCGGCAAGACGGCCGACCTGGGCACCAGCGCCTGGGTGGGCGGGGCGACCCGAGACTTCGCCGACGTGAGCCCGCACGCCCTCGACGAGGAGCTCGCGCGCCGGCTCAGCTGGGCGGGGCGGACGGTCGCCCTGCCGGCCGGCCGCTACGACACGGTGCTGCCCCCGACCGCGGTGTCGGACCTGATGATCTCGCTGTACTGGTCCGCCTCCGCCCGAGAGGCCCACGACGGGCAGACGGTCTTCTCCCGGCGCGGCGGCGGCACGCGCATCGGGGAGCGGCTCTCCACCCAGCCGGTGCGGGTCTTCTCCGACCCGGCGTACCCGGGGCTGGAGGCGGCGACGTTCGTCACCGCCACCGCCAGTGACAACATCGAGAGCGTCTTCGACAACGGCCTGCCGCTGGCTCGCACCGACTGGGTCAAGGACGGTGCGCTCGCCGCGCTGCTGCAGAACCGGTTCACCGCGGGACTCACCGGTCAGCCGGTCACGCCGTACGTGGACAACCTGGTGGTCTCAGTCGACGGCGCCGGTGGCGACACCCAGGACGTCGTCGCGGACGTGGAGCGGGGTCTGCTGCTGACCTGCCTGTGGTACATCCGCGAGGTGGACCCGCAGACGCTGCTGCTCACGGGTCTCACCCGCGACGGGGTGTACCTCGTGGAACACGGCGAGGTCACCGGTGCGGTGAACAACTTCCGGTTCAACGAGAGCCCGGTGGACCTGCTCGGGCGGTTCACGCAGGCCTCGGCGACCGTGCCGAGCTTCTCCCGGGAGTGGGGCGACTACTTCCCGCGCACGGCTACGCCGGCGCTGCGGGTGCCGGACTTCCACATGTCGACGGTGTCCCAGGCCCAGTAGCGGCCCGGTCGGCGAGCCTGTCTCCATCGCGCTGGTGCCACGTGGGGTGGTTTCGAGACGGGCGCTGCGCGCCCTCCTCAACCACCGGCGTGCCGGCCTGCGCGCCCTCCTCAACCACCGGTGGGATGGCCACCGGGGATGGGTGCCTGCGGGTCGTACGGCGTGCGGGTGTAGACGAACGTCGCGCACCGCAGGTGGTTCACGGTGCCGTCCTCGCGGCGCAGTACGTGGAGCCGTTCGCCGTGGTGGTAGCCCGCGGTGCCGACCGGGCCGCGGTCGGTGAGGGCGAACCGGTGCGCGGTGATCCCGCTGCCCAGGGCCGTCGCGACGAGCTCGTGGCCGTCCCAGGAGAACGTGTAGGCGGTGTTCCCCCAGTGCCACAGCCCCAGCACCTCGGCGACCGGCTCCGGCACCGCCTCGGTCGGCGTCCAGGCCGGCAGGATCGTGGGCTCCTCGGCCTCCAGCGTGTCGAGCAGGCCCAGCGGCAGGGCCTCGCAGCGCATCCCGGTCGTGGCGTTGGCCAACCCGACCGTGCCGGTCCCCCGGGCGCGGTCCGCGAAGCAGAACGCCAGGAACCCCGGCATCGAGCCGGTGTGGCCCACGACGGTGCCCGCACCGCCGTACAGCAGCCGCAGGCCCAGGCCGTAGCCGCCGGCCGGCGCCCCGGCCCGGGAGCCCGACTGCACGGTGGCCATCTCGTCGAGGGTGGCCGACGACAGCACGTCGACGTGGCCGCGCACGAGGAAGTCGGTGTAACGGGCGAGGTCGGTGACCGTGCTCCACACCTGACCGGCCGGGGCCATCGCGCCGGTGTCCTGCGCGGGCTCCTCGGTCAGCGTCCCGGCGAAGTGGTGCACGCTGTAGCCGGTGGCCGCCGGCTGCTCGGGCAGGTAGCTGGTCCGACTCATGCCGAGGGGCCGCAGGATGCGTTCCTGCGCCTGCTGCCACCAGCCGGTGCCGCCCCGCCGCGCCACCACCTCACCGAGCAGCCCGAACGCGACGTTCGTGTAGTGGTAGGTGGCGCCCGGCGGGAACGGCGCCGGCTCCTGGTCGAGGCCGGCGACCAGCTCCTCGAACGACCGGCCCGGGCTGCGCTCCCACCACGGCCCCACCGGCTCGGAGTGCATGCCGGAGGAGTGGGACAGCAGCGCGCGGAGGGTGCGGTCGCCATAGGCCGCGCCGGGCAGGTGCCGGTCGAGTCGGTCGTTGAGGTCGAGCAGGCCCTCGTCGCGCAGCTGTAGCACGAGCACCGCGACCAGCGTCTTGGTGATCGACCCGATGCGGTACTGCAGGTCCGCCGAGGGCGTCGCGCCGCCGGTGACCGCGCCCCGGGTGCCCGACCACACCAGCTCGCCGTCGCGGACGACCCCCGCCACCACCGACGGCAGCCGGCCGGAGCGCTGCTCGTCGGCGAGCAGCGCGGTGAGCCGGCGGGCGGTGGACCCCGCGACCAGGCTCATGCCTGGGTGGTCTCGGCGAACGCCTCCGGTGCCGGGCAGGCACAGACCAGGTGCCGGTCGCCGTACGCCTGGTCGATGCGTGCGACCGGGGGCCAGTACTTGTCGGGGTCGTAGCCGGCCGGGAACACCGCCACCTCGCGGGAGTAGCCGCGCTCCCACTCGCCGGTGAGCGCCCGGGCGGTGTGCGGCGCACCGCGCAGCGGCGAGTCCTCGGGGCTCCACTCCCCCGCCGCCACGGCGTCGATCTCACGGCGGATCGCGATCATCGCCTCGCAGAAACGGTCCAGCTCGGCCAGGTCCTCGGACTCGGTCGGCTCGACCATCAGCGTGCCGGCGACCGGGAAGCTCATGGTCGGGGCGTGGAAGCCGTAGTCGACGAGCCGCTTCGCGACGTCGTCGACCGTCACGCCGGTGGTCTTGGTGAGGCCGCGCAGGTCCAGGATGCACTCGTGGGCGACCAGACCGCCGTGCCCGCGGTAGAGCACCGGGAAGTGCTCGTCGAGCCGGTGGGCGATGTAGTTGGCCGCCAGCACCGCGACCGCGGTGGCCCGGGTGAGCCCGGCGCCGCCCATCATCCGCACGTAGGCCCACGAGATCGGAAGGATGCCGGCCGAGCCGTACGGCGCCGCGCTGATCGGGCCGATCCCGGCGCGGCGGTCGGCCTCGGGATGCATGGGATGGCTGGGAAGGTACGGCGCGAGGTGCGCGCGCACCGCGACCGGGCCGACCCCCGGCCCGCCTCCGCCGTGCGGGATGCAGAAGGTCTTGTGGAGGTTGAGGTGCGACACGTCGCCGCCGAACTCACCGGGTTTGGCGTAGCCGAGCAGCGCGTTGAGGTTCGCCCCATCGACGTACACCTGCCCGCCGTGCTCGTGGACGACCCCGCACAGGTCCTTGATGCCGTCCTCGTAGGCCCCGTGGGTGGAGGGGTAGGTGACCATGATCGCGGCCAGGTCGTCGTGGTGCCTCTCGCACTGCGCGCGCAGGTCGTCCATGTCCACACGGCCGTCGTCGGCCGCCTTGACCACCACCACCCGCATCCCGGCCAGCACCGCGGAGGCGGCGTTGGTGCCGTGCGCCGAGGAGGGGATGAGGCAGACGTCGCGGACCGTGCCGCCGCCGTTGGCCTGCTGGGCCTTGTGGTAGGCGCGGATCGCGAGCAGCCCCGCAACCTCCCCCTGGGACCCGGCGTTCGGCTGGATCGAGACCCGGTCGTAGCCGGTGACCTCGGCGAGCCAGGACTCGAGGTCGCCGATCAGCCGGTGGTAGCCGGCCGCGTCGTCCGCGGGCGCGAACGGGTGCAGGTCGGCGAAGCCGGGCAGGCTGATCGGCTCCATCTCCGTGGTGGCGTTGAGCTTCATCGTGCAGGAACCGAGCGGGATCATGCCGCGGTCGAGCGCGTAGTCGCGTGCGGCAAGCCGGCGTAGGTAGCGCAGCATGGCGGTCTCGGAACGGTGGCTGCGGAACACCTCGTGGGTGAGGAACGGCGTGGTGCGCAGCAGCTCGGCAGGCAGTGCCCCGCCCACGCGGGTGTCGAGCTCGTCGAGGTCCACCACGTGCGCGCCACTCTCGGACGTCGAGCCTGTCGAGACGCCGAACGCCGCCAGCACCGCCCGCACGTGCTCACGACGCGTGGTCTCCGACGTGGAGATGCCCACCGTGTCGGCGTCCACCTGGCGAAGGTGCACCCCGCTCTCGCGCGCGGCGGCGACCACCTCGGCCGCGCGGCCCGGCGCCACGGCGGTCACGGTGTCGAAGAACTCCTCATGCCGCAGCTCCACGCCGAGCTCCCGCAGGCCCTGGGCGAGCAGGGCGGCGTAGCGGTGGGTGCGCTCGGCGATGGTGCGCAGCCCCTCGGGGCCGTGGTAGACGGCGTACATCGAGGCCGCCACCGCGAGCAGCACCTGTGCGGTGCAGATGTTCGAGGTGGCCTTGTCCCTGCGGATGTGCTGCTCGCGCGTCTGCAGGGCAAGCCGGTAGGCCGGGCGGCCCTCGGCATCGACCGAGACTCCGACCAGGCGACCGGGCAGGTGGCGCTCGAGACCGGAGCGAACCGCCATGTAGCCGGCGTGCGGGCCGCCGTAGAACAGGGGCACCCCGAACCGCTGCGTGGTGCCGACCGCCACGTCCGCTCCCAGGGTCCCGGGTGACTCCAGCAGGGTGAGCGCGAGCAGGTCCGCGGCCACCACGGCCATCGCGTCGCGCGCGTGCGCCGCCTCGACCAGCGGCCGCGGGTCGAGGATCGCCCCGTCGGCCCCGGGGTACTGCACCAGCACGCCGCACAGCTCCCCCTCGGGAAGCCCGTCGGCGAGGTCGGCGACGACCACGTCGATGCCCATCGCCTGCGCCCGGGTCCGCACGACCTCGATCGTCTGCGGCAGTGCGTTGGCGTCGAGCACGAACGGTCCGTTGGCCTTCCGGTTGGCCCGGCGCACCAGCGTCATCGCCTCCGCCGCGGCGGTGCCCTCGTCGAGCAGCGAGGCGTTGGCCGTGGGCAGGCCGGTGAGGTCGCCAACCATGGTCTGGAAGTTCAGCAGCGCCTCGAGCCGTCCCTGCGAGATCTCCGGCTGGTACGGCGTGTAGGCGGTGTACCAGCTCGGGTCCTCGAGCACATTGCGGCGAATCACGGCGGGCGTGAGCGTGCCGTAGTAGCCGAGTCCGATCATCGGCTCGTGGGGCCGGTTCTGCGCGGCCAGGTCGCGCAGCGCGCGGGCGGCCTCGTCCTCTCCCGCGGCGGCCGGCAGGGCCAGGGCACCTGCGGTGCGGATCGCGCCGGGCACGGCGGCGTCCATGAGCGCCTCGAGGCCGTCGAACCCCAGCGTGGCCAGCATCGCGCCGACCCCGGCGTCGTCGGGGCCGATGTGGCGTGCGGAGAAGGGCTGCGCGGACTCGAGGTCGGACAGGCGTGGAAGGTCGGACACAGCTGCTCCCGTGGAGATGGTGACGTGGTACCGGTACAGGTCACCTCCCCCTCTGTCGGCACCAGCGAGGTGCTTCCAGAGTCGCCTCACCCGCACGGTCCGGGCGCCTGAGAGGTTCCGGGGAGGATTTGCCCCTTCGGCGCTCCGTGGCGGTCCGGTCCGGGGGGCCGGTCCGGCACGGAGACTCTCCCGCGCGGTGTCAGCAGCAGTCCGTACGCTACCAGCCAGGAGACGGCGAAGCCGCCCCACGCGGGAGCGGCTTCGGGGCTGAGTGGCTCAGCTGATCTTGCGCGCCCGGCGCCGTGCAGCGAGCTCGTCACCGGACTGCTCGCCTGCTTCTCCGGAGGTGCGCTCGCTCGGCAGCTCGGCCAGCGAGCCCTCGATCTCGCGCCACACCCCGCCGATCGCGATGCCGAAGACGCCCTGCCCGCCCTGGAGGAGGTCGATGACCTCGTCGTTGCTGGTGCACTCGTAGACGGTGGCGCCGTCGCTCATCAGCGTCACCTGGGTCAGGTCGTCGGTGCCGCGCTGGCGCAGGTGCTGCACCGCGGTGCGGATCTGCTGCAGCGAGATGCCGGCGTCCAGAAGGCGCTTGATGACCTTCAGCAGCAGAATGTCGCGGAAGCTGTAGAGGCGCTGCGAGCCGCTGCCCTTCGCGCCGCGCACGCTCGGCTCGACGAGCCCGGTGCGCGCCCAGTAGTCGAGCTGGCGGTAGGTGATTCCGGCGGCGTTGCACGCGGTTGGGCCGCGGTACCCCGCGTCGGCCGGCACCGGCGAGACGTCGTCGTCGAAGAGCAGCCCCTGCTCCCCGGCCTTCTCCGCTGCCTCGCGGGCGGCTTCCTGCTCCGCGGGATTGGCCGCCTTGTCACCGTTGCCTGTCACCGTCGACCTCCGTCGTCTCCTCCGCTTCGCCTGTCACTCCGAGGGAAGTTCCGTGGTGCTCGGGGAAGAGAACAACGGTGGAGTTACAGCGGAGACAGTTCCAAGGTAGAGCGCCCGGGAGGGGTGGTCAACGAGGTAGAGGCTTTCCGGACCGCGTGTCGCAACCCTCAAGTGATACTTGAGGTTGAGGGGCTCAGTGGCTCTCGAAGTCCTCCGGCGTGACCTGGTCGAGGAACTCCCGGAACTTCTCGACCTCGTCCTCCTGCTCGTCCGGGACGGCGAGGCCCGCCTCGTCGAGCACCTCCTCGGAGCAGACGATCCGGCTGCCGGTGCGCAGCGCGATCGCGATCGAGTCCGAGGGCCGGGCACTGACCTCCACGCCGGACGCGAACGCGAGCACGGCGTAGAAGATGCCGTCCTTCATCTCGGTGATCCGCACCTCGGCGAGGTCGTTGCCGGTGGCACCGATGAGGTCCTTGATCAGGTCGTGCGTGAGCGGCCGCGGGGGGACCACGCCCTGCTGGGCGAAGGCGATCGCGGTCGCCTCCCCCGCCCCGATCCAGATCGGCAGGTAGCGGTCCCCGCCGACCTCGCGCAGCAGCACGATGGGCTGGTTCGAGGGCATCTCCACCCGGACGCCGATCACATCAACTTCACGCACGCCGTCAGCCTACTCCCGAGGTAAAGACGGCGGACCGGTTCGCGGTCAGGAGCGCAGCCCGGACTTGACCAGGGCCGCGTGCAGTCGCACGGACAGCGAGGCGATCTGGCCGATCGCCTCCTGGGCACGAGCCGCCGCGCCGGCGTCGCGCCCGCGCTGCATCGGCGAGACCACCTGCTCGATGAGGCCCACCTCGCGGTCGGCGGCGGTCTTGAAGGCCCGCAGGTGGCGCGGCTCGAGGCCGAACGCGGCGAGCTCGCCGGCGGTCTTGGCGATGACCAACGCCTCCCCGTCGTACGGCGCACTGCCCTGGCGGGCGCGCACGAGTCCGAAGGTCTCGAGCTGGGCGAGCAGGTCCTCGTCGATCTCGGCCGACTCCAGCAGCTCCTCGCGCGACAGGCGCACCCCGCCGGCATCGGGCGCGAAGGACTCCGGCGACGGGTGGCTCTCGCCGGCGAGCACCACCCGTGGCACCCGCGGACGCGCCGGGGCCAGCTCGGGAGGCTCCAGTCCGCGGTCGATGGCGTCGAGGTGCTCGCGGATCACCTTCAGTGGCAGGTAGTGCTCACGCTGCGCGGTGAGCACGTAGCGCAGACGCTCGACGTCGCCGTGCGAGAACTTGCGGTAGCCCGACGCGGTGCGCTCGGGCTCGATCAGGCCCTCGGCCTCCAGGAACCGGATCTTGGAGATGTTCAACCCCGGGAAGTCCGGGCGCAGCTCGGCCAGCACCTCCCCGATGCTCATCCGCGCCCGCGCGGAGCGGTCGCCGAGCGACGCCCTCACCGCTCGTTGCCCGCCCTGCCGTGGCTGGCGAAGTAGACGAGCCGGTACTTCCCGATCTGGACCTCGTCGCCGCCCTGCAGCTCCACCTCGTCGATGCGGTCCCGGTTGACGTAGGTGCCGTTGAGGCTGCCGACATCGGCCACCCGGTAGCCGCCCGGGCCCCGCCGGAACTCCGCGTGCCGGCGGGAGACCGTCACGTCGTCGAGGAAGATCTCGCTGTCCGGGTGCCGGCCTGCCGAGACCACGTCGGTGTCGAGGAGGAACCGGCTGCCCGCGCTCGGTCCGCGCTGGACCACCAGCAGCGCCGACCCCGGCGGCAGCGCGTCCACCGCGGCGGCGTCGGCGTCGTTGAGCGCACGCTCCTCGCGGAGCTCGGCCTCCTTGGCCGGGGCGCCGAAGGTGATCGTGGCGGTGCTGTCGGCCGGCTCTGCCGACGTCTCCCCACCGCCTCCGCCGGCCGGAACGAGTCGGTGGCCGCACTGCGAGCAGAAGCGCGCGTCGTCAGGGTTCTGGTGTCCGCACTCGGTGCAGTAGGGCATGTCGGCCTCCGGGAGCATCGGTGAGATGTCGGGCGGGTGGGGGACCAAGAACCCTCAAGCCTCAGTCGAGGTTGACGGTTGGTCCGAACCTATCAGCAGGGGGCTCGTGATCAAGCCGAACCGGTGAACCTCATGCCTCGGTGCTGGCCGCGTAGGCGTCGGCGTCCATGAGGCCGTCGAGCTGGCCGCGGTCGGAGGGCACGACCTCGAAGAGCCAGCCCTCGCCGTAGGGGTCGGAGTTGACCAGCTCCGGGGAGCCGTCGAGGGCCTCGTTGCGGGCCGCGACCGTCCCGCTCACCGGCGCGTAGACGTCGCTGACCGACTTGGTGGACTCCAGTTCGCCGACCGGCTCGCCGCCCTCGACCTCGGTCCCGACCTCGGGCAGCGACACGTACACGATGTCGCCCAGCGCATCCTGGGCGTAGTCGGTGATACCCACGCGCACCGACGACTCCGCCTCGCCGGGCTCGCGCACCCACTCGTGCTCGCTGGTGTACTTCAGGTCGGAGGGATTCACTGGCGACACTCCTCGCTGGTGGTCGGTGGCGCCCGCGGGCCGGGCTCCCGTGCAGGCTACCGGGTGGCTACTGCGTCGGCACCGGCTGGGCGTACTGCGCCTTCATCGGCGCGACGACGCTGCCGATCTCCACCTGGTCGAGCTGCTGGACGTCGACCTTCCCGCCGGCCTGCTGGATCTCGTAGTCGAAGCCGTGGAAGAAGTTCAGCGCGGTCGCGAGCGTGTGCGGGTCGCCGATCACGTCGAGGACGAACGGCGCTCTGACCCGCACCCCGTCCGCCACCACTCCCCCGCCGGGCGCGTCCCTCAGCCCCGTCTGGGCAACGACGCGGACCGTGTCGTTGAGCTCGATCGCCTCTGCACCCGCATCGCGCAGCTCCTCGAGCCCGTTGAGCAGCTGGTTGGTGCCGACCTCACCGGCGGAGTCGGTCACGGTGACCCGGATGCCGGGCCCGACCGCGGGGACGGTTCCGGCCAGGATGCCCAGAGTGGCCGCCTGCTGGCGGGCACGTTCGAGCGCGGTACGACGGGCCTCGGTGTCGTTGAGCAGCGAGTTGCGCGTCTGCTGAAGCTTGGTGATCTCCTGCTCCGCGCGCTGCGAGGCCAACGAGAGGTTGTTGATGAGCTGGATCAGGTCACCTTGGCGCGCGCCGACGTACCGGTCGTCACGGCCGTTGGCGCGCACCTGGACCACGGCGGCGAACCCGAGGATCGCGAGCAGGACGGCCACGATCACCTGGCCGCGGACCCCGGTGCTGCGCAGGGCGGCGACGAGCCGGCGACGGCCGGCGCCGGGGTCGGCCGGCGCCTCGGTCGGCGGCGTGGTCGGGGGTTCGGTCGGCGGCTGCGTCATGGTGCTGCTCATGCGTGGAAGATGTGCCGGCGGATGGCGGCGACGTTGGAGAAGATGCGGATCCCCAGGACCACGATGACACCGGTGGACAACTGGCCGCCCACGCCGAGCTTGTCGCCGAGGTAGACGATCAGCGCAGCGATGAGCACGTTGCTGATGAACGAGATCACGAAGACCTTGTCGTCGAAGATGCCGTCCAGGAAGGCTCGTAGCGCGCCGAAGACGGCGTCGAGCGCGGCGACCACCGCGATGGGCAGGTACGGCTCCAGCCACACGGGCACCGTCGGCTGCAGCACCAGGCCCAGGACCAGGCCCAGGATCAGGCCGAGCCCCGCGATCATCGGCCCCTCCCCTGGGGCGCCAGAGGTTCGGCGTGTCGCAGCGACTGTCGCGGCGCGGCAGGCAGCTTCATGGAGTCCTCGGAGTTGATGTCGAAGCGGAGGCCGTACGCCGAGCGCAGCGCCAGCCAGGTCTGCCCACCGGCCGTGTCGATGAACCGGGTCCCGAGCTTGTTGGGGTTCCCGATGGCGGACACGGTGTAGGGGGCGTTGACGTGTCGGAAGTTTACGGTGATCCCGTCGGCGGCCTCGCGAATGGCGGTCAGGCTGGAGATGCGCTGCCCGTTGATCGCGATGGCCTCGGCGCCCGCGAGCCACAGCCCGTTGGCCATCTTCTGCAGGTCCTTGTCCAGCACCTGGCCACCCTCGCCGCCGCCCGGGGCGTCGTCGACCACGATGCGCACCCCGGGACCACGCACGGCCACCATGCCCGCCGCGACCCGTAGCCGGACCAACCGGTCCTGCAGCGCCCGGCCCTCGGCGGTCGCCTGGAGGTCCTGGACCTGGAGCTGGTGGACCTCCGAGCGCAGCCGGCGCGCCCGCACCCGCATGGAGGCGAGCTCCTGCTTGCGGTCGTGCACCTGCGCCACGAGCGAGCTGTGGCTGTTGGCGGCCTCGGGAGCGTTGCGGGCCGTCTCCACCGCGGCGGTGGCGACCAGGACGCCGAAGAGGGCGAGCGCGAGCAGTCCCCACGAACCGGCCTTGCCCTGCCGGGGACGGCCCTGCTGGGCGTGCCGCCGCGAGACCTCCGCGTAGTCCTCGTCCATCGAGGTCGCGGTGAGGTAGTTGAGCAGCCCCATCACCGCGTGTGGAGGTGGTTCTGGGATGCGGCGCGCCGACGTACCGCTGCGCTGGTCACCGCGCATCGAGCACCGGGGCCTTCCGGTCGGGGTCGGCGAGCAGCGTGCGCACCTGCCAGGCGTAGAGCAGGCCGGCCCACCAGTACAGTCCCGTGCCCCACACCGCGAAGGCCCAGCCGAACACCTTCGCCAGGGTCGGCAGCACCCCGACGCCGTCCCCGAGCAGCAGCAGCGGGAACGCGTAGAGCAGGTTGGCGGTGGCGGCCTTGCCGAGGAAGTGCACGGGCAGCGCGCTGTAGCCCCGGGTGCGCAGGAACGGCACCAGGCCCCACAGCAGCAGGTCCCGGGCGGGCAGGAGGACCGCGAGCCACCAGGGGATGATGTCGCGCCATGCCAGGCCGACCACGGTGGAGAGGATGTAGAGCCGGTCCGCGACCGGGTCGAGAACCTCGCCCAGCTGTGAGGTCTGGTGCAGGCGGCGGGCCAGGTAGCCGTCGAGGTAGTCGCTGACGCCGGAAGCCATCAGCACCGCGATCGCCCAGCCGTCAGCCTTGGGGACGAGGATCAGCCACAGGAACAACGGCACTCCGGCCAACCGGATGATGCTGATGACGTTGGGGATCGTCAGGACCCGGCGCCCGCGCACCGGGCCGTCCTCCGTGCTCACCCGCGAATCCCCTTGCTCGCCCCTCGGCCGATGTCCCAAGTACCTTAGCCGGTGGTGGTACAGCAGCCGCGCGTCAGCGCCCGAGCGTCCGCCCGCAGCGGGGGCAGTGCGCCCGCACGCACACGTCGAGCTGCTGGCCGCAGCGGCAGTTCATGGTCCGCTGTCCGCGCGCCCGGGTGGGTGCCTGCGGCCGGTTCCCGCTCTTGGAGCTGTCCTTGCTGATCACGTCATCTCCCCGTGGTCGTTCCTCTGTCAGAGAAACAGAGTGAGGCCGCGATCGTGACGCCGAAACGCCGTGGATGGCCCGGTTGGGTCAGGCGGGCGGGCCGATCGGGTGCCTCGCCGGTGGCCCGTGCGGGGGTGCGGCGTACCTCACATCGGGGCACGGGCGGATCGGGCAGAAAAGCCGCGGTGTCGGTGTTCTCCTTGGCAGTCGAGGAAGGGATCGTCATGAGTGCCGTCCCGCAGTGCCCGCTCCGGCCTGGTGAGCCGTGCACCCTCTGCGTGCCCGGGGCGAGCGGCCCCCACGACTGCCAGACGGTGGCGCTCGTGATGAAGGACCCCGATCTGCGCGAGGAGCTTGCCCGGCTCCGCGCCGGCACCCCCTGACCGCACCCCGTCGAGGCGCGCCTGACCCGCCCTCAGGCGGGCGTGTTGCACGCCGCCGTACGCCGAAAGCCCCGGCCCGGCAGGACAGGCCGGGGCCTCGTGCGTCCCGAGTGCCTCAACAGGGGTGTGCGCGGTCCGTAGGGCGGTGAGCGACGCCACCGGTGTGCGGTGACGGTCGTCCCACGGCGCGCGGGAGGCGCTCGGAGGCTGCTACGTCGCGAAGAGCGTCTGGTCGACACCCAGTGCCTGGAGAGCGGTCCGCACGCTGCGGCAGGCGCCGACGACCGTGACGTGGCGGTGCGCGGCGGTGTGGGCGTCCCACAACGAGACCAGGGCGCCTGCCCCCGTGGCATCGCAGAAGGCGAGCTGGCAGAGGTCGAGGACCACGGAGGCGACGTCATGTGCCTCCGGCAGGAGCACGCGCTGGTCGCGGAGGGATGGCGCGGTGGAGACGTCCAGCTCCCCCGCCAGCCAGATGCGCAGACCCTCGGTTGCCGACGAAGCCCTGACGGACAGCCCGCGCGGCGCGTGGGCGGGAACCGACCGAGAGGTCGTGGGTGAGGTCATCTTTGCTGTCCCTCGAGGTCAGAGCGCGCCGCCCTCCGTGGTGCGGCGGAGCTGCCAGTCGCCGCCCAGGCTTGTTGGGGGGCATCAGGAATCGTCTGTCGCGGAGCGGGACGCACCAAGGGTCCTTGGTCCCGATATGTGCCGCGCGGCTGCTCCTGCCGTGCCGCCGCCGAGGAGGGGAGCCCGGTCCCTGGCGGAGGTGTGCCCACCGGCCGTGGCCGGACGGGAACTGGTCGTCGGGGCGTCAGAGCCGGACGCGTTGCTCTCCCACGGACAGTGGCGCGAGGAAGTGTCGGTTGAGGACGTGGGCGACGGCGACCACGAGCCCGCACGCGAAGGTGACGGAGAGGAGGACTTCCACCATGCGTGCAATGGTGTCCCGGCGTGCACGCAGAGGCTCTCGTCGGTCAACCCGCGCGACGACGTCTGCACCGCGGGCCGCGGCGTTCCGCGCCTGGTGGGTGGTGCCGCCCGCGTCAGTGCGAGGAACGGGAGCCTGCTGGGGCCGTCAGACGCCGGCGGCGGTGACGAGGGCGTCGGTGAGGAACCCGGCGACGAGGCCGATCAGCAGGCCGTAGGCGAGCAGGTCGGCCCGCTTCGCACGGGAGGCGACGCCGATCAGCTGGGTGATCACGTAGAGGATCGACCCGGCGGCGAGGGTGAGGAACACGACGCTGACCGGTTCGCTGGTGAAGGTGTGGCCGATCACCGTGCCGAAGAACGTCGGACCACCGCCGATCGCGCCGAGGGTCAGCAGGAAGGGCCAGCTGGGTCGCTTCGGGTTGCCGTCTCCGTCGACGTCCGCGGTGAGCGGGGCGACGATGCCGAAGCCCTCGGTGGCGTTGTGCAGTCCGAAGCCGATGACCAGCATGAGCGCCAGCGCGATCTCGCCGGTCGCCGCCGACTGGCCGATGGCGAGGCCCTCGGCGAAGTTGTGCAGGCCGATGCCCACCGCGATCAGCAGCGAGAGCCGGCGCGCCACCGACCAGGAGGCGATCCCCCGGGGCGGCTGCACCTCGCCGATGGTCATGGCACCCGGCCCCTGGGGGCGGACCGGAGCAGCGGACGGCCTGGCGGCGACCTTGCGCCCCATCCAGCGCTCGTACCACACCAGGGACAGCAGGCCGACGGAGATGCCCCCGACGAACAGCAAGCCGTAGCCGACCGCGCTTCCGAGCCCGCCGTTGCCCTCGTGCACCGCCTCGAGCGCGCTGTCGATCGGCGCCCAGGCCGCGGAGAGCACGTCCCATGCGAGGAAGACGAGCACGCCGATGGCGATGGCGTTGAGCAGCAGCCGGAGGGTGGGCGTGGGCCGACGGAGCCGTCCCACGGGCAGGCCGAGGAGGATGGTGGCTCCAGCGATGAGGCCGAGCAGCAACGTGGTGGGCAGGCTCACTTGGCAACTCCGGGTGGGACGTCGGGTCGGGCACGCTCCCTCAAGGTTAGGCTGGCCTAACCTCTCGGCAAAATCGGCGTTCAGCTCCGTTCCCCCGTTTCCCGAACGTGGGCGACGGGCGGCCGGTCCTGTGCGGGCGATGCAGCCGGCCAGGAACGGGTCGCTGCGCGGTCGCCCCTGGTGCGGTCAGCGACTCTTCTTGAAGCCGTCGTCGTCCAGTGCCTTCTCGGTGAGCCGCCGGCCGAGCGCGGCCATCTCCTCGGCTCGGTGGAAGTCCAGGGTCCGGCAGGACTCCTTCGGGACGGTGATGAGCAGGTCCGGCGGGGTAGCCCGCGAGGCGGTACCTCGTCACCAGGCCTGCATGGCCTCGAGGGACAGCTCCATCACGTCCAGCATCCGCAGACCGGTGCGGCGACGTCGATGATCTGGTACCCGCGTTCCTCGAGGGCCTGGATCACCCGATGTGGGCGTATCCGCGCGCGCCACCACTCCCCAGAGCGAGAGCCAGGCGCGTCGGTTCGGCCACACGTCGTGCTATCCGGGCGCCCTTCTCGGCCCCTGTCGGTTCCGAAGAGGGCGACCGGGCACGTGGGGACCCCACCTGCCCCCTGGTCAGAGTCCCGAGTAGAGGCCCCGTCGTACGGCGATCGACAGCACCTCGAGCTTGCTGTGAGCACCCAGCTTCGCCGAGAGGTTCGCGATGTGGTTGCGCACCGTGTGCACGCTGATGCCGAGCTCGTCGGCGATCGCGGCGTTCGACATGCCCTTGCCCAGCATGGGAAGGATCTCTTCCTCGCGCCTGGTGAGCGTCGGCTCCGGTCGGGGTGTGCGACTCAGCTTGGGCAGGAGCCGGGACAGCAGCTGCGGGGAGATGACCGCATCCCCTGCCGCGGCGGCACGGATCGCCGCGGTCACCTCACCGAGACCCCGCGTCTTGGACACGAACCCGGCGGCGCCACCCTCGATGGCCAGGACGAGAGCGTCGTCGCCGGCGGCAGCTGTCAGCACCACCACGTTCATCCGCGGCCGCAGGGAGCGCAGCTCGGGAATCGCCGCGACACCGTCGCCGTCGGGCAACCGACGGTCGAGCAGGAGCACGTCCGGAGCCGCGGTCATGATCCGAGCCCGCGCCTGGGCCAGCGACTGCACGCAGCCCACCGTCACCATGTCCTCCTCCGCGTCGAGGACATGGCCCAGACTGGCGCTCAGGACCTCGTGGTCGTCGACGATCAGCACACGGATCGGCGCCTCGAGCGCGGATGTCGATGCGGCCTCGGCCTCGTCTCGGTTCACCCAGCACACCCCCGCCAGCGTTCCTCCACTTCCTAGTATGCGCGTACTACACCTGCTGGTCCCCCGGCATGCGGCGCCTCCCCGCGCCGCCCGCGCACGCCTAGGATGAACCCACCACCCGGCTTCCGTCACGACGGCGAAGGGGTGAGAGCGGTGCACGAACGCCACGACGCCGGACCACCGGTCGGGCCGCAGGTGATCTTCGAGCTCGACCGCGCCGGAACGTGCACCCGCTCGACCGGGCCCGGCCTGGAACGGCTCGGCGTGCGTGCCGGCGAGCTGGTCGGGCGCAACCTCCTGGAGGTCTACCGGGACGACCAGAACGCCCTGGACGCCCTCACCCGAGTACTGGGCGGCGAACGCTTCGCCGTCGAGCGGGAGTACGAGGGCCGGCGGCTGTCGGTCTACTACGAGCCGGTCTTCGACTCCGAAGGACAGGTCAGCGGGGCGATCGGCATCTCCACCGACGTGACCGAGCAGCGGCGGATCGAGGAGGAGGTACGACGCGCGCGGGAACGTGCGACCGTGCTCGCCGACCTCTCGGAGAGCCTGACCCTCGCCTGGCAGGACCCCGAAGACCTGCGGAGGGTCGCCGTACGACAGGTGACCGAGGCCTTGGCCGACGCCGGGGTGCTGTGGCTGCGTACCTCCGACGGCCGCTCGTTCCAGCCTCGGGCGTCATGGGGACTCGACCCGGCCAGGGCCGGTGCGCTGGTGGCCCACCCACCTCTGGCCGCCGCCGCGGTCGATCGGATGGAGGGCGCCGAGCTGGTCGACGGGATCGGCCAGGAACACTGGAGCTGCCGGGCCGCCACCACGCCCGACTGGAGCCTGGCGGGTGCGGTCGTCCGGGTGCCGTTGCGCTCCCGCCAGGTCACGATCGGCCTGCTCGAGCTGGTCCGCCGCGCCTCCCGGTTCGACCCGCGCGACCTCGAGCTCCTTGCGCAGATGAGCCAGCGGTGCGCGCTGGCACTCGACAACGCCGCGCTCCTGGAGTCCCAGCGCGCGGCGAGCGAGGAGCTGGTGAAGTTCCAGGCGTTGGCGGACGCCTCCAACGACCTGATCGTGATCGTGGGGGACGACAACCGCCTGGCCTACGCCAATCCCCGGGTGTGGGAGTACGGGGTCGACCTTGCCGACGGGCTGTGGGCGACCGTGGCCCGGCACCTGGACCCGGCGACGACCGAGGCGATCGACACGGCTCTGGCGCGCTCTGGCCGCTGGTCGGGAGACGTCTCGGTCTCGATCGGGGGCCGCGCCCTGGAGGGGCGGCTGGAGGTCTTCCCGCTGGCGCACCCCGCGTCCGGCGCCGGCATGGGCACGGCGTGGCTGTGGCGTGACTTCACCGCACTCCGGACCACCGAGCACGCCCTCCGCGAGAGGGACGCGGACCTGAAGCAGTTCCGGGCTCTGGTCGAGGCCTCCCCTGACTTCATCGCGATCGCGGGGCTGGACGGGGCCGTGCGCTACGTCAACCCCGCTGGCCGGCGGTTGGTCGGCCTGCCTCAGGACCTCGACATCACGACCACCTCCATCCCCGACTACCTCACCCAGGACGGTCTGCGCGCCTCGATCGAGGTCGAGCAGCCGGCGGTGGTGGCCGAGGGCCACTGGGAGGGCGAGTCGACGCTGCGGAACCAGGCGGGTCACCCCATCCCGGTCGCCATCGCCAGCTTCCTCATCCGCGACGCAGACACCGGGAAGCCGTTCGCGCTGGCCACGGTGCAGCGCGACATCAGTGAGCGGATCGCGGCCGAGGACGCGCTGCGGGAGCTCGCGGACCAGCGGCAGGCACTGCTCTCCCGGCTCGTCGACGCCCAGGAAGCCGAACGCAGCCGCATCGCTGCGGACGTCCACGACGACCCCGTGCAGGCGCTCGCCGCTGTCGACCTGCGGCTCGGCCTGCTCCGGCGCAGCCTGCGGGAGCGGGCTCCCGAGCTGCTGACCACGCTGGCGACTCTCCAGACCAGCGTGTCAGGAGCCACGGACCGCCTGCGTGCCCTGCTGTTCGACCTGGAACCGCCCGACCTCCGCTTGGGCCTGTCGGCGGCCCTCCGTACGGCGGCCTCGGAGATCTTCGACGGCACCGGGACGTCGTGGACCGTCGAGGGCGACGACGCGAGGCACCTGCTCCCCGATGCCACCCGCACGGTGATGTACCGCATCGCCAAGGAGGCGATGAACAACGCGCGCCGGCACGCCGGCGCCACGCGCGCCGGCATCAGGCTGCGCTCGGTCCCTGGCGGCGTGGAGCTCACGGTCACCGACAACGGCCGCGGCCTCCCGGTGAACGCGGGACGGGCGGTCCCGGGGCATCGCGGCATGTCGGACATGCAGGACAGGGCGACGGTCGCCGGCGGGTTCTGCACGGTCACGAACGCCGCGGAGGGCGGTGCCCAGATCACCGCCTGGCTGCCCGCACCCTCGGCCGCCGACTAGTACGTCTGCACCAGGCCAATCCGGCTGCGTGCACCGGGTCCGGAGCGCTCCGCCATGGTCTGATGAAGACAGCGTCGGCCGACCCGAATCCCCTGCCGGGTCGGCCGACGAACCGTGAGGCTTGGCACGGTCCCCCAGACGGCCACGGCAACGACGAGACCCCGCGCTGCGCACTGCTGCCGGTCACGAGCGCGGCTTCCTGCCGCACCGCACGGGACCTCCGTCTCTACGGCCCCCCGGACGCCCGGGCTGCTGTCGCCGCGGCGTGACCCCACAGCCGCGGGACCAGGACCGGCAGCACCTGCTCGAGCGCCTCGTTGAACATCAGGTGCCGGTCGCAGTCGACGACCACCAGCTCCTTCGCCGGGGCGTCGATGCGATCGAAGACCTGTCGGGTGTAGTCCAGGCTGAACAGCGGGTCGCCGGAGCCGGCCAGCACCACGACCGGGCAACGCGCGGGTCCCGGCAGGCCGGTCGCGAGCATCCCGGCCAGCAGGCTGAGCGGGTAGCTCCGCAGCCCGAGCGGGTCGGTGTAGAAGAACGCGGCGATCGCGGGGTCGGGCGACACCCTGCGCATCTCCAGGTAGGCGTCGAACGGCACCGGTGCGCCGGGGGCGACCTTTGCGAGGAGCCCGAGCGCCGTGCGCAGCTGGGGATACACCGGGGCCAGCCAGGTCGGTGCGCGCGTCACGCCGAGGGTGCCCGGCAGCGCGGGATCGAGCACGTTGTGTGCATACACCGCCGCCAGCCGGTCGGTCTCTGCAGCCACGGCCATCGCCAGGACGCCACCCTGGGACGAGCCGAGGACCAGCTGCGGTGCCGACGGATAGGTCTGCTGCATCCAGCTCAGGGCGTCGAGGGCATTGTGCACCAGGGTCGCGAAGGTCAGCCTTGGCGAGCGGTGGGACCGGGGGCTCTTGCCGTGCCCAGCCGGGTGCAGCCCGACCACGGACACGCCTGTCTCGTTCAAGGCGTCGAGGACCTCTTCGTAGAACAGCGGATGGGTCATCGTCCCGGGCAGGAACAGCACTGCGGGGGCGCCCGGGGCACCGTCCCACACCGACAACGCCACCGGCATCCCGTCGGAGTCGATGAGCTCCTCCCGGTAGGCGTCGGGACGCTGCACCTGGTTGAGGGTCCGTTGTGCCGGCGTGCGCATGTGCATTTCCTCACTCCTCCGGGAGACCTTGGTCGGTGGACGCTCCGTGCGGCGTCCACGCTTCTCCCGCCCGCGGTGAGCCGGAACGGTCGAAGGGCCCGCGCTGGACGCGATCCTTCGGTCCTGTCGTCGTGGAGGGTGCCGTCGGGCCTTTCGGCCCTGGCATCTGGCGCTCTCGTCGCGGACGGTGGCCGATACAGGCACCCGGAATGGGAGGAGACGGCGAAGTGCCCGACTTGACGGAACTGACGACCCGGGAGTGCTGGGACCTTCTCGCAGGCGAAGAGGTGGCGCGGGTGGCGGTGGCCACCCCGGTCGGACCACGCATTCTTCCGGTCAACTACACCCTCCACGGCGGAGACCTCTACTTCCGCACCAAGCCCTACAGCGCGCTGGGCACCTACGGCCGCGACGGAGACCTGGCCGCCGAGGTGGACTCCATCGACCGCGTCGCACGGGAGGGGTGGAGTGTCCAGGTCACCGGCCCCGGCACGATGGTCGAGGACGCCCAGGAGCTGCGCGAGGTGCGGGCCGGCTGGGACCCGCGACCGTGGGCCGACGGCCAGCGCTACATGTACATCCGGCTGCGGATCTGCGAGGTCAGTGGCCGCAGGCTTTCCGCCCGCCGTACTCCTTCGTCCGCAGCGAGCTGAGCGGCTGTCAGGTGTCGCGGCTTCGGAGGAGCGCGGTGGCGAGGACGAGGGTGAGCAGCACGTAGAGGGCGAACACGCCGAGTCCTGTCCACGGCGCGAGCATGTGGGGGCCGTCGGTGGCGGCGTCGGCGGCAGGGGCGACGATGCGTTCGCCGGCGGTCGAGGGCAGGTAGGGATAGGTCCGGGTGAACCAGTCCGAGGTGGTCATCAGCAGCTGCCACAGGGTGGACAGGAGCAGCAGCACGCCGAGCACCAGGGTGATGGCTCCTGCAGTGTGGCGGATGACCGTGCCGACGCCGAGGCCGAGCAGGGCCACCCCGGCGAGGTAGAGGCCGGTTCCCCAGAAGATGCGCCACACCTGCGGGTCGCCGAGGGAGGCCGCGCCGCTGCCCAGGAGTGGGTAGCTGGCGAGGTAGGCCAGGGCGACGCCCAGGATGCCGACGGCGAAGCTGACCACCGCGACCAGGAGGGCCTTGGCGGCCAGTACGGGCAGCCGGGTGGGTACGGCGGCCAGGGTGGAGCGGATCATCCCGGTGGTGTACTCGCCGGTGATGGTGAGCACGCCGAGGACGGCGACGACGACCTGGGCGAAGGTGTAGCCCATCGCGATCGCCATCCGGCCGTCGGGCCCGGCGGCTTCGTCGGCGACGGAGGCCACGCCGAGCAGGACCGCGATGAACACCATGGCCGTGAGGGTGCCCAGCACGGTCCAGTACGTCGAGCGCAGGCTCCACAGCTTGATCCACTCCGCGTTCAGCACGCGGGTGAACGTCACCGGGTGGACGAGGGTCGCGGACTTGTCGGCGAGAGGCACGGTGCTCATCGGGTGGCTCCCTGCTCGAGGGCGGCGGCGGAGCGGTACTCGACGTCGTCGCGGGTCAGCGACAAGAACGCCTCCTCCAGCGAGGCGGTCTGCGGGGTCAGCTCGTGCAGCGAGATGCCGTGGGCGGCCGCGAGGTCGCCGATGGCGGCGCTGCTCAGCGCGGCCACCTCCAGGTGGTCTTCGTGGCTGACGATCTGGGCGCCTTCGCGGCCGAGGACCTCGGCCAGCCTTGCGGCGCATGGACTGACCACCCGGACGGTGGGCTGGGTGGCCGTGGAGACCACCGCCTCGAGGGGGCCGCTGGCGATGATCCTGCCGCGGCCGATGACCACCAGTTGGTCGGCGGTCTGGGCCATCTCGCTCATCAGGTGCGAGGAGATGAACACCGTGCGGCCCTCGCGTGCCCACTGCTGGGCCAGGGTGCGTACCCATTTCACGCCTTCGGGGTCCAGGCCGTTGACCGGCTCGTCGAGGATCAGGGTCGCGGGGTCGCCGAGCAGGGCGGCGGCCAGGCCGAGGCGTTGGCCCATGCCGAGGGAGAAGCCGCCGACGCGTCGGTGGGCCACGGACTCCAGGCCGGTCATCTCGATGACCTCGTGCACCCGTCGCCGCGGGATGCCGTGGGTGGCGGCCAGGGCGCGCAGGTGCTGGTAGGCGCTGCGCCCGGTGTGCACCGCCTTGGCGTCGAGCAGGACGCCGACCTCGTGCAGGGGCGCCGGATGGGCGGCGTACGGCTTGCCGTTGACCCTCACCTGACCGCTGGTGGGCCGATCCAGGCCGACGATCATCCGCATCGTCGTCGACTTCCCGGCGCCGTTGGGGCCCAGGAAGCCCGTCACCGCGCCGGGCCGGACCGTGAAGGACGCGCCGTCCACGGCCGTGGTCGCCCCGTAGCGCTTGGTGAGGGCCTGTGCGTCGATCATGGTGCTCCTCCGAACCGGCCTGCCGCTCCTGCGCGAGCCGTGCTGGACGCGACCAGTCCCACGTGGTCGCACGTTTCTCTGCGCCGGCGGCCGCGGGAGGCGGCGTTGCTGGGATGCCTCTTTCGACCCTGCTGGTCCCCCTTCCCGTGACCCAGAGTCGAACGCTCGGGGCTACCCCGACGATGGTCCCGAACCAGGCGGTTCCCGCGCCAAGAGCGCCTCCTGCACAAGGGAAGAGGTGCCCTCCCGGCACCGAAATCGTGCAGGGCGGGACATTCGGCCCTTTCGATCCCGACCGGCGTCTTTCTAGCGCCGAACCGGATGGCAACGAAGCAGGATGTTGCCGGTGGTCCGGCGAATCGGGAGCACCGCGCCCGGGGAGACGCGCAGGGCCAGCCACCGGCTCCGAACAGACCAGCCGCGATGACCTCCACCTCGTCTCCCTCCCTGCTCGGCGCGACGTCCGGCCCGAAGCCCTCCCGGCAGTCGTCCCCCCGAACGGCGCGCGAGCGCTCGCGTCGCTGCTGGCGGTGGGGACGGCCACCGCATCCCTGCTGGGGCCGGCGGGAGCCGGAGCGATGCGGTTTGCCCCCTGCTGAGCATCTTCGTCCTGGCCGGGTCGACGTTGGCGCTGGCCTGGCGACGGCTCGCGGTCGCCTCGCCGTTGCCTGCTCGGCGACGGGGGGTCGCGCCGTTCTGGCTGGTCAAGCTGATGGACCTGGGCATCGTGGTACCACTCGCCGTGGCCACGGCACTGGGACTGCTATGGGCACCACGCCTTGACATCCACCGGTTCTCACCGGGTACGCCTGCCAGTCGGTCCCCTTGGCGATCGTCATGCTCCTGCGCAGAGACCCCGACTCCTCGCTGCGCCGGGCCATCTCCTTCGCGACGTTCTGTGCCTGGTGGTGGGCCTTGGTCGAGCTGCTGCATCGCTCCACGCGCACACGGGCGGCGCGGCCGCGCGCTCACGATGAGGGCCAGGGCAGCAGGCGGGCGCCCAGCACCGCCACCTGGAGGGTCAGCCGCTCGGTCGGGATCCTGGGGTCCAGCCCGGTCAGGCTCTTGACGCGGGCCAGGCGGTAAGTGACGGTCCGGACCGAGACGTGCAGTCTGCGCGCAGTCTCCGTGGCGACGGCGCTGGAGTCGAAGTAGGCCTCGAGAGAGTCGACCAGCGGTGCGGCGCCGCCGCGGGCTTGTCCCAGCGGGACCAAGACGCTCTCCACGAGATCGGTGAGAGCCGCTCGGTCACGCCCGAGCACCCGGTAGATGAGCAGATCCCGTGTGGGGACGAGAGCCGCGCCCGGGTGCAGTCGCTCCATCAGGGCCATCGCCTCTCGTGCCTCCTGGTAGGACCGGGCGACGCCGTGTGCGCCCTCGTAGGGGCGGCCGACTGCCACACGCCAGGACGTACCGGGCGTGGATCGCTCGAGCACGCGGTGGAGTCGTCGGCCCGGAGCATCGACGTCGGACCCCGCGGGCCCGACGGGTACGAGGGTGACGAGCTGTCCGTTCCGCCGGGTGACAAGCGTGTCCTGGTCGCCGTAGATGCTTGCAACTGAGCGGCTGAGAGCGGCTTCGTGGGCCGGGCGGACCTCACCTGCGCCCCGCGGCTCGGCGACGACGATCTGGTGGCGGGCTCCCAGGTCGAGCCCGAAGAGTTCGGTGTGCTGCACCAGGTCGGCGATGTCGACGTCGCCGCGGAGGAGGTCGTCGATGAGTTCCTGCCGGGCCGTCTCCTCCTGGCGGATGATCCGGCGCCCGGTGCTCTGGTAGCCGTCGATGAGCTCGGGCACCACCGCCCGGATCGCGGAGAACAGCGACTCCCCCGCCTCGGCGCCTCCGCGGTCGGATCCGGAGTCCCAAAGCCGGGCTGCGGTGGTGAGGTACAGGTCGACGACTTCCACGGCCGTGAGGCCCTGCTCGGCGGCTGCCGAACCGGCATTGCGGATTGCCTGAGCGTCTTCCTCGGCCAGGGTGGTGGCACTACCCACCAGCCGGGAGGTGACCTTCTCCACCGCGAGCATCATGGTGGTCGCGAGAGAGCCACCGTCGGGGATCGGGTTCTGAGGCTGCGCGCGCTGGGCCATGAGTCATTCTCCCTGGCCTGCTCAAGAACGAGGATCGTTGCCGAGTATCGGCAACGCGGGCGCCGGAAACCGTCCGGCCGCGACCCTGGGCTGCCGGACACAGACCTTGCACCATGGAGGCACGAGACGCCTTCGGCGGTGACCCGCCTGAGCCGGTCCCGCAGTCCCCGCCGACCACGCGAGGAGGATGACATGACCGCCAGCCCCCAAGCCCCGACCAGGATCGACACGACCGAGACCGAGGAGCGAGGCAGTCGTGAGCGCAGGCTCCGCGAGGCGCGCAGGTTCCGGCGCGAGCAGATCGCCTCCTTGGAGCACGAGCTGGCCGACGACCCCCGCGCTGACACGGTCTCGCGAGTTCTGCTCATGGCTGCCACCACCGCCCTGGCCGAAGTCGACGCGGCACTCGACCGCATGGCTCACGACGCCTACGGGCGGTGCGTCACCTGCGGCCGTCAGATTCCCGACACCAGGCTCGATGTGCTGCCCATGACGGCGCAATGCATGCCCTGCCATTTCCACGACCAGAACAGCGGTGAACCGAGCAGGCGCAGTGTCCCTGTGGAGGAGTCGCATGTGCGCGATCACGCCTGATGCGTCGTGTCAGCTCCCCAGCTCCCTGCAAGCTCCCGCCCTCGCGCGCGACTTCGTTAAATCCATGGTGTGCAGGGACCACGCCCGGGCGGCCGAGCCCGCGCTCACGCTCCTCGCCGAGGAGCTCGTCACGCAAGCGATGATGTACGGCGCGCCGCCGATGTCACTCCGGCTACGGTGCACGATGTCGGAGGCGACCGTCGAGGTGGCCGACTCGTCTCCGGAGGTCGGCTCTCCTGCGGTCGCCGACCACGCGATGAGCATGCTACTCATAGACAAGATCTCGCGCCGGTGGGGAACGGACCGCACGCGCACGGGCAAGGCCGTGTGGTGCACGGTGCCGAGCGGTGCCCTGCCGAGACGGCGCTCTCAACCGTCCTGGTCCCCTCGATGAAGTCCGCCGGCATCCCCGGGGAGGTCCAGCGCAGGCGCCGGCAACGAGGGCGGCCGCTCAGCTCCCCGGGGGATCCTGGTCGGCGTCGGCCGGTTGCGGCGGGTGTGCCCGCAGAGACCCTGCGTGAGCCTTGGCGGTGGGCTCCCCTCGAGTCTTGATCACGCTCGCCACGGTGACGATCACGAGCACGGTGGCGATTAGTGTCAGGCTCCACAGAGTGGGGATCTCGGGAACTCGTGGGTCGATGGCGACGTGGGCCCAGTGCAGGATCAGTTTGACGCCGATGAATGCCAGGATCAGCGCCAGTCCCGTGGACAGGTACACCAGACGATCGAGCAGGCCCCTGACCAGGAAGAACAACGCGCGCAGCCCCAGGAGTGCGAATGCGTTGGCGGCGAAGACGATGTAGGGCTCCTCGGTGACCCCGAACACGGCGGGGATGGAGTCGAGCGCGAAGAGCAGGTCAATGCTCCCGATCGCGAGCAGGACGACGAACAAGGGGGTGACCATCCGCCGGTCACCGACTCGGGTGACCAGTCGCCCACCGATGTACTCGTCGGTGATCGGCAGCAGCCGGTGCGCGGCCCTGACCACCGGGTTGTCCTCCACGTCGGGGTCTTGGTCGCGGTGCCGGAAGAGCTGAATCGCGGTGTAGATCAGCACGAGGCCGAAGATGAGGAACATGAACGTGAACAACGCCAGGAGCGTGGCGCCGACGGCGATGAAGATGCCGCGCATGGCCAGGGCCAGAACGATGCCGAAGGTGAGAACCTTGTGCTGGTGTTCCTCGGGCACGGCGAAGGTGGTCATGATGATGACGAAGACGAACAGGTTGTCGACGGAGAGGCTCTTCTCGACCAGGTAGCCGGCGAAGAACTCCGTGCCGTACTCGCTGCCGTGCTGCGCGCCGAACCAGACACCGAACCCGATCGCGACGAGGATGTAGAACACCGACCAGGCCGTGGCCTCCCGGAAACCGACCCGGTGCGGACGCGCGGCCGCGATCGCGAGGTCGGCGGCGAGCAGCACGACCACCAAACCGATGGTGAGTGCCCACGCAAGCGCGCTGATCTCGAGCATTGGTCTCCGTTCAGTGTCGGGGTTCGCCGCCGCGGTCGATCCCTGCCTGGTCAGGTGCCGGAGCGGTACCGGCCGGGGCAGCGACTAGCAGTACGACGCCGACCAGGGCGGCGAGCACCGAAGCGGTGAGGACACCGACCTTCGCCTGGACGACCAGCGCAGGGTCGGTGAACGCGAGGTCGGCGACGAACAGCGAGACGGTGAAGCCGATGCCGCCCACCACCGCCACACCCGGGATCTCGCGGTGGTGCATGCCCGCCGGCAGCGCGCCCCAGCGCAGCCGACGCACCGCGTAGGTCACCCCACTGATGCCCAGGCTCTTGCCGAGGACGAGACCGGCGATCACCGCCCAGGTCAGCGGCTGGCCGAAGGCGTCACCGAACGCCCCTCCCCCCAAGTCGACCCCGGCGTTCGCCAGGGCGAAGACGGGGATCACGAGGAACGCGCTCACCGGGTGCAGTGCGTGTTCGAGGTCACCGAGGACGTCTCGTCCCTCCAGAGGCCGGGCAGGCGTCAGCAGTCCCAGCGCCACGCCAGCCAGCGTGGCGTGGACGCCGGATTCCAGGGTCGCGAACCAGACCAGCACCCCGACCGGGACATAGCCCCACGGGGAGCTCACCCCGAGCCAACGCAAGGCGGCCGCGGCCACCAGCCCGGCCACCGCGGTGACCAGCCACCACACGTTGACCCGGTCGGTGTAGAAGATGGCGATCACGCCTATGGCCAAGATGTCGTCGACGATCGCGACGCTGAGCAGGAACAGCTTCGCCCCGGCCGACGCCCGGCGGCCGAGGAGCGCCAGGACACCGACGGCGAACGCGATGTCGGTAGCCATCGCGATGCCCCACCCGTGCCCCGCCTCGCCACCGCCCGCGATGGCGAGATAGATCAGGACCGGGAGCACGACGCCACCGACGGCGGCCAGTGCAGGCAGCGTCGCGGCACGCCGGCCACGCAGCTCCCCCACCACCAGCTCCCGCTTGATCTCGAGGCCGATGACGAAGAAGAACAGGACCATCAACCCGTCGTTGACCCAGTGCCGAAGGTCGTGACTGATGCTCGCGGGTCCACCGCCGAGTGCGAGCTTCTGGTGCCAGAACTGCGCGTACCCGTCCGACGCGGGGCTGTTCGCCCATACCAGCGCCGTCCCTGCCGCCAGCACCAGCACGAGTCCGCCGGCGCTCTCGGCGTGCAGGAAGCTCCGCAACGGGGTCGCGACCGCAGCCGCGAAACGGTTCACGGAACCAGCCACGACTCCCCCGACCTCCCGGATGCCCGATCCCGTCGGCGAGCTTGATGACGCCGCTCGGTCAACGGTCTCCCGAGGCCCCCTCCGGCCCTGGGGAAAGCGTGCCACCGTGGAGCGCTGTCGCGGCGGAATACCGGGGAACACGTGCCGCAAGCTCGCGCCCGCACCCGAGGGCGAGCTAGGGACCGAGCATCGCGCAGTGGTCGGGCACGTAGGTGGCCTCCTCGCGCGGGGTCCGCACGTAGCCCTTCGGCTCCGGACGCGGGGGGAGCTCCAGAGCGGGAGGTGGTACGTCGACGTAGGGGATCGTCGAGAGCAGGTGCGCCATCATGTTCAGGCGGGCACGCTTCTTGTTGTCGCTCTCGACGACGTACCAGGGCGCCTCGGGGATGTCGGTGTGCACCATCATCTCGTCCTTGGCGCGCGAGTAGTCCTCCCACCGGGTGATCGAGTCCAGGTCCATCGTCGAGAGCTTCCACTGCCGCAAGGGGTCCTCGAGGCGAGACCGGAACCGGCGCTGCTGCTCCTGGTCGCTGACGGAGAACCAGTACTTGCGCAGCAGCAGCCCGTCCTCGACCAGCAGCCGCTCGAAGATCGGACACTGGTGCAGGAAGCGGCGGTACTCCGCCCCGGTGCAGAAGCCCATCACCTTCTCGACCCCCGCGCGGTTGTACCAGGAGCGGTCGAACAAGACGATCTCGCCGGCGGTCGGCAGGTGCTCGATGTAGCGCTGGAAGTACCACTGCCGCCGCTCGCGCTCGGTGGGCGCGGGGAGAGCGGCGATGCGCGCGACTCGCGGGTTGAGGTACTGGGTGATTCGTTTGATGGTGCCGCCTTTGCCCGCGGCGTCGCGTCCCTCGAAGACGACGACGATGCGCTGCTGGGCGACCTTGACCCACTCCTGGACCTTCACCAGCTCGGCCTGGAGTCGGAACAGCTCTGCCTCGTAGACGGCGCTGGGCAGCTTCTCGTCGGCCTCCTCGCGGTCCCAGTTCCGGTGCTTCGCCACGTTCGGAGCCTAGTTGGCGCCGGCCGGACGAGTCGACGGAATGCAGTGCCTGGAGGTGTCGTCGTCCGCGCGCATCCCCTGACGGTCGCCGGCAAGGCTTACATGCCGGTCAGCCGATGTCCCGCAGCCGGAAACCCACCCATCCGGTGACGACGGCGGCGGTGGAGAGGATGAGGAGTGTGGCGAGCGGCGCAGCCGTGATGTCGGCGGCCGGGACCGCTGGTACGTGCGTGAACGGAGACAGGTCACGCAGCCACTGCGGCGGGTTGAGCAGGCTGCCGAGCCAGCCGACCAGGAAGCAGAACGCGACGCCCCCCCAGGCAGCTGTGGCGGAGCGGGGCAGCCAGCCGACCAGCAGCACGACAATGGCCCCCAGGACCAGGACGGGCGGAAGGTAGACCACCGCGTAGCCGGTCAGGGTGGCGATGTCGGTGGCTGATCCGGCTGTCATCGCGTAGGCCAGGCCCACCCCGAAACCGCCTGCCGCAACGACAAGGACGGTACCGACCAGCGTGACCAGCAGAGCCCCGAGCAGCCACCTGGTGCGGGAGACTGCCGTGGCGAGAATCGGTTCCAGCCGCCCCGCCGTCTCCTCGGCGCGCGTCCGCAGAGCGGAGGAGACCGTGAAACCGGAGGCGCCGATCGCCAGCAGCAGCAGCGAGGTCGCGAAGTAGGCGTCCACGACGTCCATGCCGGACCGCAGGAAGTAGCGTGCCAGCGTGGGGTTGTCCTTCACCATGTTCTGGATGGACTCGCTGAAGGAGCCGAGCAGCGCACCCATCGTGAACAGTCCCGCGGCCCAGCCGAGGACGGAGCCTCGCTGCAGCCGCCAGGTGATGCCGACCACACCGGAGAGTGCCCGGCCGGCCGACGCCGGCCCCGGGCGCCCCACCACGAGACCTGCACCGAGGTCGCGGCGGGACTCGGAGAGGACCGTGCCGAGGATCAGCAGGGCGGTGAGCGCCAGGGAGAGCCCGAGGGGCCACCAGCGGTTCGCGGCGTAGACCTGCACCTGCTGGGACCACCCCATCGGCGAGAGCCAGCTCCAGACGCTGCCCTGCACGTCCCCGATGGCGCGCAGGCCGAAGGCCAGGCCGAGCACGGCGAGGGAGAGGCCGACGGCGCCGCGGGCATGGCTCATCACCTGGGAGGCGCAGGCAGCGACGCCGGTGAAGACCACACCGAACGCTGCCACCGACGCTCCGTAGAGGATCGACTCCGGGACGGGTTGGGCCTCGGCGAGGAACGAGAGGGTGACGCCGGCTCCGATGAGCACCGACGCGCTGGAAGCGACCAGGATCGCCGCCGTGATGATCGCGTGCGGCGAGACCACCGTCGAACCGAGCAGCTCGACTCGGCCGGCGTCCTCCTCGCGTCGCGTGTGGCGCACCACGGTGAACAGGGCCATGAGCGCCACGCCGAGGAGTGCGGTCAGGCTGGTCTCGTAGATCAGGATGCCCCCGATCCGGTCGAGCGCCACCGGCGGCCCCGCCATGGCCACGCCGGCCGGCGAGGCCCCCATGTTCAGCGCGTACGACGCGATCTCCTGCGGCGTGTCGTAGGTGCGTCGCACGGCCGCCGCGGAGGCATAGGTGATCGAGACGATGGCGAGGATCCACACGACCAGGAACACCCGGTCGCGGCGGAGCGCGAAGCGGATGAGGGGCACGACGCCGGCGAAGCCCGTCATCGCAGGACTCCCTCCTGCGTCTCGGGGAGCGTCTCGCCGAACTGCCGCAGGAACAGCTCTTCGAGGGTGGGTGGGTGGCTGACGAGCGAGATGATTCTCAGGCGAGCCAGGTAGTCCATCGCATCGTCGAGGTGGTCGGTGTCGACATCGAAGGAGACCCGGCCGTCCTGGTGCACCACGTGGTCGACCCCGGGAATGTCTTGGATCCGCTCCGGAGGACTCATCGTCTGCACGACCACGGTCGTCCTGGTCAGGTGTCGCAGCTCTTGGAGCGTGCCGGACTGGACGACGCGGCCGGCTCGAAGGATGCTCACCCGGTCCGAGAGCTCCTCGGCCTCGGCCAGGATGTGGCTGGAGAGGAGCACGGTCGCACCCCGTGCACGCAGCTCACCGATCGACTCCTTGAACGCGGCCTCCATGATCGGGTCGAGGCCCGACGTCGGCTCGTCGAGAAGGTAGAGGTCCACCTCCGACGCCAGCGCCGCCACCAGGGCCACTTTCTGACGGTTGCCCTTGGAGTAGCTGTGCGTCTTCTTCGTCGGGTCCAGGTCGAAGCGGTCGAGAAGCTCGGCGCGTCGCCGGGCGACGATGCCGCCACGGAGCCGAGCCAGGAGGTCGACCACCTCGCCGCCGGTCAAGGTGGGCCACAGCGCCACCTCACCGGGCACGTAGGCCAGGCGCTTGTGCAGCGTGGCCGCGTCCCGCCACGGGTCACCACCCAGCACGGTCACCCGGCCGCGGTCCGCCCGGAGGAGCCCGAGGAGGATCCGGATCGTGGTGGTCTTCCCAGAGCCGTTCGGCCCCAGGAAGCCGTGCACTTCCCCCGCTCGGACCTCGAGGTCCAGGTGGTCCAGGGCGATCGTGGTGCCGAACGTCTTGACCAGCCCCGAGGCGACAATCTGACTCTCAGCGCTCATACCCACACTTTGGCAGGACCCGCGTCCCCCGGGCAGGGACTTCCGCCCCGCGCCGGCGGACCACACGCTGGCCTGCCCTCTTCGAGGTCACGGTCGAAAGGCGCCGGGACCAGGATGCGGCACCGAGGAGTGAGAACCTGACCCGGTGCCGAGAGCCGTTAACCCCCAGTCACTCCACCTCGTTCCTCTGACCCGAGAGCACGCCCTCGACATCGCGACCTGGTGGTATCCCCCGCCGTACGACGCCTATGACATGGTCGGGGCCGACCCGGACGAGCTGCTCCGCCCCGAGGCCGGCTTTCACGCCGTCTTGGCAGGTGACCACCTGGTCGGGTTCCGGTCCTTCGGCGTCGATGGCCAGGTGCCCGGTTGGGAGTACGACGATTCTGCGCTCGACACCGGAGGCGGGCTGCGACCCGAGCTGACCGGGCAAGGCCTTGGCCGCGCGGTCGTGTCAGCGGGACTCGACTATGGCCGCTCACACTACGCACCTTCGGCCTTCCGAGTGACCGTGGCGTCGTTCAACGCACGCGCGCTGCGCACGGTCGAATCTCTCGGCTTCGAGAGGGTCGCAACGTTCAAAGCGGCCCGCGACGCCCGGGACTTCGTCGTGCTCGTCCGCCCGGAGCGCGGTTGATCGCTCGGCAGGGCCGGATCGCGGCACCGGATGCTGCCTACCGCCACCGGGCGGCGGCGTCATCGTGCCGCGGAGCAACGCGCAGGCCGGCGCTCGGGGCCGTCAGCGGGAGGGCAGGTGCCCGTTGCGCGATCACGGCTTGGGCGGCGCGAGGATCCCCGGGGGCTGGTCGCCCGGTCGGACGAGCGCGGACTCGTAGGCCATGATCACTGCTTGGGCTCGGTCGCGCAGCCCGAGCTTGGCCAGGATGTGCGCGACGTGCGACTTGACGGTGCTCTCGGCGACGTAGATCGCTGCCGCGATCTCGGTGTTCGACTTCCCCTGGCCGATCAAAGTGAGGACCTCTCGCTCTCGAGCGGTCAGTCCGGCGAGCGGCGCTCGGCGTGCAGCGTCGTTCTCGGGCATGCGGCAGAAGGTCTCGACCAGACGGCGTGTGATGCTCGCCGCGAGCAGTGTCTCGCCGCTCATCACCGCACGGATGGCGTCGGTGAGCTGGCCGCGACGGACATCCTTGAGGAGGAACCCACTGGCGCCGGCACGCAACGCCTCGTAGACGTACTCGTTGCGGTCGAAGGTGGTGAGGACGAGCACCTTCGGCGGTTGCGCAAGCCGGGTCAGCCGTCTGGTCAGCTCGACGCCGTCCATGTGCGGCATCTGCACGTCCACCAGGGCGATGTCTGGCCGGTAGTCCCGAGTCACGGTCAACGCCTGGGCCCCGTCGGCGGCCTCGGCGACGACCTCGAGGTCCGGCTCCAGGTCGATGATCGTCCTGAGCCCGTCCCGGACGATCGCCTCGTCGTCGACGACCAGCACCCGTACCACGGTCATGGCTGCATCACCGGCAGCCAAGCGCTCACGAGGTACCCACCCTCATCACACGGCCCGACGCGGAGGTCGCCGTTGTAGAGCCTGGCACGTTCGCGCATGCCCGCGATCCCGCGGCCGCCCCCGGTTGCGCCAACCTGGTGCGTCGCACCTCGACCGTGGTCGCGCACCTTGAGGGAGAGCCTGTCCTGGCCGTAGGAGATCACCACGTCGGCGGAGGGCGGGGTGGCGTGCTTGAGCACGTTGGTGAGGGCCTCCTGAAGGATCCGGAACGCCGCGAGATCCAGGCCGGTGGGGAGCGGGACCGGGTCGCCGTGGACCGTGACGTTCAGCGCGGCGCCCGCCGACGTGGTGTCCGCCAGCAGTCGGTCGAGGTGGCCGAGCCCCGGTTGCGGAGACAGCGTCGCCTGCGTGTCCCCGTCCAGCATCCCGAGCAGACGGCGCATCTCGGCCAGCGCTTCGCGAGCGCTGCGCTCGGCGGCGAGGACACGGTCCCGAGCCGCCCCGGACTGACCATCGTCCAGCAGCCCCACCGCTCCGACCAGCTGCAGCACCGCGACGCTGATCCCGTGCCCGACGACATCGTGCAGCTCACGCGCGATCCGGCTTCGCTCGTCGGCGACCGCTCGGCGGGCGGCCTCGTCGCGGCTGCCGATGAGGTCGTTGGCTTCTGCGGCCCGCCGATTAAAGGCGTAGCCGACCGCCCAGGAGCCGATGAGCACCAGCCACAACACGACCTCGAGCCCGCTCAGGCGAAAGATCGGGTCCTGGCAGCTCGTGTCCGACCAGGCCGAGGAAGACGAGCAGCCCACCCGGGACGACGCTGCGCACGGGAAGGTACCGACCCACCGAGTACCACGCCACCAGCGCCGGTAGTGCACTGCCAAGCCCCTCTGGGGCGCCGTACAGGAGGTAGTAGGCGACGTCGGCGACCGTGATGAAGGCGAGCACGGTCAGCGCCGCCCGGCGTCGCCAGATGAGCGCCAGCGACGTGGCGACGTACAACGTTGCCAGGACCGGCCGAGGGCCCACGACGTGGCCGAGGTTCGCCGCACCCGCCGGCCAGACGTCCACCTGCGTCCACGCGGCGACGAGCAACGGCCACACCACCTCTGCACGCGACAGTGACCAGGCTCCGCGGGCCCGGGCAGGAGCGACAGCAGTCGTAGCGGCCACACGGCGACGGTAGCGGTCCAGCGGCCAACAGGGCGTCATCTTGTGGACGACCTGGATCGTCTCCACGACGACGTCGGGTACCACGGCTCGTCTTCGAAGTCATCCCCACGCCGATGTGCCGGGACGCTGCGAGAACCCACGATGAGGCCCTCGACGACGCCCAGGAGGCCACCCATGGCACTGACAGAGAACCGCATCCGCGCCCTTGCCCTCGCCACCCTCACCAGCGTCGGAGTCTTCCCCCTCATCGTGCTGGCCCTCAACGTCCGCCAGGCGCCAGACGGCTACAACGCCGGCCGGGATGCCGTCAGCGACCTCGCTCTTGGGCGAGGCGGCGCGATGATGGCCCTCGCGTTCTGCTCGCTCGCCGTCGGCACCCTGCTGTACGCCGCGCTCCTGCAACGGAGCAGCGGCCGGGCACCGGTGCGGACCAGCATGCTGCGCCTCGCCGGAGCCCTGTCGTTCGTCTCCGCTGCCTTCCACACCGACGCCACCGGAGCAGCCGCCACCACCCACGGGGAGATCCACAACGCTGCGGGCATCGCCACCTTCGTCGCCATGCTCGCCGCCATGGCCACCAGCGCGTGGCGGTTCCGCCGGGACTCCGCCTGGGGCGGGTTCGCGCTGCCCACCACCGTCCTTGCCTTGGCCGGCGTCGCGGGGTTCTTGCTCGTTCCCGCTCTCGGCCAGGACCACTTCGGCATCAGCCAACGAATCCTCATCGGCAGCTTCTTGACCTGGATGATCGCCGGCGCCGCCTACCAGCTCAAGAACACCTCGCACCGGACCTCGGCGCCCACACTGGTCAGCACCGTGGGGACCGAGTGACCTCCACGCCGACGTGCCGGGTTGTTCAGGGCAGCTGGTCGCGCTTCCTGCTCAGGTAAGCGCACTCGGCAGAGTTCTGGGTGGCGGCCATCGCGGCGTCGTAGGCTGCCCTGGCCTCAGCGCTGCGGCCAAGCCGGTCGAGCAGGTCGGCACGGGTGGCGTGCCAGGGGTGGTTCCCGGTCAACGGCAGCCGGTCGACCAGTGCGACGCCGACCTCGGCGATCAGCGCCTGGTCCCAGCCGGTCCGGTCCTGCTCACCGAGGGGATCAGCTTCCCCTCCTGCACCCGCGCCTCATGCCGGGCCTCGGTGAGCAGCAGCAGCGTGAGCAGCCCGGTCACCTCCGGCTCCTCGGGGAGCAGCCGGTGCAGGATCCGGGTCAAACCGAATCGCCTCGCTGGTCAGCTCGGTACCCACCGGGCGACCCGCGCCGGAGGCGAGGTATCCCTCGTTGAACACCAGGAACAGCACCCGCGACTACCCCGCCGAGCCGCTCCGGAAGGTCTGCCGCCTCGGGCGCCCGGTACGGCACCTTGGCCGCCGCGATCTTGTTCTTCGCCCGGGTGATCCGCTGCGCCATCATGGTCCCGGGCACCAGAAACGCACGTGCGATCTCGGCCACGCTCAGTCCGCCCAGCAGCCGCAGGGTCAGCGCGATCCGGGCCTCCGGGCGAGCGCCGGGTGGCAGCAGGTGAAGATCAGCCGCAGCCGGTCGTCCCCGACCGGGCCGGTGCGGCACGCCGGACTTCGGCCACGTCTGCAGCGCGGCCACGGCGCCTCACTCGCCGCGTCCTCGGCGAGGTCGAGGTCACCGAAGCGACGCACGAGGGAGGCGATCAGGCGGCCGTACTCCTCGCGGAAGACCCGCTCGACAGCCGCCCTCTCGCCCGGTATCGATCGGCTCAGGCCAGTCCCGGAAACGGAGGCACCTTGACCTGGCCGCGGCACGCCTTGGAGCCCCCCGCAGCCAGCCTGAGCGCCCGTCCGCCACGGTCGCGGTCGTGGCCGGTTCCAGACCACCCGCGAACGCCCAGTAGCCAACGGCACGGAGCTGGTCGTTGAAGGCGCCGGTCGCGGCGAACGCCTGCTCCATCCCCTCGCGGGAGCCGTAGTTGCCGAACTCGCCCATCTCCGCGGGGCCGTGCACGGCCGGCAGGCAGTGCGTCATCACACCTCTCCATCACCTCCGAGCGATCCCCATGTCCGCCCTCACTCCCACCACGAACGGCATGGCTTCGAAACGACAACCTGCCACAGAAACCGCGGGCACCCGCGAGATGTGGCGTGTGCTGCGCGCAGGGCTGCGCGCTCAGCGGCACGTGACGTCGAACCGGACAAGTTGGCAGGGCCAGGGCGACTCTGAAGTGCCTCCTGCCGAGAAAGTTGTGGTGCAACGTTTAGAAGGCGGAGAGTGCAGCGTTGCGGGCGTTCGGTGTCGGGATGGCCACCGACCCCGTTCCGACGCAGCACGCGAGCCCCTTCGCTGGCGTCCGGAGGTCGCAGTGTGTAGGCGCCGTCAGGCCGGCGACGTCCGGCGCCACGGCCGGCCACGAAGTACCTGGACGCATGCGGCGAGCCCGACGAGTCCGACAGCGGCGAACGCCAGTTGTACGACCCAGTCAGCGAGGGAGTGCCGGCTATAGAACGGGACCGCGCCGACGTCGGCCAGCAGGAAGAGACCTACAAGCACCGTCGCGACCAGGCTCTGCCGCGCCCACAAGGCCCAGGCACAGCCGAGGAAGACGATCGCGAAGGCTGCGGCTGCGAGTGGCACCTCGATGACGAACACGCTGGCTGCCTCGAAGAGGCCAGCGAGAAGGGCGACGGTGAACAGGTACTTCATGCTGAGGCTCATCGGAGACTCCTGGTCCGGCAATGGTTGACTGCCACGACGCTAAGAGCCGCCACGCCGTGCGCGGACCCGCCGCAGGAAGTGATCGACACCTTCCGGCGGAGGATCCCGGTGCGGTGGGACTCCTTCTCGGGAACGATGCCACCAGCGGCACCACGGCCCTACATTGCTGCCATGCTGCTCGCCGTGTCACCAGCCGCTTGGGCGCCCGTGACGTTTGTCCCGGTGCGCCGCGACGTGGTCCTTGCCGGGCTGCTGCTCGCCCTCTCGCAGGTGGAGGTCTGGTGGTACGGCGCGGGTGGTGGTGGGCTGCCCGCAGCACTGGCGTTGGGCGTCGCCGCGCTGGGGATGCTGTGGCGCCTCCGGCGTCCGGGGCTGGCGCTCCTGGTGGTGGCGGTGGGCCTCTTCCTGTGCGCGGAGCTCGCTGCACAACCCTTCTCCGCCACCTCGGTGATCACCTTCCTGACCGCAGTCTTCGGTGTGGGAGCAATGCCGCGGCGACGGGTGTCGGTGGTGATCCTCGTTTTCGCGTTGATCATCAGTCCTCTCGCGGTGCAGCCCCTGACGATGAACATGTGGCTCGCAGTCGCGGCCTCCTCGATCGTCGTCCCGTGGCTGCTCGGCACCCTGTGGTGGCAGCGACAGGCCCGGCGCCACGACGAGGAGCGGCGGAGGCATGCCGCGAAGGTGGCGGTCAGCGAGGAACGACACCGCCTGGCACTAGATCTGCACGACGTGGTGTCACACAACGTCGGCATGATCGCCGTCCAGGCCGGCGCCGCCGAGGTGCTCCTCGAAGATGACCCGGACCGGTCACGCGAGTCCTTGCGCGCGATCGAGGAGGGCGCCCGAGCCACCCTGCTTGAGCTGCGCCGGCTACTTGGGTTGCTCCACGAAGACGACCCCGACCCGCTGCGCAGGCCCGCCTCGATCGCCGACCTGGACCGAATGGTCCGGCCGCTGGACGCCGCCGGGGTGAGCGTGGCGCTGCAAACCCGCGGCGAGCCGCGCCTCCTGGGCCGAGAAGTCGAAGTGACCGCCTATCGGATCGTGCAGGAAGCGTTGACCAACGTGGTTGCCCACGCGGCCCCATGCCATGTCGAGGTGGCACTGCTCTACAACTCGAAGACTCTCGCGGTCGAGGTCTGCGACGACGGTGTCGCGACGGGCGGCACCTCCCGCGGTGGCTTCGGTCTCAGCGGGCTGAGTGAGCGGGTCCGCGCCATCGGCGGCAGCTTCGAGGCAGGGCCGCGACCCGATGGCGGTTTCCGGGTTCATGCACTTCTGCCGGTGGGCGCATGACCACCGTCCTGCTGGCCGACGACCAATCCCTGATCCGTGTCGGGCTGCGCACGATCCTCGACCACGAACCGGACTTGGAAGTCGTCGCCGAAGCGGCTGATGGGATCGAGGCTTTCGAACTGACTCGCCGGCATCATCCCGATGTGGTTCTGATGGACGTCCGCATGCCTGTGCTCGACGGCATCGCCGCGACCCGCCGCATCGTCGACACGGGGCTGTCCAGCCGGGTGCTGGTCCTGACCACTTTCGACCTCGACAGCTACGTCTACGAGGCGTTGAAGGCGGGAGCCAGCGGCTTCGCGCTCAAGGACATGCCACGGGAGCAGTTGACCAACGGGGTCCGCATCGTCGCCGGGGGCGAGTCGCTGCTGGCCCCCGCAGTCACTCGGCGGCTGGTCGAGCGGTTCCTCGAGGGTCAGGCCCGCCAGACGTCTCCGCCCGACCCACGGCTGTCCCGGTTGAGCCCCCGCGAGACCGAGGTGCTGCGCCTGGTTGCGCAAGGGCTGTCCAACGCGGAGATAGCCGACGCGCTCGTGCTGAGCACCACCACCGTCAAATCGCACGTAGCGAACGTGTTGGCCAAGATCGACGTGCGCGACCGCGTCCAGGCCGTGGTGTTCGCCTTCCACCACGGATTGGCCGATCCGACGGCCTGAACGTGCCACAGCCCGGCCCCATCGGCGACGCCCTGGACCATCCACATGGCACGATTCGTGCACTGCGCCGGGTGAGCCTGTCTGCCGCCTGTCGGCCACGACTTTCACGCACATGCCGAGAGTCGGACGTTCGAGCGTGTACTACGAAGTGCTACATCGCAGTACACTCAAGAGATGGGTGGCGCGCAGCTGATCTGGGACGAGGACTCGGCCGCCTACATCCGCTCACGAGGAGAGCGCTACCCGAACGGCATGGACATCGAGCCGGAGTGGACCGAAGAGGTGATGGCCGACGTGGACCTGGTAGCACTCGAACCGGACCCGAAGTCCCGCATGGGAGCCTCCAGGTTCATCGGCCACTCACCATCGGCCGGGCGAGTGCTTGTCGTGATCGGCCACCGCGACAGCGACGGCGACTTGCACGGCATCAACGCCTGGCCTGCGACCGGGATGGACCTGAAGTTCTACGTGGAAGGAAACGACGATGGCCAAGACGATTGACCCGGACCTGGCTGCCCGGCTCCGCGAGGAGTCGGAGCAAACCAAGGACGAGCCCTATCCCGAGAACGTGAAGGCCGCCCGTCCCAACCGCTCCAAGGTCTACTCGGTGCGACTCAGCGCCGAGGAACAGGAAGCAGTCGAACGCGTCGCCCATGCCCAGCACCTACCTGCCTCCACCCTGGTGCGCGCCTGGATCCTCGAGCGCCTTGATCGTGAGCGGTCGGCGTAGGGATCACGTGCGCCTTGCAGCCCCGCCGTCCGCAGACGCCACCATCGTGAGGCGCCGTCGAAGCTCGCTTCGCGCCGCCGCCTGCAATCGCTGAGCCCGCGCGAAGACGGTGAACTCAGGCGGTCGCTGACTTCCCGAACCGCGGTCAGGGCGTCGATCCCGCGCAAACGCGACGTCCAGGATCTGCATCCACCACGACAGCCACTGCGCAGAGGCGTCAGCGCGGTCCCTATCCGACAAGATGCCGCGCAGGTCGGCGACCGAACTGTCCAAGGCCGGCGGCACGACCGCAGCCGCAGAGACCAGACACTGCATCCCCGACGAACAGCGCCATCACCGCCAAGTCGCTGTCGGACACCCTCCAGACGCCACGGCTGCGAGCCGGCTGTCCGCACGACCACGCGCTCGCCCGTAGGTGAAAGTCGATCAACGGCCCGACATCCGCTGTCCGCGCGTTGGCTGGCGCTGCACGACCCGCGTGTCATTGGCCGCCTGTGGCGGCAGTGTCATACCGGCTGCGTCGCGGGCCAGGGGGACGTGCGGCTACGGCTGGAGTCGCTCGGAGGACTCGCGGGCCGCGGTCAACGCCACCGCCGCCTCCGCCCGGGCCCCGTGGTCGGCGATCGCCCCGACCAGCAGGCGGGCGACCGCGCTGGGGAGCCGTCCGGGCGGCAGTGTCTCCCGGGCCAGGACGACGCCGCCGACCACGTGCACGTGCACCACGGGGTCGCCGAGCACCAGCTGGTGCTGCTCGGTCAGCCACACGGCTGCGGGAGCCGCGCGGCGGAACACGCCGCCGGGCCGGGCAGCCTCGGCGCGCGTGCCCGGGATCCGGCCGAGCAGGTCACCCAGGGCCGGGGTGCCCAGAGTGCGCAGCACGGTGCCGAGTACGGCGGCCACCTGCCGTTCGTCCGAGGGATCGACGAAGCCCTCGGGAAGCTCGGACGTCACGACAGCGGTAGAACGAGCGTGGGTTCCACGGTGCTGCCGGCGGCGGTCTTGCGTACGGCGGTGCCGGAGGTGAAGAACTCCAGCGTGTGGGTGCCCCACATCCATTCCGAGGCGGCCCAGTCGACGCCGGTGATGCCGGTGGCCTGGACCCGCTCCGCCTCCTGCTGCATCCGACTCAGGGCGAGCTCGCGGGCGTCGTAGTAGCCCTGGGTCCACTGTGGCATCTCCACGTTGCGACCCACCTGCCTCAAGGTTTGCATCAGTCCCTGCGCGGCGACGTGCCACACGCAGACGCCCATCACAAACTCGACGGGGACGTGGCCGGTCTGCAGCAGGGTGTAGAAGTCCTGCACGTTGAGGTGGCTGGTGAACGGTCTGCCGTCCGGGCGCCGGTAGGCGCCCGGGTTGTCCTTCGAGACCACCGACGTTCCTACGGCGATGAACTCGATGTGGTCCGCGCTCAGTCCATGCTGGCGGAAGGTCAGCCGGGTGCCCACCACGCCGTCGGCCCCGACCTGCTCGGCCTCGGCGAGCATGCGGCCCATCGCGTTCATCCGGGCGGTGTACATCGCCTGGCTCAGCACCTGGAGTTCGGTGGACTGACGGAGGTTCTGCTGCTGCCACCCGATGTGGAACACCGAGGAGCCCATCACGAACTCGCGCGGGACGAACCCCGCGGTATCCAGCAGCGCGAACTCGCTCACCGACAGGTCGGAGGTCCACACCTTCCCGGCTTCGCCGAGCCGGGCGGAGGCGATCTCGTCGGGTTCCAGCTCGGTCATCGCAGCTCCTCGGTCCTCGTCGGGTCCTCGGCGACCGCCCTCGCCGCCGCCGCGACGAGTATCCCCGGACCGTGCGCCGCCAGCGGAGCGGACATGCCGCGCAGCCGCCAGGGACTGGCAATCCGCAGAGCCTCGAGGACCGCTTCGACACTGACGTGGACGACGTGCGGTCCGCCGTGACCGGCCCGTCGGCTCGCCGGCTGGCTCGGTCAAGTCGACGGCGAGCTGCACCGAGGTGGCGAGTTCCGCGCACTGTTCTTCGCCAGCGTGTCGCGGTGTGCCGCGGTCCTCGATGACCAGCCGGGTTTGGTCTCCGTCGGCCGTGAGGGTGACCTCGAAGACGCGCACGCGGTGGCAACGACTCCAGCCCTTCTCACAGCAGTTGGCCGCCGATCGCGCCAAGCAAGAGCCCAGCTCACCCAACCCCGTCGCCCGCATCCGCAGACATGGAAGGCCTGCGGCAGATGAGAGGGTCACTCGCCTGGCGCCGCGCGCGGCAACTGCGTGGCTTTCAGCTGCGTTCGCTGAGGAACACTGCGAGCTCCCACGGCCCGTTGATGTCGGTGACCCCGATCGTCAACGAGGCGCGGATGCCATCGACGGTCCTCGACGCGTAGGACGCGTAGAAGGAGCAGTACTCGCTAGGGAAGTCCACGTACCAGTCGTGTCGGTTCGCCTTGCGGACGGCGCTGTCGAACACGGCTTGTGGGTCGGCGTCCGGCGCCCAGGCGGAACACCCGTTCACGCTGGCGTACTGCTTGCTCCCATCGCGGTGCTGGACTTGATCCTGAAGTCATCGTGCAGCGTGGTCCGTGGGAAATGTGGCGGCGGCCATCGGCTCCGAGGCCAGCACGTCCAGAGGGTCTGGTCCCCGCAGCCGCTCAGCTGCACAGTCACGAGCGGGCACCGCAAGAACGCCTCGGAGCCTGGTGCGCACGGTTCCCCCGAAAGCCGTCGACAGTTCCGGCGCAGTAGCAGCGTTGTTGCTCACCGGAGTACGGAATGGGCGCTCCGGTGCAGCGTGTCGGGAACGGAAGCCTGGTGCCTGCAGACAGGCGCGTGCACCTTGGGGCCAGAACCCGTTGACAACCCGCCAGGTCCTCCGCTCGCGCAAGGCACGGATTCGCCGCCGATCGGTCAGATCTCGAAGTGCACCACCTCGGGAAATGGGTCGTAGAAGTGGTGAAGGAGCTTCTTCCACTCGAGGTACTCCGGTGACTGTCGGAAGCCGACGATGTGCGCCTCAACGGACTCCCAACGCACCAGCAGCAGGAACTCGTTCGGACGCTCGATGCCGCGATTCAACGTCAGGCCGATGAAGCCGGGCCTAGAGCTGATGATTGGCTGTGCCTGAGCGAATGCCGCCAGGAACTCGGTCTCCCGGCCGGGGATCACTGGCAGGACGACGTGCTCAACGATCATGCCGGAGATGCTGTCAGGTGTGCTCGAACGTCGCATTCATCTGCCTCCGACAGGGAAACACTGTCGTGCCGATGTGCGCCCCGGGCTCCTTCGCGAAATGAGACCATCACTTCGTGACTCAAGGTCCTTCGGAGAAGAGTGGAGACGACACTCCACCGCAGCCGGCGACCATGCTCAGGTT
>CAVPXH010000017.1:0-45356 GCA_963709685.1 uncultured Actinomycetota bacterium
GCGCGCTCGGAGGGATTCGAACCCCCAACCTTTTGATCCGTAGTCAAATGCTCTATCCGTTGAGCTACGAGCGCCGGGCCGTCGGAGAGTCTAGCCGGTGGCCCCGCCGAGACGAAATCCGGCATCCGGCGCCCCGTGTCGGGATGCGGGCGTCGGGCAGTGCCAGCCCGCGAACGTCGGGTCGGTCCCCGGTTCGGCCTGCGAGCCGGGCCGGAAGCTCAGCGGCAGCGGTGGCACCTGCCACGCCGCGGCGGCGCCGGAGACCCACCGGAACGCGGCGGTGGGCCGGCGCCGGACCCGCAGCTTCCCGGTGGTGACCACCTGCCTCACCTCCCTGAGGACCTGGGGCTGCTGGAGGATCCGCCCGTGCCAGCCGACGATCGCCGTCCACGGCACGTGCGCGACCGAGCTCTCGTAGACCACCGTCGCCTCGGACAGCGGGATCAGTGCGTAGCTCGGGACGCCCGGCACCGGGCACAGCTCCCCGGCGCGGAGCAGGTCCGCGTGCTCGGTGATGGAGCGGGCGATGCGCAGGCCACCGGACCCCACGGCGAGGTCGGGGTTCTCCTTCTGCACCAGCCGCACGAGGTGGCGCGCCTCCCAGCTGCCGACGACGCCCCACCCGGCACGGCCCGGGGTCGGGAAGGACACCCGCCCCGGTCGCGGGAGCGGGCTGAGCATCACGTAGGAGCTGACGGGTGCGTCCGGGTGCCGGGCGAAGTAGGCCCGCGCCACCAGGGTGCCTTCGCTCTCCGCGACGAGCGCTACCCGGTGCCCGGTCTTCCTGCGCAACCAGGCGATCTGGGCGGCCAGCTTCCGGGCGCTCACCTCGATGGGCTGATGGGTGCGGGCCGGCTTGTAGGCCATCGGCCCGTGCGCGCCCAGGCCGCGGTAGGAGTAGTACCAGCTGAGGTACCGCCGGCTGCGGAAGAGCTGGAACGGCGTCCCGTCGTAGCTGCTGTCGAAGCCGTTGAGGTAGAGCACCGGACGGACCTCGTGCAGGTCCGAGACGACCATGCGGGTGCGGACACCGATCTTCGGCCCCTCCGGCTTGATGGCCGAGGCGCCACCGAGCAGGACCGTGCCGAGGGAGGCGGCGACGACCACCGAGACGATGTGCCGGGCAGGGGTGCGTCGGCGCGCGTGCGCGGCAGTGTGCACCAGCCCGAGCCACAGGTAGGCGTCGAGCAGCCCGGCACCCACGGCCACCGCGACGGCGCTCCATCCCGGTGAGAGCGAGATCGCCAGTCCCTCCACCGTGCAGGCCACCCAGGCGAGCGCGGCCCAGCCCGCCGCGCGCAGCAGTGAGTACCAGGACCTTCGGAGACCGGTCACCGCCAGCGGGAGGAGCAGGAGCGTGACGAACGAGCCGGCGACCGAGGCGATCATGAGCCACGAGAAGGAGACCACCTGGGCGGCGAAACCGATCGCCGCCCACGGGGAGAGAGCCACGACCGACAGCGCGGTGACCAGGAAGTTGCGGCCCACGAGCCGGCGTACGCCGGGCCGCGGCACGTCGTACGGCCACGCGAACCAGACCACCCCGGCGGTCACCAGCGTGCGGAACGCCAGCAGCAGCGCCAGCTGCCAGGCGAAGCTGCCCCACGACCAGTGGTAGGTGAGCACCCACCGCAGGTCGTGGTACGCCCCCAGGGCGCCCGGCGCGCCGAGCTGCGGGGCGAGCGGGAGGGCGGTGTCGAGACCGAGCACGCGCAGCAGCAGGGCCTCGACCAGCGCGAGGCCGCCGCACAGCGCGAACAGAGGCCAGCGAGCGGGGGGCATGCCGAGTGGGTACCCCGCTACCGCCCGGGTCCAACAGACGGGGCGGTTCCGGTCCAAACCGTCACAGCGGCTGCCGGCGCCGGCGCGCCCGCTTCGCGCGGCGGCGGTCGGCCCACAGCGCGACCGCGTTCAGGGTCGCCCAGCCGAGCGTCACGGCCAGCACCATGGCCCGCGTCTCCTCGTCCTCGGCCTCCCGCGACAGGACGGCGGCGTCGGAGACGTCCATGGCGATGCGCAGCAGCATGGCGGTGGTCACGGTCTTCTCCGAGCGCCCGAGGAGCCCCAGCGCGGCGATGGAGAGGTCGCGAGCGCCGTACGTCCGCGCGAGCACGTCGAAGGTCTCCCGCCGCTTCTTGTCCTCGACGAGCAGGTTGCCGAGGTGGCGGGGTTCGCGCAGCGCGTAGACGCCGTACGACGCGGTGGCGGCGGACATCAGTCGGCTGAAGGTGAACGACATGCCGACCCGGTACCCATGCCGGCCGGTTGCACGACGTCCGAGGGCTTGCCCACCCGCGGCGCTGGGCACAGGAAGAGGACGCATCACGACGAGAAGGAGACCGATGACCGACAACACCGTTCCGAACATCACCCTCAACAACGGCGTGGAGATCCCGCAGCTCGGCTTCGGCGTCTTCCAGATCCCGCCGGAGCAGACCAAGGACGCAACCCTGGCCGCGCTCGAGGTCGGCTACCGCCACATCGACACCGCGGAGATGTACGGCAACGAGCAGCAGGTCGGCGAGGCGGTCCGCGCGTCGGGCATTCCCCGCGACGAGGTGTTCGTCACCAGCAAGCTGAACAACGGCTTCCATGCGCACGACGACGCCCTGAAGGCGTTCGACCAGACGTTGGCCGACCTCGGGTTCGACTACCTCGACCTGTTCCTGGTGCACTGGCCGCTCCCGGGCATCGCCACCGACTTCGTCGAGACCTGGCGTGCCATGGAGGAGATCTACGAGTCCGGCCGCGCCAAGGCGATCGGCGTCTCCAACTTCCAGCCCCAGCACCTGACCCGGCTGTTCGGGGAGACGTCCGTCGTACCCGCGGTGAACCAGATCGAGGTGCACCCCTACTTCGCCCAGGACGGCGTCCGTCAGTTCCACGCGCAGCACCGCATCGCCACCGAGGCGTGGGCGCCCATCGGCCAGGGCAAGGTGCTCGGGGACGAGACGCTGACCCGCATCGGCGAGGCGCACGACAAGACGGCGGCCCAGGTGGCCCTGCGCTGGCACGTCCAGCGCGGTGACATCGTCTTCCCGAAGTCGGTGAACCGCAGCCGGGTCGAGGAGAACTTCGCGATCTTCGACTACGAGCTCAGCGACACGGAGATGGCCTCCGTCGACGCGCTGAACCGCGACGAGCGGATCGGACCGGACCCGGACACCTTCAACTGGATCCCGTGACCGGGTGACAGCGGCCCTGCGGGACACACCCGCGCACGGTCTTCAGGACTTGTCCTGGTGCGTCCCGTGGGGCCGGTCACAGGGGGGACCTGCCTTGATCGATCCAATAGGCGGAGGCCCTTCTTGTGAGTACATTCACTAGCACAGGCCCGGCTTCGCCGACGTATTTCCGTCGAATATCTGGGTATTCCACACAACAATCGCCACAACGACGCGGCGAGGTCATAAGTCACTCCACGACACACCGCCGGGGCACCCGGCGGGCGTCCTGCAATTTGGCGCAGGCGCGGCAATGCGCGAGAGGAACCCGGTAGGTATGACCGCCGATACGACATCAGTCGACGCGACAACACAGAGTGCCCCCACTACCCACGAGGGAATCCTCACCTGGGTCAACGAGATCGCCGAGCTCACCCAGGCCGACCGGGTGCACTGGTGCACCGGGTCGGACGAGGAATGGATCGAGCTGACCGACGCGCTGGTCGAGTCCGGCACGTTCGTCCGTCTCAACGAGGAGAAGAAGCCGAACTCCTTCTGGGCGCACACGGATCCGACGGACGTGGCGCGCGTGGAGGACCGGACCTTCATCTGCTCGGTCGAGGAGAAGGACGCGGGTCCCACCAACAACTGGATGGACCCGAACGAGATGAAGGCCCTGATGACCGACCTCTACCGGGGTTGCATGCGGGGCCGGACGATGTACGTCATCCCGTTCGTGATGGGCCACCTGGAGGCCGAACAGCCGATGTTCGGCGTGGAGATCACCGACTCCGCGTACGTCGTCGCCTCGATGCGCGTGATGGCCCGCATGGGCAGCAACGTGCTGCGCAAGATGGAGGAGCTCGAGGCCGCGGGCGCGGACTACCACTGGGTCCCCGCGCTGCACTCGGTCGGCATGCCGCTGGAGCCGGGCCAGAAGGACGTGCCGTGGCCCTGCAACGACACCAAGTACATCGTCCAGTTCCCCGAGGAGCGGATGATCTGGTCCTACGGGTCCGGCTACGGCGGCAACTCGCTGCTCGGCAAGAAGTGCTACGCGCTGCGCATCGCCTCGGTGATGGCGCGCGACGAGGGCTGGCTGGCCGAGCACATGCTGATCCTCAAGCTCACCTCGCCGCAGGGTGTGACCAAGTACGTCGCCGCCGCGTTCCCCAGCGCCTGCGGCAAGACCAACCTCGCGATGCTGGCACCGACGATCGAGGGATGGAAGGTCGAGACGCTCGGTGACGACATCGCCTGGATGCGCATCGGTCCCGACGGGCGGCTCTACGCGGTCAACCCCGAGTACGGCTTCTTCGGCGTGGCCCCGGGCACGAACGAGAAGACCAACCCGAACGCGATCCGCACCCTCGAGCACGGCAACTCGGTGTTCACCAACGTGGCGCTCACCGACGACGGCGACGTGTGGTGGGAGGGCATGGAGAACATGCCCGCGCACGCGACCAGCTGGAAGGGCGAGGAGTGGACGCCGGACAGCGAGGAGCTGTCCAGCCACCCGAACAGCCGCTACTGCACGCCGATCAAGCAGTGCCCGATCCTGGCTCCGGAGTACGACGACCCGCGGGGTGTGCCGATCGACGCGATCCTGTTCGGAGGCCGCCGCGCGAGCACCATCCCGCTGGTGACCGAGGCCCGTGACTGGACGCACGGCACGTTCATGGGGGCCACCCTGTCCTCGGAGACGACCGCCGCGGCGACCGGCAAGGTCGGGGTCGTGCGCCGCGACCCGATGGCGATGCTGCCGTTCATCGGCTACAACGCCGGCGACTACTTCAACCACTGGATCACGGTCGGCAAGGACAACGACGCCGCGAAGCTGCCGCGGATCTACTACGTGAACTGGTTCCGGCGCGACGACGACGGGAACTTCCTGTGGCCGGGCTTCGGCGAGAACAGCCGCGTGCTGAAGTGGATCATCGAGCGCATCGACGGCCAGGCCGACGCCGTGGAGACCGCGATCGGGCACGTGCCGACCGCGGACTCCCTCGACGTGGAGGGCCTGGACATGACCCGCGAGGAGCTGGAGAAGGCGCTCGCGGTCGACGTCGAGGAGTGGAAGGCCGAGATCCCGCAGATCGCGGAGTGGTTCGAGAAGTTCGGCGAGTCGCTCCCGGCCGTGCTGTGGACCGAGCTCGACAGCCTGAAGGCCCGCCTGGGCCTGTAAGGGCAGCGCGAAGGCCCCACCGCGGTGCGGTGGGGCTTTCGGCGTGTTTCGGGACATTGCGGCATACTCGGTCCCCCGAGGGAGAGGGAGGCCGCGTGCGCCAGGGTCACTACGGTCCCGAGGAGCGACACCTCCTGGAGACCGTCGCCGCCCGGATGTACCGCGACGCCGTCGACCAGGGCTTCCTGTCCGCCGACGCGGTCGCGCCGGCCGAGGACCAGGACGCCCGCCGCGCGGTCGACCTGCTGCGCGAGATCGGCCTGCTGCGCGCCGACGAGGCAGGCGAGCGCTACTACCCCACCGATCCCGCGGCCATCCAGTCCAGGGTCGTGGTTCCGCTTGGCCAGCAAGGTGCCGACCTGCTCGCCGAGTCCGCACGCTGGGCCGACGCATTCGCCGACCTCGGCCAGACCTACCGCACCTCGGCGCGGGCGTCGAGCAGCGCACTCACCGAGATCCACGGCATCGACAACATCAACACCTACATCCACGCCGCGGTGACCGACAGCCGCGACGAGCTCCTCACCGCGCAGCCGCACGGCCGGCGCCCGGCGTCGTACCTCGCGCTCGCCGAGGACCGCGACCTGAAGGCCCTCGACCGCGGCGTGAAGATGCGCACGCTCTACCAGCACTCCGCCCGACAGAGCCCCGCCACCCGCGAGTACGTCGCCGAGGTGTCCGCGCGCGGCGGACAGGTGCGCACGCTCGACGAGTTCTTCCGCCGGCTGATCGTCGTGGACCGCCAGGTCGCGATCATCCCCGGCTCGGAGAACCACGAGGTCGCGGTCGCCATCCACGACCGGGCGCTCATCGCCTATCTCGTCGACATCTTCGAGCGGTCCTGGGAGCGCGCGCAGCCGTTCACGGTGAGCACCAGCCAGACCGAGCGCCACATCGCCGCCGACGTCCGCGCGATGACGATCCGGCTGCTCGTGGAGGGACACAGCGACCCGGCCAGCGCCAAGCGGCTGGGCGTGAGCACCCGGACCTATGCCGGCTACATCGCGGCACTCAAGGAGGAGTACGGCGTCGAGACCCGCTTCCAGCTCGGCTACGCCATGGGCCGCGACCTCGCCAGGGCAGACAGCGAGGGCAGTCACCCTGACGACAACTGCCCTCGCTGATGGCGGCTCCGACCGGCCGGGGGGTGGCACTGGAACGAACAGCCGGGGGGGTTGACTCGTTCGCCCTCGTCGGAGCCGGTATGGCGTATCCGTCCCGGGGGGTGGGGCGGATCGCGTTTGTGGCCGGTGGAGCCGGCCGCTGGTTACTTGGGTTGGGTGCGGTGGATCGACGTGGGGTTCCACCCGGTGTCCAGTGCCTGCACCGGGGCGCTCGCCGCGCCGGCCACCAGGGAGCTGAGCACGGCCAGGCCGGCGAGCCACTTTGCTGCGGTCCGGGTCTTGTTCATCGTCACCTCACGGATCTGCGGGACTGGGGGCGTTGCCCGACTACTCACAAGTGTCGGCCTGCGGAGCGCACGACTCCACACCCTCGCCGTCGCAGGAGTGTGCACTGCATGTTCCTGCAAAATCCGTCCGCCCCGCGGGGCGAGGGGGCTACCGCTGGGTAAAGCAACCTGCGGTGGTTGCAGAGTTGTGCAACGGCCGGGACCGAAAACGGGCGAAGGCCCCGTGCTTCGAGCACGGGGCCTTCGCCCTGGGACGTGGCGGAGGTGGCGGGATTTGAACCCGCGAGAGGGGGTAACCCTCAACCCGCTTAGCAGGCGGGCGCCATAGGCCACTAGGCGACACCTCCAGGCAGCGAGGCACAGGCTACCGGTCCGGTCACCGCCGCCGCGAATCGGCCCTGCCCGCGGCGGTCCCCGGCGGGCCGCTCAGCGCAGCGGGCGGTAGCCGTGGCCGCGGTTGAGATGCTGCTGGAGGTCGCGGACGAACCGGTCGGGCGAGCCGGCCAGCACCTCGACCGGCACCGTGGTCGCCCCACCGTCGCGGAGCCGGATGGACACGCAGCGGTGCCCGGCCACCGTAGTGGCGGCCACGTCCTCGACCTCGGTCCACCGCGCCTGCCGGACGCCGGCCCCGCGCACCCACCTGACCCGGTAACCGGCGTCGTCGAAGCGGACCACCGTCGCGCCGCGGGTGAGCAGCAGGCCGGTGGCCACGAAGAGCAGCACCGCGAGGACGACGGCACCGGAGAGCACCCCCGTGGGCACCCCGGTGGCCGCGACGAGCACGGCCGCGGCGACGACCAGCAGCCCGACCAGCACGAGGACCCCACCCATGAGGCGTACGACGAGCGGGCCGGCGAATCGATACTCCGAGGTCACGCACCGATTCAACCCGACGCCTCCCGCGACCGTCGAAGCGAGGGTCGACCCTTGCGCGGCGGTGTGAAGCGGGTCACACTCAGAGCTCACCCAGGTCTCGGAGGAGGTGGCCGCCATGACCGGGCTCGAGCGGGCGGTCCTCGGTCTCGCCCAGGCACTGGACTCGCCACGACGGCACCACATGTGGCGATGGCTGGTCCGGCACCGGATGGCCGCGGTCAAGGACGCCCTCACCGCGGAGCCACCGCCCACCCCGGACGCATGGCTGGCCGCCCGTGAGCTCGGCCTGGCACGCGAGCGTCGCACGTTGATGCTGCGACTCTCCGCGCTGGGTCCGCGGGTGCTGGACGACCCGGACGTGGAGCCCGTGCGGGAGGACCTGGTCCGCCTCGTGAGCGACCTCGAGCGGCACTGTCAGCGGCTCAACGACCTCGTGTACGACACCGTGGCCCTCGACCTCGGCGGGTCCGAGTAGCACCCACCTCCTAGACTGCCCTGCGTGGCAGCGCCTGCGGGCGGCTGCCCAGGAGGGGTGCCGGAGTGGCCGATCGGAACCGCCTTGAAAGCGGTCGCTGGCAGCGATGTCAGCCGCGGGTTCGAATCCCGCCCCCTCTGCTGCTGCGCCGGAGCGCCCGCCCGCTCAGTGGTGGAAGCTGCTGGGCTGGTCCTCGTGCGGCATGGGGGCGTCGAGGCCGTCGAGCCAGTCGATCGCCGTGCCGAGGTCGCGCAGGAACAGCTCGGCCATGTCGTGGCTGAAGCCGTTGCGGACCACGACCCTCAGCACGGCGAGGTCCTCGCGCTTGGGCGGCATGGTGTACGCCGGGACCAGCCAGCCGGCCTCCCGTAGCTTGCGGGACAGGTCGTAGACGTCGTACTTCGTGATGTCCTTCTTGAGCGTGAAGCACACCACCGGAAGGTCGGTGCCGCGCGTGATCACGTCGAACTCCGGCCGGGCCTCCAGCGTCTCGGCGATGTGCACCGCGACGTCCTGGCAGGTCTGCTGAACGAGGGTGAACCCCTCCATGCCGAGCCGGAGGAACATGAAGTACTGCAGGACGACCTGCGCGCCGGGCCGGGAGAAGTTGAGGGCGAAGGTCGGCATGTCACCGCCGAGGTAGTTGACGTGGAACACCAGGCTCTCGGGAAGGTGCTCCGCGTCCCGCCACAGCACCCAGCCGACGCCGGGGTAGACCAGGCCGAACTTGTGCCCCGACGCCTGGATCGAGACCACGCGCGGGAGGCGGAAGTCCCACACCAGCTCCGGTTGCACGAACGGTGCGATGAAGCCGCCGGACGCGGCGTCGACGTGCACCGGCACCGAGACCCCGCGGGTGCGCTCGTACTCGTCGAGCGCGGCGCAGATCTCCTGCACCGGCTCGTAGCTGCCGTCCATCGTCGAGCCGAGGACGGCGACCACGCCGATGGTGTTCTCGTCGACGTACTCGAGCAACCGGTCGGCGGTGAGGTGGAGGACGTTGCCCTCGAGCGGCACGTAGCGGGGCTCGACCTCCCAGTAGTTGGCGAACTTCTCCCACACCACCTGGACGTTTCCGCCCATGACGAGGTTGGGGCGGTCCGCCGGCCTGCCGGCCTCCCGTCGCGCGTTCTGCCACCGGCGTTTGAGGGCGAGACCGGCCAGCATGCAGCCCTCGGAGCTGCCCGTGGTCGACGTCCCCAGGGCCTCCACGCCGGTGCGGCGCGTGCCACAGGTCGGCGAGCATCGCCACGCAGCGGGACTCGATCTCGGCGGTCTGCGGGTACTCGTCCTTGTCGATCATGTTCTTGGCGAACGTGGCGGCGTACAGCTTGTCGGCCTCCTCGTCCATCCACGTCGTCACGAACGTGGCCAGGTTGAAGCGGGCGTTGCCGTCGAGCATGACCTCGTCCATGACGATCTGGGACGCCGTCTGGGGAAGCATCGGCCGTTCCGGCAGGTGGCTCTTGGGAACCGTGAGCATGCCGGCCCGGGTGAACCGTGGCCGGCCCCGGCCCTCCGCCTCGGTGCCGGTCCTCTTGTGAATCGCCACGACTCCCCTCCTTCTGCTCGCCGTACCCCAGGCCAGCTCCGCGGCCGGGGCGGCACCCTCACCCGCGCAGGATGATTCGCGCGGCAGCGGCCGCCGGCGTGCAATGGACGCACGGAAGGGAGGCCCTCATGTGTCGATGGCTGGCCTACTCAGGTTCACCGGTGCTCGTGGAGGAGCTGCTCTACAAGCCCGAGCACTCCTTGATCGTGCAGAGCATGCACTCCACGATGGGCGCGGAAGCGACGAACGGCGACGGTTTCGGCGTCGGGCTGGTACGGCGACCGGGAGACGCCTGGCCTATTCCGGAGCATCGAGCCGGCGTGGAACGACCGCAACCTGCGCGACCTGGCGCGCGCACATCTCCTCGTCGCGGGTCTTCGCGCACATCCGCGCGGCGATCGGGTCACCGGTCCAGCAGACGAACTGTCACCCCTTCCGGCACGGCCGCTGGTTGTGGATGCACAACGGGTTCATCGACGGGTTCCACGCGATGAAGCGCGACCTCGCGCTGGCGGTGGACCCTGACCGCTTCGCCGACATCGAGGGCACGACCGACTCCGAGATGCTCTTGTTCCTCGCGCTGACGTTCGGCCTGGACAGGACCCGCCGGCAGCGGTGGCCCGGGCCGTCGGCGTGGTCGAGGAGACCGCGCGCCGCCATGGCATCGGGTTCCCGATGCAGGGAACGCTCGCCACCACCGACGGCAGCCACCACGTGGGCGTTCCGCTACTCCAGTGAGGGACGGTCACGGACGCTGTTCCACAGCACCGACGTCTCCATGCTCAGGCAGCAGTACCCGGAGAACCCCGCCCTGCACGAGCTGTCCGACGATGCCCGGCTGGTCGTGTCCGAGCCGCTGGGCGAGCTGCGCGGCGCCTGGCGTGAGGTGCCGGAGGCCAGCTGCCTCGCCATCCATGCCGGGGAGGAGAAGATCACCCCGTTCAAGCCGCTGGTACCGGCCGGGATCGGGTGACCGCCCCGGGGGTCACAGGTCGATGAGTTCGGCAAACAGTTGGGACAGCGGTGCCTATTTCCCAGGAGATCGGGCGCCAAAGGCGCCTATCCGGAAGGGTGGCACGACTGCCCTCGAAACCGACGGATCCCGAGCGCCGGCGTGTGTCATCCGCCTTGGATTGGCTCGGGCCGCGCAGCCTTTGGAGCGCACCCTGCCGTGACGGGGTGCGCTCCGTGACCGCGTCGGCTGCACCTGCTCCGGACTGATCGGGTCAGGCGCTGAGCCGAGCAGACTCTATCTGCGCTGCGCTGCGACCGACCCTGGCGTGGGGAACCAGCGCCAGACGATGGCGGACTGGCCGAGCGTCCACGCCGAGTTGCACACCCAGTAGACGAGCAACGCCGCCGGGACGGCGCCAGCCGCAACGAGGAGCGACAGAGGCCTACGGCCGAGACGGCTGGCAGCATCTGCTGGACCTTGGTCACCGCGGTGGGCACCTCGGTCAACACCGTATTCGGGGCGACCAGGTATCCTGGGTGACATAGGAGAGCCCGGCCGCCAGGCCGGCGAGGCCGGCTACCACGGCGAGCTGAGTCAAGCCGCCGCCGAGGTAGCCGCGCCCGGCCAGCGGGACCCCGAGAAGGGTGGCCGCGCCGAGGGAGGCGACCAGCCCGGTGTGCATGGCGCCCACGGGGACGCCAGCGGCGACCTGGCTGATGAGGTGGTACAGCGCGATCCAGATCGGGAGCTGGACCAACATGGGAAGGCAGCCCAACCGCGACATGTTGTGTTCGGCCGCGATGCGGCGGCGCTCTTCGGCGAAGGACCTGAGGCTGTCGGGGTCCTTCTTGTGGCGGTACCGCTTGGCGAGTTCCTGTAGCTGTGGCCGTGCGTGAGCGGCGGCGTGAGCTTGGCGCACGCCGTGCACGGCCGGGGCAGCAGGGCCAGCCGGACGCAGGACAACCACCGCGGCGATGCACAGCACCCATGTGCCGCCGGAGGGCTGGATCGGCGCCCACCGTGGTGAGCGCGGCGTGGGTCGCGGCGATGACGGCTGCGAGGGCATGGGACAACGGATCGAGTACGGACATGACAATGCTCCTGAACGAGAGGAAGAAGAGACGGGCCGCGGCTCGCAGGGATGCGAGCGTCAGGCCAGTCCAGGAGCGCGAGGACGAAGCGGGTGGTGCACCGGGTCCGTGACGCGGCCGGGCAGCAGCGGCGGTGGGCCGGAGGCCACGACCGTAGCTACCGTCTGAGGCCGACGGCGAGGAGCCACTGCCGGGTCGCAAGCACCAGGAGGGCCGCGAGAGCCAGGGCCAGAACTGCGACCCCGGAGCTTGGAGCGCCGGTGGCCAGCGTCGGCAACGCGGCGGCGAGCCCCAGCCCGAGTACGCCGGCGAGCAGCGTGAGGGTGCGCGTGGATGCGTCCTCGACTGCACGGCTCATGGCCCGAGCGTACCCGCAGCGGTGCCTCGGCGACGTCGAGACGGAGACGTGCGCGCAGCTCGCGATGAAGGCAGCCACGGCGAGGACGAGCCCGGCGCCGAGCCACGCCCCGGTTGTCATCCTTTGAGCCGGTTGGGCCGGGTGCGGCCCTCGGGGCGTGACTGCCGAGGCAGGGTGCGTTTGCGCGCGGCGGCTGGCTTGGTGCGGGCGAGCGCCTGGGCGTACGGGCCCGCGGCCCTTCCTCGCCGGGCTCGTCCCGTACATGCCGTTGCGGACCACCTTGCTGCCCGGGTGCTCGGGGCAGCCGGGCGGCCGGGAGTGGACCGGCATCGGGATGAGGCCGTCGATCAGCGAGAACGTGTGCGGCTGCCCCGCCTTCGGCGTGCAGAGGAAGCGGCGGCGGATGCCCTGGGCCGTCTCACGACGGCCCTTCGCGATGACCTTCGCGTCAGCGTGCGCCGGCTCCGGGCACCGCGCCTCGTACTTCCGCTTGGGACCACGCCCGCTCACCGCTGCCTCCGCCTACGCCTTCCAGGCCAAGTAGATCGCGGATCCGCGGGAAATAGGCACCGTTCATCCAAACTGTTTGCCGAACTCACAGGTCGATGACGACGAGCACGTCGCCTTCCTGCACGACGTCACCCGCGACGACCCTGACCGACGAGACGGTCCCGGCGTGCTCGGTGAGCACCGGGATCTCCATCTTCATGGACTCCAGCAGCACGACCGTGTCGCCCTCCGCCACGCCGTCCCCGACCGCGACGTCCACCCGCATCACGTTCGGCGACCATCTCGGCGACGACAGGGGCGGTCTTCGGTGCGCGGGGCATGGCGGTGACGGTACACGCGGGCGTGCATTACCCGCAGGTACGCCGGACGGTCGCCACCGGCGCGCCCCCGCACCGGGAGGTTCACAGCAGCGGGTGCAGGCGTCCCGGCTCCGGGCGGTGCGCCGCGGCTTCCTCTGCCCTGCGGGCACGTCGGCCGCGGGCGCCGGACAGGAACCGGTCGGCCTGGATCACCAGGGAGCCGAGCAGCAGGCCGAGCAGCAGGCTGTAGAGCAGGCTGAGGCCCGCCTCGAGCAGCGTGGTGCCCGGTCGCAGCAGCCCCGAGGCGGCCGCCGCCAGGCCCGCGGCTCCGAACCCACCGGCCCACCAGCCCTGCCGACGCCGGGCCCGGGTGGTGACCCCCCAGGCCAGCACCGGGAAGGCCAGCAGGAACTCGGTCGGCCGCGGCAGCGCCCCGAGGACGGCGTCCACCTGGCCGGTCATCGCCGCGAACCCGTCGACCAGGCCCGGACTTCCCCAGCGCGCGAGCGCCTGGGTGTAGGCGAGCGAGACCGCGAGCAGCACGAGGCCGCCGGAGACCACCACCGCACCGCGCCGCCCGAGGCCTTGCCGGCCGGCGCCGAGCCGACGGACCAGAAGGAAGGCGCCGACCGTGGACAGCCCCAGCGTGAGGTAGCCGGCGCGGACCTCGGCGACACGCGCGTGGTACCCCCCTGTGGCCAGTGCCGCCCCGGCCACCACCAGTGCCGCGACGGTGCACTCCCGCGCCGCCTGGCCGAAGCGGACCGCCGGCACGGTGGCGAGCACGCCGAGCACGGCACCGAGCACCACGGTGCCGACGGCGGCGCCGGCCAACAGCACGGGTGCGCCGGTCACGACCGCCGCTCCCGCCAGCACCAGCGCCAGCCCTCCAGCCGGGACGGGTCGCCCGCCGGCGCGCCAGGCAAGCGCGAAGGCGTAGCAGGTGCTCACTGTCACCGCACCGGCCGGCGGCAACCAGGCGGGAAAGTGCAGCCGGGTGTGCTCGAGGGCCAGGGCGGTCAGGCCACCGGCGAGCAGCAGCACCCACAGCGTGGCGACGAGTCGCACGGACAGCTGTCCCCGCGCCGGAGCCGACCCGTCCCGTCCGGCGACGGTCGAGGCGTCCGGCAGGCCGGTCGTCGAGAGGACGGGCGGAGCCTGGGTGCGCGGCGGATGCGGCGCCGCCTCCGCCGCGCCGGCGACATCGGGCCGGGGACGCAGCCGCCGCCTCCGGCCGGCCGGCCGGTCTCGGCGACCGCGCGTCGGCATCCGCTCCCGTGACCGTTCGGGGACCGCACGACGGCGACCAGGTCTCTGGTCAGCAGTCGACACGGGCGGACCCTTCGGGGAGGAGAGCAGGACGCGGGTGCGGCGCGAGGTCGAGGGGAGGATACCAACCCCCGCGCCCGCCGCCACGCGGCCTCACAGGCGGCGGTTCACCAGCGACGGGTTGGTCAGGCGGACCCTCTCGAGTCCCTCCAGGTCCACGTGGCCGGACACCACCCCGGGCTCGTCCCCGGCCTCGGCCAGCGCCTCCCCGTTGGGTCCCACGAGCAGGGAGTGGCCGGTGTAGCGAGGAGCGGGCTGGGCCGCGGCGGCGACGTACACGGTGTTCTCCAGTGCCCGCGCGGTCACCAGGGTGCGCCAGTGGTGCAGCTTCTCCGGCCCCGCCACCCAGGCCGACGGTACGACGAGCAGCCGGGCGTCGCGGTCCACGAGCGCGCGGGCCATCTCGGGAAAGCGCAGGTCGTAGCAGGTCATCAGGCCCACGGGCACCTCACCCACCCTCAGGACGACCGGCTCGAGGTCCCCGGCCAGCAGCCGGTCGGACTCCCGGTAGCCGAAGGAGTCGTAGAGGTGGATCTTCCGGTACGTCGCACGAAGCCCGTCGCGGTCGGCCACCACCAGGGTGTTGTAGGGACGGGCGGGGTCGTCGCTGCGTTCGAACATGCCGGCGACCACCGTGACGTCGTGCACGCGGGCGAGGTCGGTGACCCGGTCGACGAACGGCCCGTCCAACGGCTCGGCGAAGGCCGAGACGTCGGAGCCGGGCGAGCCGAAGTCACGCATGAAGGCCTCGGGGAAGACCACCAGGTCGGGCCGGGACCCCGAGGTGGCCAGCTCGGCGACCACGTCGAGGGCCGCGCGGTTCTCGGCCGGGTCGAGAGACGCGGCCGCCTGGACGAGGGCAACGGTGAGGGCGGACATGGCGCCAGCCTGCCAGACGCCTGCCTGCGACACTGGGCACGTGAGCGAACCACTGCGGCTGGGCGCGGTCGTGCTGACCGGCGGGACCGGGACCCGGTTGGGCGGAGCGGACAAGGCCGCGCTCGAGGTGGACGGCGTCACCACGCTGGAACGCGCCCTCGCCGCGACGTCGGCCGCGGCCGAGGTGGTCGTGGTCGGGCGGGAGGTGGCCACGTCCCGGCCGGTGACCTGGACGAGGGAGAACCCTCCCGGTGGCGGGCCGGCCGCCGCGCTGCTTGCCGGGCTGCGCGCGTTCACGCTGCCGCCGCAGGTCGTCTGCGTGCTCGCGGTCGACATGCCGCGGGTGCATGCCGCCACGGTCGCGCGCCTCACCTGGGCGGTGGAGGCGGACCCGGATGCGGATGGCGCCCTGCTCACCGATGCGGCCGGGCGCCGGCAGTTCCTCGCCGCGGTCTACCGGTTCTGCCCTCTGGCCGCGGCCGGTCCCCCGGACCCGGCCGCCGAGCACGGGCTGTCCATGCGCCGGCTCGTGGGGGGCCTACGCCTGGTGGGGGTCGCTGCCGTGGGCGAGGAGGCCCGCGACCTCGACACGTGGGAGGACGTGCGCGCGGCCGGTGGCGGGCCGGGGTGACCGCCACCTCGGGTGCGACACGCGCACAGGAGTTGCGCGAACCGGGCCGGAGTACGACGCTGGAACGCGTGACCTTGCACGACTGGATCGACGAGCTCTGCGACGCGCTGGACATCGAGGCGGAGATCGACGAGGGCCTCATCCTCGACGTGGCGCGCGACGCCGCGCACTCGGTGGAGCGCCCGGCCGCTCCGCTCTCGACGTACCTCCTGGGCTACGCCGCCGCCCTCCAGGGCGGCAGCCCGGAGAAACTCGAGGAGCTGGCCGCGAGAGTGACCGTGCTCGCCGAGAAGTGGGGCCGCGAGGACGGGGACGACGTCGAGGACATCGACGTCGACGTCGACTGAGCCGCTCGCGGCAGTACGGCGTCATGGCGTCGTGAGGCGCCGACACGTCGGTGGCTAGCCTGGGCGACATGCGTGCTGTCACCGTTTTGCAACCCGGGGGTCCCGAGGCCCTCTCCGTGACCGAGCTGCCCGACCCCACGCCCGGGCCCGGTGAGGTCGTGATCGACATGGCCGGCACCGCGGTCAACCGCGCCGACACCCTGCAACGGCAGGGCTTCTACCCGCCGCCACCCGGGGCGTCCGACGTGCTGGGGCTGGAGTGCTCCGGGGTGGTCAGCGCCCTGGGCGACGACGTGGACCGGTGGTCGGTGGGCGACGAGGTCTGCGCGCTGCTGGCCGGCGGCGGGTACGGCGAGAAGGTGGTCGTCCCGGCCGGCCAGGTGATGCCCGTGCCCGCAGGGGTGGACCTGGTCACCGCCGGCGCGCTGCCCGAGGTCGCGTGCACGGTGTGGTCGAACGTCTTCATGGTCGCCGGCCTGCAGTCCGACGAGACCCTGCTCGTGCACGGCGGCGCGGGCGGCATCGGCACCATGGCGATCCAGGTCGCGCACGCGCTCGGCGCCCGGGTGCTGGCCACCGCCGGCTCCCCGGAGAAGCTCGAGCTGTGTCGCTCCCTGGGTGCCGACGTCGCGATCTCCTACAAGGAGCAGGACTTCGTCGAGGAGGTGCGCGCCGCCACCGACGGCCGCGGTGCGGACGTGATCCTCGACAACATGGGGGCCAAGTACCTCGGCCGCAACGTCGACGCCCTGGCCACCGAGGGTCGGCTGGTGATCATCGGGATGCAGGGCGGCGCCAAGGCCGAGCTCGACATCGGCAAGCTGCTCGGCAAGCGAGGCGCGGTGATCGCGACCTCCCTGCGCGCCCGCCCGGTGGAGGAGAAGGCCGCCATCTGCGCCTCCGTGGTGGAGCACGTGTGGCCACTCGTCGCCGGGGGCGAGGTGAAGCCGATCGTGCACGCCCGGCTGCCGCTGGCGCAGGCCGGCGAGGCACACCGCATGATGGAGGCCGGAGACCACGTCGGGAAGATCATCCTGACTGCGTAAGGTGGGAGCATGAGCGAAGAGCACCCGGCAGGTCCCGCGGCGCACCAGCCGCAGGTCGTGAACCCCGACGGTCGGTCTCCGGAGGAGCAGGCGCACGGTACCGAGCGCGCCGAGGAGGAGGAGCGCCACCTGACCGAGCTCATCGAGCAGCCGGCGAAGGTGCTCAGGATCGGCAGCATGATCCGCCAGCTGCTCGAGGAGGTGAAGTCCGCCCCGCTCGACGAGGCCTCCCGGGCGCGCCTCGCCGACATCTACGAGTCCTCGATCAAGGAGCTCGAGACCGGCTTGGCGCCCGAGCTTGTCGAGGAGCTCGAGCGGCTCTCCCTGCCCTTCACCACCGAGACGCCCACCGAGGCGGAGCTGCGGATCGCGCAGGCCCAGCTGGTGGGCTGGCTCGAGGGCCTGTTCCACGGCATCCAGACCGCGATCTACGCCCAGCAGATGGCCGCCCGTGCGCAGCTCGAGCAGATCCGCCGGGCGCTGCCGCCCGGGGTGATGCCCTCGGAGGAGCAGCTGCGTGCCGCCGCCCAGGGGCAGGCGCCCGACCCGCAGCCGCAGGAGGAGCACGGCCGCGGAGGCATGTACCTCTAGGGACCAGTCGCGCCGGTCAGACCTCCTCGCGGTGGTCGCGGCGGAAGATCTTGGCGCCCAGCCAGACCACCGGGTCGTACTTGCGGTCCACCACCCGCTCCTTCATCGGGATGATCGCGTTGTCGGTGATCGTGATGCCCTCGGGGCACACCTCGGTGCAGCACTTGGTGATGTTGCACATGCCCAGGCCCGCGGCCTCCTGGGCGAGCGCGCGCCGGTCGTGGGTGTCGAGCGGGTGCATGTCGAGCTCGGCGTAGCGCAGGAAGAACCGCGGGCCGGCGAAGGCCGGCTTGTTCTCCTCGTGGTCGCGCACGACGTGGCAGACGTTCTGGCACAGGAAGCACTCGATGCACTTGCGGAACTCCTGGCCGCGCTCGACGTCGGCCTGCAGCATCCGCCGCTTGCCGTCGGGGTCTCGCGGGGTCGAGCGACGCGCCGGCACCTGCTTGGCCTTCTCGTAGTTGAACGACACGTCGGTGACCAGGTCGCGGATGACGGGGAAGGCGCGCATCGGGGTGACCGTGATCGTCTCCGCCTCGTCGAAGTCCGCGAGCCGGGTCATGCACATCAGCCGCGGGCGGCCGTTGATCTCTGCGCTGCACGATCCGCACTTGCCGGCCTTGCAGTTCCAGCGCACCGCGAGGTCGCCGGCCTGGGTGGCCTGGAGCCGGTGGATCGCGTCGAGGACGACCTCGCCCTCCTCGACCGGCACGGTGAAGTCGGCGAGCGCGCCGCCGTCGGCGTCGCCGCGCCACACCCGCATCTCAGGTCGTAGCCCATCAGCCGCTCCGCTCCTCTCGAACAGGCGCCGCAGCTCGTCGGGCATCACCGGCAGCGGCTGGTGCCGCAGGACCACCGAGTCGCGTCGTCCCGCGGCAGGGTCAGGACGAGGTTCAGCGCGCCCCACTTGGGGTCGGCGATCGGGAAGTCGTCGCGGGTGTGGCCGCCGCGGGACTCCTCGCCGCTCGAGCGCCGCCTTGGCGATGCACTCCGAGACCACGAGCATGTTCGTGAGGTCGAGGGCGAGGTGCCAGCCGGGGTTGTACTGCCGGTGCCCCTCGACGGTGAGGTGCCTGGCGCGCTCCTTGAGCCGCTCGATCTCGACGAGCGACTCCGCGCAGCTCGTCGGCCCTGCGGATGATGCCGACCAGCCGCTGCATCACGTCCTGGAGGTCCTTCTGGATCGTGTAGGGGTTCTCCCCGCCACCCGGTTCGGGCGGACTCGAACGGCGCCAGCGCCCGGTTCGCGGCGGCGCGCACGTCCTCCTCGTCGAGCCGGGGCGGGTCCGAGCGCCGTCCGGTAGGCGTGGTAGGCGGCGTTGTGCCGGCGCGGCGGCCGAACACCAGCAGGTCGGAGAGCGAGTTGCCGCCGAGCCGGTTCGACCCGTGCATGCCGCCGGCGACCTCACCCGCGGCGTACAGCCCCGCGACGACGCGACTCCTCGGTGTCGGCGTCGACCTCGACCCCGCCCATCACGTAGTGGCAGGTGGGCCCGACCTCCATCGGCTCGGCGGTGATGTCGACGTCGGCGAGCTCCTTGAACTGGTGGTACATCGACGGGCAGCCGGCGGCGGATGAAGTCGGCGTCGCGCCGGGAGGCGATGTCGAGGAAGACCCCGCCGTGCGGTGAGCCGCGGCCCGGCCTTGATCTCGGAGTTGATCGCCCGCGCCACCTCGTCGCGCGGCAGCAGCTCGGGCGGGCGCCGGTTGTTCTTCTTGTCGGTGTACCAGCCCTCGGCCTCCTCGATCGGTGTCGGCGGTCTCGGCCTGGAAGAACTCCGGGATGTAGTCGAACATGAAGCGCTCGCCCTCGGAGTTCTTCAGGACGCCGCCGTCGCCCCGGACCGACTCGGTGACGAGGATGCCCCGCACCGACGGGCGGCCAGACCATCCCGGTCGGGTGGAACTGCACGAACTCCATGTTGATCAGGCTGGCTCCCGCCCGCAGCGCGAGCGCGTGCCCGTCGCCGGTGTACTCCCAGGAGTTGGAGGTCACCTGGTAGGACTTGCCGATCCCGCCGGTGGCGAGCACCACCGAGGGGGTCCGGAAGACCACGAACCGGCCGGTCTCCCGCCAGTAGGCGAAGCGCGCCGCGTGATCCGAGGCCGGCTCGCGCCCTCGGCGCGCGTCCTCGGTGAAGATCTCGGTGACCGTGCACTCCATGAACACGTCGATGCCGAGGGCGACGGCCCGCTGCTGCAGGGTGCGGATCATCTCCAGGCCGGTGCGGTCGCCGACGTGGGCCAGCCGGGCGTACTTGTGGCCGCCGAAGTCGCGCTGCGAGATCAGGCCGTCCGGCGTCCGGTCGAACAGCGCCCCCCACTCCTCGAGCTCGAGGACCCGCTCGGGCGCCTCCTGGGCGTGCAGCTGCGCCATCCGCCAGTTGTTGAGCATCTTGCCGCCGCGCATGGTGTCGCGGAAGTGCACCTGCCAGCCGTCCTCGGCGTAGACGTTGCCCATCGGCGGCCGCGATCCCGCCCTCGGCCATCACGGTGTGCGCCTTGCCGAGCAGCGACTTGCACACGATCGCGACCCGGGCGCCCGCGTCGTGCGCGGCGATCGCCGCCCGCAGCCCCGCCCCGCCCGCGCCGATGACCACGACGTCGTACTCGTGGGTCTCGAAGCCGGTGTCGGCGCCGGCGTCCATGCGGTTGCCGGTCATCGGGTGTCGCGGTCGGGTCGAGTCGTCAGGCCATCAGAAGAACCTCACGTCGGTGATCGCGCCGGTGGCCAGCAGGTAGACGTACAGGTCGGTCAGGGCGACCGAGAACAGGGAGAGCCAGGCGTACTTCGGGTGGTCGCGGTTCAGCCGGGAGACCCAGCGTCCACAGCCGGTAGCGCACCGGGTGCTTGGAGAAGTGCCGCAGCCGGCCGCCGACCAGGTGGCGGCAGGAGTGGCAGGAGAGCGTGTACAGCCAGATGCAGCGCCGCGTTGACGCCGAGCACCAGCGTGCCGAGGCCCATGTGGCCCCACTCGCGGTCGGCGTTGCGGAAGGCCAGGACCACGTCGTAGGTCAGCACCACCGCGATGACCGCGGAGGCGATCAGGGACCAGCGGTGCAGGTTCTGGAGGATCAGCGGGAACCGGCGCTCGCCGGTGTAGCGTCGTGTGCGGCTCGGCGACCGCGCAGGCCGGCGGGGCCAGCCAGAACGCCCGGTAGTAGGCCTTGCGGTAGTAGTAGCAGGTCAGCCGGAAGCCGAGCGGGATGATCAGGATGATCAGCGCCGGCGAGTACGGCCACCAGCCGAACGGCCGCCCGAAGTCGGCGGACCCCTCGCACGCACTGGGCTGCCCATGCACGGGGAGTAGAACGGCGACAGGTACGGCGAGGCGTAGTAGTGCACCCCCGAGAAGGCCCGCCAGGTCGCGTAGACCACGAAGCGCGAGAGCACCACGAAGGTGACCAGCGGCTGCAGCCACCACCGGTCCTGGCGCAGCGTCCGCGTCCTCGATCTGCGCGCGGCGCGGCGCTGCGCACGCCGGTCGACATCACGCCCCGCCCTACTGCGCGTGCTGCGCCTCGGACTGGGCGTCGTGCCACATGCTCTCGTCGTACGGCTCGTCGGGGATCGGGATCAGCTCCTCCGGCGCGACCGGCGGGCGGGTGACCGGGCTTGCGGGTCGCCGAGCTCGTCGAGGTCGGCGTTGAGCCGGTCGACGTCCGACGGTGAGCCGGCGGACCCCGAGCGTGTCGCCGTACTCGTTGCGGACCCGCAGCACCGCCGCCGCCAACGAGGTGAGCGCCGCGCGCGTGGCTTCGACCGGGTCGTGTGCTCGCCATCGCGACCTCCGTGATCCAGATCACATCCCCTGTCGAGCCCAGTGTGGCGCTTAAACGTCGTTTCGGGAAGGGGGCGCTCCGGGAACGCCCTCGCGAGGCGGCTCAGGCCGCGAGGCGGTCGATGTCGCCGGCGAGGCGGGTGTCGCGCATGGTGATGCCCCCGGCGGAGTGGGTGGACAGCCGGAAGGTGACGGTGCGCCACCGGATGTCGATGTCCGGGTGGTGGTCGAGCTCCTCGGCCACCTCGGCCACGCGGCGCACCAGGTCGATGCCGGCAAGGAACGTCGGCGCCTCGACCGCCCGGACCAGCGCGTCGCCCTCCTGTGCCCACTGCCGCAGCTCCGTGCGCAGGGCGCGCTCGATCTCCTTCTGGCTGAGCAGCTCGGGCTGCACGTCGTACCTCCTTCGTCGGGTGAGCGGGCGCCGTGCCCGTCCACCACTGTGGCCTCCGGAGCGGCGGTTCGGGAAGGCCCCTGGGCGTCATACGCTCCGGCCGCCCGGGCCAACAAGGCGGATGACGTCCGGGGATTGCGGACTCAGCCGGCCTGCGGGCCGAGGTCGAAGAGCCGCTCGAGCACCGCGGCGACGCCGTCCTCGTCGTGCGCGGGGGCGGTGCGGTCGGCCAGCGCGAGCACGGAGGGGTGCGCGTTGGCCATGGCGTACGACGTGCCCGCCCACTGCAGCATCGCGAGGTCGTTGGGCATGTCCCCGAAGGCCACCACCTCCTCGGCGGCGATGCCCCGCTCGGCACACAGCAGCTCCAGCGTGCTCGCCTTGCTGACCCCGGCGGCGCTCATCTCCACCAGCGCGCCGAGCGAGGACCAGGTGGTGGTGACCAGGTGACCGACGTGGGACTCCACCTCGGCCCAGAACTCCTCGGGGTCGGCCTCCTCGTGGCGGGCGAGCAGCTTGACCACGCGGTTGTCGACGATGTCCTCGAGCGGCCCCACGGGGATCTCGTCGCGGGGTGGCACGCGCGGGAGGAACTCCGGCTCGCGGGCGAACCCGTCGGTCTTCTCCAGCGCGAACGAGGTGCCGGGCACCGCCTTGCGCAGCAGCGCGCCGACCTCGAGCCCGACGTCGACGGGGATGCTGCGCGCCTGACGCACGGCGCGCGCGTGCACGTCGTAGACGATGCCGCCGTTGGAGCAGATCGCCACGCCGTGGCCGCCCACGTGCTCCCAGAGGTGCTCCATCCAGCGCACCGGCCGGCCGGTCACGAACACCACGGTGACGCCGAGCTCCTCGACGGCGGTCAGCACGCGGCGGGTGCGTGCGGTGACGGTGCCGTCGGTGTGCAGCAAGGTGCCGTCGAGGTCGGTCGCGACGAGCTTGAGCACCGGTTCAGTCTCCCACGCGCCGAGGCTCACCCGGTCTCGGCCCCGGCGCCCTCGGCGCGCAGCACGTAGACGGCCGCCGCGGCCCGCAGGTTCGCCCACCGCTCGCCGAGCGAGCCGGGCCGGCCGCGCTCGTCGAGCAGCATCCGCCGCGCCACCCGCAGCCCGAGCCGGCCGAAGAGCGCCTCGAGGTCGGCCAGCGTGGAGAGGTGGATGTTCGGCGTCTCGTGCCAGGGGTGCGGCAGGTCCCGCGGAGACCGGCATCCGGCCGCGCAGCAGCGAGAGCCGGTGCCGCCACAGCCCGAAGTTGGGCACCGAGACGACGCAGCCGCGTGCCGATCCGGCGGATCTCGGCGCAGCACCTCCGCCGGGCGGCGCGGTGGCCTGCAAGCGTCTGGGAGAGCACCACCACGTCGTAGGACGTCGTCGGCGAACTCGCTCGAGCTGCGTCGTCGAGGTCGACCTCGATCACCGGCACGCCGCGCGCGATGGCGGTGAGCACCGCGTCGGGGTCGATCTCCACCCCGGTGCCGGTGCAGCCGCGCTCGCGGGCACGAGGTGCGCGAGCAGGTCGCCGTCGCCCGCAGCCCAGGTCGAGCACCCGCGACGCCGGCCGGCACCAGGTCCGCGACGATGTCGAGGTCCGGCCGCCCGGTCACGGCACGCGCCCGCGCGGGCGCCGGCCGTCGGCGTCGAGGAACGCCGCGACCGTCTCGTGGTAGCCGGGCACCTCCAGCAGGAACGAGTCGTGGCCCCACGGCGAGCGGATCTCGCGGAAGCTCACCGGGGCGCCGGCGTGCTCGAGGGTGCGCACGATCCGGCGCGAGTGGGCGGTGTCGAAGCGCCAGTCGCTGTCGAAGGAGAGCACCAGGAACCGCGTGCCGCCCGCGGCGATCCGGGCGGCGGCCGCCGGGGTCGGCGAACGGGTCGAAGTAGTCCATGACCCGGGTCAGGTAGAGGTAGGACAGCGCGTCGAAGCGGTCGAGGAAGACTGCGCCCTGGTGGTGGAGGTAGCTCTCGACCTGGAAGTCGACGCCGAGCCCCATCCGGGCCTCGCGCCGTCTCCGGGCCCTGCAGCCGGCGGCCGAACTTCTCGCGCATCGCCTCCTCGGAGAGGTAGGTGATGTGCGCCATCATCCGGGCGATCGCCAGCCCGAGGTGCGGCCGCGCGGCCGGTGCCGACGTAGCGCCCGCCGGCGAAGTCCGGGTCGCGCATGATCGCCTCGCGCGCCACCGCCGAGAACGCGATGTTCTGCGCGGTCAGCCGCGACGACGCCGCGACGACGACGGCGTTGGCGACCTCGCCCGGGCGCGTCGAGCGTCCACTGGAGCACCTGCATCCCGCCGAGCGAGCCGCCGACCGCGGCGTGCAGCCGCTCGATGCCGAGGTGCGCCAGCAGCCGCCGGTGCACGGTGACGAAGTCGGCCATCTGCAGCAGCGGGAAGTCCAGGCCGTAGGGCGTCCCGGTGGCCGGGTTCGCCGACGCGCGGCCCGGTGCGTGCCCTGGCAGCCGCCGAGCAGGTTGGGGCAGACCACGAAGAACCGGTCGGTGTCGAGCGGCTTGCCCGGGCCGATCAGGTTGTCCCACCACCCGGCCGCTCCGGGTCGCCGTGGTGCCGGCGGCGTGCGCGTCGCCGGTGAGCGCGTGGCAGACGAAGACCGCGTTGTCGCGCGCCGGCGACAGCGTGCCGTAGGTCTCGTAGGCGACCTCGACCGGGCCGAGCGTGCGCCCGCCGGCGAGCACCAGCGGGTCGTCCTCGTCGAAGAGGACGACCCGCTGCGCCGTCGTGCGTGCCGACCGATGCGGCCGGTGCGCTCGCGGCGCGTCACCGGCGCCTAGCCTCGGCTCGCCGGCCTTCAGGGCCTGCTCGAGGTCGGCGATGATGTCGTCGACGTGCTCGATGCCCGACCGAGAGCCGCACCATGTCCTCGGGGACGCCGGCCGCCTCGAGCTCCTCGGGGGTGAGCTGCGAGTGCGTCGTCGTGGCGTTGTGGATCGCCAGCGACTTCGCGTCGCCGATGTTCGCGAGGTGGCTGAACAGCTCGAGCGCCTCGATGAACGTGCGGCCGCCCTCGCGGCCCGCCTTGACCCCGAAGCTGACCAGCGCCGCCGTAGCCGCGGCCGGTGAGGGTCCGGTCGGCGATCGCCTTGGTACGGCGTCGACGTCGAGGCCCGGGTAGCTCACCCAGGAGACCGCGTCGTGGCCCGTCGAGGTACTCGCGCGACCGCCAGCGCGTTCTCGCTGTGCCGCTCCATCCGCAGGTGCAGCGTCTCGAGCCCCTGCAGGAACAGCCACGAGTTGAGCGGCGCGATCGGCGGCGCCGGTGTTGCGCAGCAGCACCGTGCGGGCCCGGACGATGTAGGCCAGGTTGCCGACCGCCTCGGTCCACACCACGCCGTGGTAGGCGCCGTCGGGCTGGGTCAGGCCCGGGAACCGGTCGGCGTGGGCGGCCCAGTCGAAGTTGCCGGAGTCGACGATGACGCCGCCGATCGAGGTGCCGTGGCCGCCGATGTACTTCGTCGCCGCGTGCACGACCACGTCGGCGCCGTGCTCGAACGGGCTGGCACAGGTACGGCGTCGGGCGCGGTGTTGTCCACGATCAGCGGCAGGCCCTGGGCGTGCGCGGCGTCGGCCCACGCGCGCGATGTCGACCACGTTGATCTTCGGGTTGCCGATGGTCTCGGCGAAGACCAGCCTGGGTCTTGTCGTCGACGTGGGCGGCGAGGTCCTCGGGCTTGTCCGGGTCGACGAAGCGCACCTCGATCCCGAACTGCGGCAGCGTGTGGGCGAACAGGGCGTAGGTGCCGCCGTAGAGCGTGGAGAGGGCGACGATGTTGTCCCCGGCGTAGGCGAGGTTGAGCACCGCGTACGTCGTGGCCGCGGAGCCGGAAGCGGTGGCCAGCGCGCCGACGCCGCCCTCGAGCTGGGTCATCCGCTCCTCGAACACCGACTGGGTCGGGTTCATGATCCGCGTGTAGATGTTGCCCGGCTCGGCGAGCGAGAACAGGTTGGCGGCGTGCTCGGTGTCGTTGAAGACGTAGGAGGTCGTCTGGTAGATCGGCACCGCGCGCGCGTTGGTGGCGGGGTCCGCCTCCTCCTGGCCGGCGTGCACCGCCAGCGTCTCGGGACGGTAGGTCATCGGATCACTCTCCATCGAGGTTTCTGCGGTAGCCGCGACAGTACGCCGGGCGTCCCGTACCCCTCCGACCGTCTTGCATGCCGGACCGCCGTCCCACAGGCCGGACAGCAGGTCAGAACCAGCGGTGCAGCTCGACCGCGACCCCGTCGCTCTCCACCGCGGCGGTGACGTGGTCGGCGGCCGCCTTCACCTCGTCGGGAGCCTGGCCCATCGCCACCCCGCGACCGGCCCACCGCAGCATCTCCACGTCGTTGCGGCCATCGCCGATGGCGAGCACGTCCGCCGCGGCCACCCCCAGCCTCGCGGCGACCTCGGCCAGCGCGGAGGCCTTCGACACGCCCTCCGGCGCGAGGTCGAGCCATGCGGTCCAGCCGATGAAGTAGTTCGTGCCCTTCAGGCCCAGCTTCTCCGCGAGCGCCACGAAGTCCTCCGAGGTGGAGTTCGGGTCCCGGATGATGACACGGCTGACCTCCGAGGCGAACATCTCCTCCAGCGGGGTCAGGATCATCTCTCCGCCGAGCTCGCCCGCCGGGAAGTGCCGGTTCACCCGGTAGCCGACCCCGTGCTCCTCCACCGCCACCATCGCGTCCGGCACGTGCTCGAGGACGGCGTGCACCGCGTCGCGGGCGTCGAAGGTGACCTCGGCGACCACGTTGATCGGCGGGTAGGAGAACGTCACCGCACCGTTGGACGCCACCGCCAGCACCGGGTCGACCGCGGGGTCGCGGGGGATCTCCAGGTGGTCGAGCACGGTCGCCATGCTCAGCGGTGCGCGGCCGCTGGCCAGCACCACCGGCACCCCCGCGTCGATCACCCGGCGCACCGCGCGGTGGACCGCGGTGGTGGCCTCCTCCTGGCTGAAGCCGTGCTCGACGTCGGGGATCAGCACGGTCCCGTCGATGTCGAGGACGACGAGCTTCGGTCTCCAGTCCTCAGCCAACGACCGGCTCCAGGACCTTGCGCCCCTGCAGGTGGGGCTGCAAGGCCTCCGGGACGCGCACCGACCCGTCCGCCTGCTGGTGGGTCTCCAGCAGTGCCACGATGGTGCGGGTCATCGCGCACAGCGTCCCGTTGAGGGTGGCCAGCGGCTTGACGCCGCCGTCCTCCTCGGCGAAGCGTCCCCGGATGTCGAGGCGGCGCGACTGGAAGTCGGTGCAGTTCGAGGTCGAGGTCAGCTCGCGGTACTTGCCCTGGGTCGGGATCCACGCCTCGCAGTCGAACTTCCGCTGCGCCGAGAGCCCCAGGTCCCCGGCGGCCACGTCGATGACCCGGAAGGCGAGCTCGAGCTTGCTGAGGAACTCCTTCTCCCAGGCGAGCAGGCGTGCGTGCTCGGCCGCGGCGTCCTCGAGCGTGGTGTAGGTGAACATCTCCACCTTGTCGAACCAGTGCACCCGGATGATCCCGCGGGTGTCCTTCCCGTAGGAGCCTGCCTCCTTGCGGTAGCACGGGCTGAACGCGGCGTAGCGACGGGGCAACGTCTGTCCGTCGAGGATCTCGTCGGAGTGGTAGGCCGCCAGCGGCACCTCCGAGGTGCCGACGAGGTAGAGGTCCTCGCCCTCGATGCGGTAGACGTCGTCGGCCGCCTGGCCGAGGAAGCCGGTGCCGTCCATGGCCCGCGGCTTGACCAGCGCGGGCGGGATCACCGGGGTGAACCCGGCCTCGCGGGCCTGCTCCATGGCCAGGTTCACCAGCGCGAGCTCGAGGTCGGCGCCGACCCCGGTCAGGTAGTAGAACCGTGCTCCGGACACCTTCGCCCCGCGGTCGATGTCGATCGCGCCGAGCATCCGGCCCAGCTCGACATGGTCGCGCGGCTCGAAGCCCTCGGCCTCGAAGTCACGCGGAGTGCCGACGTGCTCCAGCACCACGAAGTCGTCCTCGCCGCCCTCGGGCGCCTCCTCGGCGGCCGGGTTGGGGATGGCCAGCACCGCGTCGCGGTAGGCCTGCTCGGCGTCGGCCTGCGCGGCCTCGGCGTCCTTCACCGCAGCGGAGAGCGACTTCGTGCGCGCGAGCAGCTCCGCCTTCTCGTCCCCGCTCGCCTTGGCGATCTGCTTCCCGAGACCCTTCTGCTCCGAGCGCAGCCGCTCGAACTCCATGATCGCGGACCGGCGCCGCTGGTCGGCGGCGAGCGCCTCCTCGACGACGTCGGCGGACAGCCCACGCTTGGCCTGGGCGGCCCGGAGGCGGTCGGGGTCTTCGCGGAGCAGACGGGGATCGATCACCACACAAGCCTATCCGGCGAGGTCAGCGGGCCTCACCGCGGTTTGCGTCCGCGTAGGCCCACATGCGCTCGAAGTTGCGCAGGTACGACGCGACGACGCGACGGCCCGGCACCCGCAGGATCACCTCGTCGTTGTGCAGCGACCGGTCGGACCAGTTGTGTGAACCGGTCCACACGTAGTTGGCGCGCCGGTCGTCGCCCAGCACGCCGGAGAGGAACATCACCTTCTCGTGCACCCGCCGGCCGTCGCGGGCGCTGTCGCGCATCGGCACGTCCGCGGCACGCAGGACAGCAGCCACCCGAGCACCCAGGCCCACGCCGTAGAGCACCCGCACGTCGCAGCCGGCCCGCTCCAGACGCGCCACCTCGCGGGCCAGGCGCACGCCGCGCTCGCCGTTCCAGGCGTGCATGGCCACCCGCAGCAGAGTGCGCCCGTCGCGGCCGGCGCCCGGGGCCGTGCCGGTGCACCCCACCCGGCGCAACCGTCGCACCACCGGGTCGCCGCCGTCCGGCATCGGCGAGACCTCCGTGGCGAACCCGCCTCCCGCGCCGGGCAGGCGCAGCCGCGGCTGCGGCCGGTCCTCGACCATCAGCCCGAACAGCCGGTTGAACTGGGCGTAGAGCAGCGGGTCACGTCGCACCGTGTAGAGGTCGTTCCACTGCAGGCGCGCATTGAAGTTGGTGAAGTTCACCGACCCCACCATGAGCACGTCCACGCCGGTGCCGGTGCCGGAGAAGGTCACGAACTTCGCGTGCTGGTTGCCTCGGCCGCCGCGGCAGGACGCCTGGCACACCTTCACGAAGCTGGCCCGCGTGGTGTCGGTGCCGAGCACGGCGCTGAGACGCCGTACCGACCGCCAGGGCGCGGAGTGCTCGTCGACGACCACCTGCACGTGGACGCCGCGCCGGTAGGCCGAGACCAGCGCATCGCTGGTCCTGGGCATCGCGAAGGAGTACTCCGCGACCCGGATGGTGGACCCGGGCCACGCGCCGGCGACCGCCTCGTCGACGCGACGGATGAGGGCGTACTGCTGCTCGGGAGGGCCGGCCGGATCGTTGAAGGCCACCGACCCCGCGGGGGTGGTGGCGGGCGGCGCGGTGATGCGGCCGGCCGCAGCGCTGGAAACCTCGTGCGCGAGACCGCCCGGAGGACCGCCCGGGGCGCCGCCCCACCCGGGGTAGAAGAGCCCGAGCAGCAGCGCCGATCCGCTCAGCGCGGCGGCGGGCCAGGGCAACATGGCGGGCCTCCGGCGTCCGGGCGAGGGCTGGCGGGTACCCCATGCTACGCGCGGCGCCCCGGCGAGCGTGCCGCGACGAGAGGTCATACTGGTCGGCGGTCCACCCGCCGCGCACCAGGAGTCCCGTGTCGTTCCGTCCCCGCACCCGCAGCCGACTGCTCGGCGGGGCCGTCCTCAGCCTGGTGGTCCTCGTCGCGCTCACCGTCGTGGTGCTGACCTCCGTGCCCGCGCTCGACCGCGTCGACAACGGGCTGGGGAGCTGGCCGGAGTGGTGGACCTTCCACCATCACGGCGTGGTGCGGTTCCTCCTCGTGGTGGAGGCCCTGTTCGGGACGCTCGCGATGACCGTCTACACCGCGGCGACCGCCGGGTTGCTCGCGCTGCGCCGGCGCTTCCGGTCCGCCGTGTGGACGATCGCGGTGATGCTGGTCACCTCGGTCACCACCACCGGGATCAAGCTGGCTCTGCAGCGCAGCCGACCGGTGTGGCAGGACCCGGTGCAGGTGCTGCACAGCTACTCGTTCCCCTCCGGGCACGCGTCCGGCATCGCCTCGGGAGCCGGGGTGGCGATCGTGCTCGCGATGCTGTTCCTGCGGCGTCGCGGCCTGCGCCGGCTGGCCGTCAGCACCGCGCTGCTCCTGGTCCTGCTGGTCGGCATGGACCGGGTGTTCCTCGGCGTCCACAACCCCTCGGACGTGCTCGCCGGCTACGCCGTGGGGGCGTTCTGGGTCTGCGTGGGCGCCCTGGTCTACGACCCCGCCCCCCGCGCGCGGGCGCGGCCGGGCCTGCCCTCCGCCGCGCCGTCGAACCGCGAGCTCGCCGTCGTGCTGAACCCGGTCAAGTTCGAGGACGTGGCGGCCTTCACCGAGATGGTGGAGCGGACCGCTCGCGAGGCCGACTGGACGGTCACCGGCTGGTACGAGACCACGGTGGCCGACCCGGGGCGGTCGATGGCCGAGCAGGCGGCGATCTCCGGCGCCGAGATGGTCCTGGTCGCCGGCGGTGACGGCACGGTGCGCACCGTGTGCGCCGAGCTCGCCGGCACCGACATCCCGGTCGGGGTGGTGCCGGCCGGGACCGGCAACCTGCTCGCCCGCAACCTCGGCATCCCGCTCTACCTCCAGGCCGCCGTGGAGACCGCCCTGCACGGGCAGGACCGTGCCATCGACCTCGTGCGGGTCTCCGGTGACGGCATCGGCGAGGACGAGCACTTCATGGTGATGGCCGGGATGGGCTTCGACGCCGCGATCATGGAGGGCGCCAACGAGCAGATCAAGGCGCGGGTCGGCTGGCTGGCCTACGTCGTCTCGGCGCTGAAGAACCTGATGTTCCCGGCCGTCCGCATCGAGATCCGCGTCGACGACGGCCCGTGGAGCAAGCACCGGGCACGGACGGTGGTGGTCGGCAACGTCGGGTACCTCCAGGCGGGGATGCCGCTGCTGCCGGACGCGGCGATCGACGACGGGGTGCTCGACGTGGTGATCCTGCACCCGCGCCGGTTCCTCAGCTGGATCCCGCTGGCCGTCCGGGTGCTGAGCAAGGGCAAGCGGCTCGACGAGCTGCTCGACCGCCGTACGGGACGGAAGGTGAGCATCCGCGCGGCGACGGCCACCCCGCGCCAGATCGACGGCGACCCGATCGGGGCGGGCAAGCAGCTCGACGCCGAGTGCGTGCACGGACGGCTGCTGGTCCGCGTCCCGCACTGACCCGGCGAGCAGGTGCTGCGGTCAGAGGCCCCGCGCCGCCCGCCAGGCCGCGAACGCCTCGGCGCTCGATTTCTGCGGCGTGTAGCCGAACACCGTCTTGAGCCTGGTGTTGTCGAGCACCGGCCGGTACCGCAGGAACACGGTCTGTTCGGGGCCGTAGGCGGTGAGCGCCAGGCGCTTGCCGACAGCCAAGGCCGTGCGCAGCACTGGCTCGGGCACGCTCACCGTGGGCCGGTCCAGCGCCGCGGCGATCTCGTCCACGGTCAGGGCGCCGTCACCCGCCACGTTGAAGACGCCCGTGACCGGGCTGGTGACGGCCCGTTCGATCACCGCCACCACGTCGGTGTCCCACACGAACACGAACGGCGAGTCGGCACCGCGCACCTTGAGCAGCCGCTTCTTGGTGAACAGCGCGGTGATCTGGTTGTCGACCCGCTCCCCCAGGATCGTCCCGATGCGCAGCACGACCTGCTCCAGCTCCGGGCGGTCCCGGCGCAGCTCGGCGAGCATGCCCTCCACCAGGCGCTTGTGGTGGCTGTAGGCGAACGCCTCGTTGCCGCGCAAGGGATGGTCCTCGGTCAGCCAACCGCCGTTGCCCGCCCCGTTGTCGCGGTGGTAGCCGTAGGCCGCCCCGGAGGAGGAGACGACCACGCGTCGTACGCCGTGGGACAGGCAGGCGTCGAGGACGTGCCGGGCGCCGTTCACGTCGACGTCGTACTCCCGCGCACGCGAGGAGTCCTTGCCCGGCGTGACGATCGACGCCAGGTGCACCACGACCTCGATGGCGTGGTCGGCGAGGACCTCGTCGACGCGGTGAGGGTCGGTCACGTCCATGAGCACATGCGTGACCCCCGGCTCGGGCACCGCCGGGACAGCGAGGTCGGCGCTGACCACCCGGTGCCCGGCAGCGGCCAGGCCGCGCACCACGGACGATCCCAGGAAGCCGTTGCCGCCGGTGACCAGGACGGAGAGTGGGCTCATGCGGGCACCCGCGCCTTCGTCTCGGCGCCGGCGTCCACGGTGCGGCGTGCCCACCAGGCGGCGACCGCCAGCCCCGCAACGATGTCCCAGGTGCCCCACCAGGCCGCCACCAGCGCCATCCCCCCGAGCCCGTGGAAGTAGGTGAAGACCAGCAGCAGGCCGAGGCCGGAGTTGCGGATCCCGACCTCGAAGGTCATCGCCTTGGTGCTGCGCGCCGGCAGCCGGGTGGCGCGGGCGATCCCCATGCCGAGCAGCAGCGCGAGCGCGTCGTGGAGGAAGACCGCGACCAGCACCACGCCGATGTAGTCGAGGAAGATCGTCCAGTTGTGCGCCACCCCGACGACGATCACCGCGCCGAGCGCGAGGAACGCCACCGGGCCGACGACCTTGCCCGCGCGGGTGGCGGCGCGCGGCCAGGCCCGGCCGAGCAGCAGGCCGGCGGCGAACGGCACCCCGATCACCAGGGCGACCTCGAGCAGCATGTCGGTGGCGGACAGCGAGATGTGCTCCAGGAGCTTGCTGCCGGTGGGGTGCAGCGAGCCCCACCACGCAACGTTGAGCGGCATCAGGAAGATCGCCAGCACGTTGCTGACCGCGGTCATCGACACCGACAGTGCCACGTCGCCACGCGCGCGGTGCGTGAGGATGTTGGAGACGTTGCCCGGTGGGCAGCAGGCGACCAGGATCATGCCGAGGGCCACCGACCCACGCACGTGCAGCAACAGCGTGAGCACGAACGTGATGGCCGGCAGCAGCAGGAACTGCGCCACCACCCCGATGGCGATCGTGCCGGGCCGCCGCAGCGCGAGCCGGAAGTCCGCGGGTCGGGTGTCGAGGGCGATCCCGAAAAGGATCGCGCCGATGACGATCTTCAGGGTGGTCAGCGAGCTCTGGTCGAAGGCGATCCGTACGTCGTCCACGTCCCCCTTCAGCGTCGCGAGCTGCAGGGGCGCGTCGGCCAACGTGGCGATCACGAAGCCACCTCCAGGCTCGCGGTCGCCGCCCGCAGCGCCGCACGGTAGGCGTCCTTGTTGACGTAGTAGCTCATCCGCTCCAGCCCGAGGTAGCGGTAGCCGCCGCTCAGGTCCGGACGCGGACCCCGCATCCGCCGCTCGAAGGCGGCCGCGCGCTCCGGGGCCTGCTCGCGGGCAGTGAGATAGGCAGCGACCAGCTCCGACTGCTCGTAGCGGCCCTGCCAGCCGAGGCCCGAGGCCTCGATCATGCCGAGCACGAACAGGTTCGGCCGGTGCGAGGGAAAGATGTTCAGGTAGAGGTCGGGCGCGGTGCCGCTGCCGGGGCCGGCCCAGCCGAGGTCTGCGGGGTCCACGAACGGGTAGTGCAGGTGGTAGCCCGTGGCGAGCACCACCACGTCGTACGGCGCCCGCTGCCCGTCGGCGAAGACGACCCCGTCGCCGTCGAGCCGTGCGATGTCGGGGCGCACGCGCACGTCGCCGTGGCCGAGGTGGTGCAGGATGAGCGAGTTCACGACCGGATGTGACTCGTAGATGCGGTAGTCCGGCTTGGGGAAGCCGAAACGCACCGGGTCTCCGGTGAACAGCTTGAGCACCCGGCTGTCGATCGCCTGCTTCAGCCGCGCGGGCAGCGGCCGTCCCTGGTTGAAGGTGTCGGCGGGGCGCCCGAGGATGTACTTCGGCACGAAGTAGTAGCCGCGGCGGACGCTGATGTCGACCGATGCCGCGTGGTGCACCGCGTCCACGGCGATGTCGCAGCCGGAGTTCCCGGCACCGACGATCAGCACCCGCTTGCCGGCGAACACCGACGCGCGCTTGTAGCTGCTGGTGTGGAACAGCTCGCCGTCGAAGCTGCCCCGGAAGGTCGGGACGGCGGGCTCGCTCAAGGTGCCGTTCGCCACCAGCACCCCGGGATGGAGCTCGACGTGGGGACCGTCCTGCCCGGTGCTCGTGACCTCCCAGCCGCTGCGGCCACCGTCGACGGGCTGCACGGACGTGACCTCGGTGCCGAAGCGGAACCGCTTGCGCAGGTCGAAGGTGTCGGCGAAGTCTCGGAAGTAGGCCAGCAGCTCGCGATGGCTCGGGTAGTCCGCGGTGCCCGGCGGCATCGGGAACTCCCGGAACTCGGTGGTGGTGCGCGAGGAGATCAGGTGCGCCGACTCGTAGACGGTGCTGCGCGGGCCGTCGATGTTCCACAGCCCGCCGACGTCGTGGGCCAGCTCATAGCCGACGTAGTCGTGTCCGTGGCGCTGCAGGTTCCGGGCAGCCGCCAGTCCGGACGGTCCGGCGCCGATGATCGCGAAACGGTGGTCGGGCACGGGTCTTGCTCTCTCCTCGGAGGGTCGGTGGTCGGGGCTCAACGGCCGGGCACACCCGGCGACCGGGACGGCGCCAGCCGACGGGTCATCATCCGCACGTAGGCGGCGGGGGCCAGCCGGTGCACGTGCCACGACAGCTGGGCGGTGCGTCCCACCAGCACCCGGTCCCGGCCCACGCGGATCGCCTCCACCACGGCGCGGGCGACGTCGTCCGCGCTGATCTCGCGCCCCGTCGTGGTCCGCCCGCGGCCGGCTGCGCGCGCGCTCGCCTCCCCCATCCCACCGGTGACGAAGGTCGGGTGCACCACGGTGACGCCGACCCCTTCCGGCGCCAGCTCGGGGCGCAGCGCTTCGAAGAGGCCGGTCACCGCGTGTTTGGCGGCGACGTAGGCGGGCCGCCCGAGCACGGGCGCGAACCCGGCCACCGAGCTCATCACCACCACGCGGCCCCGGGACGCGCGCAGGGCCGGGAGCGCCGCCTGGGTGCAGGCGACCGCCCCCAGGTAGTTCACGGCCAGCACGCGTCGATGGGTGTCGACGTCGTGGTCGGGGAACCGGCCGATCGCGGAGACACCCGCGTTGTTCACCAGGACGTCGATGCGGCCGACACGCGCGAGAAGGGCGGCGAAGGTCGCGTGCACGGCGGCCTCGTCGGTGATGTCGCACGGCAGGACGCGCGTCCCCTCCCCGGAGCAGGCCTCCGGAAGGTCGAGCCCGAGGACGTCGTACCCAGCCTCCTCCAGGCGCGCCACCAGCCGAGAGCCGATGCCTCCGGCGGCCCCGGTCACCACGGCCACCGGCGTGCTGCTCGGCTCCATGCGCTCCCTTCCCGACAGCGCCGCAGCCTGATGCGGCCGGGCGGACCACTCCCCGTGAGGGACGCCACTCTTGCAGATCATGGCCGACGACGGGGGTGCTTTGCCAGGGGAGGCGCCGACGCCGGCCGGGTGTCAGACCGCGGTGAGCCAGAAGACCGGGATGAGCCGGTCGGTGCGCGCGGCGTAGTGCTCGTAGTTCGGCCAGGTCGCCACCAGCACGTCCCAGAGCCGGGCCCGCTCGGCGCCCTCGGCCTCGTGCACGGTGACCCGGCGACGCTGCCCGCGGACCTCGACCTCGGCCTCCGGGACTGCGCGCAGGTTGAGCACCCAGGCCGGCGAGCGGGGTTCCCCCCAGTTCGAGCCGGCCACCAGGTAGCCGCCGTCGTGCGGGGCGAACAGCAGCGGGACGGTGCGCGCGAGTCCCGTGCGCCGCCCGGGCACGGTGAGGTACAGCTCCGGGAGACCGGCGAGGGCGAGCAGCGTGAGGCGCCCGCCGGTGAGCCGGTGGATCGCGTGGTCGAGCGCCACGATCTGCGGCAGGAAGCGCGGCAGCCACGGCCACCGGCCGACGGCGATGGCCATGCGTCGCAGCACGCTCACGCCGGCAGCGTAGCGACGCGTCGCCGCCGGGGCCAGGCTCAGCCGGCCTTGGCGAACTTGAGCGCTTCCTCCTCCTCGGGGGAGAGCGCCTGCTCGCACGCCCACGCGCTGATGTTCTTGGCGTAGGTGCGCGCCTCGCTGCGGCCGTGGATGGAGGTCAGCAGCACGCCGTTGCCGCCGTCGTCGAGCAGCGCCAGCGACCACGACAGGTGGCCGCCCATGTCGCCGAACGCGTCGTAGCGGACCACCGACAGGTGCCGCAGCGCGTCGCCCGTCTCGGCGCGCAGCGCCTGCACCTCCGCGCGCAGCCCGGGCAGGTCAGCGGGCACGTTGCCGGGGTTGCGCCGGGACAGCCGGCGGGCGTTCGCCGAGGTGCGGCGCAGCGCCAGCAGGCCGGTGGCGAGCGCGGCGACGCCGAGCACCAGCGCCAGGAGGGGTACGACGAGCACGTAGACGTCCATCGCCGCAGAGCCTAGGCCGGGCCGGCCCCTCCGTCGCGGAGGCGCGCGAGCCACGCCTCGGCGTCGCGGAAGTCCTCGTCGGCGGTGCCGAGGCGGATCACCGGCGCGACGCCGTCGTGGCGCTCGTAGGAGCCGAGGAAGCGCACGTCCGCGCACACCCGGCGCAGCCCCATCAGCGCCTCCCCCACCCGCGCGTCCTCGACGTGGCCCTCGCAGTCGATGGAGAAGCAGTAGTTGCCCAGCGCGGCACCGGTGGGCCGCGACTCGATGCGGGTCATGTTCACCCCGCGCACGGTCAGCTGCTCCAGGATCTCCATCAGCGCGCCGGGATGGTCGTCGCGCATGAAGGCCACGAACGACGTCTTGTCCCGGCCGGTGCGCGGGGCCGGCGGCCCGGGGCGCGAGACCAGCACGAAGCGGGTGAGCGCGTCGGGGTTGTCGCCGATCCCCGCGGCGAGGGTGGCCAGCCGGTAGTGGTCGCCGGCGACCGGCGCGGAGATCGCGGCCTGCCACTCGGCGTCGCCCCGGGTGAGCATGAACGCCGCGAACGCCGTGGAGGAGGTGTGCACCACCTCCGCGTGCGGCAGGTGGCGGGCGCACCAGCCCCGGGTCTGGGCAGCGGCGTGCGGGTGGGTGGCGACCCGTCGTACGTCGGCCACAGTGGTGCCGGGCCGCGCCAGCAGGCTGAAGGTGATCGGGACCGTCATCTCGCGGGTGATCATCAGCGGCTCGCCGGTGGCCAGCTCGTCCAGGGTGACCGGCACCGAGCCCTCGACGGAGTTCTCGATCGGGACCACCGCGCCGTCCGCGTCGCCGGAGCGCACCGCGTCGAGCGCCAGCGTGACCGTCGAGCACGGCTGGAGCTCGGCCTTCGCCGCCGCGGGGATCGCGCGCAGCGCCTGCTCGGTGAAGGTCCCCTCGGGACCGAGGTAGGCGTAGCGGGCCGGCGGGACTCCAGGCATGACCCCCACCCTAGAGCCGTCGCCACCGGCCCTCGGGGCGCGGGGGCCCGCGTCGGCGAGGTCGGTTAGATTCGGCCCATGCAGCATGCCGGACGAGACGAGGGCATCTCCGACCTGGGCTACGCGCGTCTCGACACCGACCGTGCCGCCCGCACCGGTGACCCCGAGGTGGTGTACGGCGCGGGCAAGACCCCGCAGCAGGTCGTGGAGATCCTGCAGGCACTGCACGAGGCGCACCCGGACCGCGCCCTGCTGGCCACCCGGCTCACCGACGAGGCCCTGGCCGCGGTCACCGCCGCGCTGCCGGACGCGGCGCCGCACGAGGTGGCCCGCGCGGTCACGCTCGGGGAGCTGCCGGTCCCGCGGGGCACTGTCGCGGTGGTCTCGGCCGGCACCTCCGACGCCCCGGTCGCCACCGAGGCGGCGCTGACCGCACGGGTCTACGGCGCCGGGGTGCGCACCGTCAACGACGTGGGGGTGGCCGGGCTGCACCGGATCCTCGCCGCCCGCGTCGACCTCGCCACCGCCGACTGCCTGGTGGTGGTGGCGGGGATGGAGGGGGCGCTGCCCAGCGTCGTGGGCGGCCTGACCGGGGTTCCCCTGGTGGCGGTGCCGACCAGCGTGGGCTACGGGGCTGCGTTCGGCGGCGTGGCGGCGCTGCTCGGGATGCTCAACTCCTGCGCGCCGGGCGTGACCGTGGTCAACATCGACAACGGGTACGGCGCCGGCGTCTTCGCGGCTCGCGTGGCCCGCAACGCCTGCCCGCACGCCCGCACGACCGAGCCGCCGCCGTGATCGGCTGGGTGGACGCCTCCTCCGGCGCGAGCGGGGACATGCTGCTCGGCGCGCTGCTCGGGGCCGGGGTGCCGCTGCCGGTGGTCGGCGAGGCGGTCGCGGCCGTGGCCCCCGAGCACGTGACGTTGCGGCCGGAGCCGGTGACCCGGCACGGTCTCGCGGCCACCCGCTGCCACGTCGAGGTCGCCGACAGCAGCACCCACCGGACCTGGCGCGACGTCGCCGCCCTCCTGGACGCCTCCGCCCTGGACCCTGACGTGCGCGCGCGTGCGCACGCGACCTTCGCGCGGCTGGCGGCGGCGGAGGCGTCCGTGCACGGCACCGCCGCGGACGAGGTGCACTTCCACGAGGTGGGCGCCCTCGACGCGATCGCCGACGTGGTCGGGGTCTGCGCGGGGCTGACCTACCTGGGCCTGGAGAGGCTCGTGGTCTCCGAGGTGGCCGTCGGCTCCGGGCGCGTGCACGGGGCGCACGGGTCGCTGCCGGTGCCACCCCCCGCCGTCGCCGAGCTGCTGCGCGGGGTGCCCAGTCACGCCGGGCCGGGCGACCAGGAGCTGTGCACGCCGACCGGCGCGGCGCTGCTCACCGCCCACGCGACCGGCTACGGCCCCCAGCCGCCGATGTCGGTCGGGCGGATCGGCGTCGGCGCGGGCGGCCGTGACCCGGCGACGCACGCGAACGTGCTGCGGCTGTTCCTCGGTGAGGACGCCACGGCTCGCGGAGCCGGGAGGGACCAGCCGCTGCTCATCGAGACCAACGTCGACGACCTCGACCCGCGGCTGTGGCCGCCGGTGATCTCCGCGCTGCTCGACGCCGGCGCCTCCGATGCCTGGCTGACCCCCATCCTGATGAAGAAGGGCCGCCCGGCGCACACCCTGTCGGTGCTCGTGCGCAGCGAGCACGCGGGCGCCGTACGATCCGTGATCTTCCGGGAGACCTCCACCATCGGCGTGCGAGAGCTGGCGATCGCCAAGACCGCGCTCGCCCGTGAGACACGCACGGTGGAGGTCGCCGGCGGACGCGTCCGCGTGAAGCTCGCCCTCCACGACGGTGAGCTCGTCAACGCGCAGCCGGAGTACGAAGACGTCGCCCGCGTGGCCGCCGCCACCGGTCGGCCGGTCAAGGACGTGCTCGCGGACGCGGTCGCCGCCGCCCGCACCCTCCGACACCCCTAGGACGGTATGGACCTCGCAGTCATCGCCATCGCGTTCGGCGCGATCTTCGTGGTGGAGCTCCCGGACAAGACCTTCATCGCGGCGCTGGTGCTGTCCACCCGCTACCGCCCGCTCGCGGTGTGGCTGGGCGTCGGCCTGGCCTTCGGCGTGCAGACCGTCGTGGCGGTGACCGCCGGCGCCCTCGCCACCCTGCTGCCGGACGCGGTGCTCAAGGCGGTGGCGGCGGCCATCTTCCTCCTGGGCGCGGTGGCGCTGGTGCGCACCGCACCCGGCGCGGAAGCGGAGGAGCGGGAGCAGGAGCAGGAGTTCGCGGCGGCTGCCGGCACCGGCCAGAAGACCTTCCTGCGTGCGGCGGCGGCCTCGTTCGGCATCATCTTCGCCGCCGAGTGGGGCGACCTGTCCCAGCTGCTGACCATCAGCCTGGTGGCGCAGTACCACGACCACGTCAACGTGTTCCTCGGCGCGTGGGCCGCGCTGCTCACCGTGTCGGGGCTGGCGGTCATCTCGGGGCGGGTGCTCCTGCGGTACATGAAGCTGTCCCTGCTGCACTACATCGGCGCGGCCGTGTGCCTGGTGCTGGCGGTGGTCAGCGCCGTGGAGCTCACCCGCGTGCTGATGGCCTAGGGTGCGGCTATGAGCGCCACGACCCCGTCCTCGTCGCCGTCCGCACCCACCTCGGGGCGGCTGGGGGTCGACAGCGAGGTCGGCCGCTTGCGCACCGTGCTGCTGCACCGGCCCGGCCCCGAGCTGAAGCGGCTCACCCCGCGCAACAACGACAAGCTGCTCTTCGACGGCATCCCGTGGGTGAGCCGGGCCCAGGACGAGCACGACGCCTTCGCGCAGGCACTGCGCGACCGCGGCGTCGAGGTGCTCTACCTCTCCGAGCTGCTCGCCGAGACCCTCGAGTCCGAGCAGGCGCGGGAGCACGCGATCGGCGGGGCGATGTCGAGCCTGCACCTCGGGGTGACGCTGCGCGCCTACCTCACCCGCGCGCTGCACGACCAGTCGCCCGCCGACCTGGCCACCTTCCTCACCAGCGGGGTCCGCAACGACGAGGTGCGGGGCGGGTTCGGACTGGTGACCAGCCTGCTCGCCCACGACGACTTCCTCATCGACCCGCTGCCGAACCTGTTGTTCACGCGCGACTCCAGCGTCTGGATCCGCGACCGGGTCGCGGTCACGTCCCTGGCGATGCCCGCCCGCGAGCGGGAGACCCAGCTCACCGAGCTCATCTACACGGAGCACCCGAGGTTCGCGGGCACGCCCACCATCCACGGTTGGCACCGCGAGCACGTCGAGGGCGGCGACGTGCTGCTGCTGGCGCCCGGCGTGCTGGCCATCGGGGTCGGGGAGCGCACCACCCCGGCGGGCGCGGAGCGACTCGCCCGGCAGGTGTTCGCCGCCGACCTCGCCCACACGGTGCTGGCGGTCCCGATCACCCAGGAGCGCGCCACGATGCACCTCGACACGGTGTGCACGATGGTCGACGTCGACAAGATCGTGATGTACCCCAACGTCGCCGACAGCCTCCAGGCCTTCACCGTCACCTGCAAGGAGCGCAACGGGGACGCCGACGAGGACCTGCTGCTCGACGTCACGGGCGCCGAGCCGTTCCTCGTGGCGGCCGCACGCGCGATGGGCATCGACGTGCTGCACCAGATCGACACCGGGCTCGATCCGGTCACCGCCGAGCGTGAGCAGTGGGACGACGGCAACAACACCCTCGCGCTCGCGCCGCGGCTGACGGTGGCCTACGAGCGGAACGTGGAGACCAACGCCCGGCTGCAGGACGCCGGCATCGAGGTGGTGGCGATCGCCGGCTCCGAGCTCGGCTCCGGGCGGGGCGGGCCGCGCTGCATGTCCTGCCCGATCGCGCGCGACCCGCTGTGACCTGAGCGCTCGCGCCGACCTCGGCGCCGGGCTGCGACAGATCGTGGGTCCGTCCCGATCCGCGGTGGCTGTCCCCCTGGTCGGCTTTGCCCGGTCGCCTCACCCGGAGTGGGTGAGGCGACGGGTGGGCCGAGCCCGTACGAAGAGGACTCATGCCCCTCGAGGAGTCGCCCATGGGTCGAGACGTCCCCCTTCGTGCCCGTGCCCGGACCGCCTGCGCCCTCACCCCGCGATGGTCCACCACGCTTCCGCCGACGTCCACGGCTCCGGAGCGCGCCCGCGTGCTGGTCGACGAGCACCTGTGCGCGGACCACGGCTCGCTGGCCAGGGCGGCCGTCGGGCTGCTGGTCGCCGAGCTGGTCTCCTACCTAGCGGTGTCGGGGACGCGGTGGGTCACCCTGACCCTCGACTGCGAGGTGACGCACGTGCGCGTGTCGGTGGCGGTCGCCCGCAGCGGCCCGGCGCTCCGGCGTGCCGCGCTGTCCTCCGATGTGAGCATCAGGCTGGTGGAGAAAGTGGCACGCCGGTGGGGCCGGCACCGCGACTCCGACGGGGAGTCGGTGTGGTGCACGGTCCCCACCGGCGTGCTGCCGTCGCGGGACGCCGTACGACGGCCGGCAGAGCCGGATCAGGCCAGTGCCGGCTGGCTCGCCTCCCAGCCCGCGTAGCCGCCGAGCACGTCGGAGACGTCGGAGAAGCCGAGCCGGCGCAGCAGGCTGCTGCCCACGCTGGAGCGCCAGCCGCCCGCGCAGTAGAGCACCGTCGGGCGGGCCGGGTCCAGCTCCTCCGCGCGGCGCGCGAGCTGGGCGAGCGGGATGTTCACCGCGCCGGGCAGCATGCCCGCCTCGGTCTCGCCGGCGTTGCGGATGTCGAGGAGCTGGACGTCGCAGTCGCTGAGCACGTCCTCGAGCTGGGCGGGCGTGAGCCGGCTGGCCCGCTCGACCTGGTCCTGGTGGTCGATCAGGTACGCCTCCGGGCGGGGGATGAAGCCGAGCGCACGGTCGAACCCGATACGCGCGAGCCGCACCGCGGCCTCCTGCTCCTCGCCCTCGGGCGCCATCAGCACCACGGAGTCCTCGGGTCGCACGACCATGCCGACAGTCTCCGCCATCCGGCCGTCGACGGGGACGTTGATCGCGCCGCGGAGGTGGCCGGCGCCGAACTCCATCGGGTCGCGGGCGTCGATGAGCACCGCGCCGTCGGCGAGCGCCTCGGCCACCTGCTCCGCCGACAGCGCCGGCAGGGTGGCACCGGGCTCGCGGGTGTCGCGCTCACGGCGGTTCAGCACCGCGTTGTAGACGAAGTACTCCGGGGCCGGTGGCTGCCCGGCGGTCACCACGGCCAGGAACTGCTCCTCGCTCATGGGCTGGCAGGCGTAGTTCAGCCGCCGCTGCTCGCCGATCGTGGACTGCTTCTCGGTGGAGAGGTTCTTGCCGCAGGCCGAGCCGGCGCCGTGCGCCGGGAACACCCGCGTCTCGTCCGGCAGCGACATGAGCTTGTGCTGCACGGAGTCGTAGAGCATCCGGCCGAGCTCGTCGGCGGTGACGCCGACCGAGGCGAGCAGGTCCGGGCGGCCGACGTCGCCGATGAACAGCGCGTCACCGGTCAGGACGCCGTACGGCGTGGTGTCGCCGGCGTGCTCGTAGACCAGCACGCTGATCGACTCAGGGGTGTGGCCAGGCGTCTCCATGGTCTGGAGCACCACGTCGCCGAGCTCGACGCGGTCGCCATCGCCGAAGCCGCGCACCGGGAAGTCGGCCTGCGCGGCCCGGCCGTAGCCGATCCAGGCGCCCGTGGCCGCGGCGAGCTCGAGGTGGCCGGAGACGAAGTCTGCGTGGAAGTGGGTGTTGAGGACGCCGACGATGCGCAGGCCGTGCGCCTCCGCGTCGGCGAGGTACGGCTCGATGTCGCGACGCGGGTCGACGACCACGGCCTGGCCGGACTTCTCGTCCCCGATCAGGTAGGACGCCTGCGAGAGGCAGTCGAGGTAGAACTGGGCGAAGTACATCGGGATCGCTCCTGGCGTTCGGTGGAGGTTGGTGCCTGGCTAAGCGTATACCCCCCCGGGTGTTATTCCCAGGCCCTCTGCGCTCGCCGGCTCCCGCGGTCCTGGCTCCCGGAGGGCCATCGGTATAGGCCGGGTTTTGGATCGGCGTCGGACGGGGCAGACTGTCTGCGACGCCCGCCGAGTTTCCCCCGTCTCGGCGGGCGTCTTCCATGTCACCGCTCCGGGGACCTGGGCGCAACCCTGACGCCAACTGGCGCGAGGTCCGCCGCGCACCCGCCCGGCTCCGAAGGGCTGACGTCTGTCTACGGCGGGCGCAACGACACCGAGGCCCGCCAAGGCGGGTGCCCGCCGACGGGCCGGGGCCGAGGCGGTTCGGCGGTGGTGAGCCCGCGCTGCCAGCCTGCTACGCCCTGTCCGCCGCGCACGAGACAAAAGAGAAGGAGAAACGAGAAGGACCTACGGAAAAAACTCCATACCCGCAGGTCAGCGGATCGGTGATTACCCTCCAGCAACGCAAGGCGCCGGTTCCGGCAACACTACCGAGGAGGTCGGGCCGCTCGGGGATCGCGCCCACTTCCGGATCTGGATCCGATGAGCGGACGGCGGCCCCTCTAGGTTCGGACCTCCGGCGACGGGTGTGCGCGGCGACCCCCGTGCCCCCTTGACGGGCCGATACAGAAGCGGGGCAGCTTCCCGGCCCTTCAGTCCAGACAGAACTCGTTGCCTTCCACGTCCTGCATGACCAGGCACGACTCGTTCTCCTCATCGGCGAGCAAGAGCCGCACGCGAGTGGCGCCGAGCGCGACCAGCCGTGAGCACTCTTCCTCGAGCACAGCCACCCGTTCGTCGCCCGCGAGACCGGCGCCGACGCGGATATCAAGGTGCAGCCGATTCTTGACGACCTTGCCCTCCGGCACAGGCTGGAAGTACAGCCGCGGCCCCGCACCCGTGGGGTCCACGGCCGCCGCGCACCCGCCCTGATCGTCGTACTCAGCCTGGAAACCCAGCGTCTCGGCCCAAAAGTGGGCGACGCGGACGGGCTCCGTGCAGTCGAACGTGACCTGGAACTGCTTGACCGATGACATGGGTCCACACCGTATTGGCGCGTGCTGCTCGCCGCGACCCATATTCGCTCACCGCGCGCCACGGCCATCCATCCATGCCCCGGTGTGGGCGAGCGCGCTCGCGCTCGCCCTGCTCTGCAGATAGTGCGAAGGCCTGTGGCGCAAGGCTGTCAGGGGTCGGTGGACCGGTTGGGGACGTCAGAGCGGGGAGCGTCGACATGGTTTCGCGTCGGCCGATCGCTCGCGGCATAGCTTCACGGCGAGCGGAATCGTCAGCGTCCCTCGGCTTCCGGTCTTGCTCACGTAGGAGACCTGCCACGCCGCGGCCCCAGCCTCGCTGGAGGTCGTCTTCAGCAAACGGACGGCCAGCTCGTAGCCGGCTCCGGTCCTCGGATTGCAGACAGCGTCGACGGTCCGACCGGTGTATCCCATCGGTCGAAGAGGCGTCCGCACCTCACCCAGGAACTCACTGGTGCCCCGCGGCGCAGTGTGCTTCCAGTTCTGGTTGGGGCGCAAGCCGAATCCGGTGACCCTGACACCACGTGGTCGGACCAGCCTCACCCGGGTCACTTCGACGGCGCCCGGCTTGTCGAGGCAGATGGTGCCTTCCATGCCGATCGACCAGCTGTCGCCCTCATGAGTTCTGGCCACGCCGACCTGGATGGGGTGGGGGGTACCGGGAAATACCAGCGCCGGACCGGCAGCCTTGCAGGACGCCACCAAGCACGTCGTGAGCGCGACAACCAGCAGCCGAGACACGGAAGAGGCGCGGCCCAGGAGCGAAGACCTCAATGTGTCCGCCCCACCCCGCGCCTGCTCGAGTTTCGGAGAGTCAGCGTAAGCGACCGCGGGTTGCAGCTCTGGCAGAATCTGCGGATGAGCAGTGCACGCGCGGGTTGCCTCGGTGGCCACGTGCACGAATCTGCCGCGGGCCGGGAAGCGCTGACGTGCCGATGACAGTGCATCTGCTGCGAGTGAAGTGGCCCGAGCCAACCGCCGGTCGTGCGTGCATTCGGAGTCGCCGCGGCGAACGCTCGTTGGGCAAGACGGCCCCTGACAACCCCGCGGGCGGCCCGAGAGCGGCCTCGGAGAAGCCCTGAAACGCCAGAGGACCGGCCCTCGCGGGGCCGGTCCTGAGTTCTCTGCGACGTACTCGCCGTAGGTCAAGAGAAGAGAGAGAAGAGA
>CAVPXH010000018.1:0-200407 GCA_963709685.1 uncultured Actinomycetota bacterium
CGTCATGACCACCGCAGAAGAGCTCATCGCCAACGCGAAGGCGCTGCTCCTCGACTTCGACGGCCCCGTCACCGCCCTGATGCCGCCACCATTGAATCGCCAGGCCGCAGCCCAGGCACGCGCAGCACTCGACGGCATCGAGCTCCCAGACGCCATAGCGACCACCAGTGATCACTTGGCGGTCTTGCGCTTCACGGCTGAGCACTACCGCGCGCGGCTCCTGGCCGTGGAGCAGGCGTGCACAGAGGCGGAGATCGCCTGCGCACGCGAGAGCGACCCAAGCCCTGAGGCCGAAACCCTGCTCACCAACGCGACGCGACGGAGCATGCCGGTGGCTATCGTCAGCAATAATAGTGAGGCGGCTGTTCGCGTCTTCTTAGACCGCTTCGAGTGGACGCGAGAAGTCAAGACGCTAGCCTGTCGCACCCCCGCCAATGTTCTACGCTTGAAACCGGCCCCGTACCTCCTACAACTGGCCCTGACGCTCCTGGACGCTCACGCGAGCGACTGCGTATTCGTCGGCGACTCGGTGTCCGACGTGGTGGCCGGTCAGGCTGCGAGCGTGAGAGTGGTTGGCTTGGCCAAGACTCCATTGCGTGGTCGGCAACTCAGGACTGCCGGCGCTGAGGCAGTGTTGAACCGCACAGAGCGTCCATAAAGTCTTCGAAGCCTTCGTCGCTATTGACGTACCGCGATCGATGCGGGAACGGAATGATCAACAAATCTCTGAGTGGCCAGAAACGGCAAAGGTGCAGGTCAGAGCGCAGTCGGGGCGTGAGGTCGTGCCTCGCGAAGGAGCCGGACCCGTCGAGGGAACGGAACCATCAACAAACCTCTGAGTAGGCCAGAAACGGCAAACGTGCAGGTCAGAGCGCAGTCGGGGCGTGAGGTCGTGCCTCGCGAAGGAGCCGGACCCCGTCGAGGGAACGGAACCATCAACAAAACCCGCGTGCGCGGGAGCGCAGGGACGAGTGCCACCTCGCGGACCAAACCTGTGTTCTTCGCCCCAAACTTGTCAATTACCGATCAACGATCCGGAGCAGCCCAAAAAGGAACGTAACGAATACTTCGAGGGCCAGCGGAAGGATCGTAGGCCACGATCATTTCTTCTTCGATCGCATCGCGGATAATCTTGGAGGCAATAGCCGAGTTCTTCTTCGCTATTCCGAATCGTTTCCGCACTGTGCTATTGGTGGCGGGCTGGTTGCTCACGTAGCACAGACAGGCATGCTGGTACATCGCTCGCACCCTCTCAGGCCTGTCCATGCTGCCGAGGGGCTCGGGAGCGAACAAGGTAACTCGCGTCTGTGCCTCTTGGACCTCGACGAGTGGCGGGGGCAGCTGATGAAACTCCACTTCGAACGCGACCTTGTCCCAGCCACTGCCACGCTCCTCGCAGATCCGATGCAGACGCATGGCTCTGGCCAACCGCTCGTTCCGTGACCTTGGCGCACCATCGATGAACCGCAGGGGGTCGAGAAGCGGGACACCCGGGTTGGTGATCTCCATTCGGTCTTCGAAGATCTCAACCATGGGTCCTGCACCAGTCATAGTCAGGTCCTGGTGAATCAACGCGTTGGCGACGAGCTCCCGGATTGCCAGTTTGGGAAAGAGCAAGTCATCCATCCGCAAGCCGTCGACGATGACTTCGCTATTTGGAAGAAGGTCGGTGATGTAGCCGATCAGGCCCTGAAACCCCGACGCGTATCCGCGCTGCCCCTCCTGCTCGCGCCTTGTCGCGACTCGCGACGTGCCCTCGTACTGGATGACGCGGACTGCCTTTCGGCTAAGCCGGGGGAACCTACCTAGGTCCGCCGCGTAGAGCAACGCTCCGACGTTCGTAATCTGCCACTGGTTCTCAACATCGTGTCGAACCACGCCGGCCTCTTCAAGGGCCTCAATGATGGCCGAGCGATTCTCCGGCAAGGGCTGCTTCGAGAGCGAGAAGAAGGCGGGATAGTCGATGAGCTGAACCACCTGCTCAACGCCCAAGTCAGCGGCTGCAGTCCCCTCCTCAAACGAGTAGGACTCGAGTGCCTTCCACAGCCGTCGAGCGTGCTCAGGAAGGTCCTTCAGCAACTTCTTGTAGGAGCCGACGCGGATGTACTCCTGACCCTTGAACTTCACGGGGCTGGACGTCGCCGAATCGACGCGAACAACGACCACGCGCCCTTCGTCCATCTCGACGCTGGACCACGTGAAGTCGACCTGTGGATCAAGAAGCCGAACGAGCCACGGGCGCAACTCCTCGCCGCCTGACTTCTTCGTGGCGAGGTCGACGTGGGTACCGACGATGGCGTGGTCGGAGTCGCGCACTCCGTAGACAAGGTACCCGGCGTCCTTGCTCGCGAGAGCCGCCGAGTTGGCAAGAGCCGAGATGTACTGACCGATGCCGTCGGGATCGTCGTTGTTCTCCTTGAACTCGACCCACTCGTTCTCCGACTCCAAGGCGCACAGCCTATGGACGAGTGCTCCAAGTTCGTCGCCGTCTTCCCAGTCCACGTGACTCATCATTCCGTATCCGCCTGCCGTGAGTCCGGTCGAGCCTCGTTGACAATCAGAAGAGTCCAACGCATCGCGATCTCTCGACCGCCAGTGCCGGTTGTTCCACGGTCCGATTGTCCAAGTTGAGGTTGCGATGCGCGCCCGGACCCTGCCGCTGGTGGTCGTGGAGTGCTGGACGCGTTACGCGGTATCGGAGTAACTCGGGGTACCGCCCTGCCCTGAGTGCGGCGACACCCCGAGGTACATCGAGGACACGACGTGGTGGCTGGAGCTGGAGGCATGACACAGCCCCCGGTGTGACCGAGGGGGCTGTGTCAGTGAGGGTCAGCCTTGCGCGCCGCGCGGCTTCGCCCACGTGAAGAAGGCGACGACCCATGCCGCGAGGAGGAGGAGCCAGATGCCCACCTCCACTGTGCCGAGGTCACCCGCCACGAGCGGGAGCCCGACTAGCAGGATCAGCAGCCAGAGCAGGGTGTGACGTCGCCGGTTCATCAGCCGTGGCTTCCGCTCACCGGGAAGAACAGGAACAGAATCCCGAGGGCGAACATGATCGCGACCACGGCGAGCGTGATCCGCCAGCGAAGGGCCATGACCCCCCCCCTAGTAGTTGTAGGTGGCGTTGCCGTTAGGCCACACGTTCACCCACATACTATAGACCTGCGAGGCCGGGAAGCCCTGGAACCGGAAGGTCACGCGGAAGCTATATAGAAGGCGTCGACGGCAAAGGCCGCGCCGGTTATCGCGCGCATGCCAAGCCTGAGCTCCTCGTGCATGAGGGGCGTCAACGCATCCCAGTCCTCAGCTTGGACCGTCTCGATGATGCGACGTGCAAGCTTCTGTGCAGCGACGCCGCACCAAACACGTCCACGGCCCACGTCGACCACATGTCCTTCCGCAGGCGGACCGGTCCAACCTCGGGCTCTGGTTCACCCTCGTCCTTAACCGTGAGGGTCAGGTTGGTGACCTGAAAGTCCTCACCGAAAACTTGGACGCCGCGCATGACATCCTCCCGCTTGTTTGGACAATTCTCTGATGCACACGGGCGAAGCGCTGACATGGCGGCCCGCCAAGGAGCATGCTGAGTCGCACCTGTTTAGATACGGGAGAAGCCCCACCGGCCCGAGGTGTTAGCGGCACTTCGGTACTAGTGGGGCTTCTCGTTTGTTGGCGCTGTGCAGGCTTCCCCACCTACAGCGTCCTGCCTACTTCTTCTTGGTCGACTCGTTCACGGTCGTCTTGGGGTGGCTCTTGACCGTGGACTGCTTCACGAAGCGCCCAGTGATGGCGCTGCGGCCACGTCCGCCGCCGCTCTGCTTGCGAGCCATGTCGATACCTCCTTTCGCTCTTGCAGTTGTCTTCCACAATGCCTGAGGTCACCCCTCAAACCATGGCGACACGCCCAACAATGTAAGATGCAGAAGGTTCAGGACTATGTACGTCACAATTCTCTGTTCGGCGTACGCCGCGGCGTTGACAATGCGCAGGCTGCGCCCGCGGACCGCCAGCCCTCGACATCACTAGCGACAAGCAGACAAAAGCACCTGCCGGGTTCGCGTCGCCCTTGCTCTTGCCGGACGCCGCGAGTCGCGTGGACATCAACGGTGGTGCACCCCCGAGATCGCGGCTGCGTGAGTACTTTCCTTACTGACTCAAGCGCGCCTCCGGCGCGGCGCGCCTTCCGGGCGGGGACCCCCGCGCTCCGGGCCTTCGGCCCTTCGCGCACCCCCACCCGTTCGACGCGCAAAGATGAGCGGCGCCCCGACCAGCAGGACGCCGCTCAGGCGATCTCGCTCTACGCCGGCGTTGACTCCGCCTCCGCCGCCCACGCCGTGGCCACCGCATCGGCCACCTGGCGCACTCGACCGGGCGAGATCCTCGGCGGCCGAGACCGTAGCCAAGCCGCCAGTTCCTCGCCGTGCACGTACACGCACCGGTCCTCGACGAAGCGCTGCGGGAACTCTGCCCACACCACCATCACCGGCGTCACCCAGGTGTTCAGCCGGCTGCTGGCGAGTACCCGCTGGTGGGTCTGCCGAGCGAGGCTCAGTAGGTGGCCGCTGCCGGGGTGCTGGTAGCTGAGATCCGGATCATCGAGTCGTCGCACCGTGACGTTGCCGCCATCGACCGTGACCGAGCCTCCGAGCCGCTTGGAGTCGAGCAGGTAGACGCCTCCTGGCCCAACCGCGATGTGGTCGACGTTGCCGCGCCCGGCGTCCAAGTCGTGCAGCACGACCCACCCATCGTGCTCGAGTGCGCGCAGGGCCTTGGCGGTCGCCTGCTCACCCCACGCCCCTGACTGCCAGTTCTCGATCCACCCTGGCGGGGTCAGCCAAACGATGACGAAGAACGTCAAGGCGCAACCGGCGAACACCCCGAACAGCCAGCCCTGCGACGGCCAACTCTGCGCGCCGTAGAACGACCCCACGCAAGCGACCAGGCACACCAGCGCCAGCACGACGAACAGCCGGCGGTGCCGACGCCGCCAGGAGCGCGTCAGCTCGTCGTACTTGCGCTGGCTCGACGCTCCAGCCGTCTTTCCCCGAACAGGCATGACCAGAGCATCCCTGAACAGAGACACGCGCACAGGCAGATTCACACGAGCCCCCAAGACAACTCGCCACCGCGCCATGGAAGTCCATGCCCATTGTCGGGAACACGCCGCGGGAAAGCACTGGACACAGCCCCATGACGGCCACTAAGAGTGGAGTACGTGGGGATGTCGACACGGGGCCTGGAGATGATATGTCCACGCAGGACCCCTCGCGACCCTCCCTCAGCCACGCCCAACTCCGATGGTGGCTGTGCTGCTGGGACCACATCTTCGAGCACGCGTCCGTTGAAGGCGGGCAGGTACTCAGATGCCCAGAGCGGGACCTCAACGGTCCTTGTCGCACTGACCTGATCTACGCCCCCTACCGTTCGCGCGCCGAAGCCGAGGACGCACTCCTTCACGGCGCAACGCAGTGGGCAGACTGGGTCGACTGGGCCGTGGACTGACGCGTCACCCAGGTCGACCGAACTGCCGTTCCCCTCACCTCCGAGCCGCCGACCCGATGGGCGAGGATTTGCACGCCGGAGCCCGGCCGCAAGGGCGCGGTGCGTCGCTACGCGATGGCCTCCGGCCACCCTTGCCCCCGGACACCGACGAGCAACGGGGCTGGCTATCGGGCCGGTGGCTCTCCCCTGGTCGCGTGCCCCTCTCCTGCCCCCGCAACCGTCGAAAGGCCCCTCACCAGCCACCCCGACGGACCACCCCGCCACGCTGCGCCGAACGGCCGCATGCGGCAGCGCCAAGGGGTCCAGGGCCTTCCCAAGGTCGATGTCGCGAGTTCGAGTCTCGTCATCCGCTCCACGCAACACCGCTTCGCCGAGTCCCAGAGGTTCTGGTCGATCAGGTGGCCATAGAGGTCCATCGTCATCGCCGCCGCGGCGTGCCCGAGGATCCGCTGGACCACCTTGTGGTCCGCGCCGGCTCCCAGCCACAGCGAGGCGCAGGTGTGGCGGAGGTCGTGCACCCGCAGCGTCGGCCGACCGATCTTCTTCAACGCCGCCGCCCAGTTGCCCGACCGCTTCCAGTTCGGCTCGCCCAGAGGCCCGCCCTTCGGTGAGTCGAACACCCACGCATACTGGCCCTCTCGCTTGGCGTAGCCGGCCGTGGGTGCCTTCACCGACGCGGCGATGTTGACCATCACCCGTCCGTCCTCGACCGCGAAGGCCAAGAGCTGGCGGAACACCCCGAGGTAGCGTGCGGCCGTCGAGGGCGCGATCCCCTCGGCGCCCAGCCGCCCAGCGCAGGTCGACACGTCCGCGCTGGTGATCGGGGCGACCGGGACCTTGCCGAACTTCGGCTCGATGTGGCGCTGCCGGCCCCGACCTCCAACGCCAGCGAGTTCCGCTTGATGGTCGCGAGCGACTCCAACCACGAGGACGCGACCACAAACAGCGCCACCCGGCCTCGCCGGGGATCGAACCACCCAAACGAAGCCGCCACTTCTGGTCCTCCTCCCACGCCTCCGCATCGCGCTTGCGGTCGAAGACCCGGGCGGCCACCTCGCGGCCGTGGTGCTGACTGCTCGCCCGAGAACGCGTGATGGGTTACGAGTTCCCTTACCGGCTCGAGCGCGCCTGCGGCGCGGCGGCCAGGCCGAAGCCCGACCGCCGCCCTGACACGACTCACTATGCAACGATGCGGCCGTGCCCGCCGAATCTCGATCCGCACTCGCTCACGACATTGACCGCGTGTGCCGGCTGACGGGCACCTTCCAGTTGCGATCCGGTCAGACCGCTACCGAATACTTCGACAAGTACCTCTTCGAGTCCGACCCCCAGCTGCTCCGACGCGTCGCCGAGGCCATGCAGCCGCTCGTCCCCGACGACACCGACCTGCTCGGCGGCCTTGAGCTCGGCGGCATCCCCCTGGTGACCGTACTCAGCAGCATCACCGGGCTCCCGGCTCTGTTCGTCCGCAAGACGGCCAAGGAGTACGGCACCCGCCGTCTGGCCGAAGGCGCCGAGGTCGTAGGCCGGCGCATCACCCTGATCGAGGACGTCATCACCACCGGGGGCGCGGTGAGGAACGCCACCGAGGCCCTCCGCACAGCGGGGGCGACTGTGGCCACCGTCGTCTGCGCGATCGACCGCAGCGACCCCCCGGGGCAGGTACTCGCAGACGCGGGACTCCGCACTCTGGCAGTCCTTACTCGGGCAGACCTGGACGCGGCGCACCAGTAGGCCGACCCGGTTAGCTTCGAGCCGACGACCCGATCGAAGAGGATTTGCACGCCGGAGCAACAGGGCGGGTTATCGGGTCGATGGCTCTCCCCCGGGCCGTCGCAGAACCGCAGCCTGGCGCGAGCATGCGGCTGCCGCAGAACACTGGACAGACACCGCCGGCCGGCACTACAAGTAGGACGGACGGGGGCCTCACCACGCGACAGACGCGGAGTTGACATGTCGAGGGCCGGCCAGGCGGAGCCCCGGTGGTGGCTGTGCTGCTGGGACCACATCTTCGAGCACGACCCCGTGCCAGAGGGCCAAGCGCTCTGCTGCCCCGAGTCCGACCTCAACGGAGCGTGCGGCACCACGCTGATCTACAAGCCGTACCGGTCCCGTCACGAAGCCGAGGATGCGCTCTACCGCGGAGCAGCCGACTGGGCGCCGTGGGTAGGCCTGGTGAACTGATCTCCCCGCCGTCAGGGATCCGCCCCGGCGTCATCCGCTCCACACAACACCGCAGGCCGGCTGCCCCCGGCAAGGACGCCGCCGCACCTCCCACGACGGCAGTGCTTCAGTCGTCGCGGGCGTCGGCAGTGACGATGCCCGCCCACGCGTGCAGGACGAACCGCGCTTGCGCGCTCCGCTCGAGATGTTGCGTCAGTGGGCGGCGGGCGAGTTCCTCGTCGAACCTCGAGGGCCGGCGCATCGTCGCGGCACGAACAGGCACCCGGCCGCGAAAGCCCGGCCCACGGAGCAGCAACGTCGTGCCGCCCTTGCCCGTCACCTTCCCAGACTCCAGGCTGTCGAACAACGTCCAGCCGCCACCGACGAGCCGCGTTCGGACCAACAGCCAGTCCTGGCCAACTGCCATGTACGAGCGCCGCACCTCAACCCACGCCAGCGAGAAAAGGACGGCCAGGGGCAGAGTCACCATCGCGAAGCCGTACAGCCGGGCCGTCGCCAAGACCACGCACATCACAGCGAAGGCCGCGGCCACGCAAACCGCCACCATGGAGCTTGTCGCCGAGGGCCGCCAGTCAGCGACAACGGGGCCCAGCTCCGGTGCCGGCGGCATCGGAGGCCGGGGAGCGAACCAGTAGTTCATCGGCCTGGAGGGGGATAGCCGATGCCGACTGCCTCGACGGGCGACCAGTAGGCAAGCGCGGCGTACCTGCTGTTCGGCGCGGCCTCGTTGCCGCGGAACTTCACGTCGTCCACGGCCAACGGCCCGTAGGGGCCTTGCTGCTGCAGCGCCACCTCTCGGACCCTTCGACACATCCGGCCCGCCGGCGAGGCGGCAATGACTTCCCAGGACGGCTCTCGGTCCCCCGGGTGCTGCGGCGGCGGCTCGAACTCGAACACCCGCCCGGGCAGGCGCACCGGCGTACCCTCGCGCAGCCACACGTACGGCGCCCACTGGGCAAACCGGCGCCCCCTCACGAACACCATGCCCACCGCCGCCACGTCCACAAGGGCGATCCGCCGGTAGGAGCGAAGCACGCGAGGCAGCAACAGCGCTGTCTCGGTGAGCGTCAGCGGGCGCACGACGGCCAGCAGGAGCACCACGGCGAGCCCGGCGAACAGTGCGGTGAGGGTGCCCGAGACCACCACCACGACCGCGGGACCGCGGCGAAGAGCGGTGAGGAGTACCGCCGCGAAGCCGAGCACCGGCAGCAGCCCAACGGACATGAAAGCCAGCTGCGCGCCGGTCATGAAGAACCGCGCGACGGGACGGTCGCCCGCGACGCTCGACGTACTCACCACCTCAGAGTGGCAGCCACCAGAGCCCGAAGAGGGACATATCTGGCGATTGGGCCACGGGCGCCGCCCGTCACGGCGCCATGGCGGCGACGAACGCAACCAGCGAGTCCGCGCGGCAGGACGCGGAAGGCCGGATGGCCCACGGCATCCCGAGGACCGCGGCCGCCGTACGGCTCCACGGCAGTCTGCCTGGGACAGCCCTACGTGCAGCAGCCGACGGCGGGCGACCGCGAAGGAGCCAGCCCCCGGTCAGGCAGGTGTGGCGCCAGGGTCCGGGAGCACGTCGCGCCAGGAGTGCTGTGGCGCGTAGCCCAGGAGGTCACGCGCCTTGTCGATGGCGTAGAACGTCTCGTCACGCCCCATCTCCCGTCGCACCTCCACCCCGGCGTAGAAGCGGTCCCGGATCTCCTCGGTCGTGGCGGCGACGGACATGTCGGCGTTGGCGACGTTGAAGACCTCGTAGCCCAGCCCGTCGGTCTCCAGGCACCGCTGCACCATCTGGGCGAGGTCCCGCGTGTCGATGTAGCCGAAGATGTTGCGACGCCGCAGTGCCGGGTCCTCGAGGAAGGCCGGGAACATCTCGGCGTACTCGTGGGGCTCGATGACGTTGTTGATCCGCAGGCCGTAGACGTCGGCGCCGGTGCGGGCCTGGAAGGAGCGCGCCGTCACCTCGTTCGCGACCTTCGACATCGCGTAGGAGTCCTCGGGGACCGTCGGGTGCTGCTCGTCGACGGGTACGTAGAGGGGCCGTCGTTCGCCCTGGGCGAAGCAGATGCCGTAGGTCGTCTCCGAGGAGGCGAACACGACCTTGCGGACGCCCAGCCGGGTCGCGGCCTCGAGCACGTGGTAGGTGCTGAGCACGTTGGTCGCGTACGTCGTGCTGTCGGACGCAAGCAGGATCCGCGGGAGCGCCGCGAAGTGCACCACCGCGTCGTACGACGGCGTGCCCGCGAGCTCCAGCTCGTCGAAGGTGGCCAGCCCCGCCAGCGCCGAGTACGTCTCACCCGCATCGGTCAGGTCCACCCGGAGGTCGGCCACCGCCGTGTGTCCCAGTGGAACCAGGTCTGCGTTGGTGACCTGGTGACCCTGCTGGGCGAGGTGCGCCACGACGTGTCTGCCGGCCTTGCCGCTGCCCCCGGTGAAGAAGATCCGCATGTTCACGTGTCTACCAGGAACGCCCAGCACTCACCGCCGAGGCACCCTCCCGGTGCGGCAGGAGCCGGCCGGCGCTCGCTCAGCGTGTGGCCAGGCGGGCCTGCCGGGCGTCCCGCTTGTCCTCGAAGCGCTGCGCCTGCTGGTCCAGCAGCTCGAGGAAGTCCGCGAGCTCGGTGCGAGCCTGCTCCCCCTCGGCGCCGAGACCCTCGAGGTCGAAGACGTTCCAGAACCGCAGCACCGGAGCCACCACGTCGTCGCGGTGCTGCCGCAGGTCGTACACGCCGGCCAGCGCCATCTGCACCGCCTTGCGCTGGAAGCCGGCGATGTCGGTCCCGGGCATCTGGAAGGTGGTCACCACGTCGGTGATCGCGCGCATCGCCTGGTCCGGCGCCAGCTCGAGGGCCGCCTTGAGCAGGTTGCGGTAGAAGATCATGTGCAGGTTCTCGTCGGCGGCCACGCGCGCGAGGAGCTGGTCGGCCACCGGGTTGTCGGTGATCCGTCCGGTGTTGCGGTGCGACACCCGGGTGGCCAGCTCCTGGAACGACACGTAGGCCAGCGAGCGCAGCAGGTCCTCGCCGTGGGCCGACTGGTAGCCGGTGGACATGTGCTGCATGCGCAGCCGCTCCAGCTCCCGGGGGTCCACGGCGCGCGAGGTCAGCAGGTAGTCGCGGATCGCGATCCCGTGCCGTCCTTCCTCCGCGGTCCACCGGTGCACCCACTCGCCCCAGGCCGCCTCGCGCCCGAAGATCACGGCGATCTCGTGGTGGTAGCTCGGGAGGTTGTCCTCGGTGAGCAGGTTCACCACGAGCGCCGAACGGGCCACGTCCGTCATCGGCGAGTCCTCGGTCGACCACGGATCGCCGCCGAGTGGACCGTCGAAGTCCCGCCCCTCGCTCCACGGCACGAACTCGTGCGGGAACCACTCCTTGGCCACCGAGAGGTGGCGGTTGAGGTTCTCCTCGACCACCTGCTCGAGCTCGAGCAGCAACTGGCTCTGGGTCATCGTGCTCATCGGGTCTCCCTCCCGACGGGCCGATGCTCAGCCCGCCTCCCCCACCGTAACCTACGGTGCCGTAGGTTGGCGTGTCGCGCCCGCGACGCTGGACAAAGGCGGTACTCCTGATGCCATGACGACCAGCGCCTGCACCGACTCCCGGTTCGGCCCGGCCCCGCCGCACCGGGGCCCCGGGGCGGCCGCCTTCGCCTCCGGTCGGGCCGCCGCCGCGGGGTACGCGCGCGCGTTCGCGCCCCTGTGCGCGGGCACGGTCGAGCCCCTGCTCTCCGCCCTCGGCGTGACCACGAGGGACCGCCCGGACGGCCAGCGGCTGCTCGACGTCGGCACGGGCACCGGTACGCTTGCGCAGCGCGCCCACGGGTACGGCGTCGCAGTGACCGCCGTGGAGCCGGCGCCGGACCTGCTCGACCTGGCGTCCGCCGCGCTCCGGCAGGACCAGGGACCCGCAGGGCGACCGCCCCGCACGCCACCGGTCACCCTGCTGCGGGCCGCGCTCCCGCACCTGCCGTTCGCGGACGGCAGGTTCCCCGTCGTGGCCGCCAACTTCGTCGTCAACCACGTGCCCGACCCTCGCGCGGCGGCCACCGAGCTGGCCCGGGTGACCGCGCCGGGCGGCCGCGTGGGCGTGACGATCTGGCCCGCCGACGCAGGTGGGCAGGCAGCGCTGTTCGCCGCGGTCCTCGCCGACGTCGGTGTCGAGCCGCCACCGGGTGCCCGGCTGCCCGAGGAGCTGGACTTCCCCCGCTCCGTCGTCGGCCTCCAGGCCCTGCTCGAGGGCGCCGGCCTCGAGCACGTACACGCGCAGGCACACACCTGGACCCCCCGCACCGACCCGCGGGCGCTGTGGTCCGGCGTCGCCGCGGGCGTGTCCGGATTCGGCCGGGTGCTCGCCGCTCAGCCCGACGCGCTCCGGGCACGGACGCGCGCGGCGTACCGGCGCCGGACCGAGCGGCACGTCGGCCCCGACGGTCTGCTGGCGCTGCCGACCACCGCCGTGCTGGCCGTGGGCACCGCGTAGAGCCCGTCGTCAGGCCTCCGGGAGGTGCGCGCCGTGGGTCGCCGTGCAGAAGTCGTAGAGCCCGCCGTACACGGGAGGCGTGGTGTCGATCCACCCGATGAACTCCACCAGCCGGATCGGGTGCGCGCAGGACCGGCAGCGCAACGCCGGCGCGGTGACCGGGTGCCGGACCAGCAGCAGAGGCCAGTCGGCCATTGATGTCCCCCGTCCCGGCCTCAGGAGGCCGCGCCGGCGACCAGGGCGCCCACGTCGAGCGCGGGCAGGCGTCGCTGCGTGGCGAGTGCGACGTAGGCGCGGCAGAGCTGGTCCTTGCCGAAGCCGAGCACCGAGCTGAGCGCGGCGAGTGCCTCGGGCAGCTCTTCGGCCGGCAGCGCGACCACGAGGCGCCGCCAGGTCGCCTGCTCCAGCGCGTTGAAGGCGTCCTGCACCTCGGTGATGCCGAAGCCCTCTTCGAATCGCGAGCCGGCCAGCGCCTCGGCGTACCGACCGATCCCGCTCAGGTCACGGGTGCGCACGGCCTCGAGCACGACCCCGAACAGGTCGTCCAGACGCCGGTGGGTCAGGGTGTTCCCGACCACCTCGTAGTGGGTGACGTGGGAGCGTTGCAGGACGGTGGCGGCCTCGTCGACCACCTCGGACTCCAACTGCACCAGCAGCGGGTAGAGCTCCATGAGCCTCGACCTCCTCGGTCGCTTCCACCCTGGCACCGCGACCCCGTCCCCGCAGGCACTGTGACGGACCAGACGGCTCCGGGCCTACCCTGTCGCTCATGGGCCGACCGGGTCGTCTCGGACAGCTGCGCGCTGCCTACCGCGCCACCGGCGCCGACCTGCCCTTCGGGAACCCGCTGCCCGCCCACGGGGTCGCGATGGAGGGGTACTTCTGGCGGCTCACCGATCCGGGAACCGGCCGGGTGGTGGTCGCCCTCATCGGCGCCAACCGCGCCGCCGACGGGCATTGGGCGACCCTCGGCTTGGCCACCCATCCGGAGGGGTTCCTGCGCACGCGCGCGCACCCCGACGCCGACGCCGACCCGCGCCGGCTGGGAGCCCGCGCCGGCACCGCCTTCCGCGCCGACGCGCACCGGCTCCGGGTCGACCTGGGCAGCGACGCCCGGCTCGACGTCCGCTTCACCGAGACCGTGCCCTGGCCGCGGCGGAGCTTCGGCGGCTCGAGCTGGTTCCACAGCGTGCCCGCGCTCAACCAGTACTGGCATCCCTGGCTGCTCGGCGGCACCGCCACCGGCACGGTCACCGCGGGCGGCCAGGAGTGGAGCCTCGACGGCGCCGCGGTGTACGCCGAGAAGAACTGGGGGCGCGGGGGCTTCCCGGAGGCGTGGTGGTGGGGCCAGGCGCAGGGCTTCGAGGACCCGGTCGCGTGTGTGGCGTTCGCCGGCGGGGTGGTGCGCTGCGGCCCGCTGCGTACGACGGTCACCGCGCTCGTCGTACGCCTTCCCGACGGGACGCTGGTGCGCCTGGGCAATCCCGGCACCTCACCGGTCCGGGCCGACGTCGGCGACGAGCACTGGCGGCTGCAGGGCCGCAGCGCCCGCTGGACGGTCACGGTGGGCGCGCACGCACCGCTGGGCCAGGCACACGTACTGCCGGTGCCCCTGCCCGCCGAGCGGCGCAACGTGCCCGGCGCGGTCGAGCACCTGGGCGGGACGCTGCACGTCGACGTGCGGCGGGACGGGCGCCCGGTGTGGGCCGGCACGTCGCACCTCGCCGGTCTCGAGCACGGCGGCCTCGACCTTGCGCGTGCCGAGGTGCGGCGCCGCGGCGGCGGACCGGACGCGACCGGCGCGCCACCCGCGCCAGGTCCGTAGTGCCCGCCGCGCCGTAGGCTCGACGGCGATGACCCCGTTCACTGGCTTCCCGGTCGCCGCGCTCGACTTCTACGACGACCTCGAGATGGACAACACGAAGTCGTTCTGGGCCGCCCACAAGGAGGTCTACGACGGCGCGGTCGCGGCGCCGATGCGGGCGCTGATGGCGGCGCTCGAGCCCGAGTTCGGGGCCGGCAAGGTGTTCCGGCCCTACCGCGACGTGCGCTTCGCCAAGGACAAGACCCCCTACAAGACGCACCAGGGCGCCTTCGTCCCCCGGGCTCCGCGGATGGGCTGGTACGTGCAGATCGCGGCACCCGGGGTGCGGGTCGGCGGCGGCTTCTACGACGCGGACGCCGAGCGGCTGGCCGCCCTGCGCGCGGCGATCGACGACCCGCGACGCGGCGCCCAGCTCGAGGGACTGCTCGCGGATCTGCGCGACGCCGGCTGGAGCCTCGGCGGCGACACCCTCAAGACCGCACCTCGCGGCTACGACGCCGCTCACCCCCGCATCGCCCTGCTACGCCACAAGACGATGTTCCTCGGCAAGGACTACGGCTTCGCGCCGGTGATCCACACCCCGGAGCTCCTCGACCTCGTCCGCGAGGACTGGCGCACGATCACGCCGTTCGTCGACTGGCTGGCCACCAACGTCGAGGCGTCGACGTAGCAGCCGCTCAGGCCGGCGAGACCTTCGCCAGGTCCGGTACGACGTGCCGGCCGAGCTGCTGGACGAAGGACACCGGCCGGTCGTCCGGCGGCATGACGTGCACCTGCTCGATCCCGATCGCGGCGAACCCCTTCATCTGCGCGACGAAGTCGGCACCCTCGGTGGCCGGGTCGAAGCCGGCCGACCACAGGATCGTCTTGCGGATCGCGTCGTACGACGTCCCCTCACGCGCGCAGTGCTCGCGCAGCACCTCGAGCTTGTGGGCCACCGCCTCGGGACCGTCCTGGGGGTTGGCGAACAGGTTGCAGGCGTCGGCGTACTTCGCCACCAGGCGCAGCGTCTTGCGCTCCCCTTGGCCACCGACCATCACCGGCGGCGTGCGCAGCGGCGCCGGCAGGCACAGCGTCCGCTCCAGGTCGTAGTGCCGACCGTGGTACGGCCCCTGCTCGGGACCCCACATCTGCCGGACGATCTGCAGCGTCTCCTCCAGCCGCGCGAAGCGCTCCGCGACCGGCGGGAACGGCACCCCGAGCCCGCGGTGCTCGGCCCCGTACCACCCGGCGCCGATGCCCAGCACCGCCCGGCCACCGGAGAGCACGTCCAGCGTGGCGACGATCTTCGCCAGCAGCCCGGGGTGCCGGTAGGTCACACCGGTGACGAGCAGCTGCAGGTCCACGCTCGAGGTGTGTGCCGCCAGGAAGCCGAGGGCCGTGTAGCCCTCGAGCATGTTCAGCTCCGGCCCACCGGCCATCTCCATCTGGAAGTAGTGGTCCATGACCGACAGGTTGTCGACGCCGGCCTCCTCGGCCGCGGCGCCGAAGCCGGCGACGGTCTCGGCCAGGGCCGGCGCGCCGCCCTCGACGTCGAAGCGGATCAGGTGGATACCGAGGCGCATGCGCTGCTCCCTCCCGAGACGGTCAGTCCAGGGCAGCCTGCCCCGAGGAGCCGTCCGTTGTCGAGCGGTCGCTCAGCGGCGTGCCGTCCACCCGGGCGCCGTCGACGCGCGTGCCGTCCAGCCGGGCGCCGTCGACGCGCGTGCCGTCCAGCCGGCTCCCGTCGCGCCGAGCGCCGTCGACGTGGGCACCGTCCCAGCGGTTCCCGTCGACCCGCGCGCCGTCGACGTGGGCACCGTCCCGCCGGTTCCCGTCCACCGCGGACGTGGCGCGCACCTCCGCGGCCAGCTGGTCCCACGTCGTGCGACTGCCGTGGGGGAAGCCGCCGGCGGGGAGCGCGTCCGCGAGCTCCTGGGCCACCTCACGCACCTTGACGTTGGCGTGCTGGGAGTAGCGCCGCAACAGCTCGAACGCCGCGTCGGCGTCGAGGCCGTAGGTGAGCATCAGCACCCCCTTGACCTGCTCGATCGCCGGGCGCGAGCGCATCAGCCCGTCGAGGGCCGCCTCCACCTCGTGGCGCGCGGAACGTCGCAGCACGTCGGTGACGTCGACGATGTAGCCCGCGTAGCCGGCCAGTCGCCCGTCGGCGAAGGTTCCTGAGCCGACGGCGAGGACCTGGCGCTGGTTGCCGTCGGCGTCCAGGATGCGGTGCCAGCAGGAGAACGGCCGGCCGGTGGCGCGCACCTCCTCGATCGCGCGGGCAGCCTCGGCACGGTCGTCGGGGTGCTTGTGGGCCAGGACGAGGTCGACGGAGGGTACGACGTCGCCGGGGACGAACCCGTGCACGGCGTACACCGGGTCCGACCAAGTGAGGGTGTCCGTGGCGCTGTCGTACTCGAACGAGCCGAACAGCCCCGTATTGGCCACCGGTGGAAGCGTGGTCACTTGTTCTTCAGCCTCGGGGAGTGGTGCGTACAACCGCGGCTGTTCTCTCAACCCGGACGAGCGCCCATCATAGCCGGGCGCGGCGCGAGAACCCGCGCTCAGCCCTCGGGACCGGGTGCGGGCCTGACCGTGGCCATCGCCCGCTCCACCTCCCAGTGCGCGCGCAGGGACGTGATCCGGCCCTCGGCGTCGACCCGGTAGACGAAGACTCCCTCGGCGTCCACGGTCGTGCCGTCGGGCAGCTCGCTGGTGATGGTGCCGACGTTCGCGCACGAGTCGCCGCCGGCGAACGAGTCGCGGACCGTGAAGTGGAACCGCTGCACCGGTGCGATCGCCAGGTCCCAGAACGCGCCGATCGCTTCGTGGCCCCGGTGGCCGTGGCCGGCCGGGTCGAACAGCGAGGGACCGACCGGGTCCTCGACGACCGCGTCCTCCGCGAACAGCGCGAGCCAGTCGTGCTTGTCACCGCGGGCCACCGTGGCGGCCGAGACCTGGGAGGCCCGGCGCGCGGGATGGTCCCCGTCGGGGGCGGACCAGGTCAGCGCGTCACTCTCGATCACCTCCGAACTGTAACTCGTTCTAGTTTCGCGCGCACTGGCCGCCGTTGAACGGGGCGGGGACACCTGCCTAGGGTGAACTGGACGTTCAGTTCAGGAGGGAGCACCGATGACCGCAGGCACGACCACCACCACCACCACCGACTCCGTCGCCGGAGCATCCGGCACCTTCACGCTCGGCGGCGACCTGCCCGTCGTACGCCTCGGCTACGGCACCATGCAGCTCACCGGCACGGGCGTGTGGGGCTACCCCGCCGACCGCGACGAGGCCGTGCGCGTGCTGCGCCGCGCCGTCGAGCTCGGCATCACGTTCTTCGACACCGCCGACTCCTACGGCCCCGAGGTCGCCGAGGAGCTGCTGCGCACCGCACTGCACCCGTACGCCGACGACCTGGTCATCGCCACCAAGGCCGGGCTCACGCGCCAGGGCCCGGACCAGTGGACGCCGGTCGGCCGCCCGGAGTACCTCCGCCAGCAGTGCGAGCTCAGCCTGCGACGCCTCGGCCTGGAGCGCATCGACCTGTTCCAGCTGCACCGCATCGACCCGCAGGTAGCCCTCGAGGACCAGGTCGGGGAGCTGAAGAAGCTGCAGGACGAGGGCAAGATCCGCCACATCGGCCTGAGCGAGGTCACCGTCGAGCAGATCGAGGCGGCCGAGAAGGTGGCACCGATCGTCTCGGTGCAGAACCTGTTCAACCTCGCCAAGCGTGACGCCGAGCCGGTCCTGGAGTACGCCGAGCAGCACGGCATCGGCTTCATCCCGTGGTTCCCGCTGGCCACCGGCGAGCTGTCGAAGCAGGACGGTCCGCTGGCCGAGGCCGCCACCCGGCACGACGCCACCCCGTCCCAGCTCGCCCTCGCCTGGCTGCTGCGCCGCTCGCCGGTGATGCTGCCGATCCCGGGCACCTCCTCGGTCGCGCACCTGGAGGACAACGCCGCGGCCGCGGGCATCTCGCTGACCGACGAGGAGTTCGAGGCGCTGACCGGCGCGGTCTGATGACCGAGCGCGACTCCGGCCTGCTGACCCGCCCGGCGGGTGCCCGCAGCGTGCGGGTGCACGAGTCGGCGCTCGTGGCCGCCCGCGACCTGCTGGCGGAGGGCGGTCTTGCCGCGGCCACCGTGGACGCGATCTCGACCCGCTCGGGCGTCAGCAAGGCCACGCTCTACAAGCACTGGCCGTCCCGGACCGCGATCGCCGCGGAGGCGTTCGGAAGGGACATGGCCGAGGCGGTGCCGCTGCCGGACACCGGAAGCACGGCCGGCGACCTGACCGAGTACGTCGTCCGGGTCAGCGCCTTCTACGCCACGGCCGAGGGGCGGGTGTTCTCCGAGCTGCTCGCGGCCTGCGTCAGCGACAGCGGCGCGGCGGCGTACTTCCGGACCTTCTTCCTCGCCGGGCGGCGCGCGGCGCTCGCAGCGCTGTGGCGGCGCGGGATCGACCGGGGAGACGTCGCCGCGGGCGTGGACGTCGACACCGCGATCGACCTGCTGGCCGGGCCGCTGGTGTTCCGGCTGCTCTCCGGGCACCGCCCCCTCGACGAGCCAGGGGCGCGCGCCCTGGCCGCCGCGGCCCTGCAGGGGCTGCTGCGCAGCTCGTCCTGACCACCTCTCACCACGCCCCTTGCCCCTTGCCCCACCACGAAGGAGAACCGATGCGTGACGTCAACCTCGGTCCGACCGGCCTGAAGGTCTCCCGGCTCACCCTGGGCTGCATGAGCTTCGGCGAGCCGCAGAGCGGCAGCCATGCCTGGACGCTACAGGAGGAGGACAGCCGGCGGATCATCAAGCAGGCGCTGGACGCCGGCATCAACTTCTTCGACACCGCCAACGTCTACTCCGCGGGCACGAGCGAGGAGATCACCGGCCGCGCGCTGCGGGACTTCGCCCGCCGCGACGACGTCGTGATCGCCACCAAGGTCTTCAACCGGATGCGCCCCGGGCCCAACGGCGCCGGGCTCTCGCGCAAGGCGATCATGGCCGAGATCGACGCCAGCCTGACCCGGCTCGGCACCGAGTACGTCGACCTCTACCAGATCCACCGGTGGGACTACGACACCCCGATCGAGGAGACGATGGAGGCCCTCCACGACGTGGTGAAGGCCGGCAAGGCCCGCTACATCGGCGCCTCCTCGATGTTCGCCTGGCAGTTCGCCAAGGCGCAGTACACCGCGGACCTCCACGGCTGGACGCGGTTCGTCTCGATGCAGAACCACTACAACCTCCTCTACCGCGAGGAGGAGCGGGAGATGCTGCCGCTCTGCGCGGACCAAGGCGTCGGGGTCATCCCGTGGAGCCCGCTGGCCCGTGGCCGGCTCACCCGCGACTGGGACGCCAAGACCGCGCGGGCGGAGACCGACGAGTTCGGCGCCACGCTGTACGTCGACGAGGACAAGGCCGTCGTGGACCAGGTCGCGCGCGTCGCCGAGGCCCACGGGGTCTCCCGCGCGCAGGTGGCGCTGGCCTGGCTGCTGCGGCAGCCCACGGTGACCTCACCGATCATCGGCGTGACGAAGGCCGCGCACCTCGACGACGCGGTCGCGGCGCTCGACCTGGAGCTCACCGCCGAGGACTGCGAGGCGCTGGAGCGGTCCTACCGGCCGCACGCCGTCGCCGGGCACCGCTGAGGTCGCCGGCGCGAACGGCAGCCCGCGTCCGAGCGGGGCCTCCGAGCCCGCGTCCGGGGTCGGCCGTCCGAACCAGGCGTCCGGCCGGCCGTCAGAGCTGGCCGTCAGCGCTGGCCGTCAGAGCTGGCCGAGGACCTCGTCCAGCGAGCGGTAGTAGCCGTCCGGCAGCGCGAGCAGGCGCTGCACCAACTGCTGAGGGGCCCAGGCGTTCATCGCCGACCAGAGCAGCTGGGTGCGGGTGGCTCCGGAGTGCGTGAACGCGTCTTCGAGATACCGAGACAGGTCCGTGTCGGACACGGATGACATGGGGACGTGCTCCTCTCTCCCCCGGGGTGCGAGGCCGGTCAACCCCTGCTGACACCCCTTTGTATCGTTCAACTTTAGCCGCGTCGGAGGCATTTCGACAGGAAATGTCTGCACCGGTGGCGTCGCGGACCAGCTGCCCGTTCCGGTGGGGCACCGTCGGGACGCCTGCCGCAGAGGAGCACGGCGGGCAGGCGGTTGCCGCCCGAGGGGTCACCGACACGCCGGCAGGGCGCGAAGTGGTGACCCCTCGGCGGGTGGGTCAGGACTTCGGCGTGGCGTACCGGAGGTAGGGCTTGACCACCTCGAGGTCGGGGAAGCGCTCCTTGGCGTCCTCGGTGGACACGTCGGTGCCGACGATGGCGCGCTCGCCCGGCTTCCAGTCGACCGGCGTGGAGAACGGCCCGGAGGCGCTGACCTGCAGGGCGTCGAGCACGCGCAGGATCTCGTCGAAGTTGCGCCCGGTGCTCTTCGGGTAGGTCATCGTCAGCTTGATCTTGTTGTCCGGGCCGATGATGAACACCGACCGGACCGAGCTGGTGTCACCCTCGCCCGGGTGGATCATGTCGTAGAGCTCGGCGACCTTCTTGTCGGGGTCGGCGATGATCGGGTAGCTCACCGTGCACTTGGACACCTCCTCGATGTCCGGCTTCCAGCCCTGGTGGTCCTCCACGGAGTCCACGGAGAGTGCGATCACCTTGGTGTTGCGCTTGTCCCACTCGGACTGGAGCTGCCCGACACGGCCGAGCTCCGTGGTGCACACGGGCGTGTAGTCGGCCGGGTGGCTGAAGAAGACGGCCCAGCTGTCGCCCTTCCAGTCCAGGAAGGAGATCTTGCCGGCGGTCGTGTCGGCGGTGAAGTCGGGTGCCTCGTCCCCGAGGTGCAGCGACATGGGGCTACCACCTTTCGTCGTGTGGATGCTTGGAAGCTTGCTCCTTCGAACCTACCGCGCACGCCCACCCCGGCCGTGGGCCGCGCACCAAACGAGACGGCAGCGAGGAGGCCGGCCGCCCCCGTGCGCACCGGGGTCGGCGACGGGGTCGTCGATGGGGTCGGCGCGCGGTCGCCAGCGGGCGAGGTCACAGGCATCCGATCCGCACCGGCGGGGTAGAACCTCACGAGCGCATCTCGAGGAGGTAGGAGTGGTCTCACGGCCGACCGAGGCAGAGACAGAGCACGTGGGGTCGGCCGGCGCGACGCTTCGCGCGCACGAGGCACCAGCCCTGCTCGCGCGGCTGCGGGAGCCGCTCGCCCTGCTCATGGTGGCGCTCCTGATCGGGTTCGCGCTGGTCACCATGGACGTGCTCTGGGGCGGCCCGCTGCGCGACTTCGACCACACGCTCGACCGCGGGGTGCTCGAGTACTGCCCGCACTGGCTCATCGTGCTGTGCCGTCGCTACCTGGTGCTGCCGGGCCAGCGGCTGGTCAACGTCCCGCCGATGGCCGTGGCGGCCGCGCTGCTGGCGCGCAAGCACCGGACCTGGCGACCGCTGGCCGTGCCGCTGGTGGTGATGGTGTTCCTCGCGCTGGTGGTCCCCGGCATGAAGTTGTGGACCGGGCGCACCAACCCGATCAGCGGGCACGACATCCTCTGGGCGACGGGGCCGAGCGCCACCGAGTACCCCTCCGGCCACGAGATGAACGCGGTCGTGGTGTGGGGGATGAGCTTCGCGCTGTGGTCGATGCTCGACTGGCCGGTGGGCCGTTGGCTCACCCGTCGGCGGCAGATCCTGCTGGTGACCGCGATGTCCCTGTGGGTCGGGGTGACGGTGATGGTCGCCCGCACCCACTGGTTCACCGACGTGCTGGCCAGCCTGTGCACGGGGATCCCGCTGCTGTGGCTGATCTGGCGAGTGGGGTTCCTGTCCGGGGGGCGCTCCGGCGCGGACCGGGAGCGCCCCCGTCACGGTCAGTAGCGGAACGTCAGAACGAGCCGCGGGGTCCGTGACCGCCGCTGCGCTCGGCCAGCGGCGGCGGCGTGGTCGCGAGCCGGTCGGCGACCATGCCGGTGGCGAACGCGTAGACGCCCTTGTGGAAGAGGTCGATCGCGCCCATCTTCGGTCCCCAGGACCACGGTGGCTTGCCGACCCCGGAGACGTTCTCCATGGTCTCGTCGGTGGTCAACCGCGTCACCCAGAACATCGCGTTGGCGAGCGGCCCTCGCATGCCACCCTCGGCCATCACCCCACGAAGCGCCGCGGGCACCACGCCCAGGCCCCAGTGCGCGGCCCAGGCCATCCACTGCCGGTCCTTGTCCGGCTTGGTGGGCAGCCCCAGCGTGCGTTCGGTGGCGTGGGCGGGGATGAACGAGTTGGGCCGGCCGGTGACGGCCTGCTCCGCCTTTTCGGACAACGTCATGACGGTGGTGCCGACGAGGCCGGCGAGCATGCCGGTACGGACACCACGCCCGAGTACTTTCCATGTGGTTTCCATGGCGGGCAGTACCCGGCGGTTTCATGGTGCAAACGACTGCCGGCGCGCCGGTAGCGTCGTACCCGAGCAACCGGAGGAGGGACCTGCCTGTGCCACCTGTGCCGCATCCCGCGCTGGCCGGCGGGCCGGTGTACCTCGACTACAACGCCACCACGCCGGTCGACCCGAGGGTCGCCGAGGCCCTGCACGACACGCTGCTGCACTTCGGCAACCCGTCCAGCGTCCATGCGTACGGCGACCGCCCGCGCCGGCTGCTGGCGGAGGCCCGCGAGCAGGTCGCTGCCCTGGTCGGCGCCCGCCCCGGCGAGATGGTGTTCACCGCCAGCGGCTCGGAGGCCGACGCGCTCGCCATCCGCGGCGTGACGCTGGCGCGCGCGGACGCCGTACCCGGGCGGCCCCACGTCGTCACCCAGGCGACCGAGCACCCCGCCGTCCTTGCCGCCTGCGACTGGCTCGAGCGGTGGCACGGCGTGGAGGTCACCTACCTCCCGGTCGACAGTCACGGCCTGGTGGACCCGGACCGCCTGGCCGCAGCGGTGACGGACCGCACGGTGCTGGCCACGGTCATGCACGCGAACAACGAGACCGGCAGCCTGCAGCCGCTGCGTCGGATCGCACAGGTGACCCGGACGCGCGGCATCGCCTTGCACGTCGACGCCGCCCAGAGTGCGGGGAAGCTCCCCCTCGCCGTGGACGACCTCGGCGTCGACCTGCTCACCGTCGTGGGTCACAAGATGTACGCGCCCAAGGGGATCGCGGCGCTCTACGTCCGCGACGGGGTCACGCTCGAGCCTCTCGTCGGTGGCGGAGGCCAGGAGCGGGGGCTGCGCGCGGGGACCGAGAACGTCGCCTACGCCGTGGCTCTGGGCGTCGCCGCCGCGCTGGCGGCGACGGCGCTGGCCGAAGGGGAGACCGAGCGGCTCACCGCGCTGCGCGACCGGCTGCACGCCGAGCTCGAACAACGGCTGCCCGGACGGGTGCGGCTGCACGGGCACCCGCGCCTTCGCCTGCCCAACACGCTGAACGTGGGCATCGACGGAGCGCCGGGACGCGCCCTGCTCGCCGCGGCGCCCGAGGTGGCCGCCTCCACCGGGTCGGCGTGCCACGCCGCCGACGCCGGACCCTCGACCGGCCTGCTCGCGCTGGGCCTCGACCCCACCGAAGCGTCGTCGGCCCTGCGGCTGTCCGTCGGGCGGTGGACCACCGAGGACGACGTCGTGGTCGCGGCGCGGGCGCTGGCGAAGGCCGCCACGCCGCGCTGACCGACGCCGTACCCCTGCCCGCCGAGGACCGCCGTACCCCCTGCCGCCGCGGGGTCACCAGTCCCCGCGCCCTGACGCGTGTCGGTGATCCCCTGAGCTCTCAGCGGCTGGCGGGGTGGCGGCTACTCGGCGACGGGGCCGGAGACCGCGCCGACCTCGTCGGCGGATCGCTGCTCCGCGGCGGGCTCGTCCTGGTGCACGTACTTCCCCCCGCGCAGCAGCGAGGCCACTGCCGCGACCAGACACGCCGCCGTGGCGAAGCCGAACGCCACCTCGAGCCCGTGCGCGAACGGGTCCGAGATCAGCGCAGGGAAGAAGCTGCGTCCGGTGAGGTACGCGGCCTGGTGGTGCGGCAGCGCGGCGAGCACGTGCGGACCGAGCAGGTTCTGGATCGGGTTGTACCCGAGCAGCGAGGCGAACAGGACCGACACGGGCGGCAGCGCGGCGACCCGGGCCGCGTCCTGAGCCGGCACGCCCTGCGCGGTCAGGCCGCTGGTGAGCGCGTGCGGCAGCGAGGAGGCCAGACCGGAGATCATCAGGCTGAAGAAGATGCCGATCGACAGCACCATGGCGGCGTTCTGGAAGGTGGCCGTGATGCCCGCCCCGACGCCCCGCTGGTGGGGCGGGAGGCTGTTCATGATCCCCGCCCGGTTCGGCGAGGCGAACAGGCCCATCCCGACGCCGTTGAGCAGCAGCACGAGCGCGAACTCCGCGTAGCCGAAGTTCACCGGCAGCACCATGAGCCACAGGAATGTGGCCGCGGCCAGCACCATGCCGCCGGTCGCGAACAGCTTCGCGCCGAACCGGTCCGACAGCCACCCGGACACCGGCCCCGCCACGAGGAAGCCGAAGGTCAGCGGCAGCATGTAGATGCCGGCCCACAGCGGCGTGGAGGCGAAGTCGTAGCCGTGCCGCGGCAGCCAGATGCCCTGCAGCCAGATGATCAGGATGAACATCAAGCCGCCCCGCCCGAGCGAGGCCAGGAGGCTGGCCATGTTGCCCGCGGTGAACGCCCGGATCCGGAAGAGGTCGAGGTGGAACATCGGGTCCGGCACCCGCGTCTCGATCACGCAGAACACCACGAGCACGGCGAGCCCGCCGATGAGCGCGGCGAGCACCCACGGGTTCGTCCAGCCCATGATGTGGCTGCCGTAGGGCTGGATGCCGTAGGTGATGCCCACGAGCACCGCGATCAGGCCGACCGCGAAGGTCAGGTTGCCCCACACGTCGAGGCGGGCGGGACGCCGTACGCCGGTGTCGTGGAGCTTGACGTAGGCCCAGAACGTGCCGAACACGCCGACCGGCACGGACACGAGGAAGACCAGCCGCCAGTCGACGGGACCGAGCAGGCCACCGATGATCAGGCCCAGGAACGATCCGGCGATCGCCGCGACCTGGTTGAGCCCCAGCGCAAGACCCCGCTGCGTGACCGGGAAGGCGTCGGTGATGATCGCGCTGGAGTTGGCCATCAGCATCGCCCCGCCGACCCCCTGGCCGACACGCATGATGATCAGCCACAGCACACCCGCGGTGCCGTGCATCCAGGTGACCGCGAGAAGGATCGAGAACAGCGAGAAGACCGCGAAGCCGGCGTTGTACATCCGGACCCGCCCGAACATGTCGCCGAGCCGGCCGAAGCTCACCACCAGGACGGCGGTGACCACCATGAACCCCATGATCAGCCACAGCAGGTAGCTGGTGTTGCCGGGGTCCAGCGGGTTGATCCGGATGCCGCGGAAGATGTCCGGCAGCGCGATGAGCAGGATCGAGGAGTTGATCGTGGCCATCAGGATGCCGAGCGTCGTGTTCGACAGCACGATCCACTTGTAGTGCGGGTTGGCCTTGTCCGCGGCCGCGCGCGCCGCGCGCCGCTCCGCCCTCGTCGTCACCTGCGTCTGCGTCATGCTCACCCCGTCATCTGGGCCGTCCAATAGTTAGCAACCGCAAACAATAGCCGGGCCGGGCCACCCCCGCGCTCCACGACCGAGGAGTGGACCAGACAGCGGGTACGGTCGCCTCATGGCCAGCGCGGGGACCGGCGCAGCGACGCCGTACGGCATCGACTTCGGCGGCAGCGGGATCAAGGGTGCACCGGTGGACGTGCAGCGCGGTGAGTTCGCCGCCGAGCGACGGCGCATCGAGACGCCGACCGGAGCCCGACCCGACGAGGTCGCTGCGGTCATGGTGACCCTGCTGGAGGAGGCGGCGGTGGCTCCCCCCGTGCCGGTCGGCGTCACCGTGCCGGGCGTGGTCCGCCACGGGGTGGTGCACTCGGCGGCGAACATCGACCCGTCCTGGGTGGGCGTGAACGCCGAGGACCTGCTCCGGCACCGCCTCGGCCGCCCGGTCACCGTGATGAACGACGCGGACGCGGCCGGGTTCGCCGAGGCCCGTTTCGGGGCCGCACGCGGCCGGGGCGGGCTGGTCGTGATCACCACGCTCGGGACCGGCATCGGCTCGGCGTTCGTGTACGACGGGACGCTGGTGCCCAACAGCGAGCTCGGGCACCTCGAGATCGACGGTCATGACGCGGAGTCGCGGGCAGCCAACGGCGCACGCGAGAACGAGGGGCTCTCCTGGGAGGCATGGGCGGAGCGACTGCAGCGGTTCTATCGCACGGTGGAGCGGCTGTTCTCTCCCGACCTGTTCGTGGTCGGGGGTGGAGTCAGCAAGCACGCCGACAAGTTCCTCCCCCTCCTTCGGCTCGACACCGAGGTGGTGCCGGCGGCGTTGCGCAACACCGCCGGCATCGTGGGCGCCGCGACACTGGCCGCCCTCGCCGCGGACGACGAGGGCCGATAGCCGCGCGGACGGCCACCGGTCGACCGATGTCTCGTTGACGCAAAATGCCCGATTCGGTTGCCGACACCCCGGTTGCCAGGAAGGCTGAGCGCGTGTCGGCGAGCGCAGCACCGTGGGCGGGCGAGGACCTGCTCAGCCTCCCCGCGGTGGCGGCCCTCCTCGAGGGAGCGCGGCCGGCACTGGTGGCCGCCGTCGGGCCCGGCCTGGAGGTCCTGGCGGTCGGCGGGACGCTCCTGGCCGACCTGCACCTGCCCTCCGAGCGTCTCGTCGGGGCGCGCCTGCCCGACCTCACCAGCGACCCGGTCCTTGCCGAAGTGCTGTGCGGTGCGCTCGCCGGACGGCCGTGCCGCGGCGACACCACGGTCGCCGGACGCACCGGTCGGGTCATCGCCGAACCGCTGCGCCTGGCGGACGACACGACCGTCGCGGTGTGCACGCTGTGCTTCGACGACCCCGCGGCGGTGGCAGCCGACCCCACGTCCGCCGACGAGCTGGAGAAGTTCGCCGCGGTCGTCGAGCTGTCCGGCGACTTCATCGCGATGACGGACCTCGAGGGCCGGCTCAGCTACCTCAACGGCGCAGGCCGCCGCCTGGTCGGGCTCGGCCCGACCGACGACGTGACCGGGCTGCTGGGCGCGGACCTGGTGCCCGAGGCTGCGCGTCAGCGGCTCGGCGAGGAGCAGCGGGCGATCCAGGAGGAGGGGCGCTGGGAGGGCGAGACGCACGTCCGCCACCTCGTCACCGGGGAAGCCATCCCGGTGTCCGGAAGCTCCTTCCTGGTCCGCTCGGCGACCGGCGAACCGCTGGCGATGGCCACGGTGCGGCACGACTTGCGCGCCCGCCTCGCCGTGGAGAAGCGACAGGTCGAACGGGCACAGGAGCAACGTGCGTTGGCCGAGCTAGGGCGCTACGCCCTGACCGAACCGTTGCCCGAGCTGCTCGAGGCCGCCGTCACGCTCATCGCGTCTCGCTACCCGCACCTGGCCTGCAGCATCTCGCGCTGCAGCGAGGACGGCGCGGTGGCCCACGTGGTGGCCACCTCGCTCTCCCGGCACGCCGAGCACGGCGAGGTGGCGGTGCCTCTCGACGACACCTCGTTGGCCGGGACCGCAGTGCGGCAGGACCGGACGGTCGCCTCCGCGGACCTGACCGAGGACGAGCGGGTCGGCGACCGCAACATCACGGCCTCCTTCGGCGCCCGCGCCGCAGTGGTCTGCCCGATCCCGGGCTTCGGCGCTCCGTGGGGCACGGTGGGCGTCAGCGACACCGAGCCTCGGACCTGGACGGAGGACGACCTCGCGTTCGTCGAGTCGGTGGCGGCCATCCTGGGGGCGGCCGTGCGCCGGTTCGAGCTCGAGGGCGAGCTCCAGCACCAGGCGCTCCACGACCACCTCACCGGGCTGCCGAACCGGGCGCTGCTCCAGGACCGCATCGAGCATGCGCTGGCCCGGGCGGCACGGTACGGCGGGGGGCTGGCCGTCCTGCTCCTCGACCTCGACGACTTCAAGACCATCAACGACTCCCTCGGCCACGGGGCGGGCGACGAGCTGCTCGCCGAGGTGGCCTTCCGGCTACGGCAGGCGGTGCGGTCCGGGGATACCGTGGGGCGGCTCGGCGGCGACGAGTTCGTGGTCATCTGCGAGGACGTGCGCCAGGACGACGAGGTCGCCTACGTCGCCGAGCGCATCCTGCAGGCGTGCGCGCCCGCCGTCCGGGTCACCGGCCGCGCGGTGAGCGCCACGGTCAGCATCGGCGTCGCGCTGGCCCACCACGGCGAGAAGAGCACGACCGACCTGCTCAGCGAGGCCGACATCGCGATGTACCGCGCCAAGCGCGACCGGCCGGGCAGCTACCGGGTCTTCGACGAGGCGATGCGCGGCGAGGTACTGGGGCGGCTCAACGTCGCGGGCGACCTCCGTGCGGCGCTGCGACGGGGCAGCATCGAGGTCGCCTACCAGCCGATCGTCGACCTCCGCACCGGCCGGGTCGAGGCGATGGAGGCACTGGCCCGCTGGACGACGGAGCGGGGCGAGGTGATCCCCCCGGACGTGTTCGTCCCGGTCGCCGAGGAGACCGGGCTGATCGGCGACCTCGGCCACCACGTGCTGGGCCACGCCGCTCACGACGCCGTGGCCTGGCAGGAGCACGGGCCGGTGGGGCTGCGCGTGAACGTCAGTGCCCACGAGCTGCGCTCGGGTTCCTACTTCGCCGCCGTGCAGGGTGCACTGGTCACCGCCGGCCTGGCGCCGTCCCTGCTCGGCCTCGAGCTCACCGAGTCCCTCTTCGTGGACGAGGACAAGAGCACGCTCGACAACCTCGCCCGCCTGCGTGAGGCGGGCCTGACCCTGCTGCTCGACGACTTCGGCACCGGCTACAGCTCGCTGAGCTACCTGCACCGCTTCCCGCTCATGGACGCCCTCAAGATCGACCGCTCGTTCCTGCGCGACACCCAGGGGGAGGCGGTGATCCGGGCGGTCGTCAGCCTCGGCGAGGCGTTCGGGTTGAGCGTCTGCGCCGAAGGCGTGGAGACGCCGGAGCAGCTGGCACGGGTGCGCAGGCTGGGATGCACCAGCGCACAGGGCTACTACTTCGCCCCGCCGGTCCGGCAGGAGGCCGCCCTGGCGCTGCTGGCCGACGGGCGCACCTGGCCGGCCCCGTAGCCGGACGTCATCCGCCCCGGCGCCTCCCACGACCACCTCGCATGACGCTGCGCCGGACGTCATCCGCCCCGGCGCCTCGTGCGCCACCCCGCATGACGCTGCGCAGCCGGGGCGCTGCAGGCCCTTTCCCCGCGAGTCCGGCGTGACGCGCGTCGCGAGCCCCGCAGGGTTGCCTTGGCTACTGACGGGTAGGATAATGAAGTTACTGATGAGTACGCGGGCCGGACGGTCCCGCCGCGCCCGAGACGGAACCCCCGAGACTGAAGGTGGAGCAGTGAGCCACTACAAGAGCAACCTGCGTGACATCGAGTTCAACCTCTTCGAGGTGCTCGGTCGAGACGAGGTCCTCGGCCAGGGCCTCTTCGAGGACGTCGACACCGACACGGCCAGGTCGATCCTCGCCGAGGTGGACCGGCTGGCGCGCGAGGACCTCGCCGCCTCCTTCGAGGACAGCGACCGCAACCCGCCGGCGTTCGACCCTCAGACCAGCACCGCGCCGATCCCCGAGTCGTTCAAGAAGAGCTACCAGGCGTGGATGGACGCCGAGTACTGGCGCCTTGCGCTGCCCGCCGAGCTCGGCGGCCAGCCGGCACCCTCGACCCTCAACTGGGCGATCGGTGAGCTGGTGCTCGGGTCGAACGCACCCGTGTGGATGTACGCCGCCGGGCCGAGCTTCGCCTCGATCGTGCACCGCAACGGCAACGACCGCGACAAGCTGATCGCCCAGCACATGGTCGACCGGCAGTGGGGCTCCACGATGGTGCTCACCGAGCCGGACGCGGGCTCGGACGTCGGCGCCGGCCGCACCAAGGCCGTGCGCCAGGACGACGGCTCCTGGCACCTCGAGGGCGTGAAGCGCTTCATCACCTCCGCCGAGCACGACATGAGCGAGAACATCATCCACCTCGTCCTCGCCCGACCGCAGGGCGTCGAGGGCGTCGGTGGCCCGGGCACCAAGGGCCTGTCGCTGTTCATCGTCCCCAAGTGGCACTTCGACTTCGAGACCGGCGAGCTGACCGGCGAGCGCAACGGCGCCTACGTCACCAACGTCGAGAAGAAGATGGGCATCAAGGTGTCCAACACCTGCGAGGTGACGTTCGGGGACGCTGCCGTCGGCGGGGGCGAGCCGGCCAAGGGCTGGCTGCTCGGCGAGGTGCACGACGGCATCGCGCAGATGTTCCAGGTCATCGAGAACGCCCGCATGATGGTCGGCACGAAGGCGATCGCCACGCTGTCCACCGGCTACCTCAACGCGCTCGAGTACGCCAAGGAGCGCGTGCAGGGGCCGGACCTGACGCGGGCCTCGGACAAGACCGCGCCGCGCGTCCCGATCACCCACCACCCGGACGTCCGTCGCTCGCTGATGATGCAGAAGGCGTTCGCGGAGGCCATGCGCGCCCTCGTGCTGTACACCGCCTCCTGGCAGGACAAGGTGCAGCTCGCCGAGCACGCCGGGGAGAAGGACGAGCTGGCCGAGCGCGTCAACGACCTGCTCCTGCCCATCGTCAAGGGCTACGGCTCCGAGCGGTCCTGGGTGCTGCTCGGCACCGAGTCCCTGCAGACCTTCGGCGGCTCCGGCTTCCTGCAGGAGTACCCGATCGAGCAGTACGTGCGTGACGCCAAGATCGACACCCTCTACGAGGGGACCACGGCGATCCAGGGCCAGGACCTGTTCTTCCGCAAGATCGTCAAGGACCAGGCCAAGGCGCTGGGCTTCGTCGCCGGCGAGATCGAGAAGTTCGCGCAGTCGGACGCTGGGAACGGGCGCCTGAAGGTCGAGCGCGAGCTGCTCGCCAAGGGCCTCGAGGACGGGCAGGCCATCGTCGGGGCACTGATCAACGACCTGATGTCGGCCGACCCCAACGCCGAGGGCGGCGACGTGAAGAACATCTACAAGGTCGGCTTGAACACCTCCCGGCTGCTGATGGTGCTCGGCGACCTGGTCTGCTCGTGGCTGCTGCTGCGCCAGGCCGAGGTGGCCCTCGAGAAGCTGTCCGGCGAGGTGAAGCCGGCCGACAAGGCCTTCTACGAGGGCAAGGTGGCGGCCGCGCAGTTCTTCGCGCGCAACGTACTGCCGAAGGTCACCGCCGAGCGGGCCATCGCGGAGGCCACCGACCTCTCGCTGATGGAGCTCGACGAGAGCGCCTTCTGACCCAGCAACCGGTCACGCACGGGGCCGCTCCCGCGTACGCGGGGGCGGCCCTGTCGTGTCGGGACGGCGCAGGCGGCTGTCGCACCTCTTCGGGACGGCGAGGGTTCGGCTGCCCGGCCGCGGGGTATCCGTCCGGGCCGACGGCAGCAACCCCGTCCGGCGACGTCGCCACCGCAGGGGCGTCGCCACAACCTGAGGAGTGAAGAGAACATGGGAATCGGCCTCGGCATCGTCCTTCTGCTCGCCGGCCTCGTGCTGGTCACCGGAGTGGTCGACTTCAACATCGGATTCGTCAACGACCAGGGGCTCGGTTGGATCCTGGTGATCGTGGGCGCGCTCGCGATCATCCTGGCGCTGGTGATGAACAAGCAGCGCAGCCGTACGACGCACGTGGAGGAGCGTCGCTACGAAGCCTGACCCCACCGCCCGTTGAGGCGCGCATGTCGCACCGTTGAGGCGCGCATGTCGCACGCCTCACGCCGAGCCGGCGGGCTCCGGCCCGGACCGCCCCGGCTCCGCCGGCCCCGACAGCGGCAGCACCAGCCGGCGCGCCCCACCGGGGGTGACGCGCACCGGCACGCCCCAGTCCTGCTGGTGCAGGTGGCAGGCCGCACCCTCGCCGCCGTGCGCGTCGCAGGAAGCGGCCCGGGCGGCCACGTGCAGCACACCGTCGCCGACGCTCCCGTCGATCGTGACCACGCGCGTGAGGTCGGTGCCGCGGCCCGCGCCGGCGCGGAGCAGCTGCGGCGGGGTGGCCGAGACGAGCAACTGGCTCGGCGGACCGAACCGGTCGTCGACCTTCTGGCCCGGTGGCGGCTCGAAGCTGACCCGCAGCTCCAGGTCCCCGTCGGCGATCTCGGTCACCGGCCGCCGGGTGGTGTGCGCGAAGTCCCGGGCCGTCGCGGCCCTGGCCAGCGGGATCCGGGTGAGCCGGTGCTCGGCCGACTCCACCACCAGGAGCTGGTCCCCGTCCAGCAACGCGCCGCTCGGTTCGGCGAGGTCCGTGGCCAGGGTGCTGACCGTTTCGCCGGCGGGATCGTAGCGTCGCACCGCGCCGTTGTAGGTGTCACAGACCGCCACGCTGCCGTCCGGTAGGGCCACCACCCCGAGGGGGTGCTGGAGCAGGGCTTCGCCGGCAGCCCCGTCGCGGAAGCCGAAGTCGAACAGCCCCGTGCCGACCGCGGTGCGCACGGCCCCCTCCTCCACGTAGCGCAAGCTCGAGGTCTCGCTGTCGGCCAGCCACAGCCGGTCCCCCGCGACCGCCAACCCCGAGGTCTGCGCGAACCAGGCGTCCCCGGTGGGTCCGTCGAGCAGCCCCTCGTTCGCCGTACCCGCTGCGACCGAGGCCGTGCGGGCGTCCGGGTCGAACGTCCACAGCTGGTGGACGCCGGCCATCGCCACCCAGACGGCGCCCCGCCACCACGCCACGTCCCACGGACTCGACAGGCTGCCGTCGTCCGCGCCGCCCAGCATCAGCTGACGTCCGGTGCCGGCCAGGGTCTCGACCGCCCCCGTCGCCAGGCGCACCCCCCGCAGCGCATGGTTCACCGTGTCGGCCACCACGACGTCGTACCCGACCCGTGCGGCCACCTCTGCCGGCAGCACGCACATCCCGTTCGGCTCGTTGAACCGCGCCGTCCGCGCGGCGCCGTCCACGAGCCCCCGCTCCCCGGACCCGATCCGCCGCAGGACCCGCAGGTCGGAGGCCGCGAGCTCGACGAGCTGGTGGTGTCCGGCGTCCGCGACCAGCAGGTTGCCGTCGGGCAGCCGGACCGCCTTGGCGGGGAAACGCAGGTCGCCGGCCTCCACGGGCGGCGGCACGTATGGCGCGTCCCCGGGCTGCAACGTGCCCCGGGCCAGGTGCTCCTCGCGCAGCTGGGTGAGCAGCGCGTCGAGCGCATGGGCGTGGCCCTCGCCGGCGTACTGCGCCACGACGTAGCCCTCGGGGTCGACGAGCACCAGCGTCGGCCAGGCCCGCGCGGTGTAGGCCTGCCAGGTCACCAGGTCGGGGTCGTCGAGGACCGGGTGCGCGACGTCGTACCGGTCGACCGCGGCCGCCAGCGCGTCCGGGTCGGCCTCGTGCACGAACTTGGGCGAGTGCACTCCCACGACCACCAGCTCGCCGTCGTACTTCTGCTCCAGCTCCCGCATCTCGTCCAGCACGTGCAGGCAGTTGATGCAGCAGAACGTCCAGAAGTCGAGGAGCAGGAAGCGCCCGCGGAAGTCGGCGATGCGGTACGACGTGCCGCCGGTGTTCAGCCAGCCGCGGCCGTGCAGCTCCGGCGCACGCACGTGGGGGAGTCGAGCCATGACCGCGAGCCTACGTCTGGCTGGCAGCCGGCCTGGCCTCCGCGTCTACCGGGTCCCGCATCTACGGGGCTTCGCGTCTACGGGGCTTCGGGAGGGGTGCGCCCGGGCGAGGCACCACCGCGCTGCACGGCGATGCCGGCGAGGGCCGGGAACGGTGCCACCGCGAGCATGTCCGGCAGGTTGGCGAGCGTGAAGACCCGCCCGTCCGTGTCGCGCACCACCGGCCCGAGGGTGTCGTTGACCCGCGCCCAGCCGATGCCACCCAGGACCGCCAGGAGCGGGATGCCGCCCAGCCGCAGGGACTCCTCGCGCAGCCGCTCGAAGCGCAGCGCCTTGTCCCGTGCGGTGCCACCGTCGTTGGCGCCCTTGCACTCCAGCATCGCCCGCAGCGTGTCGGTGCCGTCGAAGACCACGAAGTCCGGCGCGGGAGTCACCAGGACACCGAAGCGCTGCTCGATCTCGCCCTGGTTGTGGCTGCCGGTGCGGACGTACGGGACGCCGTGCTCGGCGAACAGCGCCTCCACCGCGTCCTCGATCAGGTCGCCGCGCTGGGTGGAGGTCGCATCCAGGATCTGCCGGAACGCGCCCCCGTAGTGACGCTGGTGCAACAGGTGGGAGTAGGGCACACCCTCGCGCGCCAGCCGCTCGACCGTCGTCCACCCCTCACGGGTGTCCGGCTTCTCCTGCTTGCTCCTGACGTCGCCCACCGGCTCCCCGAACAGCGTCCCGGCCATCACCCGGGCGATCGTCTCCGCGATCACCTGTGCTTGTGCCTGCGTGGCCGGCGTGCCGTTGCGCTCCATGCCGTCGACCTTCGAGCCGGAGACGCCGGGGAGATCCAGCGCCCGGGCCGCGAGCTTGGTGGAGTGGGCGAACTCGTCGCGGGTCAGCCCCAGGATCGTCCGGAAGACCAGGAGCGTCCGGGGGTCGTCGCGCAACACCCGGACCAGGTGTCCGGCGTCCACCGCCGCGAAGCCGTCGGTGGCCCGGGACGCGACCGCGTAGACCTCCTCGAAGTAGGGGAGGTCGTAGAAGGCGTTCTCGTGGACGTAGGCGAAGTCGGGGGCCAGGTGCGGCACGTAGCCCTCGCGCGCGACCGCCGCGTAGATCGCCTGGTGCTCGCCGATGCCGTGGTGCTGGGGGATCAGCCGGATGCGGTTGACCCGCTCGTCCAGCGTGGCCGCACCGATGATCCCCGCGACCGTCTCCTCGACCGACGGCACTCAGACCGCCGTGCCCGCGAGGGACCCCGGGACGTCCTCGGCGAGGTCCTGCTCGATGCGCCGACGTGCTTCCTCTGCGTACTCCACGTGCAGCTCGAATCCCGCGGCGCGTCGGCCGAGCCGGCGACCGACGACCACCGTCGTTCCCGAGCCGGCGAACGGGTCGATCACGACGCCCTGCTCGGGGCTCATGGCGCGGACGAAGAACTCCGCGAGCCCCTCCGGCATCGCGGCCGTGTGCGCCACGCCCCGGTGCTGGTTGTACGTCTGCGGCACCTGGACGACGTTGCCGGGGTCGGCCCCGCCGTGCAGGTAGGTCTTGGTTCGGTCGCGACCGAACCCGGCGTCCGTCGTACGGCGGCCCAAGGTGTCGAGCTTGCGGCGGGCGATCTCGGCCGCATCCGCCTTGTAGGGAACCCGGACGGCGTCGAGGTCGAAGTGGGGCTTCGGGCCCCGCGCGAAGTGGTAGACGTACTCGAAGGAGTCCTTCGTGCGCGGGCCGAACCGGCCCGGGATGGCGTTCGGCTTGGCCCAGATGTAGGTCTCGATCCAACGCCAGCCCATGTGCTGCAGCGCCAGGACCAGCTGGTAGACGTACGGATGGCGCTGACCCTTCAGCGGCCCCTTGTTCGCGACCCGGTTCTTGATGTTGAGGACCAGGCTCCCGCTCTCGGAGGTCGCGTCGAACATGGCGCGGGCGAACGGGAGGAACCACTCGACGTAGCGGTCGGGATGGATCCGCGAGTACGCCCGCTGGTCGGCGTAGGGCGGAGAGGTGAAGAACAGGTCCACGGAGCCGGCGTCCAGACGCGGGAGCAGCTCGAGGGCGTCGCCGTGCATGACGCCGGTCTCCAGGAGCTCGCCGAGATCGATGATCGCCGCCTCTTCCGTCGCTTCTGGAGCGGCCTGGAGCCGCCTTCCCGTCCTCGCCACCACGTCACGGAACACTATCCGGGGCCGCCGACAGGTTCCGGGCAAGACACGGGCGAGGCACCGGCACCGGCACCGGCACCGGCACCGGATCAGGACGCCGCGGCGCTGCCGGTGGCGGCAGCCGCCACCACGGCCGCGGTGACCGCCGCCATCATGTCGTCGATCGCGGCCCGGACGGCGGCCGACGCCCAGTCACCGCGCGCCACCTCCTTGGCCCGCTCCCGCAGGTCCCGCTTGGACAGCCCGTGCTGCCCGGGGTCCACGACCTTGTGCTCGGCCTTGAGCGCGTGCAGGAGAGCGATGAGCGCGGCGGTGCGCTGGTCGGGAGTGGTGCGCTGCACGAGTGCCTGGGTCACCTGCGTGCGGACCTGGCCCTGGTGGTGGCCGGTCGTGGCCGGCCAGCGCCGTACCGTGAAGAGCCCGAGGATCCTGCGCTCGTCGTACCGCACCACGCCCCGGTCGGCCAGGCGGGCGTAGAGCACCGGTCGCAGGCCCTTGGCCAACGGCTGGATCAGCGCCTTGGGCTTCTTGCCCCGGCGGGCACCGGCCGTGACCAGCGCCGCGTCGAGGACCGCGTCACGCGGGGGTGTGGGGTCGCGGACCGTCACCCGGCCGCGCTCGTCGAGGCCCACCCGCTCCTGCAGGGTCAACTCGACCAAGGCGGCGCCACCCAGGCCCGCGTCGACCTGCGCCGCCGGCATCACCAGCCGCCCGGAGACCGCGTGGGTGAGCAGCAGGAGCAGATCCTCGGCCAGCAGCATCCCTCGAGCCTAGGCGGTGCGCAGCCCCGGCACGGCCGGTCCGCCGCTCGTCGGCCGCAGCGGGTCGCTCGGCGCGGAGGGGTAGCGCACCGTCGATGCCCTGCGGTGGAATCAGCAGCAGCCGGCGGCACCCGACCCGACGGCACCTGATTCGACGGAGGAGCACCGTGTACTACCCGCTGACCGTCCGTGACTTTATCGACCGCGCCGAGCACGTCTACCCCGACCGCATCGCGGTGGTCGACGAGCCGGACCAGCCGGCGGCCACGTTGGGCAGCCTGCGCTACCGCGACGTGGCCGCGCTCGCCCGCGCGCAGGCCGCCCGGCTCGACGAGCTCGGCGTCCCGGTCGGCGGACGGGTCGCGGTGATCTCGCAGAACTCCGCGCGCCTGCTCACCTCGTTCTTCGGCGTCAGCGGCTGGGGCCGGATCCTGGTCCCGGTGAACTTCCGGCTCAGCCTCCCGGAGATCGAGTACATCGTGCAGCACTCCGGTGCCGACGTGGTCTACGCCGACCCCTCGCTGAAGGACAAGCTCGACGCCCTCGACGTGCCGCACAAGTTCGTGCTCGGCGACGACGACGCGCTCTACCGCCGCGACACCGAGCCACGCGAGTGGACCGACGCGGACGAGGCCGCCACCGCGACCATCAACTACACCTCCGGTACGACGGCCCGGCCGAAGGGCGTGCAGCTGACCCACCGGAGCCTCTGGCTCAACGCCACGGTGTTCGGCCTGCATGCCGGGATCAGCGACCGTGATGTCTACCTGCACACCCTCCCGATGTTCCACGCCAACGGTTGGGGCATGCCCTACGGCATCACGGGTGTCGGGGGCCAGCACGTCGTCCTGCGCCAGGTCGACGGCACCGAGATCCTGCGCCGGGTGGAGAAGCACGGCGTCACGCTGATGTGCGCGGCCCCGGCCGTGGTCAGCGCCGCGCTCGACGCCGTGCCCGACTGGGACGGCGAGATCCCCGGCCGGGACCGGGTCCGGATCATCGTGGCCGGCGCTCCCCCGCCGACCCGCACGATCGAGCGGGTGATGGAGGAGCTCGGCTGGGAGTTCAACCAGATCTACGGCCTCACCGAGACCTCGCCGCTCGTCACCGTGAACCGGATGCGTGCGGAGTGGGAGGACCTGTCGACGCACGAGCAGGCGAAGCGCCTCGGCCGGGCCGGCGCGCCCGCGCTCGGGGTGCGGGTGTGGACCGATGAGCACGGCGAGGTGATGACCGCCTCGAACCACAACCTGGACGGCTACTGGCAGCAGCCGGACGAGACCGCCCGTGTGCAGGAGGGCAACACCTTCCACACCGGCGACGGCGGCTACCTCGACGACGAGGGCTACCTGGTCATCTCCGACCGCAAGAAGGACGTGATCATCTCCGGCGGCGAGAACGTCTCCTCGATCGAGGTCGAGGACGTGCTGATGATGCACCCGGCCGTGAAGGAGTGCGCGGTCATCGGCATCCCCGACGAGAAGTGGGGCGAGATGGTCACCGGGCTCGTGGTCACCACTGGCGCGGAGGTGACCCAGCACCAGCTGATCGAGCACTGCCGCGCGTCGCTGGCCGGCTACAAGTGTCCCAAGCTCATCGAGTTCGTCGACTCGCTCCCGCGCACGGCCACCGGGAAGCTCCAGAAGTTCAAGATTCGCGAGCCGTACTGGAGGGACCAGGACCGCCAGGTTCACTGAAGAGAACCTGGGAAGGTGCTGAAGATGCTTGCGCTTTCATCTACCCAGGAGTCTCCTCGAACGTAGGCGGACATCACCGGATGCCCGACTCCTGACTGGAGATCAACCATGGGTGCCGACATCGTCGCCGCGCCGCTGCAGGCAGGGACCTACCTGCACTGGGGCGTTGTCCACATCAGCCTCACGAACTTCCTGATCATCGCGGCCATGGTCGTGGTCTTCGTGCTCGCCCTCCTGCTGCCGTTCGGCCGGGCGTCCGCGCGCCGGGAGCCCGGCCCGCGCACGCCCACGGACGGGCCGCGGCCATGACCGACCTCCCCGTCGGGACCCCGCCCGCCACCGGCTCGAACTGGACGACCTGGCTGCGCACGAGGCTGACGCACCTGGTGCCGCCCGGGCAGGCCCTTCCCGACCGGCAGCCGGCCTACGTGGCGTCCTGGATCTACGTGTTCGGCGTGCTGACCATCGCCGCGCTGCTGGTCGTCCTCGTCTCCGGAGCGCTCCTCGCCATGGGCGGCGCGGCGTGGTGGCACGTGTCCTCGCTCGGCCACTTCGTGAACTCGCTGCACCTGTGGAGCGTCGAGATCTTCTTCGCGGTCATGGTCATCCACCTGTGGGGCAAGTTCTGGATGGCGGCCTGGCGGGGCCGTCGGGCGATGACGTGGATCACCGGTGTGGTCGCTTTCGTGCTTTCGATCGGCACCGCGTTCACCGGCTACCTGTCCCAGTCGAACTTCGACGCGCAGTGGATCAGCACCCAGGCCAAGGACGGCCTCAACGCGGTGGGCTTCGGGGCCTGGTTCAACGTGCTGAACCCCGGCCAGATGCTGCTCTGGCACGTCGTGCTGCTGCCGTTCGCGGTGGGCGTGCTCGCCATCGTGCACGTGGTCCTGGTGCGGCGGCACGGCGTGGTACCTCCGATCGACGCCGACGAGGAGGTCACGCGATGACCGCGCTCGCGCCGCCGCCCCGCCGGCACCGGGTCACGCCGGACTCCCACGGCTTCGAGACCCGGCACTACGACCTGGTCAAGGAGTTCGTCGTCGCGCTCGCTGTGGTGAGCGCGCTCACCGTGCTGCTCGCCGCGGTCTTCTCCTCCCCCGACGAGCGGTCGATCACCATGCGCGGCTGGGCGCAGGCGGCACCGGCCGACGTCGTCGCGACCGCCGCGGCCGAGCTGGCCGGGACCTCGGCGAGCGCGACGTACGGGCCGCCGTACAACCACAACGCCGAGGGCCAGACCCTCCTGGGCCTTCCCCTGCAGAAGTGGGGCGGCGTCCGGATCCCCGTGAACTCGGCCGATCTCGTGCTGCAGCCGCTGCGCGCGCAGCCGCCGACGGCCGGGCTGCGGGCCGCCCTCGCCCGCTGGACCAGCGCCGGCGCCCAGGTCCGCCAGGCCTGGGCGAGCCGCTACGCCGACGCGCTCGCGAAGGCGCCCGGAGGGAACCCCGCGCGGGTCCGGCCCGGCAACTACGGACCGGTGCCGGCCCTCGCGACGCGCTTCCTCACCGTCGCCCGGTCCGGTGGCCTGGAGGGGACGCTCACGTCGTCCGGGAACTTCTACGGCGGCGACCAGACCCGCTCCCTCCTGCTGCTCTCCGACGGCGCCTACCTGGAGAACCAGGCTCGTGCGCAGCAGCTCGGCGGCGACCAGTGGGGCATGATGAACGAGACGGGCAACTACCCCGGCCAGCCATGGATGTGGCTGTACACGTTCTGGTACCAGGTCCCGCCGTTCTCCACCTCCGACAACGCGGACGCCCTCGTGTGGGGGCTGATGGCGGTGCTCACCCTCGCCCTGATGCTCACGCCCTTCATCCCGGGACTGCGGTCGATCCCGCGTTGGATCCCGGTGCACCGGCTCATCTGGCGTGACTACTACCGGACCCATCCCCGCAGACCGGCCGCTCGCTGAGACCCGCCCGTCGGGCGCCGCACCGGCGCCAGGCCCGCCCGTCGGGCGCCGCACCGGCGCGCAGGCCGCCTCGGGCGCCGCACCGGCGGCGGTCGCCGTCTAGCATGCCGTGCATGACAGGCGATGCAGCGCGGCTGGCCGGGTACGTCGACCTCTGGGAGCGCGCGGTGCGCGACGTCGTCACGCTCCTGCGTGGCCTCGCCCCCGAGGACTGGTCGCGGCCGACCGACCTCCCCGGTTGGGACGTCCGTGCGGTCGCCTGCCACCTGGCACACCTGGAGTCCGAGCTCGCGGGCAACCCTCAGTCGCCCGTCGAGGTGCCGGAACTGCCACACACCGCCTCGGCCATGGGCGCCTACACCGAGCAAGGCCCGCTCGCCCGCGACGGTTGGACCGCCGAGGCGATCGTCGACGAGCTCGAGCAAGCGGCGGCCGCCCGGCTGAAGCGGTTGCGGGAGGACCAGCCCACGGACCCCACCGCGCGCCCCGACATCACGCCAGGAGGCATCGGCTGGAGCTGGGAGACGCTGCTGTCCAACCGACCGCTCGACATCTGGATGCACGAGCAGGACATCCGCCGCGCGGTCGGGCGCCCGGGCAACCTCGACTCGCCGGCCGGTGCGCACACGGTGGGGGTGTTCAGCCGCGGGCTCGGGTTCGTGGTGGGCAAGCGGGTCGCCCCACCGGCCGGTACGACGGTCGCGCTGGAGGTCACCGGGCCGCACCCGGTGCACACCGCCGTGCGCGTCGGGGAGGACGGCCGCGCGGCCCCGGCCGACTTCGATCCGGCGTCGGCGGACGTCACCCTGCGTATGGAACTCGAGTGCTACCTCGTCCTCGCCGGTGGCAGACGCCGCCCGGCCGACGTGCACGCCGAGGTCGAGGGCGACCAGGACCTCGGCGCGCGGGTGCTGAGCTCGTTGGCCGTCACCCCCTGACCCGGCGACCGCCGCGCTGCGGGGCTCAGCGACCGCCGTACGGCAGGACTCCGGGACTGCCGCGACTGCCGCGACTGCCGCGACTGCCGTACGGCAGACCCGCTGGCTGCGGGCTAGACCGTCGGAGATCGGGCGAATGTCGGTCCAACGACGGTCAACCCTCCTGGGACAGGATCGTGTCGTCTTGGGAGGTCGCATGAACCTGGAGGTTTCGGGGGTCGCCGAACGTCTCGCGCGCGAGTTCCCCGATCTGCCCGCGGGTGAGGTGATGCGGACCGTTTGCGAGTGCGCGGACGACTGCGAGTGCGCCGGCCCGTTCTTCATCGAGGCGGCTGCCCGGGCCCGGCTCGCCGTGGTGCACGCGCGGGAGGTGGTCGCCTCGCCGACCCTCGCCGATGACCGGGCGACACTTGCCGACGCAGCAGCCCCCCGGCGAGCCAGGTGGTCCCTGCCGATCCGGCAGCCCCCGCCGCCCTGGCAGTGGGCGAGCGAACAGCCTCCGCTGACCCGGCGCCGGGCGACATGCCGGCCTGGCACGCCGGCGCGCCGGCTCCGACGCCGGAGGAGGTGCCGTGAGCACCCAGCCGAGCCGGCCGGGAACGCCGCTCGGGAACGCGTCGGGCTGACCGGACCCAGCCGCGGTCAGCCGCCCGGCCAGGTCGCCGGCCGGGAACGGGAGCCCGGTAGCCGCGTGGCCGCGTCCCCACACGCGGCGTCGAGCTGCGCCTGGGTGAGGAACAGCGCTCCACGCAGGTCCGCCCCGGACAGGTCGGCGTCGCGTAGGTCCGCACCCGTCAGGTCGGCGCGCCGGAGGTCCGCACCGGCGAGGTCGGCGGCCACGAGCACCGCACCCCGGAGGTCGGCGCCGCGCAGGTCCCGGCCGCGCAGGTCGGCGCCGACGAGGTCGCGGGGCAACGAGCGCCGGCCGCCCGGCGCCGGGGTGCCGGTGCGGGCACGGGCGCTGGCCTCGCGGAGCAGGACGTTCACCTCGGCGCGGTGGGCGTCGACGTCGAGCTCGAGCAACCGCGACGCGGGCTGCTCGGTGAGCCTCTCGAGGGTCTCGAGCGCAGCGGTGAGCCGCCCGGCCAGGCCGCCACGCGCCGACGAGCGCCCGGCCGGAACAGGACGCCCGGACAGCTCGTCAGGCCTGAGCGGGTGGCCGGCCGGCGACTCCGCCGGGTACGGCGAGTCCGCCCCGTGCGCCTCCAGCGCCAGCGCCTCGGTGAGTAGCCACCGCAGCTCGTTCAGCGCCCGCACGACCGGGAGCAGCGCGAACATGCCGACGGCCGTCGCCGGCTCGTCCCGCCAGCTGACACCGGCGAACGTCACCTGCGACACGTGCTGGCCCGCGCCGAAGCAGTCGTACACGGTGCAGCCGCGGTAGCCCTCTTCCCTCAGCCGGTCGTGGATGCGGCACCGGTCGTCCTCGGCGAGGTGTCGGCACGTCACTCCTGCGGGCTTGTCCTCGGCGAAGTCGGCCGACGCAGCGAACGGCAGCGCGATGCAGCACAGCCCGAAGCACCGGGAGCAGTCGGCCCGGAGCACGTCGGCGGGCACGTCGGCGGGCTGGGCACGTCGGCCCTGGGTACGTCGGCCCTGGGTACGTCGGTCTCGTCCGGAGGCCCGGACCGCGGGGAGGGTGCAGCCACAAGGCCATCCTCTCCCCAGCACGGTGCGGCGCGTGGGGAAGCCCGGACCGCAGGGAGGCTGCGCATGGCACCGCATCGACCCCGCCATGGTCCCCGGACTGACCCGCGTGACGGCGTGCGTCACTCAGTTCGAGATGGCGGCCTTCGGCGTACACAGCAGCCATCGGGAACTGAGTGCCGACCGGCGCGTCGCACGGCCCGCGGATCACGGCCCGCGTACCAGGGCACGGGGACCAGGGCAGCGCCGGGACCAGGGCACCGGGGACAGCTCAGAGGTGCCGGCGCGACCCGACCACGCGGAACCGCGGGGCGACGTAGGCGGCGTCGGTGTAGGAGGAGTTCGCCGCCGGGTTCGCGCCGGTGCCGTGGAAGTCGGAGAACGCGGCGGTCTGGTTCACGAACACCCCGCCGGTGAGGTTCTCCGACAGCGAGACACCGGCGTCCAACGCGGCCCCGCGCATCGCGGCCACCACGTCGGGCGAGCTGCTGTAGACCGAGGCGGTCATCGCGCCGTGCTCGGTGACCGTCGTACGGAACAGCTCGATCGACTCCGCCGTGCCCGAGGTCTCGATGAGGTAGGCGACCGGGCCGAAGCACTCGGACTCGTACACGTCGTGGTCCGCTGCGGTGATCCCGATCAGCGTGGGCGTCCGGACCACGGCGTCCTCGTACGACGGGTGCCGGACCGCCCGCGACTCGATGAGCACCCGGCCCTTCGACGGGGCCTCGGAGAGCCGGCCCAGCACACCGTCGTTGACCACCCCGCCGAGCAGCTCCACCGCGCGGGCGTCGTCGCCGAGCAGCTTCTCGAAGGCCGCGTCGATCCCGGCCGCGACGTCGGCGACCGACTTGTGGCCCTCGTCGGTCTCGATCCCGTCGGCGGGGACGTAGACGTTCTGCGGCGCGGTGCACATCTGGCCGGTGTAGAGGCTGAAGGAGAAGGCGAGGTTCTGGCACATGCCGCGGAAGTCGTCCGTCGAGTCCACGACGACGGTGTTCACCCCGGCCTTCTCGGTGAAGACGACGGCCTGGCGCGCGTGCTCCTCGAGCCAGTCGCCGAAGGCGTTGGAACCGGTGAAGTCGATGAGCCGCACCTCGGGGCGGAGCGCGAGCACCTTGGCGAGCCCCACGACCGGGTCCTCGGCGGCCAGGGTGACCAGGTGCGGTTCGAAGCCGGCGTCGGCCAGCACCTCCTGCGCCACCTGGACGGTGATCGCGAGCGGGAGCACGGCCCCGGGGTGCGGCTTGACCACGACAGCGTTGCCGCAGGCGAGCGAGGCGAACAGGCCCGGGTAGGAGTTCCAGGTCGGGAACGTGTTGCAGCCGATCACCAGCGCCACCCCGCGCGGCACCACGGTGAACGTCTTCTCCATGCGCAGGGGTTCGCCCTTGCCCGGCTTCTCCCAGACCACGGTCTCGGGCACGCGGGTCATCTCGTCGTAGGCGTAGGCCACTGACTCCAGCGCCCGATCCAGCGCGTTGGCGCCGCCAGCCTGGAAGGCCATCACGAACGCCTGCCCCGACGTGTGCTGCACGGCGTTGGCCAGCTCGAAGATCCGCGCGTGCAGCCGGTGCAGGATCTCCAGGCAGACCCCGACCCGGGCCCGGGGGCCGGCGTCGCGGAAGTCCTTCATCCCCGCCTCGGCGGCCGACAGCAGCTGCTCGACGCCGTCGGTGCTCATGCGGGGGTAGTGCACGTCGAGCTCGAAGCCGAACGGCGACTTCTCGCTGGCCACCTCACCCTGCGCCCCCGGGGTGTCGACCGCGAACGACGTCCCGAGCAGCGCCTCGAACGCCGCCTTGCCGTCCGCGGCCGCGTTCTCGCCGTAGACCCGTGGCGACGGCGACTCGTTGAACGCCGAGTAGTACTCCCGGCTCCGGATCGCGCCCACCGCCTTCGTGAGCATCTCCTGGTGCGCGGCGAACAGGTCGGCGGGCCGCGCGGCGGGCTGGGTGGTGGACTGCGTGGTGGGCATCGCGGGACCTCCCGGGCTGGAGCAGTGTGACACCGATCGGACGGATCGGAGCCAGTCTGTCACAGGCCCTCGGGTCGTCCTAGGCTTGCGCCGTGCCGCTTCTCCGCCCCGTCACCGACGCGGACCTCTCCGCCGTCCTCGCCCTGAACGAGCGCAACGTCGAGGCCCTCGCGCCCATGGACGAGCAGCGCTTCCACCAGCTGCGCTGCTGGGCCGACCGCTTCGACGTCGTCGAGGTCGACGGTGACTTCGCCGGCTTCGTCATCACGTTCGCACCCGGGACGCCGTACGACTCGGAGAACTACCACTGGTTCTCCGCGCGGAACGGCGACTTCTACTACCTGGATCGCATCGTGCTCGAGGAGTCGATGCGACGCCGCGGGCTGGGCACGTTCGTGTACGACGAGGTCGAGCGCACCGCCACGCCGCACGGCCGGCTGTCGCTGGAGGTCAACCTGATCCCGCGCAACGAGGTGTCGCTGGCGTTCCACGGTCAGCGTGGCTACCGCGAGGTCGGCCGCCTCGGCGACGAGGAGCACCTCGTCGCGCTGATGGAGAAGGCGCTGTGACGCCGCAGGAGCGGGCCGAGCGGGCCGCGGCGGCGATGTGGGCAGGAGACAACGCCAGCCAGGCCCTCGGCATGCGCATCGTCGCGGTGGCACCGGGTCGGGCCACCCTGGAGATGGCCGTGCGCGAGGACATGGTCAACGGCCACGGCATCGGCCACGGCGGCATGACGTTCTCGCTCGCGGACTCCGCGTTCGCCTTCGCGTGCAACTCCTACAACCGCAGCACGGTCGCCGCGTCCTGCGAGATCCGCTTCCTGGCGCCGACCCGTCTCGGCGACGTGCTCGTCGCCGAGGCGGTGGAACGGTCCCGCGAGGGCCGCGACGGGGTCTACGACATCACGGTGCGCTCCGGCGACGCGGTCGTGGCCGAGTTCCTCGGCCGCAGCAAGGAGATCCGCGGCCGGCTGTTCACCGAGGACGCGGCGGCGGGCTCGGCGGACGCCTGACCCTCGGCGGTGCTCGGATCTGCACCTGCCGCGGGGTGGGCGCTGAGTATGCTCCGGACACGAGCGTGGGGCGGAGGAGGGCGGCATGGCCGGAGAGATCCCCGAGCTGGGCGGAGACGAGCTGCGCAGCGTGCAGCTCGAGCGGCTGCGCGAGACGCTGAACCACGCCTACACCCGGGTCCCGCACTACCGCCGCGCGTTCGACGAGGCCGGCGTGGCGCCGGACGACCTGCGCGAGCTCGCCGACCTGGCGCGCTTCCCGTTCACCACCAAGGACACGCTGCGCCAGAACTACCCGTTCGGCATGTTCGCCGTGCCGCGCTCACAGGTGAACCGCGTCCACGCCTCCTCCGGTACGACGGGCAAGCCCACCGTCGTCGGCTACACGAAGGCGGACCTTGAGACGTGGGCGGAGCTGATGGCCCGGTCGATGCGGGCTGCCGGCGCCCGCCCGGGGGACCTCGTGCACGTGGCCTACGGCTACGGCCTGTTCACCGGTGGCCTCGGCGCGCACTACGGGGCCGAGCGCCTCGGCTGCACCGTCGTACCCGTCTCCGGCGGCATGACCGAGCGCCAGGTGCAGCTGATCCTGGACTTCGGGCCGCGGGTCATCATGGTCACCCCGTCGTACTTCCTGGCCATCCTCGACGAGCTCGAGGCGCAAGGCGTCGACCCGCGCAGCACCTCGCTGGAGGTGGGCATCTTCGGCGCCGAGCCGTGGACCGATGAGATGCGCCGCGAGGTGGAGAGCCGGTCCGGCGTGGAGGCGGTCGACATCTACGGGCTGTCGGAGGTGATGGGCCCGGGCGTCTCCCAGGAGGCAGCGGCCACGAAGGACGGCCTTCACGTGTGGGAGGACCACTTCTACCCCGAGGTGGTCGACCCCGTGACGCTCGAGGTACTGCCCGACGGCGAGGAGGGGGAGCTGGTGTTCACCAGCCTCACCAAGAAGGCGATGCCGGTGGTGCGCTACCGCACCCGCGACCTGACCCGCCTGCTGCCGGGTACGGCGTTCCCCGCGTTCCGGCGGATGCAAAAGGTCACCGGCCGCACCGACGACATGATGATCGTGCGCGGCGTCAACGTCTTCCCGACCCAGATCGAGGAGCAGATCCTCAAGGTCGAGGGGCTCACCCCGCACTACCTGTGCGTGCTGACCCGGCCCGGCCACCTCGACGAGCTCACCGTGCAGGTGGAGGCGCACGCGTCCGTGGCCCGGGACCGCCGCGACACGCTCGCCGCGGAGCTGCGCCACCACGTGAAGGCGAACATCGGCGTCACGGTCGGGGTGGAGGTCATGGACCCGCACGCGCTCGAGAGGTCGCTGGGCAAGGCAAAGCGAATCTCCGACAAACGGGGGTGAACCTGCCCGTACACTGCTCGGGCAGCCCCTCGGAAGGTGAACACGTGCTCCGCAGAACCCTGGCCGTCGTCGTCGCGCTCGCCGGGTCGGCCACGCTGGCCGCTCCTGCCTCCGGCGTGGCCGCGCACGACGCCCCCGTGGCCTCGCTGACCAGCACCGGCTACGGCAAGGGCTACTCCCCTGCGGTCACCCAGCCCGACTCCGTGTACCCCCAGCACGGGGACCCGCTCATCGACGTGCTCAACTACGACCTGCAGCTCAAGTGGCAGCCCTCCACCCACCGGCTCAGCGGAGTGGCGACCCTCGACCTGCGCGCGGTGCAGAGCGCCGACAGCTTCACCCTCGACTTCTCGCACCGGCTCTCCGCGTCGGCCGTCCAGGCCGGCCAACTGTCGCTCGCACCGGGGACAAGCAGCACCGGGACAAGCGGCACCGGGACGGGCAGCACCGGGACGGGCGGCACCGGGACGGGGACGGACCCCGGGACGAGCGGCGGAGGGCTCACCGCGGTGGCTGCCCAGGCCGGCGGCGACAAACTGACGATCAGCCAGCCGATCGAGGCGGGCAGCACCTACCGCGTCGTGATCACGTACGCCGGCAAGCCATACCCGGTCAAGTCGCCGTCGTCCCGGATCGACATGCGGCGCGTGGGCTGGCACACCACCGCGGACGGCCGGGCGTGGACCATGCAGGAGCCGTACGGCGCGTTCACGTGGTACCCGGTCAACGACATGCCCGCCGACAAGGCGATGTACACCCTGCGCGTCGACGTACCCGACTCCATGGTGGGCATCTCCAACGGCACCATGAGCCGTCACCAGGTCGGCAACCGCACGATCACCACGTTCACCAACGCCCATCCCATGCCGTCGTACCTGGTGACCCTCGCCATCGGGCCGTACCGCAAGTACACCCAGGTCGGCCCGGGCGGGCTGCCGATGACGTACTGGTACCCGAAGGGGCAGGAGGCGCTGCTCACGCCGATGAAGCACCTCCCGGGCGCGATGAAGTGGCTGCTGGCCAGGCTCGGCCGCTACCCGTTCGAGCAGGTCGGCGTGGTGGTGACCCCGGGCTCGTCCTCCGCCATGGAGACCCCCACCATGATCACGCTGGGGCGCGACAACTTCCGCTACGGCAACCGTGACGTCCTCGAGGTGCTCGTCCACGAGCTGGTGCACGCGTGGTACGGCGACACGGTGACGCCCACGGACTGGAGCGACCTGTGGATGAACGAGGGCATGGCCATGTACCTCGAGTCCCGGTACTCCGTCTACCGGAAGTGGAAGCCGTGGCGGCACTGGAGGCGCGAGTTCTTCCGCAACGACGGCTACTGGCGTGAGATCTACGGGCCTCCCGGCGCCTACGACCCCACGGAGTTCGCCCAGATCAACGTCTACTACTGCTCCGCCCGGATGCTCGAGAAGCTGCGCCGGACACTCGGTGGCAAGACGTTCTACAGCCTGGTCAAGGCGTGGCCGCAGTCGCACCTGGACACCAGCAGCAACCGCGACGCCTACGTGCGCTGGGTGAAGCGCAAGACCGGCAAGGACTTCAGCGCGTTCTTCCGCACCGAGCTCGACGACGCGAAGCCGACTCTCTGACCCTCCGGCTCGCCTGAATCCGCGCCGTGGCGCCTCGCTCGTGAGTGCCGCCACGGCGTCGGCGTGTTTAGCCTCACCCATTCACCGGGAATCGTTCCCCACCGAGCGTGTTGTGCCATCCGGGCGCGTTCGCGGCCTGTGGTAGCACACGCCCCTTATCTGTTCCCGAGACCCGAGGCTGGAGTCGCGTGACCGCATCTCCCGACGAGCAGTTCACGAATCTCACCGTCGACGACGTGGTGATCACCGAGCCCCCCGTGATCCGGAGGGCCATCGGTGCAGCCGCCATCGGCAACATCACCGAGTGGTACGACTTCGGTGTCTACGCCTACTTCGAGCCGACCATCAAGCAGGTGTTCTTCAACAACCTGCCCGACACGATGGGCACGATCGCCACCTTCGGCCTCTTCGCGGTGGCGTTCCTCATCCGGCCCTTCGGCGGCATGTTCTTCGGTCCGCTCGCCGACCGGATCGGCCGGAACAAGGTGCTGGCCACCACGATGATCTTGATGGCGCTCGGCACGTTCGTGATCGGCATCATCCCGAGCGAGTCCTCCATCGGGCTGGCCGCGCCGATCCTGCTGCTGGTGGCCCGGCTGGTGCAGGGCTTCTCCACCGGCGGTGAGTACGGCAACGCGATGACGTTCATCGCCGAGTACGCCCCGGACCGGCGCCGCGGGTTCCTGGGCAGCTTCCTGGAGTTCGGCACGTTCACCGGGTACCTGCTCGGCGCGATCATCGTGACCATCACCGGGGCCACGATGTCGCAGGACACGCTGCTGTCCTGGGGCTGGCGGATCCCCTTCTTCGTGGCGCTGCCGCTCGGGATCGTCGGCGTCTACCTGCGGACGCGGCTGGCCGACACTCCGGCGTTCGTGGAGCTGGAGCACGAGTCCGAGGAGCGCGAGAAGGCCAACAAGGCTCCGGGCGAGCTGTCCGCCCTCGCGAAGCTGTGGCCCTCCATGCTCGTCTGCATAGGCCTGGTGCTGGCCTGGAACGTCACGAACTACATGCTGACCTCCTACATGCCGACCTACGTCACGGACACCGTCGGCAAGTACTCCAATGGCGGGGGCGGCGTCTCCGGCACCACCTCGCAGGTGCTGCAGATCATCGTGATGGCGATCTGCCTGGTGCTCATCCCGTTCTTCGGGCGCCTGTCGGACCGCGTGGGGCGCAACCCGCTGGTCTGGGTGGGCTCGATCGGGCTGGTCGTGCTCGGCATCCCGTCGGTCCTGCTGGTGCAGGCTCACGGCGTGTTCACCGTCTTCGCCGGCCTGCTGATCATGGGCCTGGTACTCATCATGTTCAGCGCCACGATGCCGTCGACGCTGCCCACGCTGTTCCCGACCCACGTGCGCAGTGGCGGTCTGTCGATCGCGTTCAACATCTCCGTCTCCCTGTTCGGCGGTACGACGTCGCTGGTGGTCGGCGCGCTGGTCGGTGCGACCGGGGACCTGAACTGGCCCGGGTACTACCTGATCGGTGCGGGCATCATCGGCGCGATCTCGGTCTACTTCACGCGCGAGTCGAACCAGCGGCAGCTGTGGGGCTCGCGACCCGCCGCCTCGTCGGAGGAGGAGGCGCGCGAGCTGGTGGAGGAGCTGGTCGCGTAGCGGCCTGAAGGAGCTGTCGTCGTCCGCGCCCGGTGCGGCCTCAGGGAAACCTGAGGCGGCCCGGGCGCGGCTTTGCGTCCCAGCCCCGGGACCGGGTCCGGTGCTCGTGCACCTGCGCACTTGCCGCTGGGGCCAGAGCGGGGCCTATTGGCGCCTGCGGAAGCGGACGGTGCCGTCGGGGTGGCGGGTCATGTCCCAGGTCTCGGGGTGGTCGGCCATCTGGTGGTGCGGTGGGCACAAGGGGATGCCGTGTCTGGTGTCGGTGCGCCCGCCGGTGGCCCAGGGGATCTGGTGGTGGTACTCGCACCACGACGAGGGCCGGTCACAGCCGTGGGTGGCGCAGCCGCGGTGCCGGGTGTCGAGGGCGAGCTTCTGGTAACGGTCGAACAGCCGTTTCTCCCGGCCCACGTCCAACGGCACCGAGTCCCCGTCGAGGACCATCGGGATGATCCCGGCCGCGCACGCCAGCCGCCGCGCGTGGCCGGCGCTGATCCGCTCCCCGCCCTCCAGGGTCGCGGCACCGAGCCCGTCTCGGAGGTGCTGGAGCGGAATGGTGACCACCAGGGTGAACGGGGACCCGTGCTGGCTCGGCATGCTCCTCAGGTCGAGGTGGTGCTCGAGCAGCTCCATGAACCCGTGCCCGAACAGGGTGGCCTGGGACAGTTTCCGGCCGGTCTCGGGGTCCAGGCGGCCCTCGCCGAGCCGCCGGGGACTGGTCAACGCCTCCAGCGCCTTCTTCAGCAGGGCCGCATGCAGGGTCGGGAGCCGGAACCGGCCCTCCACGGTGCCGTCGCCGTTCTCCCGCATCGACAGGTGCGCCAGCCGCCGCGCCCGGGCCTCCTCGGCGGCCAGCGTGCGGGCCTCCTCGGCGTCGGCGGCCTGCGGGCAGACCACCTCGAACAACCGCCTCGCCAGCCGCCGCAGGGTGGGCAGGTCATGGACCCGGGCCAGGTCCACCAGGTGTGCCTCCGCGCGGGCGTGGGTGCCCGCCGGCAGGTCATCGTGCTCGTCGGTGAGCGCCTGCACCGCGTGCACGACCAGCCGTGCCTTCGCGGTGTCGAGGTCGCCGGCCGCCAACGCCGCCCTGGTGGTCTCGAAGTCGGTGTCCAACGCCAACGCCAGATGCACGTCCGCGGCCACGCTCTGGGTGGTGGCCGCGGTGGCGTGCGCCAGCCACGCCGCCGTCGACGTCGCCCCCGCCTCGACGCCGACCTCGTTGCGGTCCGCCCCGGCCAGCAGCCGCAGCTCCAGCTCGGCCAACCGCGCCTGCTGCCGGCGCAGCCGCACCAGAGCCTCGGCCTGCTCGTCCGGGGTCAACGCCCACGCCGGCGTCGAGGACAACCCGTCCAGTGCCCGGTCCAACGAGTCGGTGAACCGCAGCACCGCATGCCGGGACGCGTCACCCGCGGCGCGCGTGTCGCCCGCGGCGCGCGTGTCGCCCGTGTCACCCGGGGTGTCGGCTGCCTGACTCATGACACCCAAACTAACCGTCACCACGGACAGTTTTCGGTCAGCGTTCGACCCGGTGGACAACGCGGCGACCACCGCACCTGGGGACGACAACGGGCCCCTCGAAAGGCCTACCTGTCGGACGTCATGCGCTCCGCGCGCAGGCACGACCACAGGGCATGACGTCTATTGCCCGGGGCTAGGCAAGATGAGGGGGCCAGCCCGAGGGCGGATTCACTCAGGACTTGTGGCGTTCCCGGCAACTGCGCCGCCGCCGTCCTGTCCATCAGCGCCCGCGCCGATGAACGCAAGAGCCGCGACGCCGGCCGCCCCACCGAGGAGCATTTTGTTCGACAGTCCCATGTGTCTGTCTCCTTATGAGTCTGGAACCGTTGCGAGCGCCGGTTTCGCCTCTGACTCCCCGTCCGGCCCCCCTAGGCGACCAACTCGACCCGGACGGATCCTTGCCTCGCTCACGGCCAAGGTCTGCCTGGCCGCACGAAGGACGATGTCAGGACGGAAGCGCCTGAAACAGGCTTCGCTCCGCAAATGGGCTTGAGTGCCCATCAAGGTTGACCAATGCGGCGAACCAAGATGATTGGAGGGAGCAGATAAAACCACCCGAAGTGACTATCTCGTCCCCCACCTTGTCCCCCGTTGCAGCTATGGCGACCGCCTGCAACATGATCCGATCCACCTAGCCATGGGGTTTTAGTGGAGCCGGGCGTCGTAAGGACCCAGCCGGCCAACAACGCCTCACCGGTTCGGCAGGAAGTGCCACCCCACCCACCACCACGCGAGCAGCATGCCGAGCTGGGCAGAGCGGTGCTCCATCACCCGCTGGATGAGGCGGCTGAAGGTGAGCAACTCGGTGTCGGAGCGGCGAGCCACCACTTCGGTCACAAGCAGCGCCACTCCGATGACGACGTACACCGCGATCGTGATGTCCCGGTCGCTCATCGCACGCCCTCCCGGCTGCTGCGCACCACCCGGCCGAGCAACCACAGGCCGGCAGCGAGCCACAGGCCGGCGGCGACGGCACGCGGCACGGGGTAGTTGAGCATCGGGTCGACCAGGCTGCTGATCGTCGGGTGCACGAAGCTGCCGCGGTTCGGGGCCGGGTCGTGGGTGAAGTTGAACGCCTGGAAGAGGGAGAGCACCACGAGGATCACCGCCCACGGCGCCCAGGCCGCGGACGGCATGGCCGGCGGCTCGTCCTGGTTGCGCCCGTGCCGCAGCACCAGAGCCACGGCCAGCACGCCGGGCACCGCGATCGCCACCCGGATCCAGGCGCCGGTCGGGGCGAGCGGGAGGATCAGCAACGCGTACGCCGCGCAGAGCAGCCCGGACAACCACACCGGAAGCGGCAGGACCGACGGTGCGGGGGCGCGTACCCCGCGACGCTCATCGACGATGATCAGGGCGGCGACCCCGAGGAAGACCAGCAGGTCCACGACGTTGTGCCGGATCACGTGCGCGACCGAGGAGAGCAGCACGACCCACAAGGTGACGGGCCGGCGCCAGTGCCGCATCTCGCTCTTGGTTCGCCTCATCCGTCCGCCATCTTGCGCCGGGTCATGTCGCGATGCGCTTCGGGCTGGGTCTCCGCCAAGTGTCGGCGGGCCCTGCGACGGTAGCGCCAGACCTGGACGCCGCCGACCGCCCAGGCGACGTACTGGATGCTCATCGCGAGCGTGTACGCACGCGGCGAGTAGTCCGTCGACGAGCCGGGAGTGAACACGTCGAGGAGGATGCCGACCATCAGCACCACCGAGAGGGACGCCACGAAGCCGCCCACGTTCACGATGCCGGTGGCCGAGCCCAACCTCGAGGCGGGCGCGAACGTGCGCGCGACGTCGAAGCCGATCATGGAGCCGGGGCCGCCGAGGCCGGTGGCGATCACCATGATCGACAGCATCCAGACCGGAGCGTCTCCGGGCCAGAGGAGAACGACCGCCCAGGTGGTCATGATGGCCGACACGATGCTCAGCACGACGGTGGAGCGCTGCCACGGGTTGCGGGCGATGAACCCGCCCACGAGGGGCCCGCCGACCATCTGCGTCACGACGAGCAGCGAGAGCAGCAGCCCGGCGACCGTCTTGCCGGTGTGCTCGGCGTGCACGAAGAACGGGTACCCCCACAGCAGGCCCATCACATTGGCCCCGAACTGGGCCGAGAAGTGCGACCACAGACCGAGCCGGGTGCCGGGGTCGCGCCACGAGGCAGCGAGCTCGCGGCCGACCGTGCGCACGTCCTTGGCGCTGCGCGCGGGGGGTGCGCCGGGCGGGACGTCGCGTACGACGAGCACCACGAGCGCGCCGAGGAACAGGCCGACCGCGGCGCTGGTCATGAACGTCGGCGTCCACCCGAAGTGGGACAGCGACCGGGCCAGCGGCACGGCGGCGACCAGCGCACCCGCCTGGCCGAGCAGCGCCGTCCAGGCGGTGAAGATCGGGTTGCGCCGGGGCGTGAACCAGGCGGCGACGATGCGCAGCACGCTGATGAACACCATCGCGTCACCCATCCCGACGAAGACGCGCGCGACCAGGGCGCCGACGTAGCTGCCGGTGAGCGCGAAGCCGAACTGCGCGAGGGTCATCGTGATCGCGCCGGTGAACAGCAGTCGCTTGGCGCCGTACCGGTCGAGCAGCACGCCGACGGGGATCTGCATCCCGGCGTACACCAGCAGCTGCAGCACCGTGAACGTGGACAGCTGCGAGGCGGAGATGTGGAAGCGCTGGGCCGCGAGCAGGCCGGCCACGCCGAGCGAGGAACGGTGGAAGACCGCGAGGAAGTAGATCGACACCGCAGCGGCCCAGGTGAAGAAGGCCCGCCGGCCGCTGACCGGCTGCGGGACCGCGGCCGCGGTGCTCAATGCGACTCCCGGGCGAGGGCGATCGACCACTGCAGGTGCGCGTTGACCGCGGCGCAGAAGGCGTCCTCGTCGTCGCCGCGCAGCACCTCGAGGATGCGCTCATGCTCCTCGATCGCCGCGTCCATCCGGTCGGCGCGCCCGCGCACGATGACCGAGGTGAACAGCGTCTGCCGCTCCCGGAGCATGCGGTACACCGAGGACAGCACGCGGTTGTCGGCGGCGTCGACGATGGCCTCGTGGAAGGCCCGGTCCCAGGTGGTGAAGGCGGCGGTGTCATGCTCGTGGCGGCTCTTCACCATGGCGGCGTGCGCCTCCTCCACCACCGGCAGCAGGCTCCCGCGCGCCGCGAACGACCTCCGGGCGGTGTGGTTCTCCACGAGCACGCGTGCCTCGAGCACGTCCTCGACCTCGCGCAGGGAGAACTCGGCCACCGCGGCGACGCCGTCCGGACGCCGCCGGAGCAGGCCCTCCGCCTCCAGGCGCAGCAGCGCCTCGCGCACGGGGGTGGCGGCGACTCCCAGCTCGTGGGCCAGCGCCTCCTCGGTGAGGACCTCGCCGCCACGGTAGACCGCGTTGAGGATGGCCCACTTCGCGAACTCGTAGGCCCGCTCGGCGGCGGACCCGGCGGAGGGGGAGGGGGGTTTCATCGGGTTCCATCCTAGAAGCGCGGTCGCGGGTGCCCGTGCGGCGACACCAGAGGTGGACGTCACTGGAACGTGTTCTAATGTGACGCACCGTCTGCGGAGGAGAACCGATGGGCACGTACGTCGTCACGGGGTCAGGGTCCGGGATCGGAGCGGCGACGGTCGCGCGCCTGCGCGCCGACGGCCACCGGGTGATCGGCGTGGACCGCACCCCCGCCGACGTGACCGCCGACCTGTCCTCACCGTCGGAACGCGCCGCCGTGGTGCAGGAGCTCACCCGGCTCGCGCCGGAGGGGCTGGCCGGGCTGGTGCCGTGCGCCGGACTCGGCGGGTTCACCGGCAGCGACAGCGCCCTCCTGGTCTCGGTGAACTTCTTCGGCGCCGTGGAGCTGGCCACCGGGCTGCGTCCGTTGCTCGCGCGCGCAGCGGCGCACGGCGATCCGGCGGCCGTCGTACTCCTCTCTTCGAACTCGGTGACCTGCCAGCCCGGCTGGGCCACCGAGGTCGCCGCGTCGCTGCTCGAGGGCGACGAGGAGGCGGCGCGCAAGGTCGCGGCCACCCGCGAGGCGGTCGAGGTGTACCCGGCCACGAAGGCCGCCCTCGCCTGGTGGGCGCGGCAAGAGGGCGTGAAGGAGGAGTGGATCGGCGCCGGCATCCGGGTCAACGCGGTGGCGCCGGGCATGGTGGAGACCGCGATGACCCGCCGGCTACGCCAGGACCCGCAGCTCGGCGTGTTCGCCGACGCCTACCCGACCGCGCTGGGCCGGCCGGGACGTCCCGAGGAGATCGCCGAGGCCATCGCGTTCCTGCTCTCGGCGCGGGCCGGCCTCGCGGTCGGCACGACCCTGTTCCTCGACGGCGGCACCGACGCAATCATGCACCCGCTGCGCCCCGAGCCACCCCGGTGAAGCCCCCCGAGCAACCCCGTTGAGGCGCGCCTCCTGCACCGTTCAGGCGCGGGTCTCGCAGCGCTGCCGCTTCAACACCCGCGCCTCATGCCACCAACACGCGCGCTTCAACAGGGAGGGAGTCAGAAGAGGAGGGTGCTGGCCGGATCCTCGAGCACCTGCGCCACGTCGGCGAGGAACCGGGAGCCCTTCTCCCCGTCGATCAGCCGATGGTCGAACGACAGCGCGAGCGTGGTGACGGATCTGATGGCCACCTTCTCCCTGCCCTTCTTGGTGTGCACCCAGGGCTGCTTGCGCACCGCTCCGAAGCACAGGATCGCCGACTCCCCCGGGTTGATGATCGGCGTGCCCGAGTCGACCCCGAAGACGCCCACGTTGGTGATCGTCACGGTGCCGCCGCTCATCTCGGCCGGCTGCGTCCTGCCCTCCCGCGCGGTGCGGCTCAGCTCGTTGATCGCCGCGCCGAGCTCGGCCAGGGACATCGCGTGGGCGTCCTTGACGTTGGGTACGACGAGCCCGCGCGGTGTCGCGGCCGCGATGCCGAGGTTGACGTAGTCGCGGTACACGACCTCCTGCGCCGCCTCGTCCCAGGCCGCGTTCACCTCGGGGGTACGACGGACCGCCAGGCACATCGCCTTGGCGACCACGAGCAGCGGGGAGACCTTGACGTCGCGGAAGTCGCGGTGCTGCTTGAGCTTCTCGACGTACTTCATCGTCCTGGTCACGTCGACGGTGACCCACTCGGTGACGTGCGGGGCGGTGAACGCGGACTCGACCATGGCCTGCGCCATCATCTTGCGCACGCCCTTGATGGGCTCGCGGTGCTCGCGCCCGGCGCCGGACCAGGCGGGGGCGGGCGGCGCGGAGCCGGTCCGTCCCGCGGGGCCGGCGGGCTCGCCGACCCGGCCGGCCGTCTCGACGGCCCGCTGGTCGGACCCGGCAGCGGACTCCACGTCCTCGCGGGTCACGGTGCCGTGCGGCCCGCTCGGCGTGAGGTCGCGCAGGTCGACGCCGAGGTCCTTGGCCAGCTTGCGCACCGGCGGCTTGGCCAGCACCCGGATGTTGCCGTCCTCGCCCGTGCGGGCGGCCGGGGTCGCGGGCACCGCCGGCTCGTCGGCCTCCTCCGCGGGGGCCGGATGCTCGGCGGGGGCCGGATGCTCGGCGGGGGCCGGGTGCTCGGCCGCACCGGGCTCGGCGACCGCCCCCGCCTGCGCGCCGCCGGGGGCGAACGCACCCTGCAGCTGGGTCTGGGTCGCGGCGCCGGCCTTGCTCGACGGCGTCGCCGCCCCGCGCCGCGGCCGGCGCTTGGCCTCGGTCGCGCGCGGGCCGTAGCCGACCAGCGTCTTGTGCTCCGGCTCGCTCTCCGGGGAAGCGTCCGCCTCCGACGCGGAGACGCCCTCCCCGAGCACGCCGTGCACGGCGTCGGGCGCGGCCGCTCCACCGTCGTCCGCGGGGGCGGCGGCACCCTCGCCGATCCGGATGATCGGCGTGCCGACCTCGACGGTCTCGCCCTCCTCGACCAGCAGTGCCTGCACGGTGCCGGCGTACGGCGAGGGCAGCTCCACCAGCGACTTGGCGGTCTCGATCTCGACCACGACGTCGTTGACCTTGATCGTGTCGCCGACCTTGACCTTCCAGGACACGATCTCGGCCTCGGTGAGGCCCTCCCCGACGTCGGGCAGCTTGTACTCGTTCACGAAAGGGATCTCCTCACCAGGCCAGCGAACGGTCGACGGCGTCCAGCACCCGGTCGAGATCGGGCAGCCACTCCTCCTCGATGCGGCTCGGCGGGTACGGCGTGTCGAACCCGCCCACCCGCAGCACCGGCGCCTCGAGGGAGTAGAAGCACGACTCGGTGATCCGCGCCGCGACCTCCGCCCCCATGCCGAGGTTGGCGTGCGCCTCGTGCACCACGACCGCGCGGCCGGTCTTGCGCACCGACTCGACCACCGGACCCATGTCCAGCGGCGACAGCGTGCGCAGGTCGATCACCTCGAGGCTGTGCCCCTCGCCGGCCGCCGCCTCCGCGCTCTGCAGACAGGTCTTCACCATCGGGCCGTAGGCCAGCACCGTCAGGTCGGAGCCCGCCCGGACCACGCGCGAGGTGAACAGCGGCTGCGGCTCGACGTTCTCGTCCAGCTCGGCCTTGTCGGCGTGGTACTGCCGCTTCGGCTCCAGGAAGATCACCGGGTCGTCGCATTTGATCGCCTGCTGGATCATCCAGTAGCCGTCGACCGGGTTGGAGCAGGCCACCACCTTCAGGCCCGGGGTGTGCGCGAACTGCGCCTCCGGGCTCTCGCTGTGGTGCTCCACCGCGCCGATGCCGCCCCCGAACGGGATGCGGATGACGATCGGCATCTTCACCTTGCCCTGGCTTCGGAAGTGGATCTTCGCGACCTGGCTGACGATCTGGTCGTAGGCCGGGTAGACGAAGCCGTCGAACTGGATCTCGCAGACGGGCCGGTAGCCGCGCATGGCCAGCCCCACCGCCGTACCGATGATCCCGGACTCCGCGAGCGGCGAGTCGATGACCCGGTCCTCGCCGAAGTCCTTCTGCAGCCCGTCGGTGATCCGGAAGACGCCGCCGAGCTTGCCGACGTCCTCTCCCATGAGGAGCACCTTCGGGTCGTCCTCCATGGCCTTGCGCAGGCCCGCGTTGAGACCCTTGGCCAGCGTGATCCTGCTCATCAGCGTGCACCCGCCTTGTCGTCGACGTCGAAGGAGTCCAGGTAGGCGGCGTAGCCGGCCTGCTGCTCGGCGAGCTCGCCGGTCTGCTCGGCGTACACGTGGTCGAAGATGTCGAGGACGTTCGGCTCCGGCAGCGCCTTGCACCCGTCGCGCAGGTGCTCGCCGAGCCGCTCGGCCTCGGCATCGACCTCGTCGAAGAAGTCCTGGTCGACCAGCCCGTTGCGGGTGAGGTAGGCCTTGACCCGGGCGATCGGGTCCTTGAGCTTCCAGTTCTCCACGTCGGCGGAGAGCCGGTAGCGCGTGGGGTCGTCAGTGGTGGTGTGCGCGCCCATCCGGTAGGTGTAGGCCTCCACGAACGTGGGACCCTGACCCTCCCGCGCCCGCTGCAGGGCGGCCTGGGTCACGGCGTACGTCGCGAGCACGTCGTTGCCGTCGACGCGGATACCGGGGAAGCCGAACCCGAGGGCACGCTGGTAGAGCGGGATCCGGGTCTGGCGTTCGATCGGCTCGGAGATCGCCCACTGGTTGTTCTGGCAGAAGAACACCACGGGGGCGTTGTACGACGCGGCGAAGATGAACGACTCGTTCACGTCGCCCTGGCTGCTCGCACCGTCGCCGAAGTAGGCCACCACGGCGGCGTCCCGCTCCTCGTCGCCGGTGCCGACCACGCCGTCACGCTGCATGCCCATCGCGTAGCCGGTCGCGTGCAGGGTCTGCGCCCCGATCACGATCGTGTAGAGGCCGAAGTTGTTGTCCTCGGGGTTCCAGCTGCCCTGGTCCACGCCGCGAAAGAGCCCGAGCAGGCTCAGCGGATCGATGCCACGGCAGTACGCGACGCCGTGCTCGCGGTAGGTGGGGAACACGAAGTCCTGCGTCGCCAAGGCGCGCCCGGACCCGATCTGCGCGGCCTCCTGGCCCAGCAGCTGCGCCCAGATGCCCAGCTCGCCGTGCCGCTGCAGCGCGGTGGCCTCCACGTCGATGCGCCGGGTCAGCACCATGTCGCGGTAGAACCCGCGGATCGCCTGGGCCTCCTCCTCGGCGCTCATGCCGACACCGAAGGAGAACTCCGGGTGGTCCACCCGCTCGCCTTCGGGCGTCAGCAGCTGCACCAGCTCGACTCCGCCGTCGGCGTGGGAGGGGCCGAACACCTCACCGAGATCGGGGAAGCCCGCCCCGTCCTTGCTCGAGACTGTCTCGCTCACCTGCACTCCTATCCGTCGTCGGTGGTCGGGGTCTCCGCCACCGGCTGCCGGGTCGCGCTCGCGACCCCGGGAGCTGCTCGACCGGTCGCGCTCCGGACGCGAGGGTGGGCGCCGGCCGCGATCGTTCGTGCTGTGACCGGCACCACACCGGTCTGCTCATAAGGTACCGGGACGGTGCCGCCGCACCCAATCCACCCCGCCGCGCTCGCCGAGGTCCGCCAGCGCCGCCGCGTCCAGGACCCGGACGCCGCCGTCCGGCGCCGCCGGGGCGAGGTAGCCGTCCGCGCGCAGCTGAGCCAGCGTCCTGGCCACGACCTCGCGGACTGTGCCCACGTGGTCGGCGAGCTCCTGGTGGCTCGCCCGTACCACCAGCTCACCGCCCTGCTGGGCGTCCACGGCGAGGTCGAGCAGGTGGCGGGCCAGCCGTCGGCGCACCGGCCAGAACGCGTTCATGGCCAGCTCCTGAAGCAGGCCGCCGACGCGCGCGGCCAGCTCGTCGGCCATCCAGAGCCCCACCCTCGGGTCCCGACGGGCCAGCTCCGGCAGCACGCCGGGCCGGGTGGTGGCGGCGACGGCGTCGGTGACGGCCTGCACCGACACCGGCGCCGAGCCGGACACGGTCACCGGCACACCGAGCACATCACCGCGCCGGGCGTAGCGGACCGTGACCTGCCGGCCCTCGTCGGAGGTCATCGACACCCGGACGAGACCGTCCACGACCACCGCCACGCCGGCCACCTCTCCGGGCCGGTACAGCACCCCGCCCGCGGCGGCACGGACAACGACGTGCCCGTCGAGCAGCCGGGTCAGGACCTCGGGCGGGAGGCGGGACAGCGGCCCCGCCGCGGCCGCCCCGCGCGTGTCGACCAGCACGGCGACAGCATGGCAGCGCCGAGGCGGCCGGGGCCAGCGGTCCGGCGATCGACCTGCCGGCGACGCGGACCGAAGTCACAGGCGGCCGGACCGAGGTCACAGCGCGCCCGCACCAGCGCGCGCCACGGTGGTGCCCGAGCCGCCGCCACGCGGCACCACCGCCGCCACCCGGGCGGCCCGACCGAAGGAGACCCGTGACCACCGCCTCCCAGCCCACGACGCCGCTTCCCGCCCCGGGCGCGAACCCGCCGCTGACCGTCGTCACCGTCCCCTGCTTCTCGGGCGCACCCTGGGACCTCGACCAGCTCACCCCGTTGGCCGGGTGGCCGTTGCGGACGATGGCCCTGCCGGACGGCGTGGACAGCGTCGAGTCGTACGCCGACCATGTCCTGGCCCAGGTGGCGGACCTCGACGAGTACGTCCTGGTCGGTGACAGCTTCGGAGCCGTGGTCGCACTCGCACTCGCCGTGCGTCGCCCCGCCGGGCTGCGCGGCCTGGTGCTGTCCGGCGGGTTCGCCGCCAACCCCGTCACCAGCCCGCTGATGCGCGCGAAGGTCGCCGCCGCCCGGTTCCTGCCGGGGCCGCTCTACCGGCATCTCACGCTGCGGCTGCACGCGGCGTCGCTCTCCAGCCCGTACGACGGCGAGGGCGAGCGTCCGCTCACCGCCCGGGACACGGTGGCCCTGTTCCGCGGGCACACCCCGTGGCGCTCCTACGTGGCGCGAGCGCGCGCAGCGTTCACGGCGGACTACCGCCAGCGGCTGGTCGACGTCGAGGTGCCCACGCTGATCCTCACCCCCGAGCACGACACACTCATCGGCGAGGACGCCGCCACGGTGCTGCGCCGCGGGATCCCCGACGCGGTCGAGCACGTGCTGCCCCGCACCGGGCACATGTTCCGGTTCACCCATCCGGTGGCCTACGGGGAGCGAGTCGCCGCGTTCCTGCGGACGCGGGTCGCCCCCTGCGCGGGCGGGCCGGAAGAGTCCGCCGAGCGGGCCGCCGGGCGCGGCAGGAACTCGACGCCGTGATGTCCGGAAACCGCGCGACCGGGGGCCTCGCCGCGCCGTAATCTGTCAGGAGTCATAGGAGAGGACGGTCATGACTCCACCGGCGTCATCGGCGGCCAAGGCCGCGCCCGCGTTCGGCCTGGTGGCCGTCGCCCTCGGGGTGGTGTACGTCGTCTGGGGATCGACGTACCTCGCCATCCGGATCACCGTCGAGCAGGCGCCGCCGCTGACGTCGATGGGGCTGCGCTACCTGACCGCCGGGACGCTGCTGGCGGCCATCCTCTCCCTGCGCGGGGGGCCGCGTCGGCTGCGGCTGACCCGGAGGCAGGTGCTGGGTACGGCGTTCCTGGGGCTGATGCTGCCGATGCTCGGCAACGGCATCGTCTCGGTCGGGGAGAACCTCGGCGCGCCCTCGGGCGTCACCGCCCTGCTGATCGCGGTGACCCCGCTGATGATCGTGGTGTTCCGCCTGCTCTCCGGTGACCGGCCGCGCGCCGCGACCCTGGTGGGGGTGCTCCTGGGCTTCGGCGGGCTCGCGTTCCTCATCCTCGCCGGCAACCGAGGCGCGCACGCGGAGGGGTTCCCGGTCGGCGCGACCCTGATCATCGTGGCCGCCGCGACCTGCTGGGGACTCGGGTCCTGGCTGCAGCCCCGGCTGTGGCTGCCCGGTGACGTGTTCGTCACCACGGTCTACGAGATGCTCTTCGGCGGCCTGATCCTGACCAGCGTCGGCCAGCTGGCCGGGGAGCACTTCACCGCCTCCGACTACGGCCCGCGGACCTGGCTGTCGCTGAGCTACCTCGTCGTGTTCGGGTCGATGCTCGCGTTCACGTCGTACGTCTGGCTGCTGGCCAACGCCCCGATCAGCCTGGTCGCGACGTACGCCTACGTGAACCCCGTCGTCGCGGTGTTCCTGGGCTGGCTGATCCTCTCCGAACCGGTGACGGCGCCGGTCCTCATCGGTGGCGCGATCGTGGTGGCCGCGGTCGCGATCGTGATCAGCGCAGAGCGACCCCGCAAGGCCCCGAAGCCGGCCACCGAGCTCGCGGTCAGCGGCGAGCCCGGCCCTCCGGTGGCGAGCACCGACGCCCTCACCTGACCGGGCGGGCGCCGCTCCACCCTGGGGAGGAGCCCTGGTACATCCGCGGTCCTAGTACCAAGACCATCCCCTTGGAGCATGGTGTCCGTTTTGTCATGGCACGTTGCGACTGTTTCCCGCGCGGCGCCTTCCGGAAGGGCGCGCTTTTGGCCAGTGTGACCCCACTTGGCGCCGCGTCGGATGCGGCGACACTGTCATGATCCAGGGGGATCGCCACATGGCTCGTCTTCGCTCGCGCGTGGCGGTCGTCTCGGCACTCGGCATGATCGCCGCCGGCGCCGCGACCACCGTCACCGCCACCGCCGCCGACGCGGCAAGCGCACCTCCCACCATCAAGGTGTTCATCACCAAGGCGCACGACGTGCGCATGACCACGGCCATGCACCCGGGCGTGCACCGCTTCGTGGTCCGCTCGCGCAAGGAGGCCGCCTTCCAGATCGCGCGGCTCGCCAAGGGCTACACCAAGGCAGAGGCGAGCCGGGACATCAACCTCAGCCTCAACGCGCAGAACCAGCCCGACCTCAAGGCGCTCAAGCGCTTCGAGAAGAACACCACGCTGTTCGGCGGCGTCTCCAGCAAGCCGGGCAGCCGCGGCCTGATGTTCGTCGACCTGCCCCGGGGCCGCTACATCGCCGCGGACACCTCCCTGCGCGCGGAGAAGCCCAGCAAGATGCTGTCGTTCCGGGTCGGCGGCGGCCGGGTCAACGCGGTGCTGCCGCAGACCAAGACGCTGACGGTGGTCGACGAGATCACCTTCCAGGGCGCCCGCAGGATCCCCAGCACGGGACTGCTGACGTTCCACAACCGGAGCAAGGACAACCACTTCGTCGAGATCGCCAGGCTCGCGGCGGGCAAGACGATGAAGGACGTCAAGGTCTGGATGGGCAAGGCAGCCAAGGGCCAGGACCCGGGCGCGCCGCCGGTGGACATGTCGATCCAGCCTGTCGACACCGGCGCGCTCTCACCCGGGCACGCGATGGTCTTCAGGTACTCGCTGCCGAAGGGCAAGTACGTGCTTCTGTGCTGGTGGCCGGACGTCGAGATGGGCGGCATGCCGCACGCCTTCATGGGGATGTACCGGGGCACCACCCTGTACTGAGCAGCCGGGGGCTGACGGGACGACCGGTCCCGTGTCGAAGCCGCACCCGGGACGCCGGAACCGCACCGGCGCCCCGGGTGCGTCGTCGTCGCCCACCCCGCCGAGGGGTCAGCAACTCCTCTACTTCGCCGGCATGTCGCAGGGTTCGTGACTCCTCGCCACGGCGGGTGGAACGGCTGCCATGATGCCCGGCATGGAGAACCTCCACAGGAAGCGGCCGGCGTGAACAGCCCGGTGCCCGCCGTACGGGTGGAGCGCGACGGCCCGGTCACCACCGTGGTCCTGTCCAGGCCCGAGGCACGCAACGCGGTGGACGGGCCGACCGCGGCGGCGCTCGCCGAGGCGTTCCGCGCGTTCGACGCCGACGACTCCGCGGCGGTGGCAGTGTTGTACGGCGAGGGGGGGACCTTCTGCGCCGGCGCCGACCTGAAGGCCCTGGGCACGCCGCGGCAGAACCGGGTCGCCCCGGACGGCGACGGACCGATGGGACCGACCCGGATGCGCCTGTCCAAGCCCGTGATCGCCGCGGTCTCCGGCCATGCGGTCGCCGGCGGGCTCGAGCTCGCGCTGTGGTGCGACCTGCGGGTCGTGGAGGAGGACGCGGTGCTCGGCGTCTTCTGTCGACGGTGGGGTGTGCCGCTGATCGACGGCGGGACCGTCCGGCTGGCGCGGCTGGTCGGGCAGAGCCGGGCGATGGACCTCGTGCTGACCGGGCGCCCCGTGCCTGCGGACGAGGCGTTGGCGATCGGACTGGCCAACCGCGTCGTGGCACCGGGCACCGCCCGCGTGGAAGCCGCGACGCTCGCCGCACAGATCGCCGGGTTCCCGCAGACCTGCCTGCGCCACGACCGGCTGTCGGTACTCGAACAGGCCGGCCTGGCCGAGGAGGAGGCGCTGGCCAACGAGCTGCGGCACGGGCTGAGCTCCCTGGAGAGCGACGCGGCCGCCGGGGCAGCACGGTTCCGTGCCGGGCAGGGACGCCACGGCACGTTCGACTGACGGGTCCCCCTCCCGGACGGGTGGTCAGGAATTCGGCTCCGCGACGCAGCGGAGCCCACTTTCTGACCACTCCTCAGGCGAGGGTGCCCGGCACGGCGGGCGGGGCGTTGAGGCGGGCGAACATCGCGCGCTGCACGCGGTGCAGACGCGGGAACTCCGCGAACATCCGGTCGTAGACCTCGCGCTGCTTCGGGTCCGGAGCGAACACGCGGTCCACCGCGACGAGGTCGCGCACCTGGTCGGCGCGCACCCGGCCCACCGCCAGTGCGGCAGCCAGCCCGCCCCCGCGCAGCCCGGTGAGCAACGGGTCGGCCACCCGTTCCACGCTGCGGTCGCAGACGTCCGCGAGGATCTGGCACCACGCGTCCGAGCGCGCGCCGCCGCCGACGAGCCGGATCGGGTCCAGGCGTCGGCGGGTGAAGTGCTCGGCCGCCTGGAGGAGCCAGCGCAGGTTGTACGCCACGCCCTCCAGCACCGCCCGCGCGAGGTCGTCGCGCGTGGTGCCGACGGAGATGTTGTGGAACCCGGCGCGCGCGGACCGGTCGTCGACCGGGCAGCGTTCCCCGGTCAGCCACGGCGTGAACATCACCCCGCCGGCGCCCGGAGCCGAGCGTGCGGCCCCGGCCACGAGCTCGTCGTACGACGGGAGCAGGCCGTCCTCGCTGCGTCCCAGTGCCCCGCGGAACCACTGCAGGCAGCGGCCGGCGCTCTCCTGGTTGTCCGCCAGCAGGTAGCCACCGTCGCCGAGCCCCGGCACCGCCGCGAGCTGGCGCAGCACGTCGGTCTTCTTGGCCGGCAGCGGGCAGCTCACCCACGCCGAGGTCCCGATCGACATGTGGGCCTCGAAGTCGCGCACGCACCCCGACCCGACGGCGGCCGTGTGCAGGTCCGGCATCCCCGTGACAACCTCGGCGCCGGGCTCGACGCCGAGCTCCGCGGCCGCCGAGTCGGTGACCGGGCCGAGCACCGACAGCGAGCGCACCAGCGGCGGCAGCTTCGCGGCCGGCAGTCCCGCGCGCCGCACCAGCACCGGGTCGTAGGCCAGCACGTCGAGGCGTCGGTTGTCGGTCAACCAGGCGGCCGTCATCGACATGGGTGAGGCCGCCGGGCGACCGGTCAGCCGCATCGAGAGGTAGTCGACCGGCTCGAGGTACCACCGCGCCGCCGCGGCGACGTCCCGCCGGTCCCGCTCCAGGTGCAGCATGTGCCCCACGGGGTCGGCTCCGCTCGTCGACGGCACCCCGCCGGTACGACGGACCCAGCTGGCCAGCGCGTCGGGACGGTAGCCCTGCACCGGACCGCCGACGACCCGGCGCGCATGCCTCGCTCCCTGGGTGTCCATCCACATCACGCACGGCCCCACCGGCAGGCCCTCGGCGTCGACCGGGACGGTGCTCCCCCACTGGCCGGTCACCACCACAGCCGCCACCGGCTCGGCGGGCACCCGGGCCCGCAGCGCCCGCGCCGCGTCGACCAGCAGGTCCCACCACCGCCCGGCGTCCTGGGTGGCCGCGCCGCCGGGGCCGTAGTCGGTGTGCAGCTCCCGCTCCTCCCAGGCCTCGACCTGCCCGCGCCAGGAGACGACGCCGACCTTGAGCGCGGTGCTGCCGAGGTCGACGGCGAGCACCCGGCCCTCTTCGCCGGCCATCAAGGCTGCCGCGGCGGGACGGACTGCTGCTTGCCGAGCATGTCGTCCATCACCGCGACGATGAACTCCTCCGCCTCGCCGGTCAGGCCGCCGGCCACCCCGCCGTACAGCGCACCGAGGAAGGCATCCTCGCCGGCGGCCTGCTTCTCGTGGGCGTAGCCGATCGCGTCGGTGAGGTCGGCGGCCCACATCTCGAGCACCCCCGGCTGCGTCTGCGGCCGGGTCACCGCCATGTGGATGGCGTTGGGGTACTGCAGGCCGTTGAACCGCCAGCCGCGCGGCGCCATGAAGTCCGCGACGTGGTAGATGTCGAACTCCTCGGACGTGAACGCGAAGCAGAAGGTCGGGCTGCCCATGATCCGCAGCTCCGGGTGGCTGCGCACCACCTCCGTCATCGCCTCCGCGGTGGAGAAGATCTCCCGGGCGTGCTGCCGGTAGCCCTCACGGCCGAGCTGCACCATGGAGGCCCACGTCGAGGCGAGCAGGCCCCCCGAGCGCGAGCCCTCGATGCCGGGCGACATGTACTTGCCTCCGCTCCAGCCCACGAGGTGGAAGTACTGCGCGTCGCGCAGCGCCTGGTCGCGGAACAGCACAGTGGAGCTGCCCTTGAACGCGTAGCCGTACTTGTGGGTGTCGGCGGAGATCGACGTCACCCCGGGGACGCGGAAGTCGAACGGCGGCACGTCGTACCCGAGCTCCTCCCCGAACGGCAGCAGGAACCCGCCCAGGCAGCCGTCCACGTGCAGGCCGACGCCGCGCTCGAGCGCGAGCTGCCCGAGCTCGGCGATCGGGTCGATCGTGCCGTAGCCGTAGTTGCACGCCGACCCCATGATCGCGATCGTGTCCTCGTCGATCCGCTCGGCCATCGCGTCGGGCACGGCGAGCGTGGTGTCGGGGTCGACCGGGACGGTCCGCAGCTCGATCCCGAGCAGCTGGCAGGACTTGTCGAAGGCCGGGTGACCGGTCTCGGGCTTGACGAAGTTCGGCCGGGCGATCCCGCGGTGCTGGGCGGCGTGCTCGCGGTAGGCGCGTACGGCGTGCAGGATGCTGCCCGTGCCGCCGGTGGTGACCAGGCCGGCCGGCGTGGTGTCGGTGACCGCGTCGGCGTGCATCAGGTCGAGGGCCATCGCGATGATCTCGCCCTCGAACTTCGTGGCGCTCGGGCACATGTCGCGCTGCAGCACGTTGACGTGCGCGAACAGCCCGAAGGCCTCGTTGAGGAACCGGTAGTGGTCGTGGTCGCCGGAGTACATCGTCCCCGAGCACTTGCCGGTCTCCCAGAACGCGTCCTCCTCGGCGGCCATCTCGTGCAGCTCGCCGAGCACGTCCTCGCGGGGCCGGCTGTTCTCCGGCAGCCCCCGGTGGACCGGGAACCGTGCGGCGTAGGGGTAGTCCTCGGCCATGCGTGCCACGGGACGCCTGCCCCGAACCGCTCGGCGCCGGTCCCGCCCTCCACCTGCATGCTAGGAGGGGGGACGCGCAGGCGGGGCGGGTTCCGCGACAGCGCCGGCCACCGCCCCCGCCGTACGACGGTCCGGGGGCTCGGGCAGCCGCAGCGCCACCAGGCCGCCGACGAGCAGCAGCGCGGCCAGCACGCCGAGGGACGGCCCGAAGGAGCCCGAGGGGGTCCGGGTCACGGCCATCAGCGCCACGAACACCACGGACAGCTGGCCGACGAGCTGCACCAGGCCGTTGGAGGTGCCCTCGGGGGTGGGGGCGGTGATCTCGGCGGAGTACTGCATGCCGATGGGCATCGCGCTGGTCATGAAGAAGCCGAGCACGAACGCCGACGCGAACAGCAGCGGGATCGTGGTGAGGAAGGCGACCCCGAGCAGCGCGGGCGCGGCGACGATCAGCGCCAGCCCCAGGAAGGGCACCCGGCGACCGGCACGGTCCGACAGCGCGGAGAGCACCACGGCGCCGATCACGCCGCCGAGCAGCAGCAGCGCGCCCAGGTCGCCGGCGTCGGCGGTGGTCAGGCCCCGCGGTCGCACGATCGCGTCGACCCAGGTCGAGAGCCCGTTGAAGACGCCCATCCCGATGAAGGCCAGGGCGAGGAACACGACGAACGGCCGGACCCGCAGGGCGTGCCGCAGGCCGTCGAGCATGAGCGCCCGACTCTCGCCGGGCTGCTCATCGGGCTCCGGCGGGAGCGGTGGGCGGTCGCGCACGACGAGCACGAAGAAGAGGCCGGTGAACAGTGCGCAGACGCCGTACAGAAGCTGCGTGGGGGTGAAGCCGAACCGGTCCACCAACGCGGGGGTGAGTGCCAGCCCGGCGCCGGTCCCGACCAGGTTGGCCAGGGTGACCAGGCTGACCGCGGTGGCGCGCTGGCGACGCGGGAACCAGTGCACCGAGACCGTGGTCCAGGCGTTGAGCAGGAACGGCTGCGCGACCGCGGCGGCGATCGTCGCGGCCAGCACGGTGGAGTAGTCGGACCCGGCCAGGCCCCGGGCCACCCCCGCGAAGCCGGCCAGCAGGGCGCCGGCACCGCTCGCGACGTGCAGGCCGCGTCGGTCGATGAGGAACGAGGCGGGCAGCGACAGCGGTACGTAGGCGACCATGAACACCATCGCCAGCGCCCCGACGGCGACGTCCGAGACGCCGAAGTAGCGGGCGGCGGGTCCGGAGACGGAGGCGTAGCTGATCCACAGCAGCTGGATGGTCAGGTTCACCGCCATCAGGGCGGCGAGCACCACCCAGCGGTAGCCGTACACCCGGCTCGTCATGACGGGTTCCACCCGGCCAGTATGGCGTGGGTCCCAGCGCGCGGGCCACGCCTCGGGCGACACGGCCCGCGCCGCGCTTGCCGCGGTGGCCTCCCATACCCCACTTCCCACGGAGAACTGCCGCTTCCCGTGGTGAGATCACTGTGGGGAGGGCCAGAACAACACGGGACCGTGGTAAACCGGCGGCGTCAGGCGAGGGACTCCAGCCAGGCGTCGTGCAGGTCGGAGAACCGGCCGGCGCCGGACTCGACCAGGGCGGCCGGCGGCCCGTCCTCGACGATCCCGCCGTGCTCGAGCACCAGCACCCGGTCCGCGATCTCCACCGTGGAGAGCCGGTGCGCGATGATCACCGCGGTCCGCTCGGCGAGGATCGTGCGCAGCGCCCGCTGCACCAGCCGCTCCGAGGGCACGTCGAGGGAGGAGGTGGCCTCGTCGAGGATCAGCACGTCGGGGTCGGCCAGGAACGCCCGGGCGAAGGCGACCAGCTGGCGCTGCCCCGCCGACAGCCGGCCACCCTTGTTGGCCACGTCGGTGTCGTACCCCTCGGGCAGCTTGGTGATGAAGTCGTGCGCGCCGATCGCCTGTGCGGCCGCGACGACCTCGTCCATCGACGCCTCGGGACGGCCGAACCGGATGTTGTCGGCCACCGAGCCGGCGAACATGTAGTTCTCCTGCGTCACCATGACGACGGACCCGCGCAGCGTCGCCTCGTCGAGGTCGCGCAGGTCGACTCCGTCGAGCAGCACCCGGCCGGCGACCGGGTCGTAGAACCGGGACAGCAGCTTGGCGATCGTGGTCTTCCCCGCGCCGGTGGTGCCGACCAGCGCGACGGTCTGCCCGGCCGGGACGGTCAGCCGCAGCCCGGGCAGCACGGGCGCCCCGGCGACGTACTCGAACCGCACGTCGTCGAAGCACACCTCGCCGCGCACGTCCGGCAACGGCACCGGGTCGGTGGGCTCGGGGACGGTGGGCTCCTCCTCGAGCACGCCGGAGAGCTTCTCCAACGCTGCGGAGGCGGACTGGAAGGTGTTGTAGAACTGCGAGATCTCCTGCATCGGCTCGAAGAACTGCCGCAGGTAGAGCAGGAACGCCGCCAGCACCCCGACGGTGACCTCGCCGTTGAAGGCCAGGTGCGCGCCGTAGAGCAGCACCACCGCGATCGTCACGTTGCCGATCAGCTTGATGCCCGGCATGAACCAGGCGACCAGGCGGAACGCGCGCAGGTTGGCGCGGCGGTACTGGTCGTTGACGTCGTCGAGGATCTCCTGGTTGCGCGGCTCGCGGCGGAACGCCTGCACCGCGCGGATGCCGAGCATCGACTCGACGAAGTGCACGATCACCAGCGCGACCTTCTCGCGGGTGACGCGGTAGCTCTTCGCCGACTCGGTGCGGAACCAGTTCGACAGCCACAGCAGGAACGGGAAGCAGGACAGCGCCACGAGCGCCAGCTTCACGTCCAGGGTGAGCAGGAGCACGGCGACCCCGACGAGCGTCAGCACGGCGGTGACCAGGCCGTCGAACCCGGTCTCGAGCATCTCGTAGATCGCCTCCATGTCGGAGGTCTGCCGGGAGATCACGCGTCCGGAGGTGTACTCGTCGTGGAAGGCCGGCGAGAGTCGCTGGAAGTGCCGGAACACCCGGCGGCGCACCTCGAAGAGCATGTCCTGGCCGATCCGCCCGGAGAGCACCAGGAACGTGCGGCGGCTCAGCGCCTGCACGATCGTGGCGGCGAAGACCACCCCGACGATCACGAACAGCGTGGTGGTGTCGCCGTGCTGCCGGATCGGCGGGATGCCGCGGTCGATGCCCTCCTTGACCAGGTAGGGCACCGAGAGCCGGGAGACGTTCTCGACCAGCACGATGCCGACCAGCAGCCAGATGAGCTTCTTGTGCGGGCGCAGCAGCTGGCCGAGGAGCCGCCGCGAGCGGGAGCGCAGCAGCCCGGTCGCGGCGATGCTCAGCTCGTCCCCGCGCTGCTCCGCGGCGACCCCGCGCCACTCCTCCTCGGGGACCTCGGCCGCGACGTTCTCGGCGTCGGAGGGGTTGTCCCCGGAGGCCGACTTGTCCCCCCCGGAGGTCGAGCTTGTCGAGACCCCGCTCATGCCGACATCTCCTCGAGGTCCGCGTCGGAGTCGGCGTCCGCGGCCAGCAGCGACCGGTACGCGGGCACGGTGGCCAGCAGCTCGCTGTGGTCGCCGACATGGGTGAGGGTGCCGTCCTGCAGCAGCGCGACCTTGTCGGCGAGCAGCACCGTGGAGGCGCGGTGCGCGACGACGATGCCGGTGGCGTCGGCCAGCACCCGGCGCAGCGCCTCCTCGACCAGCTTCTCGGTGTGCACGTCGAGCGCGGACAGCGTGTCGTCCAGCACCAGGATCCGCGGCCGGGCCAGCACCGCCCGGGCGAGCGCGAGCCGCTGCCGCTGGCCCCCGGACAGGGACATGCCCTGCTCGCCGATCCGGGTGTCGAGCCCCCAGGGCAGGTCGTGGACGAACCCTGCCTGGGCGACCTCGACGGCCTCGGCGACCTCCTCGTCGGTGGCCTCGCGCCGGCCCAGGGTGAGGTTCTCCCGGGCGCTCATCGAGAACAGCGTCGGCTCCTCGAAGGCGGTGGCCACGATCGAGCGCAGGTCGTGGAGCCTCAGGTCGCGTACGTCGACCCCGTCGATGGTGATGCGGCCACCGGTGACGTCGTACAGCCGGGGCACCAGCGCGGTCAGCGTGGTCTTGCCCGACCCGGTCGCACCGACGATCGCGACGGTCTCGCCGGGGGCGACGTCGAGGCTCACGTCGCGCAGCACCGGCTCGTCGGGCTGGTCGGGGAAGGCGAAGCTGACGCGCTCGAAGCGCAGGTGCCCGCGCGGGCGCTCGAGCACGGTGGCGCCGGAGACGATCGACGGCCGGGTGTCGAAGATCTCCAGCACCCGGGCCGACGCGGTCATCGCCTCCTGCGCCATCGCGAGGATGTAGCCGAGTGAGGCGATCGGCCACACCAGGGACAGCATCAGGGTGATGAAGGCGACCAGCGTGCCGAGCGTGAGGTGGCCGGTGCCGACGCCGTACGCGCCGAGCAGCAGCACCAGGACCACGGCGACATTGGGGATCACCTCGAGGAAGGTCCAGAACTTCGAGGACAGCCGCACCTTGTCCATCGAGGTGTCGTAGAGCGTGCGGGCGGCCCGCTCGTAGTTGTCCGAGACGTAGCGACTGCGGCCGAAGGAGCGGATCACCCGGACCCCGACGGCGCCCTCCTCGGCGAGCGTGGCCAGGTCGCCCTGCTCGTCCTGCACCCGCCGGGACACCAGCACGTAGCGGCGCTCGAAGCGGGTGGACAGCACGATGATCGGGACCGAGACCGCGGCCACCACCAGGCCGAGCGGCCAGTACATCCGCAGCAGCACCAGCGTGGTGACCACCAGCTGCACCACGTTGATGACGAGGAACAGCATCCCGAAGCCGAAGAACCGCCGGATGCTCGACAGGTCGGTGGTGACCCGCGAGAGCAGCTGGCCGGACTGCCACTGGCCATGGAAGGCCATCGGCAAGGCCTGCAGCCGCTCGTAGAGGTCGTGGCGCATGGCGGTCTCGACGTTGAGCACGGCGTCGGACTGGATCCAGCGCCGGCCGAAGATCAGCACCGCCTCCAGCACGCCGAGCGCGAGCGCCAGCAGCCCCAGCGGGACGACCGGGCCGGTCTCGTGCCGGGCGATCGGGCCGTCGATCATCGCCTTGATCACCAGCGGGATCGCGATCGAGAGGCCCACCCCGCCGAGCGCGCAGACGAGCATGACCACCAGCGAGGCCAGGTGCGGGCGGAGGTACCCGCGCAACCGCCACAGGGAGTGCACCCCGGCGGGCGGATGGTCGTCGGGTCCCTTGGTCTCGGGCAGCGCGCTCGACATCTGCTGGTTGCAGTCCCCTCGTCGTGCCGGCCCGCCGCGCGCGGGTGAGCACGGGACGGTCCTGCGGGTGAAGTTGTGGCGAAAAGGTGTAAGGCACAGATTACCGCGTGCCTCTGACACTCCCCAACTTCATTTCCGCGCCGCTGTCACCCGGCGAGGCCTCCGCGAGGAGGCTCCGGCGGCATCCCCGGGCGCCCGAGCACGGTGTCAGCGGAACGCGGCAGCCACCGAGAGGAAGAGGTCGTTCGCCACCGGCTCCCCGATCGTCACCCGCACGCCCTCGCCCAGGAACGGCCGCACCATGATGCCCGCCTCCTCGGCGGCCGCCGCGAACTCCGCGGTGCGCTCACCGAGCGCCAGCCACACGAAGTTGCCCTGGGCGTCGGGCACCTCCCAACCCTGGTCGCGCAGGGCCGCGAGCACACGCTCCCGCTCGGCGACGACGGCGTCCACGCGCTCCATCAGCTCGGCCTCCCGCTCCAGGGACGCGATGGCAGCCGCCTGCGCCACCGACGACACTCCGAACGGCAGGGCACACGCGCGGACGGCTGCCGCGATCGGCTCGGGCGCGACGACGTACCCGACCCGGAACCCCGCCAGCCCGTAGGCCTTGGCGAAGGTCCGCATCGCCACGACGTTGTCGCGCCCGCGGTAGGCGTCGACCCCGTCGAACGGATCGCTGCTGCGCACGAACTCCCGGTACGCCTCGTCCAGCACCACGACGACGTGAGAGGGCACCTTCGCCAGGAACGCCTCCAGCTCGTGGCGGGTGACCGCGGGGCCGGTCGGGTTGTTCGGGCTGCACACGATGACGACCTTGGTGCGCTCGCTGACCGCGGCGGACATGGCGTCGAGGTCGTGCCGCGCGCCGGGCGCCAGCGGCACCTGCACGGAGGTCGCTCCGGTGACCGACACCGCGATCGGGTACGCCTCGAACGACCGCCAGGCGTAGACCACCTCGTCGCCGTCCTGGCAGAAGGCCTGCAGCAGGTGGTACAGGACCGCCACCGAGCCGGTGCCCGCCGCCAGGTGGGAGGTGGGTACGTCGAGCGTGCGGCTCAGCGCCTCGTAGAGAGCGGTGCAGCCCATGTCGGGGTAGCGGTTCATGCTGTGGGCGGCCTCGACCGCCGCCTCCACGACGCCCGGCAGGGGCGCGTGCGGGTTCTCGTTGGAGGACAGCTTGTACGTCGGGACGCCCTCGCGCGGCGCCGGCGGCCTGCCCGGGACGTAGGCGGGGATGCCGAGGATGGCCGGACGCACCTGGGGCTTGCTCATGAGCGAAACCCTAGCCAATCCCGCGCCGCGACAGGACAGGAGCATCCACGCAGTTCGCCCCTTACACTCGTCCGGTGCCCACCAGGAACGCCCCGCTCGGCTTCGTGCTCGTCGTCCTCGGCGCGAGCATGTTCATCGTCAACGCCGGCGTCTCACGCGTGGCGTTGCGCGGCGGAGTCGACCCCGCCATGCTGACCACGATCCGGCTCACCGGGACGTGGGTGATCCTGCTGGTCGTCGCCGCGCTGTTCCACCGGAACGCGCTGCGACCGCCGCGCGGCCGGCTGGCTCTGCTGCTCCTGCTGCACGGCGTCGTGGGCGTGGCGGCGCTGCAGTGGACCTACTTCGTCGCCATCGACCGGCTGCCGATCGGCATGGCGCTGCTGCTGGAGTACCAGGCACCCATCCTGGTCGCGCTCTGGGCACGGTTCGTGCAGCGCGAGCGCGTGCGCCCGCGGATGTGGCTGGGACTGGTCCTGGCGTGGGGCGGGCTCGCCGCCGCCACCGGCATCTGGCGCGGGCTCTCGTTCGACGTCGTCGGAGTCCTCGCCGGCGCCGGCGCGGCGGTCTCGTTCGCGACGTACTTCCTCGTCGGGGAGCACGGTGTCGGCCAGGTCGACCCGCTGCGGGTCATCTTCTGGTCGTTCCTGGTCGCCACCCTGCTGCTCAACGCGGCCACACCGATCACCGGCTTCGACTGGGCGAGCCTGGGCGACGCCACCGACCTGCTCGGCCGGCTGAGCGGCCACATGGTCCCGCTGTGGCTCGTGCTCGCCTGGGTGGTGGTGATGGGCACGCTCCTGCCGTTCGGCGTCGAGCTCACCGCCCTCCAGCACCTCAAGGCCACGACGGTGACCATGGTGGCGATGCTCGAGCCGATCGGGGTGAGCGCACTCGGGTGGGTGTGGTTCTACGAGTCGCTGGACGCGGTGGCGCTGGCCGGCGGTGTGGCCGTGGTCGCGGGCATCATCGTGGCCCAGAGCGCGCGCCGGGCGCACGTGCTGATCGAGCCGCCGGCCGTCACCTGAGCGGTATGGCCTCTTCGCGCGATCCCCGACCTCCCGAACGGGTCATGTCGGCGGATCCTCGCGTGTCATGCGATCTGGCGCGTCAGGGTCATTCTCGGCGAAACAAGGTAAATCGTGGCTCCGGACTCTGGCGTCCCTGATCTCGGTCGCCGAACGATGGACGCATCAGCCGGCCGGGGGCGGCCGGCTGCAGCGCAGAACAAGGACCGTCCGTGGCCCCGAGCCTCCCGGCTCGGAGAGGGAGACATGGCCGGCTCTCGACAACGTGCGGACCGAGCAGCGACCGCCGATCGGGCCGCGTACAGATCCAGCAGTACCACCTTGGGGGGCCTTGGTGGGGGGCGTCGTCACAGCGCCTGGTGCGGCCACGCCGCGCCGGGCATTCGAGCACACCCTCTGCTGTGCTGCTCACGGTGGCCGACTGATCCGGAGGGATCATGGCCAGCCAGCCTTCACACCGACGTGACCGGCGCCTGCCGCTCGCGCTGCGCTCTCTCGCCCCCTTTGTCGGCCACGGTCGGCTACACGGTCACGGTGACTCCGGGGTCGAACGGCGTCATCCTCGAAAACGTGGTCGCCCCGGTCGGCGATGGGGGCCGCTGCCTCGCGGCGGCGGACTGCACCACCACGCACAGCACCCCCGAGGTGCTCGGCGAGGAGGTCGTGCGACCGAAGCCGAAGCCGCGCACGCCCCTGGTCCTGGGTGAACAGCTGCCGGCCACCGGCGCGGCGGACCGCAGCACTCTGTTCGGCGTGACCGGCGCGAGCGCGATCGCCCTGGGCGGCTGCCTCCTCCTGTGGGAGAGGCGTCGCCGCACCGAGCGCGGGTGACCTGCCGCCCGCACCCACCGAGGGCGTCTTCCCGGACCCGGGGAGGCGCCCTCGGCCCTCAGCCCTCCTCCGCGTCCTCCGGCGCGTCCACGGGGGCACCCGCTCGCTCCACGGGCCCGACGATCACACCGACCACCTGCAGCGCCACCCAGCACAGCACGACGCACGCCAGGTAGCGGGTCAGCGCGAACGACGGCGAGCGGGTGCCGTCCACGAAGGCGGCCCACCACGCCGGCGAGCTCACCAGTGCCGCCCCGCCCAGCACGGGCACCGAGAGCAGGTCCATCGGGTCACTCTCCTCTCACCACGGTCACGTCACGGGCAGTGCGGGTGCCGGCGCCGAGACGACACCCACGGACTGGATCTGGAGCGGGCCGGTGAGCTCGCTGTAGGACAGCACCGGCAGCCGCGGCAGCACGGGCGCCACCGCCCGTCGTACCGCCGCCCGCACCTGGGGGGCGCACGCCAGCACCGGGGACTGGTTGCGCTGCTCGGCCTCCTGGCTCAGCGTCATCAGCTGGTTGAGCACCGCCTGGGACAGGTCCGCGTCCAGCGCCAGGAAGCCGCCGTCCTCGGTCACCCGGAGGCACTCCAGCAGCCGCTGCTCGAGCACCGGCTCGAAGCTGAGCACGTGCAGGGCGCCGGACTGCACGTACGGCGCGGACACCGCCGGGCCGAGGGTCTCGCGGGCCGCCTCGACCAGGCCGTCGAGGTCCTTGCCGACGCGGGCCCGCAACGAGAGCGCCTCGAGGACACGGGCCAGGTCGCGGATCGATACCTGCTCCTCCAGCAGGGCCTGGAGCACCCGCTGGATCTCCCCGAGCGAGAGCTGGGCGGGGGTGAGCTCCTCGATCACCACCGGGTGCGTGCGGCGGACGGCCTCGGTGAGCATCTTGACGTCCTCGCGGCCGAGCAGCCGGGACGCGTGGTCGCGGACCACCTCGGCCAGGTGGGTGGTCAGCACCGAGGACCGGTCCACCACGGTGGCGCCGGCGAGCTCGGCCTGGCTGCGCAGCTCGACCGGCACCCAGACGGCGGCGAGGCCGAAGACCGGCTCCTGGGTACGACGGCCCGGGAGCCCGTCGAGGTGGTCGCCGATCGCCAGCACCGTGCCGGGCGGGGCCTCCCCGCGGGCCACCTCGACGCCGAAGAGCCGGATCGCGTACGAGCCGAGCGGCAGGTCGAGGTTGTCGCGGGTGCGCACCGGCGGGACCACCACGCCGAGGTCACCGGCCACCTTGCGCCGCAGCGCCTTGACCCGGTCGAGCAGGTCGCCGCCGCTGCTGGGGTCGACGAGGTCGATGAGGTCGGCGGCGAGCTCGAGCTCGAGCGGGTCGACGCGCAGGTCCTCGAGGAGTGCCTCCACGGAGTCCGGCGCGGGCAGCGGCGCGAGCTCGGGCAGGTCGTCGCCGGACGGGGCCGGCTCACCGGGGACCCGGGTGGACAGGAACAGGACCGCGCCCCCGGCCACGAGGAACGGGATCTTCGGGATGCCGGGGATCAGGCACAGGAACAGCGCCGCGCCGCCGGCGATGCGCAGCGGCTGCCGGTGCCGGGTGATCTGCCGGATCAGGTCGGAGCCCATGTCGGCGTCGCCGGTCGCGCGGGTGACGATCAGGCCGGTCGCGACCGAGAGCAGCAGCGCGGGGATCTGCGAGACCAGGCCGTCGCCGATGGTGAGCAGGCTGTAGGTGTGCACCGCGTCGGACAGGGACATGCCGTGCTGCACCACCCCGACGGTGAACCCGCCGATCAGGTTCACCAGCGTGATGATGATCGCGGCGATCGCGTCGCCCTTGACGAACTTCGAGGCGCCGTCCATCGCGCCGTAGAAGTCGGCCTCACCGGCGACCTCCGCCCGGCGGCGGCGGGCCTCGTCCTCGTCGATGAGACCGGAGTTGAGGTCGGCGTCGATGGCCATCTGCTTGCCCGGCATCGCGTCGAGGGTGAACCGGGCGCCCACCTCGGCGACGCGCCCGGCGCCGTTGGTGACGACGACGAACTGGATCACCACGAGGATCGCGAACACGATGATGCCCACGACCAGCGAGCCGCCGATCACGAAGTGGCCGAAGGTGTCGATGACCTTGCCGGCGAAGCCGTCGAGGAGCACCAGCCGGCTGGCGCTGACGTTGAGGGCCAGCCGGAAGAGCGTGGCCACCAGCAGCAGCGCCGGGAAGGAGGAGAAGTCCAGGGGCCGGTGCACGAACATCGCGGTGAGGAGGATGACCAGCGCGGCACTGATGTTGGCCGCGATGAGCAGGTCGAGCAGCACGGCCGGCATCGGCACGACGAGCATCACCACGATGCCGACGACGGCCACCGGCACGCCGACGGCGGCGAACCGCTTCTGGGTCGGAGGGGCCGCAAGGGTTGCTGCCACGCGCGTGGGCCTTTCGGGGTCGCCGAGAGCGTGCACCCTCCGTGGTGCGACCTGGCTGCCGTCCTGGCGGGGTCCTTATCGGCCGGCGGGCGCCGGACCTGAGGCTTCCGCGGCGGGCGCTCGGCGGCGGCGCCCGCTCCTCGGTACGTCGGGCACGGTCGCCTGCGCGCGGGGGCTGCGGTGCCATCCGGCCGCCGTGCCGGAGGCGCGGCGGCTGAGCACGAACGCGAGCACCTGCGCGACCGCGTGGTAGAGCTCGCGCGGGATGTCCTGGCCCACCTCGCAGGTGGCGTGCAGTGCCCGGGCCAGCGGCACGTCCTGGACCAGCGCCACCCGGTGCTCGGCAGCGAGCTCGCGGATCTTCGCCGCCACCACACCGGCGCCCTTGGCCACCACCCGGGGGGTGCCCTCGGCCGGGTCGTAGCGCAGCGCGACGGCGACGTGGGTGGGGTTGACGAGCACCACGTCGGCGGTGGGGACGTCGGCCATCATCCGGTTGCGCGCCGCGGCGAGCTGGCGCGACCGGATCGCGCTGCGCACCATCGGGTCGCCCTCGCTCTGCTTGTGCTCGTCGCGGACCTCCTTCTTGGTCATCCGCACCTGCTTGCCGACCCGGCGGCGCTGCACCGCGTAGTCGGCGGCCGCGGCGAGCAGGCCCGCGGCCGCGACGTCACGCATCAGCCCGGTGGCCGCGGCGGCCCCGAGGTCGAGGGTCACCGGGATCGGCAGCAGGCCGCCGACCAGCGGCATCAGCGCCTGCACCGCCCGCCACACGAAGAGCGCGACGAGCCCGCTCTTGAGCAGCATCTTCGCGCCCTCCCAGAGCGCCTGCGGTCCGAACAGCCGCTTGGCGCCCTGGAGCGGGTTGAGGTGGGAGAGCTTCGGCTTGAGCTTCTTGGTGGCGACGAAGAAGCCGCCCTGGGCGGTGGCGGCGGCCACCGAGATCGCCAGCACGCCGGCCCCCAGGCACAGCGCGAGCACGAGCATCAGCACGAAACCTCGGTGCAGCAGCTCCAGAGCGCGCGCGGTGTCCGGCTGCGCGGTCGCGTCGAGGCTGCGCAGCAGCAGGGTCCGCACCGAGCCGAGACCACGGGCCGCCAGGGTGTGCATGGTCAGGGCCACCACCAGGATCGCGGCCCAGGCGCCCAGCTCGGGGGTGCGGGCGACCCGGCCCTCCTTGCGGCTCTCCTTGAGCTTCTTGGGGGTGGCCTTCTCGGTACGCTCCTCACTGCTCATGCCCCGCACCCCCGGGCGGGAGCGCTCGCGGCTCCCCCCGTCATCGCAGCGCTCCGAAGGCCTGCGAGAGTGCCTCCAGCAGCCGCGGCAGCGCGTGCGGGAGCACCGCGAAGGACAGGCCGACGAGCGTCAGCGTCAAGGCGATCTTCGCCGGGAACATGATCGTGATCGCGTTGAGCTGCGGGGCCACCCGGGTCAGCAGGGCCAGGCCCAGGTCGGCGAGGAACAGCACCGCGATCAGCGGCAGCGCGATCTGCACCGCGGAGGTGAAGAACAGCCCGAACATCCGGGTCACCACGTCGGTGGCGTTGCCCACCTGCCAGGCGCTGCCCAGCGGAATTGTGGTGAACGAGCGCAGCAGACCGCCGATGATGAGCAGGTGGGCGTTGCTGGCGAACAGCAGCATCATCGCCAGCATCGAGAACAGCTTGCCGTTGACCGAGTTGGTGTTCTGCGAGAGCGGGTCGAACGCGGCGGCGAGGCTGAACCCGCCGAACAGGTCGATCAGCTCGCCGGCGGCCTGCACCGCGGCGAACACCAGGTAGGTGACGAAGCCCATCGTGGCGCCGATCAGCGCCTCCTGCGCCGCCGAGGCGAGGATCGCCCAGCCGTCGGCCGGCGGCGCGTCGGCGACCAGACCCGGGGCGACCGCCAGGGCCAGGCCGAAGGCCAGCAGCGTCTTGGCGGTGATCGGGACGGCGCGGGAGGAGAACGGGGGCACGACGACCAGCCAGGCGACCAGCCGCACCGAGGCGAGCACCAGCGCGAGCAGCGGTGCGCCGGCGATCGTGACGGTCACGGCTACCCGAGCAGCCCGGGCAGCCGGGCGAACAGGTCGTGGGTGTAGGCGACCAGCGTGTGCAGCATCCAGTTGCCCGACACCAGCAGCGAGATGCCCACCGCCACGAGCTTCGGCACGAACGCCAAGGTGAACTCCTGGATCTGCGTCATCGACTGCACCAGGGAGATGACGAACCCCACCGCCAGTGCGGGGACCAGGATCGGCAGGCTCAGCTTGAGCGCGACGAGCATGGTCTGGAGGGCGATGTCGATCACCGCGCTGTCGGTCATCGCCTCATCCTCCGTAGCTCTTGACCAGCGAGGTCACGATGAGGCCCCAGCCGTCCACCATCACGAACAGGAGCAGCTTGAAGGGAAGCGACACCATCACCGGCGGCATCATCATCATGCCCAGCGACATCAGCCCGGCGGCCACGACGATGTCGATGACCAGGAACGGGATGAAGATCATGAAGCCGATGATGAAAGCCTGCTTGAGCTCGCTGAGCACGAAGGCGGGCACCAGCGTGGACAGCGCGACGTCGGCGGGCTTGTCCGGCTTGGGCCGGTGCGCGACGTCGGTGAGCAGCGCGATCTCCTTGTCGCCGGTCTGCTTCAGCATGAACCCGCGCAGCGGCTGGATCCCGTCGTCCCAGGCCTGGGTCTGCGTCTTCGTGCCGTGCAGGTAGGGCTGCAACCCGTCGTGGTTCATCTGGCTCAGCACCGGCGCCATGATGAACATGCTCAGGAACAGCGCCAGTCCGGCCAGCACCTGGTTGGGCGGGGTCTGCTGGAGGCCGAGCGCGTTGCGGGTCAGACCGAGCACGACCAGGATCTTCGTGAAGCTGGTGCAGGTCAGCAGGATCGCCGGCGCCAGGCTGAGCAGCGTCAGGCCGAGCAGCACCAGGATCGGGGTGCTCGGCTTCTTGGTGAGGTTGTCGAACCTGACCGTGACGTCGCCCTGGCCGGTGGTCGCCCGCGGTCCCCGCGGTCCGGTCGGCCCCCGCGGCGCGGCGGGCAGCGGTGCGGTCGGGTCGGCGGGCACCGGCGCCAGGGCCGGCAAGTATGACGGGGCGTCGGCCGTCGTCGCCGGGGAAGCGGCCACGCGTGGCGCCGAGGCGGGCACGGCCAACGCGGGTGCACCTGAGGCGGGCACGGCCGCCGGCACCGGTGCGGCACTCGCGAGGGTGCAGCCGAGCAGCGGCCCGGCGACGGCGGCGAGCAGTCCCGTCGCGGCCCAGCGCCCGAGCCGGGCCCGGGGCAGCGTCATGCCGACTCCTGCACGGGGGCGTGAACCGGCTCGAGCGGCTGGACCGACTCGACGTCCTCGTCCTGATGAGAGGGCCGGGACTGCCGCAGGGTCGCCGCCGCCCACGCCTGCTTCCAGGTGAGTGCCGAGAGAACCGAGCCGTCCAGGGCAGGGCGGCGCCCCACTTCCCGGCCCGCGTCCTGGCCGGTCACCGCCCCGGCGTCCGCGGCTGCCGGCTGCTCGAGCTCGTCGGGGTCGAGCTCGGTCAGCAGCCGCACACCGCCGTCGCTGACGCCCACCACGAGCACCCGGCTGCCGACCTCGACGACCGCCAGGGACGCCGTACGCGACAGGGACTGGCGGCCGCGCACCCGCAGCAGCGCCCGCGGCCCGGTGTTGAGCCGCCGGGCGCTCGCGCGGGCGACCAGCCAGAACAGACCGAGCACCATCGCCAGCGAGAAGCCCACCCGGAGGGCCAGCGCGAGCACGTGCTCAGCCCAGCGAGGAGTGGGCGACGATCTCGGTGACGCGCAGGGCGAAGTCCTCGTCGACGACGACGACCTCACCGCGGGCGATCAACCGGCCGTTGACGAGCAGGTCCGCGGGGCTGCCGGCGGCGCGGTCGAGCTCCAGCACGTCGCCGGGGCTCAGCGCCAGCAGCTCGCGCACCGAGAGCCGGGTGCGTCCGAGCTCGACGGTGACCTCCATCGTGACGCCGTGCAGCAGCTCCACGCCGCGGGCGGGGGTCGGCGACCCGGCCGCCGCCGGGGTCGCGAACCCGGCACCGGCCTGGAACCCGGAGGTCGCCGGCGCGGGGGACTCGCCCGGGGAGACGAACAGGACCGCGCCGGTCTGCCCGTCCGCCAGCAACGGCAGTGCGGTGGAGGCGGCGACCAGTGTGGCGGCCAGGTCCGGCCCGGTGACGGTCTGCGCCTGCCCCGCCGAGGCCCCGAGGGCCGCGGCTGCGGCGTCCAGCGCCGGCTGCACGGCGGCGGCCACGTCGAGGGCGCCGTTCGGCGCGGCTGCCAGCGCGTCGACGAGGTCGCGGGGGACCAGGACGCCGACCATCGCGCCGGGCACCCGCTCCAGCGGCGCGACGGCGGCGGCGGCCCACGCCGCCGGGTCGACCAGGGCGGCCGGCTGCGGGACGCCGGGCGCCAGGGGCCCGGCGGACGGCAGCAGGGGCGCGACCGCCTCGCCGGCGGTGGGCAGCGACTGCTCGAGGTCGAGGGGGGTGTGGTCGAGGGTGTCGGTCATCGGTGCTCCTGCTGCATGGGTTGCGCGACGACGAGAGCCGCGAGCCGCCGGCCCTGGCTCCCGGGGGTGGCGTGGGCGAAGACGACGTCGGCGGCGGTCACGTCGAGGGGGGCCTGGGCGGGGTGGCGCAGCCGCACCACGTCACCGACGCGGAGGCCGGAAAGCTCCAGCGGGTCGGCGAGGGTGCTGCGGAAGCGGACCGCGACGTCGACGGGGACGTCTTGGAACCCGGCCGCGAGTCGGTCGCGGGCCTCCTCCCGCTTGCGCCGTTCACGGTCGCTGAGGTCACCGGCACCGGTCGCCGCAGCAGTCAGGTAGGGCAGCAGCCCGGCGAAGGACAGGCACAGGGACAGCGGATGCTCGCGTTCTCCGTGGTGCAGCAGGAACCGGCCGACGACCATGGCGTCGGAGGCGTTCGCGACCTGCGCGAGCTGGGGGCTGTACTCGACGGCGTGCACCTTGGGCTCCAGCGGGACGATCGCGGAGAACCCGTAGCGCACCTCCGCGACCAGCCGGTCGAACAGACCGCCGACGACCGCGCTCTCGAGGTCGGTCAGCGGGCGCTGCGGCTGCTCGACCGCGCCGGGACCGCCGAGCAGCCGGTCGACGCAGGTCATCGTGACGGGCAGAGGCATCTCGAGCACGGCGTGCTGCTGCAGCGGGTCGGCGGAGAAGACCGTCAGGTAGGTCATGTCGTCGAGCGTCTCGACGTACTCGTTGTAGGTCTGCTGCTCCACCGCGAGCAGGTCGATCTGGCACACCGAGCGCAGCGCCGAGGTGATGACGGTCGCCGCCTGGCGCGCGAAGGTCTCGAAAGCGATCTGGAGCGTGCGGGAGTTCTCCCGCGACAGGTTGACCGGTCGCCGGAAGTCGTACGGCGTCACCACGGAGCTGCGCCGTCGGCGTGGCTGCGGCGTCGTGGCGGCCGGCAACGTCGGGGTGCTGCCGGGCGGAGGGGGGGTCACGCCCTGCTCCATCGGTCGGGCGCGCGCGGACCTGAGCAAATCGCCCGAGAACCGCTCCGGACGTCGTACGGCGTGGCCCCCGGAGCGACCGAGGCGTATGACGTCCCCGGTGGCGTCATGCGGCGTGGCCCCCGGAGCGACCGAGGCGTATGACGTCCGCGGAGGGCTACTGGGTGACGAAGTCGGTGAAGTAGACCCCGATCACCTCCCCGTCGTACTCCGCGTCCAGCTTGCGCTCGAGCCGCTGCTTGAGGCGGTTGCGGTAGCTGCTCTGGAGCATCTGCGTCATGTCCTGCCCGCTGAACAGGGAGATGGCGGTGTCCAGGGCCTTGCTGCCGTCGAGGTCGGCGCCGGCGTCCTTGCTCGCCTGCAGAGCCAGCCCGACCCGCAGGTAGTGGCCGCCCGCGAGGTTCACCTGGATCGGGTCCAGCTTGAGCACCGCACCCGGCTGCGGAGGCGCGGCCGGCGACGGACGCAGGAAGAACCACCAGCCGGCCCCCGCCGCGAGCAGCAGTGCGAGCACCACGACAAGAAGCTTCACGCGGCTGCGCTTGGCGGGCTCCTCGAGATCGAGCTCCGGCGTGGCCGCCGCGTTGTCCAGCATCGTCATCCGACTGTCCTCCTCACGACCGGCCCCGGTCCGCGAGGACCCGGGCGAAGAGCTTGCGGGTGTCCTCCGACGCGGTGGACAGCACCACGATGTCGACCCGCTTGTTGAGCGCCTGCGAGCCCGGTTTCGCCGGGTCGATCAGCGGTCGCTCATGCCCGTAGGCAACCGCGGACAGGCGTGACCCGGAGACGTGACCGTGCTCGTCGAGGTAGCGCAGCACCGTGACCGCACGCGCCGCGGAGAGCTCCCAGTCCGTCGGGTAGTACTTCGGTTTCACCTTGACTTGGTTCGTATGCCCGTCCACGTCGATCTGGTTGGGCAGGTCGCGCAGCACGGGGGCGAGTACGTCGAGCACCCGCCTGCCCCGCAGCGTCAGGTCGGCCACGTTCGCCCGGAAGACGATGTGGCGTGACACCAGGCTGATGCTCAGGCCTCGCTCGTCGATCCGCATGGCCACGTCGCGGAGGAAGCCGTGCTGCTTGAGCACCCGGGCGATCTTCCGGCGCAGCGCGGTCAGCCGGGCCACCTCGGCGCGCGCGTCCTGGTACTCCTGCGAGCGGTCCGGCGCCCGCTGCGCGAGCTCCTGCATGGTCACCTGGTCCGGGCGTGCCCCCTGGGCGGGCAGCGGCGTGACCGGACTCATCGGGTCGAGCTGCGCCTGTGGCATGACCGCGTGCGAGCCCTGGAACGGCGACGAGCTCTGGCCGAAGCCGGCGGCCATCCCCTGCTTCAGCTCCTCGAACCGCTTCTGGTCGACCTGGCTGATCGCGAACAGCACGATGAACAGCACCATGAGCAGCGTGATCATGTCCGAGTAGGTCAGTAGCCAGCGCTCGTGGTTGGCGTGCTCCTCCTCGTGCACCTCGCGGCGTCGAGACCGGGCCATGTCAGGCTGCCTTCGCCTCGGCCGGCCGCTCGGCCACCGGCAGCAGCGACCGCAGCCGCTGGGCGACCACCCGGGGGTTGGCCCCCGCCTGGACCGACAGCACGCCCTCGATCACCAGCTCCATGCGCGCGGCCTCCAGGTCGCCCAGCCGCTTGAGCCGGTTCCCGATCGGCAGCCAGACCAGGTTGGCGGTCAGCACGCCCCACAGGGTGGCCACGAACGCGCCGGCGATCAGGTGCCCGAGCTTGTCGGGCTGGGAGAGGTTCTCCAGCACGTGGACCAGGCCCATGACCGTGCCGATGATGCCGATCGTGGGGGCGTAGCCGCCCATGTCGTTGAAGAACTTGGCGGACTGCCGGTCCGCGAGCCGCTTGGCGAGCAGCTCGGACTCGAGGATCTCGCGCAGCTCCTCGGGGTCGGTGCCGTCGACGGCCAGGCCGACCCCCCGGCTCAGGAAGTCGTCGCCCACCTCCGCCGCGGCCCCCTCCAGGGTGAGCAGCCCCTCGCGGCGGGCCTTGTCCGCCAGCGACACCACGACGGGAACCAGCTCCCCGGGGGCCACCGGCTTCCACAGGAACGCGCGCTTCAGCGACGCCACCGCGTTCTTCGCGTCCGCCATGGTCCCGCCGGCGACGGCGGCCCCGATCGTGCCGCCGAAGACCAGGACCATCGGGGGGAGCAGCAGCAGCGACATCGGGTTGCCGCCCTCGAGGATGTTCGCGCCGAGGACGGTCAGGAACGCGACACCGACGCCGATCGTGGTGGCGCGGTCCATCATGCCTGCCTCGGGTTGAACGGGACCACCGGCGCCTCCGCGGGCGCGGACGGGTCCGGGTCCGACAGCTCGGCGACCGCCGCCAGCCGGTTCCGCCGTACGGAGGACGAGTCGACGTCGAGGCTGCCGGCGACCGAGAGCACCGTGGCGCGGTAGGCGATCACCAGCTCGGCGACCTCGTCGAGGCTCTCGCGCACGAGGTACTTCGTGCCGTCGACCAGCGTGATGACGGTGTCTGGGGTGCGGTCGACGCGCTCGATCAGGTCCGGGTTCAGCGCGAACTGCGCACCCGTGAGACGCGTGAGCGCGATCATCTGTGCACCGTCCTTGTGCCGACCGAGTTGCAGGCCGTCCATGGCCCGTCGGGGTCACCATCGGCCGCCGCGCCGGGGACCTGAGAGGTTTCCCCGGAGGTCGCCGCGTCCGGTCAGGCGGCGCTGACGATCGAGAGGCGGCCGGCGCCGTACCCGGAGATGCGCACCTGCAGGTCCAACCGCCGGCGCAGCGCGGCGGCGTACGCGGTGACGTCGGGCGGCGCCGCCTGGGCCGGCGGGTAGATCCCGTGCAGCGTGACGGCTCCGGCGGGTCCCGCGCGGAACAGCGACGAGGCCGCCTCCAGGAGCGCGGTCAGCCGGCTCAGGAGCTGCGGCCCCAGCCAGCCCTCGGCGAGCACGGCCGGGGTCGCACCGGCGGGGACGCGGGCGGCCGCGGCCGCGGCGTACACCGAGAACGGCAGGTCAGCAGCGAGCACGGCGTGCGCCCGCAGCCGGGCGTCGACGTACACCGCCAGCGTGCGGGCGCGCGTCCCGTGCGGAGCGTACGGCGAGGTGGGCGCGACCTGCACCGCACGCTCGAGCTGCTCGTCGAGCAGGTCCCGCACGTGCTTCGGGGCGGGCAGCGCCGCGGCCGCGGAGCCACTGCCGGCCCCTGGCTGAACCGCACCCGACATGAGGACCGCTCCTGTTCCGAGCCCGCTCGGCGAGCGGGGCGAGGTGACTGCTGAAACTGCTGTGACTCAGGGCTACAGCAGCGACTCCGGCGTGCCGATGATTCAAGCACGCGGGGAACGCGACCGGCTCGCTCTTCGGACGTCTAGGTCTCGGGCAGTCTCCCAGCCCCACCCGCGCGCGAGGGCGGTCGTCTCCCATGCAGACCGCCCTCGCCCTGCTCGCACGGCTGGCAGGCATCCCTCGGGCGCCGGTGGCCCCGGCCGCGCGAGCGCTGGCTTCAGCCCCTCGACCCGGTGATCGTGATCGTGGCCCGGGCGTCCAACGCCTCGAGCCCGGGGCCGGCGAGCCCCCAGCGCAGGACGTAGCTACCCGGCCGGGTCGGCGCAGGGATCTGCATCGCGAACCGGCGCACCTCCCCGGCGCCGAGCCGGCCCACGGGCCCGCAGTTGAGCCGGTAGCTGCGTTTGACCGGCTCCGGGCCGCCCTCCAGCGTCTCCACGTAGCTGGGGCACCGCTCGAGGCTCACCGCCCGGTCCGTCGGGTTGTTCAGCAGTACCAGGTAGCCGATCGTCGACCCGGCGTCCGCCAGCGGCATGGCCTCCAGTGAGGCGTGCAGCCCGGCGAGCGGGTCGGGCGGCGTGGCGGGCGGCGGCTGCTCGACGTAGAACCGGGTCAACGCGAGGCCGCACGTCACGTCGAGCCCCTCGGGGCGGCGCACGGTCACGGTGCCGCCCCCGGGGAGCGTGATCGCCAGGTGGCGGTAGGCCGGGCCGGGGGGACCACCCGAGGGCCGCTTGGCGCAGCTCGTGTCGGTCTCCACCCCGAGCAGGGTCTGCTCACCGGGCGCCATGATCGCGGTGCCACCCGTGGGGAAGAAGCTCCCGTCCGTCGCGGTGATGTCCGGCAGGCCCGGCTCACGGGCCACCACGCGGGACGGGTACCCCTGCAGCACGCAGGCACGGTCACCGGTGTCGCGGAAGGCGACCACGGTGAGCAGGTGGCCGCCGGCGCCGTTCCCGCGCGGCTGGTAGTGCGCCGTCACGTCGCCGGCGGTGCAGGCAGGTGCGTCGGTGAGGGGTGGCTGGGTGTAGCTCTCCGGCGGCACGTAGGGTCCCGCGTTCTGGTCGATCCACGGCACCGCACCGGTGAGGTCGACACCGCGGGTCGCCGTCGGCGGGGACGGCGACGGTGCCGCGGGCTGCGGCGCCGACCGGTGGCCGCCGACGCCGGCGGGCACCGCGATCGCGGCGACCACGGCGGCGGCCGCGCCGGCGGACGTGACTGCCGCCCAGCGCGTCGTACGGCGGCGGCGCACACGCCGGGCAACCGCCTCCACGTCGACCGGCGGCGCGGGCGGGGCGGCCTCGCGGAGCAGCTCTGCCAACCGGTCCTCAGTTCGCGTCATGGCTGACCTCCTCGTCCCACGCCCCGAGCAGAGCCGCGCTGTTGCGCAGCTTCGCCAGCGCCTTGGCGGCCTGGCTCTTGACCGTGCCGACCGCGCAGCCGAGCAGCTCGGCGGTCTGTGCCTCGGTGAGGTCGTCGAAGTAGCGCAGCACCACGACGGCCCGCTGCCGCGGCGGCAGCTCACGAAGTGCCGACTGCACGGCCCGGCGGGTGTCGGCCTCGGCGAACGCATCGGCGGTCAACGGTCGGTCCGGGACGGCGGCCACGGCCACCTCCCCGTGCCAGCGCCGCCGGCGCCAGGAGAGGAACGTGGAGACCATCACCCGGCGCACGTAGCCCTCCGGCGCGTCCTGGCGCTCGACGCGCTCCCAGCGCTCCCAGGTCTTGGCGAGCGCCGTCTGCACCAGGTCCTGGGCCAGCGCCTCGTCCCCGGTCAGCAGCCAGGCGCTGCGGACGAGGGCAGGCGAGCGCGCCGCAACGAAGTCGCGGAAGCCGTTCGGCGGTTCATGCACGTCGTACCCCTTTCGTGCACCTTAGGACGACGTGGCGGCGAGGAAGGGTTGCCCGGGTGGCGAAGTGCGTGCCTGCCCCGAGGGTGGTCACCGCTCAGTGGCCGGCCAGCACCTGGGCGAACCGTCTCTCGAGGAAGGACCGGGGTGGTGGGCCGGCGCCCGGCAGAGGTGGGGCGGTGGAGCGGTAACGATGGCCGGTGGGCGTGGTGATCTCCACGGTGTGGCCGCCCGCGCCGCGACGTGGCCGAGAACGCCACCAGGGTGCTTGCTTGGTGTGGTTGCATTCCTCGCACAGGCCCTGCCCGTTGAGCGCCGAGGTCGGGCCGCCGGCGTGATGGGGCACGATGTGGTCGCCGTGCCGGAGGGGAGCGTCGCACCAGGGCGTGCGGCACCAGCCGTCACGAGCCACCAGGAACCGGGTCAGTCCGGCCGGGAAGCGCCGCGCCTTGGAGTCCATGGACACCAGCTCTCCGGTGCCCGGAGCCGTGAACAGTCGCCGCAGCCACACCGCGTCGGCTCCCTCAGCGGAGCCCTCCGCGGCCGCAGCGATCAGCTGCCACGCCCACTCCGCCGGCACGACGCCGAACCCGGCCAGCACGGCCGGCTCGTGGTGCCGGCCGAGCAGCGACCGATCGGTCATCACCAGCTGCACCTCGACGGACGCGGGCTTGCCCGCGGCGTGACCGGTGACCCGCTCCACGAGGGCGTCGGCCATGATCTGGTCGCGGGTGCGGTCCTCGCCGTCAGCCCGGCGACCGTCGGCCTCCCGCCCCAGGGCCGCGTAGACCGCGACCGCGTCGGCCACCGGAAGCAGCGCCGTCAGATAAGCCATGGTGTCCGGCGCGGGACGGCAGGTGACCCGCCGCTCGCTGTGCGCCTTGCGGTTGCGTCGCACGGCCGCCTCGGGGTCGAGGCGGTAGGCGATCCGCCTGGCCTCGGCGACCAGACGCCGGTCACCCCAGCCCTCCAGGGCATCCGGGTCGCCGGCCAGCAGCCGGTCCACGGTGCCGCGGTCCTCCCGGCTCAGGCAGGCGGTCTCGCGCACCAGCAGGGTCGCCCGCCACTCGCTCAGTCGCCCGGCGGCGAGGGCTCGCAGGGTGCACGGCATCTCGTGGACGAGTGCCTTGGCAAGGCCGAGGTGCTGACCGCCGCGCGACGGTGACTCCCGCCGGGCCAGCGCCACCTGGGCGCCCACCCCCTTGCCCCGTTCCCGAGCCGGAATTCCCGCGGCCTCCTGTTTCTCCCGCTGCGACTCATCGAGGTCGGCGGTGATCCGCGCCTGGGCCGCCGCCGCAGCGGCCTTCAGCTCCTCCAGCGCGCGAATCTGGTCGATCCGCTCCGCGTCGTCGACGTGCCGGTCGAGGACCGCCAGCCCGGCAGTCATGCCGGCGACCGCCCGCGCGCCCCGGGCCGCCGCGGGACTTGTTTCCAGGCCGGCACTCTCGAGATTGGCGTCATCGAACATGTGTTCGAGTCTAGCCAACAGCCACGGTGGCTGTCGACCCCCGCGGGCGGACGGTGGATGGCCGATTTCGCGCCGCCCATGGGCCAAACCGGACTCAGTTCGACCTTCCGGTTTCGTTGTTCACTGTGACGGGTACCACGCGCCCTGCCGTCCGACCCGCAGCCCAGGAGGTGCAAGCAATGACGAACAGCGACGGAAGCAGCCCGGAGGTCCTGGAGAGCAAGGAGCAATGGGAGGAGCGATCCCGGATCGTGCTCACTCCGGTGGCCGCCCCGGCGTCCTCGGCCTGCTGGCGTCGGCGGCGCGACGTGGCCGGTGGCCGCCCACCGCCGGGTGGTACGGAGGCGAGCAGACGATTCCTGTGGGATTCGGACCTGTTCGGCGGTTTCGGGCATCGCGGCGTGGTGGTCGTACCGTCCGCAACGCTCGGCACCGGGCTGTTCGGATGCTTCTGGGACTGGCCTGTTACGGCCCTCGACGCCACCGGCGTGCTCGCCGAACCGAGCAGCGACGTGTTCCGGCCCTTCGGCTTCTGGTTCATCACCACGGGCATCGTCACCTTGGTCGGAACCGTGGCGGCGCTGCGCGTGCATCTCGGAGTCGTGGCAGTGACGTTCTGTGCAGGAACCGCCTCGCTGATCGCGGCCGCCGGCTACATGTCCGGCAATGTCACGCTGCAGCACGCGGCCGGAGCCGACTTCTTCGCCGCCGCCACCTTCGCGGTCTACACCGGCTCGGCCCTGATGCTCGAGCAGATGTGGCACCGGCCGGTGCTCTGGATCGGGAAGACAAGGCTCACCAGGTCGCCGAGCAGCTCACCCAGCCACCCCATCGAGTACAAGCACGGGATGCCCGGCTCACGCATCGGTTGACGCGCCCTTGCGCCCGCGACACGGGGGGTCATCCCGTCGCCCAGGTGATCCCCGGTGTCCCCGCTGCTCAGCGCTTGAGGTTGACGAGCTCCTCCAGCACCTGGTCCGACGTCGTGATCACCCGCGAGGTCGCCTGGAAACCGCGCTGGGCGATGATCAGGTTGGTGAACTCCTGGGCGAGATCGACGTTCGACATCTCCAGTGCCCCGGACATGATCGTGCCGAGACGGCCGGAGCCGGCCACGCCCATCTGCGGCTGACCGGAGTTGCCCGTGGGACGGAAGGCGGTGTCACCGACCTTCTCCAGGCCCGGCGGGTTGGCGAAGGCGGCGGTCTCGACCTGGAACATCGGGATCTTGGCGCCGTTGGAGAACACCCCGGTGATGATGCCGTCGGAGCCGATGCTGTAGGACTGCAGGCTGATCTGCGCGGGCGGGGTGGTCGTGGACGTCGGGTCGTCCCGGGTCGCCCCGGTCATCTCCGGGATGGTGATGTCGCCCACGACGCGGTTGCCGCTCGCGTCCACCTTCGGGGTGCCGTCGTTGTTGTACTCGTAGCCCTGCACGATGTCGCCGTCGGGCGTGACCAGGTTGCCGCTCGCGTCGAAGTTGAAGGCGCCGGCCCGGGTGAACAGGTCCTCGTTCCCGCGCTTTGCCACGAAGAACCCGTCCCCGGAGATCATCAGGTTCGTCGGGCTGCCCGTCGTCTGCGCGGACCCCTGGTTGAAGTTCGTGGTGACGGCGCCGACCTGGACACCGAGGCCCACCTGGATCGGGTTGGTGCCGCCCCGTGCGGGAGCGGGCGGGTTGGCCGCGACCGGGGCGCCGGCCCCGGTGAGCATCTGGCTCAGCGTGTCCTGGAAGACGACGTTGCTCGTCTTGAACCCGGCGGTGTTCGCGTTGGCGATGTTGTTGCCGGTGACGTCGAGCATGGTCTGGTTGGCCCGCAGGCCGCTGATGGCGGAGAACAGTGAGCGAAGCATGGTCGGTCCTTTCGGGACGGCCCGGCGAGGGCGCCGGGGAAGGCTGTGGTGTGACGGCGCTTCTCGGCCGCGGCCGGTGCAGCGCTCCGGTGTGTCAGGGCTGGGGGGCAGGGGCCGAGGCGGGCGCGGGGGGCGCCGTACCCACGGCCACGACGGAGCTCATGGCGACGTCGGTGTCGCCGACGTGGAGCAGCGGGCCGGAGGCGGTGAAGCGGACGCCGGCGACGGTGCCGGTGGCCTCCGTGCCGTCCGCGCCCGTGTAGGTGACGTCCTTGCCGACGAGGCCACTGGCGCCGAACGACATCTGGGCGGAGAGCGCCTGGGCGCTCTGGGCGGCGAGGTCCTGCATCTTCTCCAGCGACGTGAACTGCGCGGTCTGCGCGAGGAACTGCGTGGAGTCGGTGGGGTTCATCGGGTCCTGGTTGCGCAGCTGGGCCACCATCAGCTTCAGGAAGGTGTCCTTGCCCATCTGGTCGGTGGGCAGTGCCGAGGTCGTGGACGTGCCGGCGCCCAGGCCGTACGTCGTGGTGCCGGAGGTCGTGGTACCCGGCACCACCGGCTCCGAGGGTGAGACGCTCATGGGTCCTCCTAGATCCTGAGGTCGACGGCGGCCGCGCCGTAGCCGACACGGCGGACGGGTTTCGGTGTGTCCGGTATGGCCTGCGGGCCGCCGGGAGAGGGGAAGGCGGCGCGGCGGGCGTCGCCCGGGTGGCGTTGTCCCTGCCCGGTGCCGTCGCCGGTGAAGGCAGCCGAGCCGTCGCCGGAGCCGGCGCCGGAGCCGTGCTGCTGCTGACCGAGGTTCGCCGAGAACGACGGCGCACCGCCGGACGCGGACGTCGGCAGGTCGCGGATCACCAGCTGGCCGGCGGTGTGCCCGGTGAGCTGGAGCAGGGAGCGCAGCTGCGAGGACCCGTCGCGCAGCGCGTCGCGTGCCTCACGGTCCGCGGCCAGCGTGACGTCGACCGATCCGTCCTTGACGGTGACGGTCAGGTGGACCTCGCCGAGATCCGCGGGGTGCAGCTTGAGCGTGATCCGCTGCGTACCGTCCCCCCGCATGACGAGACGGGGCACGACGGGCAGCACCTGCGCGAGCACCGCCGCGCCGGGTGAGGCCGCGGCCGTCTGCGGAGCGCCGGTCGCCGTGGTCGCGGCAACGGCAGGCGCGTGCGACGCCGTGGCGAGGCTGGATGCGCCGGCATCGCCACGCAGCGCGTCCGCGCCCGTCGCGCCGGAGCCGTGGTCGTCGTCGCCGGCCGTGCCGCCTGCGGGCCGGCCCGCGGGATGACCGGTGGAGGCCGCGGGATGGCCGGCGGGATGGCCGGCGGGATGGGCAGTGGTCGCGCCCCGGCCTGTCGCGGCGGTACCGGCGACGACCCGGGTAGCCGCCGACCCGCCCTGGGCCGGACCGGCGTTCGCGGAGCCCGCGTGCGCCTGGGCGGCAGCCGTGCCGGTCACAGCAGTGCCCGCGGCGGTGGCCCCCGCGGCGCCTGCGGACGCGGTTCGGGCGTCGCCGGGGGCCGTGGCCTGACCGGTCGGGACCGGGGCTCCGGACGCGGCGGCGTGGACGCCGGCATCGTGGTGGTGCGCGTCCCCAGCACTTTCCTGCCCGGTCGTGCCCGCGCCCCGGTCGGCCTGGCTTCCCGGTGTCGCTCCCGTCCCGCCGGCCGCGGTGTGTCCGGCCACGGCCTGCCCGGCCCCAGCGACGTTACGGGATCCCGTTCCCGTGTCGCCGGCACCGGAGGTGCGCCCCCGGCCCGGCCCGGAACCGGGCGTCGCGCCTCGGTCCTGGCTGGGCGCGGAGTCGGGGGAACTGTTCCCGTGCGCCGGGTCGGGGACGGCCGCCGGCGTTCCGTCGAAGCCGCGCGATGCCGCCGGATCCGCGTCCCTACGGTCGCCTCGGTCGCGCGTCCGGTCGACACGCGCGGTCGGTCGTGCGGCGCGGCCGGTCTCCGCGCCGGCGGCGGGTTCGTGGACATCGGTCGGGCGCTCCGCCGTACCGCTCCCGTCCTGGTCGTCGGACCGGTCGAGGTGCCGCTGCATGAACGCGTGGAAGTCGTCCGCTCCAGGGCCGACCGGGGTGGGCGCGGACGCGGCGCCGGGGCGGGGGCGGGGCCGGGGCCAGGGCCCCGCGAAGCAAGGGACGAGATGCTCACGACGCCTCCAGGAGGTGCTGGTAGCCGAGGACGGCCGGGACGTAGGCCTTCGTCTCCGGGTACGGCGGAACCCCGCTGTAGCGGTGCACGGCGCCGGGGCCGGCGTTGTAGGCCGCCAGCGCCTTGTCCACGCCGCCGAACTCGGTGATCAGGCTGCGCAGCATCCGCGCCGCGCCGTCCACCGCCTGGGCCGGGTCGTCGGGGTTCACACCCAGGGTCCGGGCCGTCGAGGGCATCAGCTGCATGAGCCCACGGGCGCCTGCGGGGCTCACCGCGTGCGGGTCGAAGCCGGACTCCTGGTGCGCGACCGCGGCGAGCAGGCTCGCGGGGACGCCGTACCGGACCTCGGCGGTGCGGAACAGCGCGGAGTAGGGCACCGTGGCCAGGCTCAACGGCGCCGGCCCTGCCCAGGCAGCCGCCCCGGAGGAGCCGGCGGCGCCCACGGGAGCCGAGCCCAGCACGCGGCGGATCGCGGTGGGCTTCTCGTAGACGTCGCTGACCCGCACCGCGAGACCGGGACGTGGCGCCTCGATCATCTTTCCGTCACCGGCGTAGATGGCGATGTGGTGCACCGGGTTGCCGAAGGCCAACAGGTCGCCGGGCTGCGCCAGCGCCAGGCCGGCCACCGGGGTACCGGCGCGCGCCTGGTCGGCGGCCACACGCGGCAGGTGGATGCCGAGCTTGTCGTAGACCGTCTGCACCAGGCCGGAGCAGTCGAGCCCGGTGGCGGGGTCGGTGCCGCCCCAGACGTAGGGCACGCCGAGGTAGGTGCGCGCTTGGTCCACGACGGCCTGACCCGTGGCCCCGGTGCCGCTGCCGGCGCTCGGCGCGGGGTCCGGGTAGCCGTTCGCCGCGCCGGACGCGCTGTCGAGTGCAGCCGCGAACGTGGGGCCGGCGGCGGTGGCGGCGGGGGCCGCACTCGTCGGGGCCGGCAGGGTCGTCCCGCTCAGCGCGGCGAACTGGCCCTGCAGCTGCTGGATGCGTGCGGTGACGTCGGCGATGCTCATCGAGACGCCTCCCCGGCGGTGCGGCCGCGCAGCCAGCCCTGGGCCGCGAGATCGTCGAGCGCGCGGGCCTCGCGGCGGTCACGCTCGGCCGCGCGCTCCTCGGCGCGGCGTTCGAGCAGCAGCTCGGCGACCCGCAGCGCGGACCGGTCGCGCTGCCAGTGCGCGCTCGCCTCCTCGGTGAGCAGCCGGCCGGCCTCGGCCCGTTCCGCGGCGGCGTGCGCGTCCGCGGCCAGCAGCCTGGTGTGCAGGACGTGGACGTGGAGGTCCGTGGCGCTGCCCTCGGCGAACGCCGGCGCCTGCCGCAGCCGCTGCTGTGCGGCGGCCGCCTCGTCGGCGCGGGTGCGCGCCGCCACCAGCGCCTGCTGCAGGCCGATCCTGCTGTCGCGCTCGCGGGCGGCGCGGACCCGTCGTACCGCCACCAGCGCCCGGTCCTGGGGATGCGTCATGCCGCACCCACCAGGGCGTGCAGGCGGGCCCAGGTCTCCGGGCTCGCCGCCGGTTCGTCGACGGCCTGACGCAGGAACGCATCGATGCGCGGCATGAGCGCGAGGGCCCGGTCCGCGTCCGGCGCGCTCCCCGGGGCGTAGGCGCCGATCTCGACGAGCTCGCGGACGTCACGGTGCGCGGCGAGCAGGCGCCGCAGCATGGTCGCGTCGGCCCGCTGCTGCGGTGAGGTGACGGCGTTGACGACTCGGGACACGGACTCCAGCACGTCGATGCTCGGGAAGTGGCCGCCGGTGGCGAGCCGCCGGGAGAGCACCACGTGGCCGTCGAGGATGCTGCGGGCGGTGTCAGCGATCGGGTCCTGCAGGTCGTCGCCCTCGACGAGGACGGTGTAGAGCCCGGTGATGCTGCCCGCGACGCCCGGGCCGGCGCGCTCGAGCAGCCGCGGCAGCAGGCCGAACACGCTCGGCGGGTAGCCGCGGGTCGCGGGCGGCTCCCCGGCCGCCAGGCCGATCTCACGCTGCGCCATGGCGACGCGGGTGAGGCTGTCCATCATGAGGATGACGTCCTCGCCGGCGTCGCGGAACCACTCGGCGATCCGGGTGGCGACGAACGCGGCACGCACCCGCTCCACCGGGGACGCGTCGGAGGTGGCGATCACGACCACCGACCGGGCCAGGCCCTGGGGGCCGAGGTCGTTCTCCAGGAACTCGCGCACCTCGCGGCCACGCTCGCCGACCAGCGCGATGACGGACAGCGTCGCATCCGTCCCGCGCGCGATCATCGACAGCAGCGTCGACTTGCCGACGCCGGACCCGGCCATGATGCCGACGCGCTGGCCGCGCCCGCAGGGAACCAGCGCGTCCAGCGCGCGCACGCCGAGGCCGACCTGGGTGTCGACCAGCCGGCGGTGCAGGGCGTTCGGGGCGGCGTTCTCCACGGGCACGTGCGGCAACCGGTCGAGGGCCGGACCCCCGTCCATCGGCCGGCCCAGCCCGTCGAGGACCCGGCCGAGCAGCTCGAGGCCGACCGGGACCTGTAGCGCCGCGCCGGTGGCGCGCACCCGGGCGCCGACCCGCAGGCCGCCGGTGGCGCGCAGCGGCAGGCACACCGTGCCTCGCGCGGTGCTCGCGACCACCTCGGCCGGCACGGTCCCCGTCCCGGTGTCGATCTCGAGGATCTCCCCGACGGCCGCGTCCACGCCGCGCGCCAGGAGGTCCAGCCCGTTGGTCTCCACCAGACGCCCGTAGACCCGCGGCCGGGCGGCCTCCCACGCGGTGTCCAGCTGCAGCGCGCTCATCCGGCCAGCACCTCGCGGACGCGCGCCAGCGCCGCACCGATCGTCGCGTCGACGACCTGCTCCTCGGTCTCCACGACCGCGTCGCCGCGGCCGAGGGCCGAGTCGTCGACGAGGCGCACCGAGCGGTTCCCGAGCACGCCGGCGTCGAGCTGGGCCCGGTCGGCGGGGTGCAGGCGCACCGTCACGGGCACGTCCACGGGCAGGAGCTCCACCGCGCGGCGCAGGGCGTCCGCGCCCGGGTCGGCGGCCAGCTCCAGCTCCCGGCCGAGGACCGCCTCGGCGATCTGCAGCGCGAGGTCCACCGCCCGCGCGGCGAGCAGGTCGCGGGTCCGCCGTACCTCGGTCTGCGCCTCATCGACCGCGGTGGCCAGGGCCATGGTCGCGGCGCGGTGCTCGACGCGGGCGCGGTCCTCCTCGGCAGCCCGGCGCGCAGCGTGCTCCCGCTCCGCGGCGGCGACCTGCGCCAGGAAGGTACGGCGTCCCTCGGCCCACCCGGCCGCGTAGCCCTGCGCGCGCGCCGCCACCCGGGCGTCCTCGGCGAGCGCGGCGAGCGTCGACTCGGTGACCTGGTCGCCGAGCACCTCGCGGTTGCCCAGACGGGTCCACCGCCCCGAGCGGAGGTCGGGCAGGTCCCGCAGGACGACCGGGTCAGAGGACGTACTCGTCATCGCCGCCCCTCCTCAGCACGATCTCACCGGCGTCTTCGAGGCGGCGGATGACCACGATGATCTTCTGCTGGGCCTCCTCGACCTGGCGCAGCAGCACGGGGCCGAGCAGCTCGACGTCCTCGAGCAGGGAGGTCGCAGCACGCTCGGACATGTTGCGGGTGACCTTGGTGCGTACGTCCTCGGACACGCCCTTGAGCGCCATCGCGAGGTCGGCGTTGTCCACCTGGCGGAGCACCTGCTGCAGGTCGCGGTCCTCGAGCAGCGTGATGTCCTCGAACATGAACATCCGGCTCTTGACCTCCTCGGCGAGCGCCGGGTCGCGCTGCTGGAGGCCCTCCACGATGAGCCGCTCGGTGGTCCGGTCGGAGCGGTTGATGATCTGGATCAGCGGGTCCAGGCCGCCGACGGTGGAGAAGTCCAGCGGCTGGAGCACGGAGGACATCTTCCGCTCGAGCACGGACTCGAGCCGGGCGAGCACGTCGGGGGCCGTGCGGTCCATGACCGCGATGCGGTGCGCGACCTCGGCCTGCTGGCCGGGCTCGAGCGCGGAGAGCACCATGGTCGCCTTGTCGCTGGGCAGGTGCGCCAGCACCACCGCGATCACCTGCGGGTGCTCCCCGGAGATGAAGGACAGCAGCTGGCGCGGGTCCGCGCGGTGCAGGAACTGGAACGGCAGCTGCATCGCGGAGGCCGCCAGCCGGTTCATGATCGCGTCCGCCCGGTCGGCGCCGAGGGACTCCTCGAGCAGGGCACGGGCGAAGTTCGGGCCGCCGCGCAGGATGTTGGCCTGGGCGGTGGCGAGCTGGCGGAACTCCCGCAGCACCGGCTCGGCCTCGCCGGCGCTCAGCGCCTCGAGCTGGGAGATCTCCGCCGACAGCGCCTCCACCTCCGCCTCGCGGAGGAAGGAGAGCACCTTCGCGGCGTTCTCCTGGCCCATCTGGACCAGCACGATCGCGGCCTTGCGGATGCCGGGGGCAGTCAGGGTCGTCGACATGGTCAGTGCTCGGTCTCCACCAGCCAGCCGCGGAGCAGCTGGGCGACCTCCTCGGGCTGCCGCTCCACCATGGCGGCGATCTCGTCCCGTGCCGCGATGCGCAGCTCCCCGGCGGTGTCGGCGGCCGGCAGCTCCGGCGTGGCGGGCGGTGCCGGTACGGCGGCCACCGGCTCGGGCTGGCGACGGATCTGCTCGACGACGTACTGGGTGGCCTGCTCGCGCAGCTTCTCGCGCTTGCGGTTGCGGCGCCAGGCGAGGAACAGGATCAGCGCGAGCAGCAGCAGCAGGCCGCCGGTCTTGGCCATCGACCACATCCTGGCCCGGCTGTCGGCCTGCTGGGCGGCGGCGAGCTCGGCGGACGCCTGCTTCTGCGCGGTGCGGTCGAACGGCATCGAGGTGACGGTGACGGTGTCGCCGCGCTTGAGGTTGATGCCGAGCGCGGAGCTCACCAGCTTCTGGACCGCGGCCGGGTTCTTGCCCGAGGGCGAGGCGCTGTCGAGCACGATGCCGACGTGCAGTGCCTGCACGTTGCCCGGCGCGGCCTGCCGCTGCTCGACGACCTGGTCGACGGCGTTGTCGGAGGTGCGCTGCTTCTTCTGGTACTTCGTCGCGCCGCCGGGGATCGTGCTCTGGGTGAGCTGGCCGTCCGGTCCCACGACACCGCCGGTGGCCGACGTACCCGGCCCCTTGTACTTCTCGGTGGTGCTGGTGGCGGTGAGTGGCACCATCGTGGGGTTCGTGTAGTAGCGGGTGGTGTGCGTGGTGGTCTGGTCGAAGTTCAGGTCCGCGGTCACCTGCACCGCGGAGTTACCGGGGCCGACGACCTTGTCGAGCATGCTTGACACCGAGCTGTTCATCCGGTCCTCGAAGGCCTTCACCTCCTGGTCACGCGTGGAGGCGACGGCGTCGAGGCCGTCACCGGCCGTGGAGAGCACGTTGCCGGCGGAGTCGGTGACGGTGACCTGTTTGGGGTCCAGGCCCTCGACGCTGGAGGCCACCAGGTGCACGATCGCCTGCACCTGCTCGGTCGACAGCGTGACGCCGGGGTGCGTGGCGACCAGCACCGAGGCGGTGGTCGGCTGCTGGTCGGTCTGGAACAAGGTCTGCTGCGGCATGGCGATGTGCACCACCGCGGTGTCGACCGCGTCCAGCGCCTCGATGGTCTTCTCCATCTCGCCCTCGATGGCGCGCTTGTAGCTGGTCTGCTCCTGGAACTGGGAGGTGGACAGGCTCTGGTTGTCCAGCAGCGAGTAGCCGGGCGTGCTCGACGAGCTCGGCAGGCCCTCGCCGGAGAGCTGGATGCGCGCGGAGTACACGTCCTTCTGCGGGACCATGATCGTGGTGCCGCCGGCGGTCAGCTGGTACGGCGTGCCCTGGGCGTCGAGCTTGTCGACGACCGCGGAGGCGTCGGCGGGCGCCAGGTTGCTGAACAGCGGCGCGTACGACGGGGTCGCGGCCCAGCGAAAAACCAGGAACGCCGCGAGCAGCAGCGCGAGGCCGCCGATGACCGCCGTGGTCTTCTGGCCGGGGCTGAAGGAGGCGAAGGTGCGCTGCAGGCTCTGCAGCCGGCCGGTGATCTGGTCGCGCATCAGATCGACATCCGCATGATCTCTTGGAAGGCCTCGAGAGCCTTGTTGCGCACCGCGGTGGTGAGCTGGGTGGCGACGCTGGCCTCGGTCGCGGCGATCGTGTAGTCGTGGATCGCGTGCAGGTCACCGGTCGCGGCCTGGACGGCGAGCTGGTCGGTCTGCGTGTGCAGGTTCTGGAGGTTCTGCAGGCCCTGGCTGAGCAGCTGACCGAAGTCGGGGCCGGCGGCGGTGGCCGTGGCGTCGACGGCCGGCGTGGCCGGCGTACTCGGGACCGGCAGGGTCGGGGCGACCATCGGCGTGAAGCCGACCGGGTTGAGACCGGGGACGCTCATGCGCCCTTGCCGATCGAGAGGGCGCTGGCGTAGACGTCCTGCGCGTTGCGGACCACGCTCGCCTGTGCCTGGAAGCCGCGCTGGGCCATGATCAGCTGGCTCATCTGGCTGCCGAGGTCGATGTCGGGCATCCGGATGTAGCCCTTCGAGTCGGCCATCGGGCTGTCGGGCTGGTACACCACGCGGCCGGTCGGGTCGCCGAGCGCGATCCCGGAGAGGCCGACGCCCTGGCCGTTCAGCGACTGCGCCATCGCGTACTGCGCCTGGAACGCGGGGGCGCTGGTCGGGCGGGCGGTGTTGACGTTGGCGATGTTGTAGGACAGGCAGTCCAGCCAGGTCTGGTGGAAGTTCAGGCCGGTGCCGGCGATGTTGAGCATGTCGAACGCACCCATCACATGCCTCCGATCGCGGTGGTGATCAGGCCGAAGCGGTCGCCGACGGCACGCGAGACCAGCTGGTACCGGAAGGTGGCCTGCACCGCGGTCATCTCCTCGGTGCCGAGGTCGACGTTGTTGCCGGTCGCGCTCGGCGGGCCGTTCGTGGGCAGGACGGACGCGATGCTGGGGTCGCCGAGCGTGTCTTGGCTGAGCGTGCCGTTGTCCAGCGCCGCACGCAGGGAGTTCTCGAAGTCGACCCGCGACGCCGTGTAGTGCGGCGTGTCGACGTTGGCGATGTTGTCCGCGGTGACCTTCTGGCGCAGGGCGAGCCCGTCGAGGGCGGTCGCGAGCGCAGCGGTGACCGGGTCCGACGCAGAGATCGACATGGGAAGAGCGCAGTCTCCGTGGTGAGGTGCGAGGCGCCGATCCGTCGGCGAGCTGAGTGAGCGATCCCTGCTCGTGATGCCTATCGGTCGCTCGCCCCGCGACTTGAGGAATTTCTCCGGCAGTCGGCTCTCGTGTGCCAGGTCCACGTAGTCCGACGTACCGAACTTCGCCCCGCGCAGTCATCTCATGCGCGTCCCCGCTGTCTGGCGCCGCCTTTGGTACGTCGGTCTACGCTCCCACCCCCGACGTGGAGCCCGTCGATTCTCCTGACGAGGTCAGGCAGTGAGGTCGACGTACACCGGACGAGCGGCCTGCCGGGCGCCGGAGAGGCCGGTCAGCTTGTCCAGCAGATCGAGCTGGCGCCGGGTGCCGGTCAGGGCAGCGGCGGTCTCGGCGATGACGCGACGCTGTCGCTCGAGGAGCGCGCCGGCGCGGTCCACGAGGTCGGCGGGCAGCGGTCCCTGGACCGTTGGCGGTGTCCACGCCGGGACGCGGGTCTCCTCGTGACCGGTGACGAGGAGGAGCTCGGCCGCCGCCAGCGTGAGCTCGAGCTCGTCGAGGGCCTGGACCCAGGCCTGACGCCACTCCGGCTGCATGGTGTGGCTCAGCTCGCGGCCGCGGCGAGGGCCGCCTCGCGCCAGGTCTGGGCGAGCGGCTCGATGATGGACAGGCAGTCGCGGGTGATCGCGACGTCGTGCGAGGTGTTGGCCTTGATCAGCCGGCCGTACAGCCAGGTGTAGATGTCCGCGAGCGGCTGGGCGCCGTCCCACACGTCCAGCCGCAGGGAGCTCTTCAGCTCCAGCACGATCTCCTGCGCGTGCATCAGGTTCGGCCCGGCGCTCGCGTGGTCGCCGGCCTCCTGGGCGGCGGACGCCCGCTGCACGTCGAGGACCAGCCGGTCGTAGAGCATGACCAGCAGCCGCTCGGGGCTGGCCGTCGCGATGCTCTGGTTGACGTAGCTCTGTGCGTAGTTCATCGTTCCGCTCCTAGCCGCCGCTGCTCGTCGAGGGCAGTGAGGCGATCTGGCCCGACAGCCACGAGGCCTGGCTCTGCATCTTGCCCAGAGCGACCTCGAGGGCTGCGAACTGCTTCTGCAACGCGTCCTGCTTGTTGGCCAGCCGCACGTCCCAGTCGTCGATCGACTTGTTCATCGTCGTGACGTCGCTCTGACGGCCCTTGATGTCCGTGGTCACGAAGCCGTCGGTGGAGTTGCTGGCCCGCTGGGACAGGGACTCCAGCTTCGCGGCGATGCCCTGGCTGAAGGTGACGGTGCCGTTGACGTCGCCGGTGATGTTGAGCGACAAGCCGTCGGTTGCCGTCCCGGTGGCTCCGGTGTAGATGTCGCCGGCCACGCTGGCCGCGCTGCCGTCGATCAGGTACGACTGGCTGGTGCTGTCCACCACCACGGCGTAGGAGCCGGCCTGGGTGCGCCAGGTGCTGCCGTGCAGCGTGACCGACCCGGTCGACGTACCGCTGGTGTCCGTCCAGGTCGCCGTCCCTGCGAACTTCCCAGCCGTGCCCGTCGGGTCCGCGTTGTAGGCGTCGGTGAACTTGGCGGAGTCGAAGGTGACCTTGCCGGTCTTGTCGACCTGGATGCCCACGGAGGCGAGCGACTGCCCGTTCACGCCGGTGGTGATGCTGTCGAGCAGCTGGCCGCGGACCGTGCGCAGCGTCGAGTCACCGGAGAGCAGCCCGGCGGTCTTGGTGGAGGAGTCGTACGACGTCAGGCTGCTGATGTCGTCGAGGGCGGAGTTGACCGCGTCGACCATGCCCTTGACCTTGTCGGCCAGCGATTGGGTGTCGTGGCTGACCGTGATGGTGGCGGAGTCCTTGGCGTCGGCCGCCAGCGTCACGTCCACTCCGGGCATCAGGCCGGTGATGGTGTTCGAGCTCGACGTGAGCGTCTGGCCGTTCACGGTGATCGACGCATCCGTGCCGCCGGTGGAGTGGATAGCCCCGCCCAGCAGCGACCCGGTGGTGGACCCCGTCGGGTCGACGTGGAAGGAGGAGCCATCCGCGGTCGCGAGCTGCAGGCGGTAGCCAGAGGCACCCGCAGCCACGACGCTCGCTGTCACGCCGCTGTTGAGCCCGTTGATGTCGGCAGCGATGGTGTCGAGGGAGCTGCCACTGGCCACGGACAGGGCGTAGGTCCCCGTCGATGTGGAGATCTGATAGGTCCCGTTCGCGCTGGTCACGGGGTCCGTCGACGCGGCGGCGGTGTCGGCGAAGTCCTGCGTGCTCGCAGTGGTCTGCACGCCGCCGAGGAGTCCGACGCTGCCGGCAGTGATGGTGAAGCCGGAGTTCGCACCGGTGCTCTGGCCGGCGACCGAGAGCCGGTAGGTGTCGTTGCCGTTCGAGTCCACGCCGGCCTTCACCAGGCTCGCCTGGAAGCCGCTGGCGTTCAGCGCGCTCGCGACTGTCTGCAACTTGCCGTCACCCACGTCCACGGTGACGTCGCTCTTCGTCGGGTCGTCGAAGTGGATCGTGAGCGGAGAAGTGGAGACCACCGAGTCCAGACTCGCGACGTCGGCGAAGGTGGCCTGGGCCCGCGTCGCAGTCGCGCCGACGGTGAACGTCAGGGACCCCGGAGCCGCGGACGAAGAGGCCGTGACCGTGACGCCCGCGTTGCTGCTCGTCGCCTTGACCGGGCTCCAGCTGGACATCTTCGCCAGGTCGGTGGCCTTGCTGGCGATCGCCGCCAGCTTGGAGTTGACGGTCTGGAGCGAGGAGATCCGGGTCTGCTCGGAGAAGACCCGGTTCTTGAGGAGGGTCTGCGGCTGCGACTCGACCTGCATCAGCTGGCTGATGATCGAGGCGGTGTCCAGGCCGCTGACGAGTCCGCTGATCTGGCTGGTGGAGCCCACGGTGTCCCTCCTCAGTTCCCGTGCTGCTGGTTGCTTCCGCGTGGCAGTCCGGCGGGCTGCGTTGCCCGCCGGACTGCCACGCCAGGCTCACCGGTCCGACCGACGCCCGAGCGTCGGGGCCGGATGTCCTCAGGCGCTAGCTCACTGGAGCAGGCGGAGCACACCCTGCGGGGCGTGGTTGGCCTGCGCGAGCATCGCGGTGCCGGCCTGCTGCAGGATCTGGTTCTTCGTGAAGTTGGTCATCTCCTGCGCCATGTCCGTGTCGCGGATCTGGCTCTCCGACGCGGACAGGTTCTCCACCGCGACGTTGAGGTTGTTGACCGTGTGCTCGAACCGGTTCTGGTAGGCACCGAGGTTCGCACGGGTGGTGGAGACCTTGGTGATCGCCGCGTCGATTGAGGTGATCGCGGCCGAAGCGCCCGACTGCTGCTTGAACGTGACGTCCGCAGCGGCGATATCCGCGGTGGTTGCCCCAGTCGCCGGCGCGGTACCCGTGAAGCTCAGGTCGCCGGTACCGGAGATGGCCGCCGTGACTACGCCCGCGCCGAAGGTCTTGTCCAGCGCAGCCTGGATCGTCGTCACGTTGGCGGAGCCGTTCGTGGCCTGCGTGGTGTCGAGTGCAATCGACGACAGGTCGAGAGTCTTACCGCCTTCGGACAGCGACCCGTTCAGCGCCGCACCGGCCACATCGAGGCCACCGGAAGTAGTAGTGACCACCGCGGCAGTGCCCACAGCGTCGGCGGTGTGAGTCGCCGTCACGCTGCCAGTGGCTGCCTTCGTCACGTCGATACCCGACACTCCCAGGCCGGCGGCATCCATGCCCTTGCCCGGACTGCCGATGCTGACCGAGATCGTCTCGCCGGCGTTCGCGCCCACCTGGAAGGTGCCGCTGTAGTTGCCGTCGAGCAGGTTCTTGCCATTGAACTGCGTCGTGCCGGCGATGCGGTCCAGCTCGCTCTTGAGCTGGGTCATCTCGGTCTGGATGTCGTCCTTGGCGTTGCCGTCCAGGCTGCCGTCGTTGGACGCCTGCACGGACAGGTCGCGCATGCGCTGCAGGATCGCGGTGGACTCGTTGAGGGCACCGTCGGCGGTCTGGACGACGTTGATGCCGTCCTGGGTGTTGCGCACGGCCTGCTTCAGGCCGCCGATCTGCGAGCGCATGCCCTCGGAGATCGAGAGACCGGCCGCGTCGTCGGCGGCCCGGTTGATCCGGAAGCCGCTGGACAGCTTCTCCAGCGACTTCGACATCGCGTTGTCCGTGACGGACAGGTTGCGGTACGCGTTCATCGCCGCGATGTTGGAGTTGATACGAAGACTCATGGTTGTTCCTCCCTGATTCTGAGTCTCGTGGCCCGTCCATGGGCCGCGATGGCGGTGGCATCGGCCAGGCGGCGCCCGACCTGAGGGTTTTGCGAAACTCCGGGGAAGCAGGACCCCGGAAGATCAGGCCGGGTGCGGGACCGGGTACGGCGTGGAGACGCGCGCGGCGAAGCTGCGGTGCGCCGCGACGCTGGCGTAGTACGCCTCCTTGCGCTTGGCGACGCACCCGTTCGGGCGGGCGTGCTGCTCCTTGCGCCGTGGGTCGAGGGCGGCCGTCAGCGCGCCGCGCATGAGGCCGACGGCCTCCGCGCGCAGCTGGGAGACGCGGGACTCGGTGACCCCGAGCTCCTCGGCGATCTCTGCCATCGGGCGGTCCTGGAAGAAGTAGCCCTCCACCACGATGCGCAGCCGCTCGGGCAGCTGCGCGACCGCGTCATGCAGGTAGGAGACCTTCTCGCGCTGCTCCAGCACGTCGACGGGGCTGAGCCCCGACGCCGGCAGCAGCTCCTCCGCCGTACCGTCCTGGAAGCCGTCCAGCGAGGCGACGGAGGCGCGCGCAACGTCGTCGCGATGCGCGGCGAGCTCGGCGACGCCGATGCCCATCGCCTGCGCGACCTCCTGATCGGTGGGGACCCGACCGAGGGTGACGGCGAGCTTGTTGCGGGCGTCCTCGACCTGGCGGGCGCGACGCCGTACCGAGCGGCTTGCCCAGTCCAGCCCGCGCAGCTCATCCACCACGGCCCCGCGGATGCGCGTCGCCGCGTAGGCGGAGAAGCTCACCCCGCGCTCCGGGTCGAACGCCCTGGCCGCCTGCACGAGGGCGTACATGCCGGCCGACATCAGGTCGTCACGGGACACGTGGCCGGGTACCCGGCCGAGCATCTCCCGCACGATGTGACCCACGAGGGGAAGCGTCTGCCGCACCATGTCGTCGGACTGCGCTGTCCGGGGCGTGGTCGAAGAGGTCTTCACGATCCAATACGTCGGATCGCCGGGGGACCGACTGGAGGTGCGGATCAAGATCTCGCCTAAACCGACCAAATCGGACATAGCCCATTCGGGCTACCTCACCCGGACGTTCGACCTGTCCGGCTCCGGAGCGGCTTTACCCGTTTCCCCTCAAGCCCCCGAGGGAGGTGCCGATGGGCAAGCCACGCACCGACCGAACAGGAGCAGCCGATGTCGATGGAGGACCTCTCCTCGCTGTTGTGGCGCGAGCGTGAGCTTCTCGAGAAGCTGCTCTACAAGCTCGACGTCGAGCAGCTCGTGCTCGCCGGCGGCCGCAGCCGCTGGCTCCCGATAGCGGCCCGGGAGATCGACGAGGTGCTCTCCGACATCCGCGACCTCGAGCTGCTGCGCGCGATCGAGCTCGAGGACGTCGCCGCGGAGCTCGGCCTCGAGTCGAGCCCCAGCCTGCACGAGATCGCGCAGCGGTGCGAGGAGCCCTGGAAGAGCATCTGGCTCGACCACCGCGAAGCCTTCACCACCGTCGCCACGGCGATCAGCACGCTCTCGGAGAGCAACCGCGAGCTGCTCACCGCCGGCTACCACGCCGCGCAGGCCACGCTGCTCTCGCTGTCCGACAGCGCCGGGACGTACGGCGCCGACGGTGCCGTCGCCGCCGACCGCCGCACCAGCCTCGTGGACCGGAACCTCTGACATGCCCGGGACCTTCTCCTCGCTCGGCACCGCCCTGTCCGCGCTGCGCTACAACCAGGCGGCGATGGACGTGGCGAGCGGCAACGTGGCGAATGTCGGCACCCCCGGGTACGCCCGGCGCCAGGTGGTCGGCCAGGCGACGGGCGCCCCCTCCACGCCCGCGATCTGGTCACGCTGGACCGGAGCCGGCGACGGCGTCGAGGCCGGCCCGGTGACCCGCATGGTGGACCCGCTGCTCGACGCCCGGGTGCGCACGGAGCACGCCGGCGGATCCTTCCTCGACACGCAGTCCGCGGCACTGGTGCGCTTCGAGACCACTCTCAACGAGCCCGGTGACAACGGGATCGCCGCCGCGCTGGCGAACTTCAAGGCCGGCTGGCAGGACGTGGCGAACAACCCGAACGACGGGGCGGCCCGCTCCCAGCTCCTCGCCCGCGCGAACACGCTGGCCACCGCGCTCAACACCCAGTCCCGCTCGGTGAGCACCGAGTGGGACGACCAGAGCACCCGGCTCGCGGCACTGGCCACCGACGTCACCGAGACCGCACAGGCACTGGACCGGCTCAACGACGGCCTGCGGACCGCACACATCGCCGGGACGGACGCCGGCAACCTGCTCGACCAGCGCGACCAGCTGGCGCTGCACCTGGCGGAGCTGACCGGCGCGAAGGTCGACATCAACCCCGACACCACGATGACGGTGACGGTCGGCAGCAGCACGCTCGTGGACGGCACCGGCAAGAACGACCCGCTCGCGATGACCGTGACCGCCGGCGGACCCTCCGGGCCCGGGCAGGTCGACCCGGTGACCTCGCCGGTCCGCGTGAGCCTCAGCGACAGCACCGGACAGGTCGCCTCGTTCAGCTCGCTGAACGGCTCGGTCGGCGGCACGCTGCAGCTGATGAACCAGGATCTCCCCAGCTTCCTCGGACGCCTCGACGGCGTGGCGAAGAACCTCGCCGGCGACGTCAACGACGGGCTGAACGGGATGGGCGGTCAGGCCAACGGGGCCGACGAGGCCGGTAGCTCGCCCGGCAAGCCGATGTTCGTGACCTCGGACTCCACCGCGACCTTCACCGCGGCGAACATCGCGGTCGACCCGGGCTTCCAGCCCGCCGACGTGGCCGCGGCCGCGAAGGGCGCAGGCCTCTACGACAACACCAACGCGCTCGCCACCGCGGGGCTCGACATGGGAGACGCGGCGTACCGCTCCCTCGTCACGGACTTCGGCGTCACCGTCTCCAAGACCAAACAGCTGGCCACCAACCAGCAGACGCTGGTCGCCCAGGTGGACGCCTCCCGCGAGTCGCTCTCGGGGATCAGCGTCGACGAGGAGATGGTCAACCTCCTTGCCGCGCAGAAGGGCTACGAGGGAGCGGCTCGCGTGATGACCGCGGTGGACGAGATGCTGGACACCCTCATCAACAAGACCGGACTGGTGGGCCGATGACCACACGCATCACCCAGCGGCTGATGGTGCAGCACTCGCTCACCGCGCTGCAGGTCGGCATGGGCCGGCTCTCCGACACCCAGGAGAAGCTCTCCACCGGCCGGCAGATCAACCGGCCCTCGGACTCCCCCACCGGCACCAACGACGCGATGCGCATGCGCGCGCAGATCGCCGCCGACGACCAGCACGCCCGCAACGCCCAGGACGGGCTCGCCTGGATGGGCACCACCGACTCCACGATGCAGTCGATGCTCGACCAGGTGCGCCGCGCCCGCGACCTCCTGGTCCAGGCGTCCAACACCGGCAGCAACGGCCCGGACGCCCTGGCCGCGATCGGGTCGGAGCTGGGCCAGATCAAGGAGTCCCTGTTCAGCCTGGCCAACACCCAGCACCTCGGCCGGCCGATCTTCGGCGGTACGACGGGCAACGCGGCGGCCTACGTGAAGACCACGAACGCCAGCGGGACACGGGTGATCGCCTTCCAGGGCGACTCCGGCGCCGTCAACCGGCAGATCGGCACCGGCGACACCGTCGCGATCAACGTGGTCGGGCAGCGGGCCTTCGCCGACAACAGCGGCGGCGACCTGTTCACGGTGCTCCAGGACGCCCTGGACAGCCTCGGTGGCGTCACCGGCACCAACGGCGTCAGCGCCGACCTCGGCAAGCTCGACGAGGTCGCCGAGAACATGAAGACCTCACTGGCCGACCTCGGCGCCCGCTACGGCCGCGTCGAGCAGGCGCAGACGCGGCTGGCGAGCACCACCCTCGACAACAAGACCGCGCTCTCCGACATCGAGAACGTCGACCTGGCCCAGGCCACGATGAACCTGCAGCTGCAGGAGGTCGCCTACCAGGCCTCGCTCGGCGCCACCGCCCGCGTCCTCCAACCCTCCCTCGTGGACTTCCTGAAATGAGCGCCATGACCCTGCAGACCCAGGAGCCGGAGCACGTGTCCGAAGACCTGCCCGTCCTCGAGATGGTGCGGCCGATGGTCGGCTTCCCCGACCAGCGCCGCTTCGCGCTGGCTCGCCTCGACGGCGAGGGCGTGATCTGCGACCTGCGCTGTCTCGACGGCGAGCTCAGCTTCGTCGTGGTACCCCCGGCGATGTTCTTCGACGACTACGCGCCCGAGGTCGACGACGGCCTGGTCGCCGAGCTCGGTGCGCGGGGCGAGGAGGACCTGCTCGTGCTGGCCGTGGTGACCCTCGGCGACCAGCCCGGTGACGCCACCGCGAACCTGATGGCGCCGGTGGTCGTCAACCACCGCACGCGCCGCGCGGCGCAGGTCGTCCTCGACGACGTGACCCTGCCGCTGCGGGCGCCGCTGACCCCGGCGCGGCACGCCACCGCCTGACAGGCGACACTGGGGACGCCAACCGTCGCGTCCCGACAGGAGTGAGCAGATGCTGGTGCTGAGCCGCCGCGTGGGCGAGAGCGTGGTCATCGGCGACGACGTGGTCGTCACCGTGCTCGAGGTCCGGGGCGACGTCATCCGCGTCGGCGTGGACGCGCCCCGCCACGTGCAGGTGCGGCGCCAGGAGCTGCTCGCCGAGCTGGAGGAGACCAACCGCGCCGCGGCCTCGCCGAGCGCCGAGCGCGTCGCCGACCTCTCGAAGCTGGTCTCGCGCGGGGAGAAGATCGACCAGGAGCCCCCCGCCGACTCCTGAACTGCGGCGGCGCCTCGCTGCCGTCGCGGTCGTCGCGACGGGTGGTCGAAGAATGAGCCTCGCGCGCGAGCAGGGCTCATTTCGTGACCACCCGTGCGGCGTGCCCGGGACCTTCGTCCCTCCAGGTGGGGCAGTTGTCCTGCTGTGGTGCCGATGTCGCCGCAAGACGATGCAAGTGCGGCAATGAGTTCCGGTGGGGGCATCCAGGACTCGCCGTACATGAGGAAAAAGGGCGGGACGCGCACAAGGGGGTCTCGGGACAGCGTGGACTCGTAGGCACGCGCGGTCCGGGGGGATCCGATGTCAGGCATGGCCAGTAACCGTCAGTCCTTCCTTGCCCGGAGCCGGCACGCACGCCGCGCTCGGGCCCGTCACAGCGGGAGCCCGCCACGCCGCACGTGGGCGTGGCTGCGGATCGCGCTCACCCTCGCGATGAGCGTGCTCTTCCTGCCGTTCCTGGGCGCCCCGGTCGACGCCAAGCAAGGCGGCGACGACCCGCCTCCCGCCACTGCCTGCGAACAGAGCGGCGCGAAGGTCGACTCCTTCCTCCAGCGGGCCAGCACCGAGGACGCGTGGAAGCAAGGCAACGTCATCGAGGGCCTGGTCGAGGGCGGCTGGGTGTGGGAGAAGGTCGAGCTCAGCAAGCTCGACCCCGGGCCGCACCAGCTGGTCGTCGACTACACCTACCAGCGCGACGGGAAGTACGCGTTCGACGAGCTCGGCCAGTACTGGTTCGCCACCGGCAGCGAGACGCACGTAGAACCCGCCACCGCCCCGTCGAAGCCGAACGAGGTCTGGCACCGGGCCACGTTCTCCTGGACGCAGCCCCGGGGTGAGGACACCCAGACGCTGGTCTTCGCGGCCCACATCGGGTACGGCGCGGCCGACATCCCTGGCTCGTCCTACCACCTGACCATCCAGTCGCTGGACTGCGTTGCCGACGGCACGAGGACCAACCAGGTCAAGGTCGACAAGGCTGCGCCGCCTCCCGAGCCGGATGCCGCGTCGCTCGCCGTGTCGAAGGTATGGGTCGTCAACGGCACGGTGACGGCTCCGAGCGCGCTTCCTGCCGGCCTGTCCGCAACGCTGACGCTCGCCCCGGCGGGCGACCAGGCCACCGTGCCCCAGTGGGGCGAGGAGCGCACCGGCTACCACGCCGGCGACGCGGTGACGGTCGACGAGACCACCCAGGTCCCCGACGGCTGCAGGGTGGTCGACCGGCTTCTCGGCGAACCGCAGCAGCCGCAGACCACGAGCCTGCGTCCGGACGGTGAGCAGCAAGGGCCTCAGCTCCCGCAGACGGTCACCCTGGCGGCCGGCTCCAACAGCTTCACGGTGACCAACGTGGTGGCCTGCGGCGAGGGCAAGCACGCGAGCCTCACGGTGAGGAAGACCGACGAGTCCGGAGCCCTCATCACGGAGGCGCCGGCCACGTTCCAGCTGTGGGACGACGTCAACGCCGACAAGGTCCTGGACAACGGGGACACCCGGGTCGGGGACCCGGTCGCGACCAGCGGCGGCAGCCACACCTGGACCGGCCTGGCCTGGGGTGCCTACCTGGTGCAGGAGACGGTCGCGCCGACCGGCTACACGCTGCCGAGTCCGGCCTACCAGGCGGTCACGCTCGGCCGTGACGACACCGCCGGCCCGGCCGTGCTCACCTTCACCGACACCAGGATCCCTCCCGAGCCGGTCACCGGCAGCCTGACGGTGCGCAAGCACGCCGGTACGACGAACGGTGCGCTGATCGACACCGCGAGGTTCCAGCTGTGGAACGACACCGACGCCAACAGCGTCCTCGACACGGCGGTCGACACGAAGGCCGGTGCCGAGGTGTCCACCTCCGGTGGCACCTACACCTGGCACGCGCTGCCCTACGGGAAGTACGTCGTCCAGGAGACCGCCGCGCCCGACGGCTACACGCTGCCGAGTCCGGCCTACCAGGCCGTCACGGTGCACGGCGCGGCCACGCTCGACTTCGTCGACCAGCCGAAGGTCGTGCCTCCGCCGGTGACGCCGACGGTGCACCTCCAGGTGCGCAAGCACGCCGCCGTGACCGGCGCACTGCTCGACACCGCGACGTTCCAGCTGTGGAACGACCTCAACGGCAACGCGGTGCTCGACAGCGCCGACAGCCGGTCCGGGGAGGCGGTGAGCACCAGCAGCGGCACCTACACCTGGACCGGGCTCACCCCGGGTGCGTACCTGGTGCAGGAGACCGTGGCGCCCGCCGGCTACGCGCTGCCCGATCCCGCGTACCAGCCGGTGCGGCTGACCCCGGCCCAGGCCGGTACCACCGTCAGCGTCGACTTCGTCGACCAGGCGCTGGCCGGCATCGGGCTCCAGGTGCGCAAGCACGCGGGGTCGGTCGGCGGGCCGCTGATCGGGAAGGCGGCACGGTTCCAGCTGTGGAACGACACCGACGGCGACGGCCACCTGACCAGGTCCGTCGACACCAAGGCAGGCACGCAGGTGTCCACCACCGGCGGCACCTACACCTGGACCGCGCTGCAGCCCGGTCGCTACCTGGTGGAGGAGACCGCGGCGCCGGCCGGCTACCAGCTGCCGAGCCCGCGCTACCGCTCGGTGACGCTCCGCGAGGGCGACCGCGGCGGCACGGTGAACGTCGACGTCGCCGACGCGCAGATCGCCGGTCGTGAGGCGGTCCGTCCACCGGCAGGCCAGCTGCCCACCCGGGTCGGCCCGTCGTACGGCGGGGCCGGCGGGCTCCCGCAGACCGGTGTCGCGGACCACGCCGCGCCGTTGGGCCTGCTCGGGGCATCCCTCACCGCCCTCGGCGGCTGCCTGCTCCTGGTGAGCAGGCGGCGAGGTGAGCTGCGCTGAGCACCATCAGGGGCGGGGCGTCCGGCGAGAGCCGGGCGCCCCGCCCGGTCCCGACGCTGCCGAGGGCGTGGTTTCGAGACGTCGCTCCGCTCCTCCTCAACCACCGGCCGACGCTCCGCTCCTCCTCAACCACCGGCCGACGCTCCGCTCCTCCTCAACCACCGGCCGACGCGCCGCTCCTCCTCAACCACCGGTCCCGACACGCATCGACCGGGCCTTCCCCGGGCACCGCGCCCGTGGCTACGGTCGAGAACATCCACAAGTCGAGGGAGACCAGCATGACCGACATCAGCGAGCGCCCGGGTACGACGGTCAGCGGCCGTCCCCTCGACGAGGAGCAGCTGCGCCACCTCGACGCGTGGTGGCGCGCGGCGAACTACCTGTCGGTGGGGCAGATCTACCTGATGGGCAACCCGCTGCTGCGCGAGCCGCTGGAGCCCGAGCACGTGAAGCCGCGGCTGCTCGGCCACTGGGGCACCACGCCGGGGCTGAACTTCATCTACGCCCACCTGAACCGGGCGATCATGGCACGCGACCTGGACATGATCTACGTCATCGGCCCCGGCCACGGCGGTCCGGGCATCGTCGCCTCGGCCTGGCTGGAGGAGACCTACAGCGAGGTCTATCCCAACATCAGCCTCGACGAGGAGGGCATGCAACGGCTGTTCACGCAGTTCTCCTTCCCCGGCGGCATTCCCAGCCACGTCGCGCCGGAGACGCCCGGCTCGATCCACGAGGGCGGGGAGCTCGGCTACTCGCTCTCGCACGCCTTCGGCGCCGCCTTCGACAACCCCGACCTCGTGGTCGCCACGGTGGTCGGCGACGGCGAGGCCGAGACCGGCCCGCTGGCCACGAGCTGGCACTCCAACAAGTTCCTCGACCCGCGCCGCGACGGGGCGGTGCTCCCGATCCTGCACCTCAACGGCTACAAGATCGCCAACCCCACGGTGCTGGCGCGGATCCCGCACGAGGAGCTCGACGCCCTGATGCGCGGCTACGGCTGGACGCCGTACTTCGTGGAGGGCTCCGACCCGGCCGAGATGCACCAGGCGTTCGCGGCCACGCTGGACCGCTGCCTCGACGACATCCGCGAGATCCAGGACGACGCGCGCTCCGGCCCGGTCAGCGCGGCGCGCCGGCGCCCTTGGCCGATGATCGTGCTGTGCTCCCCCAAGGGCTGGACCGGCCCGAAGGAGCTCGACGGGAACAAGGTGGAGGGCTACTGGCGCGCGCACCAGGTGCCGTTCGCCGACGCCCGCACCGACGAGCGGCACCGGGCGGTGCTCGAGGAGTGGATGAAGAGCTACCGCCCCGAGGAGCTGTTCGACGCCACCGGCACGCCGGTGCCCGAGATCCGCAGCCTGCACCCGGCCGGTGAGCGGCGGATGAGCGCCAACCCGCACAGCAACGGCGGGGCGCTGCTGCGCGACCTGCGGATGCCCGACTTCCGGGACTACGCCGTCCCGGTCGACGCGCCGGGCACCGGCGCGGTGGAGTCGACGAAGGTGCTCGGCGGCTTCCTGCGCGACGTGATGGTGGACAACATGGACACCTTCCGGATGTTCGCGCCCGACGAGAACAACTCCAACCGGCTGCAGGACGTCCTCGAGGTCACCAACCGCGCCTGGAACGCCGAGACGCTCCCGTACGACGACCACCTGTCCATCGACGGACGGGTGATGGAGATCCTGTCCGAGCACACCTGCGAGGGCTGGCTCGAGGGCTACCTGCTCACCGGCCGGCACGGGCTGTTCTCCTGCTACGAGGCGTTCATCCACATCATCGACTCGATGTTCAACCAGCACGCGAAGTGGCTGAAGACCACCGACGACATCCCGTGGCGCCGGCCGATCGCGTCGCTGAACTACCTGCTCACCTCGCACGTGTGGCGCCAGGACCACAACGGGTTCTCCCACCAGGACCCGGGCTTCATCGACCACGTGGTGAACAAGAAGGCCGAGGTGGTGCGCGTGTACCTGCCACCGGACGCCAACTGCCTGCTGTCGGTGGCCGACCACTGCCTGCGCAGCCGGCAGTACGTCAACGTGATCGTGGCCGGCAAGCAGCCCGCCCTGCAGTACCTCTCCATGGAGGAGGCCGTCGTGCACTGCACGAAGGGCATCGGCGTGTGGGAGTGGGCCAGCACCAGCCGCGGCGTGGAGCCGGACGCCGTGATCGCCTGCGCCGGCGACGTCCCGACCATGGAGGCGCTCGCCGCCGTGGACCTGCTGCGCGGCTTCTTCCCCGACATCAAGCTGCGCTTCGTCAACGTCGTGGACCTGATGCGGCTGCAGGACGACCGGGAGCACCCGCACGGGCTGTCCAGCGCCGACTTCGACGCGTTGTTCACCCGCGACAAGCCGGTGATCTTCGCTTACCACGGCTACCCGTGGCTGATCCACCGGCTGACCTACCGCCGCACCAACCACGACAACATCCACGTGCGCGGCTACAAGGAGGAGGGCACCACCACCACGCCGTTCGACATGACCGTGCTCAACCAGGTCGACCGCTTCGACCTGGCGATGGACGTGATCGACCGGGTGCCGCGGCTGCAGGCCACCTCCGGCTACGCCCGCGAGACGCTGAAGAACAAGCTGATCGAGCACAAGATCTACGTGCGCACGCGCGGCGAGGACATGCCCGAGGTCCGCGACTGGCAGTGGAGCGGTTCACGTGGCCCGGAGGTGCGCACCGCCGCGCCGGAACGGCGCACCCCCGAGGACTGACTCGTCCGCATCGCGAGACCCGAGGTTTGGCACCCCGCCGCCCCGGGCCACGCTCCCCAGGACAGGGCCCCGTCGCAGCCCGGAGGCGTGGCGGGGTCTTGTCTGTGCCCCCGGTGCCGCCCGGCTACGGCAGCACGACCTCGCCGATCCCGACGTCGGGCAGGTCGCGGCCCACGAGCACGTCGAGCGGGTTGGTCAAGCAGCGGATCGAGCCGCCGCCCTTGTGGAACTCCGACACCTCGACCAGCACGACCTCGAAGCCCCACGCCTCCAGCTGCGCGCGGACCCGGTCCGGGCAGGTCGGCATGAGCACGGTGCGGCCGACCACGATCGAGTTGGCGCAGAAGGTCAGCGCCTCCTCCTCGGTCAGCACCAGCGGCTCGGGCACCAGCGCCAGCGCGGCCGCGGCCGATTCCTCGTCGAACGCCGAGGGCGCGACCATCGCGTGGGTGTCGTCGAGCGGGCAGAACGCCAGGTCGAGGTGGTACATCCCCGGGTGGGTGATCCGCAGGCCGCGCACCCGGACGCCCAGGTCGGCGGCGAGGTGCTTGAGCGCGAGCTTCTCGGTGCGCGGGCCGAAGCCGGACACCAGCGCGTCGCGGTAGGCGAAGTGGTCGCCGGCCTCCAGGTGGGCGCCGACGCCGTCGCGGCCGACGTACGTGGTGCTGAAGCCGCGCTCGGCGAACCAGGGGCCCGCGGTCGACGTCTCCATGCGGCGCTCCTCGAACCGCATGTGGGACAGCACCACGTGCTCGTCCCCGGACCGGTTGGCGACCAGACCGAGGTTCATCGCGTAGACCATGTCGGGGGCGTCGGGGCGCTGCGGCAGCACCTCCACCTCACCGCCGGCCGCCCGGATCGCCTCGACCAGGCCGAGCCACTGCTCCCGCGCGCGCGCCGGGTCCGGCTGGTCGGCCAGGTCCATGTACGGGTTGATCGCGTAGTCGACCCGGAAGTGGGTCGGCTCGACCATGAGGTACCGCCGGCCCCACTGCAGCTGCTCGCCCATTCGCTCCCTGCCTCCGTCTCGCACCTGTGCCGGGGTGCCGCCGCACCCGTCACTGCGTCTGATTGTCGGACAATCCGACGAGAGGCCAGTGTGAGACACGGGGTGGGCCGTCGTCAACTCGTTGTCGGACAATCGAGTCATGGCTCGAGAGAACCGCGACCAGGACGCGCCCTTCGGCTCGCTGTCGCTGGCGCACTCCTCCACCGTCGACCGCGTCGTCGAGGAGCTGCGGCGGGCACTGTTCGACGGGGAGGTGGAGCCCGGTACGCCGCTGCGGGAGGTGGCGCTCGCCGACGCGATGGGGGTCTCGCGCTCCACCGTCCGCGAGGCGCTCGCGGTCCTCGTCGCCGAGGGCCTGGCCACCCGCGAGCCGAACCGCGGCGTGCACGTCACCGCCCTCGATCCCGGGTCGGTCCACGACGTGTCGGTGTCCCGCGCCGTGGTCGAGACCGCGGGGGTGCGCCGGTGGGCGGACGCGAGCGACGAGGCGCGCGACGCCGTACGACGGGCGCTGGTGGACTTCACCCTCGCCGCCCGCTCCGGCGCGAGCCCCGCGGAGCTCAACGCCGCGCACCTCGCGGTGCACCGGGCGTTCGCCGGCCTCACCGAGTCACCGCGGTTGATGGCGCTCGCCGACGCGCTCACCGCCGAGATCCGGCTCGCCCTGGCCAAGGTGGACCGGATCCGCCGCAACGCCCACGAGCAGGTCGCCACGCACCGGGCGCTGCTCAACCTGCTCGAGCGCGGGGACGTCGACGCGGCGGCCGCCGAGCTCGAGCAGCACCTCGCCCACGCGGAGACCTCGATGCTGTCCGCGCTGCATCTGGAGGAGGAAACCCGCTGACAGTGGCAGGATCGGGGACGTGAAGTTCCTCGTCTGGCTCGTCGTCAACGCCCTCGCGCTCGCGGCCGCCGCCTGGTTGCTCGACGGCATCCGGCTCACCGGGCCGGACCGGGCCGCACACCTGGTCGTGGTCGCGCTGATCTTCGGCGTGGTCAACGCGATCGTGCGCCCGGTGGTGAAGCTGCTGTCGCTGCCGTTCATCATCCTCACCCTCGGCCTGCTGATCTTCGTGATCAACGCGGTGATGCTGCTGCTCACCGCCTGGGTGTCGGGGCAGGCCGGCCTCGGCTTCCACGTGGACGGCTTCGGGACGGCGCTGATCGGCGCGGTGGTGATCAGCATCGCGAGCTGGGTACTGCAACTGGTGCTGCCCGACTACGACTGAGTCTGTCGACCAGGTCCGCCGCCCCGTCGTCCCCCCGAGGAGGTCCCCGCCGCGATGCCCGCACCGTCGCGCCCGCCGGCGTCCACCCCGCCCCTCCCGCCCGCACGCACACCCGGGCCCTACCGGGTCGCCGTGGTGTGCCTGGGCAACATCTGCCGCTCCCCGATGGCCGACGTGGTGCTCAGCGCGCGCCTCGCCGAGGCGGGCCTCGACGGCGCGGTGGAGGTGGTCAGCTCCGGCACCGGCGGCTGGCACGTCGGCAGTCCGATGGACGCCCGGGCAGCGGCCGCGCTGACCGCCCGCGGGTACGACGCGAGCCGGCACCGGGCGCGGCAGTTCGACGCCGGCTGGTTCGACGAGTGCGACCTGGTCCTGGCCATGGACCACAGCAACCACGCCGACCTCACCGGCCTCGGGGGAGCCGCCGACCCGGGCCGGGTGCGGATGTTCCGCGACTTCGACCCGCTGGCCACCCACACCGACCGGGAGGTGCCGGACCCCTACTTCGGCGGCGAGGACGGGTTCGCCACCGTGCTGGCGATGGTCGAGCGCACCGCGGACGGCCTCGTGGCGGCCCTCGCCGCGCACCTCCGGGCATCGCCGACGGCCCCGGAGGCCGGCTGAGCATGGCACGGATGGGCGCCCTCGCACACCGGGTCGAGTCGCTGCTCGGCACCCCGGTCGTCGCCACCGCCTCCGTGCCCGGCGGCGACATCTGCACCGCCACCCGGGTGCGGCTGTCCACCGGCCGCTCGGCGCTGGTGAAGACCCGGCCGAACCCGCCGCCGGGGTTCTTCCGCCGCGAGGCCGAGGGGCTGGCCTGGCTCCGCGAGGCGGCCGGCGTGCCGGTCCCCGAGGTGCTCGCCGCCGAGGAGGACTGCCTGGTCCTGGCCTGGGTGGAGGGCGCCCGACCCTCGACCGAGGCCGCGGACGCCTTCGGCCGGGCACTGGCCGCCACGCACGGGGCCGGCTCGCCGTCCTTCGGCCGGCCCGACGGCACCGAGGGCTACATCGGCGTGCTGCCGATGCCGAACCGTCCGGCGCAGACGTGGCCGGAGTTCTACGCCACGCGCCGGGTGCTGCCCTACCTGAAGCTGGCCCGGGACCGCGGCGCGATCGAGCCGTCGGACGCGGACGCGGTCGAGCAGGTGGTGCGCCGGCTCCCCGAGCTGGCCGGCCCCGAGGAGCCCCCGGCCCGCCTGCACGGGGACCTGTGGTCCGGGAACCTGGTGTGGAGCGCCGACGGCGAGGTCTGGCTGGTCGACCCGGCCGCGCACGGCGGCCACCGGGAGAGCGACCTGGCGATGCTGGCACTCTTCGGCTGTCCACAGCTGCCGCGGGTGCTCGCGGCGTACGACGAGGCCGCGCCGCTCGCCGACGGCTGGCAGGACCGGGTACCGCTGCACCAGCTGTTCCCGCTGCTGGTGCACGCCTGCCTGTTCGGGTCCGGCTACGGCGCCCGCGCCGGCGAGGCGGCCCGCGCACTGCGGTGAGCCGGGCCGTGCCGTTCTCAGCCCGGTCTTAGCAGGAGGTGGCAGGCTTGAGGAGTGGCCATCAGTACCGAACAGCTCACCCAGCACGTCCTCGTCGTCGACGACGACCGGGCGGTGCGCGAGTCCCTGCGTCGCTCGCTGGAGTTCAACGGCTACACGGTGAGCCTGGCCGCCGACGGCGCCGAAGCGCTGGCCAGCATCGCCCAGCAGGCCCCCGACGTGGTCGTGATGGACGTGATGATGCCGCGCCTGGACGGCATCGAGGCCACCCGCGCGCTGCGCGCGGCCGGCAACGACCTGCCGATCCTGGTGCTCACCGCGCGCGACTCGGTCGGTGACCGGGTCGAGGGCCTCGACGCGGGCGCCGACGACTACCTCACCAAGCCGTTCTCCCTCGAGGAGCTGCTGGCCCGGCTGCGCGCGCTGCTGCGCCGGGCGCAGGCCGCCTCCGGTGACGACCTCGCCGAGGAGGTCCTCACCTTCTCCGACCTCAGCCTGAACGTGGCGACCCGCGAGGTGTTCCGGGGCACCCGGCCGATCGAGCTGACCCGCACCGAGTTCACCCTGCTGGAGATGTTCCTGCGCCGTCCCCGCCGGGTGCTCGACCGCTCGTTCATCCTCGAGGAGGTGTGGGGCTACGACTTCCCCACCACCGCCAACTCGCTGGAGGTGTACGTCGGCTACCTGCGCCGCAAGACCGAGGCGGAGGGTGAGCCGCGCCTGATCCACACCGTGCGGGGCGTGGGCTACGTCCTCAAGGAAACCGGATGACCCTGCACTACCGGCGGTCGCTGGCCAGCAGGGTCACCCTGCTGGCCACCATCGCGGTGGGGGTCTCGGTCGCGGTGATGGCGCTGGCCGGCTACGTGACGACACGCCACCAGCTGATCGCCAGCCTCGACCACTCGCTCTACCAGCGCGCGCACGGGGCCTCGCAGTCGGCGGCGCTGACCCGGCTCACGCTGGGGAACGTCCCGCCCTGGATGCTCGGTGCCGCCGACGTGAAGGTCGCGCTCGTGCTCGCCAACGGCCAGCAGGTCAGCTCCGACACGTTCACGGCGCGGGACCACCTGTCGCTGGGCGCGCCGGAGCTCAGCGTGGCCCGGGGGAACAGCACGTGGTCGGTCCGCACGATCCAGACCGCCAGCAACCGCTACCGCGTGGCCGCGGTGCCCGGCAACACCCCGGGGACCGCCCTGGTCCTGGCGCAGTCGCTGCGGCCCACCGACGAGGCGCTCGACCAGCTCGGCCTGGTGCTGCTCATCTTCGGGCTGGCCGGGGTCGCCGGGGCGAGCGTGGCCGGCTGGGCGGTGGCGCGCAACGGGCTGCGGCCGGTGCGCCGGCTCACCGCCGCGGCGGAGGAGATCGCCCGCACCGAGAAGCTCGACCCCATCGAGGTCGAGGGCAACGACGAGATCGCCCGGCTGGCGAGCGCCTTCAACGCCATGCTGGCCGCGCTCGCCGCCTCCCGGGACCGGCAGCGGCAGCTGGTCGCCGACGCCGGCCACGAGCTGCGCACGCCGCTCACCTCGCTGCGCACCAACCTCGACCTGCTCGGCCAGGCCGATGCCCGCGGGGGTCTCGCCCCCGAGGCGCGGGCCGAGCTCATGGACGACGTGCGGTTCCAGATCGAGGAGCTCACCACCCTCATCGGCGACCTGACGGAGCTGGCCCGCGAGGACGGCCCGCAGGTCACGCCCGAGCTGGTCGACCTCGCCGAGATGGTGCAACGCGCGGTGGAGCGGGTGCGCCGCCGCGCGCCGGGCCTGGAGTTCGACGTGCGCACCGACTCCTGGTGGGTCACCGGCGAGCCGTCGGCCCTCGAGCGCGCGGTCACGAACCTGCTCGACAACGCCGCCAAGTGGAGCCCGCCGCTCGGCACCGTCACGGTCCGGCTCTCGGGCGGCACGGTGCTCGTCGACGACCAGGGCCGCGGGATCGCCGAGGAGGACCTGCCGCACGTGTTCGACCGGTTCTACCGCTCCCCGGAGGCGCGGACCATGCCCGGCTCGGGCCTCGGACTGGCCATCGTCCGGCAGGTCGCGGAGCGGCACGGCGGGACGGTCAGCGCCGGGCGTTCGCGGGACGGCGGGGCCTCGTTCGCGTTCCACGTGCCGGGGTCCGACGTACCCCCGCGAACGCGTGAGCAGCACGCCCGCGACGACCTCTCCCAGCGCGTCTGACCTCATGGTCTGCCGCCAGCCACCTCTCAGTGCCGGTTAAGCAACGCCCGCCATCCTGGACACATGAGCGAGCAGCACCCTACGCAGTACGACGAAACCCGGCAGCTTCCCAGCGAGCACACCCACCGGTACGGCGCCGCTGGGCCGACGGGACCGTCGTACCCCTACGGACTCCCCGGATACCCGCAGCCGGAGCCTCGCAAGGCGCCGCGCCCGGGCAACGGGGTGGTGGCCGCGATCCTCGCGGCCGCGCTCCTCGTCGGTGTGCTCGGCGGCTTGGCTGGCGCAGCCGGGTTCACCGTCGCGGACAACCTGGTCGGGGGCGGCGGCGGCTCGTCGCCCTCGACCGGCGTTGTCACCTCGCCCGTCGACAACACCAAGAACCCGCCGGCGGCCAAGGGGTCGGACCAGGCCGTGGCCCAGGCCGTGCTGCCGTCGGTGGTGAAGATCAACGTGAGCGGTCCGCAGGGCTCGGGCTCGGGCTCGGGCATCATCCTCAGCTCCACCGGGGAGATCCTCACCAACAACCACGTGGTCGCCCTCGCCGGCCAGGGCGGGCAGCTCTCGGTGAACTTCAACGACGGTACGGCGAAGCGCGCGACGGTGCTGGGCACCGACCCGCTGACCGACCTCGCGGTGATCAAGGCGCAGAACGTGTCCGGCCTGCGCCCGGCGACCATCGACACGTCGGGTGACGTCGCGGTCGGGCAGCAGGTGCTCGCCATCGGCTCGCCGTTCGGGCTCCAGTCGACGGTCACCAGCGGCATCGTGAGCGCGCTCAACCGGCCGGTCTCGGTCGGGGAGAGCCAGGGCACCTCGACGACGTACCCGGCGATCCAGACCGACGCCGCGATCAACCCCGGTAACTCCGGCGGACCGCTGGTGAACATGGCCGGTGAGGTCATCGGCATCAACTCCTCGATCCGCACCGCGGGCTCCTCGGACCCGTTCGGCGGCAGCAGCCAGGGTGGCTCGATCGGCCTGGGCTTCGCGATCCCGATCAACAAGGTGTGGCCGATCGTCCAGCAGCTGCGCCAGGGCGAGACCCCGACCCACGCCCGGCTCGGGGTGTCGGTCACCGACGCGACGAGCAACAACGGCCTGCTCACCGGCGCCGGCGTCGAGTCGGTCAACCCGGGATCGGCGGCGCAGAAGGCCGGCCTCAAGCGGGGCGAGGTGATCACTGCGGTGAACGGCCAGCCGATCAGCGGCTCGGAGGCGCTGGTGGCGACCATCCGCGGGCACCGACCCGGCGACAAGGTCACCCTGACCGTGGTGGGCAAGGGCGGCAACAACAAGCAGCAGGTCCAGGTGACCCTGGACAGCGACCACGGCTCCGCCTCCTCCTGACCCGAGTCCCTCCCCGACCGAAGGCCCCGCCCTACCCCCCGGCGGGGCCTTCGCTCCGCCCGGGTCAGGTCAGCAGGTCGCGGACCAGGTCGTGGACGAGCTCGTAGCCGTGCTCGGAGAGGATCGACTCGGCGTGGAACTGGATCCCGCGGTAGTGCGGCCCGGAGACCAGGTGCACGTCCCCGCTCTCCGGGTCGCTGGCCACGCTCACCCCACCGGGCAGCGTCTCGGGACGCCGGGCCACGAAGGTGTTGTAGAACCCCACCACCTCGTCGCGCTCGCCGAGCGACACCCGTGACTGGGTGCCTTGGAAGACGATGTCCTTGTACGCCAGCGGCAGGCCGAGCCGGTCGCAGAGCACCTGGTGGCCCAGGCAGACGGCGAGGAACGGCTGGTCGGAGGCGAGCAGCCGTTCCACGGCCCGTCGGTACTGCGCGATCTTCGGGGAGTCGCCGTCGCGGGGGTCGCCGGGACCGGGGCCCACGACCACGAGGTCGTAGCCTTCCAGCGCCTCGGGGGTCCAGTCCTCGTGCCGCACCACCGTCGAGCTCATGCCCATCACCGCCAGCACGTGCCGCAGCATGTTCACGAAGTCGTCGTCGCCGTCGAGGATGACCGCGCTGCGGCCCTTGAGCTCGGGGGCCGGCGACGCGCCGCCCTGGTCGGTGAGCCAGAACTTCGACAACCGCTGGTTGCGGGAGCCCAGCGCGATCTTGACGTCCTCGTCCTGGAGCAGGTCGGTGACGCCCTGCGCGGCCGTGGTCGAGCCGGGCACCAGCCCGAACGCGCTGAGGATGCCGGCCGCCTTGGCGTGGGTCTCCGCGACCTCGTACGCCGGCGCGCTGTCCCGCACCAGCGTCGCGCCGGCGCTCACCGTCAACGCCCCGTCGGTGCTCACCTCCGCGGTGCGGATCACGATCGGGGAGTCGGCCGTGGGTTGGCCGTCCCTGTCGCGGCCGAGCAGGGCCAGCGCAGCGCCGTAGTAGCCGCGCCCGCCCGGCTCGTACGTCGCGATGAGCCGGCAGGCGTTCTCGACCGGGGACCCGGTGACGGTCGCGGCGAACATGGTGTCGCGCAGCACCTCGCGCACGTCGCGGCTGGTGCGCCCGGCGAGGAGGTACTCGGTGTGGATGAGGTGCGTCATCGGCTTGAGGTACGGCCCGAGCACCTGCCCGCCCTCGTGGCAGATGTCGCACATCATCTTCAGCTCCTCGTCGACGACCATGAAGAGCTCATAGATCTCCTTCTCGTCGGCGAGGAACTCCAGCAGCCGGTCCTTCAGCTCGTCGTGCCCGTGTTGGCGGGGCAGCCGGAAGGTGCCGCTGATCGGGTTCATCCGGACGTCGCCGCCGTGCACGGACACGTGCCGCTCCGGGCTGGCGCCGACGAGGAACCGGTCGCCGGTGAAGAAGCAGTAGGTCCAGTAGGCGCCGCGTTCGCGCTCGAGCAGGCGGCGCAGCACGGTCAGCGCCTGCGGGGCGCCCCATCCCTCGAGCCGGGCGCGGTAGTGGCGACCGACGACCAGGTTCGCGCCCTCGCCGTTGCCGATCTCGTCCTCGATGATGCGGCGCACCACCTCGCCGTACTCCTCGTCGGAGGTCTCGAACCCGCCGCGGTCACGGAAGGCGACCGGCACGTCGGGCAGGGCCGCCACCAGCTCCTCGAGCGGGACCTCGGTCTCGGTCTCGATGTCGACCACGGCGAGCGGGGTGCCGTCGTCGTGGGCGGCGAACCCGCGCTCGCGCACCTGCCGGAACGGCACCGCCAGCAGCCGGTCGAAGCGCCGTCCCGGCTGCGGCACGCCCTCCTCGAGGGGTACGTCGAGCAGCGACTCCACCGTGGACAGGGAGCCGCCGACCAGGGTCACCGACGCGGAGTCGCGCAGCCGGATGACCGCCCACGCCTCGTGCTCCTGCAGGTGCTGCAGGGCGTCGACGGCGGAGGGAGCGGTGCTGGTCATGGCCGAGACGGTACATCCGGCGGTGGTTCGCCCGGCGCCGCGGCCACGTGGTGGTCGGGCCGGCTACTCCGCGACGTCGATGAGCACCTTGCCCACCGCGCCGCCCTCGACGGCCGCGTGCGCCTGCGCGGTCTGCTCGAGGCGGTAGTGGTGCAGGGGCAGGCCGGCGTCCTCGCCGACGCGGACCGCGCCGTCCATGACCGCGGTGGAGAGGTCGTCGAGCGCCCGGGCACGCCAGTCCTCGGGCGCGGTGTAGACGAGCACGAACTGCCAGCGGGCGTTGGGCACCATGAGCGGCCGGACCGGGACCTCGAGCGGCTTCCCGCCGTCGTCGGCGTACACCGCGACCGACGCGTGCGGTGCCAGGACCGGGACGTCGAGGGCCGCGTTGGCGGCCGCGGCCACCTCCACGACGGTGTTCACCCCGTGCGGGGCGATCGCCTTGATCTCGGCGACCACGTCCTGCGTGCGGTAGTTCAGCACGTGGTCCGCGCCGGCCCGGGCCGCGAGGTTCGCCTTCTCCGCGCTGCTGACCGTGGTGATCACCGTGGCGTCGCACCAGCGGGCCAGCTGGATCGCCGCGTTGCCGACGGCGCCGGCCCCGCCCGAGACGAGCACGGTGCGGCCCTGCAGCGTGCCCGGACCGAGCCGGACCGGTCCGTCCTCGGTGACGGTCAGGCAGCGGTGCGCGGTCAGGAACGGCACGCCGAGGCTGGCCCCGAGGTCGAAGGAGGCGTGGTCGGGCAGCAGCACGACATGGCGGGCCGGCACCACGGTGTACTCCTGCGCCGTGCCGCCGGCGGGGCGCTGGTAGGCCGACTCCCACAGCCACACGCGCAGACCCCGCAGGGCGCTCTCCACGCCCTCGCCGACCGCGTCGACCACGCCGGCGCCGTCCTGGTTGGGCACCTGCGCGGGGTCGACCGGCGTGCCCGGTTCGCTGCCTCGGCGCGACTTCCAGTCGGTGGGGTTCACCCCGGAGCGGTGCACCCGCACCCGCACCTCGCCGGGGCCGGGCTCGGGCACGGGACGGTCCGCCAGCGTCAGGACGTCGGGGTCACCGGTCTGGGAGTACTCGATCGCACGCATGGTGCAGACGGTAGCGCGCCGGTCAGGGGGTTCAGGCCGGCGAGACGAGCGTCATCCGCTGCGTGGCCCGCGTGAGGACGACGTACAGCGTGGCCCGGCCGGTGAGCGACTCGGCCTCGATCTCCTCCGGCGCGACCACCACGATCCCGTCGAACTCCAGGCCCTTGGTGTCCAGGCCGGTCAGCACGGCGACGCGGGCGTTCGCGCCCCCGGCCGCGGCCTCGGCGTGCTCGGGCCAGGAGGCGAGCCAGCCCTCCACCTCGGCACGGCGGGCCGCCGGCACCACGATGCCGACCGTGCCCTCGACCGCAGCCGCCAACTCGGTGACCGCCTCGCGGGTCCCGTCGCGCAGGTCGGCCACCGCACGCTCGGCCGGCTCGACGCCGGTGGAACGCACCGCGTGCGGCAGGTCCGCGTCGAGGCCGACCCGGCCGGCGTACCGGGCCGCGAACCCGTAGATCTCCGCGCTGTTGCGGTAGTTCGTCGAGAGGTGGAAGTCGTGCCGGGCCTTGTCGCCGAGCGCCTCGTCGCGGGCCTCGCTGGCCTCCTCGGGCACCGGCCAGGACGACTGCACCGGGTCGCCGACGATCGTCCAGGTCGCCGTCCGGCCGCGCCGGCCGAGCATCCGCCACTGCATGGGGGTCAGGTCCTGCGCCTCGTCGACGAGCACGTGGGCGTAGCTGTCGTCCTCCGTGCGGACGGTGGTCCGCGGGCCGCGGGAGAACTCCCGGTCGGTGACCGTGGTCAGCTCCGGCATGTTCTCGTCGACGAGGTCCGCGAGCGGGTCGGGCTCGTGCTCGCTGCGCTCCGGCCGGTCACCGAGGAGGTAGCGCAGCTCGTCGACGAGCGCGACGTCCTCCACGGAGAAGCCGTCGGCGCCGGACCACGAGCGGGCCAGCACCTCCCGCTCCTCGGCGGTGACCACACCCTCGCCCACCCGCGCCAGCAGCTCGGGGTCGCGCAGCCAGCCGAGCACCTCCGCGGCGTCCAGCGGCGGCCACCAGGCGAGCGCGAACTCGACGAAGGAGCGGTCGCCGAGCATCGCGTCGATGAACTCCTCCTTGCCGCGCGCGCGGGCGCGGTCGCCGGTGACCTGGCGCCACATCGCGTCGATCAGCGTCATCGCGACGCGGGGGATCTGCCGGTTGCGCTTGCCCTGGGAGAGCAGCTGCCCGCGCAGCTGGTCCAGGTCGCGCGGGGTCAGCCGGATGGTGTCGTCGCGGTAGAACAGCCGCAGCTCGCCGGGCGCGCCCGGGACCGGCTGGCGCGCCGTACGGCGCATCAGCTCGGCCATCTTCGCCGCCCCCTTGACGTCGGCGGCGGCCGGCTCGTCGTGGCGGGTCGCCCGGATGCCGTCGACGACCTCGCCGAGTGAGCGCAGCGCGACGGCCGTCTCACCCAGCGAGGGGAGCACCCGCTCGATGTAGCGCATGAACACCCCCGACGGGCCGACCACCAGCACGCCGCCTCGCTCGTAGCGGGTGCGGTCGGTGTAGAGCAGGTACGCCGCGCGGTGCAGGGCGACCACGGTCTTGCCGGTGCCCGGGCCGCCGGTGATGGTGACCACGCCCTTGCCGGGCGCCCGGATCGCGCGGTCCTGCTCGGCCTGGATGGTGGCGACGATCGAGTGCATGGTCCGGTCGCGGGCCCGGGACAGCTGCGCCATCAGCGCGCCCTCGCCGACGACCGGCAGCGCGGCGGCGGTGGGCGCCTCCGGGTCGAGCAGGTCGTCCTCGACGGCGACGACGCGGGGCCCCGGCGCAGCGCAGCACCCGCCGGCGCACGACGCCCTGCGGCTCGGCGGCGGTGGCCTGGTAGAACACCGCCGCGGCGGGAGCGCGCCAGTCGATGAGCAGCGAGTCGCGGTTCTCGTCACGCAGGCCGATGCGGCCGATGTAGCGCGGAGCCTCGTCCTCGTCGTCGAGGTCGAGGCGTCCGAACACCAGCCCCTCGTGGGCGGCGTTGAGCGTGGCGATCCGCTTGGCGGCCTGGAAGACCATGGCGTCGCGCTCGACGAGGCCGCCCTCGTGGCCGAGGCTGCCGCGGCCGTGCCCCTCGCGAGCCAGGGCCTCGGCGTTCTTCGTCGAGGTCTCGAGCTGGCGGTAGACCCGGTCCACGAACTCCTGCTCGTGGGCGATCTCCTGCTGCGTCACGGCGTCGGCGTGGGCGCCTGCCGCCACGGCGTGGTCAACGGACACGTGTTCTGCGTCTCCTGGTGGTGCGAACCGAGTTGAGGCAAGTCATCAACTCTACCCCGTCGCTGCGCGGCCGCACGCAGGATTCCGCGATTGCAGAACCTTCGGGTGTCGCAATCCGGTCAGGAGCCGGCCACCGCGGTCCCCTGCTGGCCGCGGCGGGCCTCCTCCTCGCGGCGGAGCAGCTTCTCCCCGACACTGTCGACGAACATCCCGCACGAGGCGCCGACGAAGATCCAGGTGCCGGGCATCACCAGGCTGTCGAAGACGAAGAACACGCTTCCGATCACGAAGAGCGCGTTGCCCACCAGGCCCATCCACCGGTGGAACCAGGGGAAGTCGTGGACGAACGTGCTCACAGCCGTCGAGCGCATCGGGGAAGGACCGCCTCTCTGTCGGTTCGCCCGGTTCGTACCCGTCCCGGGTTGCCGACATACCCGCCCGCGCGCCCTGTCCGGTTCGCCCTGTCCGGTCCGGCCGGCCGGTCGGGCCGACCGGGGGCTACTTCTTCCGGTTGAGGAAGGCGAGCATGGCGGCCTTGGCCTCCTCCGAGCCGAACAGCCGCGCGGAGAGCCGGGCCAGGTCGTCGCCCTGGCGCTCGATGCGCTCGACGAGGTGGTGCCCGAGCAGCTGCTTGGTCTCGCGCAGGCCCTGCGGGTTGCCCTTGGCCAGGGCGGCGCAGATCCCGTCGACCTCGCTGTTGAGCTCGTCCTCGGCGACGGCGACGGTCACCAGGCCGTAGTGCTCGGCGGCGCGCCCGTCGAACACCTCGCCGGTGAGGAAGGTGCGGGCCGCGGCGCGGTCGGTCATCCGGGTCAGCACCGACAGCGAGATGGCCGCCGGCGTCAGCCCGAGGCGGACCTCGGTGAAGGCGTACGTCGCGTCGGTGGCGCTGACCGCGATGTCGGAGGCCGCGACGATGCCGATACCGCCGGCGCGGACGTTGCCGTGCACCCGGGTCACCACCGGCTTGGCGAGCGTGGCGATGCGACGCTGCAGGTCCACGAGCACGCCGGCGGCCTTCTCCATGCCGTCCCCGCTCGCCTCCGACAGGTCCGCCCCGGAGCAGAACGTCCGCCCCTCGGCGCGGATCAGCACCACCTTGACGTCGTCGTCGCCCTCCGCGCGCTCGAGGCCCGCGAACAGCTCGGACACCAGCTGTCGCGAGAGCGCGTTGCGGTTGTGCTGGGAGTCGAGGATCAGCGACGCGACGTGGTCGTCGACGCGGTAGTGCACCAGCTCGGTCTCGCTCATGTCGTACTCCTTCGGCTCGATTGGCTCCGTGACGAGGCGCGGACGGCTTGCGTCATACGGTGCGGCGGTCCCGGCAGCCACACCGTATGACGCCCGCCCGGACGTCATCGGCCCCGGTCGCCCCCGCAGCCGCTTCGTATGACGTCCGCCCGGAGGCCGTGCTCGCCGGCGGGATGGCTCAGTAGGACTTCGGCAGCCCCAGCGAGTGCATCCCGACGAAGTTGAGGATCATCTCCCGCGAGACCGGGGCGATCCGTCCGGCGCGGGCGGCGACGAGCAGCCCGGCGACGCCGTACTCCTGGGTGATGCCGTTGCCGCCGTGCGCCTGGACCGCGCGGTCGACGACATCGCAGGCGGCCTCGGCGGCGGCGTACTTCGCCATGTTCGCGGCCTCACCGGCAGCTATCTCATCGGCACCGCCCCCGGCGGCAGCGTTCATAGAGCGCGGCGGCCTTCTGCGTCATCAGTCGGGCGAGCTCGATCTCGATCTTCGACTGGGCCAGCGGGTGCGCCAGCCCCTGGTGGGCGCCGATCGGCTGCCCGAAGACGTTGCGCTCCTTGACGTAGGCCACCGCCTTGCCGAGGGCGTAGCGCGCCAGGCCGGTCGAGAACGACGCGGCCATGATCCGCTCCGGGTTGAGGCCCGCGAACAGCTGCACCAGGCCCGCGTTCTCGTCGCCGACGAGCGCATCGGCCGGCAGCCGAACGTCGTCGATGTAGACGGAGAACTGCTGTTCGGGGCTGACGATCTCCATCGGGATCGGAGTGAACTCGAACCCGGCGGCGTCGGTGGGGACCACGAACAGGCACGGCTTGAGCTTGCCGGTCTTGGCGTCCTCGGTGCGGGCGACGACGAGCACGTTCTTGGCCTCGTCCACCCCGGAGATGTAGATCTTGCGGCCGTTGAGCACCCACCCGTCACCTGCTCGTCGCTGACCCGGCGCGCCGTGGTGGTGATGTTGTGCGAGTTGGTCCCGGCGTCCGGCTCGGTGATGGCGAACGCCATCGTCGCCGTGCCGTCGCACAGCCCGGGCAGCCAGCGCTGCTTCTGCTCCTCGGTGCCGAAACGGCTGATCACGGTGCCGCAGATCGCCGGGCTGACCACCATCATCAGCATCGGGCAGCCCTGCGCGGCGAGCTCCTCGCACACCGCGGCGATGTCACCGATGCCCCCGCCGCCCCCGCCGTACTGCTCGGGGATGTTGATGCCCAGGTAGCCGTTCTTCCCGATCGCCAGCCACAGGTCGGTGGTCTTGCCGCCGTTGCGCGCCTGCTGGGTGAAGTACTCCCGGCCGTAGCTCGCGGCGAGCTTGGAGACCTCGCGTCGCAGCGCCTGCCGCTCCTCGGTCTCGGTGAACGTGGTCTGCTCGGTCATGCCTGTTCTCCTTCGGCGCTGGTGGGGGCGGTGTCGGTCCCGGCGGGGTCGTCGCCGGAGTGCTCGTCGGGGTCCTGGTCGGGTCGTACGACGGCCAGCACCGCGCCCGCTGCGACCTGGGAGCCGACCGTCACGGGGAGGTCGGTCACGACGCCGTCGTGCGGCGCGGTGACGGTGTGCTGCATCTTCATCGCCTCGAGGACGAGCACCGGCTGGCCCGCGCTCACCCGCTCCTCGGCGGCCACCGAGACCGAGACGACCGAGCCGGGCATCGGGGCGAGGAGCGACCCCACCGCGACCTGGTCGGCCGGGTCCACGAAGCGTGGCAGCCGGCGCAGGGCCACGTGGCCGAGGGAGGACTCCACGTCGACGCGCGCGGGGTCGTCGGGGTCGACGTACACGGTGAACCGGCGCGTCACCCCCGGCCGGCCCGCGCCCGGCGACCCCTCGGCGTCCTGGGCGTCCGGCAGCTCGGTGAGCACGGCGTGGTCGGGGCCCGCCTCCTCGACGCGTATCCCGAGGTCGTGGCTGCGGTAGCCGGTGCGACCGCCCCACCAGCGCGCCACCACCTCGGCCCCGTCCACGTCGAACCGGTTGACCTGCGGCTGCGAGGGCACGTTGCGCCAGCCGCCCGGGACCCGGTGCTGCACGGCGCGCCCGGCCCGGTCCCGCTCCGCGAGGGCGACCGCCGCGGCGAAGGCGGCGAGCTCGGCCGCCGACTCGCCCGTCGGAGCGGCCGCCAGCCTCGGGACGTCGGCGGTGTCGAGGTAGGTGGTGTGCATGTCGCCGGCCACCACCACCGGGTCGCGCAGCAGGTTGACCAGGAGGTCCCGGTTGGTGCCCACGCCGTGCACCTGCGCGTCGGCCAGGGCGCCGGCCAGGCGCCGCAGCGCCTGCGCTCGCGTCGGCGCCCAGGCGATGACCTTGGCCAGCATCGCGTCGTAGTGGGTCCCCACCTCGCAGCCCGCCTCGAAGCCGGCGTCGAGCCGCAGTCCGTACTCCCGGGGAAGGGAGAACTCGGCGGTGACACCGGGGATCGCGAACCGCGACAGCCGCCCGCTCTGCGGCTGCCAGCCGGCCGCGGGGTCCTCGGCGTACAGCCTGGCCTCCACCGCGTGGCCGGTGGTTCCACGTGGAACGTCGGGCACCGCCGCGCCCTCGGCGACCGCGACCTGCAGCTCGACGAGGTCCACCCCCCACACGCACTCGGTGACCGGGTGCTCCACCTGGAGCCGGGTGTTCATCTCCAGGAAGAAAACCCGCTCACCGGCCACCAGGAACTCCACGGTCCCCGCGCCGACGTAGCCGATCGCCTCGGCGGCACGCCGGGCGGCGTCGTGGAGGGTCGCGCGCACCTCTTCGGACAGCCCCGGAGCCGGGGTCTCCTCGATGATCTTCTGGTGCCGGCGCTGCAGCGAGCAGTCCCGCTCGCCCAGGACCAGCACGGTGCCGTGGGTGTCACCCACCACCTGGACCTCGACGTGCCGGCCCCGCTCGACGTACGGCTCGCAGAAGACGGTCGGGTCGCCGAACGCCGAGGCCGCCTCGTTCGACGCGAGCTCGACCTGCGCGGCGACATCGGCGAGCGACCGTACGACGCGCATGCCGCGCCCGCCCCCGCCCGCGGAGGCCTTGACCAGCAGCGGCAGGTCCTTCTCGCTCACCACGTCGGGCGAGAGCTCCTCGAGCACCGGCACACCGGCGGCGCTCATCAGCTTCTTGGCCTCGACCTTGGACCCCATCGCCTCGATCGAGTCCGGGTGCGGCCCGACCCAGGTCAGCCCCGCGTCGAGCACCTGCCGCGCGAAGTCGGCGTTCTCCGAGAGGAAGCCGTAGCCGGGATGCACTGCATCCGCCCCGGCCCGGCGCGCGGCCGCCACGATGAGGTCCCCGCGCAGGTAGGTCTCGGCGGGCGCGTTCGCCGGCGGCCCCTGAGGAGGGCGTCCGGCGCCCGTTGGTCCCTGAGGAGGGCGTCGCGAGCGCCCGTTGGTCCCTGAGGAGGGCGCGCAGCGCCCGTCTCGAAGGGCTCGAAGGGCTCGAAGGGCTCGAAGGGCAGGCGTACGGCCGAGTCCGCCTCCCGCACGAACGGCAACCCGGCGTCGGCGTCGGAGAACACCGCCACCGTCTCGATCCCGAGCCGCCGGCAGGTCGCGAACACCCGCCTGGCGATCTCCCCCCGGTTGGCCACGAGCAGCCTGTTGATCTGGGTCATGAGATGGCCGCCTTCCGCGGTGCGACGGTGTGCGAGCTGGCGCGACGAGGGTCCGCGGCTGCGGAGCGGGTGGCGCCCGCGGGGAGGGTCAAACGGCTTGGCCGCGGCGCCCGCAGCGAGAGACAACGGGGCAGCAAGGCCGCCGGGCGACGCGCTGCCCAAGCGACCGCGGGCGCCGGCCGCGCAGCAGCCACAGGCAGCCCTGCTTCCATCGGCAACACAGTCATCGCGGTCCCCTCACATCCGGAAGACGCCGAAGCGGTCGGTGCCCTCGATGGGGGCGTTCTCGATGACGGACAGGCAGATCCCGAGCACGGTGCGGGTGTCGCGCGGGTCGATGACCCCGTCGTCGTACAACATCCCGGAGAGGAAGAACGGCAGGCTCTGCTCCTCGACCTGCTGCTCGACGTAGGCCCGCATCTGCGCGTCGGCCTCCTCGTCGTACGCCTGGCCCTTCGCCTCCGCGGCCTGGCGCGCGACGATCGAGAGCACCCCGGCGAGCTGCTGCGGCCCCATGACCGCCGACTTCGCCGAGGGCCAGGTGAACAGGAAGCGCGGGTCGTAGGCGCGCCCGCACATGCCGTAGTTCCCGGCGCCGTAGGAGGCGCCCATCATGATCGAGAGGTGCGGCACGGTGGAGTTCGCCACCGCGTTGATCATCATCGCGCCGTGCTTGATGATCCCGCCCTGCTCGTACTCGCGGCCGACCATGTAGCCGGTGGTGTTGTGCAGGAACAGCAGCGGTACGTCGATCTGGTTGGCCAGCTGGATGAACTGCGCGGCCTTCTGGGACTCCTCGGAGAACAGCACGCCCTGCGCGTTCGCGAGGATGCCGACCTGGCGGCCGTGCACCTTGGCCCACCCGGTGACCAGCGAGGGGCCGTAGAGCGGCTTGAACTCGTCGAACGCGACCCGGTTGGTGTCGCTGGCCCCGTCGCAGATGCGGGCGATCACCTCGCGCGGGTCGAACGGCTCCTTGAGGTCCTCGGGGATCAGGGCGAGCAGCCCCTCCGGGTCCTGGTCCGGCTCGGCGTACCCGTGCGTCGCCTCCACAACGTCATACGGTCCGGCCGCCCCGGCAGCCGGAGCGTATGACGTCCGCGAGATGGCCTTGCGCCAGTGGAGCCGCGCGACGATCCGCCGGCCGATCCGGATCGCGTCGTACTCGTCGACCGCGAGGTAGTCGGCCAGCCCGGAGGTGCGCGCGTGCATCTCCGCGCCGCCGAGCGACTCGTCGTCGGACTCCTCACCGGTGGCCATCTTCACCAGCGGCGGGCCGCCGAGGAACACCTTGGCCTGCTCCTTGACCATCACCACGTAGTCGCTCATGCCCGGCACGTAGGCCCCGCCCGCGGTGGAGTTGCCGAACACGAGCGCGACGGTCGGCGTCTTGGCCGCCGACGCCTGGGTGATCCCGCGGAACAGGTCGCCGCCGGGGATGAAGATCTCCTTCTGGCTCGGCAGGTCGGCGCCGCCGGACTCGACGAGGTTCACCGTGGGCAGCCGGTTCTCGCGCGCGATCTGCGCGGCGCGGAACAGCTTCTTGACCGTCCACGGATTGCTCGCACCGCCGCGTACGGTCGGGTCGTTGGCGATGATCATGCACTCCACGCCCTCCACGACGCCGATACCGGTGACCACGCTCGCGCCGACCTTGTAGTCCGACCCCCAGCCGGCCAGCGGGGAGAGCTCGAGGAAGGCCGAGCCCTCGTCGACCAGCAGCTCGATGCGCTCGCGCGCCAGGAGCTTGCCGCGACGGTGGTGCCGCTCGACGTACTTCTCCCCGCCTCCGGCCACCGCCTTGGCGTGCTCCTCCTCGAGCGCGGAGAGCTTCTCCAGCATCGCGGCGCGGCGGGTGCTCTCCAGCACAGGGGTCTCGACGGGCTCGACCTTCGAGGCGGTCATGCGCGCCCCCACCGGTGGTCACCCATTCGGGTTCCGGGTGCGCGGGACGGCAACGTCTGACCACCCGTGCGCGGTCGGCGGGGCGTCATGCGGTGTATCCCAGCAGCTTGGCGTTCAGGTCGTTGAGCACTTCGGTGGCTCCTCCTCCGATTCCGAGGATCCGGGCGTCGCGGTAGGCCCGCTCCACCTCGGTCCCGTGCATGTAGCCGGTGCCGCCGTGCAGCTGGACGGCCCGGTCGACGACGTACGCGCACGCCTCCACGGCGGTGGCCTTGGCGTGCAGCGCCTCGGCGAGCACGTTCTCCCCGGCGACGTGGCGCCGGGCGACCTCCCGGGTGTAGCTGCGCGCCACGTCGACGCGGCGGTGCATGTCGACGAGGGTGTGGCGCACCACCTGGTTGGCGATGAGCGGCCCGCCGAAGGTCTCCCGCTGCCGGCAGTACTCGGCGGTCAGCTCCAGCGCCCGCGCGGCGATGCCGTAGCCGTGCGTGGCCAGGGCCAGCCGCTCCACGACGAACGCCAGGGCGATCTGCACGAAGCCGCTGTTCTCCTCGCCCACCAGGTTCGCGGCCGGCACCCGCACGTCGGTGAACGACAGCTCCGCGGTGTCCGAGCAGTGCCAGCCCATCTTCGACAGCGACCGCGTGACCTCGAAGCCGGGCGTGCCCTTGTCGACCACCAGCAGGCTGACGCCCCGGTGTCCCGGGCCGCCGGTGCGTACGGCGGTGGTGACGAAGTCCGCGCGGACCCCGGAGGTGATGAACGTCTTGGCGCCGTTGACGACGTACTCCTCGCCACCGGGGCCGGCGCGGCGTACGGCACTCGTGCGGATGTTCGCCACGTCGGACCCGCCGCCCGGTTCGGTGATCGCCAGCGACCCGATCGTCTCCCCCGCGAGGGTGGGCCGCACGTAGCGGTCGACGAGGTCGGCGTTGCCGGAGGCGACGATGTGCGGAAGCGCGATGCCGGCGGTGAACAGCGCGGCCAGCAGACCGCTGGAGGCCCCGGCGTCGGTGAACGCCTCGCTCACCGCCAGGCCGTCGAGGAAGGTCCCGCCGCTGCCGCCGAGCTCCTCCGGCACGCCGAGGCCGAGCAGCCCCAGCTTGGCCGCCTTGGCGTGCAGCGCGCGCGGCACCTCGCCGGCGTCCTCCCACGCCTGGAGGTGCGGCAGCACCTCGCGGCGCACGAACGCCCGCGCGCTGTCGCGCAGCGCTTCCTGCTCCTCGCTCCAGAAGCTGCTCGTGCCCTCCGGCCGGCCGCTCGCGCTCACAGCAGCGCCTCCGGAATGTCGACAAGGCGACTGCGCACCCACTCACCGAGCGCCTTGGCCTGCGGGTCGAACCGGCTCGAGGCGGCGACTCCCTCCCCGAGCAGGCCGTGGATCACCACGTTGACCCCGCCGAGGTTCGGCAGCGGATGCACCTCCACGTCGAGGTCCGCAGCCTCCGGCACGAGCGCGCGGACCCGGTCGGGGGTGACGACGTCGAGCAGCCAGGTCACCCGCTCCGGGCGGGCGGCGGCCTCGCGTGCCCACAGCCCGACGTTGGCGTCCCCGCCCTTGTCGCCGGAGCGCGCGTGCGCCACCAGCCCCAGCGGCGCCCGCCGCGTCGGCTGCGGTGCGACGGGCCCGGTGGCTGCGGGAGCCGGGCCGATGTCTCCGTCCGGTGTCGGAGCCGCGCGTCCCCGACCGCCGGGCACCGCGATGTCGACCCGCTCCCCGTCGACGTACACCTCCTCGGTCACCGCCTCCCGCGCGACGTACCCGGCCCGGTAGACGCCGTACGGCGCGCCCGGAGCCGGCGGTGCGGTGAGCGTGAACCCGGGGTACGAGGCGAGCGCCAGCTCCACCAGGGGGGCGGTGAACGCCTTGCCGACGACGTTCGGGGCCGGGTCGCGCACGGTGACCCGCAGCCGTGCGGCCGCGCCCTCCTCGGTGTCGGCGTCCTCGTGGTCGGTGCGGGCCAGCGACCACTCCATCGACGCCGGCCGTCGCGCGGCGAGGGCGGCCTCCACCTGCGCGCGCACCCAGGCGGCCTTCTCGTCGATGTCGAGGCCGACCAGCACCAGCTCCGCGCTGTTGCGGAAGCCGCCGAGGAAGTTCAGGCAGACCTTGAGCCGTGCCGGCGGCGCCTCGCCCACCACCCCGGTGATCCGGACCCGGTCCACGCCGTCGGCGGCGAGCCGCACCGAGTCCAGGCGCGCCGAGACGTCGGGGCCGAGGTAGGTCGCCGACTGCACCTCGTACATCAGCTGGGCGGTCACCGTGTCGACGCTGACCTGCCCGCCCGTGCCCGGGTGCTTGGTGATCACCGAGGAGCCGTCGGCGAACACCTCCGCCAGCGGGAACCCGAGCGGGCGGGGGTCGGGCTCGAAGCCGGAGAAGTTGCCGCCGGTGGCGTGCGTCCCGCACTCGATGACGTGGCCGGCGACGACGGCACCGGCGAGCGCGTCGTACTCCTCGGGTCCCCAGCCGAAGTGCGCCACCGCGGGGCCGACGACGAGCGAGGCGTCGGTGACCCGGCCGGTCACCACCACGTCCGCCCCCGCCGACAGCGCCGCGGCGATGCCGAAACCGCCGAGGTAGGCGTTGGCGCTGAGCGGCTTGCCGTCCTCCGCGGCCAGGCCCAGCTCGCCGGCCCGGTCGAGGAGGCCGTCGCCGGCGACGTACCCGATGCGCGGGTCGAGCCCGAGCCCGGTGGCCACCTCGCGCAGCCGTCCGGCCAGGCCGGAGGGGTTGAGGCCGCCGGCGTTGGCGACGATCTTCACGCCTCGCTCCAGCGCGAGCCCGAGGCAGTCCTCGGCCTGCTTGACGAAGGTCCGCGCGTAGCCGAGCGAGGGATCCTTGAGCTGGTCCTTGCCGAGGATCAGCATCGTCAGCTCCGCCAGGTAGTCGCCGGTGAGGACGTCGAGCTCGCCGCCGGTGAGCATCTCCCGCATGGCGGAGAGCCGGTCGCCGTAGAAGCCGGAGCAGTTGCCCACCCGCAGCGGGGCGTCGCCCTGAGGGGTCGGGACCGCGCTCATGCGGAGGCCTCTCGCGGCTGCCGACCGCCGCCGGGCGGCCCGGCGAACGCCTGGGCGAGGTCCAGCCAGGTGTCCGCGTCCGGGCCGGTGGCCACCAGGTCGAGGTCCTCGCGGTGGGCGCGCTGGGTGACCAGCAGGGCGAAGTCGTACGCCGACCCGCGGACCGTCTGCGCCGCGTCGTCGGGTCCGAAGGTCAGCAGCCCGCCGGTGGGCAGCACCAGCTCGACGCGGAACTGCTCCGCGGGTGCCTCGCGGCCGGCGTTGGCGAAGGCGAAGTCACGGGTGCGCACCCCCAGGTGCGCCACGTGGGCGACCCGGTCGTCGCGGGGCAGCTCGACGCCCAGCGCGTCGGCCACGTCGCGCGCGTGCGCCCAGGTCTCCATGAACCGTGCGGTGGCCATCGACGTGGCGCTCATCGGCGGCCCGAACCAGGGGATCTTGGCTCCGGCAAGGTGCGCGGCGAGCACCTCGGCCAGCCGGTGCCGCGCTCGGCGCCACCGGTCCAACAGTTCTGCGGGCGGGGCTTGCGCGCCGGCGGCCGCCTCGGCGTCGACGAACCCGTCCGGATCCCCTAGCGCGCGCCGGACGTAGCCGTCCCAGCTCTCCTTGTCGGTGGCTGCGGCCACGGCGACCTCGTCGGTCCACGCCAGGTGGGCGACCTGGTGCGCCACGGTCCAGCCCTCGGCGGGGGTCGGCGTGCGCCAGCCGGCCTCGTCCAGCGGCGCGACCAGTGCCTCGAGCTGGTCGCCCTCGCGCGCCAGGTCGGCGAGCACCTCGGCGAGCTTGTCGGTCACGGGGCCTCCTTGGGGGCGCAGGTGTCGTCGGTCGGGCCGGCGCCGGCGCTGTTTGCGCTGTCGGTGCCGCGCAGGCACGCGTCGAGCGTGCACGCCCACTGGTCGAGGATGCGCTCGCGCCGGGCGGTGTCGTCGGTGATGGTGCTCGCCAGCCCGAGTCCGCGCACCAGGTCGAGGGTCGCCTGCACGAGCTCGCGGGCCCCCGGCTGCCGCTCGTCCACGCCGAGCAGCTCGACGGTCTGGCGGTGGATCTCGCGACCGATGCGCTGCTCGAGCGGCGCCACCGCCGCGAGCAGGGCGGGGTCGGTGCGCGCCGCGACCCACAGCTCCAGCGCGGCGGTGAAGACCGTGCCGGTGGTGTGGTCGGCGAGCATCGCCAGCACCGCGCGGGTACGGCGGCCGCCGCGCGGCAGCCGGGTCGCCGCCTCGCGCAGCTCGGTGGCCCGGGCCTCGGTCACGTGGGCGACCGCGGCGATCACCAGGTCGTTCTTCGTCGGGAAGTGATGCAGCTGTGCGCCGCGGCTGACCCCGGCGCGCTGCGACACCACCGTGGTCGACGTACCGCTCCAGCCCAGCTCGACCAGGCACTCGACCGTGGCGTCCAGCAGCCGCTGGCGCATCGCGCGGGTCCGCTCCTCCTGCGGCACCCGGGCGGTCGACGTGGTCACCCGCCCATCCTCGGCCTCCCGGAAACAAACAGTCAAGACTGACTTTTTCTAGCGCTCCCACGCCGGACGTCATACGTTCCGGCTGCGCCCACGGCCACCACGCATGACGTCCCCAGGGAGGTCATACGGTCCGGTGGCCCGGACGACCACCACGCATGACGTCCGCGGCGGGGGTCCGGACAGCACCGTGCCCCGGAGCCTGCTGGCTCCGGGGCACCGAGGGCACCGGCCCGGGCCTCGTGGGCCGGGCGCCTCGGTTCAGGCGGTCGCCGGGTGGGCGTGGCCGGCGAGGACCTCCGCGGTCTCGGGGGTGCGGCGCAGGTGGGCGAAGCCGAGCAGGCTGAGCACCAGCATCAGGCCGGCTCCGATGAAGGAGGCGATCGCACCGTAGAGGGCGATGGTGCCCATGGTGGAGAACGCGTAGGCGTTGAGCAGCAGCCCGCGCAGCGTCTCGCCCTTGAACACGGTGGCGACCAGGCCCTGCAGCTTGGCGTCGTCGGGGTTGGCCATCGCCTTGGAGGACAGCTCGGCGTAGGTCTGCCCGCCGGTCATCTCCTCGATGTGCACCGCGATGAAGTGGTCGGCGTAGGCCTTGGCCTGCGTGCCGGTGGTCAGCTGCTGGCCGGCGTACTGGTTGAGGTAGGGGCCGATCTCCTTCGCGGCCAGCGCGTCGCTGCCCTTGGGCGGGAAGTAGATCTGCTGGGCCGACAGCTGGGTGGTGACCTGGTCCGACACGAAGCTGTGCGCCCAGGTGAGCAGTCCGCCGGCCGCGACGAGCACCGCCGCGAGAATCAGCCCCGCCGAAGCCATGAGTGCGTCGAAAGTCCTGCGTCGCATGATGTTTCTGCCTCCTCGATCACCGGTCCGGGTTGGGCCGGCTGTTTGTGACGCTTCAACTATCCGGCGTGGGCCAGGGCGCCACCCAGGGACATAGGTCCCCATACCGGCCGCCACAGGTCCCTTCTCGACAGTCCGCCGAAATCGCCCCCGCGGCGGCGTCCGGCATCCCTCCGCGCCGCGGGTGCGATCTCGTTGTGCGGCGCGCCCCGGCCCCTTACGGTGAGCCGTGGCTCCCTCGGGTGGGACCGCCGACCGGGAGGCGACATGACGACGAAGGACCGCATGGTGCGTGGGCTCGGGGCCGCGCTGGCAGGCGCCTGGCTGGTCGCGGTGCTGCTGGTGGACCTGGCGGTGCCCGCCTCGACGTTCGTGCTCACCTCCCTGTTCGCGATGGCCCCGCTCATCGCCTGCTCGGTGCTGCCCGCGGCCACCACGTCCGCGTTCGCGGCGGCGGCGGTGGCATTGGCCGCCGCGTCCGGCACCTGGAACCACGCCTGGGGCACGCCGCAGCAGATCGTGCGGATGGTCGACGTCGCGGTGATCAGCGGTGCAGCGGTCGTGGTCGCCGCCGTCCGGGTCCGCCGCGAGCGGCGCTTCGCGCGGGTCTCAGCGATCGCCGAGGTGGCCCAGCGGGCGATCCTGCCCCGGCTGCCCGCGACGGCCGCCGGGGTCGCCGTGGCGGCCCGCTACCTCTCCGCCGCCGAGGACGCGGTGGTGGGCGGCGACCTCTACGACTACTACCACTCCGAGCGGCACACCCGGTTCCTCGTCGGGGACGTGCGCGGCAAGGGGATCGGGGCCGTGGAGCAGGCGGCCCGCGTGATCCGGGCTTTCCGGCAGTCGGCCGCCGCCGCCCCGCAGCTGCACGTGGTCGCCGACGAGATGACCACCTACCTCGAACGGTTCTTCGACGAGGAGGAGTTCGCCACCGCCTTCCTCGTCGACGTGTCCGACCCCGAGCGGCTCGAGCTGGTCAGCTGCGGTCACCCGCCGCCGGTCCTGGTCAGCCCCGACGGCACCGCGGTGCTCCTCGACGCCCCACCGGGACTTCCGCTCGGCCTGGGCGACGGCTACCGCGGCGTCGCGGTGCGGTGGCAGCCGGGGCAGCGGTTGCTGATGTACACCGACGGCCTCAGCGAGGCCCGCAACCGCGCCGGGGAGTTCCTCCCGGTGCTCAGCCTCGCGCCGCTGGTCGCGACCGGCGGCCTCGACAAGGCGGTGGACGCGCTGCTGGCGGCGGTGCGCCGCTACGTCCCGCGCGGCGATCTCGGCGACGACCTCGCCGTCCTGCTGCTCGAGAACATCGGCGTCGGCGGCGGCTCCACGGACCCCGGCACGCCCGCGCGCGTCTCGGCCTGACCGTGCCGACCGGCGTCAGCCGAGCCGCGACGGGAGCAGGGACCGGCGGCCCGGCCGGCCCTGGGCGCGGGCGCGCGAGGCCCGCCGCTCCCTCGCGATCTCGGCGCGGTAGGTGTGGAAGTCCACCTCGATGGTGTGCCGTTTCGAGGTCACGAACCGCCGGCGCAGCGTCGCGTCGTACTCCCTGATCTGCGCGCGCATCTCGTCGTACGACGGCAGCGCGCCCACCCCGCTCACCAGGTCGGCGACCCACTCGGCCTGGGCCTCGGCCAGCGGCATGATCGCGCCCAGCGGCTGGATCAGGCCCACGACGTACAGCCCGGGGTGGTCCGGGTCGACCACCCGACGGTAGAGGTCCACGTGGTTGTCGTGCACCGGGAGCACCTGCGCGGAGAGGAACGGGAAGGTGATCTTGTAGCCGGTGCAGTAGACGACCGTGTCGACCTCCGCGGCCGTGCCGTCGGCGAAGATCACCGTCGCTCCCTCGAACCTGTCCAGCGTCGGCTTCACCGTGATGTCCCCGTGGCCGAGCCGGGTGAGGAGGTCGTCGCTGACCGTCGGATGCGCATGCAGGACCGCGTGGTCGGGCTTCGGGAGCCCGTAGTCGGTGACCCGGCCCTGCGCCAGCCGCAGCAGCGCCGCCATGCTCAGCTGCTGCAGCCGCAGCGGTCCGCGGGCGAGCGGCGAGTCGGTGAGGTGGTCGGTGGGGACGCCGAAGAGGTACTTCGGCAGCACGTGCGCCCCGCGTCGCATGGCGAGGTAGGTCTTCTCCGCGACCCGGGAGGACTCCACCGCGATGTCGCAGGCCGAGTTGCCGATCCCGAGCACGAGCACGCGCCTGCCCGCGAAGAGGTCGGGGGTGCGGTAGTAGTGCGCGTGCAGCTGCTCGCCGGGGAAGGCTTCGGCCCCCGGGAACGAGGGCTCGGGCCAGCGCGGGTCCCAGTGGTGACCGTTGGCCACGATCACGTCCGTGTAGTGGTGCACCTCGGGCTCGGCGTGTCCGTCCCGGCTGCGGACGGTGACCTGGAACCGGGTCCCGTCCGGCCGCGGCGCGACGGGCTCCACCTTGACCACCTCCGTCCGGAATCGGATCCGCGGCCGGAAGCCGAACCGGTCGACGTAGGCGTCGAAGTACGCCGCGATCTGCCAGTGGCTCGGGTAGTCGGGGTAGTCCTCGGGCATCGGGTAGGTGCGGTACTCCATCAGCTGCCGCGAGGTGTTGATGTGCAGCGAGCGGTAGGCCGAGGACATGCCGTTGTCGTTCCCGTAGCGCCAGTTGCCGCCGACCTCGCTGCCGACCTCGTAGCAGTCGAAGTCCAGACCACGGGCGTGGAGCACCTGGGCGGCGGCGATGCCCGACGAGCCGGCTCCGATGACGCACACGCGGGTGTCCATGGCACCTCCTGGCAATGCGACGCTCCCCGCCCGGACACGGGACGGTGCGGCACAGCCTGCCAGAACGCGTTCCACTTCGGCAGCCTAGAGTGCGGCGTATGCCGTTCCCCTCCCCGCCTTGGCGGATGCGCGCCCAGATGTGGCTCTCGCTCTTCGTGCTCGGCTCGACGCCCCGCTCCGACCGGCCTCCGGGGCTGTACGGCGCCGCGGTCGTCGACTACCAGCAGGGGAGCCCGCTGACCTACCACGAGCTGCTCGTCGCACGGTTGCTGCGCGACGGCGTCCGGCCGCGCGTGCGGATCACCGACATCTGGGTGGACTCGCCGCAGTCCCTGGCCGGCGGCCGCGCGCTGTGGGCGATCCCCAAGGACCTCGCGCACCTGCCGCTCCAGGTCGCCGCGGGCCGGGTCGAGCGGGCCACCGCCCGCGCGGACGTCGACGGGGAGCCGCTGGCCACCGCCCGGTTCACCGCAATGCCGTTCGCGGCGCGGCTGCGCACGCCGTTCGCCGCGACGACCTCGCAGCTGCGGGAGGACGGCGGCACGGTGGTCACTCCACTGCGCGGCAGCGCGCGGACCGCGCCCTGCCGCGGGTGGTGGGACTTCGCCGCGGACGGCCCGCTCGGCTTCCTGCGCGGCCGGCGGCCGGTCGCCTCCTTCCGCCTGCACGACGTGCACCTGACGTTCGGTTGACCGGATCCGCCGGTTCGGCCGTCCGGCGGGGACGGCGGGACGAGACTGGTGCCATGCGCCCACGCCTGCTGCGGCTCCTGCTCGCGCTCGCCCTGTCCGGCAGCACGTTCCTCGTCGCCGGACCGGCCCAGGCACGCGCCGCCGGGGACGCCCTGGTCCCCCACCGCGACGCGTGGGTGGCGGTCTCGGTGGCGCGGTTGTGGAAGAGCCCCTCGTCTCCCCGGGCCGTGGACGCGCCTGCGCTCACCCGGCCGGTGCACTACCGCGCCTGGCTGCGGGCGATGAGCCTCGACCAGCGGCGCGCGCTCTACTTCAGCTCCGACAGCGAGGCGCTGCTCGGCGAGCGGGTCCGGGTGACCGCCGTGTCGGGGACGTGGGCGCACGTGGTCATCCCCGACCAGCCGACACCACGGGACCGCCGCGGGTACCCCGGCTGGGTCCCCGCCCGCCAGCTCACCCAGCACCCCCAGGCGACTTCGGACCTGGTCGCCACGGTGGTCCGGCGCACCACGTGGCTGCGCACCGACGACGCACGCGCGGCCAAGGTCGTCGAGCTCAGCTTCGGCAGCGACCTGCCGGTGCGCGGGACGCGAGGGTCCTGGGTCCGGGTGACCACCCCGCTGGGTGCGGTCCGTCGGGTGGCCGCCGCCGCGGTGTCCGTGCACCGGCCCGGCACCGCCGCCCTCGCCCCGACCCGGGCGAGCCTGGTCCGCACCGCCCGGCTGTTCACCGGACTGTCGTACCTCTGGGGTGGGCTGTCCGGCTTCGGCTTCGACTGCTCGGGCCTGATGTGGGCCGACTACCGCACCCACGGCCTGCTCCTGCCCCGCGACGCGGCTCCCCAGTCCCGGCGCGGAACGCCGATCACCCGTCCGGAGCTGCGCAAGGGCGACCTGATCTTCTACGCGACCCAGGGACAGGTGCACCACGTGACGATGTACGCCGGTGCCGGGCGGATGGTCGAGTCTCCCCACACCGGGGCGTCGGTCCGCACGGTCCCGGTGCGCAGCCGGGAGTACTTCGGTGCCCGGCGGTACCTGCGCTGAGCGGGGTGCCCGATACCGTGGGTGAGGTGACCGAGACCCGCCAGGAGCGGAAGGAACGCACCCGCCAGTCGCTCCTCGACGCGGCGCTCGCGCTGACCGCGGACGGCAGCTTCTCGGCGCTCTCCCTGCGCCAGGTCACCCGGGAGGTCGGGCTCGTGCCGACTGCCTTCTACCGGCACTTCGGCTCGATCGAGCAGCTCGGGCTGGCGCTGGTCGACGCCTCCTTCGCCTCGCTGCGCATCATGCTGCGCGACGTCCGCCGGGGCACGCCCGAGATCACCGGGGTGATCAGCACCTCGGTCGCCGTGCTGGTCCGGCACGCCCACCAGCACCGGGCGCACTTCCGGTTCATCGCGCGCGAACGGTTCAGCGGCCCTCCCGTCGTGCGCGAGGCGATCCGCCACGAGCTCGAGCTGTTCGAGCGCGAGCTGGCGACCGACCTGGCCCGGCTCCCAGGCTCCGCGGCGTGGTCGGACCCCGACCTGCGGGTGATGGCGAACCTGATCGTCAACGCGATGGTGTCCACGGCCGAGGCGGTGATCAGCGCCCCGCCCGACCGTCCCGACGTCGAGCGGCAGATCGTGCGCACCGCGGAGACGCAGCTGCGCATGATCGTCGTCGGCGCCACCCACTGGCGTTCCCACTGAGGACTCGCCGGCTCCGGCACCTCAGTGCGCCTGCCACAGCCCCATCAGGTTGCCCTCCGGGTCACGGAAGTACGCCGAGAAACCGAGGTCCCCGACCGCCTCCTTGGCCGCGACCGTGGTCCCGCCCAGCGACTCCACCTCGGCCAGCACCGCGTCGATGTCGTCCACGTCGATGGTGAGCACCGGACCGTGCACCTCGCCCGCCCGGGCCAGCATGCCGCCGTTGATGAAGCCGGACTCCCCGGGGACCCCCTGGTCGCTGGGACCGGTGGTCACCTGGGTGTAGGGCATGTCCGGCACCGGCCGCAGCGACCAGCCGAACACCTCGGCGTAGAACGACTGGGCGCGCTCGGGGTCGTCGTACGGAACCTCGAAATGCACCACCCGCCCGGTCATGCCGCTCCCTTTCGCTGCCTGCTCCCCGGCATGCCGTGCCCCGGGCGGCCCGGGAGCATGCCTCAGCCCATCAGCCGGCGCACCGCACGGGCAGCGGGAGGTAGCCGCAGCGCGATCCCGAGCGGGACCCAGGGCCAGGGCGGCACGTCGGCGCGCGGCTTCTCCTTCTCCACCGCCTCGACGATGGCGCGCACGCCCTTCTCGGTGCCCACCATGAACGGCGCGTTCTTGACCCGCTCGTTCATCTCCGAGCGGATGTAGCCGGGGTAGATCACGGTCACCTTGATCGGCGAGCCGAGCACGCTCGGCGCGCAGGCCCTCGGCGAGGTGCGCGACCCCGGCCTTGGTCGCGGCGTACGTCGTCACCGAGCCGGGCATGCCCCGCATCGCCGACATCGAGGAGATCATCACCAGGTGGCCGGCGCGCTGGTCGCGGAAGATCTCCATCGCCGCCTCGGTCTGGGCGAGCGCGCCGACGAAGTTCGTCATCGCGGTCTGCGCGGTTGGCCTCGAAGCGGCCGGTGCCGAGCGGGGCGCCCTTGCCGAGCCCCGCGTTGACCACCACCCGGTCGATCGTGCCGAAGCGTCGCGCGAAGCTCCCGAACACCTCGAACACCCGCGTCGTGGTCGTTCACGTCGAGCGCGCGCACCTCGACCCGGCACGGCGGGGTGGGCGGCGAGGATCTCGGCGCGCAGCTCCTCGAGCCGGTCGGTACGGCGGGCGCACAGGGCCAGGTCGTGGCCGCGCGCGGCGAACTGCCGCGCCATCTCGGCGCCCAGGCCGGAGCTGGCGCCGGTGATCAGGATCGTCTTGCGCACGGCGTGGTCCTCCTCACCGGTAGGTCAGGAGGCCGCCGTCGGGTCCCTCGAGGTGGCCGTGGTCGTTGAACGAGACCAGCGTGGTGCCGCGCCGCCCGACGACCACCTTGGTCACCGAGGCGTTCACGGTGACCGGGTTGAGCTGGGTCCACACTCCGGCCGCGCCCCGAGCAGGGACGGCGGCCACCCAGGAGACCGGGCCACCGGAGGTGAACACGACCGCGGTCTCGCCCGGATCCGAGGCCCGCGTCGACATCGCCGCAGCGCCGCCTCGACCCGTCGCCCGAAGGCGGTGAACGACTCGTCGTAGTCCTCGTCGTACTCGCCGCTGGTCCACCGCAGGGTGGCCTCCTCGAACCAGGCCTGGAACTCGCGCCCGGGTCAGCTCCTCGCCCTCGCCGGGCGGCTCGGGTGCAGCGTCGAGCATCTGCGGTGGTCGAACTCGTTCCAGCCGCGCGTCCTCCTCCACCGCGGCCGCCCACCCGGCCGCCGCCGCGCAGCGCCGCTCGGCGGTCTGCCGGTGCCGCCGCATCGCGCCCCGGACGACGACGGTCGGGGCGCACGCCGCGGGCGGCCAGCGCCGGCCCGAGCAGCCGCGACTGCTCCTCGCCGGTCGCGGAGAGCACGTCGTAGTCGTCGGCGCCCCAGGAGGCCTGGCCGTGACGGACCAGCAGCACCTGGCTCATCCGGTCAGCCCTCCCGGAGATCCGGCGACAGCCGCTGCTCGAGGTAGCCGACCACCGGCGCCGAAGCCGGCGTAGGCCTCGTTGGTGGTCTGCCCGTGGTGGTAGCGGTAGTAGATCTGCTGGGCGATGACCGCCAGCCGGAACAGCCCGAAGACCTCGTAGAACGCCACTGCTCCGGCGTCACCGAGATCCCGCGCCGGTCGGCGTAGTAGGTCGACCACCTCGGCGCGGGTGAGCATCCCGGGCAGGTGCGTGGGCTGACGGCGGAACTGCTGCGAAGCCGCGTCGTCGTCGGCCTGCGACCCAGTAGGCCAGGGCGCCGCCGAGGTCCATCAGCGGGTCGCCCAGGGTGGCCATCTCCCAGTCGAGCACGCCCGCGCATCCGCGGCACCGGCTCGGCGTGGCGCCAGCACGACGTTGTCGAGGCGGTAGTCGTTGTGGATCACGCAGGTGCCCGACGTCGGCGGGCTGGTGCGCGTCCAGCCAGGCCATCACGTCCTCGAAGTCGCCCGACGTCCTCGGTGCGGGCGCGCGCGGTAGCGGTCGGACCAGCCGGCGACCTGGCGCCCGACGTAGCCCGGGCCCTTGCCGAGGTCGGCGAGGCCCGCCGCCTCGGCGTCGACGCGAGTGCAGGTCGACGAGCACGTCGAGGACGCCGGTGCACAGCGCGCGGACCTGCCACCGGGTCAGCGTCGAGCCCGGCGGGCAGGTCGCGGCGCGAGGATGATGCCCTCGACCCGCTCCATGACGTAGAAGTCGGAGCCGATGCACCGCCTGGTCGTCGCAGAAGCGCCACCATCTCGGGCACGTAGGGGAAGACCGGGTCGCAGCCGCGACTGGATCGAGAACTCCCGCCGCATGTCGTGGGCGCCCCTCGCCTTCGCGCCCGCGGGCGGGCGCCGCAGGATCAGGTCCGGCCGGGGTAGCGCAGCAGGTAGGTGAGGTTCGAGGCACCGCCGGAGAACTGGCGCACCTGCGGCTGCCGTCGAGGTCGTGCGGTGCGGTCGGCGTCGCTGGCCCGCAGCCAGGCGGCCACCGCCGGCCACGTCGAAGGCGTCCTCCTGGCGGACCGGCGCGGCCCCGGGCACGGTCTGGTCGCTCATGGCGATGAACCCTAAGCCACCTGGGACGAGCGCCGGTGCGGACCCCGGCGCACACGTATGCTCGGCGGATGCGACTCTCGCGCCTGGCCCCGCGGCCGCTCGCCGCCGCCGGCATGGCCCTGCTCGTCCTCACCGCCGCGGGCTGCGGCGGGCACAGCGACGCCGCCGCGGCCACCGCCATCTCCGACTCGATCATGCGGCAGCAGAAGTCCGGCAGCACACAGGTCCTGAACGTGGACCGCAAGCAGGCTGACTGCATCGGCAAGGGGCTCGTGGACAAGATCGGCACCGACCGGCTGCAGAAGTACGGGCTGCTCACCAAGAACCTGAAGATGAGCAAGTCGGTCACCTCGGTGCAGATGTCGTCGAAGGACGCCAACGCGGCCGCCGACACCTTCTTCGCCTGCACGAACGTCATGAAGATGATCCACGACGCCATGACGCAGAACGCCCAGATCAGCCCGACCGTGCAGGCATGCTTCGACAAGGCCCTGACCAAGCCGACCGTGCACGGCATGTTCGTGGCGATGTTCGAGGGCAAGCAGCAGCAGGCCACGAAGGACCTGAGCAGCAAGCTGATGTCCTGCGCGCTGGGCTCGGGGACCGCGCCGTCGCCGTGAGCCTCACCGGCGCAGCGCCCGTCGGCCCCCACCGACTCGCGTCCCGCCGAGGTCCGCACGCTGTCCGGCCGCCCAGCCCGACCGGGCACCGCTGCCGGACAGCGTGCGGGGGCGGGCGCGGCCGAGGGCCGGGTACTCCCGCTGGACCGCCTGCTCGACACGGGCGCTGCGGTCGGCCAGCACCAGGGCCAGCGAGCCGGCCGCACGGCGCTCCGGTGCGTCGACGTGGCCCGCGTCGGTCCCGGCCTGCCTCGCCTGCTCAGCCCGCCGCTCCGCCTCGCGCAGGCGCTGTCCGACCGCACGGGTGAAGCCGGCCAGCCACGAGCGCCGGTAGGCGGCCACCTGCTCGCCGGGAGGTACCGCCGCGCGGCCCATCAGCCCGCCGGCCTGGAGCAGCAGGCTGGTGTAGAGCAGCTCCGCGCGCTCGAGGTCGGAGCCGAACCCGAACAGGTGCAGCGACAGCTCCTTGGTGCCCTCGACCCAGCGTCGTCGCTGGACGACCTGGCAGCGCAGGGCGGAGGCGACCGCGGCCAGTAGGTCGCCCTTGTCGCGGCTGTAGGGCGGGTCGAGCACGACGACCCGGTCCCCCACCGCGTCGGTGGCCGGGTCGCGACCCGCCAGCAGCGCGCGGTCGATGCCGTAGGCGGCCACCAGCTCCGCCGCCTTGGCCGTGTAGGTCTCGGCCTCCTCGGCGGTGGTGGCCGGGTCCTCCGCCTTGGCGAGCAGCTTGCGGATCCTGGCCAGCATCGCCGCGCTCATGCCGTCCTGCCTCTGCTCAGGGCCGCAGGGCCGGGGCTGCTCGGTGATCGGGTCGGTCCTCGGGTCGGTCACGGGGTGCTCCTCTCGGTCGCGCTCGACACCTCGAACCCCACCAGGACGCAAGGACAGTTCCGGGCGCACCGGGAGACCTTTCCACAACGCGGGTGACGACGCGCTCAGCTGGCGACGGTGGCGATCACGCGCGCCCGGGTCTCCGGGTCCTGCCAGGCGTCCGCGGTGCGCCACAGGCGCAGCAGCGACATCGCCACGAACGGCGCCGCGAGCACCAGCGACCAGCCGGCGGGCTCCATCGACACCGCCGCGAAGCACAGACCGGTCGTCGTGGTCACCAGGGCCAGCCGCGTCGAGTAGCCCACCATCACCATCGGCGGCGCCGGCGTGGCGCGCGCGCTGCGCAGGTCCACCGCGAACGGCTTGCGGACCGACCAGCGCAGCGAGCCGGACACCACCTGGAGCGTGACCACCACGGTCGCGCACAGCACCGCCACGGCGTGCGACACGTCGGGCAGCCCGGCCCTCACCGAGGCCAGGGTGAGCGTGAGCGCGATGGCCACCAGCAGCACCTCGGCCAGGACCACCAGCCGGGAGGCGAACACCAGCCGTGGCGGCACGGGGAGGCTGTCGCGCCACAACGCCCCTCGCCCGTCCAGGCACCAGGCGTTCACGCCGAACAGCAGCGCCCCTCCGGAGGCCACCAGCCCGGGCATCAGGCAGAGCATGTTCCAGTCCAGGGCGCTGGCCAGGGCGACCAGGCCGGGCAGCAGGGCCAGCACCGCAAGCCCCCGGCGCAACGGCACCGAACGCCACACGCCGGCCCGGTCCACCCGCAGCATCGCCATGAAGTCGGTGGTCGGGTTGGGGCGAGCCGCCTGCACCGAGGTCTCCACCCGCGCCTCGTCGCGTGCGGGCCGTCGTACGACGCCGCGGTTGACGTAGGCACCGAGCACGACGGCGACCACCACGAGCAGCAGGAGCCTGCTCACCACCCACAGCCAGGCGCCCCAGTGGCCGCGGGCACCGTCGAGCACCCCCAGCGTGATGCGGAGCGTGGGGCTTCGGTCGAGGAGGGGCGCGAGCCGGTCGGTGGCGATGAGCCCACCCAGCGCCGACGCGGCCACGACGGCGCCGGCGCGCACCAGGAACCGGCCGGCCGGCCCCGCCGGACCCACTCCACCGACCACGCGAACAGCTGCGCCGTGGCGGTCGCGGCGGCCAGCCACAGCAGCACCGGCACCTGCGCGGCGAGGAGGCTCGGGCGGGGTCCGATGGCGTAGGCGGTCATGCCCAGCAGCGCCCAGCTCTGCAGCAGCCAGGCGATGTTGAGCGGGGCCATCAGCAGCGCGCCGAGGTGGTCGGTGGTCGGGCTGATCGGGAAGGCGACCGCCTGCTCGCGGTGCACGAGCTCGCGGCCGCCTCCCGTGGCGATCGCCGAGACGATGGAGATGATGAGGACGCTGAGGAACCCGGTGGGCATGAGGATCAGGACGTCCTCGCGAGACAGCCGGGGGCTCACCACGAACGCCGGCGCCCAGGCGGCCGCGACCGTCAGCCCGAGGATGACCCCCAAGGCGATCGACACCCCGGTCCGGGCCCGGCCGCGCAGCGAGGAGGCACGGAAGCGGAGCAGCGGACCCAGGTCGGCGACGGCGCGCCCGACCGTACGGGCCCTACTCGAGCAGGTCGCGGTACGCACCGGCGCCCGTCTCCCCCGCCATCTCCTGGGCCGGCAGGGCCGCGACCGCGGACCCGCCCCTGAGCACGACCGCGTCCTGGCAGGCCTGCACCGCCAGCTCGCGCAGGTGCGTGGAGACGAGCACCGCGGCCCCACGGGCCCGGGCGTCCCCGATGACCTCCATGGTGGCCTCCACGCCCAACGGGTCCACCCCGTCGAAAGGCTCGTCGAGGAGCAGCACCGCCGGCTCGTGGAAGGCGGCCAGCAGCACCGACATCCGTCGGCCCATGCCGTGGCTGAAGCCGGCGGTCACCCGGTGCGCCGCACCGCCGAGGTCGAAGCGCTCCAGCAGCGCGCGGGCGCGCGGCTCCCAGCCCGGCGGGAGCCGACGCAGCCGCGCCGCCAGCTGCAGGTGCTCCCAGGGGGTCGCCCGGGGGACCAGCCCCCCGACGTCCGGGCAGTAGCCGGTGGCGTGCTTGACCGCCAGGGTCCGGGCGCGTACGTCGAGACCGGCCACCGTCACCAGCCCCTCCGAGGGCGGGATCACCCCGGCCAGGACACGCATCGTCGTCGACTTGCCCGCGCCGTTGCGGCCGAGGAGCGCGGTCGCGCTCCCCGGCTGCACCGCGAAGTCGATGCCGCGCACGGCCTCCACCGACCCGAAGCGCACGCGCAGGCCGGCGACCACGACGAGGGGTGAGCTCACCGCGTCATTCTGTCCCAGTTCCGCTGCGTCCGGGGTCCGAACGGGTGGACAGCGGCCGGAGGCTCAGGCCGGGAAGCGCTCACCCTTCTCCGCGAGGTCGACGAGGTACGGCGGCGGGGTGAACCGGTCGCCGTACTTCTCGGCCAGCTCGCGGGCCCGGGCGACGAAGCCCTTCAGGCCGCCCTCGTAGCCCTGCATGAACTGCACCGCACCGCCGGTGTTGGGCGGGTAGCCGATGCCCATGATGGAGCCGATGTTCGCCGCGGCCGAGGAGTCGATGACGCCCTCCTCGAAGCACCGGGCCGTCTCGATCGACTCGATGAACAGGAACCGGTCCTTGAGGTCGGCGAGGTCGGGCTGCTCGGCGGCGGGCGGGAACGTGTCGGCCAGCCCCTTCCAGAGCCCCTGCCGCTTGCCCGCCTCGTCGTACTCGTAGAACCCGGCGCCCTTGAGCTTGCTCGGCCGGCCCGCGGAGAGCATCGTGTCGATGACCGCCTCCGCGGGGTGCGCGCTGTAGCTGCCGCCCTCCGCCTCGACGGCCGCCTTGGTGGCGTTGCGGATCTTGACCATCAGCTCCATGTTGAGCTCGTCGCTGATCTGCAGCGGCCCGACCGGGTAGCCGGCCTGGGTGGCGGCCCGCTCGATGCTCATCGGGCGCACGCCCTCGCCGAGCATGGCCAGGCCCTCGTTGATCTGGGTGCCGATCACCCGGCTGGTGTAGAAGCCGCGGCTGTCGTTGACCACGATCGGCGTCTTGCGGATCTTCTGCACCACGTCGACGGCCTTGGCGACGGTCGCGTCGGAGGTCTTCGCGCCGCGGATGATCTCCACCAGCGGCATCTTGTCGACCGGGCTGAAGAAGTGCAGTCCGACGAAGTCCTCGGGCCGGTCCACGCCCTCGGCCAGGCCGGTGATCGGCAGCGTGGAGGTGTTCGAGCACAGCAGCGCGTCCGGGTTCACCGCCTCCAGCGCCTCGGCGAAGACCTTGTTCTTCAGGCCCGGGTCCTCGAAGACCGCCTCGATGACGAGGTCGCAGCCGGCCATGTCCCCGGCCGCGTCGGTCGGCGTGATCCGGGAGAGGATCTCCTCGCGCTGCTCGGCGGTCATCCTGCCGCGGTCCACGGCCTTGTCGAGGAGCCTGGCGGAGTAGGCCTTGCCGCGTCTCGGCGTTCTCGACGCTGACGTCCTTGAGCACGACCTCGAGGCCGGCGCGGGCGCAGGAGTAGGCGATGCCGGCGCCCATCATCCCGGCGCCGAGCACCGCGACCTTGGTGGGGGTGAACTTCTCGTAGCCGTCGGGCCGCAGGTGACCGGCGTTGATCGCCTGGAGGTCGAAGAAGAACGCCTGGATCATGTTCTTGGCGTTGCGACCGGTGACCAGGCTGACGAACCAGCGGGACTCGATGCGCGTCGCGGTGTCGAGGTCGACCTGGGCGCCCTCGACGGCGGCGGCCAGGATCGCCTTCGGCGCCGGGTAGTCGGCGCCCTTGAGCTGCTTGCGCAGGTTGGCCGGGAAGGCCGGCAGGAATGCGGCGAGCTTGGGGCTGGACGGGGTGCCGCCGGGCATCTTGTAGCCGGGGCGGTCCCACGGCTGGGTCGCCGCCTCGGCGTCGTCGCGGTTCTCGGTGATCCACGCCTTCGCGGCGGTGAGCAGGTCCTCGCGGGCGACGAGCTCGTCGACGCAGGCCCTTGTCCTTGGCCTGCTGCGGCTTCATCCGCGGCCCCTGCAGGAGTACGTCGAGCAGCGCGCTGGACAGGCCCAGCATCCGCACGGTGCGGGTCACCCCGCCGCCACCGGGCAGCAGGCCCAGCGTGACCTCGGGCAGGCCGATCTCGGTCTTCGGGTCGTCGACGGCGATGCGGTGGTGGCAGGCCAGCGCGATCTCCAGGCCGCCGCCGAGGGCGGAGCCGTTGACCGCGGCGACCACCGGCTTGCCCAGCGTCTCCAGGCGGCGCAGCTGGGCCTTGACCTCCTCGACCTCCGCGAAGATCCGCGGCGCGTCGTCGGGCGTGGCCTGCATCATGCTCTTGAGGTTGCCGCCGGCGAAGAACGTCTTCTTCGCCGAGGTGATCACCACGCCGGTGACCTGTCTCCCGCTCCTGCTCGAGCCGGTCGATCGCCGCGCCCATGGAGCGCTTGTACAGGTCGTTCATGGTGTTGGCGCCGGCGGTGGGGTCGTCGAGGGTGAGGGTGACGATCCCGTCGCTGTCCATGCCGTAGCGGACCGCGCTCTGCTCGGGGGTCGAGCCTGTCGAGACCCCGGTCGTGTTCTGCTCAGTCATCTGCGTCTGTGAAGTCCTTCTCGTGGACGACGGGGCGGCGAGGCGGTCAGAGGCGCTCGACGACGGTGGCGATGCCCATGCCGCCGCCCACGCACAGCGTGGCCAGACCGCGGCGCAGGTCGCGGCGCTCGAGCTCGTCGACGAGGGTGCCGAGGATCATCGCGCCGGTGGCGCCGAGCGGGTGGCCCATGGCGATCGCGCCGCCGTTGACGTTCACCTTCTCGTGCGGCACGTCCAGGTCCTTCATGAAGCGCAGCACGACGGCGGCGAAGGCCTCGTTCATCTCGAACAGGTCGATGTCGTCGACGGTCATCCCGGCCTTGGCCAGCGCCTTGCGGGAGGCCGGGGCGGGGCCGGTGAGCATGATCGTGGGGTCGGCGCCGGAGACCGCGGCCGAGACGACGCGGGCCCGCGGGGTCAGGCCGAGGTCCTTGCCGACCTGCTCGTTGCCGATCGCCACCAGCGCGGCGCCGTCGACGATGCCCGAGGAGTTGCCGGCGTGGTGGACGTGGTCGATCTTCTCGACCCAGTGGTACTTCTCCAGGGCGACCGCGTCGAAGCCGCCCTGCTCGCCGATGTCGGCGAAGGACGGCCTGAGGCCGGCCAGCGACTCCAGCGTGGTGCCGGGGCGGATGAACTCGTCCTTGTCGAGCACGGTGAGCCCGTTGCGGTCCTTGACCGGGATCACGGAGCGGTCGAAGTAGCCGTTGGCCTGCGCCTTCGCGGCGCGCGCCTGCGACTCGACGGCGTAGGCGTCCACGTCCTCGCGGCTGAAGCCCTCGATCGTGGCGATGAGGTCCGCGCCGATGCCCTGCGGGACGAACGAGGTGTCGAGCGCGGTGGCCGGGTCGGCCGCCCACGCGCCGCCGTCGGAGCCCATCGGCACCCGCGACATCGACTCGACGCCGCCGGCGAGGATGAGGTCCTCGAAGCCGGAGCGGATCCGGGCGGCGGCCTGGTTGACCGCCTCCAGACCGGAGGCGCAGAAGCGGTTGAGCTGCACGCCCGCGACCGTCTCGGGGTAGCCGGCTGCGAGGGCGGCGGTCTTGGCGACGTCCGCACCCTGGTCGCCGATGGGGGTGACCACGCCGAGCACGACGTCGTCGACGCGCTCGGGGTCGAGCCCCGGGTTGCGCGACTTCAGCTCGTCGAGGAGCCCGACGACGAGGTCCACGGGCTTGACCTCGTGGAGGGAGCCGTTCTTCTTGCCCTTGCCGCGTGGAGTGCGGATGGCGTCGTACACGAATGCTTCTTGCGCCGATGTGCTCATGAGGGAGACAGCCCCTGACTCTCGGAGACGGACGGTGTTTCGATTGTGACACTGTTGCTGTTAGCGTCGTCAACCGACCGGGTCCTGTGATCTGCGTCGCCTCCCCCAGCTCGCCGAGGAGCCCTGCCGCATGTCTGCCGCCGCTGACGACCCGGACCTGCTGACGCTCGAGGAGCTCACCGCACGGGTGGGCCTGAGCGTCCGCAACGTCCGCTTCTACACCAGCCGTGGCCTGGTGCCGCCCCCGATCAAGCACGGCCGGTCCGGCTACTACTCGTGGGACCACGTGGCCCGGCTGGAGCTGGTGCGCGAGCTGCAGGCGCACGGCTTCACGCTCGCCGCCATCGAGCGGTACCTCGCCCGCATCCCGGCCGACGCGAGCCCGGAGACCATCGCGTTGCACCGCACGCTGCTCGCGCCGTGGATGGCCGAGCTGCCGGAGACGGTCTCGCGCCGCGAGCTGGTACGACGGGCCGGCCGCCCGCTGTCGGAGGAGGACCTCGACACGCTGCACGCGCTCGGCATCGTCTACCCGACCAAGCAGGGCAGGTACGAGGTCGCGGTGGCCCACCTGTCGGTCGGCGTCGCACTGCTCGACCTGGGCATGCCGGTCGAGGCCGCACTCGCCGCGCAGGACATCTTCGCCGCGCACGGGCGGGCGATCGCCGAGGAGCTGACCGAGCTGTTCCGGCTCAAGGTGTGGCCGGCGTACAAGGAGGGCGGGGCGGGCCCCGAGCAGCTGCGCGAGATCGTGGAGCGCTTCAAGCCGGTGACGGTGGCGGCCCTGGTCACGGCCTACGAGTCCGCGGTCAACGAGACCAAGCGCGAGTCGGTGGCCCGCCGCACCCGCTGACGGCACCGCCGAGGGGTCACCGAGTCAGGCACCTCAGCGGCGCGTCGGGGAGTCCGTGGCTCCTCGCCGCGAGGTACGGCGGGCGGAGTGGAGCGGCCAGGGAGGGGTACCGGTCGGTCGTCACGTCCCCCAGGTCCTCGGAGGCTCCTTCGTGCCCGACCGACGCGTCTCCGTCGTCGTGATCACCCACAACCGCTGCGCCGAGCTGGACCGCGCCCTGCAGCGGCTCGCGGTGCTGCCCGAACAGCCGCCCGTCGTCGTCGTGGACAACGGGTCGACCGACGGCACCGCGGACATGGTCCGCACCCGGCACCCCGACGTCCGGCTGCTCACCCCGGGACGCAACCTGGGAGCCGTGGGCCGCAACCTCGGCGTCGCGGAGGTGGACACGCCGTACGTGGCGTTCTGCGACGACGACACGTGGTACGACCCCGGTGCCCTCTCCACGGCGGCGGACCTGCTGGACGCCCACCCCTCCCTGGCCGTGGTGACCGGCTCCATCCTCGTGGAGCCCGGCGGCCGGCTCGACGACATCTGCGAGGAGATGGCCGCCAGCCCGCTGGACGCGCCGGTGGGGCTGCCCGGCCACCCGCTGCTGAGCTTCCTCGCCGGCGTGTCCACGCTCCGCAAGGAGGCCTTCGACCGGGTCGGCGGGTTCTCCGAGCGGCTCTGGCTGGGTGGCGAGGAGGAGCTGCTCGCCGCGGACCTGGCCAGCGCGGGCTGGCACATGGCGTACATACCCGAGGTGGTGGCCCACCACCAGGCCTCCCGGCAGCGCGACCCGCACCTGCGCCGGCAGCACGGCATCCGCAACACGCTGTGGTTCACCTGGCTGCGCCGGCCGGTGCCCGGCGCGCTGCGTCGCACCGCCCGGCTGCTGCTGCGGCTGCCGCGCGACCGGGTGACCCTGGCGGGGCTCGGCGAGGCGGTCTCCGGGCTGCCCTGGGTGCTGCGGGAGCGCCGCGTCGTGCCCGCGCACGTGGAGGCCGGATACCGACGACTCGAGGAGATGCAGCTCAACGGGAAGGCACGCCGCTATGTCTCGTGAGCAGTGGCCCCGGGCGCTGGTGACCGGGTGGTTCAGCATGGTCCACGGCGAGGCCACCGCCGGGGACCTGCTCGCCCTGCGCACCGTGCGCGACTGGCTCGAGGACGAGGAGGTCCCCCACGACGTCGCGCTCTCGCCGGTGCTCGCCCGGGGCGGGGACGAGGCGGTTCCCTCCGCCGGGACGGCGGACACGGCACGCGTCGTGCTCGACGAGGTCGACGCGTCCGGCTACACGCACCTGGTGTTCGTGTGCGGCCCCGTCGCCGGCTGGCAGGTGCAGGACCTGCTCGCGCGGTTCTCGCACTGCGTGAAGGTCGCCGTGGGGGTCTCGGTGGTGCCGAGCACACCGGCGGGCTTCGACCTGGTGCTCGCCCGCGACGGCCTGGACACCGACCGGCCCGACCTGTCCCTCGGCGCCGCGAAGCCGGCGCTGCCGCCCGCGGTGGCGGTGATCCGGTCGCACCCCCAGGAGGAGTACCCCGACGCACGGCACGAGGAGGCGCACCGGCTCATCGACGACACGCTGCGGAACATGGATGTCGCGGTGCTCGAGCTCGACACCCGGGTGGACCCCCGCAACGTGGTGGGACGCCGCACCGAGGACGTGGAGGCGCTGATCGCCCGCGCCGACGCGGTGGTGAGCACCCGGATGCACGGCCTGGTGCTGGCGCTTCGGCACGGCGTGCCGGCCGTCGCGGTGGACGCGGTCCCCGGCGGGGCGAAGGTCAGCCGCCAGGCAGCCGCGCTGGACTGGCCGGGGGTGCTCGCCTGGGAGGACCTGAGCGCGGAGCGGCTGCGCGAGCAGCTGGTCTGGGCCCTGGCCGCGGCCGCGCATGACCGGCGCCGGGAGCCGGCCGGTCCCCGCGCCGGCGCGCTCGCCGAGGTCCGCTCGCGCCTGCTGGAGGCGCTGAGCACCTGAGGCAGCAGGCGGTCCCGACGGCTGGGCGCCGCCTTGCCGACCCTGACACCGGTGCTGTCACAATGCCGCGCATGAGCTACGCACTGGGACAAGGCACCGGTCCGCTGCGCGGCGTGCGCGTCGTGGAGCTGGCCGGGATCGGGCCGGGCCCGCACGCGGCCACCCTCCTGGCCGACCTGGGCGCCGACGTCATCCGCGTCGAGCGCCCCGGCGGCGCGGCCAGCGCCGGGCGGCGGGAGACCGACCTGCTCACCCGGGGCCGCCCGAGCGCGGCGCTGGACCTGAAGCATCCACGCGCGGTGGAGACCGTGCTCGCGCTGGCCGAGCGGGCCGACGTGCTGCTGGAGGGCATGCGCCCCGGCGCCGCCGAGCGGCTCGGGGTGGGCCCCGAGGAGTGCCTGCGCCGCAACCCGCGGCTGGTCTACGGGCGGATGACCGGCTGGGGCCAGGACGGCCCGCTGGCGCACACCGCCGGCCACGACATGAACTACCTCGCGATCGCGGGCGCGCTGCACGGCCTGGGCCAGACGCCCGGGCGGCCCCAGTTCCCCAGCAACCTGCTCGGCGACTTCGGCGGCGGGTCGACGTACCTCGTCATCGGGGTGCTCGCCGCGCTCCTGGAGGCGCGCGCCAGCGGGCAGGGTCAGGTGGTGGACGCCGCGATCGTGGACGGCGCCGCGCACCTGAACGCGATGTTCGCCGGCATGCTGGCCGGAGGTGACGCGCGCGAGCGCCGCTCGGCCAACCTGCTCGACGGGGGCGCCCCGTTCTACGACGTCTACGAGACCGCGGACGGCCGGCACATGTCGGTCGGCGCGCTCGAGCCGCAGTTCTACGCCGCGCTCCTCGAGCGCCTCGGGCTCACCGGATCCGCCCCCGACCGGGCCGACCCGGCCCAGTGGCCGGCGCTGCGCGAGACGCTCGCCGCCCGGTTCAAGGAGAAGACCCAGGCCGAGTGGGCGGAGATCTTCGACGGCTCGGACGCCTGCTGCGCACCGGTGCTGCCGCTCACCGAGGCGGCCGAGCACCCGCACCTGCGAGCCCGCGGCACCTACGTCGAGCGCGGCGGCGTCCTGCAGCCGGCACCGGCACCCCGCTTCTCCCGCACGGAGGCGACCCTCACCACGGGCCCGAGCGTGCCGGGCGGCCAGTCCCGTCAGGCGCTCGAGGCGTGGGGGGTGGCCGACGTGGACGGGCTCGTGGATACGGGCGCGGTGGTGCAGGCCTGAGCGAAGCGCCGCGAATCCGGCATTCGCCGCATTCACCGGACGGGGCTGTCAAGACCGACATACCCTCCGGGTGGCAAATTCTTCGCTACCACACGGGGTCCGGAATGTCGTTGCGTCGCCTCCTGCCGCTCGCCGTCGCGGCGCTGGTGCTCGCGCCGCTGCTGCCGGCGAGCGCCCAGGCGGCGCTGCCGATCGAGAGCTTCGCCCGCTACGCCCCGCAGACGCACTGCAACCCGGCGCCGAAGCCCGGCACCCTGCGCCTCGCCGCGTGGCTGCAGAGGACCTATCCGGGCACCGGTTCCGCGGGCATCTCGCGAGACTGCGCCGTCGGTGGGGTCTCGGAGCACAAGGAGGGTCGCGCCTTCGACTGGGCCGTGGACGTGCACTCCGCCCGCGACCGCGGCTACGTGCGCGCCTTCCTGACCCGGCTGTTCGCCACCGATGCCGCGGGCAACGCCGACGCGCTGGCCCGCCGCATGGGCGTGATGTATGTGATCTGGAACGACCACATCTGGGCGTCCTACGACGAGTTCCAGCGCCGGCCGTACCTCAGCGCGAGCTGCCGCACCGCGAAGACGTGCAGCGACACCCTGCGGCACCGCGACCACGTGCACATCTCGCTGACCCGGCGCGGGGGGCTCGGCCTGACCAGCTGGTACACCGGCCAGGCCCCGCCCGCCCCCGGAGCCGAGCCGGCTCCCGCCCAGGGGTCGGCTCCCGCGCCGGAGCCCGACGCCACCCCCGAGCTGCACCGGGTGCGGGTGCCGGCCGACGGCCGAGTGCGCACGTCCCGGTTCCGCATCGAGGCCGGCCGGCGCTACAAGGTGGTCGCCGCGGGCCTGTTCGGCTACGGCGGTCCGCGCCAGGTCGCCGACGCGGCATGTGTGTGGTCGCCGCGCGCCGAGCAGTGGCAGCCGCGGCCCGCGGCCGGCACGCTGCGACGGCACGGGACGCTGGACCTGCGCGTCAACGGGGCTCTGCTGTTCGGCGGCACGTGCCATCCGCGCTCCCACGTCTACCGCGCGGTGTTCACGGCCAGGCACACCCGGACGGTGTCGTTCCGCGTCGGCAACCGCGGCGAGGGCACCGGCCACCTGGTCGTGGTGCTGACCCGGCCCGGGGCGCGGATCGCCGCAGCGCTGCCGACCTATCCCTCGCTGCGCCCGGCCCCGGCCCGCGCCACCGCGCTCGCCGGCGGCCACGGCCTGCTCGCCGAGACGGTCTCGGTGCCCGGGGCCGCAGCTGCCAGCACCACGGCGCAGGCCGAGGCCGGCGTCGCCTACCGGATCACGGTCAGCGGCACCGTCGGGCTCGGCGGCGCTCGCACCGACGGCGTGTGCCTGGGCCGGCACGGTGCGTGGTACCGACGCGCCTCGCTGGACCGCCGGACTCCGGACGCCGACCATGGCCAGCTGTACGTCGACGGTGCCCCGCTCGTCGCCGGCGGCGGCTGCGGCACGCACCGGCACACCACGACGTGGACGGCCACCCGGACCGGTCGGGTGCCGTTGCAGGTGTGGGACCCCCTGGACCCGAGCGACGACAGCGGCGCGCTGACCGTGCAGCTGCAGCGCCTGACGCCGATCCGCGAGCCGCACCCGGGGTGGGAGGCCCGGGTGCGGCCGCGGATGAGGGTCTGGCAGCTGCGCCGTGACTGGGTGCCGGTCCCCACCTCCGCCCCGAACGGCGTGCTGTCCGCGATGCGGCTGCGCCGCGGCGAGACCGTCTCGGTGATGGTCCGGGGCCTCCAGCGCAGCGGGGGAACGACGGCCGACGCGACCTGCGTGCGGACGCCGTCCGGGTGGGTGTCGCGCGACCCCGCCCTCGCGCTGACGCAGGACCCGCTGGACCTGTGGGTGGACGGGCGCCGGGTCACCTGGCGTGCGCTCGGCCGCACGGGCGGCTGCTCGGCCGAGCACGCGTACACGACCCGGTTCACCGCCACGAAGAACGGTCCGCTGCGGCTGGCCGTCCTCGACCTGGACCACAGTGACGATCGCGGGACGCTGAAGGTCACCCTGCTGCGCGACTGACCGGCTGCCACCGGACGTGGTGTCCCCCACGCTCAAGCGGGCATGCGGCGCTGCCGATGTAACCGACGACCCTGGAACGGGTCACGGGAGGTCACCGCATGCACGACACCGCCGAGAAGCGCCTGCGCAACCTCGCCGCGACCGCACGTGCGCTCGGCAAGTCGCTGCCGTTGTTCCGGCTCGTCGAGCTCGCCGCGGAGTCCGCGCGCGGGGGGCTCGGTGCGGCCAGCTGCTCGATCGGCCGCCTGGAGCCGGGCAGCATCGAGGTGCACACCCTGGTCAACGTCGGCGACCTGGGGCCGCGCGAGGTGCGCTGGCCGCAGCACGAGGTCTACACCGTCCCTGAGCTCACCAACCTCGACCTTGCCCGCGACGAGCTCGAGGTCCGGCGCGCCGACATTCGCGACCCGAGCTGTCGCCCGGAGTCCCTGGCGGTGCTCCGGGAGCTCGGCAAGGGCTGCTCGCTGTGGGCCCCGATCGTGGTCGACGGCCGGCTCTGGGGCGAGTTCTACGCCACCCGCCACGTGGGCGAGCCGCCGTTCGGCGATGCGGACGCCTGCTACGTCGAGGCGCTGGTGGCGATCCTGGCCGGGGCGATCTCGGGGGCGCTGCGCGAGGAGTCGCTGGAGCAGCTGGCCTTCCGTGACCCGCTCACCGGGTTGCTGAACCGCCGGGGTCTCGAAGAGCGCGCGACCAAGGCGTTCGAGGTGCCGCCCGGGGCGGCCCGCAACGTGACCGCCGTCGTGGTCGACGTCAACGGCCTCAAGGACGTCAACGACAGCTGCGGCCACGTGGTGGGCGACCAGCTGATCCAGGCCGTGGCCCGGGCGCTGGATCGCAGCTTCTCGCGGTTCGCCGGTGCGCTGATCGCCCGGGTCGGGGGTGACGAGTTCAGCGTGCTGGTCCCTCGCCACGAGCCCACGCTCGTGGTGCGGATGGCCGACGAGGTGGCCGACCTGCGGTGGGACCTCGGTCCAGGCGCCGGTGTGTCGGTGGGAGCGGCGTCCGCGGTGCTCACCGCGGGGTGCGAGCTCGGTCCGATCGACCTCTTCGTCGCCGCGGACCGCGCCCAGTACACCGCCAAGCGGCGCCGGCTCAGCCACGCGGTGCTCGCCGAGGGGATGCCGGGGCAGCTGGTCTGAGGGTCCCGCGGACGCCCGGCGCGGCCCCCAGGGGTCAGGAAGCCCCCGACACGCCGGTGAGGTGGGGGCGCTGATGACCCCGATGACCCTCGGCGGTCAGGCGAGCACCCGCAGGGCGCCGGGGAGCACCCGCGCCTCGAGCGGGAGCGGGGCGAGCCGCTCGCCGTCGCCGTACGCCGTGACCGGTGCCGCGCTGGCCAGACGCACCTGCCGCCCCGACAGCACGCGCACCTCGTCGAGGTCGACGTGGGAGCCGTCGTACAGCTTGGGCATGCAGCGGATCAGCCGCAGCCGCGAGGCCGCCCGGATCACCACGACGTCGAGGAGCCCGTCGGCGAGCGAGGCGGCCGGGGCGATCTTCATGCCGTTGCCGTAGTAGGCGGAGTTCGCCGCCACCACGGTGTAGGCCTCCTCCTGGTAGGTGGTCCCGTCCACCTCGATCGTGTAGCGGGTGGGCGAGCAGGACAGCAGCGCCCGGACGCCGGCATAGGCGTACTGCGTCGAGACGGGCAGGCGCCGGACCCGCTCCACGATCTCCGAGGCCAGCGAGTCGACGCCGGCGTACACGCTGCCGAGCACCACCCGCCGGCCGGTCGCGATCACGTCGACGTCCCGGGGCGTGCCCTCGAGCAGCATGCGCGCGGCCCGCGCGGGGTCGGCGGTGATGCCGAGCATCCGGGCGAAGTCGTCGCCGCGACCGGAGGGCACGATGCCGAGCACGCCCTTGCCCTCCGTGACCGCACCGGCGACCGAGGAGACCATCCCGTCCCCGCCCACGGCCACCACCACGTCGCCGCGCTCCGCCGCCTCGCGGGCCAGCCGGGCACAGCCCACCGGGCCGGGACTGTAGGTCAGCTCCACCGCCGCGCCGGCCTCCCGCAGCAGCCGCGCCACCGGGACGGCGGCGGCCGGCGCGCCGCCCGTGCCGGAGCTCGGGTTCACCAGCAGCTGGTAGCTCCTCATGGCACGAGGATCCCCGGGTTGAGCACGCCGAAGGGGTCGACGCGCTGCTTCACGGCCCGGAGCATCTCCACGCCCACCGCTCCGACCTCGTCGGCGAGCCAGGGCCGGTGGTCGCGCCCGACCGCGTGGTGGTGGGTGATCGTCGCGCCGGCCGCACCGGATCGCGTCGCCGGCGGCGTGTTTGGCCGCGCGCCCACTGGGCGAGCGCCGTCGGCCTCCTGCCGGGCGGCGACCGTGAAGTACAGCGAGGCGCCGGTCTCGTAGACGTGCGAGACGTGCGCAGAGCGACCAGCGCGCCCTGCCGGCGTGTCGGTGAGCGCGGTGCGCACCGCGGCGTACAGCTGCGGGAGGCGGGACCAGAACGTCGCGGTCTCCAGCGTCTCGACGAGGACGCCGACGTCGAGCAGGGCGTCGCGCAGGTACGGCGCCGCGAAGCGCCCCTCGAGCCAGGCCCGGCCGGCTGCCTCGTCGGGGCCGGTGCCGCCCAGCGCCGCCAGCCGGTCGGCGACCTCGGCGCGGCGTGCCTGCACCAGCGGTTGCTCGCCCTCGTGGCCGACGACGAGGAGGACGCCGGCGTCACCGCCCCCGACGCGCGACGGGTCCGGCGAGGTTCAGGGCGGTCTCCTGCTCGTCGGAGAGGCGCAGGACCGTCGGGGCGAGCCCGGCCTGCACCAGGGTCGCGCAGCGCCGCGGGCGCCGTCGGCGAAGGAGGCGAAGCGCCAGCCCTCGTAGAGACGGGTCTCCGGCACCGGGCGCACCCGCACGGTCACCTCGGTGATCACCCCGAACGCCCCCTCGGAGCCGAGCATCAGCTGGCGCAGGTCGGGTCCGGCCGCGCCGGCAGGCGCGCTGCCGAGCTCCACCGTGCCGATCGGGGTGGCGGCCCGGAGACCGACGACCATGGCGTCGAAGCGGCCGTAGCCGGCGGAGGCCTGGCCGCTGGAGCGGGTGGCCGCGAAGCCGCCGACGGTGGCGAACTCGAAGGACTGCGGGAAGTGGCCGAGCGTCAGGCCGTGCTCGGCGAGCGGCGCCTCCACCTGCCGGCCCGCGCAGTCCCGCCTGCAGCACCGCGGTGCGCGACTCATGGTCGACCGAGACCAGCGCATCGAGGCGGCGCAGGTCCAGGGCGACCACGCCGGCGTAGCCCTCGCGGCGAGCGGTCAGGCCGCCCACCACCGACGTCCCGCCGCCGAAGGGCACCAGCGCCACCCGGTGGTCGGCGCACCAGCGCACCACCGCCTGCACCTGCTCGTGGTCGGCCGGCTCGCACCACGACGTCCGGTGCGTCGCCGGCGTCCCCGGCGCGCATCCGGAGCAGGTCCGGCGTGGACTGGCCGCGGGTGTGCCGGACCCGGGCGTCGTGGTCACGGTGCACGTGCGCGGCACCGACGAGCGCCACCAGGCTCGCCGACCAGCTCGGCGGCGAGCCGGGGGCGGGGGCGGCGACGTCGTCGAGGCGCCGTGGTCGGCCGCGGCGTCAGCGGCCCGAAGGCCAGCTCGACCAGCGCCCGCGCCGCGGCTCGGGCAGCGCGGACTCCACCGCCGGGTCGCCCCAGCGCGCCCAGTGCATGCGACTCGCTCACATGTTACAGTGTGACACATGACGTCCACTTCGTCACACCAGGATCGTTCCGCGGCCGTCCCCGGCGCCGACGACGCCCTGCTCGACGCCGCGCGGGAGGCGCATCCTGGCCGTGGGCTGGCGGCGGACCACGCTCACCGACGTGGCCCGCCGCGCCGGCGTCTCGCGGATGACGCTCTACCGCCGCTGGCCCGACATGCAGACGCTGCTCGCCGACCTGATGACCCGCGAGTGGTCCGGGGTGTACCGAGGTCGCGCCGGGACGACGGCCCGGCCCGGCGCCGGATCGCCTGCCGGGCGTGGCCGCCACGGTGGCCGCGCTGCGCGACAACGCCCTGTTCGCCAAGATCCTCGCACGTCGACCCCGAGCTGCTGCTGCCCTACCTGCTCGACCGGCGCGGCCGCACCCAGGAGGCGATCCTCGCGCTGCTCGGCCGCTCGGATCGAGGAGGGGCAGCGGGACGGCTCGGTGCGGGTCGGCGACCCGACGCTGCTGGCCCGCAGCATGCTGCTCGCCGCCCACGGGTTCGCGCTGTCGGCGACCGACGATGACCGAGACCGGCGGCCGTCGGTGGCCGACCTCGACGCCGAGCTGCGCCAGCGTCATCGACCGGTACCTCGCCCCATGAGCCGGCCCCGCCCGGCGTCGTACGACGGGCGCTGACCGCCGCACGCCGCGCGCGCGAGCTCGCCGAGGCCACCGACGGCCGCACGGTCGACCTGCTCGTCGTCGGCCTCGGGCGTGACCGGCGCCGGGGTCGCCCTCGACGCGGCCGCGCGCGGCCTGGACGTGGTCGCCGTCGACGCCCACGACCTGGCGTTCGGGACCTCCCGGTGGAGCTCCAAGCTCGTGCACGGCGGCCTGCGCTACCTCGCCCACGGCAGGTCGGCGTCGCCCACGAGAGCGCCGTCGAGCGCGGGTGCTGATGACCCGCACCGCGCCGCACCTGACCCGCGCGCTGCCGATGCTCACCCCGCTCGACGCCGACGGTCAGCCGCGGCCAGGCCGGCGCTGACGCGCGTGCGGCCTGGTCGCCGGCGACCTGCTGCGGGCCGGCCGCCGGGACCGCCGCGCCGTCCTGCCCCGGCCCCGCCGGCTGTCGCGCACCGAGGCGCTCGCGCTGGCCCCCGCGCTGCGCGAGCGACGGCCTGCGCGGCGGGCTGCTGGCCTGGGACGGGCAGCTCGAGGACGACGCGCGGCTGGTGGTCGCGCTCGCCCGCACCGCCGCGGCGCACGGGCGCTCGGGTCCTGACCCGGGTCCGCGCCGAGCAGCTGGACGGCACCGGCGCGCAGGTCCGCGACGAGCTCACCGGCGAGCGCGCGGACCGTCCGGGCTCGCGCGGTCGTCAACGCCACCGGCGTGTGGGCCGGCGCCTCGTCGACGACGTGCGCGCTGCGGCCCTCGCCGCGGCACCCACCTCGTCCTCGACGCGGATCGGCGCTCCCGGGCCTCTCGCGTCGCCGTGATGGCGCCGGTGCCCGGCGAGCGCAACCGTTCGTCTTCGCCCTCCCGCAGCCCGACGGCCGGGTGTACGTCGGGCTCACCGACGAGCCCGTCGACGGCCGCCGTGCCCGACGTGCCGCAGCCCACCGAGGCCGAGATCGGCTTCCTGCTCGACGTGGTCGCGCCGGTGCTCGGCCGCGCCGCTGCGCCGGGAGGACGTCGTCGGCGCGTTCGCCGGACTGCGGCCGCTGCTCGACGCCGGGGCGGGCGCACCGCCGACCTGTCCCGCCGCCACGCGGTCCTCGCCTCGCGCACGGGCGTGGTCACCGTGGTCGGCGGCAAGCTCACCACCTACCGTCGGATGGCCCAGGACGCCGTCGACGCGGCCGTCGCGCGCGCGCGGCTCGACCGCCGGGCCGTGCCGCACGGCGACGGCTGCCGCTGCGTCGGCGCGGCCCCGCGCGAGGTGCTCGCCGCGGGTCGACGCGCCGCGCTCGGCTGGTGCGCCGGTTACGGCACCGAGGCGCCGGCGGTCCTCGACGCCGCGCGGGCGGTCACCGGCCTGGCCGACGACACGCTGCTCGCGCCCGCGGTCGAGCGGGTCGCCGGTCACCGCCGCCGAGCTGCTGTGGGGGGTCACCCACGAGGGCGCCCTGGACGTGGACGACCTGCTGGACCGTCGTACCCGCGTCGGGCTGGTGGCCCGGGACCGGGCCGCGACCTCGTCGGCGGCCGAGCAGGCCCTGCGGACGGCCGCTGCGGCCGCGTCCGGGTCGGTCAGCGCAGCGCCACCGTCAGCAGGAAGGCCGAGTCCTGGTGGGCGCGGACCGCGTGGCGCTGCGGCGGCACGTGGGCGAGCTGCCCCTCCTCCAGGGTCCAGGAACGCTCCCCCGTCTCCAGGGTGACCCGGCCCCGCAGGACCTGCAGGCTGGCCCCCGGCGGGGAGTCGTGCTCGGCCATCTCCACGCCGTCTCCCAGCGCGACCACAACCGCGCGCAGGACGGTGCCCGACAGCACCGTGCGCGCGGTGCGGCCAGCGGCGTGCTCGGGCAGCTCGGCAAGCAGCTCGTCGACGAGCCGCGACAGCTCGACAGGGTCTGAGGTCCGATGTTCGCTCACCGGGCCAGCCAACCACGCGAAACGTCAGATTCCGAGCCCCTCGGTGACCTCGGCCCCCGGGAGCTCGGCCAGCAGCCGGCCGGGAAGCAGCAGCTTGGACCGGCGCGTGCCCGAGCCGATGATCACCACCTCGATGTCGACGGTCCGGGCGTCCACGAACAGCCGCCAGCCCCCGTCCCCGACCGGCAGCCCCACCGGCGTGATGCCGCCGTACTCCATCCCGGTCTGAGCGACGGCGTCCTCCATCGGCAGGAAGGACGCCTTGCGCACGTCCAAGGCACGTTTCACCAAGTTGTTCACGTCCGCGCGGGTGTCCGCCCTCACCACGCAGGCGCCGACCCGCTCCTCGCCGGCGCGGCGGCCCCCCACGACCACGCAGTTGGCGCTCGCGGTCATCGGCAGGTCGTAGGCCTCGGTCATCGCCGCGGTGTCGGCCAGCGCGGGGTCGATCTCCACGACGGCCACCTCGGAGGCGTGCTTCCAGGCCTGCAGCGCCTCGGCGACCGGCGGTGCGAGCAGGTCGGTGCGTTCGAGCGCCGGCAGGGAGGTCAACGCTCCGAGGTGAGGTAGGTCCCGTCGTTCCATGCCGTCACCGTAGGACCCCGCCGTGTCGGCGCCGCACCGCCCCACGGTGACGCACCTCGCCGACTGCTCAACGGGTGGCCTCGTGACGCAGGCGCAGGCCGAGCAGGGCCGCCACCAGCAGGGTGACGCCGGTCGCCAGCAGGACCCCGGCCGGTCCGAGCGAGCCGCTGGTCCAGTCGTTCAGGGCCTCGGGCACCACCAGGGTCAGCCCCACCACGCCGGCGGCCAGGTAGGGCCAGGCGGGGCGTACGACGTACGCGGCGAACGCCCCGACGCCGACCGCGGCCGTCGCGAGGTACCCAACCCAGGAGCTGTCCCCGAACACGGGGATCTGCGCGCCCAGCACGGTCAGGGCCACCGCGAGGACCCGGGCGGACTCCTCCTCGTGCCAGACACCGGCCTCGGCGAGGGCCAGCCAGACCAGACCCAGGGCGAGGACGGTGAGGCCGAAGCTCACCGGGGAGAGGACGTCGAGGAGGTCGAGGGCCGCGGGGACGGCCACGAAGGCGGCGACAGCAGCGCCCGCTTGGCCGAGCACGCTGGGCGCCAGCGCGTAGCCGCCCAGCACCGCCGCCAGCGCCGCGAGGGCACCGGCGAGCACCGGGGCCGAGTCGGGCGCGGAGGAGGGCACGAGCAACCCGAGGGTGAAGCCGGCGGTGGCGGACGCGGCGGTGGCCACGACCGAGCTCAGCCGGCGGCGGACCCCCGCGCCGGGCCCGGCCGCGCTGCGGCCTCCCGCCGCGACCAGGGCCACCGCGGCGGCGGCGAGCACCAGCGTGATGCCGGCGAGCACGGCGACCTGGCCGTCGTGGCCGAGGGAGCCCCACTCGTTGGCGAAGAACAGCGCCGCCGCGCCGACCACGAACGCGGCACCGACGTACCCGGAGATCTCGGCCAGCCGCCGGCGCAGCGGCACCGCAGTCCGCCCCTCCGCCGGTGCCAGCGCCCGTGCCACCACGGCGGCCGCCTCCGAGGCGCGCGCCTGCTCCACGATCCCGGCGGCCACCAGCGCGGCGGTGACCGTCTCCGTAGCCCTCTCGTCCCTCATGTCACCAGCCTGGCCCTTGGCGGACCGGCTCGGACAGAGTAGGACTACTCATTCTCGACCCGACACCGCGGCCGGCCTAGGTCCGGACCGCTGACGGGTCCAGCACGAGTCCCGGGTCACCCAGCGCGCCCAGCGGGGACCCGTCCCGGCTGAGCGCGGGGCCTTCCTCCACGTCGGAGACCAGCACCGTCACGTTGTCGTGGCCACCGCCGTCCAGGGCCGCCTGCACCAGGGCCTCGGCCGCCTCGTCGCGGTCCTCCATCGCCAGGCAGCGCGCCACCGTCTCCTCCTCCACCATGTCGGTCAGGCCGTCGCTGCAGACCAGCAACCGGTCTCCCGGCTCGAGGTCGAGCAGGAACAGGTCGGGCTCCGCGTGGTGGCTGCCGTCCAGCGCCTGGAGCACGACGTTGCGCTGCGGGTGGTGGCGCGCCTGCTCCTCGGTGATCTCTCCGCGGTCGACGAGCAGCTGCACCAGCGTCTGGTCGTGGCTGATCCGGACCAGCGTGCCCCCCCGCCACAGGTAGGCACGGGAGTCCCCGAGGTGCGCGAGCGCCACCTTGTCCCCGTCGGTGAGCACGGCGGTGAGCGTGGTGCCCATGCCCTCGCGTGCCGGGTCCTGCCGCACTCCGATGCTCAGCTGCTGCTCCGCGAGGTGCATCGCCTCGGCGAGCACGCGGAGCAGGCGGGGCAGCCGCTGCGTCCCGGCGCTCGTGCCGCCCCCGCCGCGCTCGGCGTCCCCGTGCTGCTCGCCGTCCCGGTCCCGGGCGGCCGCGTCCCCCATCGTGAACGCGCTGGTGACGTACGCCGCGGTCGCCGAGGCCACCTCGCCCGCGGCCGCACCACCGACCCCGTCGGCGACGAGCTGCAGGTAGGGACCGGCGAAGCCGGAGTCCTCGTTGTGGTCGCGCACCAGGCCGCGGTGGCTGCGGCCGGCGTAGGAGAACCGGAGCACCTCAGAGCACCCTCTCGCCGTACATCTCCCCGAGCGGGTCGGCGATCAGCTCCAGCCGTGCCCCGTCGGGATCGCGGAAGTAGACCGACACCCCGCTGTGCACCTCGTGCGGCACGCCCGCGCGCCCCAGGCGCTCGACGGCCGCACGCCACCGGTCGGGCTCCAGGGAGATCGCCACGTGGTGCAGGCCGCCGAGCACCTCCCGGTAGGGGCCGAGGTCCAGGCCCGGGAAGTCGAAGAACGCGAGCAGGTTCTGGTTGCCGATGTCGAAGAAGAAGTGGGACGAGCCCGGGTAGTCCCGGTTCTCGATCAGCTCGGTGAGCGGGAAGCCGAGCACGTCGGTGTAGAAGCGCACCGTCCGCTCCACGTCACCCGAGACCAGCGCGGTGTGGTGCAGACCGCGGGCCGTCGAGGCCGGACGTTCCTGCGCCGGCCGCAGGTAGGCGTCGCGGATCCTGGTGCGCTCGGCCGCCACGGCGGCACGGTCGTAGTCGGCCATACCCGCATGATGACCGCGCGACGCGGGCGCGAACAAGCGCGCGCCCGACCGGGGGCGCGGGAGGCGGGGTCCGACGTGGTGCCCGAGGTGGCCCGGCCCGGGGCGCCGACGGCGGGAGGGAACCTGCGCGGAGCCCTGACAAGCCGGCCGGCGGTCACTAGCGTCGGAGGTGAGCGAGGTGACTCGGGCCCCGGCGAACACTGCGCGATCCCCAGGTGAGGAACGATGAGCAACACCGACCAGCCCCCTCCGGCCGGGTACGACCCGCCTCCGCCCGGCTACGGCCCACCCCCGTCCGGCTACCAGCCCGCGCCCCCACCGTCGTACGGCCCGCCGACCGCCGGGCAGCCTGCCGACCTGATGCTGCGGTTCCTGGCCCGGCTCATCGACTACGTGCTGCTGGGGATCGTCTCCGGCGTGGTGATCGGGGGGCTCGTCGTCGGCGTGCTCCTCGGCCGCAGCGGCGGGGCCGTCCTGGGCACCGGGCCGACGTACCTGGTCGGCGTGCTCAGCTCCGTGCTGACCGCGGCGCTCTACCTGGGCTACTTCACGCTGATGGAGGCGCGTTCGGGCCAGACGGTGGGCAAGATGCTGCTCAAGCTCCGGACACAGGGGCCCGGCGGCGCCCACCCGACCCTGGAGCAGGCACTCAAGCGCAACCTCTGGGTGACGCTCGGGGTGCTCAGCGCCGTGCCGTTCGTCGGCGGTCTCGTCGGCCTGCTGGCGGAGCTGGCCGCGATGATCACCATCGCGGTCACGATCAGCAACTCCCCCACCCGCCAGGGCTGGCACGACGCCCTCGCGGGCGGCACCGCGGTGCTACGCACGACGTAGCGGCCGCACATACGGCACGCATTCCTGGGTACGGGTTCCACGCGAGCCCGAGCCCTGTCAAGGAGTGCGCATGGCGAAGCTGTTGGCCCACGAACACGTGTCGGTCCCTGCCAAGACCGACGCGCGAATCCCGGGCGAGCCCCGCTCGCGCGCGGTCGTCGACGTGACCGGCCTCGAGCGCGCGCTGAGAAGGGCGGTCACCGGCGAGGTCCGCTTCGACGACGGCGCCAAGGCCATGTACGCCAACGACGCGTCGAACTTCCGACAGGTCCCGATCGGCGTCGTGATCCCGCGCACCCTGGACGACGTGGTGGCCACCCACCGGATCTGCCACGAGTACGGCGCCCCGATCACCAACCGCGGTGGCGGCACCAGCCTCTCCGGCGAGACGGTCAACTTCGCCGTGATCGTCGACAACTCGAAGTACCTCACCGCGGTCGGCAAGGTCGACCGCAAGAACCGACGGGTGCGCACCCAGACCGGCACCATCAACGAGAACCTCAACGAGATCACCGGCCAGGCGGGCCTGGTGTTCGGTCCGGACCCCTCCTCGCACTCCCGCTGCACCATCGGCGGCAACCTGGGGAACAACTCCTGCGGCATCCACTCCGTGCAGTCGCAGTTGTACGGCCCCGGACCCCGGACCTCGGACAACACCCACGCGCTCGAGGTGGTCACCTACGACGGCGAGCGCTTCTGGGTCGGGGTGGACGAGGAGGACCAGCTCGACGAGATCATCGCCGCCGGCGGGCGCAAGGGCGAGATCTACGCGAAGCTGCGCGACCTGCGCGACCGCTACGCCGACGCGATCCGCGCCGGCTTCCGGCCGGTCTCCGAGCTGCCGCGCCGGGTGTCCGGGTTCAACCTCGACGAGCTGCTGCCCGAGCGCGGGTTCAACGTGGCGCGGGCCCTGGTCGGCACGGAGAGCACCTGCGTCACCGTGCTCCAGGCCGACCTGCTGCTGACTCCCGCGATGCTGCACCGGACGCTCGTGGTGGTCGGCTGCACCGACGTGGGCGCGGCCGGCGACCAGGTCCAGGACATCATCGACCGCTGGAAGCCGATCGGCCTCGAGGCGATCGACGACCTGCTGGTCGAGGACCAGCAGGAGCTGGCGATGAACGTCGCCGACCTGCGTGACCTGCCCGCGCGCGACAGGTCCGGCGCCTGGCTGATGGTGCAGTTCGGGTCCGACCGGCACGGCGAGTCGGAGAAGACCGCGCACGCGTTCTGCCAGTGGCTGCAGGAGGAGAAGGGCTTCGGCCAGGACCGGATGCTCATCGCCCGCAGCGTCGAGGACGGCGGCCAGAGCGGCGAGCTGTGGCAGATCCGCGAGAGCGGCCTGGGCTCCACCGCGTTCCCGCCCGACGAGCACGACCACTGGCCCGGCTGGGAGGACTCCGCCGTCCCGCCGACGAAGGTCGGCGACTACGTCCGGGACCTGCAGAAGCTCTACGACAAGCACGGCCTGCGCGGCGCGATGTACGGCCACTTCGGCCAGGGCTGCATCCACTCGCGGATCAGCTTCGACCTGCGCACCCACGAGGGCGTCGCCAACTACCGGTCGTTCATGCAGGAGGCGGCCGACCTGGTCGCGTCCTACGGCGGGTCACTGTCCGGGGAGCACGGGGACGGCCAGCAGAAGGCCGAGCTGCTCGAGAAGCAGTACGGCGCCGAGCTGGTCGAGGCGATGCGCGAGTTCAAGCGGATCTGGGACCCCGAGTGGAAGATGAACCCGGGCAAGGTCATCGACGCCTACAGGCTCGACGAGTACCTCAAGCTCGGCGTCGACTACCACCCCGCCCGCCCGCAGACCACGTTCGGCTACGCGCAGGACGACTACGACTTCGCGCACGCCACCCTGCGGTGCGTCGGTGTCGGCAAGTGCCGCGTCCCGCACAGCGAGCAGGTGATGTGCCCGAGCTTCCAGGTCACCCGCGAGGAGGAGCACAGCACCCGCGGGCGGGCGCGGCTGCTCTTCGAGATGCTCCAGGGCGAGGTCATCACCGACGGCTGGCAGTCGCAGGAGGTCTACGACGCACTCGACCTGTGCCTGGCGTGCAAGGGCTGCACCAACGACTGCCCCGTCAACGTCGACATGCCGACGTACAAGGCCGAGTTCCTCCACCACCACTTCAAGTCGGCGAGGCGCTGGCGACCGCGTTACGCCTACGCGATGGGCTTCATCGACCAGGCCGCCCGGCTCGCCTCGAAGATGCCCGAGGTCGCGAACCTGGTCACGCAGACACCGGTGCTCCGGTCCCTGGTCCGGTTCGCCGGCGGGGTGGACCAGCACCGGCCGGTGCCGAAGTTCGCGCCGATGACCCTGCAGGAGTGGTTCCGCCGGCGCGGCGGCACCGCGAACCCGCACGGGCGGCCGGTGGTGCTGTGGCCGGACACCTTCAACAACCACATGCACACCGACGTCGGCGTCGCCTGCGTGGAGGCCATCGAGGCCGCGGGCTGGCAGGTGGTCATGCCGGAGGGCCACGTGTGCTGCGGCCGCCCGCTCTACGACTACGGGTTCCTCGACGCGGCGCAGCGGTACCTCGACCGCTCCCTCGACGTGCTGCGCGACCACGTCCGGGCCGGCACGCCCGTGGTCGGCATGGAGCCCAGCTGCCTGGCGGTGTTCAAGGACGAGCTGGTCAAGATGATGCCGCACGACGAGGACGCCCGCCGCCTGGCCGAGAACGCCTACCACTTCGGCGAGTTCTTCGAGCACTTCGACGTCGAGCCGCCGCACCTCGACGGCAAGGCGCTGCTGTGGGGCCACTGCCACCACAAGGCCACCGGAGGCATCGATCCCGAGATGCGGGTACTCCAGGACATGGGGCTCGACGTGACGCAGGCCAACGGCGGCTGCTGCGGCCTGGCCGGCTCGTGGGGCTTCGAGAACGGCAAGTACGCCATTTCGATGGAGTGCGGCGAGCAGGGCCTGCTGCCCGCCGTGCGCCAGGCCGACAAGCACACCTATGTCGTCGCCAACGGCTTCTCCTGCAAGACGCAGGTCAAGGACGCCGGCGTCGGCCGCCAGGCGCTGCACCTCGCGCAGGTCATGAAGATCGCCCGCGAGCAGGCGGACAAGGGCACCGCCCGTCGCACCGAGCGGAAGGTCTCCGGCGTGCAGCCGAAGCCGCCGCTGCACCGGCGCGCCGCGCGTGTCGGTGCCGCTGGCGCCGCGGCCGCCGCAGCCGCCGCGGTCGTGGCGGCGGCCACCACGCGCACGAACCAGCACGGAAGCTGACCCAAGAAGCACACACCAGGAAAGGACGAGTACGACATGCCGAATGTTGCTGCGTACATGCTCCAACGCCTCCAGGAGTGGGGTATCCATCGCATCTACGGCTACCCGGGGGACGGCATCAACGGCTTCCTGGGTGCCTTCGAGGAGGTCGGGGAAGACCCGTTCTTCACCCAGACCCGCCACGAGGAGATGGCGGCGTTCATGGCCTGCGCCCACGCCAAGTTCACCGGCGAGATCGGTGCCTGCATCGCCACCTCCGGGCCCGGCGCGGTCCACCTCGCCAACGGACTCTACGACGCCAAGCTCGACCACCAGCCGGTGATCGCCATCGTCGGCCAGCAGAAGCGGATGTCGGTCGGCGCCCACTTCCAGCAGGAGATCGACCTGCAGTCCTTCTTCAAGGACATCGGGGGCTTCGTCTCCACGGTCATGGACAATCACTCCGCCCGTCACGTCCTCGACCGCGCGATCAAGTCCGCGCTCACCGAGCGCCGGCCGGCGATCGTGATCGTGCCCGAGGACGTGCAGGAGGCCTCCTACGAGCCGCCGCCGCGCATGCACGGCGAGGTCCGCACCTCGGTCGGCTGGAACCAGCCGCACATGGTCCCGCACGAGGAGCTGCTGCGCGAGGCCGCCGACATCCTCAACGAGGGCGAGAAGGTCGCCATCCTCGTCGGGCAGGGCGCCCGGGGCGCCGGCAAGGAGGTCACCGAGGTCGCCGACATCCTGGGCGCGGGGGTGACCAAGGCGTTGCTCGGCAAGGACGTGATCCCCGACGACCTGCCGTTCGTCACCGGCCCGATCGGGCTGCTCGGCTCGGAGCCGACGAACAAGATGATCGAGAACTGCGACACGCTTTTCATGATCGGCACGAGCTTCCCGTACGCCGAGTGGCTGCCCGAGGAGGGCCAGGCCAAGTGCGTCGAGATCGACATCGACGGCAAGATGATCGGCGTCCGCTACCCCAACGACGTGTCCCTGGTCGGGGACGCCAAGGACACGCTGCAGGCGCTGATCCCCAAGCTCGAGCGGAAGAAGGACCGCGGCTGGCTCGAGCTCCTCCAGGAGGAGATCATGGCCTGGCACCGGGTGCTCGAGGATCGGGCGCACCAGAAGGCCGACCCGCTCAACCCGCAGCTGGTGTTCTACGAGCTCAACAAGCTGCTGCCGGACAACGTGATCATGACCTCCGACTCCGGGTCGGCGACCAACTGGTGGGCGCGCTACATCCAGAACCGCGGGGACATGCGCTCGAACCTCTCCGGGACGCTGGCCACGATGCTCCCCGGTGTGCCCTACGCCATCGCCGCGAAGTTCGCCCACCCGGAACGGCCGGTGATCGCGTTCACCGGAGACGGCGCGTTCGAGATGCTCGGCATGAACGAGCTGCTGACCGTGAAGCGGTACGCCGACCAGCTGCTCAGCCAGAACCCGACGCTGATCTTCACGGTGCTGGTCAACAAGGACCTCAACCAGGTGTCGTTCGAGCAGCGCGCGCAGGCGGGTGATCCGAAGAACCCGTACACCCAGACGGTGCCGTACGTGCCGGCGGCCGAGTTCGCCCGGATGCTCGGGTTCGAGGGGATCCGCGTCGACGACCCGAAGGACGTCGTACCGGCCTGGGAGAAGGCGCTGAAGGCGGACAAGCCGGTGCTGCTGGAGTTCGTCACCGACCCGCAGATCTCGCCGCTGCCTCCGCACGTGCGGATGACCCAGATGAAGAAGACCGCCAAGGCGCTCGCCTCCGGCGACGAGGACGCGGTCGGCATCGCCACCAAGGGCTTCAAGGGCAAGCTCGCCGAGGTCAAGGAGCACCTCCCCGGCTCCGGCCACTGACACCCGCCGGCCGGCCCCTCCCGGCCGCGGAGCAGGCACGGGAGGCGGGCGGTCCCACCCAGGGGCCGCCCGCCTCCCGCGTCCCCCACCTCGTTGAAGCGCGCATGTTGCCCCGTCCAAGCGCGCATTGTGCAGTGTTGAGGCGCGCGTGTTGCAGCCTCCACGCGCGCCTCCTGCTGGTCTGTCTGGCTGCGGAGCACTGCCGCGGGTGGCGGGGCCTGTTGGACCGCGCCTCAACCAGCCAGGAGGCGCGCCTCACCCAGCCAGGAGGCGCGCCTCAACGGGGGGTGGCGTGGGCGACGCGCTCGACGATCACCGCCGCGTCCGCCACGAACAGCTCCTTGCCCCGGCTCGCGCGCTCCTTGTAGCGCGCCTCATCACCGACGAGCTCCTCGATCACCGCGACCAGCCGGTCGGGCTCGTCCACCACGTCGGTCAGGCCCAACCGCTCCAAGGCGGCCGCGTCGTCGCGGCCGTGGCCGCTGATCGGCCGGAACGTCACCACGGGAAGGCCGAACCCCAGCGCCTCCTTCGAGCTCATCCCGCCCGCGTTGTCGACCAGCACGTCCACCGCAGCGAGCAGCGACGGCACGTCGTCGACCCAGTCCAGGGCCACCACCCCGCGGATCCGGGCAAGGCGCTCACGCAGCGCGCTGCTGCGCCCGGTCAGCACCAACGGCACCCAGCCGGGCCGGGCCGCGATCGCCGCGGCCGCGTCCTCAGCCGAGCCGGCCAGCCCCATGGACCCGGTGGTCAGCAGCGCCACCCGAGCGTCGGACGGGATGCCCAGCTCGGCGCGGATCCGGTCACGCGTGGACTCGCCGACCGGCTCGAGGAACGCCGGGCGCACCACCGGTCCGCTGACCTCCGCGCTCCGTCCGGTACGACGCGAGGCGTCGGCCGCAGCCTCCTCGGAGATGCAGAGCTCGAGGTCCGCCGACGGGTGGATCCACATGTTGTTGACCGAGAACGTGGTGATCATCGTGATCGCGGGGCATCGCAGCTGGCCCCGCTTGCGCAGCTCACCGAGCGCGAGTGCGGACAGGGGGTGGGTGCCGACCGCGACATCGGGCGAGAAGGACTCGGCCACCGTGCGGACGCCGGGCAGGGACAGCCGCACCGGGATGCCGGCGCGTTCCCCGGCGGTCTGGTCCGCCACCATGAACACCTCGTACACCCACTGGTAGAGCCGCGGGGCACTGTTCACCAGCCACGGGTACAGCCAGTGCAGCCAGCGGCCGGCGGGACGCGGCATCGCCTGGAGGATGTCCACGACCAGCGCCTGGTGTCCCCGCTCCTCGAGCCGGCGGGCCAGCTCGCGGCTGATCTGCAGGTGACCGCCGCCCATCGCCGCCGAGAGCACGAGGACGCGGCGCCCGGTGCCTTCCTTCATGGGCTCCTCCTGCCGCACGCTGGTGATGCTCGTTGTTGCCCGCTTCGGCTTTCGGTAAACACCGCGCGCGACGTCGCGCCCGAGCCGCACCGCGTTTCGGGCCGCGTTTCGGACCGCGGGGCGTCGGGTAGTCCCGAGGAGATGGCGCCGGGGTGAAGGAGGGTTCAGAGGTGGTCTACGCCTTCACCGTCATCGCCGCCCTCATCGTGTCCACGGGCGAGGTGATCCAGCAGCGGATGGCGGCCCAGGCGCCGCCGCAGGACAACCTCTCGCCGCGGCTGCTGCTGTGGCTGGTGCGCCAGCCGCGCTGGCTGGCCGGTGTCGGCTGCTCGCTGGCGGGCAACATCGCCTTCGCCGCAGCGCTCAACCGCGGCAGCGTGGTCCTCGTCGAGTCGGTCTTCGTGATCCGGCTGATCTTCGGGCTCACCATCGCCGCCCTGTGGGGCTGGCACCATGTCCCGCTGCGCGACATCCTGGGCGGGCTCTGCATCACGACCGGCCTGGTGGCCTTCCTCGTCGTCGGCCACCCGCGCAGCGGCGACGGCACCGTCACGGACTTCCAGTGGGCGCTGGGCGCCGGGATCCCGGTCATCCTGGCCGCGGGGCTCGGGGTGCTGGCGCGCAACCAGCGCGGCGGCCGGCGCGCCCTCCTGCTCGGCCTTGGGGCCGGCATCTGCTTCGGGGTCCAGGCCTCGCTGATCCAGGCCGCCGTCGGTGTGATGACCGACAACGGGATCGTCGCGCTGCTGACCGGCTGGCACGGCTACGCGGTCGTGGTCGTCGCGCTGCTCGGCATGCTGCTGGTCCAGAGCGCGTTCGAGTCGGCGCCTCTGGACGCGTCGTACCCTGGCGTGGTCACCGCCCAGCTGCTCACCGCCATCGCCATGGGCGTGCTCGTCCTCGGCGGCCAGCTGACCCTGGGCGCCTGGCAGCTGGCGGTCATGATCGGCGCGCTGGGCGGCATGGTCGCCGGAATCTTCATCATCACGCGTTCCCGTCTCGTCACCGGCGAGGCGTCCCCCTCCCCATCCGCGGAGACGCCCGAGTCGGCTCCTGGCGGTCAGAAAGGTCAGGAGTAGCCGATGAGCGGCTGGCACACCATCATCTCCGCGGCTGCCGCGGTCACCGCGGGGATGTTCCTCGCGACCGCGGGCGTGCTGCAGCAACGCGCGGCGAGCCGCCGTCCGCGTGACGAACGCTTCTCACTGCGCATGATCGGGCACCTCTTCCAGGACAGGTCGTGGGTGGGCGGTGTCGGCGCGGCCGTCATGTCCTACGGGTTCCAGGCCCTCGCGCTCGCCTTCGGCCCGCTGGTGCTCGTGCAGCCGCTCGTGGTGTCCGAGATGCTCTTCGCGGTGCCGATCTCGGTGCGCATGCGGGGGCTCCGGCTCCGGCCCCGGGACTGGGCCGCGGTCGTCGCGGTGGTCGGCGGCCTGGCCATCGGCATCGTGGCAGCCAACCCGAAGTCGGGTGGCGCGGTGCAGCCGATCGGCGTCTGGCTCCCGGCGCTGGCCGCGATCGCCTTCGTCACCGCGGCCTGCCTGGCCATCGCCAAGTTCACCGACGGCCCGGTGACCGCGTCGGCGTTCGCACTGGCCGGCGCGGCGGTCATGGGCCTGCAGTCGGCGCTCTACTCCTCGACGATCCACCTGCTCCAGCGCGACGTGTTCGGCATCTTCACGCACTGGGAGACCTATGCGCTGATCATCGTCAGCGCCCTCGGCGCGTTCCTCATCCAGAACGCCTTCCAGTCCGGCCCCCTCGCGGCCAGCACCCCGGTCATCGACGCCACCCTGCCGCTGGTGGCGATCGGCCTCGGTGTCGGCGTCTTCAACGAGCAGATCCGCACGTCCGTCTTCGGCCTTGCCGGCGCGACGGTCGGCATCGCCCTGGTCGTGGCCGGCATCGTCGGCCTCGACACCTCGCCCGTGGTGCGCAAGGAGCAGAAGATCGAGCGCGAGGAGCAGGAGGACCAGAACTCCGGCAAGGCCGAGGACTCCGAAGAGGGCGAGCCGGCCGCTCACGCCGACTGACCGCGTCCGGGGGCCCGCCCCGCCGGGGGTCATCGCGAGGCACGAGAAAGGGCGCCGGCGGATCGCCGGCGCCCTCGCGCGTGGTGCGCCCTCAGGCCGGTCGGCCCTGCACCGCTGCCAGGCGCGGCGCGGAGGCCGGAGCCGGCTCGTCCGCACGTAGCGGGCTGGACGTCTCCCGCCAGTTGACCGTCGGCGTGAAGTACGCGACGTCCGCGCGGTCGCGGTGCTGCTCGGTGATGCCGAACAGCGACTCGAGCAACGTGTCGCACAGCAGGTGCGGCTGCAGGCCGAGCTCGCGCAGCCCGGTGTGGGTGACCTCGTAGAAGTGCTCGTCGAGCTCCACGCGAGGGTTGTCGACGTGCTCGATGTCGGCCTGGCCCGGGTAGCACCCGGCGACGGTCTCGGCGATCTCGGCGACCGAGAGCGACTCGGTCATCTGGTTGAACACCCGGAACTCGCCGCGGTCGGCCGGGTTCTCGCACGCCAGCCGGATGCACTCCACGGTGTCGCGGATGTCGATGATCCCCCGGGTCTGTCGGCCGGAGCCGTAGACGGTGAGCGGCCGGCCGAGCACCGCCTGCACCACGAACCGGTTCAGCACCGTGCCGAACACCGCGTCGTAGTCGAACCGGGTGGCCAGCAGCGGGTGCCGCGAGGTCTGCTCGGTCTGCTGGCCGTAGACGACGCCCTGGTTCAGGTCGGTCGCGCGCAGCCCCCACGTCCGGCAGGCGAACTCGATGTTGTGGCTGTCGTGCACCTTCGACAGGTGGTAGAACGAGCCGGGCCGCTTCGGGTAGAGCACCCGGTCCTTGCGGCCCTTGTGCTCGACGGTCAGCCAGCCCTCCTCGATGGGGATGTTCGGCGTGCCGTACTCCCCCATGGTCCCGAGCTTCACGAGGTGGATGTCGCGGTCGGCCTCACCGATCGCGAACAGCAGGTTCAGCGTGCCGACCACGTTGTTGTGCTGGGTGTAGACGGCGTGCCGACGGTCGATCATGGAGTACGGCGCGGAGCGCTGCTCGGCGAAGTGGACGATCGCGTCGGGCTGGAAGTCGGAGACGATGTGACTGGTGAAGTCGGGGTCGGTGAGGTCACCGGGGTAGGTGCTGATCCGCCTGCCGCTCAGGTCCGCCCACACGTCGGTGCGGGTCTTCAGGGACGCGATCGGCACCAGGCTCTCGACCCCCATCTCGTGGTCGTAGCCACGTCGGGCGAAGTTGTCGGCGATGCCGACCTCATGCCCGCAGTCCGACAGGTGCAGCGCGGTCGGCCACCCCAGATACCCGTCCCCACCCAGAACAAGAATGCGCACAGCGTCTCCTTCCACCTCGCTAGGCGTACACGCCGGGCACTACCCCCAACGGGGTCCGGCAAACGCCGGTCCGGGTGACGGCTCTCAGGAGGCGGCGCGGAGCAGCTGCTCGAGCAGCGGGCCGGCGGTGCCCGAGCCGGACCCGCCGACGTCCACGAACCCGGCCACGGCCAGGTCCCCGTGCACCGCGATCATCCAGGCGTGGGTCTGGGGAGGCGTGCGGTCGCCGAACTCCGCGGTGCCGGTCTTGGCCAGCACCGGCGCTCCGCCGAGGCCGGCCAGCACCCTGCCGCTGCCGCTGGTCACCACCGCCCGCATCAGCGCACGCAGGTCGCGCGCCTCGGCGCTGGTGAGCGGGTGCGCCGGAGGGGTCACCGACGGCTGCTGCGCCGGCAGCAGCACGGGTACGACGGCCCGCCCGGCCGCCACGGAGGCGGCGACCGCGGCCATCGCCATGGGGGAGGCGAGCACCTGGCCCTGCCCGATGAGCGAGGCGGCGTGCTCGGTCTGCGACCCCGCGACGGGGACCGAGCCGAGGAAGACGGGGAAGCCGAGGTCGTGGTCCACCCCGAGCCCGAGGCTCGCGGCGGCGTCGGCGAGGGCGGCGCCGGTGACCCGGTCGTGCTGGGAGACGAACGCGGTGTTGCAGGAGTCGGCCACCGCGGTCCGCAAGGGGATCCGGCCCAGCCCCGAGGCCGGATAGTCGCTGTAGTTCTTGAACCGCTTGCCGTCGACGACCACGGTCGGCGTGCACGGCAGCACACTCGCGGGGGTCAGGCCCGCGCGCAGCAGGGCGAGGCTGCTGACCACCTTGAAGGTCGAGCCGGGGGCGTAGCGACCGACGGTGGCGGTGGAGTAGCCGTCCGAGCCCGGGCCGCTGGCCGCGGCGAGCACGTGGCCGTCCGAGGGCCGAAGCACCACGAGCGCGCTGGCGGGCTTCACGCCCGCGAGGAGCCGTTCCGCGGTCGCCTGCAGGTGCGGGTCCAGCGTCGTGCGCAGGGGGGCGCCGGCTCGCGGCTCGGTGGAGAACAGCGTGCGCGGGTCGCCGGTGCGTGGGACGGCCCGCACGGTGACCCCGGGGGTGCCGCGCAGCTGCCCGTCGTACCGCTGCTCGAGGCCGGAGAGTCCCGCCTGGTCCCCGGCGTGCAGCGCGCCATGGGAGGCCTTGACGACCTCGGCGGTGACCGGGCCGACCGTGCCCAGGATCGGTCGCGCGAAGTCGCGGGTGGGCGCCAGTGGCATGGTGTCCGGGATGCCCACGAAACCGGCGATGTCCGGCCGGCCGCCCGGCAGCACGCGGCTCACGTCTCCGCGGCGCAGCACGAGGGCCTCGACGAACGCCTTGTCGCCGGCGGCCCGGACACGCGCGGCGTAGGCCGGGGCGTCGACGCCGAGCGCGCGGGCGGCGGCCCGCGCCGAGGCCGCCGCGCGCGCGCCGGAGACCTGGGTCTTGTCGATGCCGAAACGCACGACCGGGCGGTCCTTCACCAGCTTCACCCCACCGGCGCCGAGGATGTCCGCCCGGGGCGCCTGCGTGGAGGTGAGCTCGAGCCGGTCCCCCGCGTGCAGGCCGGGCGCCAGCAGGGAAGGCGTCCAGGCGGCCCGCCAGCGGCCGCCCGGCCCGCGCTGGAGCGCGACGGTGGTGGTGTAGCGCCACGGCGATGTGGTGCCCGGCAGCCGCCAGGACCAGCGCAGCGTCGCCGAGGCGTGGTCGGCGTCGGGGCCCGGCTGCACCGGACCGGCGTCCACCAGCGGCCGGGCGCGACCCAGGTCCGCGGTGGTGCGGCGCCACCACCGCTGCACGGCGGCAGCGGGGCGCTCGTGCCACGGGGCCTGCGCCGGCGTGCCGGCGCTCAGGTGGTGCGCCAGCGCGGAGACGGCCTGCGACGGGCTCTCCTGCGGGGGACCGCCGGTGCTGCAGCCGGCGAGGGAGACCAGCAGGACTGCGGCCGCGGCGGCGGGACGGGTGCGACGTCTTCCCACGGCGCCGATCCGACCACGGCGCGGGCTCGGTCGTCAAAGGATTCGCGTACTTGTCGTTTTCACTAATGAGTTGTAAAAATGAGGGAGTTGTCGCCACACCGGGAGGTCACCATGTCCGTCCAGCTCGCCGTCCGCTCGGAGCCCACCGCCCGACTCGCTCCCCAGGCGCCCGCCCGCCACCTCGTGCTCTACGGGGACTTCAACTGCCCGTGGAGCTACCTGGCCTCGCGGCGCGCCGCGCTGCTCGAGGACGCCGGCGCCACCGTCGACTGGCGCGCCGTCGAGCACGCGCCCTGGCGCCCGACCGCCTTCGCCGACAGCTCGGCGCGGTTCCGCGCCATGCGCGAGGAGCTTCCCGAGGTGGAGGCGCACCTGCTGCCCGGCGAGCTGCTCCCCCATGCGCTGAGCGGCTTCCTGCCGCACACCAAGGCCGCGGTCTCCGGCTACGCGGAGGCCTACGCGGCGGCGGTGCCCGCCCGCGTCCGGCCGCTGCTGTTCGAGGCGTTCTGGCTGCACGGCCTCGACCTCGGCGACGCACGCGTCGTCCGCACGCTGCTCATCGACGCGGTCCGCGCCGGCTCCTCCCCCAGCGACCCGCTGCGCCGGTGGGGGTACGCCGTCGACGTCACCGGGGGGCCGGTCACCACCACCGCCTGGCGACTGATCGGGCAGTGGCGCCGGGAGTGGCGCACGGAGGCCGACGGCACGGTCCCGCTGCTGTACGTCGACGGCGCCGACCCGGTCCGCGGGGTCGCCGCCGTGGACCGTTTGGGGGAGGAGCTGCGGCACCGCGGCGTGGACGTCGGCCGGCTCCCGGCACCCCGGCGCGCACCGGCCGGCCACCGCGACCAGGCGCCGCTGTCCTGGGTGAGCCAGCACGGGGGGCGCTGGCTGCGCCGCTACCAGGACGCCCACGAGCCGGGGCTGTTCCGGTCCGCGGGATGAGCCGCGCGGGTCCGGCTAGGGTCGTACCGTCGGAACCAGCCCCCGAAGGAGGTCCCGTTGATCTTCATCACCGCCAAGTTCCCCGTCCTTCCCCAGCACGCCGACGCCTGGCCGGAGATCGCGCGCGAGTTCACCGAAGCGACCCGTGGTGAAGACGGCTGCCTGTGGTTCGACTGGTCGCGCAGCCTCGAGGACCACAACGAGTACGTGCTCGTCGAGGCCTTCCGCGACGACGAGGCCGGCGCGGCGCACGTGCAGTCCGCGCACTTCGCGAAGGCGACCTCCGAGCTCCCGTCGTACCTCGCCAGCACGCCGCGCATCGTGAACGCCTCCGTGCCGCAGCAGGACTGGTCCGAGCTCGGTGAGATGGCCGTCGAGAGGTGAGCTGAGCGGCCTCGCCGGACGCTGACGTGTCGGGTTATCGTCGGACGATGGGCGAGAAGTCGGGCCCGTGGGGCCTGCTGGCGAGCGCGGGTGCCGTCCTGGGCCTCGTCATCACCGCGGGGGTGCTGCTGCGCCCGGCGCCCGCGCAGCGTCCGGCCGCCGCGACCCTGCGGCCGCCCGAGCCCCCCGCCACCAGCCCCCGACACCGGGTCGCCGCCGGGGCGCCCGTCGCCCGGCAGCGCACCGCCCGCGCGGTCGTCCTGCGCCACCGCCCGACGCCGCGTCGGGTGACGGTCACCGTGCCGGGGCCGACGCTGGAGTTCAACGTCGGGTCGTTCAACGTGCTCGGCGCCAGCCACACCGCCCGGGGCGGCTCGCACGCCCGCTACGCGTCCGGGGACGCCCGCGCGCGCAGCGTCGCCGCGCTGGTCGCCGGCCACCGGCTCGACGTGGTGGGCTTCCAGGAGATGCAGGCCGGCCAGCTCGGCACCTTTTTGCGGGCGACCGGCGGCGCGTTCGACGTCTATCCCGGCTTCCGCCTCGGCGCGCTCAACACCGAGAACTCCCTCGCCTGGCGCCGCGACACCTGGGACCTCGTGGAGGCGCGCACCGTCTCGATCCCGTACTTCCACGGCCACCCGCGGCTGATGCCGGTGGTGCTGCTGCGCAACCCCGCCACCGGCCTCGAGGCGTGGTTCGCCAACGTCCACAACCCCGCCGACACCCCGCGCTGGGGGAACAACAGCCGCTGGCGTGCGGCCGCCACCGCCACGGAGGCGGCGTTGGTCAACGAGCTGCGGTCCTCGGGGACCCCGGTGCTGCTGACCGGCGACATGAACGAGCGGGCGTCGTACTTCTGTGCACTCACCGCGCGCACCGACCTGCACGCCGCGCTCGGCGGCAGCAACGACGGGACGTGCCGGCCGCCGGCGGTCAGGTACGTCGACTGGCTCTTCGGCTCCGACGACGTGCTGTTCACCGGCTACAGCGAGGACGACAGCGCCCTCGTGCAACGCACCAGCGACCACCCGCTGGTCTACGGCCGGGCACTGGTCAAGGGTGCGGACACCACGAAGACCGTGCTGCGGTGACGCGTCCGGAGACCATCGACCTGGTGGCGCGGTTGCGGGCCGCCGGCTGTGTGTTCGCCGAGGAGGAAGCGGGGCTGCTGCGCGACGAGGCGCGCTCGGCCGCCGAGCTCGAGGTCCTGACGGCCCGGCGGGTGCGCGGCGAGCCCCTCGAGCACGTGCTCGGCTGGGCGGAGTTCTGCGGGCTGCGCGTCGCCGTCGACCCGGGGGTCTTCGTGCCGCGGCGGCGCACCGCCCTGCTGGTGCAGCGTGCGGTCGAGCTGGCCGGTTTCGCGCCCGTGGTGCTGGACCTGTGCTGCGGCTCCGGTGCGATCGGCCTCGCCGTGGCCTCCCGGCTCCCGGGCGCCGAGCTCCACGCGGCCGACATCGACCCGACCGCGGTCGGCTGCGCCCGGCGCAACGTGGCCGGCGTGGGCGGTGAGGTCCACCTCGGCGATCTCGACTCCACCCTGCCCGCATCGCTGGCTGGGCGGGTCGACGTCCTGGTGGCGTGCCCGCCGTACGTCCCCACCGGCGAGATCGCCTTCATGCCGGCCGAGGCCCGGGAGCACGAGCCCGGCACGGCGCTCGACGGCGGGGCCGACGGCCTCGACCTGGTGCGTCGGGTCGTGGGCGCGGCACCGCGCTGGCTGCGCCCGGGCGGGCACCTGCTGGTCGAGGTGGCCGCGCACCAGGCGGCGGCCGCCGCAGCCGCGTGCGCCCGAACGGGACTGGCCGGGCGCGTCGAGCACGCCGACGAGCGGGGCGCCACGTTCGTCGTGGCGAGGTCCGGCATGGACCTGCCGCAGCGGCGCCCGCGTCCCTAGGCTGGCGCTACCCACCCTTCAAGGAGCCGCCCGTGTCCTCGTCCTCCCCCGTCTCCCGGGCCCGCCAGCAGGCGCTCGGCGACCTTCCCCGGCGCACCGCCCTTCGCTGCCCCGACAAGACCGCGCTCGTGGACGGGGACACCCGGCTGAGCTTCGCCGAGCTCGAGGCCGTGGTGAACCGCACCGCTGCGGCGCTCACCGCGCACGGTCTCGGGAAGGGGGACCGGCTCGCGCTGCTGTCCCACAACTGCTGGCAGTTCGCGGTGCTGTCGTTCGCGACGGCCCGGATCGGCGCGGTGCTGGTGCCGGTGAACTTCATGCTCGGCGGCGACGAGGTCGCCTACATCCTCGACCACAGCGAGGCCTCGGTGTTCGTGGCCGAGGACGCGCTGGTCGAGGTGGCCGAGCAGGCGGTCGCCGCATCCCACGGCACGGTCCGCACCCGGGCGGCGATCCTGCGCGCCGGCGGCCCCGCGCCCGCAGGCTGGCAGGACCTGGGAACCTGGCTGGCCTTCGACGGCGAGGCGCCCGAGGTGCTCGTCGCCGACGACGACCCTCTGCGGCTGATGTACACCTCCGGCACCGAGTCCCGCCCCAAGGGCGCGCTGCTGTCGAGCCGGGCGTTGATGTGGCAGTACGTCTCCTGCGTGGTGGACGGGGGGATGGCGGCCGACGACGTGGAGGCGCACGCGTTGCCGCTCTACCACTGCGCCCAGCTCGACTGCTTCCTCGGCCCGGACGTCTACCTCGGCGCCACCAGCGTGATCCTGCCCGCCCCGGACCCGGTCGCGATCCTGCGCACCATCGAGCGCGAGCGGGTGACGAAGTTCTTCGCGCCGCCGACGGTGTGGATCGGCCTGCTGCGCTGCCCGGCCTTCGACAGCACCGACCTGTCCAGCCTGCGCAAGGGCTACTACGGGGCCTCGGCGATGCCGGTGGAGGTCCTCAAGGAGATCCAGGAACGCCTGCCCGGCGTGGACCTGTGGAACTTCTACGGGCAGACCGAGATGTCACCGCTGGCCACCATCCTGGGACCGGACGAGCAGCTGGCGTACGCCGGGTCCGCCGGTCGCGCCGCGCTCAACGTGGAGACCCGCATCGTCGACGACCGGGACGACCCGGTGCCGCCCGGCACGGTCGGGGAGATCGTGCACCGCTCGCCCCATGCCACGTTGGGCTACTACAAGGACGAGGAGAAGACCGACGTCGCGTTCCGGAACGGCTGGTTCCACTCCGGGGACCTCGGGTACGTCGACGAGGCCGGCCGGCTCTACGTCGTGGACCGCAAGAAGGACATGATCAAGACCGGCGGCGAGAACGTCGCGAGCCGCGAGGTCGAGGAGGCGATCTACCAGCTCGAGGGGGTCGCGGAGGTGGCGGTGTTCGGGGTGAGCGACCCCCGCTGGGTGGAGGCGGTGGTCGCGGTCGTCGTACCCAAGCCCGGCGTCACGCTGACCGAGGAGCAGGTGATCGCGCACACGCGCGGTCTGCTCGCCGGGTACAAGACACCCAAGCACGTGGTGGTCGCCGACGGCCTGCCCAAGAACCCGAGCGGGAAGATCCTCAAGCGGCAGCTGCGCGAGGCACACGCGGACATCGCCCGGTCCTGAGCCCGCCAGCCGGCCCTCCGTGTGCCCTTCCGGAAGGTCCGGGCGGCGCCGGGCAGGACGAGAGCCGCCCCTGCGCGGGGGCGGCTCTCTTCGCGGGTGCGCCGATGGTTACTGGCCGACCTTCGAGCCCGGCATACCCATCGGGTACTCCACCGGGTGGGTCGCCTTGCCACCGGGGATGTTGGCGGCCTTCTTCAGGTGGCCCATCGGCAGGATGGTCCGGCCGAAGGTGCCCTGGAGCATCATCGCGCTCGCGCTGTACCAGGCGGCCGCGGCGGAGGCGACCAGGATCCAGCCGGCGGTGACGAAGGCCCAGTGGCCGGCGCCGTAGAAGCCGATCGCGGCGAACGAGCTGCCGGCGGTCAGCAGGCCGAGCACGGTCATGATGCCGAGGTTGTCACCGAGCGAGGCCAGCGTGCCCATCAGGGTCACCGAGGCCAGGACGATGAACCACCAGGCCATGGCCGGGTCGTAGCCGAGGGTGATCGGCGGGTGCAGGCCGAGCTGCGCACTGAGCACCAGCAGGCCCCAGGCGATCCAGAACGCGCCCCACATGCCGTGCATGGCGGTCGCGACACCGTCGCGGGCACGGTAGGACCAGATGGCGGCGGTGAACTGGGCGATCCCGCCGAACGTCAGCGCGAACGGCCACAGCGTGAACGGCGTGGTGATGTTGCCGTACCAGCCGGCCATGAAGGCGGCCACCATGATGGTGGCGCCCATGAACCCGAACAGACCGAGGATCGAGGGCGGGGCGACCGGCGTCAGCACGATGCGGCCGCGGTCGGCCCACATGTCCTGCATCTCCTCGGGGCCGTACGAGTCGCGGTGCCCACGATGCGTGGTGTGGTCGGGATGACTCTCGTCGCGACGGGTCGCGTCTTCGTGCGAGACGCGCTGCTGCGAGGTCGACATGCTTCCTCCAGGTGCGTTGGCCGCCCGAGCCGCGGTTGACGCTTCCGCGCAGCTCCCCGTGACGCCGGGCGGTGGTGGACTGTCGTTCTTTCAGCGCTACTCAAGGGGCTACCCGCGCGTACGGCGAAGGATGAGTGCTGACTGAGTACTGGTCCAGACCGGCGCGTCGCCCGGCAGGTGCAGCCCGTCAGCGCGGCGCGGACAGGTCCCCGTCGACGTACACCCATCGGCCGGCACGGCGCTCGAACCGGCTCGTCTCCTCGAGCACCTGGCGCCGAGCGCCTCGAGGGAGCGCCAGACGACCGTGGGATCGAGCGCGACCTCGGCGGGACGGGTGCGGGGATGCCAGGTCCGGAAGACGAAGTCGGCGCGGCCGGTCGCGTACGCCGCACGGGCACAACGCGGCAGCGGCGAACGACTCGGGCATGACGGCGATTGTCCCGGAAACACGACAGCCACCTGGACGGGGGCTTACCCGCAGGTGGCTGTGTGCTGCTGCTCACCGGCCCGTCAGCCGCCTCTCGGCGAGTGGCCGCTCGTAGCGGCTTGTGGTGAGGCCCGGGGGCATGATTCGGACCGGCTGGGGGGCACAACGGGGCTCGGCGGACAGGTATTCCGCCGCGCGGCCGCGCGCCCCGCGTCAGACCGAGGAGGGGCGCGGCTTGCAGAGGTCGCAGATCTCCCGGTAGACCTCCGCCGCGGTCTCGACGAGCGAACGGTCGATGACCACCAGGTCGGTGTTGTGCTCGTCGGTCTGGGCCGCCGCACCGGCGAAGGCCATCTGGGCTAGCACTCTCAGGTGCGTGCTGCAGTTCATCGCCCCTCGATGCTAGGCCGCCGCGGCAGGGCGGGGGCGGTTTTCGACTGCCTCGCGGCAGGAGACAGCGGACATCGAGGGGCCTACTATGACGTGCGTCACATCCGACGCAGTTCGTCCCGACAGGGGGAGTCCCGATGTCTCTTCATCCCCGGCGGGCTGCGCTCGCGGCCGTCGCCTCCGCCGGGCTCGCACCGCGAGCCTGGCTCGACCGGCACGGCCCCGCGGCCGGCCAGCACAGCGACAGGTGGTGAGCAACGCTCCTGCATGGACGGCGCACGCGGGTCGCGCCCCGCGCTGCCCGCCACGTCGCACCGTCCACGTCAAGGTCTGGCTCGCGCCTCGCCAGGAGGCGGCGCTCGAGCAGCTCGCCGCCAGGTGTCCGACCCGGCGTCGGCCGAGTACGGAAAGTACCTCACCGCCCAGGAGTATCGTGCCCGGTTCGCCCCCACCTCCGCCGACGTCGACGCCGCCGAGCAGTGGTTGAAGGGCGCCGGCTTGAAGGTCGAAGGCGTCGGCCCGGACAACCACTTCGTGGCCGTGGCCGGATCGCCGTACGCGGTCGAGCCGCGTTCGGGACCGCCCTCCGTAGCTTCTCCGTCGACGGCTCCAGGTGACGCGGCCACGTCCACGGTGACCGCGCCCCCCACGTGGCCGGGGAGGTGCTCGCCGTCACGGGGCTCGAACACCCTCGCCCACCACGTCCACCCGAACTCCGTGGCGCGGCCCGACGCCACCGGGGTCGAACCACGGGCACCGGGTCAGCTTCGGACCGCCGCCCGGGTTCGTCAACGCGGGCCCGTGCTCGGCGTACTACGGCGAGCAGACGACTGCCGAAAGCGACTACCGGCCTTCGACGCCAGAAGCTGCCCGTACGCGGCGTGCGGCTACACCCCGTCCCAGCTGCGCGGCGCGTACGGCGTCACGAAGAGCGGCCTGACCGGCACGGGAGTGACGGTCGCGATCACCGACGCGTTCGCGTCGAACGACGATCGAGCAGGACGCGAACACCTACGCCACCCAGCAGGGGGACCGGCGTTCGCCCACGGCCAGTTCGACCAGCGCAACGCACGCGGCTACGACCCGCAGCGAGTCTCCGACTGCGGCGGCAACGGCTGGTACGGCGAGGAGACCCTCGACGTCGAGGCGGTGCACGGGATGGCTCCCGACGCGAACGTCCTCTACTACGGCGCCGCGAGCTGCTACGACGACGACCTGATGGCCGCGATGGCGCAGGCCGTCTCCGACGACCAGGCCTCGATGGTCACCAACTCCTGGGGCGAGCCGAGCTACGTCGTCGTCGACGGCAACGATCTACCCGGCGATCGACCAGGCGCTCGTGTCGGCCTACGACTCGATCTTCGACCAGGCGCGGTGCAGGGCATCGGCTTCTACTACTCCTCCGGCGACTACGGCGACGACGCGGCCGCGTGGGGCGTCAAGCGCACCGACTTCCCCGCCTCCGACCCGTAGGTGACCGCGGTCGGCGGCACCGCGCTCGCATCGGGCCGGACAACACCGGCAGTTCGAGACCGGGTGGGGCACCCACCGCTACACCCTCGACGACTCCGGGGTGGGTCGACAACCTCGGCTTCATGTACGGGGCCGGCGGCGGCTCAGCGACGTCTTCACCTACGCGGCGGCAAGACCGACACGTTACCAGGCCGGACACCGTCCAGTGCGAACCCGGCTGCCACAGCGGGCGGTCCCGGACATCGCGATGGACGCGGACCCGACCACCGGCATGCTCGTCGGCGAGACGCAGATATTCGGTGCGCAGACCACGATCGGGCAGGGCGCCAAGTACGGCGAGTACCGGATCGGTGGCACCAGTCTCGCGTCCCCGCTGATGGCCGGCGTGATGGCCGACGCCCAGCAGGGCGGGCCGGATCGGGCTCGCCAACCCGATGCTCTACAGCATGGCCATCCGGGTCTACTTCGACGTGACCCACCAGGGATGACGGCAACATCAGCGTCGACTACATCAACGGTCTCAACGCCAGCGACGGGATGCGGCCTACGGTGCGCACCTTCGACACCGACTCCAGCCTCGACACGGGCAAGGGATGGGACGACGTGAGCGGGGTCGGCGCGCCGACCCCGGCCTTCATCTCTGCGGTGAACCAGCGCTAGCCGAGAATCCTGACCGCACGACACGGACGGGGATGCCGCGGTTGCGGCATCCCCGTCCACCGTGCTGGACCCGCGTGTAGAGCGACATGAAATCGTCACCGGCGACGACAACCAGCGTCACCGGTGACGCTCGTTGTCGCTTGTCCACAGGCGTCCCAATGCGATTTAGCGCGGTGTCGTCCGAAGGACTACGTACGTGGCCATCAGATCATCGCAGCGCAGCAGGCCCCGGGCGCTCGGAGGGACGGAGCGGCGCGTGGCAAGCAGGACGCTGAGCCGACTCTCGTCGATGCCGTGGTCAGCGAGGATGGCGTGAGCGGCTTGCGCAGCGTCGGCGTTCTGCGCCTCCGTTCCAGCGCATGTGCCTACAAGGTCGTCGAGGGCAGCCTGCACGGCTGCAACGTCTACATCGCTTGGGGTTGTCGTTCCCGCGTCCAGTGCCGCAACCTTGAAGGCGGTCGTCTGGGCGGCGAGGTCCGAGCCACCGTGGTCGGCAGCGGGCGCCGAATCTGTGGTTCCGCTGCCGTGTAGCCAGGCGAAGGTGGCGATCCCAACGAAGAGGACCGGAAGGGCCACGATGGCTTTCCTCAAGTCTGCGCGGTTCTCCTGGCGTCGCACGTCGGGTGTGCGCGTGTCACGTCGGTCGAGCGTGAAGACAGCGGTTATCGCTAGGCCGATGACCCCCACAAGCATCAGAACCGACGCGGCTCCGCGTGCTCCTGCGACCCATGATCCACAGCCTGCGGCGCACAGCGCCAGGAACGTGAGCGCGGCGTAGGTCAGGCCCCGGCGGCTTGTTTGGCGGTGGCGCCGGAGCCAGGTGGGCAGGTTCATCGGGACTCCCTAGGACGGCAGAATGTGCACTTCCTCTTCCCGTCCCATCGGCGGAAGTTCGGTCCCGCTGGACGGCCAATCCCGAACGAGCCCCGCCGACGATCACTGACCGGCGTAGATGTGCAGGTTGGTGGTCACGTCGAAATCGTCGTCGACCGTCATAACCCCCACCGTCCGTTCCAGCCCCTGGCGGCGCATGGCGGTGATGCGGTGGCCACCGTCGGTGATTTGTCGGGGTTGGCTTCGATGGGTGCGATGAAGAATGCCCAGATGGCGTCGTGACGCGCTTGCGAGTGTGGCGTGGAATCCTCGCCATGACGTATCCCTGAACGTCTACGACACCCTCGGCCAGGGCCTGCTGGATCAGCGCCCGTGCCAGGTCGGTGGCCCGTGCCCAATCAACCTTGTTGTACCAGCGGTCGCGTCGGTAGGTCTCGTAGTCGGGGAGCGTCCCGAGTTCGAGGTCGATCCAGACGTGGCGGACACCGTTTTCGCTGATTCTCATTGCCATTCCTTGGTTAGCAATTCTGGGATCGCTTTCCGTCCCGGACCACGTATCGCATGGCGAAAATGAGCATTCAAGTGTCTCGGCGAAATTGGGCTGTGGCGCTGTAGAGGTTGGTGGCCGTGCGGTGGCTAGCCCGGAATGGGCTGGAGGCGTTTGCCGGTTGCTCTGGCGGCACGGTCCGTGTCGACGGCATACTCGAAGCCAGTGGTGTTCGGGGCGTTGTCGCAGGCGACCCGGGCACCCTGGTCGAGCCGCATAGGCACCGGCTCGACCCCAGGGGTCGAATCGTGACCCGAGCCGCGTTTGGCAGGCGGCTCGGGCCAACGACTCCCGGGGCTAGTGGGCAGCGGCGTCCTTGTACGCCTGCACCTGCTGTTTGAGCAGGTTGGAGATCTGGTCCGCGTTCGCGTTCATGAGCCCGCCCCCGCCCACGGAGATCATCGTCGGTCCGGCGACGGCGTAGTTCTGCAACAGGGTGGTGTTGTCGGCGGTGATGCGGACGCCGATGGAGACGTCGCCGACCTTGGGCGCGGACATGACGGCGTAGTGCATCTTGCTGCCCTGGTAGGTCTCGGCGTGGCAGGTGTCGAGGGCCTTGGTCATGGCGTCGAACGCCGCCTGGGCCTTCTCTGGGGACGCGTACTCGCGGAGTCCGATCCGGAGGATCTCCGTGGAGAGGCCTCCGCCCTTGGTGTAGTCGTGGGAGACCTTCACCTTCGCGGTGACCGGCGGCTTGTAGTCACAGAACGTCTTGTCCGGTCCGGACTTGCTCGGCGGGTCCTGGCTGTAGCCCGGGGGCAGGTCCTGCACGCCGAGGAGGGCTTCTTCGAGCGCGCCCTTGGCGAGGGCGGCGTACTCGGGCTCGGGTGTGGTGGTCGGCGTCGGCGAGGCCGTGGCCTCCTGGGTTCCGGAGTTGGATGCGTCATTCGTGTCTTGGCCGACTGGCCTCCTCCGTTGCCGCAGGCGGTGAGGACGGCGAGGGTGGCCAGGGCGAGCGCGGTGCGTTTCACGGTACTCATTTCTGGTGTCGACTGTGGTGCGCGTGTCGTGCGCGGCAGGCTGAGCGGGCGGTGGGTCCGATACGGACGAGTCGCTGCTGCCGCTGCGGGTGCTGGGTTGGCAGCAGGACGCGTGTCAGTTCTGTCGCTGGCGTTGGATGAAGTCGGCCATGCCGGGGACGGTGTAGGCGATGCGTCCGTGTTCGGGGGCGAAGACGAGTCCCTTGGCGATGAGGTTGGCGCGTGTGGGGCCGAGGCTGGTGGTGACGCGGTTGAGTCGGTCGGCGACGTCCTTGGTGAGGGATGGGCCGTCACCGTCTAGGGACATGGCGGTGAGGTAGGCGCGTTCGGCTTGGGTGGCGCGTTCCCAGCGGGAGAGGAAGAAGCCGACGTCGAGTCGGCGACGACCCTCGGCGACGCCTACGCGCGCGTCGGCGAGTTCGATCCGGTCGGGGCCGTCGGCGGCTTCCCAGGTGGCTTGGCCCAGTTCTTGGATGAAGAACGGGTAGCCGTTGGATGCGTCGAGGACGATGCGCGTGGCGTCCTCAGCCCAGGTGACGTGTTCTTCGGTCGCTGGGTCGACGAGGGCGCGAGTGGCGGGGTGGGTGCGAGGTCGGACGTTGAGCGGTACTCGAAGAGGCGTTCGGAGTACGACTTGGCTTCGGAGAGGACCCGCGGGAGGGACGGAGGTCCGGCTCGCAGACGAAGAACGGCAGGTTGCGCTGGGAGGTTTGGTGGGCGACTCGCGCAGAGGGCGGTGAGGGTGTCCTTGTCGAGGTCTTGCATCTCGTCGATGAAGATGGCGACGCCCGCGCCTCGCTCCTTCATGGCCGCGGACAGGTCTTGGGCCAGCGTCATGAGGTCGAGTTCGAGGTTGCCCGAGGGTGGTGCGCTCGGTTCCAGGTCCAGGCCGAAGGTCCAGGTGCCTTGTGCGTCGACCTGGACGTTGAAGTTGGCGAAGGTCGAAAGGGCCTGGCGGAGACGTTGGCCGATGCCGGGTTTGGCAAGGGCGTGTAGGGCTGGGTAGAGCCGGTCGCCGAGTTGTTGGCGGAAGTCTTGGTGGTCTCCGGCGGCTTCGAGTGCGGCGGCGACCCAGCCGCGGTCTTCGACTTCCTCGCGCATTTTGCCGAGGAGGACCGTCTTCCCCGACTCCGCGGAGTCCGTGGACGATGATGCCGCGTCCGTGCCTTCCGTTTTCGGCGCGGCGGACGGTGGCGCGCCAGAGGTCGATCTCGTCGTCGCGACCGCTGATGACAAGCGGTGGTACTCCCGCTCCGGGCGAGTATGGGCTGGTGGCTCGGTCCACACGAGCGATGATAGCAAGTTCTACGGAGTTATAGCGTTTCGCTACACGGCTTCATAAACTGCTATAGCGCTGGCCACGCGAAGGATTCGGGAGCGGGCGGGCGTTTTGTGTCGGTGCTGGACATTACGGTGCTCGGCAAGGTTCCGCCGGGGTCGAGGCAGGGGGAAGGTGTGAAGTCCTTATTTGATGTGGATGGGTCGCCGGAGGGCGAGGCGTTCCTGCGTCGGGTGGAGGCGCTGGTTGCGCCGATTGCCGCGCACGCGGGTGTGGTGGTCGATGATCCGGGCGCGTTGGAGATCGCGCGGGCGGTGTTTGCTGCGTTCGGGTCCCCCGATGCGACGGGTGGTCTGACGCGGGCACAGATCCAGGCCGCGTGTGCCGGGCGTGTGCGATGCGGCGCAGTTCGATGTCCGGTTCGAGTTGTTCTGTCGGCTGGACATGTTGGAGCCGGTCTACGAGAAGGCGCACCAGCAGCGCTACGTGTTCAACCCGACCAGCGCGGCGGGGATCATGGTGTTCGACCGGCTCGCTGCCAACGGTGGCGTGGACGAGTTGGTGACACTCCTGGACCGGACCCGCGGCTGACATGGAGTCAGGTCGCGTGACGCGTGAGCAGGTCCGTGACCGGCTACGGCAGGCGTTGCTGATGATGAGCATTTCGGCGGACCACCTGTTGCGGATGGTGTCGTCGAGTCCGATTTCAGAGTTGATTGCCCAGCGCAGGCATCACGACCATCGGTCGTTGATGCAGAACGTGTTCGCGTTGAACAACCAGGTCAAGAACCGGTTCCCCGACCTGGATCCGGATGCGTATGCGCTCGTGGTGGCGACACAGCGGTACGTGGGGGCCCGGGACGATTTCGTGGTCCGGTTGCTGGCCGAGGGGGCGGCGGCCAAGGACTTCTCGATGTTGGAACCTGAGGAGTATCTGGAGACGGCTCGGACCGCCAGCATGGCGGACTTGGCAGCGGTGTTCGAGCAGGTCGTGTTCGATCCGCCGTCGCCGAACCTGGAGCCGGACACGGTCGCGGAGAAGGTGACGGGGTTCGTGCCGAAGCCGCGGTTGAGGCGACGTCCGCCGCGTCCGCCGGAGCAGGAGGAAGGGCCCGGACCCGATGGCGTCGGTGGAGGCGCGGGCCGCGGAGGCGAAGCGTCGCCGGGCCAGGGCTGCAGATCTGCACTTGCAGGGTGAGGACGAGGTGGACCTGTCCTCGCGGATGCGGGCAGCCGGGTGGCCGGGCGCGGCCAACATTCTGGTCGGGGCGATGGCGATTGATGCGGACCCGGATCTCCCGGTGCGGATGCGGATGAACAGCGAGTTGCTCGTTGACCCCGATGCCGGGGTGACGCACCTGTCGCCGGTGCTGCTGCAACGGGTCGCGCCGACTGAACAGGTGGTTGCAGCCGCGTTGGCTGACTTGGACGTGGACCTCCATGACTTCGGTTCCGAGGTCGCCGACGTGGAATCGGACTGGGTGGGTGAGCGGTGAGTACCGGCCAGGTATCGGAGACGACGTTGGCGTTGGCGCGGATGCGGGCCGCGGGGAGCAGCCCGCTGACCGGTGACCGGCACAGGCTGTCGGCGTTGGAGGCGGCAGCCGAACGGGCCGGGCGTCGGCTGGTTGATGTGACCGCCGACGACTCGACCGTGTTGGAAGTCGCCCTGGGGTGGGTCGAGGGGTCGGAGCCGGTGGCGGGCGGTGACTCCGGGGTGGTCCGCGTCGATCCGTCCGTGGAGACCGTGTTGACGTTCGCTGCCGCGCTGCGGGCCTGTTGGCTCGACGAGAGCGAGCACCCGTTCCCTGGAGCGGTGGCCGACGTGGAGTCGGTGCTGGAGGCTCGCGCCATTCTCGGCACGCTCTCGGGCAGCGACAGCAACGACGGACGGTCCGCGGAGTTGCACCGCAAGGGCGCGCTTCGGCGGCTCCGAGCCGGAGGCTACCTGACTGGTACGGAGACCATCGTCCGGCTCGGGCCACGGGTTGCGGCATGGTCCGAAGGCCAGGTGGACGCGCTCCGCGCGGTGTACGAGCAGTTCCCCGTCGCCCCCGGCACGGACACCGCCCCCGACGCTGACTCGGACGCAGGACCCGATAAGGACACGACGGACCTGGCCGAGCCGTTCGGCTTCGAAGACGAGGTGGACTGATGCCTGTTCTTGCCGACCTTGCTCCCAGCCGCCAAGCCGACGTGCTGGCTGCGTTGGCGGCGGTGGAGACCGCCGACGCGCCGGTGGCGGAGTCCCACTTTCGTGGCTTGCTCGACCCCGCGCTGCGCGCGGTGCTCGCGGACTGTGTTGCTGAGGCGGGGCGGGTACTCCTCAAGGTGGGCGACGGTTGGTTGTCCGGCTACGACGACCAGGTCCGGGAGCGGTTCGCCGCCGAGGGACTCGGGGTGCTGCCCGAAGACGACCGCGCCGTGCTCACACTCGTACTGATCCACTGCGTGGCAATCCCGCGTGCGCGGGGCCGCCTTCGCGGGGACTCGTGGCTGGACGCCGAGCCGATGCCGCGTTCGGAGTTGTCCAAGAGTCAGATCCCCGAGAACCGGATCCGGGCGTCGCTACAGCGGCTCCGCGACGCCGGGGTCCTCGGCTACGGGGAGCGCCGCTCCATCCGCCCCGGCCCCCAGTTCCTGCGGCTCACACCCGCCGTCTCCGAGTCGCTGTGGCAGAACCTGATTCTGCTCGCACAGCCGGACGGGGTCTTGGCGGATGTAATCCGCCGCCACCGCACCTCCGACCGCGCCGGAGCCGCAGCGTCTCAGTCCAGTGGCCCGACCACTACTCCGTTTCGCGCACCCACTTCCCAGGAGCCGACATGACCGCAACCCTCACGACCGGCGTGGACTCCAGCGCCGAGATCGGCATCGTCGGCAACCGGCACCTGGTCGCCCTGCAGACCATCGACATTGCCCGCCTCACCACTCATCCGGTGCCGCTGATTCCGGGCACGTTCGTCGCGGTGTCAGGCCAAGGACCCAAGGGCGACTCGAACGGGTCCGGGAAGACGTCGTTCCTGGCGGCGATCAGCCTCCTGCTGGGCGACGCCCAGTGGCGGCTGGAGGCCAACGGCTCCCAAGACGCTCAGAAACTGTTGTTCTCGCTGCCCTCTGCCGGACTCGATAAGGACTCCGGCTACAGCAGCGCCGACTGCGGCTACGTGATCGGAGTATTCGCTGAGAAGGAGAACCCGGTCGAGACCGCACTGACGGTCTGGGCGCGGATCTCCTCCACACCGCAGTACCTGAAGGTGCGGTGGACCCACGGCCTGCACGTGGCCGAGGGCGCTACCGACACCGAACGGTTCGAGCAGGCGGACACGTTGTGGCAGGCGTTGCCCAAGGATAGCGATACGTTC
>CAVPXH010000019.1:0-68126 GCA_963709685.1 uncultured Actinomycetota bacterium
GGGTGGATCAGCACCGCCCCGGTCTCCTCGGCGAACCCTTCGCCTCGACGAGCGCCTCGTCGACGCTGTGGCCGCAGAACCGCACGTCGGCGCCGTACCCGCGGGTCGCCTTCTCCTTGGGGATCGGCGCGCCCTCGGGCATGAACACCGTCGACTTGAGCCCGAGCATCTTCGCGGCCAGCGCGACACCCTGGGCGTGGTTGCCTGCGCTGGCGGCCACCACGCCGTGCGCCTTCTCCTCCTGCGAGAGCCGGCACATCCGGAGGTAGGCGCCGCGGATCTTGAACGAGCCCGGTGCGCTGGAGGTTCTCGGCCTTGAGCAGCACCGGTCCGTCGGCGATCTCCGAGAGCCAGCGCGACTCCTCCATCGGGGTGCAGCACCGACACCCCCTCCAGCGCGTCGCGCGCGGCCTTGATGTCCGCGAGCCGGGCAGGGGTACGGCGTGCCGGGCTGCGGCGTCCTCGATCATGGCGCACACCCTAGTCCCGCCCCGCCGCGGCGCGGCGCTGCGGGCGGCCGAGCGCGGCGGCGCGCGAGCGCGTGAGGGACGTCACCGCGATATCTGTTTGCGTGGCACATGCAAACCGATGCATGCTTGACCCATGCAACAGCACGTCTCCCAGCCCACGCCGGCGACCTCGGGCCGATCCCCGAGCCGGCGACCGTCGAGGAGGCGGTGATGACCGCGATGGTGCGCGTCGGCCGGAGCGCTGCGGCACCGTCGCCCGGCGAGGAGATCGACTTCGCCAGCCTGCCCCTGCTCAAGACGCTGCACCACTACGGCCCGATGCGCCTGTCGTCGCTCGCGCACGCGCTCGACCTCGACGCCTCGACCGTCAGCCGGCACGCCCGCGTCCCTGGAGGACCGCGGCCTGCTCGAGCGCACCGACGACCCCGACGACGGCGGGCCAGCCGGGTCGCCGTCTCCGCGCGCGGCACCGAGTGCCTCGAGGCGGGCGCCGCCCGTCGGCGCGCCGTGATCGCCGAGGCGCTCGCCGACTGGTCGCGCCGAGGACCGCGAGACCCTCCGCGTCCTGCTGCATCGCCTCTCCCAGCGACCTCACCGACCTGACCCCTGGTCAGTCCGACCAAGACATCGAGGAGAACTCGTGACGCCCGACTCCCAACGGCTACCTCACCCACAAGCAGATCCTTGTGGTGATGGCCGGCCTCATGGTGGGCATGTTCCTCGCCGCGCTCGACCAGAGCATCGTCGGCACCGCCCTGCCCCGCATCACCTCCGACCTCGGCGGGCTCGACAAGCTGTCCTGGGTCGTCACGGCCTACATGCTCGCCGCCGACCGCCTCCACCCCGCTGTGGGGCAAGATCTCCGACCTCTACGGCCGCAAGCCGCTGTTCCAGCTCGCGATCATCACGTTCATGGTCGGCTCGTTGCTGTCCGGCTGGTCGCACAACATCGAGGAGCTGATCGGCTTCCGCGCGATCCAGGGCCTCGGCGGCGGCGGCCTGATGGCGCTGGCGATGGCCACCATCGGCGACGTCATCCCGCCGCGGGAGCGCGGCCGCTACCAGGGCTACTTCGCCGCGGTCTTCGGCACCTCGTCGGTGCTCGGCCCGGTGCTCGGCGGCTGGTTCGCCGACGGCCCCGGCTGGCAGTGGATCTTCTTCATGAACATCCCGATCGGGCTGGTCGCGCTGGTGATCACCTCCGCCGCGCTGAAGCTGCAGCACGTGCGCCGCAACCACACGATCGACTACCTCGGCGCCGCCACCGTCGTGGCCTCGGTGTCCTCGATCCTGCTCTACACCGCGTGGGCCGGCCCCGACCACGGCTGGACGTCCGGCCTCGGCCTCGCCCTGCTCGGCCGCCGGCCTCGTGCTGGCGGTGGCGTTCGTGCTGGTGGAGAACCGCGCCACGGAGCCGATCATCCCGATGCGGCTGTTCTGCAACTCGATCTTCTCGGTCTCGAACATCTTCGGCTTCCTCATCGGCGTCGCGATGTTCGGCTCGATGATCTTCATCCCGGTCTACCTGCAGGTGGTCGAGGGGATGAGCCCGACCAAGTCCGGGCTGGCGATGGTGCCGATGGTGGTGGGCATCTTCACCACCTCGATCGGCGCGGGGCAGCTCATGACCCGCACCGGCCGCTACAAGGCGTTCCCGATCCTGGGCGCGGCCATCGTCATCGGCGCGCTGTTCATGCTGTCGCAGCTCGACGCCGACTCGCCGTACTGGTTCGCCGGGCTGGCGATGTACATCATGGGCGCCGGGCTCGGGTTCACCATGCAGGTGCTGATCACCGTCGTGCAGAACTCGGTGGACCGCTCGGACATGGGCGTCGCGACCAGCTCGGTGGCGTTCTTCCGGCAGATGGGCGGCTCGTTCGGCACCGCGCTGTTCGGCGCGATCCTGTCCAGCCGGCTGGCGCGTGTACATCGCCGACGCGCTGCAGGAGCGTGCCGCGCGGCCGGTCCCGGCGAAGGTCGGGGACGCTGGCGAACAACGTGCAGGCGATCAACAGCGCTGCCCGAGCCGGTGCACGGGCTGGTCACCGGAGCGTTCAGCCACGCGCTGCACGACATGTTCCTGTCCGCCGTACCGCTGGTGGCGTCGCGCTGATCGTCGCGTTCTTCCTCAAGGAGATCCCGCTCACCGGCCGCGGCACCCCGGCGCGCCCGCGCCGGAGGCGCGGCACCGGCCGTGACCCGGCGCTCGAACCCGGGCTCCGCTGTCCGCCTGAGCGGCAGCGGGCCGCGGCCGTCCCGGCCGGGCGCCGGCGCCAGTCGACGCGGGCGGGGTGCCGGCGGACGCTCGGTCCTCCGGCCTCGCCCTGTTCGCCTCCCGCCAGGTGCAGCACCACCGCGTTGAGCGCGGCGACGAGAGGTACGGCGACCAGGGCACCCGGGATACCGGCGACGAGCACGCCGCAGCCGATCGCGACGATCACGCCGAGCGGGTGCACCGCCACGAACCGGCCGAGCAGGAACGGCTGCAGGACGTGGGCCTCGATCTGCTGCACGGCGACCACGCCGCCGAGCATGATCAGGGCGACCACCGGGCCGTGCGCCACCAGCGCGACCAGCACCGCCACCGTGCCGGACAGCAGCGCGCCGACCATCGGGATGAACGCGCCGATGAAGACCAGCACGCCGATCGCGAACACGAACGGCACCTTGAGGATGGCCGCGACCAGCATCACGCCGAGCGCGTCGGTGAACGCGACCAGCACGGTCGCGCGGACGAACTTGGTCAGCGACAGCCAGGCCACCCGTCCCGAGGAGTCGGCCTTGATCCGCGCCGCGCGCGGGAACAGCCGCACCACCCACGCCCAGATGCGCGCGCCGTCGGCGAGGAAGAAGTACGTCGCGAACAGCACGATGAAGAAGCCGGCCACGATGTGGCTCACCGCGGTGCCGACCTCGGTGAGCCGGGTGACCATCTGCTGGTTGCCCGAGGTGATCGCGTCCTGGGCCTGGCTTGAGGTAGCCGTTGATCTGGGACTCGCTGGCGTGCAGCGGGCCGTTCTTGAGCCATTCGCTGGATCTGCCGATGCCGTTGACGACCTGCTTGGCCAGGTCGTTGGCGCCGGTGGCGATCTGCTGGCCGGCGAAGGTGAGCAGGACCGCGATCAGCGCGATCCCGCCGATCACGACCAGGAACGCGGCCAGCGCCGCGGGGGAAGCCGACCCGGTGCATGCGCGGTGACCAGCGGCACCCCGAGCGCGGTGAACAGCAGCGCGATGACCAGCGGCAGGACGACCACCTCGAACAGCGAGATGCCCAGCAGGATGACGTAGCCGGCCGCGACGATGACCAGGAACCGCCAGCGCCCACGCCGCGGCGAGGTCGACGCCGTGCGGCACCTGGGCACGCGCGAAGTTCGACTCCCCGGCCTCGATGCCGGCGGCTCCTCCTGCCGCCGCTCGGCGCGCAGCTGCGCCCACTGGTGGGCGAACCGCTCCGCGAAGCGCTCGTCGGACCTGCGCCGCTGCGAGGCGCGGAGCCTCTCCATGCTCCGCGTCATGCGGTTCCCTACCCCATGGCGACAGGCTAAGTGACCCCGCGCCCGTCGCGGGCGCGGCTCACGCCAGGGTCGCAGCAGCCGGTACGCCGCCTCGGGGTGGTCTGCGGCCAGCAGCCCCGCCGGCGCGAGCACGTAGTCGTGGTCGACCACCACCCGCGGGTCACGGGGCACCTGCCAACCGCCGGGCACCTCCCCGACGGCCGCCGCCGAGCACCCGGGCGGCCAGGTCGGCGGCGTTGTTGCGCAGCACGCCGCCGGAGCCGACGAGCAGGTCGACCTCGCGCAGGTCCTTGCCGCGTGCGCTCGACGAGCCGGCCGTCCGGGGCGAACACGACCCGCTGCCGGCCCGCGTGCCGGCGCAACGCCACGGCCACCGCCGCCGCCGCGATCCGCTCGTCGTCGTGGACCTCCTCGGGGGTCGCCGGGCAGGAACGCCGGCTGCTCGCGTCGTACCCCGGCGGCACCGCGCAGCCGCAACGCCTCGTCCTCGGCCGAGCACCCCGGCGGCGAGCCCCTCCTCCACGGCGGGCACCGCGCTCCAGCGCATGCCGAGGTCGCCCTCGACGGTGCGGGTGACCGGCACGCGTGCGCCACCACCTGACGGGCCAGGCCGGCGTCCTCGGGATCGACCTCCACGACGCGAGTGCACGTCGGTGGTGGCCCCGCCGACGTCGACGACCACCACGTCGCCGGCGCCGGGGCGCTCCTCGTCGAGGCCGTGGGCGAGCAGCTCCACAGCGGTGAGCACCACGTCGGGGGTCGCGCCGCGGACCATCGCGGTGAAGATCGGCCGGTCGCGTGGCGCGCGCCGAGAGGTGCTTGCCGCCGATGACGTGGCGCAGGAACATCTCCCGGATCGCCGCGCGCGCGGACTCCGGGGTGAGCACCCCGATCCGTGGGCACCACGTTGTCGGCGAGGACGTACGGCGTCCCGGCGTCGGTCGAGCAGCCGCGGCGACCTCGTCGCGGGCGTCGACGTTGCCGGCGACCACGACCGGGGCTGCGCCAGCGGCGCCTCGGCCAGCGCGCGCGGCGCAGGCGAGCAGCACCTCGGTGTTGCCGCCGTCGGTGCCGCCCGACGAGCAGCACGACGTCGGGACGGCTCTCGCGCAGCCGCGGCGAGGCGAGCCCGGTCCAGGCCCCCGTGGCCGACGTGCACCACCCGGCCGCCGCTGGACAGCGCCACCCGGCGTCCGGCCTCGGCGGTGACCAGCTCCTCGTTGCCGACCACGGCGATCCGCAGGCCGCCGCCGGCCGAGGAGCAGGCCAGCACCTCGGCGTCGCGCGCGCCGGGTGCTGGGCGTCCAGCTGCGCCCGGCAGGCGTCCCAGCCGTCGAGGACGTCGGTGTCGATCGTGGTGCGGTGCGCCGCCGTGGCCAGCAGCGCGCCCGGTCCACGTCGACCAGCGCGGCCTTGGTGAACGTGGAGCCGAAGTCCACGCAGGCGACGAGACGCGAGGCCACCGACGTGCGGTGATTTCGAGACGCTCGCTGCGCTCGCTCCTCAACCACCGGAGAGACCCCGATCCACTCGCTCCTCAATCACCGGTGTGCAGCGCCTGGTCGAGGTCGGCGAGCAGGTCCTCGGCGGTCTCGATGCCGACGCTGAGCCGCACCAGGTCGCCGGGCACCTCGAGGTCGGTGCCGGCCACCGAGGCGTGCGTCATCCGCCCGGGGTGCTCGATCAGCGACTCGACCCCGCCGAGCGACTCGCCGAGGGTGAACACCCGCGCCCGCTCGCAGACCTGGAGGGCGGCCGCCTCGCCGGCCTTGACCCGGAACGACAGCATCCCGCCGTACCTCTTCATCTGCCGGCTCGCCAGCGCGTGGCCGGGGTGCTCCTCCAGTCCCGGGTAGACCACCTGGGAGACCGCGGGATGGTCCTGGAGGAAGGCCACCACCTTCTCGGCGTTGTCACAGTGCCGGTCCATGCGCACGCCGAGCGTCTTCAGCCCGCGCAGCGTGAGCCAGGCGTCGAAGGGCCCCGCGACCGCGCCGATGGAGTTCTGGTGGAAGGCGATCTTCTCGGCCAGGTCGAGGTCGCGGACGACGAGTGCACCGCCGACCACGTCGGAGTGGCCGCCGCAGTACTTCGTGGTCGAGTGCAGCACCACGTCCGCGCCCAGGGTCAACGGCTGCTGGAGGTACGGCGAGGCGAAGGTGTTGTCGACCACCAGCAGCGCCCCGGCCTCGTGGGCGACCGCGGCGATCGCCTCGATGTCGCCGATGGTGAGCAGCGGGTTGGTCGGGGTCTCGACCCAGACCAGCTTCGTCTCGCCGGGACGGATCGCCTCACGGATCGCGTCCACGTCCGACACCGGCGCCGCGGTGTGCACCAGGCCCCACGGCTGCTCGACCTTGGCGAAGAGCCGGTAGGTGCCGCCGTAGGCGTCGTTGGGGATCACCACGTGCTCGCCGGGCCGGCACAGCGCGTTGACGAGCGTGTGCTCGGCGGCCAGCCCGCTGGCGAACGCGAACCCGCGCTCGCCCTCCTCCAGCGCGGCCAGGTTCCCCTCCAGCGCGGTGCGGGTGGGGTTGCCGCTGCGGGAGTACTCGTAGCCCCCGCGCAGCCCGCCGACACCGTCCTGCTTGAAGGTGCTGGTCGCGTAGATGGGCGGGATCACCGCGCCCGTGGTCGGGTCCGGCTCGTAGCCGGCGTGGATGGCACGGGTCTCGAAGCCTGCCTTCTGGGCGTGCTCAGTCATGGTCGCGAGCCTAGCGAGCCGCCGGTCCGTCGTACCGCCCGGGAAGCATCGGCCCATCCGCGGTGTTGACGGTGTCGAACCAGGTGTGCGCATAGACGAGGAGAACGACGTGCTGTTCCACCGCCAGAAGCTCGAGCTGCCGACCAGCGACACGGCGCTGAAGGGCCACGAAGCCGCCTGGTTCGCCCTCCCCGAGACCAACCTGGTGCTGGGGACCCCGCTGGTCACCGACGAGTCGAACATCCCCGCCGGGTACGACGTGGCGCTCTTCGGGCTCGGATGCTTCTGGGGCGCGGAGGAGATCTACTGGCAGCTGCCGGGCGTGTGGTCGACGTCGGTGGGGTACGCCGGCGGCCTGACGCCGTACCCGTCGTACGAGGAGGTCTGCTCGGGGCTGACCGGGCACACCGAGGCGGTGCGCGTGGTCTTCGACCCCGCCCGGGTGTCCTACGGCGACCTGGTGAAGGTGTTCTTCGAGTTCCACGACCCGACCCAGGGCATGCGCCAGGGCAACGACGTGGGCACGCAGTACCGCTCGGCGGTCTACACGCTGTCCGCGGACCAGGAGCAGGTGGCTCGCCGGCTCGTCGAGGCCTACCAGCCCGTCCTGCGCGAGCACGGCTACGGACCGGTCACCACGGAGATCGCGCCGGCGCCGACGTACTACTACGCCGAGGCCCACCACCAGCAGTACCTCGCCAAGAACCCGAACGGCTACCGCTGCCACTCCGCGACCGGTGCGCCGATGCCGTGGCCGGTGGCCGGGGTCGAGACCCAGCTCGGCTGATGCGACCGAGGCCGGACGCCCCGGGCCCGGGACAGCTGTCCGTGTGGGACTTCCCGCGACCGCCCGCCTACGTCCAGTGGCACGAACAGGTCGAGATCTGGTTCGGCGGATCCCGCATCGCCTCCACCACCGACGCCTGGTGCGTCCTGGAGACCTCGCACCCCCCTGCCTACTACCTGCCCCGGACGGCGTTCGAGGCCGGCGCGCTGCGCCCGGCCGCGGGGTCGTCGAACTGCGAGTGGAAGGGGCAGGCCGTCTACCACGACCTGGTCGCCGGTGACCGGGTCGCGCCCCGGGCCGCCTGGTCCTACCCCTCACCCGACCACGGCGCGGAGATGATCCGCGACCACGTCGCCGTCTACCCGGCACTGATGGACTCCTGCACCGTGGACGGCGAGGTGGTGACGCCGCAGCCCGGCGGCTTCTACGGCGGCTGGATCACCACGCGGGTCGTGGGTCCGTTCAAGGGCGGCCCGGGCACGCAGAGCTGGTGACGTCGGACCCGCGGGTAGGCTCGAAGGCACCATGGACGAGAACAAGGCCCGGCGCGTCGTGGACGCCCTCCGCGAGCGCGGCACCGACGCGGAGCTTGCCCGCGTGGGTGTCTACCAGTTCGGGGTCAGCGTCAACCTGCCGGACGGCCGGGTGGCCACCTGGGACTCCGACGGCACGGCGAGCCTGGAGGCGCAGGTCATGCGCAACGGCATGCTGGTCGGCTACGTGCCCGAGATCGAGGGCTCGGACAGCTTCACCGAGGAGCAGGTCGTGGACGCGATCGTGCGGACCGACTACGACCGGCCGGTCGCCCGCCAGCGCCGGACCGCCCCGCCGCCGACCGAGCCGCTGCCGGTCAAGGGCGGGCTGTTCCGCCGGTTCATGGACGGCTTCCGGTACCGCTGACCGTCCGACGGGCGCCGTCGCGCGGTGGGACCCGGCGCACCCGCCGTGGCGCGGGGACTTCCGCCTCTGACCGCCGGGCCCTTGGCGCGTCACCATGACCGTACGTGCGGCGCCGGGGGCGGTCCGGTGCCGGTTCGTCAGCGGGCGGGGTGGATGTGGTCATGCGCTGGGTGGTCTCACGGGAAGGGCGCACGCGACGAGCCGCGGCTGCAGTCGGGTGCGCGATCATGCTCACGGCGCTGGCGGTGTCACCGGGCACGGCCTCGGCGGACTCGGCCTGGCTGCCCGACGGCCACCGCGACATCCTCGCCAGCAACGACATCCTGGGAGTGCGCGTCGTCAACGGCTTCGACGACGGCACGAAGGTGAAGCTCGTCGCCGCGCTGCGCGACCTCGCCCCCGGCGACCGGGTGGACTTCTGGATCGACACCGACGCGACCGACCCCGGCCCGGAGTACCGAGCCGACGGCGTGGCCAACTCCGACTTCCTCGAGCTGCGGGCCGTCGACCGCTGGGGAGCGCCCGGCACGCTGGTGCCCTGCCGCGGCTTCGCCGTGGCCATGGACGGGTTCGGCACCCGGCAGCGGGCACGGTTCCTGATTCCTCGTCGATGCCTGGACCACCCGGGGGCCGTGCGGGTCTCCGCGCACAGCCACCGGGTGACCGACAACGGCGGACAGAACGACTGGGCGCCGGCTCTGCGGACGTGGTACCCGTGGGTCGCCGGGTCGCCGGGGCCGGCCGCCGGCCGGCCCAGGCTCCGGGCCATCCACGCCGTGCACCACCCCGGGTTCGACCGGCTGGTCTTCCGGTTCTCCGGCGGGCTCCCGCGCACCACGAAGGCCCGCTGGACCCAGAAGCCGATCCGCGACTGCGCCCGCGCAGCGCCCGTGCGTCTCGCGGGCAACGCCTTCCTCTCCGTCGACCTCAGGCCGGTGCAGTGGACGGTTCCTGCACCCGGGAAGCGGCGGGCCTTCGACCTGCCGAACATGGCCGGACTGGTCCGCACCTGTCAGTTCGAGGGCGTGCTCGGCTACGCCGCGGGGATCATGAAGCAGACCACGATCCTGCGGACCCTGCGGCTGCACCACCCGAGCCGCTACGTCATCGACGTGGGCACCGGGTTCGCCAGGACCCGGGCGCAGACCTACTTCCTGGACACGAAGCGGTATGCCGCCGGTACCGAGCCCTACACCCGCGCGGTGTCCCGGTGGGTTCCGCTGCCGGGAACGGGCAGCGGTGCGCTGCACCGGCTCTATGCCGGTCCGACCCCGGCCGAGCTGGCCGAGGGCCTGAGACTGGTGCGGTCGCGCTCGTGGGGCTTCCGCGGCCTGTCGGTCGCGCCGGACCAGGTCGCCCGCGTGCAGCTCACGCACGGCTGCAGCAGCGCTGGCTCGACCTTCACCGTGGCCGACGAGATCGTGCCCACGCTCACGCAGTTCCCGACCGTGCGCTGGGTGAAGATCTACGGCCCCGACGGCAGCACCGAACGGCCGGCCGGATCGTCGGACTCGATCCCCGAGTGCCTCGAGCCGTAGCGTGAGGTCGGGTCTACCGTGCGCAAACCCGGGGAGCTCGACCGCGGGCGGGCGGGTCCTCCCGGGCATGGGTGGATTTCGATCGGTCACGGGAGGCCTACCCAAGGCGCGAGTGGGTCGCGGCCGCGGGACCGGCCTGGACCGCAGCACCGGGCACCACCCGAGGCGGCCTAGGCTCGAACCATGACAGCCGGGGGCTCCGACCGCGACGGACGGGCGACCGGCCGCGACGGCGCGGCACGCGACCGCGACACCAGCGACCGAACACGCGATGTCGCTGCCGGCGAGCGCGACGGGGCGGCCGCCGAGCGCGACGAGGTGGCCGAGCGGCGCGAGCAGATGGTGCGCGACCAGCTGTGGGAGCAGCACCGCCGCGCGGCCGAGCGAACCGCCCGGCCGCAGGCAGGCTCCTCGACCGATCCGGTGGCCGACCACGAGCAGGCCCAGATCGACCTGGAAGCCGCCTACAGCGAGGCCGAGATGATGCGCGAGAACGTCGGCCACTACCTCGACGACACCGCCGCGGACCGCCGGAAGGCGGAAGACGACCGCCGGAGCAGCAGCCTGGACCGGCAGCGCGCCGGGCGCAACCGCGACCTCTCCGCCGCCGACCGACAGGCCGCCGGGCTCGACCGCGACTCCGCGGCCGCCGACCGGGACCAGGCCGAGATCGAGCGCAATCTCGAGACGCCTCCGCACGACCGCGACGCGTAGCCCACGAACCGGTCACGGTCGAACCCGGGCGGGGGAGACTCAGACCGGTTCGGCGAGGAAGACGGGGATCTCACGATCGGTACGGGTCTGGTAGTCGGCGTAGTCGGGCCACACCTGCACCGCCCGCTCCCACCACCGCGCGCGCTCCTCGCCCTCGGCGACGTGCACGGCGTACTCGCGCCGGTCCGCGCCGTCCTGGAGCTCGACCCGGGGATGTGACACGAGGTTGTGGTACCAGCCGGGATGCCGTGGGGACCCGCCCTTGGAGGCGACCAGCGCATAGCACCCGTCGTGCTCGACCCGCATCAGCGGGTTCTTGCGCAGCTTGCCCGACCGGGCGCCGAGCGAGGTCACCACGACCACCGGGACGCCACGCATCGTGGTCGCCTCGGTGCCGCCGGAGGACTCGTACGCGGCCACCTGGTCGCGCACCCACTGCTGCGGACTGGGTTCGTACTCACCGACAAGGCTCATGCCTCCATGGTGCCCCGCTCCGCGGGGCCCACCACATCCATCATCAGCAGCGCCCCGGCCGACTGGGACTCGTCGTGGTCGAGGGAGGTGACGGTCACCCGTACGTCGACGGCTCGCCCGCGCCGGTCCACCGCCTGCACCGACAGCACCTCCGGCTCGTCGAGTCGCTGAACAGCTGGCGCTTGAGCGCGAGGCGCAAGCGCTCGAGCGGCAGGCCGATGTCGAGGGAGAACAGGTGCGCGACCCTCGGCCTCGTCGGCACGGATGCCCCAGAGGTCCTCCGCCTTGGCGTTCCAGGCAGCACCGTGAGCTCGCGGTCCACGGCGACGACGCCGGAGTCCATGCTGCCCAGCACCGCGGCCATGAAGCGGTTCAGCCGGTGGACCTGCTCCTGCTGCTCGCGCATGCGCCTCGTTGCTCGACGTGGAGCTCGTCGTTCATCGACTGCAGCTCCTCGTTCATCGTCTCGAGCTCCTCGTTGGTGCTCTGCAGCTCCTCGTTGGTGGTCTCGAGCTCCTCCACCGTGGACTGGAGCTCCTCGTTGGTGGTCTCGAGCTCCTCGTTGGTGCTCTGCAGCTCCTCGTAGGCCGTCTCGAGCTCGCGGTTGGCGTACTCGAGCTCCTGCTGCAGCGCCGGTAGTGGGTGACGTCGTTGAAGATGACCGTGGTGCCGAGCGGGTTGCCCGACGGGTCGCTGGAGCGGGACCACCTGGATGTCGAGGGAGACCGGCTCGGCCGGGAGCGGCTCCAGGCCACGTCGCGCAGCCACACCGCCCGTCGCTCGGCGACCGCCTGCTCGAGTGGCGTGCGCAGCTCGATCGGCCGGTAGGAGACCTCGAGGTCCTGGATGGGCCGGCCCAGGTCGCGCGTGTGAGCCCGAACAGGTTGCTGCGCCATTGTTGCTGAGCACGAGGCTGCCGCCGCGGTCCAGCACGATCTGGGCGGACGCCGAGGACATCAGCGCCGCGCTGCCGCAGGCCGGCGACGCTCGTCGCGTCTCCTCGGTGTCGGCTGCCGCGACGCCCGCGCGCAGCACGCCGAGGCGCTGCCCGCGGGGCTCGACCGGCACCTTGACGAAGAACCGGCGCTTGACCTCGAGGGTCCGGAAGAGACTGGCGTGGCCGAGCAGCATCTCGGCCTTGCCGAGGAACAGCACCCCGTCGGGGCGAAGCGCGAAGTGCAGCCGCCGGAGGATCTCGGCCTGGGTCTCGGCGTTGAAGTACATCAGCGTGTTGCGGCAGGCCAGGATGTCGACGTGCGAGATCGGGCGCGTCCTGCACCAGGTCGTTGCGGCCGAAGATCACGCAGCGGCGCAGCTCCTTGCGGAACGGCGTAGCGCTGGCCGTGCCGCTCGAAGTACTTCTCCCTGAGCGCCGCGGGCACGTCCTCGATCTCCCGCTCGGTGTAGGACGGCCTGGCGGGCGATGGTCAGCGCCTCCTCGTCGACGTCGGTGGCGTAGATCTTGACGCGCTGGGCGAACTCCGTCGACGCCGAGAACCTCGGCGAGCACCATCGCGAGCGTGTACGCCTCCTCCCCCGAGGCGCAGCCGGCGCTCCACACGCGCAGCGGCTGGCCGTCGCGGCGGGCGACCAGGTCGGGCAGGATCCGCTCCTGGCAGGTACGCCCACGCGTCCGGGTCCCGGAAGAAGCCCGGTGACGTTGATCAGGATCGTGTTGAACAGCGCGGTGAACTCCGTCGGGATGGACCTGCAAGGTGGTCCTGGTAGGCCTCGAAGTCGTCGATGCCCACCGCCTCCATCCGGCGCTGCACCCGCCGCATCAGGCTGGCGCGCTTGTAGCCGGTGAAGTCAAAGCCCCGCTCGTCCTTGAGGTAGGCCAGTAGGGTCTCGAATTCGGGGTCCGCTTCTGGCGGCACTCGCGGCGTCCTTTCGTCAGTCGACTCCGCCGGCCCGGTCAGCCGGGGACCGGCGTCCGGCCCGCGGATCTGTGTGATCAGGTCGCGCAGCAGACCGGCCGAGGACAGCGCCTCCTGCGTCTGCTGCTCGAACTGTCTGGAGCTGAGCCTATGGCCCCGCTCCGCCGCGCGCTGGGACAGGCCCAAGGTGAGCGACCGCTCGTCCTCCAGGGTCCGCAGCGCCACCCAGAGGGCCGTCTCCAGGGACTCGGCCTGTGCTGCCACGAGGCGCGTCGGGCGACCAGGCGTGCCCGACGCGGCAGCGGTAGCGCAGCAGGTCACCCTCGTGGATCTCGAAGAGGCTGCCGCCGCAGTCCGGGCACCCCAGACCCGCGGGCCGGCCCAGCCGCTCGTGCTCGTCGACGGCGTTGACCTCCAGTCCGCCATGGCGGACTCCTCGTGCATGACCGCGGGAAGCGGCGGGTCCTCCGGGGCCGGGCTGCCCGCGAGCGCGGCGAGCTGCTCGGCGAGGTCTCGCACCGGCAGCACGGCCCACGTCGGCCGCCTCGATCGCCGCGCGCGGCATGCTGTCGTGCAGTGCCTCCGCCGGGTCCTGGACGAGACAGACGCCGCCACGCAGCTTGACGGCCACCGTGCCGGCGGCCCCGTCATCGAGGGCACCCGAGAGCACGACCGACACCAGCCGGGCGCCGAGCGCGGACGCCGCGGTGCGGAACAGCACGTCCACGGCGGGCCGGTGGCCGTTCTCGCTGGGCCCGCGTGAGAGCGTCACCGCGTCGTCGTCCACCACCAGGTGCTTGCCCGGGGCCGCCACCAGCGCGGTGCCCGGACGCAACGGGTCGCCCTCGGCAGCCTGCCGCACCGGGAGCGGTCCAGCCCGGTCGAGGATGTGCGGGAGCGCGCTGCGCCCCGACGCCGGGACGTGGAGGACGATCAGCACGCAGGCGGGGAAGTCCGCCGGAAGCAGGCGCATCAGCGCGGTGAGCGCCTCGACGCCGCCCGCGGAGGCGCCCACCACGACGACGTCGCGGCGACGCCCGGGCATGAGGGGGTGGGGCGAAGACATACCGCCCACTACCCGCGTTGGTGCCGCTCATCGCACCGGTTCACCACCAGGTCGCTCGATCCACGGTCACTGCGGTTCCACGGTCGCTGCGGTTCCACGGTCGCTGGGGTTCCACGGTCGCTGGGGTTCCACGGTCGCTGGGGCGCCGGGTGCCTCACCGTTTGGATAGCCTCGAGGGGGGGTATTGCGCGGGATCGGCGTGAAAGGAGGCGTGATGGCCGCCGAGGAACTGTCCCAGGACGGCGCCCTGGGCGACGAGCTCACCGCTTTCCGTGCCCGGCTCGACGAGTTCAGATCGCAGTCGCAGGACCGACCGCTGGAGCCGGACACGCTCATGCAGGAGCTCGAGTCGGCGCACGAGGAGCTCCGCGTCGCCGACGAGGAGGTCCGCACCCAGCAGGCCGAGATCATCCGCCTGAGCCGGCGCGCGCAGGCAGGGGCGCAGGACCGGCTCATCGCCGCCTTGCCCGCGGCGGCACTGGTCACCGACGAGCACGGGATGGTGCGCAGCGCGAACGCGACCGCCGCCCAGCTGCTCCGCCTGGACGTCGAGCACTTGCTCACCAAGTCGGTGTTCAGTTTCCTCGACCGAGCCGACCGTCCGGAGCTGCGCCGCCGGCTCGCGTCCGCCGTCGCCTCCGGGGAGGGAATCCGCAGGTCGATCACGGTGCGTCCGCGCACGGCGGAGGCAGTCACGGTGGACCTCTCCGCGACGGTCACGCAGGCCCCGGGTGAGCCCGCACAGCTGACGTGGATCCTGCTGCCGGCCCGCCCGGAGCCCGCCGGTGCGCGGCCGGCGCAGCTGCCGCTGCCCCGGGCGCTGGCCGAGCTCACCCGGCTGAACGTGCAGACCTCGGACACCGGCGCCCTGCTCACCGAGGTGGCCCGCCTGTGCGAGAACGCCTTCCCGGCCCGGGTCTTCGCGAGCATCAGCCTCGGCCCGCCGCTGGAGCCCACCCTGGTTGCCACCGGGTCCAAGACGGCGCAGCAGGTCGACGGTGCCCAGCACAAGGCACAGGAAGGCCCGTGCCAGGCCTCCTGGGAGGAGGGGCGGCCCGTCCTCAGCGAGGACATCCGCGGCGACGACCGGTGGCCGCGACTGACCCACGCGATCGCCGACCTCCCTGTCCGGGCCGTGAGCGTCCACCCTCTGCGGCTCGGGGACGACCTGGTGGGCGCCCTCCAGCTGTACGACGAGGACGGGCATCTTGCCACCGAGGCCGCACGTGCGGACGTGGAGCTGCTGGCCATCAGCGTGGCCGCGATCCTGCACGAGAACGACCTCAAGGCCGAGCTGCGGACCCTCGCCGACCAGCTCCGGCAGGCCATGCAGTCCCGGGCCTGCATCGAGCAGGCCAAGGGGCTGCTGATGGCGGTCTACCAGTGCACGCCGGACGAGGCCTTCGCCAAGCTCGCCAAGATGAGCAGCGAGCGAAACGTCAAGCTACGGGTGCTCGCCGAGCGCCTGGTGGGGCAGGCCTCCACCGGCTCGGACTCGCGGGGCCGGTAGCCACCCCGGAAGGGCATCGGCCCGACGCCTGACCCCGTGCGCCCGGAGATGGCCCGCTCGAGGGATTCCACGCATCGCCGCCGCTTCGTACGGTGTTCCTGTCGAGGTTGAGCAGCCGGCCTCCCCCTGCCACGGGCAGGCCCGCGGCCGGCGTTCTCCCTGACACGCTGCTGCGCCCCGGGCCTGCCCGTGCTCCGCCGGTGCCCTGTGGGTGGCCGTGACGCCGAAGGGTGCGGTGACACGGCAATGAGCACGGCCATCGATGGGAACAGGCCAGGCATACCGACAGACTGGTTGAGCAGCCGGCCAGCGTCTCACGCCATCGGGGGCGACATGACGGAGAACCGGCAGAAGACCGTGCCCACCCAGCGCCGGGGCCGCAACGACGCGGACCGCTCGGAGACCACCGCCTTCCTGCTCCAGCGCATCCACGAGTGCATCGATCCCGAGGAGCAGGCGCGACTGCGCCAGGAGGTCGTCTTGGTGAACATGCCGGTGGCGCGCGGCATCGCCCAACGCTACGGACGCCGCGGCCTGAGCGCCGACGACTTGTTCCAGGTCGCCTACCTCGGGCTGGTGAAGGCCGTCGAGGGCTTCGACCCGTCCTACGAGCGAGACTTCCTCAGCTACGCCGTCCCCACGATCAGCGGGGAGGTCAAGCGTTTCTTCCGCGACTTCGGCTGGACGGTGCGCCCCCCGCGCCGGTTGCAGGAACTGCAAGGGCGGATCATGCAGGCCGGGGACCGGTTGAGCCACCGCCTGGGCCGTTCCCCGCGGCCGTCGGAGGTCGCCGAGGAGCTCGGCGTGGATGAGGAGGAGGTGCTCGAGGCGCTCGCGGCCGACGGCTGCTTCACCCCTGCCTCGCTGGACCTCCCCGTCACCGAGGACGGGTCCACCTCCCTGGGCGAGCTGGTCGCCGACGCCGGCCCGCAGTACGACGCCGCCGAGGCGCGGCTCGTGCTCGGACCCGTCGTACGGCGTCTGGGCGAGCGGGACCGGCGGATCCTGGAGCTGCGGTTCTTCCACGAGTGGACGCAGGAGCGCATCGCCAACGAGCTCGGCGTCACGCAGATGCAGGTCTCGCGACTGCTCTCCCGGATCTTGCGCCAGCTGCGCGCCCAGCTGAGCAGCGAGGACGGCCTTCCGGCGACGCGCTGAGAGACTATTCGCGCCCTCGACCGGTCGCGTCCCCTTCCCCGCGAGGCGAGCGCGACCTACAGTGGGAAGCACGGCTTGAGACCGAGGGCCGGCTCCGACTGTCTGTCGAGGTGCCGACATGCTCTCGCCCCCACCTTTCCACCGCCGATCTCGGCATTGTCTCCCGGCGCGACGTGCGCGCGAGTCGTCGCCCGTCCTGCACCCCGGGCCGGCCAGCACGCCATCGCCACCTCCCGTCCGTGAGGGGAACGCCATGTCCGGAGCGCGCATGTCCCACCTGGTCCCGTCGCTCCGGGTCATCGTCGACGCGACGCCGCCGGTGCTCCGGATCGAACTCTGGGGGGAGCTGGACATCGCGACCGTCGGCTCGCTGGACCGTCCCGACGTCCTCGCAGCGGGCGATGCCTGGGTCCATGCCGTGGTGATCGACCTCGCCGAGCTCAGGTTCTGTGACGTGGCCGGCCTGCGCGCGCTGATGCGCCTGCGCGACCACCACGTCGCCTGCCAGCGGGTGACCCGTCTGGAGAACCCCAGCCCCCACCTCGCTCGGCTCGTGGTGATGACCCGGCTCGACGACACCACCCCCCGTTGAGGCGCGCCTCCTGCCCGTTGAGGCGCGCCTGCTCCCGTTGAGGCGCGCCTGCTGCACGCGGAAGATGCTGACCTGCGCGGTGCATCACGCGCACCAGAGGGAGAATGGGACTGGCGCAGGAAGGGGTGGCCATGGCCGAGCTGGTTCGCACCAACAACGTGGGGCTGATCGCGGGGATCGAGGCCCTGCTCGCCCAAGCCGGCATCCCCTACCTGGTCGCGGACCGAAACATGAGCGTGCTCGAGGGGTCGATCGGCGCCATCCAAGCCAGGGTCCTGGTCGCCGACGACCACGAGGCGGAGGCCCGCGCACTGCTCGCGGAGGCCGGATTCGGGGACTGGCTGCAAGCGAGGCGGTGAGGCAGCACCCGCCGTCTCACCGCGGCAACTTCCGCGCCTCAACGGTGCAAGATGCGCGCCTCAACGGTGCAAGATGCGCGCCTCAACGGGGGCGGCGGGCGGCGGCGAGGTCGGCCACGATCCAGCGGCAGATCACCTCGACGACGTACGCGCGCTCGGCCTCGCCCAGGGTGCGCCCCCGGGCGATGCCGTGCCACTTCTCCAGGCAACCTCGGCAGCAGGTCGCGGTCGCGTGCTGGGCGACGAACACCGGGTGGCCGCGGTACGGCGTCTGCCGGCCGTCCTTCACCGGCTGCGCCGGCGCGAGCCGCTTCTCGATGAGGTCGGCCGCGTGCGCGCGGAGGGTGGTCATGCCACGCAGGTCCACGATGGCCCGGTCGCGGCCGCGCACGTGGAACTTCGCCCGGAACGGGTGCCGGGTGATCCGCGCCAGCCGGGTGTCGAGCTCGTCCACGTCCCCGACGGTACGCGGCGCCCGGGCACGCGTCCGTGCCAGGATCGTCGGATGCTGACTCGCTGGGGCCGGGACCTCGACCCGACGCAGGTGCTCCCGGAGTACCCCGCCCGCAGCTGGTCCGGGACTCCTACCTGAACCTCAACGGCCACTGGGACTACGCGGTCACCGACCTCTCCGCCGAGACGCCGGAACGCTGGGACGGGCGCATCCTCGTGCCGTTCTCCCCCGAGGCCGAGCTCTCCGGCGTCGGGCGGCAGCTGCAGCCCGACGAGCTGCTGTGGTACCGCCGCTCGCTGACGTTCCCGGACGGGTTCGCCGTGCCCGGTGGGCGGGTGCTGCTGCACTTCGGTGCGGTCGACCAGACCTGCACGGCGTGGCTGGACGGGGTCGAGGTCGGCGGCAACCACGGCGGCTACCTGCCCTTCACCTGCGACCTGACCCCCGCGCTGGCCGGAACCGGTCCCTGGGAGCTCGTGGTCCGGGTCCGCGACGTGAGCAACAACCGCGGGCCGAGCAGCGGCAAGCAGCGGCTGGAACGCGGCGGCATCTGGTACACCGCCCAGTCCGGGATCTGGCAGACCGTGTGGCTGGAGTCCGTGCCCGCGCGGTACGTCGACGCGCTGCACCTCGCGCCCCGGCTGGCCGAGCAGGCACTGCGGATCACCGTCGGCGCCTCGTCGGGGCCGGGAGGGCGCGCGACGGTGCGGGTGCGCGACGGTGACCGCCTGGTCGTCGAGCGCACGGTGCCCGTCGGCGTCCCCTCGGACGTGCCGCTGGACGCCGTACGGCCGTGGACACCGCAGGACCCGCACCTGTACGACGTCGAGGTGACCCTCGGCGCGGACCGAGTGCGCAGCTACGTCGGCATGCGGTCCTTCGGGGTGGGCCGCGACGCGGACGGCGTGCCGCGGCTGCTGCTCAACGGCGAGCCGCACCTCCCCGTCGGCGTGCTCGACCAGGGATACTGGCCCGACGGGCTGGTGACCGCCCCCAGCGACGCGGCGATGGTGCACGACATCGCCACCATGAAGCGGCTCGGGTTCACGATGCTGCGCAAGCACGTCAAGGTGGAGCCGCTGCGCTGGTACCACCACTGCGACCGGCTCGGCATGCTGGTCTGGCAGGACCTCGTCAACGGCGGCGGGCGCTACCGCACCGCGGCGGTGACCTGGCCCGGACGGTGGCCGATCCGGCTGCGCGACGACCGGCCGTGGGCGCGCGCGGTGCTGGGCCGCGGCGACCGGGCCTCGCGCGCGGAGTTCCTCGACGAGCTGCAGCGGACCGTCCTGCTGTTGCGCAACGCCGCGTCGGTGGCGATGTGGGTGCCGTTCAACGAGGGCTGGGGCCAGTTCGACGCCCGCGCGGTGGCGCGGCGGCTCGCGGCCCTGGACCCGACCCGCCCGGTCGACCACGCCAGCGGCTGGCACGACCAGGGCAGCGGGGACGTGCGCAGCCTGCACCGCTACGGGCGCGCGCTGCGGCTGCCGCGCCGGCGCGACGGTCGGGTGCTGGCGCTGTCGGAGTACGGCGGCTACGACCTCGCGGTCGCGGGCCACACCTGGTCGTCGGCCGACTTCGGCTACCGGCACTTCGAGTCCGCGTCGTCACTGGGCACGGCGTTCGGCCGGCTGCACCGCGACGAGCTGGCGCCGGCCCTCGCGCGGGGCCTCGGTGCGACCGTCTACACCCAGCTGTCCGACGTCGAGGACGAGCTCAACGGGCTGCTCACCTACGACCGCGAGGTGCTCAAGCTGCCCGAGGAGCTGGTCCGCGGGGCACTGGAGGCACTGGGCGCGCTGCGGCTGCCGTGACGCGCGGCAGTCAGTTCCAGGCGGTCACGCGGTGACCCACGCACCGCCATTGCGCACTGAGTGCGCTGCGCCCGGCGCCGCGGCCGTGGCCTCCCCGATCCCACGAGCCCGCCGCACGGGTCAGGTGGGTTCGACGGGACGGCGGGTGACGCAGTAGGCGCGGCCGGCGGGGTCGCGCAGCGTGGTCCAGTCCCGGGTCCGTCGTACGACGGAGGCGCCGAGCTCGAGGTGGCGGCGCACCTCGGCGTCGCGGTGGTCGCAGGCCAGGTCGAGGTGCGCGGTGACGACGTACTGCTCGGTGTCCAGACGCTGGAGCAGCACCTGCAGGGACATGCCCTCGGGGCCGACGAGCCGGGCGAGCTCGCGGTGGGTGTCGCTGGCCCGCAGCGGCCAGCCGGTGAGCGCAGACCAGAACGCGCACTCGGCGTCGTAGGCGTGCGGCGGGATGTCCAGGCAGACCTGGTCGACCGCGCTGCGTCCGCCTGCCCAGTGCCCGGCGGGCGGGCGCAGGCTGCCGCCCGCCCCCACGATGCAGAACGTCATCCCGCCCGGGGAACCGCAGACGACGTACCCGCTCTCGGAGTAGCTCGTGGTCGCGCCCAGACCCTCGGCCCGGAAGGCGAGCGCGCCGACGTCGTCGGTGTGCAGGTCGAGGTGCATGCCGCCGGGCGGGGTCTGCACGACCTCCTGGAGCCGCAGGTACGCGTCCCCGCGGCCCGGCAGCAAGGTGGCGAACTCACCGCGCGGCCCCCGGCGCGGCGACGGCGAGTGCCCGGTCACCGCGCACCAGAACCTCTCCGTCGCCGCGGTGTGCTCGGCGGGCGTGTCGAGGAACGCCGTGAGCCAGTGAACGCTCATCCCTCGAGCGGGACGCAGTCGTGGCCGCAGGAGCCGTCCGCCGGGACGGTCGGGTGGTCGGCGGGGCGGTGCAGCACGGCGTGCGCGGGTACGACGGACGCGCCGTCGTCGTCGAGCATCGCGGCCCGGCCGTCGACGATGAGGGAGTAGCCGCCCTCCGCGCGCGGCGGGAACAGCAGGGTCACGTCGGCGTGGGCGGTGAGGTTCGCGCGGGTGCGGTTGCCCAGGCCCGCGACGTGCAGCGCGCCGCCGTCGAGGCGCGGCTGCACGGCGACCGCGTGCGTCCGGTGGTCGTCGGAGACGGTGAGCAGGTAGGCGAAGCCGTAGCCGCGCATGGTCTCGCCGAGCCGGTCCAGGTCCACCTTCACGCTCATGGGACCAGGCTACGCGGGCCCGCTGCGGGGGCGGGCGCGCACACGGTTCAGCGGTCCACCCAGGCCTCCCCGGCCGCGCGGGCGTGCGCGGTGCCCCCGGTCAGCGCCGCGAGCAGATCCTGGAACCCGTCGGCGTCCTCGGCCGGCACCGCGACGTGCAGCAGGGCGTGCTGTCCGTAGTCGACGCCGAGCACGCCCACTCCCCTGGCCCGCAGGTCGTTCTCCAGGCGCGCGGCCTGCGCGTGGCCGGCCTCGACGTCGTACCGGACCGACAGCCGGCGCTCGGTGACACCGGCGACGTCCAGGGCGGCGCGGACCGCGTCGGAGTAGGCGCGGACCAGGCCACCCGCGCCGAGGAGCACGCCACCGAAGTAGCGCGTCACCACCGCGACCACGTCCGACAGCTCCCGGCCGCGCAGCACCTCCAGCATCGGGGCGCCCGCGGTGCCGGCCGGCTCCCCGTCGTCGCTGGAGCGCTGGACCTGCGCGTCCGGGCCGAGCACGAACGCCGAGCAGTGGTGGCGTGCGTCCCAGGCCTGCTTGCGGACCCGCTCCACCACCGCGCGTGCCTCCCCCTCGGTGGCCACCCGTGCCACGTGGCCGACGAAGCGCGAGCGCTTGACCTCGACCTCGGCGTCGCCGGTGCGCGCGACGGTGCGGTAGCCGGTGCTCACGTCAGCACGTCCGCGCCGATCTTGACCACGAACGCGACCACGACGAGCAGGAAGAACACCCGCACGAAGCGGGACCCGCGGGCGACCGCGGTGCGTGCGCCGACGTAGCCGCCGACCAGGTTCGCCGCGCCCATCACCAGGCCGATGCGCCACATCACCGCGCCCTGCGGGATGAACACGCAGAGCGCGGCGATGTTCGTGGCCCAGTTCGCGAGGCGGGCCTTGGCGGAGGCCTCGAGGAAGCTGTACCCGAGCAGCCCGACCAGCGTGAACACGAAGAACGAGCCGGTGCCCGGGCCGAGGGCGCCGTCGTAGAACCCGATGACCAGGCCGGTCAGCATCGCCGCGAGCGTGTGCCGGTGGCCGGCGAACCGCAGCTCGGTCAGCTCCCCGATCTGCGGGCGCACCAGCACGTAGCCGCCGACCACGACGAGCACCACCAGGATGATCGGGTCGAAGACCGACCGCGGCAGGTGCGAGGCGACCACCGCCCCGCACAGCGAGCCGAGGAACGCCAGCAGCATCAGCGGCCCGAACGTGTGCGGGTCGGGTCTGACCCGGCGGTAGTACGTCGCCGAGCTGACCGTCGTACCGCACACCGACCCGAGCTTGTTCGTGGCCAGCACGTGCACCGGCGCGACCTGCGGGAAGGCGATCACCAGCGCCGGCAGCTGGATCAGCCCGCCGCCACCGACCACGGCGTCGACGAAGCCGGCGGTCAGCGCGGCCACGCCGAGCAGGATCACGGTCCAGGTCGAGGCGTCGTGCACCAGGCGACCTTAACTTCGCCCCGCCCCATCCCCGCAGAGGGGTCATCAACGCCCCACCTCACCAGGCGTGTCGGGGACTTCGTGGCTCCTCGGCGCAGGGCCCCACCGGGGAGAGCGGCCGCTCAGCGCAGGACCGTGCTCAGCGCGAGGCTCGCCACCAGCGCCGCGGACCCCCACGCCATCACCCGCCGGCCGAGCGGGCCGGTCACCGCCCGGCCGAGCGCGGTGCCGCCGGCCGCGAGCAGCAGCTGCCAGCTCGCCGAGGCCAGGAACGCGCCCGCCACGAACATCCCCGCCGCGACCGGCGAGTGGCCGACCGCCCCGCCACCGGCGACCACGAGCGCGGCGAAGTAGACCACCGTCGCGGGGTTGAGCAGCGTGGCGGCGAGCATCGTGCCGTAGGTCCGCACCGCCCGGTTCGGGGCCCGGTGCCCGGCGTCGACCGGTGCGACCTCGACGGGTACGGCGTCGACCGGTGCGGCGTCCCGCAGCCCGGTCGCGGCGATCCGGGCCGCGAGCACCAGCAGCACCGCGAAGGCCACCCAGCGCAGCGGTTGCGTGGCGCCGGCCAGCGCCCCGGCGAGCCGGGTGCCGCCGAGCACCGCGACGAGGGCGTAGAGCAGGTCGGCGGTGGCCACGCCCAGCGCCGCGGGACCGGCGGCCCGTAGCCCGGCGCGGGCTCCGAGCGCGACCAGGTAGGTGCCGACGGCCCCGAGGGGAACGGCGATGCCGTACCCGGCCACGACCCCCGCCACGAACGGCTCCACGGCCCGAAGGTAGGACCTCACCCGCCCTGCGACAACGGGTTATCCGCCGAGCAACGCCCGCCGCTCCGACTCCAGCTCGTCGAGGCGGGCGGCGATCTCCCGGCCCCGGGAGGCGAGCCGGTGCACCGCCTGCTCCACCGTGCCCAGAGCCTGGTCGACCCGCTGCACGGCGTCCTGGATCCGGCGACGTACCGCCAGATCCGAGAAGAAGTTGTCGAAGAAGACGTCGAAGGTCCGGGTCAGGCCGTCGATCCCCACCTCGCCCACACCTAACATGCCCACGTCGGCCAGCTCGCGGGAGAACCGCTCCAGCGCCATGTCGGCCTGCCGGAGCACGTCGGCGGCCTCGTCGAGCTTGTCGTACTTCATCATGTCGGTCAGCAGCCCGCCGTTGCCGAAGGTGTCCCACGTCGACCACGACCGGGCGCCGCCGAGCAGCTGTTCCGCCCGGCCGAGCAGGTCCCGCGCCGCAACCCCGGCCGCATGGGCCTCGCGCGCCTCGGTGTCCTCGGCGAGCAGCGTGCCGCGTTCCTCGGCGATGCGCGCCAGCTGCTGCGCCGCGGGGCCGTCGCCGCCGGCGAGCCACCGCTCCTTCGCGGCCAGCGCGGCGTCGTACTCGGCGTCGACCTCGCCCACGGTGCTCAGCTGCGCCTCCAGGGCGGCCAGCTCCCGACGGGCCGTGTCGTGGCGGGCCTCGGCCTCCGCGACGGCGTACCTGGCGGCGTCCCGCTCGGCGGTCTCCCGGTCCAGGTCGGTGTCGCGCGAGCCCTTCAGCCCGGCCCAGATGCGGGCCAGGGAGAAGGACTCGAGCCTCTCCACGTCCTGCTCCTCGTCGGCGAGCCGGGAGCGCAGCTCGGCGACCCGGTCCGCCGCTGCCTGGGCCTGGCCGGTCGCCGTCTCCCTGCGCTGCCGCAGCCGGTCGCGCTCCCGCCGTGCCTGTACTGCGCGCTCGAGCGCGGCCTCGATCTGCTCCCGCTCCGTCATGGGCCGGATCATAGGGTGACCGGTATGCGGATCGTGTCGCTCCTGCCCTCGGCCACCGAGATCCTGTTCGCGCTCGGTGCCGGCGACGACGTGGTGGGGGTGACCTTCGAGTGCGACTTCCCCGCCGAGGCGCGCACCCGCACGATCGTGTCGACGAGCGCGATGCCGCCCGGCCTGACGGCCACGCAGATCGACAGCTTCGTGGCCGAGGCGATGGAGGCCGGGCAGGACCTGTACCACCTCGACGAGGGCGCACTGTCCGGCCTCGACGCCGACCTGGTGATCACCCAGGACCTGTGCGCGGTCTGCGCGGTCGACGTGTCCGTCGTCGACGACGCGCTGGCCCACCTCGGCTGCCGCGCGCAGGTGCTCACCCTCGACCCGCACACGCTCGAGGAGGTGCTCGAGTCGGTGCTCACCGTGGGACGGGCCACCGGCCGGACGCTCGAGGCCTCGTCCCTGGTCGCGTCCCTGCGGGCGCGCCTCGACTCGGTGGTACGACGGACCGCCGGCCGGCCCGCGCCGCGCACCCTGGTCCTGGAGTGGACCGAGCCGCCCTTCGCGCCCGGGCACTGGGTGCCGGAGATGGTCGACCACGCCGGCGGCGCGTCGGTCCTCGGCGCGCCGGGCGAGAAGTCCTTCCGCACGACGTGGGAGGCCGTGGCGGCGGCGCAGCCGGAGGTCGTGGTGTGCGCACCGTGCGGCTACGGGCTCGACCGGTCGGCGGCGCTGGCCCGCGACCTGCTGCGGTCCGACGTACTGCCCGCTGCGTCCCAGGTGTGGGCCGTCGACGCGAACGCGTCCTTCGCGCGGCCCGGGCCGCGGTTGGTCGACGGTGTCGAGGCGCTCGCCGCGATCCTGCACGGCGAGGGGTCCTCCCCGCTCGCCCTGCGCCTGCGCTGACCGCCACCCCGCATGACGCTGCCCACGACGTCATGCGCCCCGCGCGCCCGACCAGCCGCCCCGCATGACGTTCCCCGGGACGTCATGCGCCCCGCGCGCCCGGCCGGCCACCCCGCATGACGCTGCGGCGGGCCTCGCGGCGGCTCAGGCCGAGGCGATGAACGCCAGCAGGTCCTGCCGGGTCACCACGCCGATCGGCTTGTCCGGCCTCCTGCACCAGCAGCGCGTCGGCGTTCTCGAGCTCGGCGACCGCCTCGGCCACCGGCTCGCCGGCTCCGATGGTGGGCAGCGGCGCGGCCATGTGGTCCTCGACCGGGTCGGTGAGCTTGGCGTGCCCGGAGTACAGCGCCTCCAGCAGCGCCCGCTCCGAGACCGAGCCGGCCACCTCGGCAGCGACGATCGGCGGCTCCGCGCGGACCACGGGCATCTGCGAGACGCCGTACTCCTGCAGGATGTGCACCGCCTCGGCGATCGTCTCGTTGGGGTGGGTGTGCACCAGGTCGGGGATGGTGCCGTGCTTGCGCTGCAGCACCTCGCCCACCGTCCGCTCGCCGCTCGGCGGCAGGAAGCCGTACTGGCCCAGCCACTCGTCGTTGAACACCTTGGTCAGGTAGCCGCGGCCGGAGTCCGGCAGCAGCACCACGATCACGGCGTCCTCACCCGCCGGCGTGCCCGCCAGCTCCTGCGCGAGCTGCACGGCCGCGAACGCCGCCATGCCCGACGAGCCACCCACCAGCAGGCCCTCCTCGCGGGCCAGCCTGCGGGTCATCGCGAACGAGTCGGCGTCGGAGACCTCGATGACCCGGTCGGTGACCTGCTTGTCGTACGTCGTCGGCCAGAAGTCCTCACCGACCCCCTCGACGAGGTACGGGCGCCCGGACCCGCCGGAGTACACCGACCCGGCCGGGTCCGCGCCGACGACCTGCACCTGCGGGTTCTGGTCCTTGAGGTAGCGCCCGACGCCGGTGATCGTGCCGCCGGTGCCGATGCCCGCCACGAAGTGGGTGATCCTCCCGTCGGTCTGCTCCCAGATCTCCGGCCCCGTGGTCTCGTAGTGCGAGCGTGGGTTGTTCGGGTTGGAGTACTGGTCCGGCTTCCACGCCCCCTCGATCTCGCGGGTGAGCCGGTCCGAGACGTTGTAGTAGGAGTCGGGGTGCTCGGGCGGGACGGCCGTCGGGCAGACGACCACCTCGGCGCCGTACGCCCTCAGCACGTTGCGCTTGTCCTCGCTGACCTTGTCCGGGCAGACGAAGACGCACTTGTACCCCTTGGCCTGCGCGACCATGGCCAGGCCGACGCCGGTGTTGCCCGAGGTCGGCTCGACGATCGTGCCGCCCGGCTTGAGCTCGCCGGAGGCCTCCGCGGCCTCGATCATGCGCACGGCGATGCGATCCTTCACCGAGCCACCGGGGTTGAGGTACTCCACCTTCGCGAGCACGCGCGGCCCGCGCTCGCTGTCCGCGTCGTCGAGCACCCTCCTCAACCGCAGCAGCGGAGTGTTGCCGACCAGGTCCAGCAGCGAGTTCACGTAGCGCACGGCCCGAGTCTAGGGGTGGCTAGAGTGGGGGACGTGGGGAAGGTTGCCGCGGCGCGCAAGCTGGCTGCTGCCGCCGTTTACGGCGGCGGTGGCCTGTCCGTGCTGGGCGGCTCCCTGTACGGCGTGCTGCGGGTCGAGGCCAAGCTCGCGCGCCGGCAGATCGGCGATGCCTCGGGCACCCCGCCGGACGCCACCGGGTGGTACGGCCGGGGCCGTCCCGGTCCGGCGCTGAAGGTGGCGCTGCTGGGCGACTCCTCGGCGGCCGGGTACGGCGTCCACGGCGTCGAGGAGACCCCCGGCGCGCACCTGGCCTCGGGACTCGCGGAGGGCGCGGACCGTCGCGTGTACCTGTGCTCGGTCGCCTTCGTCGGCGCGCAGACCCGCGACCTGGACAAGCAGATCGACCAGGCGTTGACGATGGAGCCGCACGTCGCGGTGATCCTCATCGGCGCGAACGACGTCACCCACTCGCGGCTGCCGTCGGAGTCGGTGCGGCTGCTGCGCGAGGGGGTCACCCGGCTGGTGAGCGCCGGCGTGGAGGTGGTGGTCGGCACGTGTCCCGACCTCGGCACCGTCGAGCCGATCCCGCCGCCGCTGAGGCAGGTCGCGCGCACCTGGTCGCGCCGGCTCGCCGCGGCCCAGACGATCGCCGTCGTCGACGCCGGCGGACGCACCGTGTCGCTGGGGTCGGTGCTCGGCCCGGAGTTCGAGGCGACGCCGAAGGTGCTGTTCGGCCCCGATCGCTTCCACCCGTCCGCGGCCGGGTACTCCAGCATGGCGGCCGTGATGCTGCCCTCGGTGCTCGCGGCGGCCGGGGTGCTCGAGGAGATCGAACCGGAGCCGGCCCGCGGCGAGGCGGTCATGCCGATCTCCGAGGCGGCCGTGGAGGCGGCGCGTACGCCCGGCACCGAGATCGACGCGACCGAGGTGGGCGGCGCGGAGCGCGGGGCTCGCGGACGGTGGGTGCTGCTGCGCCGCCGGCGTCGCCAGCCGGAGTCGGCGGTCGAGTGCCCGGAGCCGAGCGAGTCCGGGGACCGCGCGGAGCCGGCCGGCAACGCCTGACACCCGCCCTCCCCCGGCCCCGTTGAGGCGCGGTGTTGCCCGAGGCCGCATGTTGCCCCGTTGAGGCGCGCATGTTGGCCTGTTGAGGCGCGCATGTTGCCCCGCCCGATGCAAGACCCGCGCCTCGAGGGTGCAACACGCGCGCTTCAACGAGATGCGGAAGCGCCCCGGGGCCGGGTGGCCTCGGGGCGCTTCGGGTGCTGCAGGCATCCGGCTCGTACGGCGTCCGGATGAGCGTCGCGGTCAGTCGCCGCGCAGGATCGCCAGGATCCGCAGGAGCTCCACGTAGATCCAGATCAGCGTGACGGTCAGGCCGAAGGCCGCGCGCCAGGACTCCTGCTCCGGCAGCTCGGCGGCGATCCCGCGCTCCACGAAGTCGAAGTCGAGGATCAGCATCAGCACACCGAGGCCGAGCCCGATCAGGCTGGCGATGAGGCCCATCGCGCCGAAGCCGTTGAACCCGAAGGACGCGCCGAAGAAGCCGAGCACGAAGTCGAGCAGGGCGACGGCCACGAAGCCGAACATCGCGCCCACGACCCACTTGCGGAAGCGGTCGCCGACGCGGATGTTGAAGAACTTGTAGGCCGCCAGCGTGCCGGCGAATGCGGCCACCGTGCCGAGCACGGCACCGGCGACGATCCCGCCGCCGAACATCTGGTCGAGCACCTTGCTGAAGGCGCCGACGAAGATGCCCTCGAGCACGGCGTAGGCGAGGACCAGCGGCGGGCTGACCACGCGCTTGAACGAGTTGACCATCGCCAGCGCGAAGCCACCGAACGCACCCAGCATCGACAGGGCGTACAGCGAGCTCGCCACGCCGTTGGCGTTCGGGCCGGTGAGGTCGCCGGTGAGCAGCCAGGTGAGCGCGGCGGCGATGACGACCACGCCGACGGTGATGCCGGTCTTCTGCACCACCGAGTCGATGGTCATCGGGCCGGTGGAGACCGGAGCCTGCGGACCCGCGCCGCCCCGCTGGGTCTGCGTCGGGGTGCCGTAGGCGGGGTAGCTCATGCCGCTGGCGGGGTAGGTCTGGTTTCCATAGGCGTTGCGACCGTTGAAGCCCTCGGAACGCCGGAATACGGGGTTGCTGCTTTCCATCGTGGTCTCTCCTCGGAGGCCTTCACCCCCGCTCCGGGGGCGACGCGGGGTACCGCACGACCATCGTACGGGTCCGACTACCCGTTCAACGTTCTCCGGAACTCCGGTGTTCCCGAAAGCACTGGTCCGCGCAGGAACCTCGCCAAACCGGCCAGAACCTCCCCGGCACGGCGCTCAGCCGACCGGCAGGCCGAACGCGTGGGCCATCGACGGCGCCGAGGCGGCCTTCGCGAGGTTCGGCGCGCCGATCACCTCGTCGTACAGCCGCGTCAGCGAGTAGTGGTCGAGCCGCTGGGAAACCACGTGGTTGCGCTGGGACGGGTGGATGACCACGGTGAGGACCCGGTTGTTCTCGTGGTGGTCGTCCTCGTCGGCGGTGAGCACGACGGCCAGATGGCCCGACTGCCAGTCGGGCCCGGCGAAGACCGTGTCCATGACGCCCCGGAACCACTGGTCGGCCACGGACAGGCCGCAGTCGTGCGCGTCGTGGCAGAGGTTCGGCACCAGCATGCCGACGTCGGGCAGGTGACCGGCCCGGACCGCGGGCGCGAACGCGGAGAACGGCTGGTCGAAGCGGCGGCAGGCGTCGCGCTCGTCGACGAAGTAGGCCCACGGGTTGTGCTTGACCGCGTAGTTGCCCGAGGAGTCCACCGCGCAGTTGCTGGGCATGTCCTCGGCGAAGACTCCCGCGGTGTGACCGCGGGCGAGGGCCTGCCCGAACACCGAGGGACCGTGCAGCGGGTGCGCGGACGGCGGGTCGTCGTCCGCGACGCCGTAGGTCTGGCCACCGGCGATCGCGAGGTAGTTCGGCAGCGACGGGTGCGCGACGGCGTAGTAGTCGTCGGCGTACCCGAACCGCCGGGCCAGCGAGAAGGTGGAGGGCATCTGCGCCCGCATCTGGCTCAGCGAGTGGTTCTCCACCACCACGACGAGCAGCTTGCGGACCGACGACCCGGCAGACGGGGCTCCCGAGGCAGACCCCGACGGCATGATCACCGTGTGCGACGGGGTGACCGGCGTGACGGGAGCCCCCGACGACGGCCCGCCCGAGGACGGCGCGCCCGACGACGCTCCGAGGACGGTCACGGGACGGTCCACCCGGGGACGCGGACGGCGGCCCGGAGGTGTCCGACGAGCCACCAGCGCAGCCCGCGACCGCGACGAGCAGCGCCGCGAGCACGCCCAGCAGGGGCGCCACACGGCGACAACGGTTGCCCGAGGTGCTCATGGCTCCGAGCGTACGGCGCCGCGCCGACACCCCCGGTCCGGCATGGGCCACTAAGAGGCCGGCTGCAGCACCGCCCCGTCGTCGGTCGCCGTCTCGACGTACCGCTCCCCGCTGACCGGGCAGCGCCACCGGCCCTCGCCGTCCTCCACGAGGCGGGCGCCGGTGCGGCCCACCCAGCCGATCCGCCGCGCCGGGACGCCGGCCACCAGCGCGTGGTCGGGGACGTCGTGGGTCACCACCGCTCCGGCCGCGACCATCGCCCAGCGCCCGACGCGCACCGGCGCCACGCACACCGAACGGGCGCCCAGCGACGCGCCGTACTCCACGTTGACGCCGACCGGCTCCCAGTCGCCGGCGCGCTTGAGGCTGCCGTCCGGGTCGATCGAACGGGGGTAGAGGTCGTTGGTCAGCACGGCGGCGGGACCGACGAACACGCCGTCGGCGAGGGTGGCGGGCTCGTACACCAGCGCGTGGTTCTGCAACTTGACGTGGTCGCCGATCCGGACACCGGGGCCGACGTACGCGCCGCGGCCGATCACGCAGCCGGCGCCGAGCGTGGCGTTCTCGCGTACCTGCGCGAGCTCCCACACGGTGGTGCCCTCCCCCACGGAGGCGGCGTCAGCGACCTGGGCGGTGGGCTTGATGGTGGCAGGCACGTCGCCAGACTCTACGTGAACGGCCGGCGGCCGCCGGCTTGGTAGGGTCGGGCGCGCCGCGACCGGGACAGACGACCGGCACACAGGAGGGCCGATGCCGCCGACGAGACAGCCGGACGTCACCGTCATCGTCCCCGTCTACAACACGATGCCGTACCTCGAGGCGACCCTGGAGTCGCTGGTCCGGCAGACCCTCGGCCTGGACCGGATGCAGGTCGTCGCCGTCGACGACGGCTCCACCGACGGCAGCGGGGAGCTGCTCGAGCGCTACGCGGAGCGCTTCCCGGACACGTTCGTGGTCATGCACCAGCCCAACTCCGGCGGGGCCGCGACGCCGTGCAACCGCGGGCTCGACGTCGCTGACGGTCGCTACGTGTTCTTCCTGGGCGCCGACGACTACCTCGGCGACGAGGCCCTCGAACGCCTGGTCACGAAGGCCGACGAGTGGGACTCCGACGTGATCTTCGGGCGCATGGTGGGCGTCGGCGGCCGCGGGGTGTACCAGGGGATCTTCAAGGAGACCACGAAGGACCTCGACGTCCTCGAGTCCGACCTCGCGTTCTCGCTGTCGAACACCAAGCTGTTCCGTCGCGGGCTTCTCCAGGAGCACGGCATCCACTACGCCCACGACCTGCGGGTCGGCGAGGACCAGCCGTTCACGATCGAGGCGGTGCTGCACGCACGCCGGGTCTCCGTGCTGGGCGACTACACCTACTACTACGCGGTCAAGCGTGAGGACCGGTCGAACCTCACCTACTCCTCCACGTGGCAGCAGCGGGTGTCCAACATCCGCGCCGTCATGGACCACGTCGCGGCGATCGTCCCGCCCGGCGGCACGCGCGACGCCTTCCTGCGCCGGCACTTCGTCATGGAGCTCGCCCAGGTGCTGCGCGACGACCTGCCGGACCTCGACGACGCGGAGCAGAAGGCCGCGGTCACGGCGGTGGCCGAGCTTGCCGACGCCTACCTCACCGAGGGCATCGCCCACCGGCTGCCTCCGGCCCGGCGGGTGCTGCACCGCCTGGCCCAGACCGGCGACGTCACGACGATCCGCGAGGTCGCCGCCCGCCGCGAGGCCGCGCCGCAGTACGCACTCGAGGGGGCCCGCGCGTTCCAGGTCCTGCCCGGCTTCCGCGACGCGCGCCAGCTGCCGGACGACTGGTTCGAGCTCACCGAGCCGCTGCGTCGGGGGCAGCTCAAGGACCTGCTCGCCCCGCGCCACGCTCGGCTCCTCGACGACCGGGTCCACGTCGACGGGACGGTGGCGCTCACCGCGGACAGCGCCCCGTGGGTGCGCGCCGTGCTGCAGCCGGTCCCGGAGACCGGGAAGCTGCCGCTCGTCGAGCGCCTCCAGGGGTATGACGGACACGCCGGCGAGCCGGTGGAGCTCGCCCCGGCTGCCGAGGGCGGCTCGACCTTCCACGCCGCGCTGGACGTCACCGGGCTGCAGCCCGGGGCACATGTGCTGCGGCTGCGGCTCGACGTGGCCGAGAACGTCTACGACGTCACGGTGCCGTTCACCGGCCGCGGAGAACCCCGCGAGATGCTGCTGCGCCGGGGGCTGCGGGCGACCCGGGTGACGGTGCGCAAGGGCCGTCGCGGGAGACTGGAGCTGGCCGCCGAGCGGGTCCCTCTCGCGGCGTCCGCCCGCGGAGTCCTGCGGCGACGGACCCGCTGACGACCGCGGCCCTGACCGGCGAGGCAGGGACCACGGCAGTACCACACGCGTCGGCAGGGCCCACGGGCAGCACCAGGCAGCACCCACAGGCACGATCCGAGAACGAGGAGCACATGCAGATCTGCGTCGTCGCGCTGGGCAAGATCGGCCTTCCCCTGGCCGTCCAGTTCGCGTCCAAGGGACACCGGGTGCTGGGCGCCGACATCGACGAACGCATCGTCGACCTGGTCAACGCGGGCACCGAGCCGTTCCCGGGCGAGGCACACCTGGACACGATGCTCAAGCAGGTCGTGCAGGACGGTCTGCTCACCGCGACCACCGACACCGCGGCGGCCGTGGCCGAGTCCGACGCCGTCGTGCTCGTGGTACCGCTGTTCGTGGATGCCGACGGGGTCCCGGACTTCGGGCCGATGGACGCCGCCACCCGCGCGGTCGCGGCCGGGCTGCGACCCGGCACGCTGGTCAGCTACGAGACGACGTTGCCGGTCGGCACCACCCGCAACCGGTGGGCGCCGATGCTGGAGGCGGGCTCCGGCCTGACCGCAGGGCAGGACTTCGCCCTGGTGTTCAGCCCCGAGCGGGTGCTGACCGGGCGCGTGTTCGCCGACCTGCGCCGCTACCCGAAGCTGGTCGGCGGCATCGACGAGACCTCCGCGGCCAAGGGCGTGGCGTTCTACCGGGCGACCCTGGCCTTCGACGACCGCCCGGACCTGGACCGGCCCAACGGCGTGTGGGACCTCGGCTCGGCGGAGGCCGCGGAGCTGGCCAAGCTCGCCGAGACCACCTACCGCGACGTGAACATCGGCCTGGCCAACCAGTTCGCCCGCTACGCCGACTCGATCGGGGTCGACGTGGCGAAGGTGATCGAGGCGTGCAACACCCAGCCCTACAGCCACATCCACCGGCCCGGCATCGCGGTCGGCGGCCACTGCATCCCGATCTACCCGCGGATCTACCTGTGGAACGACCCCACCGCCACCGTGGTCTCGGCGGCCCGCGAGGCGAACACGGCGATGCCCGCCTACGCCGTGGACCTGCTCCAGGCCGCGCTCGGCGACCTCTCCGGGGTGGCCGTGCTGGTGCTCGGCGCGTCCTACCGCGGGGGTGTGAAGGAGACCGCGTTCTCCGGGGTGTTCCCCACCGTGGCGGAGCTGCGGCGGCGCGGCGCGACGCCGTACGTCGCCGACCCGATGTACGCCGCCGAGGAGCTCGAGGCGCTCGACCTTCCTGCGCACCGCGGGGAGCCCGTGACCGCGGCGATCATCCAGGCCGACCACGCGGAGTACCGCGCGCTGACCCCGGCGGACCTGCCCGGCGTCGAGGTGCTCGTCGACGGCCGACGGGTGACCGACCCGGCCGCCTGGGACGGCAGGCGCCGGATCGTCATCGGGGGTTGAGCGCCGGGTCGGCCCCGCGCCCGGGTTAGCGGTAGATTCGCGGGCCATGGGCCGAACCCTGCTGCTGGTGACCGGAGCGGGCCGGAGCGGCACGAGCACGGCCGCCGGCACGCTGCACCACCTGGGCGTCCACGTGCCAGGTCCCTACCTGGACGCCAACCCGAGCAACCCCCGTGGCTTCTACGAGTCGCGCTGGTCGGTCGAGTTCCACAACCGGCTGCTCAAGCGCGCGTACGTATCCCAGACCGACGGCCGCCCGGACGCCGCCGCCCTGGTCCGCGCTGCGCTCGGCGACCGGGAACGGGAAGCTCTCGCGGCGTGGGTGGCCGAGCACACCCATGGCCGGCCGGTCACGGCAGTCAAGGACCCCCGGACCTCCTGGACGATCGATCTCTGGTCGAGCGTGGCGGCCGACGAGGGGCTACGGATGTGCTTCCTCGCGATGCTGCGGCACCCGGCCGAGGTGGTAGGCAGCCGCGCGACGCACTACTCGTCGGGCGTCGCGGCGCTGGGCGAGCGCGGCTTCACCGCCCGGAACCTGGCCGGATGGGTCAATGCGGTGCTGACGATCGAGCGGCAGACCCGTGGCCGGTCTCGGTCCTTCCTCCGGTACGACGACCTGCTGAGTGACTGGCGCAGCGCCATGGCCGGTATCGCTACCGACCTCGACCTCGACCTCGACATGCCGGGCCGGACCATCCCACACCCGGTCGACGACTTCATCGACCCCGCATTGAGCCGCCACCGGCTCGGCTGGGACGACGTCGACGCGCCTCCGGCCCTGAGCGCGGTCGCGCAGGAGGTGTGGGCGGCCACCTCGAGGCTCGCGGACACCCACGGAGAGGACTCCGAGGTGCAGCAGCGCCTCGACCAGGCCGGCGCGGAGTACCGGCGGATGTACCACGACGCCGAGCAACTGATCTACGACAGCACCGCCGCCCAGGTGAGCCAGGCACGGCGGGCCGCGCGGCGGCAGGCGCGGCGAGAGGCGCAGCGGGAGGCCTCGGGCCGCCGGGGGGCGCGGACGTGGGTGGCGCGCCTGCGCCGCCGCGTGACCCGCTGACCCAGACCGGCCCCGGAGCGGGACCGGTCACAGCGGTGTCCGGTCCCGGCAAAACCCTCAACTCGGACCGTCTGGTCGACGATACTTACCGAAAGCCCCTTACGCACCGTCGACCGGATGAGTTCCGCATGCCCTCAGTCGCCCTGTCCCGCCGCTTCGCTCGCCGCCTGGTCCCGCTGCTCGCCGGCGCCGGCCTCGCCGCCGCTGCCCTGACCGGCCCCGTGGCCACGACGAACACCGCCTCCGGGCCCGCTGCCGGCACGGCGCCCGCCCTGGCTTCGACGAGCACGGACAACCCGCTCGCCGGCCGCCCCTGGGGCGTCTACGAGGGCCCCGGTGAGCAGTCGTGGCAGCCGTACGTCGACGCGACCGGCGCAGAGAAGGACCTGCTCGGGTACATCGCACTGAAGCCCAAGGCCAAGTGGTTCGGCTCCTGGATCCCCGACGACCAGATCGAGGAGAAGGTCCGCGGCTACATCGCCAACGCCCAGGCCGGAAACCCGGACGCGCTGGTGCAGATGGCGATCTTCCGCGTCAAGCCCTGGGAGCGCAACGCCTGCCGGGCGATCCCGACGCTGGCCCAGCGCGCCTCCTACCGGCGCTGGATGCGCGGCTTCGCCGCCGGGATCGGGGACGCCCACGTCGCCGTCATCCAGCAGCCCGACGGCCCCTTCGCGCTGTGCGCGCCGCACGGGTCCCGGGTCGCCTCCCGGCTGATCGCCTACGGCACCCGGGTGCTGTCGGCGCAGCCCAACGCCAGCGTGTACGTCGAGGTGGGGGCCGCCGACTGGCCCCACGACGGCAAGCAGGGCGGCGCGGCCACCGCGACCAAGCTCGCCCTCCGCGGCGGCGTCAAGTACGCCCGTGGGATCGCCCTCAACGGCACGCACTACTCCTCCACGGTCGACGAGGTGGCGCGTGGCGCGGCCGTGGTGCGGGCGCTGGCCGCCCAGGGCATCACCGACAAGCACGTCGTCATCAACACCGCGGAGAACGGCCACCCCTTCGAGTTCGGCACCTACACCGGCAAGGACCCGAACAACGCGTTCGTGTGCAAGACCGCCAACGACCCGGTGACGCGGACCTGCGTCACGCTCGGCATCCCGCCAACCACGCAGGTGGCCGCCCCCCAGTGGCAGCTGCCGCTCAAGACGCGCCGGCTCGCGCGTCGCTACGTCGACGCCTACCTGTGGTTCGGCCGGCCGTGGCTCTACCGGCAGGCCGACCCGTTCGTGAAGAGCCGCGCGCTCCAGCTGGTACGCACGACCCCGTTCCGGTAACCGGAGGGGTCGGGCACCCGCGGCGGCCCGCTACCCTCGTCGGCGTGAAGGTGATGAGCATCGTCGGCGCCCGTCCCCAGTTGGTGAAGCTGGCGCCGGTGGCCCGCGCCTTCGCGGCCACGGCGCACGAGCACCTCATCGTGCACACCGGCCAGCACTACGACGCGAACCTGTCCGACGTCTTCTTCACCGGGCTCGGCATCCCCGACCCCGACCTGCACCTCGGCGTCGGCTCCGGGAGCCACGGGGTGCAGACCGGCGCGGTGCTGACCGCCCTGGACCCGGCTCTCGAGGAGCACCGCCGGACTGGGTGCTGGTCTACGGCGACACCAACTCGACGCTGGCCGCTGCGGTCGCCGCGGTCAAGCTGCACCTGCCCGTGGCGCACCTCGAGGCGGGCCTGCGCTCGTTCAACCGCCGAATGCCCGAGGAGCACAACCGGGTGCTCACCGACCACGCGGCCGACCTGCTGCTCGCCCCGACCGAGCAGGCGATGGAGCACCTGGCTCGGAGGGCCTCGCCGCCCGCTCCCGCCTGGTCGGTGACGTGATGGTGGACGTCTGCCTGACCGTGCGTGATGCGGTGCTGGCCGGCGACATCCCGCGCCGGAGCTGCCGGCCGGTATCGACCCGCAGCAGCCGTACGTCGTCGCGACGCTGCACCGCCCCGACAACACCGACGACCCCGCCGCGCTGCGCGCCCTCCTCGACGCCCTGGCCTCCTCACCGGTCCAGGTCGCCCTGCTCGCCCATCCGCGCTGGCCGCCCGCGCCGCCGAGTTCGGCCTCGACCTCGGTGTCGGGGCGGTGGAGGTCGGGACACCCGCTGCCGTATGCGGGGCTGGTCGCCGCGGTGCTGGGCTCGACCGGCGTGGTCACCGACTCCGGGGGCCTGCAGAAGGAGGCGTTCCTCCTCGGCCGGCCGTGCACCACCCTGCGCGCCGAGACCGAATGGGTGGAGACCCTCGAGGACGACTGGAACGTGCTGGTGCCGCGGCCCCAGGACCTCGACCGCGACCGGTGGCGTGCGGTGCTCACCCGCCCCGCGCCGGAGACAGCACGCGCGACGCCGTACGGCACCGGCGACGCGGCCGTGCAGGTGGTCACCGCACTGGAGGAGACGCCGCGGCCCCGCTGATAGCGTGCGCTGCGATCTCGGACGAAAGGACGACACGTGAGCCGGTTGCGGGCGGGCCTGGTCGGGTTGGGGGCGATGGGGCGCAACCATGCCCGGGTGCTGGCCGGGTTGGAGGGGGTGGACCTGGTCGGGGTGGTCGAGCCGGCCGGTGACCCGCATCGTCTCGCGCAGGGCGCGGCGGTGGTCGACACCGTCGAGGAGCTGCTGGGCCTGGGGGTGGACTACGCGGTGGTGGCCTGCCCGACCGGGCTGCACGAACAGGTCGGGCTGGCGCTGGCCGAGGCCGGGGTCGCGGCGCTGATCGAGAAGCCCCTGGCCCACAGCGTGGCGGCCGCCGAGCGGCTGGCCGAGGCCTTCGGCGCCCGGGGCCTGGTCGCCGGGGTGGGCCACATCGAGCGCTACAACCCGGCCCTGCAGAGCCTGCGCGCCCGCCTGGAGGCCGGCGAGCTCGGCGAGGTCTACCAGGTCGTCACCCGCCGCCAAGGCCCCTTCCCCGCCCGCATCGCCGACGTCGGCGTGGTCAAGGACCTGGCCACCCACGACATCGACCTGACCGCCTGGGTCACCGGCCACCCCTACACCTCGGTCGCGGCGCGCACCGTGACCAGAGCGGCAGCCCGCACGAGGACATGGTCACCGCCGTCGGCGTCTTGCAGGGCGGCATCATGGTCAACCACCTGGTCAACTGGCTCTCCCCGTTCAAGGAACGCTCCACCGTGGTCACCGGCGAACGCGGCTGCTTCATCGCCGACACCCTCACCGCCGACCTGACCTTCTACGCCAACGGCCACGCCGAGGCCGAGTGGGAAGCCCTGCGCGCCTTCCGCGGGGTCAGCGAGGGCGACATGACCCGCTACGCCCTGACCAAACGCGAACCCCTCCTCGTCGAGCACGAACGCTTCCGCGACACCCTCCTTCGACACAGCGGCGCCGAGGGGATCGTCACCCTCGCCGAGGGACTGCGCACCGTCGCCGTCGCCGAGGCCGTGCTGCACTCCGCCGCCACCGGCACGACCGTGCACACCCCCACCCCCCAGACCGCCCCGGGGGCACCGCGATGAGCCGCGGCCGGGTGGTGATGCTGGTCGACAACAGCGTCCACAACGACTCCCGGGTGCAGAAACAGGCCCGCTCCGCCGCCGAGCCGGCTGGGACGTCACCCTCATCGGCCGCTCCCCCACCCCCAAACCCCAACGCTTCACCCTCGGCGCCGCCAAGGTCCGCCTCATCCCCGTCGAGAACACCCTGCCCTTCCGCCGCTACCAACTGCGCAGCGGACTGCTGCGAGGGTCGCTGTCCTACCGCACCAAGCGGCTGGCGCGCTACCGGCAACGCCAGGTCGAGGCCAAAGCCCACGACGCACGCATCAACGACTGCTCCGGCAGCAGCAGGCCGAGGCAGGTGCCGCGGCCCGGCATCCCTCTGGTGGGGCCGGGCACGCACGAAGGCCACGCTCGGCCTGGCCCGGCTGGAACGGCGCTGGGTGGCCACGCGAGCGCGGGCCACCGAGCAGCGGAGCGCGTCGCCGTCACGGCTGCACAGTGGTGCGGGGCAGGCCTGGACCCGGTTGCTCGGCACCGTCCGCGGCGACCGGGCGTGGCGGGTGATGGACCCGCACCTGTGGGACTTCGAGTTCGCCTACGGCCCCGCATCGACCGGCTCAAGCCCGACCTCATCCACGCCAACGACTTCGCCATGATCGGCGTCGGCGCCCGCGCCACCATCCGCGCCCGCGCCCAGGGCCGCCCCACCAAGCTCGTCTACGACGCCCACGAGTTCGTGCCCGGCATGACCGCGCCGGAGCGGCACCCGTGGTGGCTGCCGGCGCAGGTCGCGAACGAGCGGGAGTACATCGGCTTCGCCGACGCCGTGGTCACCGTGTCCGAGACGATCGCCGACATGCTCGTCGCGGAGCACCAGCCTGCCCGAGCGGCCCGCGGTGGTGATGAACGCCCCGCAGGTCGGCGGCGCCGGCCGAGGCCGACGGTGCCGTGCCGGCCTGCGGGCTTGCGGCGTCGACGCCGGACCCCGCTGCTCGTCTACAGCGGCGCGATGGCCGAGGGCGGGGCGTGCGGATCATGGTCGCGCGCCTTGCCGGTGCTCGAGGACGTCCACGTGGTGTTCGTACGTCTTCACCCCCGACAAGCCAGTTCGTTCAGGAGCTGTTGGGGTACGCCACCGGGCTCGGCGTGCGCGACCGGGTGCACCTGGTGCCGTACGTCGTGCCCGGGCACGTCGTGGACTACGTCCGCCAGCGCCGACATCGGCGTGCACCCCACCCACCACCAGCCTCAACCACGAGATCTCGCTGGCCACGAAGTTCTTCGAGTACTCCCACGCCCACCTGCCCATCGTGGTCAGCGACGTGAAGGAGATGGCCGCCATGGTCCGGCGGACCGGCCAGGGCGAGGTGTTCCGCGCCGAGGACCTCGACGACTACGTCCGCGCCGTCCGCGCCGTGCTCGCCGACCCGAAGAAGTACCGCGCCGCCTACGACGAGCCGGGCCGGCTGCAGGCGTGGACCTGGGACAAGCAGGCCGAGGTCCTCGACGCGGTCTACACCCGGCTGCTGCAGCGCTGAAGCCCCCGGCCGCACAGGGGTCTCTGCCGCTGGGTGGTCACAGATTGACGTTCGCGCCGGGCAGCGCAACCTGTGACCACCCGCGAGGGGCGGCGCCCGCTCAGGCGCTGACGGGGAGCTGCGCGGCCTCGCGCTCCTGGGCGCGCACGGCGCGGGCGCCGAGCAGCAGGTAGCCGACGAACCCGACCCCCAGCGCGACCAGCACTCCCAGCGCGGCGTAGGCCCAGGCACCGTCACGCCCGCCGAGCCCGAAGGGGCCGAGCAGGTAGCCCTGCCACTTCAGCCAGCCGGCGTAGGTGTTGGTCACCAGCCCCCAGCCGAGGAACGCCGCCACGGCCATGACCAGCAGCGCGTCCCAGCGCCAGGAGCGGTAGCCGCCTGGCAGCGTCGCGTCGAAGAGCTTCGCCTCATCGTACGGACGCCTCCGCAGCAGCAGGTCGGCCAGGAAGACCCCGCACCAGGCGGCCATCAGCACACCCAGGGTGATGAGGAAGCCCTGGAACGGCCCGAAGAAGTCGCTCGCCACCCACACCACGTAGATGGTGCCGAGCACCATCAGCACGCCGTCGATCGCGGCGGCCGCCCACCGCGGGGTCGGCAGGCCGATCGCCAGCAGGGTGAGCCCCGAGGAGTAGATGTCCAGCACCGCGCCGGAGATCAGGCCCCCGATCGCGACAAGCGCGAACGGGATGAGGTACCACGTGGGCAGGATCGTGGTGAGCGCGCCGATCGGGTCGGCGGCGATCGCGTCGGCCAGCTTCCGGTCCGAGGCGCTGAGCAGGACGCCGTACACGACCAGGATCACCACCGGCAGGCTGGCGCCGAACGTGGACCAGAACACCACCCCGCCCGTCGAGGAGCCGCGGGGCAGGTAGCGGGAGTAGTCGGCCGCGCAGTTGACCCAGCCGATGCCGAAGCCGGTCACCACCATCACCAGGGCGCCCACGACGGCGGTGGCTCCCCCGCCGGGCAGCGACGTCGCGTGCGACCAGCGGACGTGGTCGAGGGTGAGCGCGATGTAGAGGACCGTGGCGATGATGGTGAACACCGTCAGCCACTTCTGCAGCTTCATGATCGCGTCGAAGCCGAGGATTCCCGCACCCACGATGATGGCGGCGACGACGAGGAAGGCGATCACCTTGGTGAGGTCGCCGTCGCTCCACCCGAGCCGGCCGAAGACGGTCGCGGTCGCGAGCGTGGCGAGCGCCACGAGGACGATCTCCCAGCCGACCAGCAGCAGGTAGGACACGATCCCGGGCACCAGGTTGCCCTTGAGGCCGAACGACGCCCGCGACAGGACGAGGGTCGGGGCCGACCCACGCTTGCCGGCGATGGAGACCAGGCCGACCAGTAGGAAGCTGAACACCGCGCCGACCGCCCCCGCGAACAGCGCCTGGCCCAGGCTCAGCCCGAAGCCGAGCACGAAGGCGCCCCACGACACCCCGAAGACCGAGATGTTCGAGGCCGCCCACGGCCAGAACAGCTCGACGGGCCGCCCGCGCCGCTCCTCCTCCCGGATCACGTTGGTGCCGTTGGCCTCGATGCTCAACGCGCTCGCGTCACTCATCCCCTCGTTCCTTCCTTGACCAGGTCCGCCACCAGCGGACCGAGACGTTGCGCGGTTGCGGCAGCCACGGCGAGTACGTCGTCGGGGTCGATGCCCGACTCGCTGCCCTCGATCGCCGTGACCGTGGAGATGCCGACCAGCTCCAGCCCACACTCTCGCGCGGCGATCGCCTCGAGCACCGTCGACATGCCGAGCACGTCCGCCCCGACCCGCCGCAGCCACTCCGCCTCGGCCCAGGTCTCGTAGTGCGGGCCCGGCAGCATGGCGTACACCCCTTCCGCCAGCGACGGGTCTCGCCGGCGCGCCAGGGCGCGGAGCCGGGCCGACCAGGCGTCGGTGAGGTCCACGAAGCGGGGACCCTCCAGCGGAGAGGCCGCGGTGAGGTTGAGGTGGTCGCGGATCAGGACCGGCCGGCCCAGCTCCCAGTCCGCGCGCAAGGACCCGTTGGCGTTGGTGAGGACGGCCAGCCGGGCTCCCGCGGCCGCGGCGGTGCGGACCGCGTGCGCGACCGGCCGGGGGCCGTGGCCTTCGTAGAGATGGGTCCGGCCGAGAAGCACCAGGGTGCGGACGCCGTCGAGGTCGTAGGAGCGCACCTCGCCGGCGTGGCCATCGGCGACCGGGCGCAGGAACCCGGGGAGCGCCTGGACGCCGAAGGCGGCGCCGGGCTCGGGCCAGGTCTCCACGAGCGGCGCCCAGCCGGAGCCGAGCACCACGAGCGCGTCGTGCCGGGGTCGGCCGGTGATCTCGGCGAGACGGTGCGCCGCGGCGCGCGCGAGTGCGTACGGGTCCGTGGGCACGCGCACACTGTAGAGCGCGGCCACGGTGGCCCGGCCAGAGGTTCGGGCGGAGGTCCAGAGCGCACCGGGCTCCGCCGGCCCGAGCGGTGGTCGGCCGGCTTGGTCGGGCGGTGGCTCACGGCGCGGTGGCGTGCGGGTGGGGCGGAATTCCGGCAGGCCGTCGACGCGGTTTGAGGCGGACGTCCATGCGGAGGTGTGCAGATCTGTGAACGAGCCTCGGCACATCGCAGCCGGAGCAGGTCGTGGACGAGCCGAGTCGGTGGGCTACACGGATCCCGCCCGTCAGGCGGTCAGGTCGTTGACCGCCTCGACGATCCTGCCGAGCTGCTCGTCGGTCAGTCCGGGGTAGACCGGCAGGGACAGCACCTCGCCGGCCGCCTTCATGGTCTCCGGCAGGTCCCAGTCGCGGTTGGCCTCGTGGTTGCCGGGCAGGTACGGCTTGAGCAGGTGGATCGGCGTCGGGTAGTAGACCGCGCTGCCGACACCGCGCTGGGTCAGGCCCTGCTGCACCGCGTCACGACGGCCGTCGCGGACGCGGATCGTGTACTGGTGGAACACGTGGGTCGCCTGCGCCGCGCGTCGGCGGGGTCACGACGTGCGTCAGTCCCTTGCTCAACGTCTCCGCGTTGGACCGGCGCGCGTCGTTCCAGCCGGCCAGCCTGGTCAACTGCGCACGCCCCACCGCGGCCGCCACGTCGGTGAGCCGCATGTTCGCGCCGACGATCTCGTTGGCGTAGCGCTGCTCCATCCCCTGGTTGCGCAGCAGCCGGATGGTCCGGGCGTACGACGGGTCCGCGGTCGTGACCATGCCGCCCTCGAGGGAGTGCATGTTCTTGGTCGGGTAGAAGCTGAAGCAACCGGAGGTCCCCCACGCCCCCACCGGCCGCGAGTCCCACGTCGCACCATGCGCCTGCGCGGCGTCCTCGACGACCGCCAGCCCGTGCCTGTCGGCGATCGCGGCGATCGCGGTCATGTCCGCGGGATGGCCGTACAGGTGCACCGGCATGATCGCCACGGTCCGCGGCCCGATCGCGGCCTCGACGGCTCTCGGGTCGAGGGTGAAGTAGTCCGGCTCGATGTCGACGAAGACCGGCTCTGCCCCGGCGAGGCGTACGGCGTTCGCGGAGGCGGCGAACGAGAAGGACGGCACGATGACCTCGTCGCCGGGACGCAGCCCGAGGGCCAGCAGCGACAGGTGCAGGGCCGACGTACCGGAGTTGACCGCCACGCAGTGGCGAGAGTCGACGAGCGGTGCGAACTCGGCCTCGAACGCAGCGACCTCGGGACCCTGGACGACCATGCCGCTGCGGAGCACCCGCACCGCGGCCTCGATCTCCTCCTCCCCGACCACTGGTCGCGCCGGGGGGATGAACTCTGCGTTGCTCGCCGACATGGCCGGGACGATACAGCGCGCCCCGGACCGGCCGACGGCCGACCCGGGGCGCGGCAGCCGGTCAGTACTTGCAGGCGGTGGTCGCAGTTCTGTCCGCGAGCACGTCCGACCCGCCCAGCAGGATCCGGGTGGGCAGTCCCATCCTGGAAGCCTCGCCGGCGATCGAGAGCGGCATGCACCGGCGGCGGGTCAGCAGCAGCGGGCCGCCGTCCCGGGCCGAGGCGGGCACCCCGGCCAGGGCATCCGGGAAGTCGTCGCTCTGCACCAGGTAGCCCACCTTCGCCGCGCCCCATCCGGCGCGGGCGATCGCGGCCGAGGTGGCGTACCGGTCGTGCCCGGCCAGCCGGGTGACCGTCGCCGACGGCACGCCGGTCGCCACCTGCTGCGCCACGGCGTCGCTGAGCACCATGGTGCCGCCCAGGAGCACGACCCTCGAGGGGTGCAGGCTCTGGATCTGCTGGAGGATGCCGGCGCGGACATGGTCGGTGTCCGAGAGCAGGATGGGCGCTCCGTCGCGGGCGGCCAGCGCTCCCCCGGACAGGGCGTCGGGGAAGGTGGACCCGGCCGCGAGGTACACGGTGCTCGCCGTGGTCCAGCCGACCCGCACCACGCGGATCGCGGTGGCCAGGCGGTTCTTGCCGGCCACGCGGGTGACCGAGGGGGTGTACTTCGTGAGCTGGTCGGCCACCGCCGGCGAGATCGCATTCTCGCCACCGATCACGAAGATCTTCTGCGGACGCAGCTGCATGAGAGCCGCCTCGGTCTCCGGTGGGAGCGAGTCGCCCTGCGTCAGCAGGACGGGCGCGTTCATCAGCGAGGCCGCCGGGCCGGCCGCGAGGGCGTCGGGAAAGGTTTCCCCCGAGGTCAGGAACACCGCCGGCACGGGCGCGGAGAACTTGGTCTCCGCGATCGTGGCCGCGGTCGCGTAACGGCTGGTGCCGGCCAGCCGGGTCACCGTGGGTGCCATGGTCGGCGCCGGGGTGGGGGTCGGCGTGGGCGTCGGGCGTCGGGGTCGGGGTCGGGGTGGTCGGCTCCGTGGTGGGCGCCGGCTGGGTCGGCGCGTTGGCCGCAGCGGCGTCGAGCGCCTGCTGGACCTGGCCGCGCAAGCCGTGGTTGAGCCAGTAGTAGGCGTACTGCCCGGGACACTCGGTCGCGGTGGCCGGCCTGATGCCCGAGGCGTAGACGTCGCGATGGCCCTGGATGCGCGGCATCTTCACGCCGTCGATCCAGTAGTAGTCGTCGGCCCGCGTGTGGCCGAAGAGCCCCAGGCGCCAGGCCATCAGCTTCACGACGGAGTCCTTGAGCGCCGCGGTGAGCCGGCCGGTCTGGAAGTTGCCGATCATCGAGATGCCGGTGGTCCAGGAGTTCACGTCCATGTTCCCGGCATGGGCACCGCGCACCTGCTTCGTGATGCCGCCGCGACGGCCCTCGTAGATCACGCCGTACCGGTCGACGAGGAAGTTGTAGCCGATGTCGCACCAGCCGCGGGACTTGGTGTGGTACAGGTCGATCGCCCGCACGATGCCTGGCGCCTCGGCAGGGGTGTAGTCGTTGGCGTTGACGGTGTGGTGCAGCACGATGCCGCGCATGTTGGGCTCGCTGGTCGGGGAGCTGCACGTGCTCTGGCCGCTGGTGTCGACACCCCACTGCGCGCGCGTCACGATCGTGGGCTGCGGGGGCAGCCCGGTCGCCGTGGACGTCGTGGTCGTGGTCCCCGTCGGCGTGGCGCCGGTGGTGCCCGTGCTCGTCGTGTCGGTGCCGGTGGTGGCGGGGTCGGTCGTGCCCGTGGTCCCCGTGGTCCCTGTGGTACCGGTCGTGTCCGTCGTGGTCGTGCCGGTCGTGGCCGTACCGGTCGTGTCCGTCGTGGTCGTGCCGGTCGTTGTCGTGGTCGTCGTGGTGGTGCCGGTGGTGGTGCCGTCGGCGACGGGGATCAGCGTGCCGGTGGCCCGGAAGGCCGTGTTCTGGACGGTGCTCGCCGCAGCGGTCCCGGTGGGGGTCGTCGCCTGGCGGGCCAGTCCGGTGCCGCCGTCGATGAGCGACACCTGGACGTCCTCAGGGGACTTCCCGTTGTCGGACCAGATGCGGACGTGGACGCCGTCGGCGTGGTTCACCCAGGTGGGCACGGTGCCGGCGCGTACGTCGGCCCCGGCGCCCGGGTCCGAGGACACCGGACCGGTGTCCTGGTCGATCGCGAGGTCGCTCCAGTCCGACCAGGTGCCGTTGGCGAGGGTCTGCACCTGGATGCGCAGGTCCTTCTCGGGGAAGCCGGGCTTCCAGGTCACGCCGACCATGCCGAAGCCGGCCGTGCTCGGGGCGCTCAGCCGGTCGACGACGACCGGGCCGTCGGCGGGCTTGACCGCCTCCGGGCGCAGCTGACGCGTCTGGGAGCGGGGCGCGTTCGTCGCATTGGCGGTGGTGGGCACGTTCAGCTTGACGATCGAGGCGTCGGCACGCGGGTTCGGCTTGCGGTCGGCGGCCGGCGTGGCGGTGGTCGTGCGCGCGCCCTCCCCGCGCGCGAACGACGACTGCGACGCCGTACCAGCACCGTCGCGGACCGTGGTCACCGCCGCTCGGAACCCGGCGGAGGCCGCCGGCACGACCGGCATGGACAACACCACACCGAGCGGTCCGGCGAGTCCCAGGCTTGCGGCCAGGGACATCAGTAGTGTTCGGCGAACCGTGGTCCGCCCTGACGACGTTGATTGAGGGGGCATGGCTCCACCCGGTTGACGACAGGGACAGCTGTGACGCGAGTGACCATTGTTGTCTCCGGCGCTTTGCTTTGTCCACGAGACGGCGAAATGCGTGGTTCTGTCCGGGTTTAGCCGCGCCTGAGTACCGGCCGCTCCGCTTCCCGGGACGTGATAACGGAAAAGTCGGGACCAAGGTCTCGAATCGGGAGTAATCTCCCCCCACCATTGAGGTTCCTGGGGAGGGAAAACGTGCCTCGTTCTCTGCGTGCCCGCGCACGCCATCTGTTCGCCCGATCGGCCGCGGCCGGCTGTCGGGCTCGCGGTCGCGACCGGCCTGGTCGTGGCTGCCCCGGCACATGCCGCCGGCACGTCCTCCGGCGCGGCCGCCCTGCTCGGCGGGGTGTACCCGCAGATCGACGGGGTCGGCTCGATCACCAACACGGTCGCCGGCGTCACGACCACGTGCACCAACACCGACCCGCTGACCACCCTGACGTGCAGCACCCTGCCGTCTTTGCTCGGCGTTGTCGGCGGCACGCTCACCGCCGTCCCCGCGGCCAGCAACTACCAGTTCGCCGGATGGACCAACTGTCCCGGCAACGCCACCGGCGCCACGTGCACGTACGGTCCGCTGGCCAGCCTGGCGACTTCGCCGGTCGCAACATTCGTGCAGGTCCTTGGCGGAGGCACCGGCGGCGGCACCACGACGCTCACCACGCTGCTCACCCAGAAGCCGGAGGCCACCACGACGTCCGACGTGCTCTTCGGGCTGGGCACCGACCCGGCCGACCCGGCCGCGACCTTCACGTGCACCCTGGACGGTCCCAGCCAGGCCGGGACGAAGGCCTGCACGTCACCGGTGACCTACTCCGGCCTCGCCGACGGCGTCTACAAGTTCACCGCCACGGCGAAGAGTGGCACGGTAACCGGAACCCCGGTGTCCTACGTCTTCACCGTGGCCAGCACGACGCCGCTGGCGCCCGAGACCACCCTCACCAGCGGCCCGCCGCGCTGGCTGCTCGGCCGCGGCACCCGCATCGGCCTGTCCTCGGACCAGTCGGGCGCCCACTACGCCTGCACGCTCGACGGGAAGGCGCTCGAGGGCTGCACCGACCCGGTGAGCATCACACGGCTCACCTCACGCACCCACGTCTTTCGCGCCGCGGCGATCAACACGCTCGGCGTCGAGGATGCCAGCCCGGCCACTCGGACGTTCACGGTCCCGGTCAACAACACCGGCCTCAAGGCGTCGACCGGCTGGGCGAAGCGCAAGCACCGCGGCCACTTCCTCAACACGTTCTCGCAGACCAAGCGCAAGGGGGCGACCCTCAAGCTGCGCCGCAGCGGGATCAAGGCCATCGCACTCGTGGTCACCAAGGGCCGCGGGAACGGGACCGTCAAGGTGTTCCTCGGCAGGACACTGCTGAAGAAAGTCTCGCTGAGTGCCAACCGGACGGTCGGCAAGCGCGTGGTTCTAGTCAAGAAGTTCTCCTCCAAGAAGCGCGGGGTGATCACGGTGAAGGTGGTCTCGCGCGGCAAGCCGGTGAGGATCGAGGGTCTCGGCGTGGCGAGCCGCTGACCGTCGCCCTCATCGGCCAAGCCCCGGCACACAACGGCGTGTGCCGGGGCTTTGCCGTGCCGGGGTTCCCGTCCCGCGCGCTGATACGGTTCCCGGCAGTCACCCGCGCGCGGCGCGGCGGACGCGATCTCCCGGACGGAGGAAGGGGCAGGGTGTGAGCCGGTTGCGGGCGGGCCTGGTCGGGTTGGGGGCGATGGGGCGCAACCATGCCCGGGTGCTGGCCGGGTTGGAGGGGGTGGACCTGGTCGGGGTGGTCGAGCCGGCCGGTGACCCGCATCGTCTCGCGCAGGGCGCGGCGGTGGTCGACACCGTCGAGGAGCTGCTGGGCCTGGGGGTGGACTACGCGGTGGTGGCCTGCCCGACCGGGCTGCACGAACAGGTCGGGCTGGCGCTGGCCGAGGCCGGGGTCGCGGCGCTGATCGAGAAGCCCCTGGCCCACAGCGTGGCGGCCGCCGAGCGGCTGGCCGAGGCCTTCGGCGCCCGGGGCCTGGTCGCCGGGGTGGGGCACATCGAGCGCTACAACCCGGCCCTGCAGAGCCTGCGCGCCCGCCTGGAGGCCGGCGAGCTCGGCGAGGTCTACCAGGTCGTCACCCGCCGCCAAGGCCCCTTCCCCGCCCGCATCGCCGACGTCGGCGTGGTCAAGGACCTGGCCACCCACGACATCGACCTGACCGCCTGGGTCACCGGCCACCCCTACACCTCGGTCGCGGCGCGCACCGTGACCAAGAGCGGCCGCCCGCACGAGGACATGGTCACCGCCGTCGGCGTCTTGCAGGGCGGCATCATGGTCAACCACCTGGTCAACTGGCTCTCCCCGTTCAAGGAACGCTCCACCGTGGTCACCGGCGAACGCGGCTGCTTCATCGCCGACACCCTCACCGCCGACCTGACCTTCTACGCCAACGGCCACGCCGAGGCCGAGTGGGAAGCCCTGCGCGCCTTCCGCGGGGTCAGCGAGGGCGACATGACCCGCTACGCCCTGACCAAACGCGAACCCCTCCTCGTCGAGCACGAACGCTTCCGCGACACCCTCCTTCGACACACCGGCGCCGAGGGGATCGTCACCCTCGCCGAGGGACTGCGCACCGTCGCCGTCGCCGAGGCCGTGCTGCACTCCGCCGCCACCGGCACGACCGTGCACACCCCCACCCCCCAGACCGCCCCGGGGGCACCGCGATGAGCCGCGGCCGGGTGGTGATGCTGGTCGACAACAGCGTCCACAACGACTCCCGGGTGCAGAAACAGGCCCGCTCCGCCGCCGAGCACGGCTGGGACGTCACCCTCATCGGCCGCTCCCCCACCCCCAAACCCCAACGCTTCACCCTCGGCGCCGCCAAGGTCCGCCTCATCCCCGTCGAGAACACCCTGCCCGTCCGCCGCTACCAACTGCGCAGCGGACTGCTGCGAGGGTCGCTGTCCTACCGCACCAAGCGGCTGGCGCGCTACCGGCAACGCCAGGTCGAGGCCAAAGCCCACGACGCACGCATGCAACGACTGCTCCGGCAGCAGCAGGCCGAGGCAGGTGCACGCGGCCCGGCGTCCTCGCTGGTGGTGGTCGCGCCCGCACGAAGGCGGCGCTCGGGCTGGCCCGGCGGAGGGCCGCTGGGTGGCCACGCGGGCCGAGGCGACCGAGCGGCGGGCCGGGCCGGATCGCGGCTGACAGGGAGCGCCGGGCAGGCGTGGACCGGGTGCTCGACACCGCCGCGGGGGACCGGGCGTGGCGGGTGATGGACCCGCACCTGTGGGACTTCGAGTTCGCCTACGGCCCCGTCATCGACCGGCTCAAACCCGACCTCATCCACGCCAACGACTTCGCCATGATCGGCGTCGGCGCCCGCGCCACCATCCGCGCCCGCGCCCAGGGCCGCCCCACCAAGCTCGTCTACGACGCCCACGAGTTCCTCCCCGGTCTCAGCCGGCCCAGCGCGCACCCGTGGTGGCTGCCGGCGCAGGTCGCCCACGAGCGGGAGTACCTGCCTCTCGCCGACGCCGTGGTCACCGTGTCCGAGACGATCGCCGACATGCTCGTCGCGGAGCACCACCTGCCCGAGCGGCCCGCGGTGGTGATGAACGCCCCGCAGGTCGAGCACGACCCGTTGCCGGACGACGCACCCCGGCTACGGGACCTGTGCGGCCTCGACGCCGAGACCCCGCTGCTCGTCTACAGCGGCGGGATGGCTCCCCAGCGCGGGGTGGCGATCATGGTCGAGGCCCTCCCCCGGCTCGAGGGCGTGCACGTCGCCTTCGTGGTGGCCTCCCCGACCACGGCGTACGTCAACGAGCTCATGGAGCGCGCCGCACGGCTGGGCGTGCGCGACCGGGTGCACCTGGTGCCGTACGTCGCGCCCGAGCACGTCGTGGACTACGTCGCCAGCGCCGACATCGGCGTGCACCCCACCCACCACCACCTCAACCACGAGATCTCGCTGGCCACGAAGTTCTTCGAGTACTCCCACGCCCACCTGCCCATCGTGGTCAGCGACGTGAAGGAGATGGCCGCCATGGTCCGGCGGACCGGCCAGGGCGAGGTGTTCCGCGCCGAGGACCTCGACGACTACGTCCGCGCCATCCGCGCCGTGCTCGCCGACCCCAAGAAGTACCGCGCCGCCTACGACGGCCTCGAGCTGCTGCAGTCGTGGACCTGGGACAAGCAGGCCGAGGTCCTCGACGGGGTCTACGCCCGACTGGTCGGCGACAGCAGCACGTCGTAGCGGCCGCGCACCACGCTCCAGTCCCAGGTCGCGCGGGCGTGGGCGGCCGCGGCGGCGCCGTGCTCACGCCACACCGCGCCGTCGGTGGTGACCGCGAGGACCCGGGCCGCGGCCTCGGCGGGGGTGGCCACCACCCAGTCGGCCGGGAACAGCGTGCGCGCGCCGTGCGGCTGCGCGGCGAAGAACGGCCAGTCGCGCACGACGGGTACGGCGCCGCTGGCCGCGCCCTCCACCACAGCGGCGTGGAAGCTCTCCCGCACCGACGTGCTCAGGAGCACCCCGACCGAGCGCAGCACCTCCGGCACGTCGTCACGCTGGCCGAGGCGCCGCACGGCATCCGCCCGCTCCAGCGCCGCGAGCTGATCGCTCAGCGCGACGCCGTACTCCCGTGCGGCCGCGCTGACGTCGGCACGGTAGTCGGCCCCGACCAGCAGCAGCCGGTAGCGGCGGTCGTGCCTGCGCAGCTCCTCGAGGACCTCGAGCGCCCAGCGCGGATCCTTGGCCGGCGAGCTCCACCCGACCAGGGCGAGGGTGAAACGTGCGTCGTCGGCTTTGGGCTGCGCGAAGGGCGCGAGCTCCAGCGCGAGGGGGATGACGTGCAGCCGGGGCGCGCGCGGTCCGGACAGGCCGGGGATGGCGGCGACGGCCAGGTCCCGCAGGTGCGCGCTGACGAACACGACGTCGTCGACGCGGCTGAAGTCGACCAGGTGCGGCCAGAGCGTGAACACCTCCTGGCTGTGGAGGCGTACCACGACCCGGGTGCGGTCTTGCGGCAGCATCGTCTGGAAGACGGCCTGCGGCAGGCACCACTCCACGAACACGACGTCGGCCCACGCGGTGTCGGCGGAGAGGCGGGCCGCGACCGCCTCGGGCAGCGCGGGGCCGCCGGTCAGGATCTGCCGGGCGATCCTTGCGGGCCGGCCGGCGAAGCCGTTGAGGGTGCCGTCGTCGGCGAGGTCGGCGAACCGGCTCTCGAGGCCGAGCTCCTGGTCGACGTACCGGCGCAGCTCAGCCAGGAAGTTGGCGTTGACCCGAGTGGTGAACAGGATCCGGCCGCCCGCTGCCTCCCGCCGCTGCGGGTCCTCGTCGCGCGGCGCGCGGAGCGCCTGGGCGGTCGAGCTCTCGCGAAGGGGTGCGGTGTAGCCCGCGGGGTCGGCGGCGAGCGGCGAGGTCAACCCGTCGAAGTGCAGCACCCGGTGGAACGCCAGCCACATCGCCTCGGCGAACGCTTCCGCCGCCTTCGCCTTGCGGCCGGCGGCGAGGTGGACGTCGGCCCGGGCGAGCACCGCGGCGTACGCCTCCCGCGCCAGGTCGGTGGCGACCCCGCCGTCGAGGACCTCCTTCGCCACCGCGGCCAGCAGCTCGCAGGCCGGGTCCCGGTCGAGGCGAGCCGCCTGCTGGCGGACCAGCTCCTCGGCCTTGCGGGGGTTGCCGGCCGCGACCAGGCCGAGGGCGGTGTCGCGGGCGAGGTCGAGCCGTCGTTGCGCGGACAGCCCCGGGCGGCGCAGCGCGAGCTGCGCGCGAGCGAGGGCGGGCGCCGACAGCGGGCGAACCTGCTCCCGGGAGGGCGGGGCTGTCCCTGGGCTGGTCACGTGGCTGCGTTCTCTCCGGCTGCGTGGGCGGTGGTTCGCGTGGGCAACGGTGCCCGGCCCATCCTGCCAGCCGTCGCGGACCCCGGGCAGCCGCACGGTGTCCGCTCAAGCGACGGCTCCCGGCTAACAGGGGATGTCGAGCCGGGAGCCGTCCTCTTGGAGGAGATCTTCCGAAGTCACGCGGAAGACCTAGAACCAGTGTGCCCGGCCGATCAAGCCGGAAACATGAAACAGTCATTCTTTAGCATTACGACCGGCGAGCGCAAGTCCGCTTCGTTACGTCTTGGGGGACGGACCGTCCCGTCGTCGCGGTGGTCGGGGAACCGGCCCCGAGCACTCGCCGCCCGGGGCGCCGGCTCCCTGCGCGAGGGAAGTGCGCTCAGTACCAGTGGTGCCGGGTCCAGAACCTCCAGGCGCCGACCGGCGAGCCGTACCGCTTCCGGATGTAGTGCAGGCCCCACCGCATCTGGGTGTAGCCGTCGGTGCGCCAGTGCCGGCCCATCTTCGAACCGGGCAGGGCCTGGGGAATGCCGTAGGCTCCCGAGTACGGGTTGCGGGCTCGGTGGTTCCAGCCGGACTCGCGGTTCCAGAGCCGGTTCAGCGCCGGGAACTGGCCACGCCGGACATGCGCGCGCGCCCACGCCTTGAACGCCGGCCGCGTCTGGGCGTGTCTCAGCGGAGCGCGGTGGGCCGACCGGGAGACGCGGGCCGCGCGGTGCGTGGGGCGACGGTACGGCGACCGTGGTGGTGTCGGCACCAGGCGCGCGACGGGACGACCAGGCGGCGGCCGGCGCGGATGCGGTTGGGATTGGCGATGTGGTTGCGCTTGGCCAGACACCACACGGGGCGGTGCAGGCGCTTGTGCAGCTTGACCATGGTGTCGCCGCGATGGATGCGGACGTGGTGACGGGTGGCGGCGGAGGCGCTCGCGGCCGGAGCCGTCACGCCGGTGGTGCCGAGCAGGGCGGCCAGCGCCAGCAGGAGCGGGCGCAGCCGTCGCCGGTGCGAGTTCTTCATGGTCGGTTCGGGGGCGCGCGAGGACGGCGCAAAGAACATCCGAGAACCTCTCAACAGGGGAGTCTGGGTGCCGGGTCGCAGGGTTCATCGCAGGGTTCATCGCAGGGGTCGGCGCCGCGTCACAGGACGCGTGTGCGCCGGGCGACGCAATCCGGTGCCGCCGGCCACGCATGGGGGTGCGCCTCGTCGGGCACGGTGGTGGCAGACGCGGGAAGGGGTCCCCGTCCCGGCCAGTCGATCATTGACCTCGCCACGCTAACAAGGCAGAGGCCGGGACCCCAACGCGTCACGCGGGACGTGTGTCACACCTCGGCGCTTCGACCGACGAAGGCGACCGGTGGTACCTATGCTGGGTGCGCAGGAGCGACCGTGCTCGGAACGTCTCGGGGTGAGGTGGATGTCGACTCGGCACACGAGGGGCGCCGTGCTGGCCACGGCCGCCGTGGCGATCGGCGGCGTCGTACTGCCGGCCTCGTCGGCGTCCGCACTGGTGCAGGTCTCCGAGCCACAGCCGCGGCTCCACGCGGGCCAGTACCTCACCGTAGGGACCAGGTACCGGGTCTGGGACGGCGGTCCCCGCGCCTACCGCGTCACCGTGCTCGACCCGGCTCACCGGGTGGCGTTCCACCGACGGGGCCAGGCGCACCCGCACTGGCAGATGTGGCACGTGCGCGCAGACCACCGCGGGACGTGGACCACCGTCTACCGGGTGAAGGACGCGCAGGACCACTGGCACCGGTGGGTCTCCCGCACCTGCGTCCGCTGACCGGTCCAGCCCCCGAGGCCGGCGGGCCCTCCTGCCCTGACTGTCCCGGCACCCCTCAGCAGGCGTGGTCGGCGTCGAACCCCTTCGCGCGGTACTGCGTCAGCGCCACCGCACCGCCGGAGAACCCGACCTGCCCGCAGCCTCGGGCCGCGCTGGCCTGGTCGGCGTAGCCGGCCACCCAGTCCGGCCCTGAGAGCGCGGCACCGCCGGTGATCTGGTCCCACTGGCTTGCTGTGGAGTAGAAGCCCACCTGCGTCACGCCCTGCGCGGCGAGATAGTCCGCGGCACCCTGCAGCGCAGCCGCGTCGTTGGCGTAGGCGACGTCCAGGTTGGCCGAGTAGGGCGACTCCTGACTCTCCCAGCTGTTCCCGGTCTCCACGTCCAGCCACCACGGCGCGCTCGCCGCCGCCTGGGTCGCGGCGCTCGCGCTGCTGGAGGTGACCTCCTGCTCGCCGGCCACCGCGTCCCGGAAGGAGTCCTGCGCGGCGTACCAGCCGTAGTCGTAGGAGCACCCGGTGCTGTTCAGGTCATCGGAGGTGCAGGTCTCGGGGAAGCTCTGCCACAGGTCGTAGCGCCAGTAGCTGGAGTAGGCCGGCCCGGGGTCGGCGGTGTTGGCGTAGAACTGCGGATGCCCGGTGCCGATCGCCCACGCCAGCTCGCTCGGCCCGTCCCCCGTGCCCAGGCAGGGGTTGGGCGAGTACACGATCCCGGCGTTGACGCCCACGATCCCGAAGGCGCCCCCGTGGGGGAAGCGGCCGTTGCACTGCGGGTAGCTGAGGTCGTACCCCTCGCTGCTGGAGGAGGTCCCTCCCCCTCCGCCGCCGTGAGCTGGGTTCCTCGCCTGCGGGCCGGCCGCGACCGCCGGCACGGTGGCCGCGCTCGTGGCTACCACCGCAGTGACCGAAGCGAGGAGGAGGCACGCGCGCCGGAGGTGTCGCATGGGAGGCCCTTCACAGCCGGGGACGAGTCCGACCATGCAACCACGGGAGGGCGAAGGCGGCAATCGGTCCGACACCGTGCTCGGCCCCCACATCCACGGCAGACGACTCTAGGCGCGGAAGGGCTCTGCTGCCCGGCGAATCCGGCCTCTCGGTGGCGGTTGGTTGAAGGAGCCCACGTTCGGAAGCGCTTCGCCGCCCGGCTCCGGAGGTCCCTGTGAGTCATGTACCGACGCTCGCCCAGGCGCCGGCGACGACTTCAAGAGCTTCGGCCGCCGTTACCTGGAGTCGGCACTGGTGGGCGAGAGCAGCACGCCAACTGGTCTCCGAGGGGGCTGTGTCGAAGGCCCACGGGCCGGGGTTGTTGCCGGTCGGGCCGTGCCGGCGGAAGAGGTCGGCGGCGGTGGCGTTGATGGCGCCATGGCGGGCGAGGCCGTAGAGGTCGTAGAGATCGCGCGGTGCCTGTCGGTCGATCCACGCGGCGGTCTTGGCAGCGACGAAGGCTTCCAGGGTGAGGGTGCGTAGCTGGGCGGGCCGGACGTCGGTGTAGCGCTGCTCGATAGCCGCGGTCTCGGTTGGCCACGCCGGGTAGTGGTCCGCGGTCAAGAACTGCACCTGGACCCGCAGCCCCTCCCCGACCGTCATCGTGGCCGCCTGCGCGCTGCAGCCGGTCGGGGCGACCTCGCCGCGGGGTGCGTGGGTGAGCAGGTCTATGTCTTCGGAGAGCCGGAAGTCGACCAAGTGGGTACGGGAGAGGGCGGTCCCGCCGAAGAAGATCAGGTGCTCTGCGTCGCTGCTGGCGGCCAGCGCGGCGAGCAGGATCGAGATGAGGTGGTCGCGGTGGACCTGCTCCTCGGCGGCTCCGAACTGCTCGACGTAGTCGGCCAGCTCGCGGCGTGAGAGCCCGGAGGCGAGGGCGTCGGCCGCCCTGTTCATGTGGCGACCTGCTTCAGGCGGTTCAGCGCCGCGCCCATCCGTTGGCTGCTGGCCAGCTCCTTGAGGAGTTCCGGGTCGCACAGCGGCATCAGGTTGCGCACGGCTTCCTGGACCTGGGCGGCGTTGAGGTGGTGGTCGCGGGGGCGGGCGAGGTCCAAGGCGGTCTGCTCCGGGGTGGTGACCAGTCCCCGGCCGAGGTCGCCGAGGGCCTCCTGGCGGGCGTCAAGTCGCTCCACGTCGCGTTTGACGAAGTACACGACCGCGCCCCCGAGCCCGTCCAAGGCCAGGGGCCGGTGCTGCCGTGGGACCGCCACCGTGGCGACGCCGACGGCGCGGGGGATGGCGCCGTGCACCCGTGCGGCGCTGATCCCCATCACTATGGCGTCGGCCGGCCCGTAGATGGCGGCCGCGACCCCGGCTGCGGCGGCCTCCACGCTGGGGCGCCAGGCCGGGTCTCGGTCGTCGGGTACCACCGCGTAGTAGCCGTCGGCCATCCGCAGCAGGGCCCCAGCCCGGGTCAGTCGGGCGAACTGGGGGTGCGGGTCGCGGTACACACCGCGGGCGTCGCGGGGCCGTACCGTGCGCAGCGGCGCCTGGCTCAACTCGCGGGGAACCCCTGGTCGCGCCGACACATCCACCTCCTTTGGTATGCGGATCCTACTCTCGCAGAGCATGATCTGCATACCAACGGGCCCGGTTTCGGCCGCCAGGCGCGTGTACGACGCGGTGGACACCGGTGGCCGCGCCTAGCGGCCGGAGAGTCCAGCGCCCGTCGTGGCGAGCGCGGTGGCGTCGGTCCGGCGGGGGCCTGGCACACCACCCTGACCGAACGCAGCGGTCGGCACGACGTCGACCTGCCCCGGCTCAAGAGCACCGTCACCGCGCTCGCCGACGCCCTGACCGGGTTCGACACGCTCACCCGGCACACCCACGCCGCCCGACGCAGCCTCGACCAGCTCGACAAGACCACCAGCAGCCTCCGAGCGACCTCCACACCCGCGTACAAGCCACCCTCGACGCCCTCAGCCCCGCACGCGGAGACAGCAGCGGCCTGACCCCGCCACAGCGGCAGCTTGCCGGCCGACCACCGGCCACCACGGTCAACCGCGACCGGAGACGTCACCACACCGGCACAGCAACGGGCCCTGCACCTGATCGACCAGGTGCAGGGCCCGCACTGTGTCCCGCACACGGCGGCCGGAACCGACGCGGCCACGGCCCCGCGCCGCCAGCCATGCGGGCATGCGCCCGGACGGTTGACGCGCCGCTCTCGGCCGCGGACCGTCCAGCGCAGGAGGCCACCGGCCGACGCGACGCAGATACCGACCGACGGGGGCTCATGTACAGCCGAGCAGCGCTCCACGCACTCGCGCAAGACGCGCAGTTCGTCGCGGACGTCCGGCACGTCGCCGCCGAGCTCATCGCCGCCGACCCCACCCTGCGCACACACCTCGCCGCCCTGCTCAACTACCAGCCAGCGATCGCGGGAAACGTGCTGAACCTGCTCGAACCCCTCGACATCATCTACCGGCTCATCCCCTACCACGTCCTCGGCGACCTCCTCGACGTCTGGGACCGCGTGCACGCCACCCCACAACCTGAACTGGCCTCAGCCCCCACACGTCAGGCGCCGCGGCCGCCGACACGCCGAAGGGGCCCCACACCCGTCGCCGAGTGCGGGGCCCGTCCCGCTGCTCGTGCCGGAACGACCAAGTGGCCGGCCCCCGAAGGGACCGGCCACCCGGTGTGTTGCTCAGGCCTCGGAATAGCTTCCGAGAACTCTCTTCACGCAGGCAAACGAAGTGGCCGACCCCCGAGGGGGCCGGCCACCCGGCGTTACTCCTCAGACCGCGGAACTCACGTCCCGAGGACTGTCATTCTTACTCGTCAGGCGATGGTCGTCGCAGTCCCTTCGCCGCCGCGGCCGTTGCCACCGTCAGCGTTCGACGTCGACTGGGCCTTCACGCCCACGACGTCACCCTGCGCGAGCGCGTTGTCGACCGTGACGGTCTGCGACCGTGTCCTCGCGTTCCACGAGACGCCGGTGACCGTGGTGCCGGTCGGAACGATGAAGTCGGCCGTTGAAACCGTCGTCTGGTCGATCGGCGAGTTGAACGACACGTGAACTTCGTAGCAGCCGCCGCCGGAGCGACAGCGGTACGTTCCGGTCAGCGACGACCTGAACCTCGGCAAGGTCGTTCCCGGCCATGTCAGCAACGCCGGTGGAGTTGGTGACAGCTCGTTCGAGCCGTGCGTCCAGGCCGAGGGGGCTACCCGCCTCCTGCGGGACCGGCGCGCCGGTCACGTTGATGAAGGCGGTGGTTCCCGCACCATTCAGCGACATCGTGGCGTTGCCACCGCGGGTCAGCGTGCCGACGGAACCGTCAGCGTCACGGAAGGTGAAGGACGCGTTGTTACCAAGAGTCACGTCTCCGAGGAAGCTGACCGCACTGGTCACCATTGTCGATCGTGCCGTCGCTGTTGTTATCGCTGGTCACGATGTTGCTCACGGTCGGAGCGGTCGTGTCAGCAGCGGCCGGAACCGGTGGCCTGCGCCGCTGTTCGACACCGGCGCAGGAGCCGTTGGCGTTCTTGGCGGACCTGTACGAGTAGGTTCCCGCAGCCGGGGTCGGGTCAGTGAACTTGGTGCCAGAGACGTCGAGCCAAGAGTCGACCGTGTAGTCGCCGACCGTGCCATCGGTGCACCGGAGCGCGCAGCAGCTGGTAGCCCGCGACGTCGGGGTTCGTCGGCGGTCAAGGAGACCGTGACGTTGCCCGAGGTCGCTGTCGAAGGCGCGGACACGCCGGTCGGCGCGTTCGGCACGTCGGTGTTCAGCGTCCAGGCAGTGTTCCCCGGGTTGTACGCGGTCACGTCAGCCGGTCGCCCTTGCTCATCCAGTTCGAGAACTGGACATCGGAGATCGTCGCCGTCGTCGAGCCGGAGTCGTAGGTGAACGTGTCACCGGCGGCGTACTTGACCGTCACGTCGGCAGCCGGGGTCGCCGGTGGTGTCGAGCCAGAGGGTCTGGCCGTCGACTCGCGTGACCGTACCGGGGGGCTGGTGAACTGCAGCGGCCCTGCGGCGACCAGGTCACCCGCCGCCAACACCGAAAGCCTCGGTGGGCGTGCCGTTGGCGTCCGACCTCGAGCGTGTTGTTGTTGTCGGCCTGGCTGTAGACGACCGGCTGGGCCGTACCCGCCGCGGTGCTGTCGACCGAGAAGGTGACTGGCCGTTGACCGGCATGACGCCGTAAGCGTGGTCAGCCTGCCGTTGGCGATGCCGTTCACGACCGTGATCGTGGCCGGTCGGCGGTGCCGAAGTCGGCGTTACCGCTGCCGTCGGCCGCGAAGGTGACCTGACCGTTGGCGTCGGTGGTGATGTTGGCCGGGTCAGCCAGCTGGATGTCGACGGCTTGCCGTCGGCAAGACCGCTGACCGTGTACTTGACGTTGCCCGCGTTGTTCGAGAGGTACCACCGGAGGAGATCGGAACCTGCTGGCTCGCCCTGCGGCGTCACGCTGTAGCTCTGGTTGGAGGTGACGGACTGAGCCGCCTGCTCGAGCGTCGCCTCGAGCGCGTTGGTGATCGCCATCGGGCCGCCGTAGATGCGACCGCTCTGCAGCGTGTTCGCGTGCGCCTTCAGGTAGTTGACCGCCGCACCGCCGACAGACTCGGTCTCGGTGATGAGCAGCGGAGTGTTCTCCTTGCCCGACAGCGGACCGGCAGCCAGAGCGTCAGCACCGTCACCGGCAACGCGACCGCTGGCCACGTCGGCGTTGTTGACGGTGAAGCCAAGCTTGTCGACGGCGTACTGCGCAACCGCGGCAGCGGTGCCGGAGCGACCGGTGTTGCCGGCGGAGCCCTGGAGACGGGTGACGAACTGGATGCCGTTGGCAGCCAGCTTGTCGATCACGCTCTGCGGCACGGCAAGCGGGCCACCGAGGATGATCGCGTGGTCGACGCCGTCAGCCTTGAGGGCGGCGATCACGTAGTCGGAGATGTCGCCCTTGTTGGACAGGCCGACCGGCATGCCCGCGTGGTAGGCCAGCGGGCCGGCGCCCAGCGCGTCCGGGAAGTTGTTGCCGGTGGCGATGAGGGCGGTGTTCGACGCCGTCGACGCCGCGGTCGCCGGCCGTCCTTGAGGATGGCGGCGTTGGTGTCGAAGCGGTCGCCGGTGGCGCCGCCGTCGATGCGGGTGACGTTGTAGCCCTGGGCCTTGAGCGCAGCCTCCTGGGCCGAGCTGACCGCGAGCGGACCGCCGACGATGGTGATGTTCTTGACGCCGCTGCTCTGCAGGTAGTTCAGAACGTTCGGCGGGGTGGCGCTGCCCTGCGTGAGCAGGATCGGCTCGTGGACGTGGCCGGCGAGGTAGTTGGCGCTCAGCGCGTCCGGGTAGTGGTTCGCGTCACCGCTGGCGAGGATGACGTTGTCGGAGTTGCCGAACTTCTTGGCAACCGCGATCGCGGTGTCGAAGCGGGTACTGCCCGTAGACGCGGGTGAAGCTGAAGTTGCTGTCGGCGGACGCGGCACCAGCACCGGCGACGCATGCGCCCACAACGAGGGCGCTCGTTGCGAGGGCCGCAAGGCCCTTGCGACGCCCAGCGTGTGACTTACTCAAGATCTCCTCCAAAGAGACTTTTAACAGTGGGGATCGTCCCCCGGTGAACGACTGCGACCCACAAGTCCCAGTCTCCCGGGCACACAGTAGCGGGTGCCTCAGGGACATTACCTCCTTTTTCACCACCGCGCACAAGAAGGCCACGAAGGGTCCAAACTCGGTAAAGCCTGAGTACGTCGCTGCTTTGCCGGATGTGACACTAGTTCATCTCTGAGCCGAGCGCGACGACACCCCCTAGATCGGTCTCAAATTCTTCCCGCAGGTACCTTGGCGTCCGTGACTCGCCGACTCCTCGTCGCACTGGCGTCCGCCCTTCTGCTCCTCATCGGGGGGTGCACGAGCGGCAGCCAACCGCACCAGTCTGTGGCGCGGCAGGCCTCCTCAGAGGCGACCTCCGCGACCCTGCGTCCGGTGACGGTGCACATCCCGCCGCCGCACAAGCCCTTCTTCGGGCACCGGCGCAACGGTCAGCCGTGGCGCACGAGCCGGTTGACCCCGAAGCCCGTGCACCAGCGCCCGTACACCGACAAGCTGCTCTCCGAGCACGTCCTGCCGGAGCCGGTCGACAAGCACGGCGTGGTGGTCTACATGCGGGACGGCCAGCGCTACTACCACCCCGTCGTACTCACCCAGTTCGGGCTGGCCAAGCTCGACGTCGCCCAGCGCACGGGGAGCAAGGCGGCGCTGAGGTCGGCGAAGGTCAACGCGCGCAAGCTCATCGAGGTCTCGCAGATGCGCCGGGGCGGGATGTACTTCCCCTACCCCTTCGACTTCTCCCTCGGCGGCATCAAGAGCGCCACCCTGCACTCCCCCTGGTGGTCTGCCATGGCGCAGGGTCAGGCGCTCTCCCTGTTCACCCGGTTGTACGAGGTCACCGGCAAGCAGGTCTGGCGCGACGCGGCCGACAAGGTCTTCGCGACCCTGGACGACCGCGGACCGCGAACGCGCGGACCGTGGGACATGTACGTCGACCACAACCACTACCTCTGGTTCGAGGAGTACGCCGGCAACACCAAGCCCCTGCTCGTGCTCAACGGCGACATGTTCGCGACGTTCGGCGTCTGGGACTACTACAGCCTCACCCACTCCCGGCGGGCCAGGAACCTCTTCAGCGCCGCGGTGACCACGCTGCGCGAGTACCTCCCGCTGTTCCGGGCGCCGCAGGGTCCGTCGTACTACTGCCTGCGGGCGCCGTTCTGCCAGCGGCCGCACTGGCAGAGCGAGAAGTACCACGGCATCGTCATCAAGCAGATGCGGATCATCGCCGACATGACCGACGACCCCTGGTTCGACCACGAGGCGGACCGGTTCCTCGCGGACTTCTCCAACTTCCCCACGTGAACATGCTTTGCGACGCGGCCGGGGTGTTCGGGTCTCGAAAGTTCCCGACGACTTCGCCGGATCGTTACCTGAGACTGACCGAACGCCCGAGAGATCAATAGCCCTTTCTGACTATTGCGTCGGAGTGGATTTGTACCCCCGGTGGGACTCGAACCCACACTGAAAGGTTTTAAGACCTCTTCCTCTGCCATTGGGATACGGGGGCGCCGGGCCACCAATCTAGGGGCTGGCGCCGGCAGACCCCCGGCAGGCGCCCTGCCGGATCACCCCGCGACCGTCCCCTTCAGCGCAGTGAGCGACCGGCCGCACGCCGTAACGCCGATCCACAGGCATCCGTTGTGACAGATGGGGAACAAGTCACGGGGTGTGCTCTGGAGAGAGAGGGCAGCGATGCGCGAGGACGAACAGTTCGAGCGGCGGCTCAAGGCTGCGCTGAAGACCCGGCCGATCATCGACCAGGCCAAGGGCGTGCTCGTCGGCGTGCAGTGCGAGAGCCCCGAGGCTGCCTTCGCCGAGCTGAAGTACGTCTCCGAGCGGCACAACCTCAAGCTCTCCAAGGTCGCCGCGGCCCTCGTGGAGTACGCCGCCGGCCACGACGTCGAGGACCCCGAGCTGGCCGCGCTGGTGCACCAGCAGTGGGGAAACCGCGTCACCCGGTGCTGATCACACCGCCGGCACGCGCGTGAGCTCGTCGGCGATCGCGTGCGCCCAGGCGTCGATCGCGTCCCAGTCACGGAAGTCGCCGTAGTGACCCGCCACCGCCCAGAACAGCAGGTGCCCGGCCGCGCCGTCGACGTCGGTGCGCTCGAAGACGCCGGAGAACAGGCGGTGTCCGTTCGGCCGGGCGAGCACCTGTACGTCGTCGAGCAGGCGGTGTTCCTCCTGCCGGGTGGCCATGGTCCGCAACGGGCGGCGCAGCGCGGCCGGCATGCCCACGCTGAACAGCCAGGTCGGGCGCTGGCGGATCGCCAGCTGGTTGTTGCGCAGGAACGCGGTGGCGGCCGGTAGCCACGCCATGTTGTGCACGGCGCTCCCGAGCACGACCGCCTCGCAGTCCCCGAGGTCGGGCGCCTGCTGCACCGAGGCGCACGCGACCTCGAGCCCCGCTTCGTTGAGCACGTGGGCCAGCCGCTCGGCCACGCCCTTGGTCGCGCCGTGTTCGCTGGCGTAGGCGATCCGCACCCGCATCACAGCCACCTGCCCCTCTTGGTCCTTGTCTCGGTCCTTCGGCCGGGTCGGCTTCCAGGCTGGCGGCACGGGACGGCGCATGGCAGGGGCGAAAGTCTCGTCGCGGACGTCGGTCTCCAGACGTCGAGCCGGTCGTGACGTCGTGCTCGCTGGTACGCAGGCAGACTGGCGGCGGCTGACACGCAGACGTCGACGGAGCAGCCAGCGACGAGGCGGACTTGTCTGGGTCCTCGTCCACAGATTCGCACGTTGTTCGATTCGGGGCTGGATTGTGTCGGTGGGGGCTGGTTGAGTGTGCTCATGACCAGCACACCCCCTCCGCGCTCCCCGGGCGGCCCCGGCGGGTGGGACGCGCCGGGCGGCGCGGGTGGGTCGGGCGCGCCGGGCGGGTCGGCGGGGGTGGTGGCCGCGGCGCGGGACGCGGTCGCGGAGCTGAGCGAGGTCGTGTGGGCGGCCAAGACGCCGGCCGAGCTGCTGGAGGTCAACCTGCAGATCGAGAGGCTGCGCTCCACCCTGGCCGCGGTGCAGGCCGGCGTCGCGGTGGAGGTCGAGGCCCGTGAGGTGCACAAGAGCGCGGGCTGGGCCTCCGCGGCCGACTACCTGACCGCGACCGCCGGCGGGCGGGCCGCGACGGGGCGGCGGATCCTGCGCACCGCCGCCGCGCTCACCGGCGCCCGGGAGGCGACCAGGACGGCGCTGACGGCCGGGGAGATCTCCCCCGAGCACGCCGAGGTGATCGTGGCCTGCCTGGACCTGCTGCCCCTCGACACCGCGCTGCGGGCGGCCGGGGAGGCGTTCCTCCTCGAGCACGCGACCGGGTTGAACGCCACCGAGCTGGACAAGCTCGGCCAGCGGCTGCTGGAGGTCCTCGACCCCGACGGGGTCGCGGCCCGGGAGGAGAAGAAGCTCGACAAGCTCGAACGCTCCGCCCACCTCAACCGGTTCCTCGCCCTGGTCGAGGACGGCCTGGGCGGAGTCCGGCTCAAGGGCCGCGGCACCCTCGAGGACGCCGCGGTCATCAAGACCGCGCTGGCCTCGTTGGCCGCACCCCAACCCTCGACCGACCCCGACACCGGCCTGGACGGGGTCGATCCCCGCGACCACGGCGCCCGGACCTGGGACGCGCTGGTCGAGGCCTGCCAACGCCTGGCCGACGCGCAGGTGCTGCCGACCGACCACGGCATGAAACCCCGCCTGCTGATCCACACCAGCCTGCAGACCCTGCAGACCGGGGCCGGCACCGCGACCCTGACCACCGGCGAACGCCTCTGCGGCCAGGCGCTACGCCGCCTGGCCTGCGACGCCGAGGTCCTCCCCATCATCCTCGGCGGCCCCTCCGGCGTCCTCGACGCCGGCCGCAGCCAACGCCTGGTCGCCACGACCCTGTGGCTGGCGCTGCTCGCCCGCGACCGGCACTGCGCCTTCCCCGGCTGCCGGCGACCCCCCATCGCCTGCGACGCCCACCACATCACCCACTGGGCCGACGGCGGCCCCACCAGCCTCGCCAACACCGTGCTGCTCTGCCGCGCCCACCACACCCTGATCCACGCCACCGCCTGGGCCGTCCGCCTCAACCCCGCCGACGGCCTGCCGGAGTTCCGACCCCCACCCGGACGCCACCGCCTCGCCCCCGCCATGCAAAACCAAGTCGAACCCAGCCCCAGCGCCCGGCCCGGCGCAGCCCGCGCCCGCGGACCAGGCGGCAACCGACCAGACGGCGGACCAGACGACGACACCCGCGGCTGGATCCGCGAACGCAGACCCCGCCACGAACCACCACTCGACCAAGCTGGCTGACCACCCGCCCCAACGCCCGACCTCAGGGCGATGTGGGCGTGCGCCGAGCCCGGTCCCGCGCCGCGCGGGTCAGCCCCGCGCGGCGCCGAGCTCTGCGGCACGGCCCAGCACAGCGTCGAGCATGTCCTCGGTGAGCTTGCCGGTGAAGGTGTTCTGCTGTGAGGGGTGGTAGCTGCCCAGCAGCACGACCTCGTGGCCCTCGCCGTCCTTCAGCGCGAGCTCCACCGCGTGCCCGAACTTCGGCTTCGGCCGCGGCACGTCGTACCCGAGTGAGCGGAAGGCCCGCAGCGCGGCGTCCCACCCGAACGAGCCGAGGCAGACCACCGCGCGTACGGACGGGCGGACCAGCTCGATCTCGCGCAGCAGCCACGGTGCGCAGGCGTCCCGCTCCCCCGGCGTCGGCTTGTTGGCCGGGGGCGCACAGCGGACCGCCGCCACCATCCGGGTGTGGACGAGCCGCTGGCCGTCGCCGGCGTGCACGCTCGTGGCCTGGGTGGCGAGCCCGACCCGGTGCAGCGCCGCGAACAGCCAGTCGCCGGAGCGGTCGCCGGTGAAGATCCGCCCGGTGCGGTTGCCGCCGTTCGCCGCGGGAGCCAGGCCGACGATCAGCACGCCGGGCTGCTCGTCGCCCCAGCCGGCGATCGGGCGGCCCCAGTACGGCTGGTGCGCGAACGACGCGCGCTTGGTCGCCGCCACATCCTCGCGCCAGGCCACCAGCCGCGGGCAGGCCCGGCAGACCGACATCGCCCCGCAGAGCTCGCCGACGTCCGGGGCTGCAGCCGCGAGGCGGGCCACGTCCTCGGCGGTGCGCGCGACCGGGGTGTCCGGCGTGGCCGGGTCGTCGGGCCAACCCGTGCCGGGTGGTACCGGCGACGGGAACGGCTGCCCGGTGACCGGGTGCGGCAGCAGCACGGGTTCCTCGGTCACGCGGGCCATCCTCGCAGGCGACGTACGGCGGCCGAGGAACCGCCCCGCGGCCGCAGCCGACGGCGCGCGGGTGGTCACAGATTGCCGTCCGGGGCCGGGCGGAGCCGAATGTCTGACCACCCGTCGCCCGGACGCCGCACGACGGCCGGCAGCGCGTCCGGATTGCCCAACTTCCTGCGGGCGGGCGCGCTCCGGAGAGACGATGGGCGCTGCCCCCGGCGCAAGACCGGGAATTCGGAAAGGTGTCGATGGCCAGACCGTGGTACCGGCGGCGCTGGCTGCTCACCGTCGCGGGCGCAGCGGTGCTCGTGGCGGTCGGCCACGGGGTCGACAACGCACCCCACGACACCTCCGCCACCGGGTCGCACCCCGCCGCCGCGTCGGCGAGCTCTCCGACCGGCCGGAACGACGCGAGCCAGGCCCGCACGCCCGGGACCGGCCGACCCGAGCCGGCCACCACCGCAGCCGGCGGCTCGGCGGCCACCGCCTCGACCGCCCCGGCCGGACCCTTCCGGCAACGGCCGGTCGCCGCAGGCCCCGGCCACGGGCCAGGACACCGGCCGGACGAGCACCCGCCCCACGGCGCTGGAGCTGCTCGCCACGCTGACGGTCAAGGGCCGCGCGCCGAAGACCGGCTACGACCGGGACCGGTTCGGCCAGGCCTGGCTGGACACCGACCGCAACGGCTGCGACACCCGCGACGACATCCTGCGCCGCGACCTCACGCAGGTGCGGCTCGACCCGACACCCACGGCTGCCTGGTGCTGGCCGGCACGCTGGCCGACCCGTACACCGGGCAGCGCGCTGGCCTACGTCCGCGGGCACAGCGTCGTGGACATCGACCACGTCGTCGCGCTGTCGAACGCGTGGAGACCGGCGCGTTCGCCTGGGACGTCCGCAAGCGGGCCGCGCTCGCCAACGACCCGATGAACCTGCTCGCCGTGGACATGGGAGCGAACCGGCAGAAGGGCGACGGCGACGCCGCGACGTGGCTGCCGTCGAACAAGGCCTACCGGTGTGCGTACGTCGCGCGCCAGGTGTCGGTGAAGGCGAAGTACCACCTGTGGGTCACCGGGCCAGAACGCGACGCCGTACGACGGATCCTGGACTCGTGTCCGGGACAGCGGGGATGGCGCGGCGGCGCGCCCACCGAGTCCCCGGCGGCCGTCAACGCGCCGCACCCGCCGGCGCCGGCGAAGACGACCGCCGCGGTCACCGCGCCCAGCGGCGGCGGCTCGGACGTGGAGTACGCCAACTGCGACGCCGTACGCGCCGCCGGGGCCGCGCCGATCCACCGCGGCGAGCCCGGGTACGCACCACACCTCGACCGGGACGGCGACGGGGTGGGGTGCGAGTAGGGCCGGAGCGGCGTCGGGGCGTCTCGACAGGCTCGACGTCCAGGACTCGCCGTCTCGACAGGCTCGACGTCCGGCGGGGCTCGGCGTCCGGGTCAGTGGCGCTTGCGGCGGACCACCAGGAACAGCAGCAGCGCGGCGCCCGCGGCGACGGCGAGCACCGGCGGGCGCGGCTTGCCGTCCGGGGTGACGACGTGCTCGAGGGCCTCGGCCGCCTTCTGCTCCACCTGAGTCTTGACGTCGAGCTCTTGTGCAGCGCGTCGACGGTCTCAGCGAGGTCCTCGCGGTCTTCTCGATGTCCTCGCGGATCGCCTCGGGGCTCTCGCCCTTGTACTGCGAGGGCTCGTTGCTCTCGGGGCTGCTCATGCGCGGTGGTGTCCCTTCACGGTCTCGACGTCCTCGTGGACGCTGGCCATGGTGTCCTCGGGCTTCATCGGTGTCGCGGAGGACACCTCGCTCGTGCCGAGGAGCGCGATGACGCCGGCGACGAGGAACAGCCCACCGGCGATGATGAACGCCGACGCCCAGTAGGGCAGCAGCAGGCCGATCAGCAGGATCGCCGCGGTGACGATCGCGGCGAAGCCGAAGGACCCGAACAGTCCGGCGGCACCGAACATGCCGAGCCCGAGACCGGCCTTCTTGCCCTTGCGGCTCATCTCGGCCTGCGCGAGACGCATCTCGTCGCGCACCAGCGTCGACACCTGCTCGGACAGGTCGTGGACCAGCGCGCCCATCGTCTCGTCTCGTCTGGTGGATTCGGTTGAGGTCATAGTCGTCAGGTACCCGCTGCGGTCGCGGGGATTCACCTTCTCCGTCGTGGCCTCGGCCGTCCCGTCCCCCGGACAGGCGAGCGCGTTGTGTTGTCCGGATGGCCCCATCCTGGCGAGGATGGCGGTGATGCCAGGCACCCCGTGCTGCCGCGTTCTGCCC
>CAVPXH010000020.1:0-218831 GCA_963709685.1 uncultured Actinomycetota bacterium
GCGGTGCCACCCAGCGCGGGGCTGGCCCGGCGGTTGGAGATGCTCTGGTTCGGCCAGGGCCAAGCAAGAAAGCTGGCTCAGTGATGCGTTGGCCGCCTGTGAAGGGGATCGACTCCTGGAAGGAACTGGCATGACGAAGGTCGCCATCACCGGTGGCTACGGCTTCCTTGGCTGGCACACTGCTTGTCGGCTCCGCGCGCTGCACGGTGTCGAGCCAATTCGCCTGGGACGGGACGACTTCGCGTCCGTCGCGACCTTGGCCGGCCGCTTGGCCGAGGTCGATTCCGTGATCCACATCGCCGGAGTCAACCGAGCCGAGACCGACGAACAGGTCGAGCAGGGCAACGTCGCACATCGCCGAAACGCTCGCAGACGCGATCTCGCGGCTTGGCGAAGCCGGTCGACGTCGTCTTCGCCAACTCGGTTCAGGCCGAGCTGGACAACCCCTACGGACGTGGCAAGGCAGGGCGGCCGAGATGCTGGGCGAGGCGGTCCGCGGGCGGGGGGTCGCTTCGCCGACGTGCTTCTACCGAATCTCTTCGGCGAGCACGGTCGTCCCGGCTACAACTCCTTCGTCGCTACATTCGCGCACGAGGTGGTAGCCGGCCGCACGCCGACGGTCACCGATGATCGCGAGATCCCGCTGCTGCACGCCCAAGACGCCGCGGCGGACCTCATCGCCGCGGTCGGGACGGAGCCGGCACGGTGTCAACGGGCGAGCCGATTCGCATCAGTCGCGGTGTCTGGAGCTCCTGCATGAGTTCCACGACGCTGTACTCGTCAGCGGCGAGGTGCCCGACATCTCGACGTCGATGCGCCGGAACCTGTTCAACACCTTCCGGGCGGCCGCCTTCCCCCAAATGTGGCCGATCTCGCCCGAAGGTGCACTCCGACAACCGCGGGGACCTCTTCGAGACTGTCCGATCGCACGGCGGCACGGGCATGGCGTTCGTGTCGACCACACTGCCTGGGCAGAAGCGCGGCGAGCACTACCACCTTCACAAGGTCGAGCGCTTCTTTGTGGTCAAGGGAGAGGCGGAGATCGAGTTGCGCCGGCTGCTGCACGACGAGGTGGTGACCTTCCGACTGAGCGGCGACGAGCCTGCGTTCGTCGACATGCCGACGCTGTGGGTGCACAACATCCGCAACGTCGGCGAGACGGAACTGGTCACGATGTTCTGGGCCGACCAGCTGCTCGATCCTGCGAGCCCGGACCAGTACCCGGAGACGATTGCCCAGGAGGCGCCAGCATGAAGGTCATGACCGTCGTCGGCACCCGTCCGGAGATCATCCGGCTCGCGCGAGTGATCGACCGGCTGGACAGCACGCCGGGCATCGAGCACGTCCTGGTCCACACCGGACAGAATTACGACCACTCACTGAATCAGGTCTTCTTCGACGACCTCGCGCTTGCGAGCCCCGGACCATTACATGGGCGTCGACACCAGCAGCCTGGGTGCCGTGCTGGGCGGGGTGCTCATGGGTGACGAGAAGGTTGCTGCTGGCGGAGAGGCCGGATGCCCTCTTGGTGCTCGGGGACACGAACTCGTGCATCGCGACGGTGATGGCGAAGCGGATGAAGATCCCGACTTACCACATGGAGGCGGGCAACCGATGCTTCGACGAAAACGTTCCCGAGGAGACGAATCGTCGACTCGTCGACCATGTTGCTGACTTCAATCTCGCGTACACCGAACATGCGCGTCGGAACCTGCTGGCCGAGGGCCTGCACCCGCGTCGCGTCATTGTCACCGGATCGCCGATGCGCGAGGTGCTGGAGACGTTCCGGGGCCAGATCGACAGCCTCGGACGCGCTGGAGCAGACTTGCGCCTGACTCGCGGCGACTACTTCCTCGTCAGCGCTCACCGCGAGGAGAACGTGGACCTGCCCGCATCGGCTTGCAGCAACTGCTCGAGTGCCTGGTCGCCGTGCGCGACGAGTTCGGCAAGCGTGTTGTGGTCTCGACGCATCCTCGCACCCGCAAGCGACTCGAGGCTCTTGGCAGCGACCTGGATCTGACCGGCATCGACTTCATGGAGCCTTTCGGCTTCCACGACTACAACAAGCTCCAGACTGGAGGCGGCCTGCGTGCTGTCGGACTCCGGCACCATCGCCGAGGAGTCCTCGATCCTCGGGTTCCCGGCCGATCACGCTGCGTGACTCGATCGAGCGCCCCGAGGCGCTCGACGCGGGATCGATCATCATGACTGGTCTCCACAGTGGAGAAGTCGCGTCCGCAGTGGCGACCGTGATGGCGGACCCGAACGATGGCGTGCGCAGGATCCCTGCGGGTTATGAAATCCACGACACGTCTCGTCGTGTGGTGAACTTTCTCGTATCGACTGCAGGGTCAGCATCACAACTGGGCCGGCATACGGACGGCAGACTGACATGAAACTGGACCCACAGTCCGATGCGCCGACCCCATGGGTCGCTTACATCGGCGTTTTTCCATTCCCAAGCGGAGCTCCAAGTTCTCTGCGCATATTAGGGGTTGCCCGCTCCGTGGCAGGCGCCGGTCATGAGATTCGCGTCTTCTCCGAGCCATTCTGCAATGAGTACCGAATTCAATCGGGGGATCCGGCGATCCCTCCGGCAGCCTGGCTTAGGAGGGGTCGACACCGATGCCCGGTCGAAGTTGGTGCGGGCTGTGGCGCCGCTTCTTCTCGATGGTCGAGCCATCATGAGCTGGTTGTCAGAACAGTCGACGCCCCCCGGTTGTGTGGTGCTCTACGGGCTTTCCGCACCGCTGCTATTGCGGCTACGTCTGTACGCGCGTCGACTCGGGATCCCAGTCGTTGCCGATGTGGTCGAGTGGTACGAGTTGACCGACATGCCAGGGGGACGGTGCGGGCCGTGGGCTCTGGCCATCCGTCTTGGTAGATCGGTCTTGTCGCGCTGGCTGCACGGGTACATCGCCATCAGTCGCGAACTTGAGCGCCGTCTCAGGTTGCGCGGTGTTCCGGTAGTGAGGATTCCGCCGACGCAGTCTTTGCGAGTCTGTATCGACGAGGAACCAGGTGGCGGGAGACCGCTGAGAATTTCCTACTGCGGGGCGCCAGGTAATAAGGAACTGTTGAAGGTGATGATCGAGGGTGTGCTCTGCGTCGACAGTAGCGGGAAGCAAATCGAGTTCTCAATTGCAGGTCCCACAGACGACGTGGGTCAGGTCGACGCTGATCGGACTGGGAGCGGACCCTGACACACGCTCCATCCGCTCCTTGGGCAGGATTGAGCAATCGCAAGCGCGTCAACTTGTAGCCAGAAGTGACTACACGATCTTGGTGCGGGCAACGAGATACGCGAACGAGGCCGGATTCTCGACCAAGTTCGTCGAAAGCTTCACAGCTGGCACCCCTGTAATTGCGAATCTAACAGGTGACCTCGGTGAGCACTTGATCGACGGAGAAACGGGATGGGTGGTTGAAGGAACATCCGTTGCCGATGTGGCTGCGGCGCTCGCCCGTGCACTGTCGTGCACGCCCGACGATTACTTGGAGATGCGCCGTGCAACAGCCGCGCACGCCGGACAGGCCTTCGACCCGGCGCACTATCGAACGGCGCTTGCCGAGTGGATGACTGCGGTCATGGCGCCGAGCGCAGACGACAAATGAGGGTCGCCCTCCCGATTCGGCTCCGGAAAGTCTCGGATCCGCGAGCCCATCGACTGATCGTCGGGGTTGCGACCTCGCTTGTTAGCCGCGGTATCGGTGCCCTCGGTCCGGTGGTCACGTTGCCGATTCTGCTGCCAGCCTTGGGACCCCGCCTATTCGGTGTATGGGCGGCAGCCGTGGCGCTGGCGTCGCTCGTAACCTGGGCGGATTTAGGCCTAGGAAGCAGTCTCCTGACTCGCCTCGCGGCTCTCGGCGACTCCGACCCCGGCGAGTCCAGGCGCTTGATCAGTGTCGCGTACTCGGTGGTTGGATCCGTTGCGCTTGCACTGGTGGGGGTCTTGTTCCTCACGTCAGCGGTGGTCAACCTTGGTGCGCTTCTGGGGGTTAAGGACGGAGACCTCGCGTCCGCCGGCGCCATCGTTCTGGGCGTCCTTATCCTCTTGGCGCTCAACGTGGTCCTCGGCCTGGTGCACAGGATTCTAAACGGTGCCCAATGCATCGGCACGAGCAACCTCATTCTCAGCGCCGGGAACGCTTTGTCGCCCCTGTTGGCACTCGCGGCGATTGGCGTGAAGGCAGGGCCGGCGTCAACAGCGATCGCAGCATCGGCTGGCCCGGTGATCGCCAACTTAGCAGCGACCGCATGGGTCTTTATCGCCAAGATGCCGCAGTTTCGCCCTATGGTGCAGCGTCCTCGGGGCGAGGACGTTCGCGGACTACTCGGGCTTGGATCAGCATTCTTAGTTGTCTCGGTACTCACGGCGATTTCCTTGACGCTCGACCCCGTTCTGGTGGCACATATCGATGGCGCCGAATCCGCAGCCGCGTTCTCGGTCGCGATTCGTGTGCTGGGGGTGCTCGGCCTGACCATCACCCTCGTGAACGCTCCTCTCTGGCCAGTGCAAGGCGAGGCGCTCCGGCGCGGGGATTTCGCTTGGGTGCGACGAGTGACGTTGAGGATGACGGTCATTTCGGTCGTCAGCGTGGCGTTGGGGGGAGTTGCGATCTTCGCTGTTAGAACTCCCCTCTTCTCGCTTCTCGGGGCTGGCGACCTGATGCCGTCCGCCGCGCTATTGGCGGCCCTCTCTCTTTGGTGGTGCCTGATCGCGGGGGCCTCACCTTTGTTCATGGTCCAAAACGCAGCTGGAGTCGTACTCCCTCAGATGCTTGGGTGGGGGCTCATGGCTGTGGCCGCCACGTCGATGAAGGTAGCCGTGTTGAGCGCCGGGGCCTCTACTACATGGCTGGTTCTCGCTGGGTCAATCTGCTACTGCGTGTTTGTCATCCCGTTCGCGGTGCGCGGCTACCGCGCCGCCTTGGCCCGAAGCGGGGAGAAGCGCGGCGACCCCTGTACGCGTCTTGGCGCTGTCGACTGAAGGAGAGAAGGAGATGACTCGGAGGCTAACGGACATTTTCAGGTTCCTAGTTGCAACAGTCCATTCGAAGGTTGACCCGCTTGGATACGCGCGCCGCCTCGGTGTAACCCTTGGAGAACGGGTCCGCTTCTACGGCATGAAGCCATGGATGTTCAGTACCGAACCTTGGCTCATCACAATTGGCGACGACGTCCACATCACGAGCGGCTGCCAGTTCGTCACGCATGATGGGGGAACGCTCGTGCTTCGACACCGCGACCCGACGCTCGAGGTCACGGCACCGATCACCATTGGTAATCGTGTGTATCTGGGCATGCAAACGATCGTGCTGCCAGGCGTTACGATCGGCGACGACGTGGTTATCGGCGCAGGCTCCGTTGTGACCAAGGATGTGCCCAGCAACTCCGTAGCTGTAGGATCTCCTGCCCGAGTGATCAAGACATTGGATGAATACTTCGAACAGCTTCAGGAGAAGTCTCTTGGCTTTGGCCACCTAAATGCTGCGGAGAAGGCACAGGCCTTGAAGTCCCGCTTCGGGGTGAATCCGTGACGCCTGGTCAAGCACACATGTTCGCACATGGGGCCACCTGGCGCGCGCGCGACAGACGCGCCACTGCTTCCGAGCTCCAGCATCAGATCGACGCGCCTTCGCTTGCTTCCGGTGCGCATGTGGGCGGTGCGATGTGAAGGTCCTCCTTGTGTCGCCTGTACCGCCTCCCTATGGGGGCATCTCCCATTGGACTCGAGCAGTGCTGCAGCACTTTTCGGCGAGCGATGAAGTCGAGGTTGACCTCGTCAACATAGCTCCCCGCCACAGGCGGAAACTCGGTGCGAGCATGCGGCTTCGCCTGGTGGCTGCTATTCCGCAGATCTTCGGCGACCTGGCGCGAGTTCTGTGGCGGCTTGGGAACTTTCGGCCGCAGGTAGTCCACCTGAACACTTCCGGAAGCCTCGCGCATCTCCGCGACCTCCCGGTCCTCGCATTGTGCGCCGCATTCCGGGTGCCCGTAGTGGTCCACATTCGATACGGACGCATCCCCGAGGTGGTTGCTAGGGCGGGATGGGAGTCCTACCTCGCCAGCCGGGTAGTGCGGCGTGCGTCGGGAGTAATCGCGTTGGACAGCCGAACGGCGGACTGCTTGCGCAGTCTGGGGTGCTCGTCCGTGCATCAATTGCCCAACTTCGTGACCCTGCGGGCGGTCGAGCCGTCGGCTGAGTCTCGACGTCGCGAGGTCTTGTACGTCGGATGGATGCTTGAAAGCAAGGGGCTTGTAGACCTTCAACAAGCGTGGGCAAAGGCAAGCCGCGACGGTTGGACATTGACCCTTATAGGCCCTCCAAGCGACGATCCCCTGGTAAATCGAGCAATCAAGCGATGCCGCGCAGCTGTGCGCGTTGTTGGAGAATTGACGAACTCCGAAGTCCGTGAAGCGATGGCGCGGTGCGGAATATTTGTGCTACCGAGTCACAGCGAAGGGTTTCCTAACGTGGTGGCGGAGGCAATGGCCGAAGGTGCTCCTATAGTTGCCACCCAAGTCGGAGCGATACCCGAAATGCTGGCAGGTGACGCGGGTCGGCTGGTGCCTCCGAGGGACCCAGAACGCTTGGCTGAGCAACTCACAAGTTTGATCAGAAATCCACAGGAAAGGGCCCGGTTGGGCGCGAACGCGCGTGCCAAGTGCGAGCGATGGTATGCGCAGAGGCCAGTGATGGATAAACTCTATATAGTTTGGCGCCAACACGCCCGTGCTCCAAGAAGTCTCCTGAGACACTAACGAGGCTGTTCCCAGATGAGGGTGTAGCGGTGGGCGCGTCGGTCCCGGGATAGGCGTCGAGGTCTCCCGAGGATGAAGGCTCCTACACGCTCATCTCGAAAGACCTCGACGTGCCCGACGCTACCCGTTCTGCGGGCTTCGCCTGCGCTGATCCGACTGCCTTCTGCCGCCTCGATGAGCTCGGCCTCGTCGTCACCGGGCAGCGCATCGAACCCGACCGTGCTGTGCTCGCGTGCCGGGTCGTCGAACCGGACCAGTGGTGCCGCCGCTGCGGCTGTGAAGGGATCCCGCGTGACGGTGGTCCGCCGGTTGGCGCACGAGCCGCTGGGCTGGCGACCGACCATGCGGAGGTCGTCGTGCGCCGCTACCGCTGCACCGGCTGCGGACATGTGTGGCGCCAGGACACCACCGCTGCGGCCGAACCGCGGGCGAAGCTGTCGCGCCGCGGGCTGCGGTGGGCACTGGAAGGCATCGTGGTCGGCCACCTCACCGTGGCCCGGGTCGCCGAATGTCTCGGGGTCGCGTGGGGCACCGCCAATGATGCGGTCCTGGCCGAAGGCAATCTGGCCCCCTGACCAGCCGATTCGGCCGACGCCACGCCCGCGGGGCGCCCGCCGCCCAGCCGCAGCTTCAGGGCGCGAACGTGACCCATCGACGTCACCGTCGATCGTCCCACCTGACTCGTGCCAGCGGGGTGTGTCATTGAGCGCTGATTCCGAGTGCGTCGAGGATCGCGGTGGCGGTGGCGGTTGGGGTGAGTGGGTCGGCCGCGGTGTGGTCGTGGCCGGCGATGCGGACGGTGATCTGCTGGAGTGGCCGCAGGGTCTGCACGATCCGCTTGATGCTCAGCCCGGTCGCGTCTTGTAGGTAGCGGGCGACTGCCAGGGCGGCGAACACGATGGTGAGGTGGGCCTCGATCGCGTCGCGCTGGTGGTGGAACATCGGCCTGGCGCGTAGGTCGGTCTTGGACATCCGGAACGACTGCTCGACGTGCCACAGGTCGTGATAGCTGCCGATCACCTCGGCCGGCGGGCATGATCGCGGCTTCGATGTTGGTGACGTAGCCCTTCAGCCCGACCAGCCGCCGCGCCCGGGCCAGTGATGCCTCGTCGACCTCGCTGGAGCCGTTGCGGGTCTTGACGAACCGTGGCGTGCGTGCGGTCTTCTCCCCGCCGACGACGGCGCGGGCCTTGTTCTCCTGCAAGGTCAGCGTCTTGTTGTCCCGGACCGCTCTCTTGGTGGAGTAGGCCCACACCGCCCGCCACGACTTCGCGTGCACGCTCGGGTTCCAGACGGGTTCGGCACGCTTCATGGGGTCGCTGGTCTTGACTGCGCTTCCTCGTTGGTCGCGTGGGGTGATGGTGTCGATGATCTGGCCGTCGGTGAACGCATCACCGTGCCAACGGAAGTGGGACTCCAGATCCTTCGGTGCCTTGGTGACCCGTGAACCGACAATGAATCGCAAGCCCGCCGTGTCCAGGTCGCGCAGGTTCGAGGAGGAGAGCATCCCGGCGTCGGCGACGACGACCATGTCGACGATCCCGTGCCGTTTAGCGAAGGCCTTCACGATCGGCACGATCGTCAGCGTCTCTGCCTTGTTGCCCTCGTAGCAGCCGATCTCGAGGGGGAAGCCGCGGCGGTCGACCAGCAGCCCGACGACGACCTGGGGGTCGACGCGGCGTTCCTTGGAGTAGCCGACCTTGCGCAGATCGTCTTCCTTCTCGGCTTCGAAGTAGAGCGTGGTCACGTCATAGAGGACCAGGCTGACGTCGCCGTTGGTGGCGGCGTGGTGGAAGCAGGCGGTGGCGATCTGGCCGCGGTAGTCGCGTTGCTGTGCCCGCTGCAGCGATCTGAACATCGTGCGCAGCGATGCCGGCTCCACGCCGACCTCGCTCAGCACGCGAACCGAGTCAGCCTTCGAGGTCGGCTCGATGAGCCGTGCCAGCACGAGCTGCGCGAACGCCTCATCGCCGATGGCGTCGAAGCCCAGCCGCGCATAGGCGCCGGTCAGGACCTCCCACAGCAGCGCCGAGCGCTTGCTCGTGATCAGTCCAGGGCGCTCGGGCACACCGGCATCCTCGAGTCCGTCCACGTCGAGGTCGAGCACTTCTTGGCCCTCGTGAAGGCGACGACGCGCTTGTGCCATCAGCACCGCCAACTCCGCGTCCGTACGCGCTGTGCCTACATGCTCCACGACCACATCACGCCCGCCGCGGCGCTCAGCGATCTGGACCTTCGTGCTGCCCCCGCGGCCCGGAGACTTCCGCACGAACACCACCGAGCGACCATACCGACCCCCGGGGTGTGTCAATCGCGCGCAGCGCAACGCCCTGACCAGCGGCGATACCGCGCAAGATCAGCGATCCCGGCTCAAGTGGCACGAGTCAGGTCCCAGGCTGCTCGCTACGGACGGATCAGTGACGGGCTACGCCCATGTCGACGCGGCGTCTTCACAAGGACGCAATCTTCTCCCTGTTGTGGCCGCCTCTGGGCAATTTCTCGTGGCCACCAACAATGACCCGTTCCGGGGATCTGGTCCCCGAAACGACGAGGACCGCTTCGGCCACGCAGAAACCGAACAGGCCCGGTGCCGTCAAGTTATCGGTAGCCGCAATCCCGATGCACGCGAGGCACAAAGTAGTCACGAGAATTGTGTCGCTAGCGCACGGCAGTCTCCAAGCGGCTAGGACTGCTCGGCCAGGAAGAATCATCCCAATCCAGAACATCAAAAGCCCGCCGACGAGCCCGAAGAGTGCCCCATATAGCAGTGGTAGAAAGTGGGGATATGCGTTCCATGTCCAGTCTACCGGAACGCCGAGCCACAAGTGATCACTTAGGGCACGGAAGCCGTCTCTGTATCCACCGATCCGGCCAGTTACAGAGATGTTATTGCTGGAGGGAATAATGTAATCGACAAGGCCGCTGGCATTGATGAGTAGCACAGCGCATGCGATGCCAATTAGAGTCGCCAAGCCCACTGCAAGGCGCTGACGCTCATTCAAGTGATGGCGAGAGCGGAGGAGAAGGGCAATCGCCAGTCCGACGATGACTCCTGCAAACGGGCCACGGGTCAGTGAATTGAGCCAACAGATGCCGCCACTCGCCAAGAAAGCGAGCCCAAGGAGTCGACTCCCTCGCCGAGCTGATGTCAATAGGGAGGCACCGCAGGCCAGCGCAATGCACGAATAGAAGCCGAGCGCGTTAGGGTTGTGAAATTGTCCGTAGTGCCCGAGAGCCTCTTTGGCGGTTGATGATCCCGGAATCGCAACGCTGACGCCACTCCTGGCCACATCTGAAGGCAGGCCGAGCACGTTAAGGTAGGTCTCTCCATTTAGGACAGAAAGCGCTGGGATCAGCAGGACTAGAGTCGCCAGAAGAATCTGTGTGCCCACAAAGAAGCGAAAGGCTCTCCGGTGGTCGATCAGTCTGCCGCGTGCTAACCAAACAATGAAAAATGGTATGCCGGAGTATGCTATGAACGCACCAGTGCGGTGCAGAGAACCACCCTTCATCATTGTGACGGTTACAATCCATCCGGTGAAAATGGCTGCGACAAAAAACGCTTGGCGAATCAGCCTTGAGTTCAGGCCTCCCTGAGGAGTCAAGGCTACCCTGACTAGGAGAGCTAAGATGAGCAGGTTCATGGCAGTGTCAAAGAATGGACTTGAACCCAGCCACTGCGACGCCGCGAACCCATCGGCGTATCCAGCCGTGGCCGCATAAAGCATGGCTGCCCATAGAGGCTGCCAAACCATGAAAATGACCTCGAGAAGGACGATCCCTATCGCCAATGCGGTGATCATGGCGGCGATAGGACCGTGCGACGTGGTCGCAGTGGACGCGGGTCGGGGTCGGTGGTCACTGAGTCTGGCTCCGGAACCAAGTTAGAGTTTTCTCGAGCCCTAGCGGTAAGGGGGTTGGATCGATCGTCGGAAATAGTCGCCGAAGGACATGGTTCTCCGCCTGGGAATGTGGGACGTCGCCCGGGCGTGGTTCCCGGTGCTGGACCTCGAAATCCTGCCCCATCACTCTACGGAGCTCGGTGACTAGTTCGAGAAGGGTGGTGTTGGTGCCAAAAGCTAGGTTCACAGGCTCGTCGTGCCACACGCGCCGTCGAACCGCGTCGAGCAGCACGCTGCACACGGTGCCAACGTAGGTGAAATCGCGTGAGTTCGACCCGTCCCCGTTAATCCACACTGGCTCATTGTTGATAATCGCATGGAGGAACGTTGGAATCACGGCTGCATAGACGTGCCCTGCCCGCTGCCCAGGACCGTATACGTTGAAGAAGCGAAAGGCCAGGGTTTCGAATCCGTAGGACTGCTGAAACGCAAGCGTGTACTGCTCGGTGGCGAGTTTGCTAACGGCGTAAGGGCTCATCGGACGCACCCATTCCCGCTCGCCCTTGGGGAGACACGGGTTCATTCCGTAAACGGAGCTGGAGGAGGCCGAAATGACGTGGTGCACATCGGCTTGGCGAGCTTGGTTTAGGAGAGTCAGGGTGCCGGTGGCGTTGGCGTGATGGCTGCGCAGCGGGTCCTGACAATGCTGCGCGGCACGCTGCCCAGCGCACCAAGGTGGACGATCGAGTCCATGCCGGCGACTGCTGACGCGCTGCCGCTTCGTCGAGCAGGGCTGGCCTTCCGGAAGTCGACGTCCAGTCCGTCGAGGTTGTCGGTGTACCGTTTGAAAGGTCGTCGAGGATCCGAACTTCGTGATCCGCCTCGAGTGCCATCCCTCGCGAGATTATGAGCCGATGAAGCCGGCCCCGCCGGTGATGAGAATCTCGCATGAGTGAATCCCGTCTAGAGACGCAGGTCGGTGTCGCCCTTGGGCAGGATCGACTTCAGGTCGTAGAGGACGTGGCCATCGAGGATCGCCAAAGGCTCGGATGCCCTCGCCGCCCAGCTGCGCGAACTGCTCGGTGGGCGACTGCCAGAACGATGCCCGCATAGGCGCTCTTCGTGGGCCAGCCGACCGGGGAGATGCCGTACTCGTGCTTCCGCTTCTGCGGTGTCTACCCACGGGTCGTGAGACGTCAACGCTAGATGCCCATACTGCTTCAGTTCCGTCACGATGTCGACGACTCTGGGTGTTCCGCAGGTCGGGGCAGTTCTCCTTGAAGGTCAAGCCCGAGCACTAGGACACGCGTGCCGTTCGGTTGGAACGCGCCGGCCTGTGATCATGTGCTTGACCAGCTGAGAGGCGACGTAGGCTCCCATGCCGTCATTCAGCCGTCGTCCAGCCAGAATGATCTCTGGGTGGTACCCGACGGCCTGCGCTTTGTGAGTCAGGTAGTACGGGTCGACGCCGATGCAGTGCCCCCCGACGAGCCCGGGCCGGAAGTTCAAGAAGTTCCACTTCGTGCCGGCGGCATCGAGCACGTCTTGGGTGTCGATCCCGAGCCGACTGAAGACGAGCGCCAACTCGTTTACGAGCGCGATGTTGACGTCGCGTTGCGTGTTCTCGATGACCTTGGCCGCTTCGGCGACCTTGATCGACGGGGCCAGGTGGGTGCCGGCCGTGACCACGGTGCGATAGAGGCTGTCGACGAATGCAGCCGTCTCGGGGGTCGAGCCCGAGGTCACCTTGACGATGGTCTCGAAGCGGTGCTCCTTGTCGCCGGGGTTGATCCGCTCGGGGCTGTATCCGACGAAGAAGTCGTCGTTGAAGCGAGGCCCGCTGACTTCCTCGAGAAGCGGGACGCATTCTTCCTCGGTGGCCCCTGGGTAGACAGTCGACTCGTAGATCACCACGTCGCCCGGGTTCAGCGTCGTGGCCGACGGTCCGTGTAGCCGACAGAACCGGGCGCAGGTCGGGCTGTTTGTGTTCGTCGATGGGCGTCGGCGTGGTCACGATGTAGACGTTGACATCGACGCAGGCGCTCGGGCATCGGCGGTGAGAGTCAGGCGCTCAGTGGCTTGCGCAGCTCTTCCTCAGCCACCTCGAGAGTTCGGTCGTGGCCAGCTGCGAGTTCTTTGACCCGCAGCTCGTTGATGTCGAAGCCGATCACGTCGAACTTCTTGGCGAACGACACAGCCAGCGGCAGGCCGACATAGCCAAGCCCGATGACGCCGATTCGGGATGCTTTGCCCGAAACGACATTCTTACGCCCGTGTTGCGACCCGTGAGAGTTCACTTCTCGTCAGTATGCCTTGGCAGCGCGCTGTAATCGCTAGTTCGCGCTGTTGATCATCCCGGCGCCGACGGTGACGCCGGTCGCCTCGTCGATCAGGATGAACGACCCCGTGGTCCGGTTCTTCGAGTAGGGGTCGCACAGCAGCGGCACCGTCGTGCGCAGCTGGACGCGGCCGATCTCGTTGAGGCCGAGCTCCTTGGTCTCCTGGTCGCGGTGCAGGGTGTTCACGTCGAGGCGGTACTGGATGTCCTTGATCATCGCCCGGCCCGTGCGGGTGGTGTGCTTGATCGCGAGCTTCTGGCGCGCGCGCATCGGCTCGGTGGTCATCCAGCAGATCATCGCGTCGATGTCCTGGCTGGGCTTCGGCGCGTTCTTGACGCGGGCGATCATGTCGCCGCGGGAGACGTCGAGGTCGTCCTCGAGGCGGACGGTCACGCTCATCGGCGGGAACGCCTCGTCGATCTCCTCCTCGAAGTAGTCGATGCCGGCGATCTTGCTGGTCAGGCCCGAGGGCAGCACGACCACCTCGTCGCCCGGCTTGAGGACGCCGCCGGCGACGCGGCCGGCGTAGCCGCGGTAGTCGTGGAACTCGTCGGACTTCGGGCGGATGACGTACTGCACCGGGAAGCGGGTGTCGACCAGGTCGCGGTCGGAGGCGACGTGGACGTTCTCGAGGTGGTGCATCAGCGACTGGCCGTCGTACCACGGCATGTTCTCGCTGCGGTTGACGACGTTGTCGCCCTTGAGCGCCGAGATCGGGATGATCTCGAGGTCGGGGATGTTGAGCTTGGTCGCGAACGAGGTGAACTCGTGGTGGATCTCGTCGAAGACCTTCTGGTCGTAGTCGACGAGGTCCATCTTGTTCACCGCGAGCACCAGGTGGGGGACCCGCAGCAGGGACAGGATCACCGCGTGCCGGCGGGACTGCTCGGTGAGGCCCTGGCGGGCGTCGACGAGCACCAGGCCGAGGTCGGCGGTGGAGGCGCCGGTGACCATGTTGCGGGTGTACTGCACGTGGCCGGGGGTGTCGGCGATGATGAACTTGCGCTTGGGCGTCGCGAAGTAGCGGTAGGCCACGTCGATGGTGATGCCCTGCTCGCGCTCGGAGCGCAGGCCGTCGGTGAGCAGCGCGAGGTCGGTGTAGTCGTAGCCGCGCGACTTCGACGTGGTCTCCACCGACTCGAGCTGGTCCTCGAAGATCGCCTTGGAGTCGAGCAGCAGGCGGCCGATCAGCGTCGACTTGCCGTCATCGACGGAGCCCGCGGTGGCGAAGCGCAGCAGGTCCATCGCGCGGCTTGCCCGCGGTGGAGGATCCGAACACGCTCATCAGAAGTAGCCTTCCTTCTTGCGGTCTTCCATGGCTGCTTCGGAGAAGCGGTCGTCACCACGGGTCGCGCCGCGCTCGGTGACCCGGGCGACGGCGATCTCTTCGATGATCTCGGCGGTCGTGCTCGCCGTACTCTCCACGCACCCGGTGAGGGTCATGTCGCCGACGGTGCGGAAGCGGACCGTCTTCTCGACGACCTCCTCGCCCTCCTTGGGGGAGACGTACTCCGACTCGGAGATGAGCATCCCGTCGCGGGGGATCACCCGGCGCTGGTGGGCGAAGTAGATCGAGGGGATCTCGATCTCCTCGCGGTGGATGTAGTCCCACACGTCGAGCTCGGTCCAGTTCGAGAGCGGGAAGATCCGCATGTGCTCGCCCTCGTGGATCTTGCCGTTGTAGAGGCTCCACAGCTCGGGGCGCTGGTTCTTCGGGTCCCACTGGCCGAACTCGTCGCGGTGGGAGTAGACGCGCTCCTTGGCGCGGGCCTTCTCCTCGTCGCGGCGGCCGCCACCGAAGGCGGCGGTGAAGCCCTCCTCCTCGATGACGTTGAGCAGGGTGCCGATCTGGAGGCGGTTGCGGGAGGTCTTGCCGTCGTCGACGACGATGCCGTTCTTGATCGCCTCCTCGACGCTGGCCACGACCAGCCGCACGCCCAGGCGCTCGACCCAGCGGTCGCGGGTCTCGAGCACCTCGGGGAAGTCGTAGCCGGTGTCCACCTGCAGCACCGGGAACGGGATCCGCGCCGGGTAGAAGGCCTTCTCCGCCAGCCGCAGCATGCAGATGGAGTCCTTGCCGCCGGAGAACATCAGCACCGGCTTCTCGAACTCGGCCGCGACCTCACGGAAGATGTGGATCGACTCGGCCTCGAGCTCGTCGAGCTGGCTCAGGCGGTAGTCCACGTGGGTTAGTGACATCGGTGGGACAGACCTCTCTTCAGGGGCAGCCGTCATGGTACCTACCCGGCCGGATGCGGGCATGTCGCGGCGTCCGGCGGTCGGGCGCGCGCTGTGGGTGAGGTTTGCCTGGCGCGGGGTCGATGAAACGTCGCGGGTTCCCGCTGGCCCGCTGACACGCGCGGCCGCCTGGTCGTCAGTCAGTCGCTCTTCGATCCGTTGGCAAGCCGCTGCTCGAACTCTTCGGCCGCCCGGTCCCTGAGTCGCTTCCACGTCTCGCGCTCTGCGTCTTGGTCGGCCAGGCAGATCGGCCGGCCCGTCGGAGGCCGCCGTTCGTTGGGCTGCTCCGTGTCCCTCAGCACCATGAACGCGGCCGTCGGGTCGAATGTCGGTGGGAAGAGTGTGCGCGCGTCGTACGTCGCTCCGCGGAACTCAGCCTCGGTGAGCGTGGCGCCGCGCAAGTCCGCCGAGCGCAGATCCGCGCCGCTGAGGTCGCTGCCGTAGAGGCTCGCTTCCCGCATGGAGACGCCGTACAACTTCGCATCCGCAGAGCTTGGCCTTCTTGAGGTGGGCGTGGTCGAGGACGGTGCGGTAGAGGTACGCCCCCGTGAGGTCCGCGCCCTCCAGGAACGCGTTCGTCAGGTCCGCATCGTCGAACTCAGCCTTGCGCAGGTCGCTGTGCTCGAGGTTTGCCCGGAACAGGCAGCACCGGCGAAGTCGGGCGCCCTCCATCTGGCGCCGCCTCAAGGAGAACCAGGAGATGTCGAGATCGGACAGGTCCACGTGCGACAGCTCTCGCTCGAGGCCCAGCATCAGCAGCATGGTCGCGCGGTCGCTCTGACGTTTGGCGAGCGAGGCGGCATGCTCGTCGCGACGCTGCTGCGCCATCTGGATGAAGATGAGGACAGCGGACACGATCAGTCCGCCGAGCAGGGCATTCCCCAGGTCGGTTGCGACATTCTGCCCCGGAGTGGTCTCCGAGGTGTTGCCCAAGAACGGCACGCGTCCGTTCACCACGATGATGACGCCGAGCAACAGTGAGCACGAACAAGCTGTGCGTCACGAAGCCGAGCCAGTCCGCCGGCAATGGGCCGCCGTGGCAACCGTGAGCCACGCTTGCGACTCGCCGCGCAGGAGCGCCTGGCGGACGCGGACATTCTCGACCTGGTCAACGTCCAGGGGTCCCATGGTTTCTCCAGCGGAAGAGCGGTCGGTGCGCCGCGCATGGTCACACGACGGCCCGGGGAGGTTGGGGCGGCTCGCCACGCTCGCGCACCGGTTTGTGTCCACAGGAGCGGGGATGCCTATGCCGTGCACATGTTCGAACGGTGAGCGAAAATTGTCCGTGCTGCTGGTTACTTTGAGCACATGCCTGCGCAGACGACGCCGCTCGAGGAGCGGGTGAACCCGATTCACCGGGTGGTCGGTGAGCTGTTGGGTGCGCTGCGTGAGGTGCGGGAGGCACCGGCGTGGGCGATGACGCCTGCGGAGAAGGCCGAGACGCTGCGGGAGCTCGCTGTGGTTGAGGCGCAGGTGGCCGAGGTGGAGATGCGGACGCTGGCGGCCGCGGACTGCGACGAGATCGGGGCGCAGACTGGAGCGGCGAACACCGCGGTGTGGCTGGCGGTCGAGACCCGGCAAACCCGGACGGCCTCTCACGCGCGGCTGCGGCTGGCGCGGGCGTTGGACTTGGAAGTGTTCACCGTGACCCGGCAGGCGCTGGCCGCGGGCAGGCTGCACGTGGAGCAGGCGCGGGTGATCGTGGCCGCGGTCGAGGACCTCCCGAGCGAGGAAGTCTCGGATGGGGACCGCGTGAAGGCGCAGCGCCACCTGATCGGCCTGGCCGCCGAGCACGACGCGAAGACGCTGCGGTTGTTGGCGCGGCGGCTGTGGGAGGTGCTCGCACCCGAGGAGGCCGAGCGGCGCGAGGGGGAGAAGCTCGAGGCCGAGGAGCGACGGGCCCGGGAACGGTGCCGGTTCGGGATCCGCGACAACGGCGACGGCACCATGTCCGGGACGTTCCGGCTGCCGAGCGTGCAGGGCCAGATGTTGGCCAAGGCGGTGCAGGCACTCGCCGCGCCGCGGCGCACCGACCCGAACGCCTGGATCGGCCCGGACGGCAGACGAGTGCGCTACGCGGTGCTGCTCGGGCAGGCGTTCTGCGAGCTCGTCGAGCACCTGCCGGTCGACAAGCTGCCGCAGGCCGGGGGCCTGGCCGCGTCGGTGATCGTGACCATGGACTTCGACAAGCTCCGCGCCGGGGTCGGTGCCGGCTGCCTGGACACCGGTGCGGAGATCTCCGCAGGCCAGGTGCGGCGGCTGGCCTGTGGTGCGGGTATCTTGCCGGCCGTGCTGGACGGCACGTCGCAGCCGCTGGACCTGGGGCGCAAGGATCGGCTGTTCAACAGCGCGCAGCGGGCGGCGATGGCGGTCCGGGACGGCGGCTGCACCGCCGAGGGCTGTGATCGGCCGCCGGCCTGGTGCGAGGCCCACCACGACCATCCCTGGTCCCAGGGCGGGAAGACCGACCTTGCCGACGGGCGGCTGCTGTGCCCGCACCATCACCACCTCGCCCACGACGACCGCTTCGACAAGCGGGTGCTGCCCGACAACCAGATCCGGTTCCATCGGCGCACGTAGGCCGCAGGGTCCTCGCCGCCGTCCTCGTCTAACCTTCTTTCCCGCTTCCTCTGCCGCGCTGCCGGGTATGCCGCTGCGCCTACCCGGCGGCGTGCCTTCGTGCTGGCGGCGGTGAAGGGGGCTGAGTTCAGCGCCTGGGGCGCCGCGCGAGCGGTCCTCGACCGCCGACGCGTCCGCCGCCGATGGCGACTACGGCACGGCGCAGGGAGACGGACCACACTGGGACAACCAGGCAACCGCCGGTAGCGATCTCGGCACCCTGCGAGCGCTTGGACGCGGGGCAGCTCCCGGCGCTGGGGCGCGCTCGGCGACCCGCGGCATCCGTCGGTCGGACGGCTGCGTCGCCAGGGTTGCCCGTTCCGCTGGCGGTGAAAACCGGCATACTCCCGGCGTGAGCGAAACGCCGGCGTCCATGGAGTCCGTGATCGGCAGCGACCTGAGGGTGCAGTTCGAGACGTTCCTCGAGCAGCACCGCTTCGCGCTGCACGACTGCCTGACCGGGCTCACCGAGGAGCAGGCCCGCCGGTCGTTGGTGCCGTCGCGGACCACCCTGCTCGGGCTGCTGAAGCACGCGACGTTCGTGGAGCGGGTCTGGTTCGACCAGGCCGTCACCGGGCGGTCGCGCGCGGAGATCGGCATCCCCGAGACGCCGGACGAGTCGTTCGTCCTCACCGCGGACGACACGATCGAGCGCGTGCTCGCCGCCCACCGCGAAGCCTGTGAGGCGTCCCGCCGGAACGTCGCCGCGGTCGGGCTCGACGACCTGGTGACTGGCAACAAGCGCGGGCCGTTGCCGCTGCGCTGGGTCTACCTGCACGCGCTGCGCGAGCTGGCCCAGCACTGCGGGCACGCGGACATCCTTCGCGAGCAGATCCTCGCCGCCGACGCGGGGTAGCCGCCGGTCTCCCCGGCCCACCGTTCTCGGTCGGGCCAGATCATGGCCCGGCCGTGGGGCTCAGCCGAGGGGCAGCGGGACGGCGCCGCGGTCCGGGGTCACGTGCCCGGTCTGCACCCCCTCGAGGCACGGACGGCCGGTCCGGGCGTCCGCCGTGAGCAGCACCGCGTGCACGGTCAAGTCCGGTGGGGGCGCGCTGGTGTCCCTGTGGTCCAGGCCGCCCGCGACCGTGTGGGGGAAGGTGCCGATCAGCTTCAGGTGCAGCAGCCGTCCCGACGTGCACGCGGAGCCCCGGTTCGGCTCCGTCACCGTGCCCGGTCCGACCGTGACGGTCGCGCTGGTGAGGTCGGCGTGAGCGTGGTGGACCTCCCGACGCACGAGGCGAAGCGCGAAGGCGAACTCGCGGTCGGTCAGGTCGCCATGGGTCCCGACAGGCTCGGTGGCACGGAGCTCGGCGACGATCATCCCGTCCGCCGCGTGCAGGTAGCGCGTGCTGCCGGAGCCGCTCACCCGGCGCACGACCGTCAACCGGGCGATCAGCGGCGGCTCGCCCGGACACTTCTTGTCGGTGGTGCCCAGGCCGGCGGAGAAGCGCAGGTCGTGGCCGCTTCGGACGTACCGCCCGAACACGGCGTTGCAGCCGGTGGTGCCGGACATCCTCCCGCGGTGGAAGGCGAGCTCGACGTCGTGGGCGTAGGCGGCCGGCAGCGTCGACCGGCCGTCGCGACCGACGAGCGCGCGCACCACCCAGGTGCCTTCGAGGCTCGCGCTGGTCGCCGGGGTCGATGCGGTTGTCGTCGGGGCCGGTGGGGCCGGTACGCCGGCCGGGGCGAGGTCGCGGTGCGGGGTGCCTCGTCCCGGGGCGAGCCCGGCGGCGACGGCGATGAGGACCGCGGCCGAGGCGGACGCGGCGACGAGTGCCGTGCGGATGCGCCGTACGCGTCGGGTCCGGGTGAGGATGGCGTCGATCGGCGGGGGGCCGACGTGGGCGCGGCCGGCGGCGCGTTCGAGAAGGTCGCTCAGGTCGGTCACGGTGCACCTCGAAGCTCTTCCAGGCTCGCGTCCCGGCCCAGGGCGTCCAGGGCGCGGGACAGCCGGCTCTTGACGGTCCCCGGCGCCACCCCGAGGGCGGCCGCCATCTGCTGCTCGGTCAGGTGGGCGTAGTAGCGCAGCACCACGGCCGCGCGCTGGTCGTCCGGCAGCCGGCGCAGCGCGCGCACCACGGCGTCGGCGAGGTCGACGCGCTCGGTGTCGTCGGTGCGGACCTGGTCCGGCGGGTCGGCGGTGGGACGCTCGCCGGTCCACCGGCGACGCCGCGAGGAGGTGAACGTGTTCAGGAGGACGCGGTGCACGTAGGCGTCGACGTCGTCCGCGCGCCGGATCCGCGACCACTTGAGCAGGCAGCGCTCCAGCGCGGCCTGGGTGACGTCCTCGGCCTCGGCGGGGGAGCAGCCCAGGAGCACGGCAGACCGGACCAGCCGCGACCAGCGCGAGGAGACGAAGTCTCGGAAGTCGTCCTCCTGGTCCATCGCGCTCCTGTTCCGCTCGCGGCCCGCGGCCGGCTCCTCGTTCGGTAGACGCGCTGAGGTCGGGCTCGGGTTCCCTGGGGAGCGGGTTCCCCAGGGGAGCGGGCCGGGGACCCTGGCCTACCTTCCCCTCCGCGCCGGATTTCGTCCACAGTGGGCGGCTGCACCGCCGAGGGCTGCGACCGGCCCCATGGCACCCGCTTCGACAAGCGGGCGCTGCCGGACAACACCGTGCGATTCCGGCGGAGGACGGGGGCGGGTCTCGACATGCTCGACCTCCGGGTGGCGGGGTTTACCTGGAACTGGCGAGGTTCGGCGGGTCTGCTCGGTATTCTTTGTGAGGTTGGCGTGCGATCTGCCCAGATCGTTTCGGGATAGGGCACGCGGCTCGATGTCGATGCGGCGCTCGCCGCGACCGATCCGCTAGGAGAACTGAATGAAGAAGATCCTTGCTGCGCTGGTGACGGTGTTCGCCGTCTCGCTCGGCTCCGCGATCGCCGCCGGTCCGGCCCTGGCCGACCAGCAGACGTACGTCCCGGCGTCGCCGACCCGTTCCAGCGCAGCGCCGGTGCACTACGTGGTGACCCCGCACGGCCACCCGCAGGTCATCTTCCAGACGCGCACCGTCGGCAACGCCAAGCGGCCGCACGGCACCGTCCGCATCGTCGTGGTGAACGGCAAGGGCAAGGTCGTCAAGGGCTCAACCGGCGCTACCACACCTGGCACCCGCGCCGGCCGTACTGGCTGCCCACGTTCCCGGTCAACCACCCGGGCAAGCACTACACCGTGCGGATGGTCTTCCCGGCAAGGGCTTCCAGGGTCCCATGACACCGCGCACTTCGTGGTGAGGCGGCACCGCTGAGGACGCCGCACCGCATGAGCTGAGGGAGGGACCGCTCCGATCCGGTGCGGTCCCTCCGTCACGTCCGGCGCCGTCACCCGCCGCACCGTCCCGTCGTCTTCCACTGTCCGTTTCACCGTCTCGGGAGAAACCGTGTCCAAGCGCCCGCCGTCCGTACGCACCGGTCCCGGCGTCGCACGCAGCCTCTGGGCCGTCCTGCTGGCCCTGCTCGCCGTCGTGCTCGCCGCCGGCGGCTGGTTCGCGCGCCAGGTGCTGCACGCCAGGAGCGACCTGACAGCCGCGGCGGCGCAGGCCCGCACGCTCGAGGACGCCCTCGCCTCCGGGGACCGCGCGCAGGCGCACGACGCGCTGACCCGGCTCCAGACCGACGCCGCCGGTGCCCGGTCGTCCACCAGCGGGGTGCTGTGGCGCGCGGGCAGCCACCTGCCCGTGGTGGGCGGTGACCTGGCCGCCGTGCGCACCGTCTCCTCCGTCCTCGACGACCTGTCCCAGAAGACGCTCCCACCCGTGGTGGCCGTCGCCGACTCCCTCGATGTGGCCAACTTCCGTCCGCACCACGGGCGACTCGACCTCGCGCCGCTGCGGCGCCTCGCGCCGGTGACCGGGCCGGCGCGCCGGCAGGTGGCCGCGGCCGACGAACGGGTGCGCCGGATCGACACCGGTGCGCTGCTGCCGCAGCTGCAGGGACCGGTGACCGAGCTGCAGGACAAGCTCGGCGAGGCCGCGCGGCTGGTGGGCTCGGCCGACACCGCCGCCCGGCTGCTGCCCTCGATGCTCGGCGGGGACGGGCCGCGGCACTACCTGGTCGTCTTCCAGAACAACGCCGAGGTGCGCGCGACCGGCGGGCTGCCGGGGGCGTTCGCCGTCGTCACCGCCGACCACGGCCGGATCTCCCTGGGCCGCCAGGGGGCGCTGAGCAGCTTCCCGCGGTTCGCCAACCCGGTGCTGCCGCTGACCGCCGCGGAGCGGGAGATCTACACCAGCCAGCTGGGCGTGTACGCCGGGGACACCACGCTGACGCCGGACTTCCCGCGCGCGGCGCAGCTGTCCCGGGCGATGTGGCGGCGGGTGTCCGGGCAGCAGGTCGACGGCGTGCTGTCGGTGGACCCGGTGGCACTGTCGTACCTGCTGTCGGCCACCGGCCCGGTCGACCTCGGCGGCGGCCGGCAGCTGACGGCGGGCAACGCGGTGCCGCTGCTGCTGCACGACGTCTACGTCAAGCTCGACCCGGCGGCGCAGGACCGGTTCTTCGCGGCCGCGGCGGGGAAGGTGTTCGCCGCGGTGTCGTCCGGCCAGGGCGACCCCCGCAGGCTGATGAGCGCGATCGCCCGCGGCGTCGACGAGGGCCGGGTCCTGGTCTGGTCGGCCTCGCCCGGGAACAGACGCTGCTCGCCGCGACCGCGGTGTCCGGGGCGTTGCCCACCGCTGCTTCTCGCTCACCGCACGTGGGGATCTACCTCAACGACGCCACCGGCGCGAAGATGGACTACTACCTCCACTACCGCACGACGGCGAGGTCGACAGCGTGTACGGCGGACGGGCGGCAGACCCTCGCCACCACCCTGACGCTGCGCTCCGCGGCGCCGGCCGACGCCGCGAAGCTGCCCGACTCGGTCACCGGGCCCGGGCTGTCCGACGTGCCGCGAGGCTGGCTGCAGGTCAAGCTCGACCTGTACGCACCCGTGGGTGGCGCCGTGCGCAAGCTCCGCTTCGACGGCAAGCCCGTCGGGGCCTTCCGGTACACCCACGACGGCCGCCGCGTGCTCGACACGATCGTGCTGCTCAAGCCCGGGCAGGTGGTGACGGTCACGTTCGAGGCCACCGGCGGGAAGGGCCAGCGCGGCGACGCGCATCTCGACGTCACGCCCGGCGCGCAGCCCCGCGCGGCCTCCTCCGTGGTCGCCGGCGGGTGCGCCTGACCGCGGGAGCGACCGCGCGCGGTGAGCAAGCGCCGACCGCCGCCGGACCCGGGCCGCGGACCAAATCGGGACAACAGGACAACCGCCTGTAGGCGTCTGGCGAACCGCCCTACGATCGCCCCAACGGGTGCCGAACAAGGCGGTGGCCGGGTCGCGTCGCGAGGAGTCCACGGTGGTGCTGCGCACGAACCGCTGGGTGCAGGTCGGCCTGCCGGTCGCGGTGCTGGTCGCGGTGGCCGGCACCGACCTGGCGCTGGGCACAGACGTGACCCTCAGCGTGGGCTACGGGATCGCGGCCGTGGTCGCGGCGGTGCTCAGCTCGCCGCGCGTCACCGCGGCGATCGCCGTCGCCGCGGTGGCCGCGGCGGCGCTGTCCGGGGCGTGGGACGACAACCTCGGCAGCCAGGGCTGGCTCGTGCGGCTCCTGCTGTGCGCCGCGCTCGCCGGGCTGGCGGTGTGGATCGCCTACCTGCGCGGGCAGCGGGAGCAGGCGCTGGGACGCATGGCCCTGGTCGCGGAGGTCGCCCAGCGTGCGGTGCTGCGGACCATGCCCACCGAGGTCGGCTCGGTCGGCTTCGCCGCGCGCTATGTCTCGGCCACACGCGAGGCGCTGGTCGGCGGCGACCTGTACGAGGTCGCGGAGACGCCGTACGGCGTGCGGATCATCGTCGGCGACGTCCGGGGCAAGGGACTGGCCGCGGTGCACATGGCCGCCGCGGTGCTCGCCGGCTTCCGGAAGGCGGCGTTCACCCAGCCCTCCCTCGTGCAGGTGGCGGCCGACCTCGACGCGGTGGTCGGCGAGGTCGCCGGGGAGGAGGACTTCGTGACCGCCCTGCTCGCCGAGACCCAGCCCGACCACACGCTCACGCTGGTGAACCTCGGGCATCATCCGCCGCTGCTGGTCCTGCCGTCGGGGTTCTCGGAGCTGCTGGACACCGGGGAGCCCCAGCTGCCGCTGGGGCTCAAGCTCGGGGCGCGAGGGACGGCCACGTCGGTGCGGACCCAGTGGCCGCGCGGTGCGCGGATCCTGCTCTACACCGACGGCCTGGTGGAGACCCGCGACCACGCGGGCACCTTCGTGCCGCTCGACGCGTTCGCCGCGGACCTGAGGCGCGGCGACCTGGAGCAGGCCCTCGACCAGCTGCTGGACCGGGTGACCACCTTCGCCGGGCACGAGGTCACCGACGACATGGCGGTCGTGCTGGCCGAGCACCGGTCCGGCTGACCGCGCGGACGGAGCCGACCGGTCAGGCCCGGCTCACCGCGGCAGGCGGACGTTCTGGGCGTCGCGCTGGCCGTCGCGCACGGCCAGCCGGATCACCCAGTACAAGACGACCAGGACCGCGGCGGGCAGCAGCAGGGCGAGGAGGGACAGGGGCCCGAACACAGGGCTGATCACACCACGCGTCCGCCGGCGCCGGAAGCAGATGCCCCCGGCAGGGGGACGCCCGCCACCGTGCCCGGGGCCGGACGGCTCCGTGCGGCGGCGCTACGCCGTGGGCACGCCCCCGCGGACCTGGACCGTGGTCTCCACCGGGACATTGAGCGACACGGTGACCAGGCAGCCCTGCTCGGACTGGCTCACGACCTCGCGGGCCCGGTCCTCGAAGCCGGCGTCGGTCACCAGGTGCACCGTCTGCTCGATCGAGACGAAACCGAACCGGCCGTCGGGTCGCTTGCCGACCACGCCGTCGGCGGCCACGTCGAGGTCACGCAGTGGCACGCCCTGCTGCTCGGCCTTCGCGGCGATCGTGACCGCCAGGCAGGACGCCGCGGCCGCGACGAACGCGTCCTCCGGGCTCCACAGGTCCGGGTCGGTCCCGCGGAACTCGGGCGGGGTCGCCACGTCCAGGGCCTGCTTCCCCTCGACGCTGACCGTCGTACGGCGGGCGCCATCCCAGGCGACCTTGACCGGGAATCGGAACTCGCGTGCCATCGGACTACGCCTTGGCCGACTTGTCGCGGAGCACGGCGAGCAGGTCGGCGGCCTCCAGGACGAGGTGGTCCACGCCGTCGACGCTGATCTCGGTGCCGGAGTACTTCGGGAACAGCACGATGTCCCTGGGCTTCACGCTGATCAGGTCCTCGTCGTCACCGATCGCCACCACCTCGGCCCGTTGCGGCTTCTCCTTGGCGGTGTCGGGGATGATGATGCCGCTCGTGGTCGTGGTCGGCTCGTCCACGATGCGCACGAGCACGCGGCTGCCGAGCGGCTGGATCTCGTAGTCCATCTCCTGGTCTTCCTTTCGGTGCTTGCGGGGATCACGGGTCTGTTCGGGTCACAGGCTGTCTGCGTCACCGGGCCGGCCGGCTCACAGGTCGAGGAGCCGGTCGATCTTCGGCTTGTCGAAGCCGACGATCGGGCGTCCGTCGATCTCGACGACCGGCACGCCCATCTGGCCGGTACGACGCACCAGGTCGCGGGCGGCGGCGGCGTCGCGGGAGACGTCGACCTCCTTGAAGCGCACGCCCTGCTGGCGCAGGTACTGCTTGACGCGGGTGCACCACGGGCAGGTCGGGGTGGTGAACACCAGCACCCGGTGGGTGCGGCCGGTCTGGGCCTGGGGGTGGCGGGTGTTGCTCATCTGTCCCTCCTCGTCCGGCCGGCGTCGACGACGGCGGTCATGGTCGCGAACTGGTCCGAGAGCGTGCCGCAGACCTGCTCGCACAGGCGCAGCGCGCTCTCGTCCGCGATCCGGTAGTACACGTGGTTGCGGTCCTTCCGGCGCGCGACGACGCCCGCGCCGGCGAGCACGACCAGATGCTTGGAGACGTTCTGCTGGCCGGCGTCGAGCGCCGCGGCGAGCTCGTTGACGGTCTGCTCGCCCTCGCGCAGCCGGTCCAGCAGGCGGATCCGGGTCGGCTCCCCGAGCACGCGCAGGCGCTGCGCGATCAGCTCGACCAGCTCGTCGGGCATCGGGTGCGGGAGTACCACGCGCACAACTGTACCACTGTGCAGTTGTGTAACGGCCGCCGTGCGCCGGCTGTCCGCCGGGGCTCGGACGGGCGGCCGCCACGGCCGTCCTGGCCGCACCCGTCTTCGTCATCGCCGGCGCCGGTGCCGCCTCCGCGGGCGAGGTGACCGGCCCTCCCCAGGGCGGCTTCGCCACCGGTGGCCCGACCGGGATCTGGGGGCACGCCAACTCGGAGTGCGCCTTCTCGGGGCTGAACGCCTTCCATCCGGGCAAGGACGCCACCCAGGTGCAGAGCTACGGCGCGCTGGTCAAGGTCGGTGCCAAGGACGTCGTTCCCAGCCCCGGTACGGCCTGCAACGGGCACCTGGCGCCGATGGACTGGAGCGCGCCCGGCGACTGAGGCAGCTGAGCGCCGTCACCGGGTGAGCGCGGCGCGCTGCTTGAGCGGCTCCCACCAGTCGCGGTGGTCGCGGTACCACTGCACGGTCTCGGCCAGGCCCTGGGCGAAGTCGACCTGCGGGGCGTAGCCGAGCTCGGTGCGGATCTTGGTGATGTCCACGGAGTAGCGCAGGTCGTGGCCGAGCCGGTCGGTGACCTTCTCGACGCGGTCCCAGCCGGTGCCGGTGGCCTCCAGCAGCAGGCCGGTCAGCGCCTTGTTGGTCAGCTCCGTGCCACCGCCGATGTTGTAGATCTCGCCGGGCCGGCCGCCGTCGAGGACGAGGTGGATGCCGCGGCAGTGGTCGTCGACGTGCAGCCAGTCACGGACGTTCGCCCCCTCGCCGTACAACGGGACCGTGCCGCCGTCGATGAGGTTGGTGACGAACAGCGGGATGACCTTCTCGGGGAACTGGTAGGGGCCGTAGTTGTTCGAGCACCGGGTCAGGCAGACCGGCAGGCCGTGGGTGCGGTGGTAGGCGCGGGCCAGCAGGTCGGAGGAGGCCTTGGAGGCGGAGTACGGCGAGTTCGGCAGCAGCGGCTCGTCCTCGGACCAGGAGCCGAGCTCGATCGAGCCGTAGACCTCGTCGGTGGAGACGTGGACGAACTTGGCGATCTCGTGGTGCAGCGCGGAGTCCAGCAGCGTCTGGGTGCCGACCACGTTGGTCATCACGAAGTCGGCCGCGCCGAGGATCGAGCGGTCGACGTGCGACTCGGCGGCGAAGTGCACCACCGCGTCCACCTCGCCCATCAGCTCGTCGACCAGCGGCCGGTCGAGGATGTCGCCCTCGACGAAGCGCAGCCGGTTGTCGTCGGCGACCGGGGCGAGGTTGGCCAGGTTGCCGGCATAGGTGAGCTTGTCCAGGACGACCACCGTGTCCGGCGTGCTCCCGCCCCAGGCGTCGGCGAGCACCGAACGGACGTAGTGGGAGCCGATGAAGCCCGCGCCCCCCGTGACCAGAAGCCTCATGGACCTGCCCTTCGCGACGGTGATCTCCCCGGATGCGTCAGACTAACCGGCATGCGCGGCATCATTCTCGCCGGTGGCAGCGGCACCCGGCTGCACCCGATCACGCAGGGGATCAGCAAGCAGCTGGTGCCGGTCTACGACAAGCCGATGGTCTACTACCCGCTCTCCACGCTGATGCTCGCCGGCATCCGCGACATCCTGGTGATCACCACCCCGCACGACGCGGACCAGTTCCAGCGGCTGCTCGGCGACGGGTCGCGGTTCGGGATCTCGCTGCGCTACGCCGAGCAGCCGGCGCCGGAGGGGCTGGCGCAGGCGTTCACCATCGGCGCGGACTTCCTCGGCGCGGACGCCAGCGCGCTGGTGCTCGGGGACAACATCTTCTACGGGCCCGGGTTCGGCCGGAAGCTGTCCCGCTTCCGGGACCTCGACGGTGCGGCGGTGTTCGGCTACCGGGTCGCGGACCCCTCGGCGTACGGCGTCGTCGAGTTCGACGAGTCCGGGCAGGCGCTGTCGATCGAGGAGAAGCCGGAGAAGCCGCGCAGCCACTTCGCGATCCCCGGGCTGTACTTCTACGACAACGACGTCGTGGAGATCGCGCGCGGGCTCAAGCCGTCGGCGCGGGGGGAGTACGAGATCACCGACGTCAACCGCACCTACCTCGAGCAGGGCCGGCTGCGGGTGGAGGTGCTCGAGCGCGGCACCGCGTGGCTGGACACGGGCACGTTCGACTCGCTGACCGACGCCAGCGACTTCGTCCGGACGGTCGAGCGCCGGCAGGGGCTGAAGATCGGGGCGCCGGAGGAGATCGCCTGGCGGCAGGGCTTCCTCACCGACGAGGAGCTGCGCGAGCGTGCCGAGGCGCTGGTGAAGTCCGGGTACGGCGCGTACCTGCTCGGGCTGCTGGAGTCGGGACCGCGCTGAGGACGCCGTCTCACGCGTCTCGCGGGCCTGCCGGCGGGCGCTGGGACCCCGGGGACCGGTCTTCGGGTGCCGGGGCTTCCTGGGCGGGCCGCACCTCGTACACGCGGGCGGTCTCGCCGTCGTCGCGGAGCTCGAACCGGTCGGTGGCCACCGCGTGCAGCCCGCCGAGGTCGAAGCTGGCCGGCGGCGTGCCGCGGACGTCGAGCCAGGTGCCGGCCAGCGAGCCGCCCAGGATGCTGGCCGGGAGGCCGTCAGCGGGGCGCAGCACGATGTGGGCGGTGGGACCCGACGCGGTCACGCCCTCGTTCATCTCGCCAGTCATGTCCTCATGATGCGGACCGGTCCCCGCCCGGCGCCTCGTAACTGCGGGAGGTGAGGACCAACGTCCTGCCGGTGTGCGTCCAACCGACGCACGAAGGCCCCCGGGCACGCCCCCCTCCCCGGGTGTCGCGGGAGAGGGGCGCGCAGGAAGCAGCACCAAGCAGGCGGTGCGATACCCCCACACGTCGACACGACCACCCCTAGGAAGGACGCCGTGCCGACGCCATGTCCACACGGGGTCTGGGTGTGGGCAACAGCCCCCAGTCGTATCGAGGTCCGGGTGTCAGATGCAAGACCCGGGAGTGACTCTTTCCTTCCCGGCTAGACGGTTCCTGCCAGGACCTGCGGCGCTGCTGTCTGCCAGCGTTCCCGCCAGTCACCGATCGGCGGGACACCGTGCCGCTCGAGTGCCCGGTGCGAGAGCACGGAGTACGCCGGGCGGGGCGCGGGCCGCACGAACTCGGCGCTGGTCGTGGGGGAGACGGCCGAGGGATCCAGGCCCGCGGCCTGCACCACCTCGCGCGCGAACTCGAACCAGCTGCACGCACCCGAGGACGTCGCGTGGTAGGTGCCGGCGGGCAGGTGGCGGTCCACCAGCCGATGGATCAGGTCCGCCACGTCCGCCGTCCAGGTCGGCTGGCCGACCTGGTCGTCGACGACCCTCACGGCGCCCCTGTCCCGGGCCGCCCGGGCGATCGTCCTCGGGAAGCAGCTCCCGTGGGCGCCGTACAGCCAGGCGGTGCGGACGATGAGGTGGTCGGCGGGCAGCTGCCGGCGGACCGCGTGCTCGCCCGCGGCCTTCGAGCGGCCGTACGCCGACGCGGGGTTCGTCGGGGCGTCCTCCGCGTAGGGCTCGCGGGCGGTGCCGTCGAAGACGTAGTCGGTGCTGACCTGCACCATCCGGGCGCCGTGCTCGGCGGCGGCGAGGGCGAGGATCCGGGGGACCTCGGCGTTGACCACCGTGGCCTCCGCTTCGTGCTCCTGCGCGCCGTCGACCGCGGTCCAGGCCGCGCAGTTCACCACCACGTCGTGACCGGCGACCGTGCCACTGGCCGCCCCACGGGCCGCCCCACTGGCTGCCCCACCGGTTGTGGCCCGGTCGGTGAGGTCGAGGTGGCTGAGGTTGAGGTGGGCGAGGTCGAGGTCGGCGCGGGTGAGCGGCGTGACCGCCTCGCCGCGCTCGCGCAGCAGGGCGACCAGGTCGGTGCCGAGCATGCCCGCCGCCCCCGTGACCAGCCAGCGCATCGACTCACCCCTCGGCGTCGGAATCTCGTGTGTCGGACTGTGCGGTGTCGACTGTGCGACCGCCCGTGCCCTTCGCAGGGTAACGGTGGCCGCGGCGCGGGTGATTTGTACGCTGAGCCGATGGACGTCCGAGAGCTCGCGATCCCCGGGGCGTGGGAGCTCACGCCCGCGCAGCACGCCGACGACCGCGGCGTGTTCCTGGAGTGGTTCCGCGCCGACGAGTTCGCCGCGATGACCGGACACCGCTTCGACCTCGCGCAGGCGAACTGCTCGGTGTCGGCCGCCGGCACGCTGCGCGGCATCCACTTCGCCGAGCTGCCGCCCAGCCAGGCCAAGTACGTCACCTGCCTGTCCGGCGCCGTCCTCGACGTCGTCGTGGACCTCCGGGTCGGGTCGCCCAGCTACGGGCAGTGGGACGCCGTCGAGCTCGACGACGTGACCCGGCGCGCGGTGTACCTCTCCGAGGGGCTCGGCCACGCCTTCATGGCGCTGGCCGACGGCAGCGTGGTGAGCTACCTCTGCTCGGCGCCGTACGCACCCGGACGCGAGCACGCGGTCAACCCCCTCGACGAGGACGTCGCGATCGCGTGGCCGCGGTTCGGCCGCGACGGCGCACCGCTGACTCCGCTGCTCTCGCCGAAGGACCGGGACGCGCCGTCGCTGTCCGAGGTTCGGGAACGTGGCGTGCTCGCGTCGTACGACGAGGTGCAGCGCTTCCTGCGCGAGCCGACCTGAACGACCTGCGGCGCCCTGCCCGGCTGGTTGCCTGTGTGCCCGGTAAACCCTTGTTGGGCGGGGAGACGGCTTGCTAGGTTCGTCGGCAGTAGCCGACGGCTCCGGTGCTCGGGAGCCGAGGGCACCACCCCAGACCCCGGTGGCGATCATCCATTCCGGAGGCAGGCATGGGCCAGACTTCTGCGGGACGCCCCACGGACCGTGACCGTCGCAGTGGCGGGGACAGCGCCCCCGACGGCGCCGCTGGAATCCCCCAGCAGCGACGCGGTGGGAGCGGGTCGGAGCAGCGGTGGAGGTACGCGTCCGCGGTCGAGGTGGCCCGCAGGCTCAACGCGCGTCGCTGACCTGACGCGGCGGCGGTCAGGCGGCCGGGTTCCGGGTGGGCTTCGTGCCGGGCTTCTCGGTGGACGCCTGGCCGGCTTTCTGGGCGCGCGCCAGGGCGCCCTTCAGGGTCCAGGCCGGGCGGTCGACGATGGCTTGCAGGTCGCACCCGGTGTCTCGCAGCGTGGCGTCGTAGATGGGGGTTTCGGTTGTCACGCGCGGACCGTTCCCTTCGGCTCTGCGGTCAAACGTGGGGCTCGCCACTTTTCTTGCGGGGCCTGTCGTGCGCTTGCTGGTCGTGCGCTTGCTGGTCGTGCGCTTGCTGGTCGTGCGGGTGCCGGTCCGGTGCCGGCCAGGAGAACGTACCGGACTCCGAGGCGCCCCGTCTCAGTCTCGGTCCGGCATCCGCCAGGCCGCCAGGTTGTTGTCGAACGGCGGCAGCCCGCGGGTCTGGCGCAGGTACCCCCAGAGCAGCGGTCCGAGCAGCAGCATCGCGGCGCCGGCGATGGCGACCCACCCGGCGGGCACGCTGAGCATCTTCAGACCGGTCAGGGACAGCACGATGACGATGCCGCGACGGATCACCGACTGGGACACCCAGCCGGCGATGCGGGCGCCGAGGTAGGTGCCCGGCGTCCCGCCGACGATCAGCGGGACGAGCACCGCCCAGTCCACGCCGCTGACCAGCACGTGGCTGATCGCGGCCGACAGCACCAGCGGCACCGCCTGCACCAGGTCCGTGCCGACGAGCTTCACCGCCGACAGCGTCGGGTAGAGCAGCAGCAGCGCCACCATGATCAGCGAGCCGGAGCCCACCGAGGTGATGCCCACCAGCAGGCCGCCGACCGCGCCGACCAGCAGGGTCGGCACCGGCCGCACCGTCGGATCGTCCTCGGGGATGACGTTGCCGCCGGTGACGTAGCGCAGCTGGATGTACATCCGCACGGCGTAGGTGGCCGCGGTGAACAGCAGCGCGGCGCCGATCGCGTTGGTCACGAACGCGTCCTGGTCACCGGCGCCGAACGCCTTGATGATGAACGCGCCGGCGAAGGCCGTGGGTACCGAGGCGACGATGAGCAGGCCGGCGAGCTTGAGGTTGGGCCTGCCGAACCGCCAGTGCACGGCCGCGCCCACGGACTTGTTCACCGAGGCGGCCACCAGGTCGTTGGCGACCGCGGTCGTCGGGTTCACGCCGAGGAAGATCAGCGCCGGGGTCATCAGCGCGCCGCCGCCCATCCCGGTCAGGCCCACGACGATGCCGACGCCGAAGGCGACGACCAGCACCGACAGCGCGTCGGTGGTGAGCAGGTCGCTCACCGCGCGTCCTCGCGGGCCAGGTAGCCCTCGGCGTAGAGGACGTCGAGCACCTCGCGCACGCAGCCGTCGATGCTGCGGCCGGTGGTGTCCACCCGCACGGCGGCGTCCTCGGGCTCCTCGTAGGGCGAGGAGATGCCGGTGAACTCGGGGATCTCCCCGCGCCGCGCCTTGGCGTAGAGGCCCTTGCGGTCCCGGCGCTCGCACTCCTCGAGCGGGGTGGCCACGTGCACCAGCACGAACGCCCCGCCCGCGTCCTCGACCATCTGCCGCACCTGCTTGCGGGTGGCGTCGAACGGCGCGATCGGCGAGCAGATCGCCACCCCGCCGTGCCGGCTGATCTCCGCGGCCACCCAGCCGATGCGCCGGATGTTGGTCTCGCGGTCCTCCTTGGAGAAGGTGAGCCCGGCCGAGAGGTTGCGCCGTACGACGTCGCCGTCGAGGCCGGTGACCGTCCGCGCGCCCTGCTCGAGGATCACGTCGTGCACCGCGCGGGCCAGCGTGGACTTGCCGCTGCCGGACAGGCCGGTGAAGAACAGGACCAGGCCCCGGTCCTCCGGCGCCGGCTGGTCGGCGTCGACGACGGCCGCGATGTCCTCGGGCAGCGCGCCCTCGCCGGTGACGCCGAGCACCTCGCCGGGCGCGAAGGAGGCGGCGACCCGCTCGCCGAGCAGGTGGTCGGCGGTCGCATCCCCCCGGGAGGCGAGCGGGACGGCGACCACGCCGGCGCCGGTCAGGTGGTGGCGCGCGGCGGCCAGCGTCGCCCGGACCAGTGCCGGCGCGCTGAGCTCGGGGGTGCCGTGGCCGGTCAGCGCGAGCAGCACCACCGGCCGGCCCCGCGCGGCCTCGCGGATGCGGGCCAGGTCCGCGTCGGTCAGCGGGCCGGCGACCGGCACGGTCAGCGCGTCCTCGCCGTACTGCGCGCGGACCTGCTCGGGGGAGAGGTGCAGGCGGCGGAAGGCGCCGTACTCGTGGTGCGCGAGTCGGGGTGACCCGGCCCTGGACGCCGAGCACGGTGAGCGCGTGGGCGTCGTCCTCCTCGTAGCCCGGGGTCTTGGCCGGCTCGTAGGTGCCCTGCACGTGCACGCGGGCCAGCGGGGTGCCCTCGGGGTCCACGAGCTCCAGGGCGCCGGCGGCCTCGGCGGCGGCCGCGACGGCCACCGGGACGTGCAGCGAGACCAGCCCCCCGGGGCCCTCGAAGCCGCGCAGGCCGAGGACGCCGTGGGCCAGCAGCTCGAGGTCGTCCAGCTCCCGGGGGCTGGGGCAGTGCTGGGGCACGGGGGTCGGGTCGGACACCGGGTCATTGTGTCAGCCACGGACCGGCGGAGGGCGCGCCCACCGCCGGTGGACGGCGCTACACGTGCGGTGAGGCGAACCAGATCGTGCGGTCCTCCCACTCGCCGGGGCCGAGCCGGCGGCCCGAGCAGACCACGATCGCGAGCTGGGGCCTGCCATCCCGGGCGTAGTAGCGGGCCAGGCCCTGGGCGGCGGGCACCTCGACGCGCTCGGTGACCCGGTAGCACAGCCGCTGGCCCGCGCCACCGTCTGCGCCCGCCGCCCTGCGCCGCGGACCACGATGCGGTCGCCCTTGTGCAGGTGGGCCAGCATCCGGTTGCCCAGCGCGCTGCCGTCGGGCCAGGTGTGCGCGTTGAGCAGCACGTTGCCGTGCGGGTCGCCGGGGCGGATGCCCTGGGCGCGGTCCCAGGCGAACTCGAGCTTGCCGTCGTTGGTCAGCGGCGGCACCCCGGGCACGCCGTGCGCGTCGCGCGGCGGGGCGATGACCGGTGCGCCGCGGGTGACGCCGGGGATCGCGATGGTGCGCGGCCGGAACGGCGTGTCGGTCTCGGCGCAGGTGGGCTTCGAGCCCAGCGCCACCTCCGGGGCCGTCGAGGCCGGAGCGGTCGGGGCCCCGGTCGTAGCCGCCCGGGCCGGCCGGTCGGCGGTGGCCTGGCCGTGGGCGCAACCGGTCAGGGCCGCGGCTGCCGTCGCCGCGGCCACCAGCCCGGCCGCCAGCCGACCCGCGGCCCGGCTCCTCGACCGACGCATGCCACCCCCCTGCGTGCCCCTGCGTGCTCTGCTCCGTCTGTGAGCTCCGCCTGTGACGGTACCCAACGCCCCGGTCCGGCGGGGTCGTTAGGGTCGGGCGTATGCCCGCTCCTGTCGCTGTTGCCGAGATCGTCCGCTCCGGGTTCGTGGAGGGCCACCACTACGGTTCGCGCGCTCGCGCTCGCCGCCGACGGCACCGTCGACTGGTCGGTCGGCGACGTCGAGTCGCAGATCCTGCCGCGCTCGTGCAACAAGCCGGTGCAGGCGCTCGGCATGGTCCGCGCCGGCCTGGGCCTCGAGGGTGAGCTGCTGGCGCTGGCGTGCGCCTCGCACTCGGGGGAGCCGTTCCACCTCGAGGGGGTGCGCCGCATCCTGGCCGGCGCGGGTCTCGACGAGTCGGCGCTGCAGACGCCGCCGGACTACCCGCTCGAGGACGTCGCCCGCGACGAGCTGATCCGCGCCGGCGGCCACCGCTCCTCGCTGGCCATGAACTGCTCGGGCAAGCACGCGGCGATGCTGGCCACCTGCGTGGTCAACGGCTGGGACACCGCGACCTACCTCGATCCCGAGCACCCGCTGCAGCGCGAGATCGCGACCACGTTCGCCGAGCTCACCGGCGAGCCGGTGAAGACCACGGCGGTCGACGGCTGCGGGGCGCCGCTGCTGTCCACCTCCCTGGTCGGCCTGGCGCGCGCCTTCGGCCGGCTCGCCGCGGCCACCGAGGGACCCGAGCGCAGGGTCGCCGACGCGATCCGGGCGCATCCCGAACACGTCTCCGGCACCCGACGCGACGAGGCGACGCTGCTCCGCGCCGTACCCGGGTGCGATCGCCAAGGCGGGCGCGGAGTCGTTCTACGCGGTCGCGCTGCCGGACGGCCGGGCGTTCGCGCTCAAGACCGACGACGGCGCGGCGCGGGCCCGGCCGATCGTGATGGCCGCCGTGCTCGAGCGCGCCGGGGTCACCGGCGAGGCCGGCGTGGACGCCGACGCCGTGCGCAGGACCGGCGAGCACGTGCTGCTCGGCGGCGGCCGCCCGGTGGGCAGCATCCGGGCGCTGGTCTGACTCAGCCCGCCTCCGGCGCGTCCAGTCAGCCCGCCTCCGGCCCGTCCAGCAGGTACGACGGCACCGCCCGCCACCACTGCCGGGCCCGCTCCCAGACCTCTGCCTGCGCCGTGCCCGGTGGCGGGTCGAGAGTCTCGAGCGCGGCCCGGTGGCCCGACATGCACAGCGCGTAGGCCCAGGCCTCCTGCAAGCGGGGGCTGGGCGGCGTGCGGTCGCTCCAGGAGCTGCGGACCGCCTCGGCCAGCCGGGCGCCGGTGCTCGCGTCCCGCGGCTGGGTGAACTTCGCGTTGCCCAGCGCCCAGCACGCCTCGACCGCGACCTGGTCGCGGTCGCCGGGCGTGTCCGCGGTGCGGGTGGCCAGGTCGGTGAGGATCTCCACGCCGTCGCGGGGCGTCAGGCACATCAGCACGCCCAGCGCCTCGTGGACCCCCAGCGCGTCCCGGCGCTCGACCGCGGCGCGCAGCTCGTCGAGGAAGGCCCGGCCCACCGCGGCGCCGAACGGCAGCAGCATCAGCAGGTGCAGGGCGTGGCTGCGCAGCTCGTCGTTGGTCTCCACGGTGATGTAGCCCAGCATCCGCAGCAGCGGCTGCTCGTCGTGCAGCTCGGCGCCCAGCGGACCCTCCAGGCGGCGCAGGATCCGGCCGTGCAGCTCGCGCAGCTGGCCGCGGGGTCTCGGGCCGTCGCCGGCCACGATCGAGGCGACCGACAGCTCGGTGGGCAGCCGCCGCAGCTCCTCGGCGATGGTCCGCCGGGTGGCCGGTCGCAGCGCGAGCAGGACGTCCGCGGCGGCGCGCCGCACCCGGTAGGGCTGGCCAGGATCGCGGGTGAGCTCCCACGCCATCTTGACCAGGTCGACCGCCATCGGGTGCGGGGCGCGGCGAGCCCGGATGGTCGTGGCGGCCGACGAGAGCGCCGCGCGCAGGGCGTGCGGGTTCACCGGGTCCGCGACGACATCACGCAGCAGCGCGGCGGCGCCCGGATGGTCGCAGTGGCGCAGCAGGGCGGCGACCTCGCTGTAGACCTGCGCGCCCGGGTCGTGCAGGAGGTCGGTGGCCAGGTCGACCAGGTGCCGCGCGGCCCGCGGGTGGCCCGCGAGCCGGTTCATCGCCTCCGCCCGCTGGCGGTAGCCGAGGCCGACGGTGACGTCCATCTCCCGCAGCCCGCGTTCGAACAGGTGCCGCCAGTCCTCGCCGCGCAGGAACGCCGCCGGCATGTCCCCGAGCAGCGCGGACAGCCGGTCCCACTCCACGCCGGTCAGCGGGCTGTCGGCGAGCGCGCCGGCGAGGAGGTCGTCGGCGGCGGCGGCCGGGTCGGGCGGAGGCGGGCGGCGCAGCGCCGGCGTGGCGGCCACCGGACGCTCGTAGCGGTGGACCAGGTCGACGGCAGCCGCCAGCCGGCCCTCGTCGAGGCCGCAGACCTGCTCGTAGCGGCGGACCACGGCGTACGTCACCGCGATCTCCCCGCGCTCCCACCGGGTCACCTGCGAGCGGTGCACCGGCTTCGCCACGCCGCCGCCTGCGGCGAACACCGCTGCCGTGCGCAGTCGCGCGTCGGCGGCGTGCGTGCGCGTGATGCGCAACAGCCAGGGTGGCTCGGCCAGCTTCATGGATCCTCGGGTGCGGCGGACGGGTGCTCCATACCGGACGGTATGGCGGAGAGCGGGACCTAGTCGGGCAGTTGCTGACTTTGTTTGGGTCCGCAACAAGTTCGCGCCGTGTCGGGGTCCGGCCGGGCAGGCCCGCTCCGCCGGGCGCGCAGGCGGCGGAGCGGCGGGGAGGGACGAGAGGCCGTGCATGCTGCCAGCAATCGCGGCAGCGGGGCCATCTCTGTTGTGACCATGGGCCTTCCTTGTCCCAGGACCGTGTCACGGGACTTGATTTGCTAGCTGTTTGCTAGCACGATGGAGGCATGGCCAGAAAGTTCGACGTCGGCAAGACGGTGGAGTCGTTGGGCGACTACGTGCGCGAGCAGCGCCTTGCCGCCCAGTTGACGCTGCGCCAGCTTGCCGAGCAGACCGGAGTGTCGAACCCGTACCTCAGCCAGATCGAGCGCGGGCTGCGCCGGCCCTCCGCCGAGGTGCTCCAGCAGCTGGCCAAGGCGCTGCGGATCTCCGCCGAGACGCTCTACGTGCGCGCCGGGATCCTCAACCTCGAGGACGCCGAGGTCCGCTCCGTGGAGCTGGCGATCCTCGCCGACACCGGTCTGACCGAACGACAGAAGCAGTCGCTCCTGGATGTCTACAAGTCCTTCCGAGCGGCGAACACCCCATCCCCAGGAGGAGAGTGACATGGCCAGCACCACCACCCGCCAGTTCCGCGTCGACGCGACGCGCCCGTTCTACGCCGCAGTGGGCGTCGGCGACCTCGTGGTCGAGTACGCCCGGCACACCGCCGCGGACGTGCAGACCCGCTTCGCCAAGGTCGAGCTGGAGCCGAAGACGCTGCGTGACCAGGCCCGCAAGGTCGTGGTGTCGCGCGTCGACGAGCTGCAGACCGAGGCCAAGGCGCTGCCCGGCCGCGCCCAGGCCATGGTCAAGGAGTACCGCGAGGACCTCAACGAGACCGTCTCGGAGCTCAACGAGGCCTACACGGACCTGGCCGCCCGGGGCCGGACGCTGATGACCCGCATCCGCCGCCAGCAGGCCACCCAGGACGCCAAGGCGGCGGCCGCGACGACCAGGGCGAAGGCGAAGACCGCCAAGACCCAGGTCGGCAGGTCCGCCGGCGCGACCACGGCCAGCGCCAAGAAGACGGCCGGCACCGCCAAGCGCAACGCGAAGTCGACGACCACCTCGGCACGCAAGACGGCGTCGTCGGCGGCCAAGGCGACCACCGAGGGTGCCGAGAAGGTGGGCGACTGAACACGCCCGGCTCCGCCGGCGGCCGGTGAGGACGAGGGCCAGCTGACCCTCTTCTGAGCCCGGCTCCGGGACAGGAGGCCTCCGTCCCCCGGGACGGAGGCCTCTCTGCGCGTGCGGGTCTTCTGCGCGCGTGCGGGTCTGGGCCTGCGTTGAGCGCTTCGTCTACCCTGGAGGCGTGCTGCTCTTCCAGGCGCCCAGCCTCATCATGTCGGCGCTGACGCTTGCCCTCTTCGTGGTCCAGGCGTGGGCCTTCGTCGACGCGGTCGCGCGCCGCCCCGACGCCTACGTCGCGGCCGACAAGCTCACCAAGCCGGCCTGGCTGATCATCCTGGGGCTGGCACTGGCCGCCCACATGCTGATCTGGAACCCGATCAGCCTGCTGAACCTCGTCGGCGCGGTCGCGGCGATCGTGTACCTCGTGGACGCGCGGCCGGCGCTGCGTGCCCTGACCCGACGGCGCTGACCCGGCGGCGCTGACCGGCGGCGCTGACCCGGCGGCGCTGACCCGGGTGCTGGCGGCTCGGGTGCCGGCGGCTCGGCCCGCTGCGGGCCGTCGTACCCGTCGCTGACCTGCGAGGACGCGCTCGCGCCCGGGTTTCGGCGGACGCCGCTGCGGTTACCCAGCGGTATGGTCCGGTTGCGCAGGTCGTCCCCGAGCTCGCCGGGGTGGACGCGTCGCCGTGCGGGTTCGGGGTTCGTCTACCTCGACGAGCACGGGTGAGCGGCTCGACGGCGAGGACGTCGTGCGCATCAAGTCGCTGGTGATCCCGCCGGCCTGGCAGGACGTGTGGATCTGCCCGCACCCGCACGGCCACATCCAGGCGGTGGGCGTGGACGCGGCCGGGCGCGAGCAGTACCTCTACCACCCCGAGTGGCGCACCAAGCGCGACGCCGAGAAGTTCGACCGGGTGCTGGAGGCGGCCAAGAAGCTGCCCCGGACCCGGGCGGCGATCCTGGAGCACATCTCCAGCGACGGCATGCCGTTCGAGCGGGCCGGCGCGACCGCCGTACGCCTGCTCGACCTCGGCTACTTCCGGATCGGCAACGACGCCTACGCCGACGAGCACGGCGGCTACGGGCTGACCACGCTGGAGCGCCGGCACGTGCGCCGCCGGCGCGACAAGCTGGTCTTCTGCTTCATCGGCAAGTCCGGCATCGAACACTGCATCGAGATCGACGACCCGCTGTCCATCGCCGCGGTGGAGACCATGCGCCGGCGTCGCAGCAACGACAGCCGGCTGCTCGCCTACAAGAGCGCGCACCGCTGGGCCTCGCTGGACGCCGCCCGCGTCAACGAGTACCTCCGCGAGACCAGCGGCGCGCCGATCACCGCCAAGGACTTCCGCACCTGGCACGCCACCGTGCTGGCCGCCGCGGCGCTCGGCGGCACCGAGGAGCCCGGCACCACCAAGGCGTCCCGGAAGCGGGCCGTGCGCCGGGCGATGGAGGAGGTCGCCGGCTACCTGGGCAACACGCCGACCATCGCGCGCAGCTCCTACGTCGACCCGCGGGTGATCGACAAGTACGAGAACGGCGAGACGATCGCCGACGCGGTGCGCGCGGAGTACGACGACGCCGAGCAGCGGCAGCGCGCTCTGGAGGAAGCGGTCATCGACCTGCTCAGTTGACGCCGGCGGCTGCCCAGACGTGGGCGCCGAGGGGAAAGGGCGGACACCCCGGGAAGGCCCCCTGCGCCTGCCCGGCGTGTCCGCCACCCCCGCCGGGAGAGTAAGCGATCTGTGCCCCGATGTGTCGCGGAATTGCACGCCCAGCGCCACCCCGCAACACCACCGAGGGGTCTGCGTGGCCCTCCCCGCCCTCCCGCCGTGGGGTCCTCGGCTCCCGCCCGTCGCCGGCGCGTCGGTGACGTCGTGACCTCTCGCCGCACCGTCCGGGCGGCGTACGGCGGCCGCGAAAACGGCTGGCCCTCCGTGTCCGGGGCTGTCACGATGGACAGTGGCTTCCAGTTAGGAATATCGAGACGCCCATCGCTCCGGAGGTTCGCACCATGCCCGCTGTCTGCCCTGCCCTCTCTCCGTTCCCGGGGGTGTGTGGGTGAGCGCGCCTGCCGTGGAGGCCATCGACCTCGTCAAGCGCTTCGGCGACCACACCGCCGTCGACCGGGTCAGCTTCACCGTTCCCGAGGGCAGCGTCCTCGGCCTGCTCGGACCCAACGGCGCGGGCAAGACGACCACGGTGCGGATGCTGACGACGTTGTCGGTGCCCACCAGCGGCACCGGGCGGGTCGCCGGGCACGACGTGGTGGCCGAGCCCGACGCCGTACGCCATGCCATGGGGCTCACCGGCCAGGCGGCCACCGTCGACGAGCTGCTCACCGCGCGGGAGAACCTGTGGATGATGGGCCGGCTCGCGGGGCTGCCGCGCCGGGCCATCCGGGCCGTCGGCGACGACCTGCTGGAGCGGTTCTCCCTGACCGAGGCGGCCAACCGGGTGGTGAAGACGTACTCCGGGGGGATGCGCCGGCGCCTGGACCTGGCGGTGAGCCTGATCGCCGCGCCGCCGGTGCTGTTCCTCGACGAGCCGACCACCGGCCTCGACCCGCGCTCCCGCAACGACCTGTGGGACGTGCTGCGCGACCTGGTGCGCGAGGGGACCACGCTGCTGCTCACCACCCAGTACCTCGAGGAGGCCGACCAGCTCTGCGACGAGATCGTGGTCGTCGACAAGGGGCGGGTGATCGCCTCGGGCACCCCCACGCAGCTCAAGGACGAAGCGGGCCGGGCCAGCGTGGAGCTCACCGTCGCCGACCCCGCCGACCTGCCGCGCGCGGAGGGACTGCTGCGCGGCTGCGCCGACGAGGTGTACGTCGACCACGCGGCGCGCCGCCTGGTCGCGCCCGCGGAGGGTCTCGCCGACATGGTGCGCATCGGCGAGCTGCTCGCCGCGCAGGCCATCCGCGTCGACGACCTCGGGCTCAAGCGACCCAGCCTCGACGACGTCTTCCTGCACCTGACCGGCCACCGCGCGGAGCCCTCCTCCGGCGAGGCCGAGGACCCGAGTCCCGAAGGAGACCCGCGATGACCGCAACCGCCGCCGTCCCGGACGAGGCGCGCAAGGCCCGGGCGCACCTGCGCCCGCCGTCCCTGCTGGTGGCCACCGGCGTGGTGGTCCGGCGCAACCTCATCCACATCAAGCGGATGCCCGAGCTGCTGCTCGACGTGACCATCCAGCCGATCATGTTCGTGCTGCTGTTCGCCTACGTCTTCGGCGGCTCCATCCAGGTGCCCGGGAGCAACTACCGGGAGTTCCTGATCCCCGGGATCATGGTGCAGACCATGGTGTTCTCCTCCGCGATCGTCGCGATCGGGCTCACCAACGACCTGGAGAAGGGCATCGTCGACCGGGTCAAGTCGCTGCCGATCCCGCGCGCGTCGCTGCTGGTCGGGCGGAGCGCCTCCAGCCTGATCCACTCGTGCATCGGCATCACGGTGATGGCGCTGACCGGTCTCGTGGTCGGCTGGCGGATCCACGACGGCGTCGGGCGGGCGGTGCTCGCCTTCGCGCTGCTGCTGGTCTTCGGGTTCGCGATGATCTGGCTGGGCATCTGGGTGGGATCGCTGATGCGCTCGGTGGAGGCCGTGCAGGGGTTCATGTTCACGGTGATGTTCCCGATCACGTTCGTGGCCAACACGTTCGCGCCGCCGCAGAGCATGCCGCACTGGCTCGGGGTGGTGGCGGAGTGGAACCCGGTCTCCTCGCTCACCCAGGCGCTGCGACAGCTGTGGGGCAACGGCCCGGCCGCGGGTCCGGACGCGCAGTGGCCGCTGCACCACCCGGTGCTCTCCACGGTCGTGTGGGCGATCGGGCTGACCGCGCTGTTCGCGCCGCTGGCGCTGACCGCCTTCCGCCGCCGCTCCCAGGACTGACCCGCCGGCGGCGACACGCGGGGGCTGCGTCAGGACGCGCTGTGTCAGGACGCGCTGCGCCAGGTCTTGCCGCCGTCGTCGCTGGACAGGATCTGGGAGCCCACCGCGGCGACGACCGAGCCGCCGCCGGTGGCCAGCCCCCGTACCGCCCCGGTGTCGAAGCAGTGCCGCTGCTCCCAGGTCGCGCCGCCGTCGCCGGTGCGCAACAGCGCCTGCCGGCAGCCGTCCCGGTCCGCGACCGCGTACCCGACGCCCGGGCCGGCGAAGGCGATGAGCCGGGCGCCCGGCGCCCGGCCGAGCACCACCCAGCTCGCGCCGTTGTCGTCGGTGCCCAACACCTGGCCGTCGTCGCACAGCAGCCGTACCGACCCCGCGGAGCTCAGCGAGACCGGCGTGCACCCGGTGCGGGCGCGGCCGTCCGGGGTGTGCACCGCGTGCTTGCCCCCGCCCAGGTGCCAGGCCGTGTCGCCGCCGGGGTCCGGCTGCCACCGGGAGGTCTGGGTGCTGCCGGAGAAGACGTGGGCGGTGCAGGCAGCGTCGGTGCCGACGAAGCCGAGGTCGCCGGCGGAGGCGGCCGACACGGCGAGTACGGAGGTCACCGGCACCGGGGTGCGCACCCGGTGGAAGGTCGCACCGCCGTCGGTGGAGAAGCGCACCCGGGCCGGGGGGCCGCCGCAGGACCCGGGGTCCGCGGTGACCAGGGTCCCGTCCGGGGCCAGGGCCAGCAGGATCGGGGCCTGCGCGGCCGTCGCGCCGCCGCCGGCCGGGTTACCTGCGCCGGCCGGGTCGCCTGCGCCGGCCGGGCCGCCGCCGGTGGCCGAGGTGCCCGTCGTACCGCTGGCCGTCGTGCCGCCCGGGCCCGGGGCGTCGGAGACCGGTCGCGTGCCCACCCCGCGCTCGGAAGGGGGAGGCGCGGTGCTGTGCTCGACGGCGATCACGACCAGCAGCGTGGTGAGCGCCGCCAGCAGCACCAGGCCCACGGTGCTCAGCCGGTCGGGCCACCGCCTCACCCGGCGCCTGTCGGTCCGCACGCCTGCCCTCCCTGCCGTCGGTGCTGCCCTCGGGCAGTCTACGGATCTCGCGCGCGCGGCGACCGCGCGCCGGCCGTGGCCGGTCTGGTCCGCCGTCGTCCGGGCGCCGGGCGTCGAGGGGTCATGAGCTCCCCGACACGCCGGCCAGGGGCAGGAGCTGAGGACCCCTCGGCGGGAGCCAGCGCTCGATGAGTTCGGCAAACGGTTCGGACGAACGGTGCCTATTTCCGCTGCCTCGTCGCTCAACTTGGGCCGTACGGCTTACTGGGTGTGTCGCATTTGGCCCGGATTGCGATGGCCGGCTTCGACGGCACTCGACTCCGATCCGCCAGAAGCCCAGCGCGGTGCCACAGATTCAAGATGTGGATGATTGTGCGAACGTGACACGCGGGCACAGTTGTGGGTATGATCCGTCCCATGGTCGACGTTGCCGAGTTCCACACCACCCTGTCCTCGCAGGGCCGGCTGGTGCTGCCCGCGGAGTTGCGCCGGGCGCTGGACCTTCACGCCGGAGACGTTCTCAGTCTGACCCTGGACCAGGAGGGGGTCGTGCGGCTCACAACCGCTCGCCAGCTCGCCAACCAGCTGTGGGCGGCCTATGCCGACGCTGAGGAGGCCCCGGTGGGTACCGCGGCCACCCAGCTGCGGGAGATGCGTGACGCGGAGGCGGCCAAGCTGACGACCAAGCACGAGCGGACCAGCGCCCGTCGGGCCGCGGCGGAGCGGAGCGAGGACGAGTTGGAGGCTGAGCTCATGGCCGACCTGTCCGCCGGGCTCGGCGTGGAGCAGCCTGCGTGACTACGATCGCGATCGACGCCTCCACCGTGCTGGCCTGGGCCCGCAAGGAGCGTGGCTGGCAGGGGATCGACAAGGTGTTCCGCACCCCTCCCCACGGGGCGCGACTGGCGCTCCCGGGGACCGCGCTGACCGAGACCATCGCGATCCTGCGAAGTCGCCGCCCCAACAACGCCACCAAGGAACTGTCGCACCAGGCCATCGCCACCAGCATCCTCGGGCAGGGACTGGACCTGGAGCTCATGACTGAGGCAGACCACATCCGGGCCGCCGAACTCATCGAGATCTCCCGGGCCAACCCCGGCCCGAACGGGGAGACGCTGTCGCTGAGCGACGCCTCCATCATCGCCGTCGCCGAACGCCTGGACTCCAACGTCCTGACCGGCGACCAGCACTGGGCCGACCTGTCCGAGGGCGGTCACCTCCGGGTGAAGGCCATCTTGTTCCCCAGGTGACCCTCCCGGCGGCGTCCTGATCGCCGGCGAAGGCTGAAACCCACGCCGCGACGGGCTCGGCCAAGGGGTCCTCGCGCTGGGCGACCGCTCATCGGCGGAGCGTGCGCTGCTCCGCAGCCTCATCCGGCCGGGAAATGGGACACACCCAGGCAGAGGCCCCGCCGGAAGGCCCTGTTCGGCAAATCCGGTGGGCGCACGGGACTAAAAGTGACATCGAACGTGCCTCCGATCTCCGGATCGGGGGCACGTTTGCCTTTGCTGGCCGGGCACAAGGTTGGCGCCCAGGTGCCCGTTCAGGCTGGACCTGCGCCCCCTCGGCGCGTCGCACGTGCGGGATGCCGGCGGCGGGTTGCGCCGAGTCGAGTGCCCCCGGACGTCAGTCGCCCGTCCGCGGGCCGGTTCACGGCCAAGCGTTGGTCAGGGGCGCTGGCGTCCACGCTGGCCACGAGATCGCTCCGTATGCGACGCCTCCGCTGAATCGGGCAACGAGCGCTGGGCGCCGTCCGGTGTTGTCGTAGACGTCAGCGGTGTCGCACAGGCGAACGGCGTCGACGACGTTCACCCACAGGCGCTGGTAGCGGCTCCGGATCTTCGCTTCGGGAACCTCGTGCCCGCCTTGGGTCACTCGCTTCTCGACACGCGCGACGGTGTCGCCCTCGGGAAGCATCAGCACGTGTAGGTGGACCCGGTAGCCGGCTGCGACTGCCTCACGGATGAGGTCGATCTTTGAGGAGTGCGAGAAGACGGTCTCGGCGATAAACGGCTCTCGCATTGCGATGAAGGCCGTGCGGAGCACTTCTGCCAGACGTGCGGCGACGAGAGACTTCTCGACTTCGTCGCCGGGCCAGTAGAGCTTGGCGATCTCGTCGGCGTTGACGAACGCCTGGTGCGGCAGGATGGGAAGAAGGATGTTGTCGACGAAGGTCGACTTTCCGGCACCGTTGGGACCAACGACAAGGTCCAGCCGCGTCACCGACCGGCCTCGGCCGGCCGTTGTTCATTGTCGAGAACCTCTTCCAGGCGCGTCAGCGCTTCGCGAAGCTGATCTCGCGCGTGCGCACCGACCTGTGCGCGTGCGGCCAGGTCGGCCAGGACGCGGTGCGGGTCGGGCGAGGCGGCTGCGAAGTCCGGTAGTGGCGCGGAGGCGAAGTCGGCTCGCGCGACGGCGTCGTCGATGCGGACAGCGACCGCGGCGTCGAACTGGCGCGCCTCGTCGAGGGTCAGGTCCCGCTGGGCGATCTTTCCGTCGAGGGCGAGCCGGACCCGGTTGACTGGCGACTCCACCTGGGCTGAGAGCGCAGCACCGAGTCGCGCCCAGTGTTCCAGCTGCTGCCGCGCGGACCGGGACTGCCGAGACCCTTCGGCAGCTGCGGTCTCAAAGAGCGCCTCGTCGAATCGGGTGACCCGTTCGGCCTTGGCCATCGCACACCTCCGGTTGTAGCACTTCTCTACGTCATCGTAGCAAGCTGCTACGGATGACCGTGCTCTCGTCAGCCACCGGCGCCAGAACCTGCATGTGGTACGCCGAATCGCACGATTTAGGCGCCGTCAGGTCACCGCCGTGACCCCCAAACCCACCGGATTTGCCGAACAGGCGGAAGGCGCCGGCGGGGAATCCGACGGCAGCTTCGGGGCCGAGCTGCTTCTGCCGGTGAGAACCGGCGAATCCGTCGTGCAGGTGTACCGGTATCCGCCGGACGCCGACCTTGACGCAGGCGGCATGCTCCCTGACGAGCACCGGCTGAGCTGGCCTGCCCCGCACAACAAGCTCAGCTTCGGGCACGGTGACCGGTGGGCGTTCTTCAAGGGCGTCGTCGGTACCCAGCAGTGGGCTCCTCGAGAGGCGCCTGGACACCAGTTCGCGCAACTCGTCCTTGGCGGCGAGACCGTCCCAGGAGACGCACGGGGCAGGCGCGCGTTGCGCCGCTCGCCACCGGCGTGCCGGAGACTTCGGGCGCCGAAACAGGCACCGCTGCCACAACGGTTTGGCGAACTCAGCGCTCGAGGATCATGGTCACCGGGCCGTCGTTGACCAGCGAGACCTGCATGTCCGCGCCGAAGCTGCCGCGCGCCACCTGTGCGCCGAGGCCCTCGAGCTCGGCGCAGAACGCCTCGTAGAGCGGCTCGGACACCTCCCCGGGCGCCGCGGCGATCCACGTCGGACGTCGGCCCTTGCGCGCGTCGCCGTACAACGTGAACTGGCTGACCACCAGGATCGGCGCACCGGTGTCGGACGCCGACTGCTCGTCGCGCAGGATCCGCAGGCCCCAGATCTTGCGCGCCAGCCACGCCACCTCCTCGGGACCGTCGTCGTGCGTGACGCCGAGCAGCACCAGCAGGCCCGGCTTCGCGACCTCGCCGACGACTTTCCCGTCGACGGACACGGATGCCTCAAGAACTCGTTGGACCACGGCGCGCATCGGGAGATCTTCCTGGGGGCTGATCGACGGGGGCGTGCGCAGTCTGGCACGATGCGCCCATGAGCGCCTCCCCGAACCCGGCTGCCGGCACGCTGCTGATCACCGTCGCCCCCACGGGCGCCGAGACCACCAAGGAGGACTGCCCGCAGCTGCCCACCACGCTGGAGGAGCTCGTCGAGACCGCCGAGCGGTGCCAGGCCGCCGGCGCGGCGATGGTGCACGTGCACATCCGCGACGACCGGCACCGCCCGACGCTCGACGTGGGCCGGCTGACCGCGACCGTGCAAGCGCTGCGCGAGCGGACCGACCTGGTGGTGCAGCTGTCCACCGGCGGCTCGGTCCACGACCCGCTGGAGAGCCGGCTGAAGGTCCTCGACGCCGAGCCGGACTCCTGCAGCCTGACCATGGGCACCACGAACTTCGGTGACGAGGTGTTCTCCAACCCGTGGCCGTTCATCGTCGAGCTGTACCAGCTCACCCAGGAGCGCGAGGTGGTCCCGGAGTTCGAGCTCTTCGACCTCGGCCACGTGCACGCGCTGCACCGGCTGCTGGACACCTACGGGCTGCCGTACGGCGGACGGGTGCACTGCGACCTGGTGATGGGCGTGCCCGGTGGCATGCCGGGGACGGCCGACGCGCTCGTCGCCGCGGTCGCCGCGATGCCCGACGCGGTCACGTCCTGGTCGGCCACCGGCATCGGCCGCTCCACGCTCGCGGTCGGGCTGGCCACGCTGTCGAAGGGCGGCCACCTGCGCGTCGGCATGGAGGACGTGCTCACCCTGGCCAGGGGGGTCCCGGTCGAGCACAACGACCAGCTCGTCGCCCGCGCCGCGGAGCTGGGTCGCCTCGCCCAGCGGACGCCGATGACGCCCGAGGAGGCCCGGGCGCTGCTCAACGTGAAGTCTCGCTGACCCGCATGCCCGGGCCTGGCCCGGGAACCCTCCGGTCAACGCTCAACGGAGGGAGACAACCATGAGCGGACTCACCAACATGGTCAGCAAGGCGACCCGGATGCTCGGCAACCGCGGAGGTACGACGAGCGGCTCCCATGGCCGCGCCGGCACGCGGGGCACGCGTCACGGCGGCGGTGCGGCTCGGCGCCGGCAGGACGAGAAGATCGGGCGCGCCGTACGCGGCGTGATGCGCAAGGTCACCCGCTGAGGCTCTGGCCGCGGCGACAGGCGCCTCAACGGTGCGACACGCGCGCCTCAACGGTGGTCCGCCGGGGACGCCCGGCGGACCCCGGCGCGCTCAGGCGAGGACGACGCCGTTGCCGCGCTCGTGCTGCTCGATGTCCGGGTCGTCGAACCAGCGGCCGCCCTCGGCGAGGTAGCGGAAGTGGTACGACCCGCCGGGGTCGAGCGTCACGCCCACGCTGCGGGTGCCGTTGCTGCGCCGGACCAGCGGGTGCGCACCCGGGGTCCAGTCGTTGAAGTCGCCGACGACCGACACCCGGCCCTCGGGCTCGTCCTTCGGCAGCACGAACGTGATGCGGGTCTTGCCTGACTTGCTCTCGCGCCGGATCATTCCGGTCCCTCCCGTGATGGCTCCACCCCGGCCGGCACCGTGCCGCCCGAGACACCGCACTAGTGTGCAGGGGCGGTCGAAACGACCCAGGCAGCGACCCGCGGTGGTCTGGTCACACTGAGCCGAGGGGTCCTCGAGGCTGCCGCGGAGCGGGCCTCAGCACCGCGCGGAGCGCGCCTCAGCGCCGCGCGGGACGGGCCTTTCTCACTGCCGGGAACGGGCCTTTCGGCCCTACGGGCACGGGCCGGGCACGTCGGAAGATGCGGTCCATGCGTGCGCAAGTCGGAACCGGGGAGACCCGCGAGGCCACCCTCTGGCAGAAGGTCACCGCCGGGACCGCGGACCTGGCGATCGTCAACACCCTCGGCGTCGCCGCGGGGCTGCTGGTGCGGGACGCCACGGGGCAGCAGCGCCTCTGGCCGGTGGTGACCTGGCTGGTCCTCGCCGTGGCCGGGCACCTGCTGAACAGCTTCTGGCTCACCGGACGCACCGGCCAGTCCCTGGGGGAGCGAGTCGCCCAGATCGCGACCCTGTCCCCGGCGACCGGGGGGCCGATGGGCGTGGCGAACCTGGTGCACGTCTCCGTGCGCGGACTGCGCCCGTTCGTCGTCGACCGGGTCTCGACCGCGCCCGACGAGGAGCGCTGACCCCTCCTCAGCCGGGCGTCTGGTGGGACTCGTGGCGGGTCTCCTCCGGGTGCTCGGTGCGCTCGTCGGACTCCTCCAGGATCGCCTCGGCCTGGTCGTAGCGGTCCTCGCTGCCGGCGTGCTCCTCCTCGGGGAGCAGCTCGGCGCGCGAGTCGATGCGGTCCTGCTCAGGCTGCTCGGTCATGCGCGCGGGGTACCCGTCGCGGGCCCGATCATCCGTTGCGGGTGAGGTCGCGCGCGCCGGTGGTGGGCAGGGTGTGAGGTCCAAGCCATCCTCGAGGAGGAGCCACCATGACCCAGACCACTCCGGAGTCGACCCTGACCAGCATCGCTCAGGGAGACGCGCCCGTCCTCGAGCAGCTGGTGGAGATGAACCTCAGCTCCCTGGAGGCCTCCGGGCTCGACGAGCAGACGTACTACCTGGTGCGGCTCTCGGCGCTGGTGGCGATGGACGCTGCGCCGGTGTCCTACATGATGAACCTGGGGCTGGCCGCGGACGCCGGGGTGACCCTCGAGCAGGCGCAGTCCACCCTGATCGCGATCGCGCCGGTGGTCGGCAGCGCGCGGGTAGCCGCGGCCGCCGGGCACATCCTCCGTGCCGCGTTCGGCGTCGCCGTCGCCCTCGACTCGGACATCCCCGAGCAGCGCGCCGAGTAGGCCGGCCGAGTCAGCAGCCCGCCCCGCCAGCAGCCCGCCAGCAGCGGGCCCACGACAGCACGGCCCACGGCAGGACGGGGCCGGGCAGGAGCGGCAGCGCTCAGGCGCCGGCCACGCCCTGGCTGGGGTTCTTGGCGCGCCGGCCCTCGACCGGCGCGTAGCCGTAGCCGTAGCCGTACCCGCCGCGAGCACGCGAGGGCACCATGTTCAGCGCCAGGCCGAGGGCGCGTGCGCCGACCGCCTCGAGGCGCTCGAGGGAGTGCGTCAGCTGGTCACGCGTGGTCTTCCCCTGGCGTACCACGACCAGGGCGCCGTCGACCTGCGCGGCGATGAGCGCCGCGTCGGTCACCGGCAGCAGCGGCGAGGTGTCGATCACGATCACGTCGTACTCCGTGCGGGCCTTGCCCAGCAGCTGGTGCATCGACTGGGACTGCAGCAGCTCGGCGGGGTTGGGCGGCAGGTTCCCGCTGGTGAGGACGTCCATACCCGACGGGCGGTGGGACTGGATGGCCTCCTGGAGCTCGATGCGGCCCAGCAGCACCGAGGTCAGCCCTACCGACGGCTCGAGGCCGAACAGCCGCGCCAGCTGCGGCCGGCGCAGGTCCGCGTCGATGAGCAGGACGCGCTCGCCGGCCTCCTGCAGGGACAGCGCGACATTGCTGGCCGTGCTGGTCTTCCCCTCGCCGGGCACGGAGCTGGTGACCACGAAGACCTTCTTGTCGCGGTCCACGTCGACGAACTGCAGGTTCGTGCGCAGGATGCGGAACGCCTCGGCCCGCGGCGCGTGGGGGGACAGGTCGGACAGCAGCGGCTGCTTCTGCGCGGCGGGGTCGAACATGATCCCGCCCAGCATCGGGGAGTCGGTGACCTCCGCGAGGTCCTCGGGCGTCTTCACGGTGGTGTCGAGCAGCTCGCGCAGCACCGCCAGCCCGAGCCCGAGCAGCACGCCCAGCACGGCGGCCAGCCCCAAGTTGCGCAGCGGCTTGGGCGACACGGGGGACGTCGGCAGCGACGCGCTGTCGATGATGGTCGCCTTGATCGGCGCGTGCGCCTTGCCCGGCGGGGTCTCCAGCTCGCTGACCAGTCCGCTGAGCTGCCGGGCCGTCGACTGGGCGATGGCCTGCGCGGTGCGCGGGTTCTGGTCGGTCGCGGAGACCTCGAGGATGACCGTGTTCGGGACCACGGTGGCGTTGATCTTGTCCACCAGCTGGGCCGGGTCCATCCGCAGGTGCAGGTCCTTGACGACCCGGCTGGCCAGCTCGCGCCCGCTGGCCAGGTCGGCGTAGGAGCTGACCCGCTGGGTGGAGAAGAGCGCGTTCTGGTAGGCGTCGCTGCTGGACCGGTCGGTGCTGGAGACGAACAGCCGCGCCTTGGACTGGTACTGCGGCGTCATCCGGTAGGTGACCCCCGCGGCGACCGCGACGACGACGAGGAAGCACGCCGTGATGACTCGCCAACGGCGACGGACGACCCGGACGTAGTCGCGCAGTTCCACAGTCCCTCGTTTCGTCTCGCCTGTGGGGGCCGGTCAACTCTAACGTCATCGGAAGCCGGGGCCTGCCACTGAAGGGCGGCGGGGCGTCAGTACACCAGCGCCTGGGTGCCCTCGGCCAGCGCCTCCTCCACGAACGTCGCGGCGCCGGCGAACCGGACGCCGGGGAGGACGTCCGGCTCGCCGAGGTCGCGCCGCAGCGCGCACTGGGTGCACACCGTCACCGTGCCGGTGGCCAGGACGGCGGCGAGCAGGTCGGCCAGCGGGGCGGCGTGCGGCAGGTCGAGCTGCTCGGCGCGCCCGGGCACCGCGAACCAGGCCGCCTCGCCGGTCAGCCACAGGCTCACCCGGGCGCCGGCGGTGACCCCGGCGGCGGCGACGGTGAACCCCTGGTTGCAGCGTTCGGCCTCGTCCGCGCCCGCGGTCACCTTCACCAGCAGCGTGTCGGCCATGACGGCACTCTAGGGCGGCGCCGCCACGGGGCCGCCACACGTGGGTCGATGGGCCCGCGCGGACGTCGTACGGCGGCCACTACACTGCCCCGCATGGAAGCCCTCTTCATCACGCTGATGGCGCTGGTCATCGTGCTCTCCGGCTACGTGTCCCTGCTCGTGCTCTACCGGCTCATCCGCGCCAGCCACTGACCGCATGCCGTTCCAGATCCCCGAGAACCTCCACCCGGACTGCGCGCCGATCGCGTGGCTGCTCGGCACGTGGCAGGGCAACGGCCACGGCGACTACCCGACCATCGACGCCTTCTCGTTCGGGCAGGAGTGCATCTTCACCCACGACGGGCGGCCGTTCTTCCACTACATGAGCCGTGCGTGGATCATCGACGAGAACGGTGAGAAGGTCCGCGACGCCGCGATCGAGACCGGGTTCGTGCGCTGCAAGGCCGACGGCTCACTGGAGTGGCTGCTGACCCACAACACCGGGTTCGTCGAGATCTGGTACGGCAACGCCGAGATCGGCACGCCCCGCATCGAGATCAGCACCGACATGGTCGCGCGCACGCAGTCGGCCAAGGAGGTCACCGGCGGGCACCGGATGTACGGCATGGTCGAGGGCGACCTGCTCTGGGCCTACGACATGGCGGCCGTCGGCCAGGGGCTGCAGCCGCACCTGTGGGGCCGGCTGGTCCGCCAGTAGCCGCCGGCCCGGCTCGGCCCGGCTCGCCCGGAGGTGCCCGGCTGCCCGTGGCCGGGCCTCGCGGGCCCGGCCCGGTCGGGCCTAGAGTGGCGACGTGGCCGACGTCATCGAGGGCGGCCCGTCCCGACCGCCGCGCCGGTGGCTGCGCGCGGCACCCGTGCTGGCTGTCGTGGTGGCCGGGTGGATCCTCGTGCACGGGACCGGAGGCGGCCCGTCCGGCGGGCCGCCCGTGCCTGCCTCACCCGTGCCTGCCTCACCCCTGCCGCCGTCGAGCTCCGCGTCCCTGACGCGTGACTTCTCCGGCCCGGCGCAGCCTGCGGGCGGGGCGCCCGCGTGGCCGTCGCGCGAGGGCGCCTGCGGGGCGGTGGCGCGCCTGCCGCTGACCGAGACGCCGCGGCCGTCGTGGCGCCCGAGGACCCGGCTGCTGGTCGGCGGCGCCGGCGTGCGTCGCCTGGACACCGGAGCCGGGGACGCCACGTCGATGCGGGGTCTGCCCACCGACGCCGAGGTCACCGCGCTGCTGCGTGCGCCGGACGGCATCTACGCGCTGGCCACCCGTGGCTGTCGCCACGACCGGGTCAATCTGTACCGGCTGCACGCCGGCTCCGCGGCTCGCGTCCCGCTGGCACGCCACGGAGGCCTGAGGGTGGTCGCCGGCCCGCACGGCGTGTGGCAGGTGCTCGAGCCGGCGACCCGGGTCGGGCCGGGCGGGACCGTCGTACGCGCGGTCGGCACCGGGCGCACCGTCCGGCTGCCGGTGGGGGCGTCCCTGGTCGCCGACACCGCTGCCGGCTTCGTGGTCGTCCTCGACGGTGGGCGCGGACCGTCCCGGGTCGCGGTGTTCGGTACGACGGGCGCCCGGCTCCGCGTGCTGGGCCGGGGGGTCGCGCTCGCCGCCACCCGCGCCGGGCGGGTGCTGATGACGCCGGGCGGGTGCCCGGTGGACGGAGCCGCCCCCTGCCGGCTGCGGGCCGTCGACGCGGCCAGCGGCACGGTGACCGGCCGGTACCGGCTGCCCGCCGGCCGGGGGCTGACCTCGCCGGTGACCATGGACCCCGGCGGCCGGGTCGCCGCCTTCACGCTGGGTCGGGCACATCCCGAGAGCCGGTACCGCACGGGGCACCCGTTGCCGCCGTCCGACGTCGCCGTGCTCGACCTGCGCACCGGCGCGCTGCGGCTCGTGCCCCGTCTCGAGCTGGCTCCGAAGGCGCTGGTCGGCCTGGCCGTGGGCCGGGGCGCGGAGTGGCTGTTCCTCACCGTCAGCGACGGCGACCACGTCCGGGTGCTGGCCTGGGAACGGCCGATGGCCGGCGCCGTGGTGCTGGCCGAGCTGCCGGGCGCGGTCACCGGTGGGCCGCCGGTGCTGCCGCTGGGCACCGGCTGACGGCAGGGCGGGCTGACGGCAGGGCGGGCTGACGGCAGGGCGGGCTGACGGCAGGGCGGGCTGACGGCAGGGCGGGCTGACGGCAGGGCGGGCTCTGGAGCGCACCCGGGTCCGCCGCTCGGCCGCGCGTATCGCGACTCGTCGCGCCGCCGACGCACGCATCGGCTCGGGGCGGGGCGGGTACTGCTTGCTTATTGCAATCAAGCGTCGATATGCGCAGAAGGGGAAGTCATGACTGCCCTCACCGACCGGCTCGCCGCGAACTCCGGGGTGTCGGAGCGTCACCTCCCGACCGGCGTTCCCGGTTTCCTGACCCGCCTCGCCGGAGGCATCGCGCTGGCGGTGTCGATGATCCACTGGAGCGAGCTGCCGGGCCACTGGACGAAGCAGCCGTGGCTCGGCGCCCTGTTCGTCGTCGGCTCCGCGGCCCTGCTCTACAGCAGCTACGCGCTGCTGCGCAGGCCCAGCCTGCTGTCATGGACGGTGGCCGCGGCCACCATGGTCGGCATGTTCGGCGGCGGCATCGCCAGCCGAACGACCGGACTGCCCGGGGTCCTGTTCGACAAGTGGAACGCCGCGTTGATCATCTCGCTGATCCTCGAGCTGTGCTTCCTCGGCCTGTGGGCCGTGCAGGGCTTCGGCCGGCGCAACACCGGCTCGCCGGCCCGCGACTGACCGGCCCGCGACCGACCGGCCCGCGACCGCATGCTGTCGCACCCGACCCCCGGGGCACCGCGGTGTCCCGGGGGCGTTCGCCGTCTCGCGGTCGTGCACGGTGCCGGGCCGGGCGGTGCTCAGACCACCTGCGGCACCCGGCACTCGAGGGCGGCCGTCTCCCGGCGCGAGAACGAGGTGCGGTAGCCGCTGGGGGTGGTGCCCAGCGCCCGCTGGAAGTGCGCGCGCAGGGACACCGCCGAGCCGAAGCCCGCGCGGTGCGCGACCGCCTCGACGGGCAGGTCGGTGGTCTCCAGCAGCCGCTGGGCCAGCAGGGTCCGCTGGTCCAGCAGCCACTGCAGCGGGCTGGCGCCGAGGCGGGCGCGGAACCGGCGGGTGAACGTCCGACGGCTCATCGCGGCCCGCGCGGCCAGCTCGTCGACGCCGAGCGGCCGGTCCAGGTGCTCCAGGGCCCAGGCCAGCGCCGCCGAGAGCGGGTCGTCGGCCTCCACGCGAGGGACGGGTACGTCGACGAACTGGGCCTGGCCACCCGCCCGGTGCGGCGGCACCACCATGCGCCGGGCGACCGTGTTCGCGACCTCGGCGCCGTCGAGGGTGCGCACCAGGTGCAGGCACAGGTCGATCGCCGCGGCGGTGCCGGCCGAGGTGAGCACGTCACCCTCGTCGACGTACAGCACCTTCGGGTCCACCCGCACCGCCGGGTACTCCCGCGCCAGCTTGTCGGTGTGCATCCAGTGCGTGGTCGCGCGCCGCCCGTCGAGCAGGCCGGCCGCCGCGAGCACGAACCCGCCGCCGCACAGCCCGGCCACCCGGACCCCCCGCGCGTGGGCGTCCCGCAGCGCGTCGAGCAGCGGGGCCGGCGGCTGCTCGCCGTCGTAGTGCCGCCACCACGGCACCACCAGCAGGTCGCCGCTGCGCAGCGAGGCGAGCGCGTCGAGGGAGTACGGCGTGTCCAGGGTGACCCCGCCCGAGGAGCGCAGGGGTCCGGGCTCGCCCGCGACCACCCACACCTCGTGGTGGGGCACGCCCGCGTCGGTCCGGTCGGCGCCGAACACCTCGCACGGCACGGACAGGTGGAACAGCGGGGTCTGGTCGACGGCGACGACGGCGATGCGGGCCATGGGGACAGCGTAGCCACGATGGCCCGATATTGTCGATCACTGTCCAGCGGGCCACTGTTGTTCCGGGTGGCGGTCCCCGAGGCTGGTGCGTGGCCGGCCGAACCGGCCCCTCCCACCTCCGAAGGAGCACCGATGTCCGCGTCCCGCCCGCTCTCCCGTCCCCTGTCGCGTCCGATGGGCATGCTCGCCGCGCTGGTGACGACCACCGCGTGGGGCGGGCAGTTCCTCGTCGGCAAGTCGGCGTTCGCCCACCTCGACCCGGTGTGGCTGACCGCGATCCGCTACGGCGTGGCGGCCGCCGTCTTCCTGGCGCTGCTGGCCGCCGTCGAGGGCCGTGCCGGCTTCCGCCGGGACCCGGCGCTGCCCCGGGTGGCCGGGCTCGGCGTGGTGGGCTTCGCCGGGTTCAACCTGCTGGCGTTCTACGGCCTGACCACCACCACACCGGAGGCCGCCTCCCTGATCGTGTCGACGATGCCGCTGATCACCGCGTTCGTGCTCTGGGCGCGGACCGGAAACCGGCCCTCGCTCACCACCTGGACCTCGAGCGCGGTGGCGCTGCTGGGCGTGGCGCTGGTGCTCACCGACGCGCACCTGTCCCGGCTCCTGCACGGTGGCCTGGCCTGGGGTGACCTGCTCGTGCTCGCCGGCGCCGCGTCCTGGGTGGTGTACACCACGGGGGCGGCGACGGTGCCGCACTGGTCGCCGCTGCGCTTCACCGCGCTGAGCGCCGCGTCCGGCGCCGTGGCCATCGCGGCGATCGCGGTCGTGGCCACCGCGGCCGGCTGGCTGCGCAGGCCGACCGCCGCCGACGTCGCGGCGACGTGGTGGCAACTGCTCTACGTGATCCTGGCCGCCGCCGTGGTCGCGGTGCTGTGCTGGAACGCCGCCGGCCGGGCGCTCGGCGCGCAGGACGCGGTGCTGTTCATCAACGTCGTGCCGATCACCGCGTTCACCATCGAGGCCGTGCGCGGGCACACCCCGCAGGCCGGCGAGCTGGCGGGTGCGGCGCTGACGGTCGCGGCGCTGGTGGCCAGCAACGTGCTGGCGCGGCGGGCCGCCCGGCGTGCCGCGGCGCGGCCGGTCGTCTGCTCCGTCGCCGCCGCGGGTGCGTGACCCGGCGGCCATGCGGGGGCCTGTTTAACAGGGTATGTCGCGTTCCTGGCACTTCCCACGCAGAACTTCGCAGGGGCAGTGCTTGATTCGCGACATACCCTGTTAAACCGGCGCGGGCGACCGCCGCCTCAGCGGGCGCGCGACCCCCAGCCGGCGACCTGCGCCGCCTCGGCGATCCGGTCCGCGAGCTGCGCGTGCCGGTCGCGCACGAGCCCCGCGGTGACGCGGATGTAGCCCGGCTGCCCGGGGAGTACGGCGAAGGGGGCGCCGGGGCTCACCCCGATGCCCTGGCTGGCCAGCCGCACGATCGCCGCGGCCTCGTCGGCGACGGGCACCCAGACGTTGATCCCCTCGGTGCCGCCCACCTCGATGTCGTGCCGGGCCAGCTCGGTCACCAGCAGGTCGCGGCGGCGGGCGTACTCCTCCTGCGCGTGCTGCACCTGCGCCACGGTCTCGGCGTCGGTGAGCAGGCCGACCAGGATCCGCTGCAGCAGCCGGCTGCTCCAGCCCTGGCCGAGCTGGCGCCGCGCGGCGAGCGCGTGCAGCATCTCCGGCGGTGCGCTGAGCGCCGCGAGCCGCAGGTCGGGTCCGTGCGCCTTGGAGAAGCTGCGCAGGTGGATCGTGCGCTCCGGCAGCCACTCGCCGAGGCTGAGCGCGGCGGCTCCGGAGATGCCGTAGGCGGAGTCGTCCTCGACCACCAGCGCCCGGGTCGGCTCGAGCAGGCGGGCCAGCTCCTTGGCGCGGCCGCGGGTCATCGTCACGCCGGTCGGGTTCTGCGCCCGGGGCTGGAGCACCACGGCGGCGACCGGGCCGGTGAGGGCCTCGGCGAGCGCCTCGGGGTCGAGCCCCTCCGCGTCCACGGGCACTCCCACCACGTCGACGGCGACGGCCTCGAGCAGGTCGACCAGCGGCGGGAAGCAGGGGTGCTCGACGACCACCCGGTCGCCGTACCGCAGCAGCGAGCGGGTGAGGAGGTCCAGCCCGTCCATCGCGCCGTCGACCACGGTCAGGCCCGGCGCCCGGTAGGGCCAGTCGGCGCGCAGCAGCTCCGCGAGCTCGGGCACCACCGGGTCCTCGAGGTAGCTCGTCGGCGTGCCGGGGGTGTGCACCGACCCGAGCACCCGCTCCAGGCCGGGGAGCAGCGCGCCGTCCGGCACCCCGGTGGACAGGTCCTGTGCCAGGAGCGCGGGCCGCTCGAGCGCCCGGCGGTAGCGGCTCCCGCCGAGGGTGGGGTCGAGCACCCGGGTGCCGCGCCGGCCGTCGGTGCGCACCGTGCCGGAACGGGCGAGCAGGGACCAGGCCGCCGACACCGTGGTGGGCGACATCGTCAGCTCGGCGGCGACGGTGCGGATCGGCGGCAGCTTCACGCCCGGCTCCAGCACCCCGTCGGCGACGGCGCGGCCCACGGCCGCGGCCAGCCCGCGGGCGGTGGGCTCCTCGAGCCGCTCCTCGATCCCCGACAGCATCGCGCGCACGCTTTGTAACGTAACAGTCGAGTCTTTGTGCCAGCAAGGATCGGTCTTAGGGTGAGCCCCATGACCACCCGCATCTCCCACTGGATCGACGGCCGCCAGGTCGCCGGCACCTCCGGCCGCACCTCGCCCGTCTTCAACCCCGCCACCGGCGTGCAGACCGCCGAGGTCGACCTCGCGAGCGCCGACGAGGTGGCCGCCGCGGTCGCCGCCGCGAAGCAGGCGGGGAAGGCCTGGCGCCAGTCGTCGCTGAGCAAGCGCGCCGCCGTGCTCTTCGCCTTCCGCGAGCTGCTGCACCAGCGCACCGACGAGCTGGCCGCGATCATCACCGCCGAGCACGGCAAGGTGCTGGCCGACGCGGCGGGGGAGATCGCCCGCGGCCTGGAGAACGTCGAGTTCGCCACCGGCGTCCCGCACCTGCTCAAGGGCGGCTTCTCCGAGCAGGCCTCGACCGGCGTCGACGTCTACTCGATCCGCCAGCCGCTCGGGGTGGTGGTGGGCATCACGCCGTTCAACTTCCCCGCGATGGTGCCGCTGTGGATGTGCGCGAACGCCATCGCCTGCGGCAACGCCTTCGTGCTCAAGCCGAGCGAGAAGGACCCGTCGGCGGCGCTGTTCCTCGCCAAGCTGTGGCAGGAGGCCGGGCTGCCCGACGGGGTGTTCACCGTCGTGCAGGGCGACAAGGAGGCCGTCGACACGCTGCTGACCCACGAGGACGTGGCCGCGGTCAGCTTCGTCGGCTCCACCCCGATCGCGCAGTACATCTACGAGACCGGCACCGCCCACGGCAAGCGCGTGCAGGCCCTCGGCGGCGCCAAGAACCACATGGTGGTGCTGCCCGACGCCGACGTGGAGATGGCGGCGGACGCGGCGGTGTCGGCGGCGTACGGCGCGGCCGGCGAGCGGTGCATGGCGATCTCGGTGACCGTCGCGGTCGGCGACGTCGGGGACGCGCTCGTCGACGCGATCGCCACCCGGCTGCCGAAGCTGTCCATCGGCAACGGCGCGGAGCCCGGCACCGACATGGGCCCGCTGATCACCGCCGAGCACCGCGACAAGGTGGCCGGCTACATCGCCGCGGGCCAGGAGGCCGGCGCCCGGGTCGTGGTCGACGGTCGCGAGGCCGACGTACCCGAGGACGGCTTCTTCCTCGGCACCACGCTGCTCGACGAGGTGAAGCCGGACATGAGCGTCTACACCGACGAGATCTTCGGCCCGGTGCTCAGCGTGGTCCGCGCCGAGACCTACGACGAGGCGCTCGCGATCGTGAACGGCAACCGCTACGCCAACGGCACCGCGATCTTCACCCGCGACGGCGGCGCCGCCCGGCAGTTCCAGTTCGACGTCGAGGTGGGCATGGTCGGGGTCAACGTGCCGATCCCGGTGCCGGTGGCCTACTACTCCTTCGGCGGCTGGAAGGCCTCGCTGTTCGGCGACAGCCACATGTACGGCCCCGAGGGCATCAACTTCTACACCCGCGGCAAGGTCGTCACCTCGCGCTGGCCGGACCCGGCCACCTCCGAGGTCGACCTCGGCTTCCCGCGAACCCGATGACGGCCCGCTGAGGAGACGCAGATGACCACCGACACGCAGCTGTCCGACCTCCAGGAGCGGGTGCGCCGCGACGACCGCGCGCACGTGTTCCACTCCTGGTCCGCGCAGGGGCTCATCGACCCGGTGCCGATCGCCGGAGCGCCGGGGCTCCTACTTCTGGGACTTCGACGGCAACCGCTACCTCGACTTCGCCTCGCAGCTGGTCAACGTCAACATCGGCCACCAGCACCCGAAGCTGGTCGCGGCCATCGCCGAGCAGGCCCAGGAGCTGTGCACCGTGGCTCCCGGGTTCGCCTACGAGACCCGCTCCGAGGCCGCCCGGCTGATCGCCGAGGTCGCCCCCGTGGGCCTGGAGAAGGTGTTCTTCACCAACGGCGGTGCGGACGCCAACGAGCACGCCGTCCGGATGGCGCGGCTGCACACCGGCCGGCACAAGGTGCTGGCCGCCTACCGCAGCTACCACGGCGCGACCGCCGGCGCGATCACGCTCACCGGTGACCCGCGCCGCTGGCCCTCGGAGCCGTCCGACCCCGGCGTCGTGCACTTCTGGGGTCCCTACCTCTACCGCTCGGCCTTCCACGCCAGCACCGAGGCCGAGGAGTGCGAGCGGGCGCTGCAGCACCTGCGGGACACGCTCATGGTGGAGGGGCCGCAGACGGTCGCCGCGATCGTCCTCGAGACGGTGGTCGGCACCAACGGGATCCTGGTCCCCCCGGACGGCTACCTCGCCGGGGTGCGCGAGATCTGCGACGAGCTCGGGATCGTGATGATCGCCGACGAGGTGATGGCCGGCTTCGCCCGGTGCGGCGAGTGGTTCGCCGTGGACCGGTGGGGCGTCACCCCGGACCTGATCACCTTCGCCAAGGGGGTGAACTCCGGCTACGTCCCGCTCGGCGGGGTGGTGATCTCCGACGCGATCGCCGAGACCTTCAGCCGGCGCGCCTACCCCGGTGGGCTCACCTACTCCGGGCACCCGCTGGCCTGCGCCTCCGCGGTCGCCTCGATCACCATCATGCGCGAGGAGGGCGTCGTCGAGCACGCGCGCAGTCTCGGCGCGGACGTGATCGGCCCCGCGCTCGCCGAGCTCGCCGACCGGCACCCCAGCGTCGGGGACGTGCGCGGGCTGGGCATGTTCTGGGCGGTCGAGCTGGTCAAGGACCGTACGACGCGGGAGCCGCTCGTGCCGTTCAACGCCGCCGGCGACGCCGCCGCGCCGATGGCCGAGCTCGCCGCGGCCTGCAAGCAGCGCGGGCTGTACCCGTTCACGCACTTCAACCGCACCCACGTCGTACCCCCGTGCACGACCACCGCCGAGGAGGTCCGCGAGGGCATCGCGATCCTCGACGAGGCGCTCGCGGTCGCCGACCGGTACTACACCGGCTGACCGATCTCCCGGCCGCCGGCTCACTCTGCCCCTGCGGAGCCGGCGGCCGGGGTCCCACCGGGGGCCTAGACTCGGCGGCGTGCCTCAGCATGCGCATGGGCGGGCTCACGCCGAGACCCCACCGGAGGACTGGCAGGCGCGGCTGCGCGCCAAGGGCTACCGGCTCACCCCGCAGCGCGAGCTGGTGCTGCGGGCGGTCGAGCGGCTCGGGCACGCCACCCCCGACGAGGTGCTCGCCGCGGTCCGCGAGCAGTCCGAGGCGGTCAACATCTCCACCGTCTACCGCACCCTGGAGCTGCTCGAGGAGCTCGACCTGGTGCGGCACGCGCACATCACCGACCGCGCGCCGACGTACCACTCCACCGCGACCCCGCCGCACGTGCACCTCGTCTGCCGGCTCTGCGGGGGGATCACCGAGGCGCCCGACCGCATCGTCGCGCCGCTGACCGACCGGTTGACCGAGGAGTACGGCTTCCGCACCGACGTCGGGCACCTCACGGTCTTCGGCACCTGCGCGGACTGCCACGAGGACGCCTGACCGCCCGCCGGTCGCGGTCTTGGGGGTGCTTGCGATGATGGGGGCACGATGACTTCTCCCAGCCCCCTGCTCACCCTGCCCGGCGCGGTCGCCGGCGACGGCATCGACGCCCCCGTCGCGGCCCACTACGGCTCCTTCTACCGCGAGCAGACGGTCCTCGAGTCCGGCGAGGGGTTCGTCGACCTCTCCCACCGCGGGGTGGTGCGGGTCAGCGGGCCGGACCGGCTCACGTGGCTGCACTCGTTGACCAGCCAGCACCTCGAGGCGCTCGCGCCGCACGTCCCGACCGCGGCGCTCGTGCTCTCCCCGCAGGGCCACGTCGAGCACGCGATGTACGGCCTCGACGACGGCGAGGCGTTCACCGCGCACGTGGAGCCGGGCCAGGCCCCCGCGCTCGCGCAGTGGCTGGACGGCATGCGCTTCATGATGCGCGTGGAGGTTGCGGACGTGACCGACGAGGTCGCGGTCACCTGGCGGCCGGCGGCCCGGATCGACGGGGCGCCGTACTCCGGCTACACCTTCGTTCCGCGGGCAGAGCTCGAGACCTACGCCCAGGCCGCCGGCCCGGCGTGCGGGATGTGGGCGTTCGAGGCGCTGCGCATCGCCCGGGGGGAGCCGCGGCTCGGGCTGGACACCGACGCGCGCACCATCCCCAACGAGGCCGGGTGGATCGGCACCGCGGTGCACCTCGACAAGGGCTGCTACCGGGGCCAGGAGACGGTCGCGCGGGTGCACACCCTGGGCAGGCCCCCGCGCAGGCTGACCCTGCTGCACCTCGACGGCTCGGAGAACCGGCTCCCGGCGGTCGGCGCCGAGCTGCGCACCGCCGAGGGCAAGACGGTCGGGTTCGTGGGCACCAGCGCGCGCCACCACGAGCTCGGACCGATCGCGCTGGCCATGGTCAAGCGCAACGTCCCGCTCGGCGCCGAGCTCGACGCCGGCGGGGTGGTGGCCGCCCAGGAGGTCCTCGTCGACCCCGAGGTGGGCCTGCACGTGCGGCCGCAGCTGCGCTGACGTCGAGGTACGGCCGCACACCGGCCCGCCGCGCCGAAGGTTCTCCGGCCCGGCGGCGCATCCGGCGGACCTTTCGGGGTACCAGCGCCGAGCGCGCCCGCGCGGTGCCGGCCCGCGTCGGTCGCAGACCTGTCCTCGCGCGGGCCTACGATGACCCGACGACCGCAGCGGGGGTGAGCAGATGTCAGCCGGACCGCGGCGACCGGGCCGGACGCAGCGCATCGCCTACGACTCCACGCCCCTGACCGCGGCGCAGCCCGACGTCGACGCGCGCATCGGGTGGCTGCTGGCGATGTCGCGCCTGCACCACCCCGACCCCTGCCTGCGCGAGGGGCGCCGGTTCGTCGAGGCGCTCGGCGACGCGGGCGTGCAGGCCAGCCGCAGCCTGCTCAGCCGGTGGGAGTCGGGGGAGATCCCGATCTCCTACGAAGGCATGACCGCCTACGAGACGGCGCTCGGCCTCGCGCCGGGGCGGCTCTCCTCGATCACCGGCTACATCCGGGCGTCGATCCCGGGCGTGAAGGCGCGGATCGTGCGACCGAAGCTGGACCCCGGCACCCGGGAGTTCGCCGACCGGCTCGACGCGCTCCTCGACCTGGCCGAGGCCGGCGAGGCGCGCGCCCGGGACTGGCAGGAGCTCGGCTGGCACCTCGCGGCGGCCCCGCTGGTGCACCTGCGGGCCGGCACGTGGGAGACGCTGGCGACGCGGGTGGTCACCGAGCTGCCCCGCACGGTGCAGATCGCCTACCGGCAGTACAGCACGGCCGCGATGAACATGGCCTCGGTGCCCCGCGCCCAGGACTTCCTGGTCGCGGCGATCGCCGCCTACGTCGCCGACCCCGACGTCCAGGTCATCACCAACCCGGTCGGGCTGCTGGACCGGCTGCCCACCCGCGAGGCCGCCCGGCTGGTGCTCGACCTGGTCAACGACCCGCCGCACGACTCGGCCTTCGGTGTCGGGGTGTGGCTGGCCGCGCAGAAGATCGCCCACGGCGACTTCACCGCCGAGGAGCGCACCGAGCTCGACATGACGGTGCTGCGCCTGTGGCGGACCAACCCCGCGCGCGCCAGCGAGGACCTGGCCGAGCTGATCGCCACCCTGCCCGTGGGGCTGCGCTCCACCTTGGTCGACGCCGCCGCGAAGGCGGGCCGGCGCAAGCTCGGGTACGTCGTCGAGCACGGCGAGGAGCTGGTCTCCAGCAAGGCGCAGGCGCTCGCCGACGTGCTCGCCGAGCAGGCCCGCGCGGCGGCGCCCCAGAAGCCAATGTACGACGAGGACCGGATGCTGCCCCGCCTGCTGCGGGAGGCGCTGTTCCACCGGGACTCCGAGCGACGGCACCTCGCGGCCCTGCTGATCTCCGCCTCGCCGTTCACGGCCGGTGCCGCGGACGCGCTGCTGGTGCTCATGGGGGAGGAGGGCCACCCCGGCTGGGTGCGCGGCCGCGCGGCCACCCTGGTGCGTTACCTCAGCGACGATGCGCACCGGATGCGCATGCTCGGCTTCCTCGAGCACCCCCTCGACGACCTCGCCGTCCCGGTCGTCCAGGCGCTGGGTCACCTGCCCTACACGCCGCTGGCCGACCAGGCGGTGCGCAGCTCCCTGCAACGGGAGTGGTCGGCGCGCGAACGCGCCAAGATGTACGCCCTCGGGATGACCGGCTCCCCGGGGCTGCACGCCATCATCCGGGCGCCGACGTCCCCGGACTGGCAGGTGTCCGCGGCCCGGTGGTGGCTCGCTCAAGGATCGGCCATCCGCGAGTGAGCCGACCGTCTAGGCTCGGGAGCATGACTGACCTGACCGGTGAGCAGACCGCCCTGTCCGACAAGGCCGAGCGCGACCACGCCGCGCTCGAGTCGGAGCAGCGGCCGTGGGGATCCTGGCACGTCATCGACGTGGCCCACGGCTACAAGATCAAGCGTATCCACGTGAACCCCGGTAGCCGGTTGTCGTACCAGACCCACACGCACCGCTCGGAGCACTGGGTGGTGATCTTCGGCGTGGCCACCTGCGTCATCGACGGTCAGACCGTCACCGCGGGGCCCGGCGAGTCCGTCGACGTGCCCCTCGGCGCCAAGCACCGGCTGTGCAACGAGGGCCAGCAGGAGCTGGTGATCGTGGAGGTGCAGCACGGCGCCTACACCGGTGAGGACGACATCTGCCGCTACGAGGACGACTACGGCCGCTGACCGACGTACGGGCGGGACAGGCCGAGGGACGCAGGACAGGCCGAGGACGCAGGGAGCCGCGCGTGGAGATCACCGTCGTCGAGGGCGACATCACCGAGCAGGACGTCGACGCGCTCGTCAACGCCGCCAACGAGCGGATGCGCGGTGGCGGCGGCGTGGACGGGGCCATCCACCGGGCCGCGGGCCGCGGGCTGCTCGAGGAGTGCAAGGAGCGCTTCCCGCGGGGCCTGCGCACCGGCCAGGCCGGCTGGACCCACGGCCACCGGCTGAAGGCCCGGTGGGTCATCCACGTCGTCGGCCCGGTGCACGGCGTCGGCGACCGGTCGCTGCTGGAGTCCTGCTACGCCAACGCGCTCGCGGTGGCCGACGAGCTCGGCGCGGCCACGGTCGCCTTCCCGCTGGTCTCCGCCGGTGTCTACGGCTGGCCGCGCGAGGACGCCGTCGCCGCGGCGGTGGACACGCTGCGCGCCACCCCGACACAGGTGGCGGAGGCGCGCATGGTGGCCTTCGGGCGCCCCACCTACGACGCGATCGCCGGCTACCTCACCCGCTGACCCGCCGAGGGGTCACCAACTCCCGCATCTCACCGGCGTGTCGGCGTGTTCGTGACTCCTCGCGGGCGAGCGCGCTGCAGCTCGGCCGGGCGTCGGCGGGCTCAGGCGGCGCCGAGGCGGTCACGCAGGAACTCCAGCACCCGGTCCACCGCCTCCTGCTGCCGGTGCTCGGTCACCACCGAGTGCCCCTTGCCCTCGAACTCCACGGCGATGAACCTGTCCCCGATCTCGTGCCTCAGGGTGTCGAAGCGGGTGCCGGTGGCCGGATCGCTGCGGTAGCGCAGTCCCAGCACCGGGCAGCCGGCCGCCGCCCGACGCTTGACGATGTCGAGATCGCCGGGGGAGAGGCCGAGGTCGGCGGCCCGGCGCTTCCCGAGCGGGAACGGCGTGCTCGGCTGGCACAGGATCGGCGCCTCCACGGGCGCGTCGACCATCATCGCCAGGGCGTAGCCGCCGGTGAAGCACATGCCCAGCGCCCCGACGCCCGGCCCGCCGAGCTCCTCGTGCAGCGTGCGTGCGAGCGACCGCAGCCACCCCGCGACCGGAGTGGTCTCGCCGACGGCGAGCTTGGTGAACTCCTTGTTCACGCACACCTTCGCGAAGACCTTCGCGAACACGGCCGGTGTGGCCGGGTCCTCCGGCGTCCCGAACAGGTGCGGGAGCACGACGGTGAAGCCGGCGGCGACCACCTCCTCGGCGAAGGCGATCACGCCCGGCGTCAGCCCGGGCAGCTCATGGACCACGATGACGCCGGGACCGACGCCCTTGCGGTAGGTGGGGTGGGTGTGGTCACCGGCGGTGTGGCGGCCGCGGGTCCAGGAGTCGAGGGCGGACATGCCCGGCATCCTGCCAGGGCGCCGCGCCGGTCGCCGCGCTCGCCACGGAAGAAACGAGACATGATCCGCCTGTGCGACACGAAATAGGCCGAAAACGGAAAATCTTTACCCACAGTGGCCCGATGGGGGCATGTTCTCCCGGCGGAACGGGCATAGCCTCTGTCAAATCGAGGGGCGTGCGAGGGGGGCCTTGCGCGCACGAACAACTCAATGCCTGGCCACGGCCGGGGGGAACAGGTACACATGCATACGTCGACACGTATGCCAGCGCGCGCCTTCGCAACTGTCGCGGCGCTGCTGCTGGTGATTCTCAGTATGGGGGTGGCCGGGAACGCATTCGCGGCACCCGGTAGTGCGCAGGGCAACGGCAACGACGGTGGGGGCTCCCAGGCCACATCGTCGGCCTCGAGCCCGCACGCTACGACGGCCACGGAGTCGTCGTCCGGCGACAACGGCAACCACGGTGCCGCGCATGGGGGCGGCAACAGCAACGCGGCCGGCAACAGCAACGCGGGCGGCAACAGCGGTCAGCACGCCGCCCCGCAGTCCGCGGTGGCCCCGTCGAGCAGCACCGCGTCGAGCAACACCGCGTCGAGCAACACCGCGTCGACCAGCGGCTCGTCGGGCTCCTCGACCACCGAGAAGTCCACGGGCCCGGGCACCACGACGAGCAGCAAGGGCGCTGCGAAGAAGTCGTCCATGACGGTTGCGGCCCAGGCGACGACCACCAAGACGCACTCGTCGACGACCAAGGGCAAGTCCGACCACAGCACCGGCAACGCGAGCACGCGTGGCCCGGTGACCAGCCCGCAACCGCTGAGCAAGGCCGACCAGAACAGTGGCGGTGCCAACGGCGGTTGTGTCGGCGACAAGAACGGTCCGTACTGCTCCACGCGGGACGGCTCGCCCTCGGGCAACGGCAACGGCCACGGCAAGGCCGTGGGCAAGCCCTGCGCCGGCTGCGTCGGCAAGGCGGACAACAAGAACCCGCACGGCCAGCGGCCGAACGGTTCGGACCACAACGCGGGTTACGAGTGCGACCGCAACCACGGCATCGGGCAGTCCAACCCGGCGCACACCGGCTGCACGGGCTCCACGCCGCCGCCGCCGGAGTGCAAGCCGAACCAGGGCAACAACTGGTGCGGCGAAGGACCCCCGGCCTGCGTGCCGTCGCAGCAGAACAACTGGTGCGGTGAGGGCAAGCCGGGCTGCGTCCCGTCGCCGGCGAACAACAACTGCAATGGAACGCCTCCGGGCTGCGTGCCGTCGCCGGCGAACAACAACTGCAATGGAACGCCTCCGGGCTGCGTGCCGTCGCCGGCCAACGACAACTGCAATGGAACGCCTCCGGGCTGCGTGCCGTCGGCCGAGCAGCCGAACAAGTGCGGCGGCACCCCGCCGGGCGGCACCACCGGCGGCGGTGGCGGCGGCACCATCGGCGGCGAGAGCGGCGGCACCACGACCTCGGTGAGCTCCCCAGGGGGCGAGGTGCTCGGGATCGAGGCGTTCCGGCACGCGCCGGCGGTCGCCCCGGCAGCAGCACGCGCTGGTGCGTTGCCGAACACCGGCGCCGAGTCCGGCATGGGACTGGCCACGCTCGGCGGGTTCCTGCTCGTCGCGGTGGGCGCGGCCACCATGCTCACCCGGCGCAGGACCGCGAAGCAGTAACACGGGGCCGGTGAGCCCGGCATGACACGAGGGCCTGTCCGACGCACTCCGTCGGGCAGGCCCTCGTCGTCGTGGACGGGTCAGCGCACGGTCTCCCTGGCGTCGCCGGGCGCTGACGAGCCGGTCAGCGCGGCGCCATCCGCAGGGCGCCGTCCATGCGGATGACCTCGCCGTTGAGGTAGTCGTGATCGATGATCGCGAGTGCCAGCTTGGCGTACTCGTCGGGGTGGGCGAGCCGCGGCGGGAACGGCACCCCGGCCGCCAGCCCGGCCCGGAACTCGTCGGACACGGAGGCGAGCATCGGCGTCTCCACGATGCCCGGCGCGATGGTGCACACCCGGATGCCGTACTGCGCCAGGTCGCGGGCAGCCGGCAGGGTGAGCCCGACGATCCCGCCCTTGGAGGAGGCGTACGCGGCTTGCCCGATCTGGCCGTCGTAGGCGGCGATCGAGGCGGTGTTGACCACCACGCCGCGCTGGCCCTGCTCGTCGGGCTCGGTGCGGGCGACCTCCTCGGCGGCGAGGGCCAGCACGTTGAAGGTGCCGACCAGGTTGACCTGCACCACCTTCGCGTACAGCTCGAGGTCGTGGACGCCCTTCTTGCCGACGATGCGGGCCGACGGCCCGATCCCCGCGCAGTTCACGACCGTGCGCAGCGGTCCGACCCCGGCCGCCTCCGCGACCGCCTCACGCACCTGCGCCGGGTCGGTGACGTCCGTGGCCACGTAGGTGAGGCCCCGGACGGTGTCGGCCTGCTCGATGCTGCTCGGGAGGTCCAGGGCGAAGACGCGGACGCCCTTGGCCGCCAGCGCCCTCGCGGTCGCGGCGCCCAGGCCGGAGGCCCCGCCGGTGACGATCGCGGACGTGTTCTCGAGCAGCATGCGTGCACTCCTTCGGGTCGGGACGGTGGAGGACAGGCTAGACGCCGGCACGCACCGCCCCGCCCCAGGGCGGGTCGGGCACCGGGTGGCTGCGCCGCGAACCGCACGCCGGCAGCGCGGCTTCGGGCAAGACCGGCTCAGGGCCGCACGGACAGCCGGCCACCGCCGCCCTTGGCCAGCGCCCGGCTGATCACCATGCGCTGGATCTGGTTCGTGCCCTCGAAGATCTGCATGACCTTGGCCTCGCGCATGTAGCGCTCGACGGGGAAGTCGCGGGTGTAGCCGTAGCCGCCGAAGACCTGCACCGCGTCGGTGGTGACCTTCATGGCGTTGTCGGTGGCCACCAGCTTCGCGATGCTCGCCTCGGTGCTGTAGGGCAGGTCCTGGTCCTTGAGCCGCGCCGCGGCGAGATACGTCGCCCGGGCGGACCCGACCGCGGCGGCCATGTCGGCGAGCACGAACGCCAGCCCCTGGTGCTCGATGATCCTGCGGCCGAAGGTCTCCCGCTCCTGCGCGTAGGCCACCGCCTCGTCGAGCGCGGCCTGCGCCAGCCCGGTCGCCACCGCGGCGATGCCGAGCCGGCCCGCGTCCAGGCCGGCCAGCGCGATCTTGAGACCCTCGCCCTCCTCGCCCAGGCGCCTTTCCACCGGCACCCGCACGCCGTCGAAGCGCATGGTCGCGGTGGCCGAGCCGGTCAGCCCCATCTTCCGCTCCGGCGGGTCCGCGGACAGCCCCTCGGCGTCGGCGGGCACCAGGAAGCAGGAGATGCCCCGGCCGCCCGGCTCGTCGGACGTGCGCGCCATGACCTTGTAGAAGTCGGCGTGCCCGCCGTGGGTGGTCCACGCCTTCGCCCCGTCCAGGACGTACTCGTCGCCCTCGCGCCGGGCGCGCGTGGTCATCGCGGCGGGGTCGGAGCCGGCGTGCGGCTCGGACAGGCAGTAGGCGCCGAGGAGCTCCCCGCCGAGCATGTCCGGGAGGAGGGCACGCTTCTGCTCCTCGGTGCCGCGGGTGGCCAGGCCGAAGCACGACAGGCCGTGCACGCTGGTCCCGACGCCGACGCTGCTCCAGGCGTGGCCGATCTCCTCCAGCACCTGCAGGTACACCTCGTAGGGCTGGCCGCCCCCGCCGTACTCCTCGGGGTAGGGCAGGCCGAGGATGCCGGCGCGGCCGAGGGTGCGGAAGACCTCGCGCGGGAAGGTCTCCGTGGCCTCCGCCTCCGCGGCGCGGGGCTGCAGCTCCTTGGCGACCAGGTCCCGAACCAGCTTGAGCAGCTCGGCGGCCTCGTCGGTGGGCAGTACGCGAGATGCGGGCATGGCTCGCACTCTAGCCACCGGCCCCGCCCGGCCACCGGCCCAGGACTCCCGGGGGCGGCCGGGGCCGCGCCGGACGCTTCCCCCGCTGCCCTCGCGACCGGCGAAGGTCTGTCGCCGAGGGCCGGGTGGCGGAGATCACCACCGCCCGAACGGACCAATTTCCGCCGTTCGGCCACGGCGGCGGACCGGCCCGGGTGAGCATCGGGGCGCGGTAAAGAAACCGGCCCATGTACCCGTATTTCCCGAAGGGAAACCTGTGTCCCTGCGCGCACCCTGCAGCTCCCCCGCAGCACGCGGCCCGGCCGCCCTCGGGCGAAGACGAGTGCTGCTGCGCGGCGCCGTCGTCACCGTCAGCGCTGCCCTTTGCGTCCTGGGGTTGGGAGGCCCCACGGCGCAGGCGAGTCAGCACCACCGGACCAGCCCGACGACCACGACCACGTCGACGACCAGCACCTCGACGAGCACCAGCACGGCGGCGAGCGGCGCCCCGCAGCCGGTCGTCTCCGGGAACCGGCTCGTCGACGCCGCCACCGGCCAGCCGATCCGCATCGCCGGTGTGAACCGCTCCGGCTCGGAGTACGCGTGCGTGCAGGGCTGGGGCCTGTTCGACGGTCCCGTCGACGACGCCTCCGTGGCGGCCATCGCCGCATGGGGCACCAACGCCGTGCGCATCCCGCTCAACGAGGACTGCTGGCTCGGTATCAACGGGGTCAAGACCGAGTACGGCGGGACCGCCTACCGCTCCGCGATCGCCGGGCTCGTCGACCGGCTGCACAGCCACGGCCTCGCCGCCATCCTCGACCTGCACTGGGCCGCCCCGGGCAGCACGCCGGCGACCAGCCAGCAGGTCGCACCCGACGCCGACCACGCCCCCGCGTTCTGGTCCAGCGTCGCGAGCACGTTCAAGGACGACCCGTCGGTGATGTTCGAGCTGTTCAACGAGCCACGCGACATCTCCTGGTCCTGCTGGCGAGACGGCTGCACCACCCCGGCCGGGTGGAAGGCCACCGGCGCGCAGCAGCTCGTGGACGCCGTACGCCAGGCGGGTGCCGCGCAGCCGATCATCGTCGACGGCCTGAACTGGGGCGGCGACCTCACCGGGTGGGTCGCGAACGCCCCGACCGACCCGCGCCAGCAACTGGTCGCCGGCTGGCACATCTACAACTTCTCCGGCTGCAACACCGAGGCCTGCTGGAACGACACCGCGGCCCCGGTGGCGAGCAAGTACCCGGTCCTGCTCACCGAGGTCGGCGAGGACGACTGCGCCACCGGGTTCCTCGGCCAGATCCTGCCGTGGGCCGACAGCCAGCACATCGGCTACCTCGCCTGGTCGTGGAACACCGCCTCCTGCGGTGCGGGACCGGCGCTGATCAGTGACTACGCGGGAACACCGACGGCCTTCGGCGCCGGCTACAAGGAGCACCTCGCGGCCCCTTTAGCGTCGAGCCCGTCGGGCGGCACGTCGGGCAGCACCACCGACACCACCACGGGCACGTCCGGCGGCACCACCGCAAGCACCGACCCCACCACGAGCACGTCCGGAAGCACCACCGCAAGCACCACCGGGAGCACCACCGGAAGCACTGACACCACCGGCACCTCCGGGGGCGCGACCGCTCAGCCGAGCCCCGCGCCGCTCGATCCGGCCGCGCTGTTCGACTTCGAGGACGGGACCACGCAGGCGTGGGCGACCCGGTGGGGCTCGCTCGGCGTCACCAACGAGACCCCGACCGCGGTCTCCGGCAGCCACGGGCTGGCCCTGACCAGCACCGGCGCCGGCTACCCGGCGGTCGGCGTGGACGCCAACCTGGACCGGGTCACGCCCGGCTCCGCGGTCACCTACCGCGTGTGGGCACCGGCCGGGGTGGGTGTCAGCGTGTCCCCGATGGTGTACGACCAGAACTGGCAGGTCGCCGTCCTGCCGAGCCGGCCGCTCGTGGCCGGGTGGAACACGGTGGCGTTCACGGTGCCCGGCACCCTCGGCGGCGTGCGGGTGCTCGGCCTGCAGCTCAACGGCCCGAACGGGTGGACCGGCACGGTCGACCTCGACGACATCACAGTCGCGACGGTGCGGCAGGGCTTCGAGGACGGCGGCGCCGCCGGCTGGGCCACCCGGTGGGGCAACCTCCCGGTGTGGAACGACGGTGTCGCCTACTCCGGCAGCCACGGGCTCGCGCTCGGCGTCTCCGGGGCCGGGTACCCCGCGGCAGGCACCGACCAGGTCTCCGGTCTGACCCCCGGTGCCACGGTGACGATGCGGGTGTGGGCGCCGAGCGGCGTCGACGTCGGCGTCTCCCCGATGACGTTCGACTCCGACTGGCACGTGACCGTGCTCGCCGACCAGCGACTGGCAGCCGGGTGGAACACGGTGACGTTCACGGTGCCGGCCGCCGAGTCCGGCGTGCGTGTCGTCGGACTGCAGGTCGACGACGGCTCGGGCTGGTCCGGCAAGCTCGTCGTCGACAACGTCAGCTGGTAGCTGCCCCGGTAGCTGCGCTGCCCCGGCGGCGGCGCATCGTCCCGACCCGGGCGTCATACGGGCGGTCGCCGGGGCCGCCGGGGCGTATGACGTCCGCGGGAGCGTCATACGGGGCGGTCGCCGGGGCCGCCGGGGCGGATGACGTCCGCGCGTGGCAGGTTGGTAGGGCTGGCCGCGGCCCGGCCACGTGACCCGGATCGCTCGCCTGAAGTAAAAAAATCGCGAGCGATGAGCGCATAACCGGTCTCCGCCCGGTTACCACCTCGCCATGCCCTTGGATCGTTCCAACCCCCCGATGCCCCCTGCCCACCCGCCCCCGGCGACGGTGGTGGCGGTGCCGACGTACAACGAGGTGGAGAACCTCGAGCCGATCGTGCGCCGCACCCTGGAGTCGGAGGCCGACGTCGACGTGCTGGTCGTGGACGACAACAGCCCGGACGGCACCGGCCGGCTGGCCGATGAGCTGGCCGCCGCGTACGAGCAGGTGCACGTGCTGCACCGTGCGGGCAAGGAGGGCCTCGGCGCCGCGTACCTGGCGGCGTTCCGGTGGGCCCTCGCGCACGACTACGACGCCGTCGTGGAGATGGACGCCGACGGCTCCCACCGGCCCGAGCAGCTGCCCCGGCTGCTCGACCGGCTCGACACCGCCGACGTGGTGCTGGGCTCGCGCTGGGTGCCCGGCGGCAGCGTCGAGAACTGGCCGCTGTCGCGGGAGCTGCTCTCCCGGGCCGGCAACGTCTACACGCGGATGGCGCTCGGGCTCCCGCTGCGCGACGCCACCGGGGGTTTCCGCGCCTTCCGCACCGAGGCCCTGGAGGACATGGACCTCGAGAGCGTCGAGTCGCAGGGCTACTGCTTCCAGGTCGACCTCGCCCGCCGCGCCGTCGCCGCCGGCCGCCGCGTCGTCGAGGTTCCGATCGACTTCGCCGAGCGTGAGCGCGGCACCAGCAAGATGAGCGGCGACATCGTCCGTGAGGCGCTCTGGCGCGTCACCGTCTGGGGAGCCCGCGACCGGCTCCCCGGGAGCCGGCGCCCGGCCGGCGCCGCGAACGCCACCGCCGGCTGACACTCGGTGAGGCGGTCGGCCCGCGCCGGCCCTCCTTCCTTCCCCACCTTCCCGAGGCAATCCCCAAGGTTGTCGACACGGCAGGTCACCCACGCCCGCCGGCAGACCACGAAGGAATCCACCGTGCGACCATTCCCCCTGTCAACACCCCTGCCCCCGCGGGCCTCCGCGTCCCTGCGCGTGCTGCGGAGCGCCGCCGCCGTCGTCCTGGTCGGCGGGCTGATGCTCGTGCTTCCGCTGCTGGCCGTTGCGGCCCCCTCCGCCTCTGCCGCGCCGCCGTCGGCGTTACCGGCGACCGCCACCTCGCCGGCTGCCGACGGTGCAGGTACGCCGGGACCCAAGCCGGTCGCCGACCGGTCCCACGGCCCCCGGCAGCTGCTGCCGGCACAGGGCAACACGGTCGGACCGGCGGACGTCCCCCCGGCGACCCCGGCGGGGGGCGAGAACCATGCGGACGCGTCCGGCGGTGGGATGTCGCCGTGGCTGGCCGCCGGCCTCGGCGGGCTCATCCTCATCTCGCTGGCGATGGCCGCGGTCGCCTTCAGCACGCTGTGGTGGATGCTGCACGCCTGGCGGCACACCGAGTCGTTGCAGGCCACCCGGTTCAACCCGTCGCCCGAGCGACCCCGCCGCTCGTTCTCGCTCCTCGTGCCCGCACGGCATGAGGAGGACGTGCTTGCGCACACGATCGACACCCTCGCCCGCTCCGACCATCCCGACTTCGAGATCCTCGTCATCATCGGCCATGACGATCCCGGCACCGAGAAGGTCGCCCGAGAGGCCGAGGACCGGTACCCCGGTCTGGTGCGCGTGATCATCGACGAGAGCGTGCCGAAGAACAAGCCGCGGGGCATGAACACCGCGCTGCCGCACTGCCGTGGTGACGTCGTCGGGGTCTTCGACGCCGAGGACGAGGTCCACCCGGACCTGCTCCGGCTGATCGACGGCCGGTTCACCGAGACCGGCGCCGACATCGTCCAGGGCGGCGTGCAGCTGATGAACGTGCGCTCCACCTGGTGGTCGCTGCGCAACTGCCTGGAGTACTACTTCTGGTTCCGCAGCCGGCTGCACTTCCACGCCGAGGCGCGGTTCATCCCGCTCGGCGGCAATACCGTGTTCGTCCGCACCGACCTGCTGCGCGAGGCCGGCGGCTGGGACGGTGACTGCCTGGCCGAGGACTGCGAGCTCGGGGTGCGGCTGTCGACCGCCGGGGCGAAGGTCGCCGTCGCCTACGACCCACGCGTGGTCACCCGGGAGGAGACGCCCGGGTCGCTCCGGGCGCTGGTCAAGCAGCGCACCCGCTGGAGCCAGGGCTTCCTGCAGGTGCTGCGCAAGGGCGCCTGGAAGCAGCTGCCCACCACCCGTCAGCGGGCGCTTGCGCGGTACACGCTGGCGATGCCGTTCCTCCAGGCGTTCACCGGGCTGATGATCCCGCTCTCGATCGGGCTGATGATCTTCGCCAAGGTGCCGATGGCCGTGGCGCTGATCACCTTCCTGCCGGTCGTGCCCACCCTCGTCACCCTGAGCGTGGAGGCCGCGGGGCTCGGCGACTTCGGTCGCAGCTACGGGGTCCGGATCCGCGTGTGGGACCACGTCCGGCTGGTCCTGGGCACGTTCCCCTACCAGGTGCTGCTGGCCTTTGCCGCCGTCCGTGCGGTGTGGCGCGAGGTGCGCGGCGAGTCCTCGTGGGAGAAGACCGCGCACGCCGGCGCCCACATCAACCCCGCGTCGTCCTCGGGCCAGCCCGACTTGCTGGCCACCGCGCACCGCGACCGCAGCGACGAGCGGACCGGCAAGGAGGTTGCCCGATGACCGCTGCCCCGGAACGAGCCCTCCAGCCACAGCGTGCCGCCGGCGTGGAGCACCAGCGCCCCTCGCTCGTGTCCCGCCAGCGCGGCTTCCTGCGGCGCCACGCCGCCGCGCTCGCGCACCTGATCCCGCTCATGGCGATCGCCGGGGCGGCCAGCGGCATCAACATGACGGGCGCGCCCCAGCGCATCGACGACGAGGGCACCTACGTCGCCCAGGCCTACGCCGTGACGCACTGGGGGCAGCTCAGCCACTACACGTACTGGTACGACCACCCACCGCTGGGCTGGTTGCAGCTGGCTGCGTGGAACTGGCTCACCGACGCGTTCTCCCGCGTCGACTACGCGGTGTTCGCCGGCCGCGAGGCGGTGCTCGTTGCGCACGTGGTCGCGGTGGCTCTCCTGTGGGTCCTGGCCCGGCGCATCGGTCTGAGCCGGTGGGGCGCCTCCGCTGCCGGGCTTCTCTACGGACTCTCCCCGCTCGCGGTCGAGTTCAGCCGCTACGTCTACATCGACAACGTTGCCGTGCCGTGGGCGCTGGCCTCCTTCGTGCTGGCCAGCAACCGTCGCCACCAGCTCGTCGCGTTCGCCGGGTCCGGGCTGTGCTTCGGCGCCGCGGTGCTGAGCAAGGAGACCTTCCTCCTGCTGCTGCCGTTCCTGGTGTGGCAGATGTGGCGCACCGCGCACCCGGAGACCCGCCGCTACACGATGACCGTGGCCGGTTCCCTGCTCGTGCTCGTCGGCATCGGCTACATCGCCTTCGCCGCCCTGAAGGGGGAGCTGGTGCCCGGACCGCACCGGGTCAGCCTGGCCGGTGGCGTGGAGTGGCAGCTCTTCGGCAGGAACGGCAGCGGCGACCCGCTGAACCCGAACACCCAGGCCGGGCAGGCGCTGCACAGCTGGCTGCGTCTCGACCGGGTGATGCCGCTGGCTGCGGTGGCCGCCGGGTTGGTCGGGCTCTTCCTGCGCCGCCTGCGCCCGTTCGCCGCCGCCTACCTGTTCCTGGTCGCGTTCATGTTCCGCCCCGGCTACCTGCCGGCGCCGTACGTCATCGCCCTGATCCCGCTCGCCGCGCTGCTCGTGGCCGCCGTTCTCGACGCGGGCGTCCGGAGCCGCCGACGTTCGGTGACCGGGCTGTCGGCCGTCGCGGCGCTGGCCGCGGTGGCGGTGGCCGTCCCCGCCTGGGGAACACCCCTGCACCGGCTGTGGACGGCGAATGCGGACCGGCCGCTGCGCCACGCGCAAGCCTGGCTGGCCGCCAACGCGGGGCACGACCAGAAGCTCCTCGTGGACGACGCCGTCTGGCTCGACCTCGTCCGTGACGGCTTCCCGCGCAACAACGTGGTCTGGTACTTCAAGGCCGATACCGACCCCGCAGTCGAGGCCCGGGCTCCGCACGGGTGGCGCAGCTACTCCTACATCCTGTCCACCCGCTCCCTGCGGCACACCGACCAGCCCGACCGGGTGCTGAACCGGGCCTACGCGCACTCCACCGTGGTCGCCTCGTTCGGCAAGGGGCGGCAGACGGTGCAGGTACGACGGATCGACGGTGCGGCCACCAGCAGCGGGCCGAACCAGACGGAGAAGGAGAAGGCCGACCGGGCAGTCGCGGGAAAGCAGCTCATCGACAACCCACACCTGCACTTCTCCACCTCCGCCCGGAACGCGCTCGCGCGCGGCAACGTGGCCGGCTCGCTGATGGCCAGGCTGGCGGTCTGGTCCGCAAACGACTCCCTGCACATCACCGGCTTCCCGAAGGTGGCGGGAGAGGAGCCCACCGTCACGCGCCACGTCGTCTCGATTGACGCGGTCGACGGGAGTGCGGTGCCGTCCCGGGCAAGCCGCGCGTTCGCGGCCGAGGTGAAGACGGCCAGCGGTGCGTTCGCGCCGCAGAACGTCAGCGTGCGCGACGGAGTGCTGACGGTCCGGCTGCGCCTCGGCAGCACGACCAGCGCGCTGCCGCAGGGCATGACCAAGTGACGCCCACCGACTACCGAAGGAGAGTTCCGATGCCTCACGCTGTCTCTCGCCGGGTCCGGACCGCCCTCGGCGCCGGCGCCGCGCTGGTGCTGTCCGTGGCCGCGGCCGCGATGCCCTCCCCCGCGGCACAGGGCGCCACCGCCCCGACCATCGCTCCGTGGGAGAAGGGCTGGATCAGGGTCGCCGACCTCGTGGACCATGGGTCCGACGCCCAGGTGCGGTTGACCTCGTTCGCCCGCGGACGCTCGGTGACCCTCGACGCGTCCGGCTACGGCGCTGTCTCGTCGTACCGCGGGCTCCGACCGGGGCTCTACGCCGTGTCGACCCGCAGTGATCACGTGGGGGGCTGGGCGCTCGACACGGTGATCCAGGTGCGGCGGTCCACCGCCTACACCGTGCTCGCCTTGGCGGGCCGGCGGACCCTGGACACCCAGGTGCTCCTCGACGACGTGCGAAGCCCTGCGCCCGGCAAGGTGCGGGTCCGCATGATTGCGGCAGACCCCAGCGTGAAGGCGGTGCGCGCCCGCGTCGTGCACGGGCCGGTGCTGGCTCGCCATCTGGAGTACGGCACCGCCACCGGCTACGGCAGCGTGCCGGCGCAGACATGGAACGTCAGCACCCGGCCGGCCCAGGCGCACGGCTCGGCGGTGACGAAGACGGTCCGGCTGCGTGGCGGCCACAACTACACCCTGCTCGTGCTCGGTGGCGGAGCGTCTCCCCGCATGGTGAAGGTGCCGGACAGCCTCGGCGCCGGGCCGACGCCGGCCGCCGGCCTCGCCGGCTCACCGAGCGCCGCCGCGGGCAGTAGTGGATCCGCCAGTCCGTCATGACCTGGCAGGGACGCACGCTGGCGGCCGTCGCGGTCGCCGCGGTCGCGGTGGCCGTGCTCCTCGGCCTCTTCGTGACAGGAACCGGCTTCCATGGAGGGGGCGCCGCGGCCCCGTCGCCGTCGCCGTCGCCGTCCGCCTCGAGGACGCCCACGGGCCTGACCGCCACCCAGTTCTTCCATCGCTACGTGACGCGGGACGGACGCGTCGTCCGGCGCGACCAGGGCGGAGACACCGTCAGCGAGGGCCAGGCCTACGGCATGCTCATCGCCGTGGGGTCGCACGACCCGCGACGGTTCGCCGCGATCTGGCGCTGGGCCCGCGACCACCTGCAACGCACCGACGGTCTCTTGAGCTGGCGGTGGCGGGACGGGCACGTGACCGACCCGGCCTCCGCGGCGGACGCGGACCTCGATGCCGCGCGAGCCCTGGTGCTCGCCGCCCGGCACTTCGACCGGCCGGACTACCGGCGCGACGCAGTGCGGCTCGGGCGGGCGATCCTCGCCCACGAGACCGCGCGCGTTCCGCAGGGACTGGTGCTGCTGCCCGGCACGTGGGCCACGTCGAAGCCCTACCCGTTCGATCCCAGCTACGTCTCCCCGGTCGCCATCCGGCTGCTCGGGAAGGCGACTGGCGATCCCCGCTGGAAGCAGCTGCGCCAGGGGTCCACCGCCGCCGTCCGCGCCCTGACGCCCGCGGGCCGGCTCCCGCCCGACTGGGCGACCGTGTCCGCCGACGGAAACGTGTCGCCCAGTGGCGGCCCCTCGGGTGACCGCGTGCAGTACGGCTATGACGCCGCCCGGACCGTGGTCTGGTACGCCGAGTCGTGCGCGCGGCCCGACCGGCGGGTCGCCGCCCGCGCGGCCCACGTCCTCGGCGCGAAGCACCCGGTGGTGGCCGTCCACAGCCTCGACGGAGCGCCACTGACCCAGGACGTCAGCCCCCTCGGCGTGGTCGCCCAGGCCGCGGCACTCGCCGCGGCGGGAGACGACGCGGCCGCCGACCGGGCGCTCACCCACGCCTTCGAGACGCAGCAGCAGCAGCCGAGCTACTACGGGGACGCGTGGACCGTCCTCGGGCCGATGCTGCTGCACCAGCCCGATCTGGGCGGCTGCCCGCCCCTGAAGGAGACCTCATGAGCACCCTGCTCCACCTCGACCTGACCCGCCACCTGCGCGCCGGCGTCCGCCTGGTGCTGCGCTTCGGTGTGATCGGCCTACTGGCCTTCGTCGTGGACACCGGGTGCTTCAACGCGTTCCGCGAGCTGGCCGGCCTCGGGCCGTTGACGTCCAAGACGCTCTCGGTGGTGCTCGCCACCACGGTGGCCTTCCTCGGCAACCGGTCCTGGACGTTCTCCGAGCGTGACCACCGCCGGCTCTGGCAGGCCTACGCCCTGTTCTTCGCCTTCAACGGTGTTGCGCTGCTGATCAGCCTCGCCTGCCTCGGCTTCACGACCTACGTCCTGGGCCTGACCTCGGCGCTGGCGGAGAACGTCTCGGCCAACGTGGTCGGTCTCGGACTGGGCATGCTGTTCCGGTTCTGGGCCTACCACCGGTGGGTCTTCCCCGCTCCCGAGCCGGCCGACGCGGCGCAGCGGGAGGTTCAGGCGGCCGTCCGTGCCGAGCGCGCGCAGGAGGCACGCCGGCCCGCCGCCTGACCGGGATACTGGTCCCGGCGGAAGGGGAGCCGTGGTCCGGATCCGTGCGCTGCTGGGCTCGTTGGTGTGCCTCGTGCTGCTGACCGCATGCACCGCCGGCGCTTCCTCGCACGCGGGGGACCCGCCCTGCGGAGCGCTGACGCTCGGCGACGTGGCCGGACCCCGGCCGGCGTACCTCGACGACGCACAGCTGGCGGTCTACCCCGGCCGGGCCGCCCTGTGCCGGGCGATGTGGCTGCCCGGAGCGGACCGCGGCTTCGTGCCCCAGGGGCTGGCGCTGGACGGGGACACCGCCTGGGTGAGCGGGTACCACGACGGCGCGCACACGCGCCCCTGCCAGCTGGTGCACGTACGGCTGGACGGGGAACCGCTCGTCTTCCAGGACCGGGTCGTCGGCCGCGTCAGGCACCGGGAGCCGGTGCTCTGCCGGCACGGTGGCGGTCTGCTGCGCACCGCCGAGGGGCTGTGGCTGGCCGAGACCCACCGGCTGTGGCTGCTGGACCCCGCGCTCGTCGGCAAGGGCGACCCGGTGCTGCGCGGCTGGCGCCTGGAGGAGCCGGTGCGGGGCTCGTTCCTGGTGCCCGGCGCCTCCGGGCGGCTCGGCCTGGGCGGCTACCGCGCCCACGACCGCGGCGCGGTCCACTGGTACGACGTCGCGACGCTCCTCGCACCCGGGCGGACGGTGCTGGCGGCCTCGCGGCGGGACCGGTCGCCCGGCACGAGCACGGCGCAGCGGGTGCTGCCCCGGCGGGTCGGCATCGCGCCGGTCCGGGCCCAGGGCGCCGCCCGGATCGACGGCGGTGCTCCGACGTACGTCTCCTCCACCTCCGGGTGCGGCAAGCTCGCGCTCCCGGGCGGCACCCGCGTGGCGTTCGCGCCCGGCGCGGAGGACGCCGAGCAGCAGGGCGCGCTGCTGTGGTCGGTCTCGGAGGCGGGGGCGTTCCGCTACTTCCGCCTCGGCCGGCCGCTGGTGCCGATGCTCGCGGCGTACCGCCTCGACCGGCTGCTGCGCGGACCCGCCCCGACCTGCCCCTGGTGAACCCTGTCCGTCGGGGCCGGTGTGGTGCTCGGCCGCGGGGACCCCGCGCGGGCGGTCGGGGCGCGGCACGCCAAGATGGGCGCATGGCAGACACCACGCTGGAGACCCAGACCGTCGCCGTCCTCGGCGGCACCGGACCGCAGGGGCGCGGGCTGGCGCGCCGCTTCGCCGCCGCGGGCCTGACCGTGGTGATCGGCAGCCGCAGCGCCGAGCGGGCGCAGGCCACCGCCGCCGAGCTCGCCGAAGCCACCGGCGGCGACGTGACCGGCGCGGCCAACGCCGAGGCCGCCGCGCAGGGCGACCTGGTGATCGTGGCGGTGCCCTGGGACGGGCACAAGGAGCTGCTGAGCGAGCTCGCCCCGGCGCTCGCCGGCAAGATCGTCGTGGACTGCGTGAACCCCTTGGGATTCGACAAGCAGGGCGCCTACGCGCTCGCCGTCGAGGAGGGCTCGGCGGCCCAGCAGGCCGAGGCGCTGCTGCCCGACTCGCGCGTCACGGCCGCCTTCCACCACGTCAGCGCGGTCCTGCTCGAGGACCCCGAGGTGGCCTCGATGGACACCGACGTGCTGGTGCTCGGCGATGACCGCGAGGCGACCGACGTGGTGCGCGCGCTGGCCGACACGATCCCCGGGATGCGCGGCATCTACGCCGGGCGGCTGCGCAACGCCCACCAGGTGGAGGCGCTGACCGCGAACCTGATCAGCGTGAACCGGCGCTACAAGGCGCACTCGGGTCTGCGGGTGACGGACGTGTGAGCCTGCGGTCCCGGCTACTGTGCGAGGTGTGAGGCCCGCCTCGTCCCGACACCGCCCGACCGGCGTACCCGACCCGCGCCTGGAGAGCGCATGCTGAAGCTGGGCCGCGGGGAGTTCGACGACGACGCGCTGCTGGTGATGGCGATCGTCAACCGGACCCCGGACTCGTTCTACGACCAGGGCGCCACCTGGGCCGAGGACAAGGCCTTGGCGCGGGTGCGGCAGGTCGTCGCCGACGGTGCCGACCTCGTCGACATCGGGGGGATCAAGGCCGGCCCCGGTGAGGAGATCGGGGTGGAGGAGGAGAAGCGGCGCGTCGTCGGCTTCGTCGCCGCCGTCCGTGAGGAGTTCCCCGACCTCGTGATCAGCGTGGACACCTGGCGCGCCGAGGTCGGCCACGCCGTCTGCGAGGCGGGAGCGGACCTGCTCAACGACGCCTGGGGCGGGGCCGACCCGGACCTGGCCGCGGTTGCCGCCGCGCACGGCGCGGCGCTGGTCTGCACGCACACCGGGGGGATGCGGCCCCGGACCCTGCCGTTCCGCAACGCGTACGACGACGTGGTGGCCGACGTGGTCGCGGACACGGTGGCCTACGCCGAACGCGCGGTCTCCCTCGGCGTGGACGCGCGCAGCCTGCTCATCGACCCCGCGCACGACTTCGGCAAGAACACCTGGCACTCGCTCGAGGTCACCCGGCGGCTCGACGAGATGACCGCCACCGGCTGGCCCGTCCTGGTCTCGCTGTCGAACAAGGACTTCGTCGGCGAGACGCTCGGGCTGCCGGTCGGGGAGCGGCTCACCGGCACGCTGGCCGCCACCGCGATCGCCGCCTGGCACGGCGCGCGGGTCTACCGGGTGCACCAGGTCATCGAGACCCGGCAGGTCCTGGACATGGTGTCAGCCATCCGTGGCGTGCACACACCGGAGGCGGTCCGGCGCGGGCTGATGTGAGCCCGGGACACTGTGCGAGGCTGAACGGCATGCGGGTTGCGTTGATGGTGACGTGTGTGAACGACGCGATGTTCCCCGATGTCGGCAGGGCGGTGGTGCGGCTGCTGCGCCGGCTCGGTGTGGAGGTGGACTTCCCGGCCGGGCAGGCGTGTTGTGGGCAGCCGATGGTGAACACCGGGTACTTCGACGAGGCGGTGCCGGTGGTACGCAACTACGTCGAGGCGTTCGCGGGCTATCGACGCGGTGGTGGCGCCGTCGGGGTCGTGCGCGGGGTCGGCGCGGCACCAGCACGGCCTGGTCGCGCGGCGCTCGGGGGATCCGGGTCTGGTGGCGGCGGTGGAGTCGGCTCCGCCGACGTACGAGTTGTCGGAGTTCCTGGTCGACGTGCTGGGGGTGAGTGATGTGGGGGCGTCGTTCCCGCACACGGTGACCTACCACCCGACCTGCCACTCCTTGCGGATGCTCGGCGTGGGCGACCGGCCGCGGCGGCTGCTGGAGGCGGTGCGGGGGTTGCGGCTGGTGGACCTGCCGGCGGCGGAGGAGTGCTGCGGGTTCGGGGGGACGTTCGCGGTGAAGAACGCCGACGTCTCGGTGGCGATGGGCTCGGACAAGGCGCGGCACGTGCGCGACACCGGTGCGGAGGTGCTGGTGGCCGGGGACAGCTCGTGCCTGATGCACATCGGCGGGTTGCTCTCGCGGCAGCAGGCGGGGGTGCGGGTGCTGCACCTGGCGGAGGTGCTGGCCGCGACCGAGGGTGCGGTGGAGCCGGCCGCGGTGCTGGGCGCCGGCGCGGTGGAGTCTGCTTCGGGGCCGCGCCCGGAGCCGGGCGCCTTCGACAGCACCGGCGGCACCGGCGACACCGGCGGCACCGGCGGCACCGGCGGCACCGGTGAGCACCGGTTCCCGGTCGTCGAGCGGTCCTCGGTCGTCGAGCTTGTCGAGACGCCTCGACGGCGGAGGGGGCATCCGGTGAGCGCGACGTTCGTGGGGATGCCGGCGTTCCCGGCGGCGGCGCGGGCGGCGCTGGCCGACACCCAGCTGCGCTCCAACCTGGCGCACGCGACCTCGACGATCCGCGCGAAGCGGGGTGCGGTGGTCGCGGAGGTCGGGGACTGGGAGGAGCTGCGGGCCGCCGGCGCGGGCATCAAGGACAACACGCTGCTGCACCTCGACGAGCACCTGGTGCGGCTGGAGGAGGCGCTGACCGCGCGGGGTGCGGTGGTGCACTGGGCGCGGGATGCGCAGGAGGCGTGCCGGGTCGTCGCGGAGGTGGCCAAGGACCATGGCGTGGATGAGGTGGTCAAGGTCAAGTCGATGGCGACCGCCGAGATCGGGCTGAACGAGCACCTGGCCGCCCACGGGATCGCGGCGTGGGAGACGGATCTGGCCGAGCTGATCGTGCAGCTGGGGGAGGACCTCCCGTCCCACATCCTGGTGCCGGCGATCCACCGCAACCGGGCGGAGATCCGCCGGATCTTCGCCGAGCGGATGGCAGGCGCGGGCCGGGCGGCTCCTGAGGACCTGACCGATGAGCCGGCGCGGCTGGCGGAGGCGGCGCGGTTGCACCTGCGGGAGAAGTTCCTGCGCGCGAAGGTGGCGGTGAGCGGGGCGAACTTCGCGGTCGCGGAGTCCGGGACGCTGGTGGTGGTGGAGTCCGAGGGCAACGGGCGGATGTGCCTGACCCTGCCGGAGGTGCTGGTCTCGGTGGTGGGCATCGAGAAGGTGGTGCCGACCTTCGCCGACCTGGACGTGTTCTTGCAGCTGTTGCCGCGCTCGAGCACGGGGGAGCGGATGAACCCCTACACGTCGCTGTGGAACGGGGTGACGCCCGGGGACGGGCCGGCCGAGGTGCACGTGGTGCTGCTGGACAACGGCCGCACCCGGGCGTTGGCCGACGAGGTGGGCCGCCAAGCGCTGCGCTGCATCCGCTGCTCGGCCTGTTTGAACGTGTGCCCGGTCTATGAGCGCACCGGGGGGCATGCCTACGGGTCGGTGTACCCCGGGCCGATCGGCGCGATCCTGAACCCGCTGCTGAAGGGCGTCGGGGTCGATGAGCAGGTCGACTCGCTGCCGTACGCGTCGTCGTTGTGCGGGGCGTGCTTCGAGGCCTGCCCGGTCAGGATCGACATCCCCTCGGTGCTGGTGGACCTGCGCGCCCGGGTCGTCGATGCCCATCGCGGGACGGCGGTCACACGTCGGGGAGGCGGCGGCGATGAAGGCGGCCGCCTGGTCGTTCGGCTCCGGTGCCCGGCTCGGCGTGGTGGAGCGGGCGTCGGGGCTGGCCGGTCGGGTGGCCGGCCGCCTGGGCCGTCGTACCCTGCCCGGCGGGCGTCGGGCACTGTCCCGGCTGCCGTGGCCGGGCTCGAGGTGGACCGGCGCCCGGGACCTGCCCGCTCCACCGGCCGAGTCCTTCCGCGCGTGGTGGAGCCGCACCGACGGCGACCGCACGGACAGCCAGGGGGAGGGCGAGCGGTGAGCGCGCGCGAGGACATCCTGGCCGCCGTACGCCGGGCCACCGCGGGTGCGGACACGAGCGAGGTGCAGGTGCCGCGCGGCTACCGGGACCGTCCGGCACCCGCGGACGTGGTGGGCCTGTTCGCCGAGCGGGTCGCCGACTACCGCGCGGTGGTGGAACGCTGCAGCCTCGAGGACGTGCCGCAGCGGGTCGCGGCCGCGCTGGCCGACGCGGAGCGGGTGATCGTGCCGGCCGGCACGCCGTGGACGATGCCCGGGGCGCACGACGGGGACGGGTTGAGCGCCGCCGACCTCGACAGGTACGACGCGGTGCTCACCGCCGCGACCGTCGGGATCGCGGAGACCGGCACGATCGTGCTCACCCACGGCCCGGGCGAGGGCCGCCGCGCGCTGACCCTCGTGCCCGACCTGCACGTGTGCGTGGTCCGCGCCGACCAGGTCGTGCCCGGCGTCCCCGAGGCCATCGCCATGCTCGGCCCGGCTGCGACCCGGCCGCAGACCTGGATCAGCGGACCGTCGGCCACCAGCGACATCGAGCTGCGCCGGGTCGAGGGCGTCCACGGCCCCCGACACCTGCACGTCCTCGTCGCCGACTGACCGCTCGGCGCGGATCAGCGCCGCGGCGCCTTGATCGTGCACGAAACCGTCGCTTCGCCGGGCTGCTGGGTGCCCTGGCGCGGGGACAGGGCGCGGCCGCTGCCGCCCGCCTGGGCCGCCGATTCTCTGACCCGGCTCGCCTCCCTTTACCCTGCCGCGAGTGCCTGCCGGCGCCCGCGGGCGCCGGCGAGTGTCGCGGCCGGGTCCCGGCCGTCTCTCTTGACGTGTGACGAGGAGCACTATACGTTCATCTCAATGCCTATAGGATTCTGATTGAGAGGCTGCACATCGTGCCCACCGTCGCTTCGGTCGTCACCCAGGACGTCCGGTTCCCCACCTCCCTGGAGCTGGATGGCTCCGACGCCGTCAACGTCGATCCCGACTACTCGGCCGCCTACGTGACCGTCCGCCTCGACAACGGCGAGGAGGGCCACGCCTTCGTCTTCACCTGTGGACGCGGCAACGACATCGTCACCCACGCGATGGACGTGTACGGCGAGCTGCTTGTGGGCCGCGACGCCGATGAGCTCGTCCACGACCTCGGTGGCGCCTCGAAGCGGCTGATCCACGACTCCCAGATGCGCTGGCTCGGACCGGAGAAGGGCGTTTCCCAGATGGCCTGCGGCGCACTCGTCAACGCGTTGTGGGACCTGCGGGCCCGGCGTGAGAACAAACCCCTGTGGCTGTTGCTCGCCGAGATGTCGCCCGAGGAGCTCGTGAGCGTCGTCGACTTCACCCACATCCGCAGCGCGCTCAGCCCGGAGCAGGCGCTGGAGATCCTGCGTCGTGGCGAGGAGGGCAAGGCCGAGCGGATCGCGTCGCTGAAGGCCGACGGCTTCCCCGCCTACACCACCTCCCCCGGGTGGCTCGGCTACAGCGACGAGAAGCTGGTGCGACTGTCCACGGAGGCGCTCGACGACGGCTTCTCGATGATCAAGCTGAAGGTCGGCGGCAGCCTCGAGGACGACCGCCGGCGCCTGGGCCTCATGCGCAGCAACTTCCCCGGCGTCCCCGTCGCTGTCGACGCCAACCAGCGTTGGGATGTCGACGAGGCCGTCACGTGGATGAAGGAGCTCGCCGAGTTCGAGCCCTACTGGATCGAGGAGCCGACGAGCACCGACGACGTCCTCGGCCACGCGACCATCCGCAAGGGCATCACGCCGGTGCGGGTCGCGACCGGCGAGGCGGTCGCCAACCGCATCGTGTTCAAGCAGTTGCTCGAGGCCGAGGCGATCGACGTCATGCAGATCGACGCAACCCGGGTCGGCGGCATCAACGAGAACATCGCCAACCTCCTGCTCGCCGCGCGCTTCGGCGTGCCGGTCTGCCCGCACGCCGGCGGTGTCGGCCTGTGCGAGCTGGTCCAGCACTACTCCTTCTTCGACTACGCGGCCGTCAGCGGCAGCCAGGACGGTCGCTTCATCGAGTACGTCGACCACCTGCACGAGCACTTCGTCGAGCCGGCGCGGGTCCGCCGGGGCCGCTACGTCGCACCGACGCGGCCCGGGACCGGCGCGGAGATGCTCGCGCCGTCGCGGGAGCGGTGGACCTTCCCCGAGGGGTCCGGTTGGCGCGAGGTCGGCGAGCGAGCCGCAGTCACCGAGCCGCACATGACGCCTGCCGAGGTCTGAGGCGCCACAGTCCAGCAGCACTACACACATCGAAGGGAACATGATGGTTGGGGTAAGGAAGAAGATCCTGGCCGGGGTCGTCGCGACGCTCGCGCTCGTCACCGCGGGCTGCACGTCGAGCGGCGCGAACGCAAGCGGCGGGGGCGGTGGGACCACCTCCGCCTCGGACAGTCATCTGACGCAGGTGCTCAAGTCGCACACGATCCGCATCGGCGTGCAGTCGGAGGCCGCCCCGTGGGGTGTGCAGAAGTCCGACGGCAGCTTCGAGGGGTTCGACATCGACATCGCGAAGGCGCTCGCTGACGCGCTCGGCGCGAAGCCCAAGTTCATCGCCGTCACCAACGAGTCGCGCATCCCCATGCTGCAAGCGGACAAGGCGGACGTGATGATCGCGTCGTTCACCGCCACCGACGAGCGCGCGCAGCAGGTCGCCTTCACGATCCCCTACGCCGCCGGCGGCACGTTGATCGCGGTCCCGGAGAACTCGTCGATCCGCAGCTACGGCGACCTGGCCGGCAAGTCGGTCTCCGCCAGCCGCGGCAGCATCGGTGAGCAGATCCTCGAGTCGCACTTCCCGAAGGCGAAGCCGGCGCTGTTCAACTCCTTCGCCGACTCCGTCCAGGCGCTCAAGAGCGGCAAGGTCGACGCGCTGATCGAGAACAACGTGATCGTCCCGCAGCTGGTGCAGAAGGACTCCAACCTGCGCGTGCTGCAGGGCCCGGTCCTCGAACCGTCGCTGATGTCCATGGGCATCAAGCAGGGTGACCAGGTGTGGATGAACTACCTGAACAACTTCATCCGCAACTACAACGTGTCGGGCCAGAACGACACGGCCAGCAAGAAATGGCTGAGCCAGCCGATGCCCGACTTCCTCAAGTAGCAGCCGTGGTGTGCGGCAGGGCGACCCCCGCCCTGCCGCACCCGGACCGGTAGGACCCAGCCATGACCTTCTATTTCGGCGATCTGCTGCCGTACGCCCCCCAGCTGGCCGCGGCGCTGTGGACCAGCATCTACATCACCCTGATCGCGATGGCCGTCGGCAGCGCGCTCGGCGTGGTGCTCTACCTCGGCAAGACCGCCTCGCTGCCCGTCGTACCGGCGCTGAGCGCGGCCTACATCGAGGTCTTCCGCAACACCCCGCTGCTGGTGCAGCTCTACCTCATCTACTTCGGCCTGCCGGAGGCGGGCGTGAACCTGAACCCCACGTGGGCGGGTGTGGTCGCGCTGACGCTGAACAACTCCGCCTACACCGCCGAGATCTACCGTGCCGGGTTCCAGTCGGTGCCCCATGGCCTGCGCGAGGCGGGCCACGCGCTCGGCATGAAGAGCGCCCAGGTGTTTCGCTACATCGTCTTCATGCCGGCCACCCGCAACGTCTTCCCGGCGCTGACCAACCAGTTCATCCTGCTGTTCCTGGCCTCGTCGATCGCCTCGATCATCGGACTGCCCGAGCTGATGAACTCGATCCTCAACATCAACAACCAGACCTACCGCACGTTCGAGATCCTCGCCGTCGGCGGCCTGCTCTACTTCGTCGTCTCCGCGGTCCTGGTGCTCGCATCAAGACTCACCGAGTCCTACTTCTTCCGCTGGGGGGGCAGGAACCATGCTTAGGTCGTTCAACTGGCACGACTTCGAGTCGCTGCTGCGCGGCGCAGGCTGGACGCTCGCGCTGTGCGTGACGTCCGGAGCCCTCGGCACCGTCCTCGGGATGCTGCTGGCGCTCGCGGCCACGTCGCCGCTGCGCGTCGCGCGGTGGCTGGCGACGGTGTACGTCTACTTCGTGCGCGGCATCCCGCTGCTGATCCTGGTGTTCTTCGCCTACTTCGGGATCCCGCTGATGTTCCCCGACCTGGGGTTGTCGGCCTTCGCCACCGCGGTGATCGCGTTGACCGCCTTCAGTGCCGCCTACATGGCCGAGATCTTCCGCGGCAGCATCAACGCGGTCCCCCGGGGCCAGTTCGAGGCAGCCTCCGCGCTGGGGCTGGGCTACGCGAACAAGTACCGCTTCGTGGTGCTGCCCCAGGCGATGCGGATCGCGGTGCCGCCCGCGATCGGCTTCCTCATCGCGCTGATCAAGGACTCCTCGCTGGTCACCGTGATCGGATTCGTGGAGCTGACCCACGCCGGCACGATCGTCAGCAACCTCACCGCAGACCCCATCACGACGTACGCCGTCGTGGCCGCCCTCTACTTCGTCATCTGCTACGGCGTCTCCCGGCTGGGCCGCTGGTACGAGAAGCGCAGCAGCGCGCACGACCGTGTCCCCGACGTCGAAGAGCAGCCGCAAGCCCTCCAGCTCGAAGGTGTCGCATGATCATCGTGAAGGACCTCCACAAGAAGTTCGGCGGCAACGAGGTGCTCAAAGGCATCGACTGCCACGTCGACGAGCAGGAGGTGGTCTGTCTCATCGGGCCGTCCGGCTCCGGCAAGAGCACGCTGCTGCGCTGCCTCAACGGTCTGGAGTCGATCACCTCGGGATCCGTGATGGTGAACGGCCACGAGCTGACCCACGGCAGGACCGACATCAACGCGGTGCGCCGCGAGGTCGGGATGGTCTTCCAGCACTTCAACCTCTTTCCGCACCTGAAGGTCGTCGACAACGTGATGCTCGCGCCGATGAAGGTGCTCAAGACCTCGAAGGACGAGGCCCGCGAGCGGGCGCTGGCGCTGCTGGGCAAGGTGGGGCTCGCCGACAAGACCCATGCCTACCCGAGCAGCCTGTCGGGCGGGCAGCAGCAGCGGGTCGCGATCGCCCGGGCGCTTGCCATGAACCCCGCGCTGATGCTCTTCGACGAGCCCACCTCGGCGCTGGACCCGGAGATTGTCGGGGAGGTGCTGACCGTCATGAAGGACCTGGCCCGTGAGGGCATGACGATGGTCGTGGTCACCCACGAGATGGGCTTCGCCCGGGAGGTGGCCGACCGTGCGATCTTCATGGATGGTGGTGTCGTCGTCGAGGAGGGGCCGCCCTCGCAGGTCTTCGGCGAGCCCCAGCACGCCCGGACACGCGACTTCCTGAGCAAGGTGCTGTGACGATGAGTGACCGACCTACGGCCGGCACGACCGCCGTGGACGAGGAGGTGGCGCGGGCGCTGCCCACCGACGGGTGCGCGGGAACGCTCGTCGGCCGGGTCTGGGACCCGGCCGGCCCGGGGCCCTCGTCGGTCCTCGTGCGTGGCGACGGCGTCTACGACCTGAGCGCGTCGTACCCCACGGTGCGGGATCTGTGCGAGGAGCCGGACCCGGCCTCGGCAGCGCGCCGGGCCGCCGGGAGGCGCCTGGGCGGCTTCGCCGACGTCCTGGGCAACACCAGTGCCTCCACCCGCGACGAGGATCGCCCGTGGCTGCTCGCGCCCGTCGACCTGCAGACGCTCAAGGCCGCGGGCGTCACGTTCGCGGTGTCGATGATCGAGCGGGTGATCGAGGAGCGGGTGCGCGGCGACTTCGAGGCCGCGACGAAGATGCGGGTGCAGATCCTCGACGAGATCGGCACCGACCTCGCGGAGGTCCGGCCGGGGTCGGAGGAGGCGATGCGGCTCAAGCGGTTCCTCACCGAGCGCGGCCTGTGGAGCCAGTACCTCGAGGTCGGCATCGGGCCGGACGCCGAGATCTTCACCAAGGCGCCCACGCTGGCGGCGGTCGGTACGGCGACGCCGGTGGGTGTCCCCGCGTCCTCGACGTGGAACAACCCCGAGCCCGAGGTCGCGCTGGCGGTCTCGTCGCAGGGGCGGGTCGTGGGCGCCATGCTCGGCAACGACGTGAACCTGCGCGACGTCGAGGGCCGGTCGGCACTGCTGCTGCCGCAGGCGAAGGACAACAACGCCTCCTGCGCGCTCGGCCCCCTGCTGCGGCTGTTCGACGACGGCTTCGACCTCGACACCGTGCGGGCGATGACGGTGCGCCTCGAGATCGACGGGACCGACGGGTTCCACCTCGACGGCGTCTCGGAGATGACGCAGATCAGCCGGGACCCCCTGGCCCTGGTCGACCAGCTTCTGGCGACGCACCAGTACCCGGACGGGGTGGTGCTGATGCTGGGCACCATGTTCGCCCCCGTGGTGGACCGCGAGGTGGCGGGCATGGGCTTCACCCACAAGGAGGGCGACCGCGTGCGGATCTCCGCCGACCAGCTCGGCACCCTGACCAACGAGGTCAGGTACTGCCACACCTGCGACCCCTGGTCCTTCGGCCTGCGGGCCTTGATGACCAACCTGGCCGAACGCTCGCTGCTCTAGATCCACCGAGACTCAGCGGGCACCGACCATCACCGACTCACCACCGACCCACGAGGAGGATGGCTTGATCACCACCACGAACCCGCGCACCGGGGCGACCACCGAGATCGAGGTCGAGGAGACCCCGACCGCCGAGGTGGAGCGGCTCGCCCACCAGGCCCAGGAGGCGGTGCCCGCGCTGGAACGGCTCGGGCGCGAGGGACGGGCGCGCCTGCTCGAGGCGATCGCCGACGCCCTCGAGGCCGCGCGTGAGGACCTCGTCCGGACCGCGGGGCAGGAGACCGGCCTCGCGGACGGACGGCTGAACGGGGAGCTGAGCCGCTCGGCGTTCCAGTTCCGCCTCTTCGCCGAGGCGGTGCGCGAGGGCGGCTACCTGGAGGCCATGATCGACCACGCCGCCGACACCCCGCTCGGCCCCGGTCCGGACCTGCGGCGGATGCTGCTGCCGATCGGGCCGGTGGCCGTGTTCGGGGCCAGCAACTTCCCGTTCGCGTTCTCGGTGGTCGGGGGAGACACCGCCTCGGCGCTGGCCGCCGGGTGCCCGGTCCTGATCAAGGCCCACCCCTCGCACCCGCTCACCTCGCTGCGCTCCTTGGAGGCGATCGGGGAGGCGCTGCGCGCTGCCGGTGCGCCGGAGGGTGCCGCCTGCCTGGTCTTCGGCCAGGACGCCGGCTCGGCGCTGGTCGGCCACCCGCTGGTGCGGGCGGTCAGCTTCACCGGCGCGCTGTCGACCGGTCGCGTGCTGCAGGACCTCATCAACCGCCGCGAGGACCCGATCCCGTTCTACGGCGAGCTGTCCAGCCTCAACCCGCTGGTGGTCACCCCGGGTGCCGCCCGCGCCCGGACCGGGGAGATCGCCCAGGGGCTCTTCACGTCGGTGACCGGCTCCGGTGGCCAGCTGTGCACCAAGCCGGGCATCGCGTTCGTCCCGTCGGGTGAGGAGGGGGACCGCCTCGTCGAGGAGCTGCGCGCGCTCACCGAGAAGGGCGAGGGGCACGTGCTCCTCAACTCCCGGATCCGGGAGGCGTACGACGCGATCGCCGACCGGCTCGTGCGCGGCGGCGCGCCGGTGGCGGCCCGCGGCCCCGAGGCCGACGGCGACGGGTTCGTCGTGCCGCCGACCCTGCTGACCACCCAGGCGGCGGACATGTCCGAGGCGCTCGCGGAGGAGTGCTTCGGCCCGCTGGTGATCGTGGCGCGCTACGACGACGTCAAGCAGGTCGCGGCGGCGGTCGAGCGGATGCCGGCCTCGCTGACGGCCACGGTGCACGCCGAGGACGTCGAGTCCGCGCTGGCTGCCGAGCTGTCCCGGATCCTCGAGCCGCACGCCGGACGGCTGGTGTTCAACGGCTACCCGACCGGCGTGCGCGTCTCGTGGGCGCAGCACCACGGGGGCCCGTGGCCCTCGACCAACTCCCAGCACACCTCGGTCGGCGTCACCGCGATCCGCCGCTTCCTGCGGCCCTTCGTGTGGCAGAGCGCGCCCGAGTCCGTGCTTCCCGAGGAGCTGCGCGAGGACTACCGCGCGATCCCGCGCCGGGTCGACGGCACCCTGGTGCTCCCGGAGGGCGTCCGATGAGGGTGGCCCGGCTCGGCCCCGTCGGTGGCGAGCGTCCCGTCCTCCTCGACGGGGACCGGGCGTTCGACCTCGGCGGCGTGGCCGAGGACATCGACGCCGGCTTCCTCGCCGCCGGCGGCCTGGAGCGGGCCCGCCGGGCGTGGGAGGCCGGCGACCTCCCCGAGGTGCCGGACGCCTCGACCCTGCGGACCGGTGCCCCGGTGGCCCGCCCCAGCGCGGTGCTGTGCGTCGGCATGAACTACGCCGCGCACGCCGCGGAGTCCGGCGCCGCCCCGCCGGAGGTGCCGATCGTCTTCTCGAAGACCCCGAACACCGTCGTCGGCCCCGACGACCCGGTGACCGTCCCGCCCGGCAGCAAGAAGACCGACTGGGAGGTCGAGCTCGGTGTGGTGATCGGCCGCCGCGCCGCCTACCTGTCCTCGCGCGAGGAGGCGATGGCGCACGTCGCCGGTTTCGTGCTCTGCAACGACCTCTCGGAGCGGGCCTTCCAGCTCGAGGAGTCCGGCGGGCAGTGGGGCAAGGGCAAGTCCGCGCCGGGCTTCTGCCCGACCGGTCCCTGGCTGGTGACGCCCGACGAGGTCGACCACCACGCGCTGCGGCTGCGCAGCTGGGTCAACGGCGAGCCGCGGCAGGACTCCAGCACCGCCGACATGGTCTTCGACGTCGAGCACCTGGTCTGGGACCTCAGCCAGTACCTCACCCTCGAGCCGGGGGACCTGATCCTCACCGGCACGCCGGAGGGTGTAGCCCTCTCCGGCCGGTTCGACTACCTCGCGCCCGGCGACGTCGTCGAGCTCGAGATCGAGGGGCTCGGCCGGCAGCGCCAACAGATGGTGGCCTTCCGGTGAGCGGGTGCGACGGGCTGGTAGCCCTGGTCACCGGTGGTGCTTCGGGCATCGGCCAGGCGGCGGCCGCAGCGCTTGGCCGCGAGGGCGCCCGGGTTGCCGTGCTGGACCGAGACCCCGCCGACGAGTCGGAGGGGATGCTGGCCGTGCGGGCCGACGTCACCGACGACGCCTCCGTGCGGGCCGCGGTGGACGCGGTGGTCGACCGGTTCGGCCGGCTCGACGTCCTGGTCAACAACGCAGGGGTGGGCGCCCAGGGCGGGGTCGAGGACAACGACGACGGCGAGTGGGTGCGCGTCCTGGACGTGAACCTGCTCGGAATGGTGCGGGTGACCCGCGCCGCCCTGCCGCACCTGCGCCGCTCGCCCTGCCCGGCCATCGTGAACACCGCGTCGGTCGCGGCCGAGGTGGGCCTGCCGGAGCGGGTGCTCTACAGCGCCAGCAAAGGCGCGGTCGTCGCAGCCTCGCGGGCCATGGCCGCGGACCTGATCGCCGAGGGCATCCGCGTCAACTGCGTGAACCCGGGCACCGCGGACACGCCCTGGATCGGCCGGCTTCTGTCCCGGGCCGACGACCCGGCGGCGGAAAGGGCGGCGCTGGAGGCACGGCAGCCGCACGGGCGGCTGGTCTCCGCCGACGAGGTGGCCGCGGCGATCTGCGCGCTGGCCGCGCCGGGCGCCGGCTCCATCACGGGGACCTGCCTCACGGTCGACGGTGGGCTGACCGCGCTGCGGCTGCCGCGCTGAGCGGGCGCTGAGCGGCGTGCCCGCACCACCCGGTGGGCGTGCCGGTGCGGAGCGGAAGGCCGCCCGGTGCGGGGCGGCACCTCGCCAGACGCCCGAGTTGCGGGGTTCACGCGTCTCGGAAGTAAACCGGAAGTCGGGCACGGTCCATCGGAATCACATATGATCAATACGTAGTCGCGCCATTCTCGAAAGCAGAGGTCCTCCCGTGTCGACGAAGTCAAGCTCCCCGGCATCCGAGTCAGGGGCCGCCGTCAGCAAGGTCTACACGGCCCTGCGCATGCCGATCGTCGACGGCGAGATCGCACCCGGAACGCGCATCAACATCGACGCCGTCGCGCGTGACCTGGGCGTCTCGCAGACTCCGGTGCGCGAAGCGCTGCAGCGGCTGGAAGCCGACGACCTCCTGGTCTACACACCCGGCCGCGGCTACCGCACCACGCCCATGCTCGATCTCGCCGGCCTGCGGTCGGTCTTCGAGTTCCGGTTGCTGGTGGAGCCGTGGGCGGCGAGGACGGCGGCCAGCGACCGGCTCGCGAACCCGGCCACGGCCCTCGACGAGGAGATCGGCTCCTTCGAGCGCGTGGCACACGCGGGCGGGGACGTGCGCCAGCAGATGCTCACCCACGACACCCGGTTCCACGACATGATCCTCGCCGCGGCCGGTAACGAGGTGGTGCGCCATGCCTACTCGCAGACGCACTGCCACCTCCACGTCTTCCGTCTCTACCCGGTCGACGTCGACGGCGCGCTCACCATCACCGAGCACCGCACCATCTGGGAGGCGGTCAAGGCCGGCGACCCGAACGCGGCCGAGGAGGCCATGGCCGAGCACATCAGGAACTCCTACCAGCGCTCGGCACGGGCCTTCGACGGCCGCGCGCCGGAGGTGGAGACGCTGGCGCGCACCGGGAGCACCCGGGCGCGCGAGGTCGACTGAGGTCGCGTGTACGACGGAGCCCCCGCGCCGCTCGGCGTCGGGGGCTCCGTCGTACCCGGCTCAGTGGTTGTGCCGGGGGACACCCTTGGTCTGGGCGACTCGCTGGTAGGCCACCGCCGGTTCCAGCACCATCCCGGTGGACATCTGACCGACCATCGAGCGCTGGATCTCCTGCCACGGCGTCTGCGACTCCGGCACGGGGAACGGCGTCTCGTCGAGCTGCGCGCGGCGGGCGGCCAGCTCGGCCTCGTCGAGGAGCACGTCCGCGCGGCCCCGGTCGAGGTCGATGCGCACCGTGTCCCCGGTGCGCAGCAGCGCCAGCCCGCCGCCCACCGCTGCCTCCGGGGAGGCGTTGAGGATGGAGGGAGAGCCGGAGGTGCCCGACTGGCGCCCGTCGCCGACGCAGGGCAGCGCGTGGACCCCCTTCCTGATCAGGTCGGCGGGGGGCTGCATGTTCACCACCTCCGCGGCGCCGGGGTAGCCGACCGGCCCGTTGCCCCGGATGAACAGCACGCAGCCGTCGTCGATACCGAGCTCCGGGTCGTCGATGCGACGGTGGTACTCCTCGGGGCCGTCGAAGACGACGGCCCGGCCCACGAAGCAGTTCGGGTGATCGGCGTCGGACAGGTACCGCTCGCGGAACGCCGGTGAGATGACGCTGGTCTTCATGATCGCGCTGTCGAAGAGGTTCCCGGTGAGGACGACGAAGCCGGCGTCCGGGGCGAGCGCGTCGGCGAAGGCGCGGATGACGACGCCGTCGGGCGCGGTGTCGCGGCAGTTCTCCCCGAGGGTGCGGCCGTTGACGGTCATCGCCCCCTCATGGATGAGGCCGTGGCGCATCAGCTCGTGAACCACGGCCGGCACGCCGCCGGCGCGGTGGTACTCCTCGCCGAGGTACTGGCCGGCCGGCTGCACGTCCACGAGCAGCGGCACGTGGTGCCCGAGGCGCTGCCAGTCCTCGACCTCGAGGGGCACACCGACGTGGCGGGCGATCGCGTTGACGTGGATCGGGGCGTTGGTCGAGCCGCCGATCGCCGAGTTCACCACCACCGCGTTCTCGAACGCCTCGCGGGTGAGGATGTCCGAGGGCTTGAGGTCCTCGGAGACCATCTCCACGATCCGTCGGCCGGTCAGGTAGGCGACGCGGGCGCGGTCGCGATGCGGGGCCGGGATGGCGGCAGAACCGGGCAGGCTCATGCCGAGCGCCTCCGCGAGCCCGTTCATCGTGGACGCCGTACCCATCGTGTTGCAGTGCCCGGGCGACGGCGCCGAGGAGGCGACCAGCTCGACGAACTCGGCGTCGTCGATCTCGCCGGCCGCCAGCATCTCCCGGGCCTTCCACACGATCGTGCCCGAGCCGGTCCGGTTCCCGTCGTGCCAGCCGTTGAGCATCGGGCCGCCGGACAGCACGATCGCGGGAATGTTCACCGTGGCCGCGGCCATCAGGCACGCCGGCGTCGTCTTGTCGCAGCCGGTGGTGAGCACCACGCCGTCGAGCGGGTACCCGTGGAGCACCTCCACCAGCCCGAGGTAGGCCAGGTTCCGGTCGAGCGCAGCGGTGGGACGGCGTCCGGTCTCCTGGATCGGGTGCACCGGGAACTCGAAGGCGATCCCGCCCATCTCCCGGATGCCTTCCCGGACGCGGTCGGCGAGCTGCAGGTGGTGGCGGTTGCACGGGGACAGGTCGGAGCCGGTCTGGGCGATGCCGATGATCGGCTTGCCCGACTGCAGCTCCTCCCGGGTCAGCCCCCAGTTCATGTAGCGCTCGATGTAGAGAGCGGTCATCCCGGGGTTCTCCGGATTGTCGAACCACTCCTGGCTGCGCAGCCGGCGGCGGTCTGGTGTCTGCCCGTTCATCTTCTCTCCTCGTGGGTGCGGTTGCGGTGGTGCGGCCCTGGGCGCGTTCCCTCGCCGGGAGGTCAGTCCTCGAACCCGAGGCGCACGAGCGCCGCGGACACGTCGTAGGTCACGGGAGGGGGCAGGAGCGGCGGGCGCACGGTCCCCATCCCGACGCCGTGCCGCGCCTGCGCGAGCCGCTTGAGCAGTCCCGGTGCGGCGTACTCCTTGGTCATGGCCCGCACCGCGCGCAGGTGGGTGGAGAGCCGCTCGGCTCGTGCGGTCTCACCGTCTCGCACCCGCCGGTGCAGCTCCACGACGTGCTCGGGAACGATGTTCGCGAGCGCTGAGATGCCGCCGTCGGCGCGCGGCAGCCGCCCCGGCAGGTCGTCCTCCGTGCCGAGCAGAACGCCCTGGCCGGCCGCCCGGACGGTGGCGGAGTAGCCAGCGTCTCCCGCTGAGTCCTTCACGCCCCACAGCGGCAGCGAGGTCACCACCTCGGCGGGGACGGGGACCGCGTACTTGGGGATGTGGTAGGCCAGCACGGGATGCCGGGAGACCTCGAGGACTCGCTCGTAGAAGCGGCGCAGGCCCTCCGGCTCCACGGGCTTGAAGTAGTACGGCGGGAGCACCAGTACCGCGGTGACCGGCAGGTCACCGAGACGTGCCAGCAGCTTCACCGAGTCGGGAAGGTTGCCCTCGGCGACCGTGGGAAGCAGGCCGATGCCGAGATCCGCCTCGGCCAGCGCCTCGAGCACCCGGATCTTCTCCTCGGTGCCGACCGAGGGTCCCTCGCCGTTGGTACCGAACGGCACCACCCCGTCCACACCCTGGTCAGCAAGCCAGCGCACGTGCGCGCAGTAGGCCTCCACGTCGAGCGTGCGGTCCGCGTCGTCACGGAACGGGGTCACGTTGGCGGCGTAGACGCCACCGAGCGGATGGGGCACGGTCATCTCCCGAGCTGGGTGGTGTCGGACATGAAGTGGGCGAGCTCCTCGGCGGACGGCAGGCCCTCGTAGTCGCCGAGCGTGGTCACGCACAGCGCGCCCATCGCGTTGGCGAGCCGAAGTCGCTCCTCCGGGCCGGCGCCGCGCAGCAGTCCGGCGAGGTAGCCGGCGGCGAAGGCGTCTCCCGCACCGATCGGGTCCACCTGCTGCACGGCGAAGGGCGCGCCTTCCCAGCGCTCGCCGTCACTCCAGAGGGTGGCACCGTCACGACCTCGCTTGACGACCACCTCCCGCGGCCCCGCCTCGCCGAGCCGGCGCACCGTCTTCTCCTCGTCGTGCCAGTCCCACAGCACCTCGGCCTCCTCCACGCTGACGAACAGCACGTCGACGTGCGGCAGCACGGTCTGCACGGCGGCACGTGCCTCGGCGGGCCCCCACAGGCGGGAGCGGTAGTTCACGTCGAAGCTCACCTGGACGCCGTGGCGGTGCGCCTCCTGCGCGGCCCAGGTGACGAAGTCGGCGCAGTCCGGGGACAGGGCCGGCGTCACACCGCTGAGATGCAGGAACCTGGCGCCCTCCAGGCAGCGGAGGTCCAGGCCACCGGGGGCGAGCGTCGAGGCGGCGGAGCCCGCGCGGTAGTAGTACACCCGCACCTGCCCGGCGACCTCCTCGCGGAAGTACAGCCCCGTGGGCCGCCGCGCGACCCGGCGGACGGCGCTGGTGTCCACGCCCTCGGCGCGGATCCGGTCGAGGACCAGGTGTCCCGGCTCGTCGTCGCCGAGCAGGCCGGCCCAGGCCGACCGGACCCCGAGCCGGGCCAGCGCGATGGCGACGTTCGACTCGGCTCCGCCGGTCTTCAGCAGCACCGAGGGTGTGTGCCGCAGCCGCCCGGGCGCAGGCGGCACGGCCAGCATCATGCTCTCGCCGATGCACACCACGGCGGGGCTCGAGTCCAGCACGCTCATCCGGCTGCTTGCGGCAGCCACAGCACGAGCTGCGGGAGCGCGAGGAGAAGCACGAGCACACCCAGCAGCGCCAGGTAGAACGGCGGCATCCGGCGCAGCAGGTCGCCCATGGAGACCCGGCCGACCGCGCAGCCGACGTAGAGCACCGTGCCCACGGGGGGCGTGATCAGCCCGATCCCCAGGACCAGCGACATGATCACGCCGAAGTAGACCGCCGGCACCCCGACGCTCGTGGCGATCGGCGCCATGATCGGGGCCAGGATCACCATGGCCGGGGTCAGGTCCATCACCACGCCCACCACCAGCAGGAGCAGGCACATCAACCCCAGCACCACGTAGGGCGAGGAGGAGATCCCGTTGACCGCGTGACGAGGTGCGAGGGCACCTGTGCGGTGGTGAGCAGAAACGCGACCGACATGGCCATCGCCAGCAGGAACAGCACCATGCCGGTGGTGCGGCCGGTCCGGATGAGGATCGGCCACAGCTGCCGTGGGTGGATCTCGCGGTAGATCAGCATCGAGACGATCAGCGAGTAGGCCACGGCGGCCACGGCGGCCTCGGTGGCGGTGAAGACGCCGCCGAGGATGCCGCCCACGATGATGACGGGCAGGATGAGCGCGAGGATCGCGCCCCGGAAGGACACCCACAGCTGGCGTAGCGAGAAGGGCTGGCGGATGGCCGCGGAGGAGCGGCGGGCGGTCAGGAACGTGGTGACCATCAACGCCAGGCCGACGAGGATGCCCGGCACGATGCCGGCGATGAACAGCTCGCTGATCGAGGTGTTGGTGACGATGCCGTAGAGGATCAGCGGGATCGACGGCGGGATGATGATGCCGATGACCGCGGCCGAGACGGTGATGGCGGTGGCGTGACCGGCGGTGTAGCCCTCCCGCTTCATGGACGGGATCATCATGCCCCCGATCGCGGAGGCGTCCGCGACGGCGGACCCGCTGATGCCGCCGAAGAACATCGACGCGGCGACGTTGACCTGGCCCAGGCCGCCCGAGATGAAGCCGACCAGCGCCTGCGCGAACGCGACGAGCCGCCGGGCCAGTCCGCCCGTGCTCATCAGCTCCCCGACGAGGACGAAGAACGGGATGGCCAGCAGGGGGAAGCTGTTGACGCCACGCACCGCCTGCTCGACGAGCACTGCCGTGTTGGCGTCCATCACGACCAGCAGCACCAGGGAGGAGAGGCCGAGCGCGAAGGAGACGGGGATGCCGATCGCGATGGCCGCGAAGAGCACGCCGAGGAAGATCCACAGCATGAGTCAGTCCTCCTGTGCGCTGTGCGCTGCGGCCGGGCGGACGGCCACGGCGATGCGGTAGACGGTGATGAGCCCGATCATGACCGCGGCGACCGGGACGGCGGCGGTGTAGAGGTTGTAGGGCACGTTCAGCAGCGGGGTGTTCCCCGGCGAGGTCGACATCACGTCGCGGGCGCCCAGCAGCAGTGCCCCCATCAGTGCCAGCACCAACAGCTCCTGGACCACGGTCAGGGCGCGGCGGCCGCGCTCGGGCAGCCGCTCGATCAGCGTGTCGACGACGATGTGCTCGCGGTGAAGGTGTGCCAGCCCGGCGCCGAGGAAGATCACCCAGACGAACAGCAACCGGGCCAGCTCGTCGGAGACGGCGAGCGACTTGTCCAGCACGAACCGGCCGAACACGTTGACCCCGACGGCGACGATGAGCACCACGAGCAGGGTGACCATCACGGTCTTGAGGCTGAAGTCGAGAACCCGGAAGAAGCGGGGCAGGGCCGCGAGGCGCTGCCGGTCCTGCGCGGCGAACTCCTCGGGGCTGCCCGGGTCGCCCAGCGAGGGCGACTCCTCGGGGCCGGCGCTGTCCGCCGTTGTCGTGGTCTCCATCAAAGCTGCGCTCCTTCGTGTTGCGGGGGTGGGGCGCCAGGTGCCCCACCCCCGCAGCCGGGTCGGCCGGGCCGTCAGCCCTGGGCTTCCTTCTGGACCTGGGCGACCAGGTTCTTGCCGATCTTCGGCGCCCACTTGTCGTACACGGGCTGGACCGCCTTGCGGAAGGCAGCCATCTGCGACGGCGACAGGTCGTTGATCTTCATGCCCTTGTCCTTCAGCTGCTGCTTGGCGTAGTCGCTGAACTCTCGGCTGACCTTGCGCTCGTAGTCGCGTGCCGAGTAGGCGGCCTGCTGGACGATCTGCTGGTCCTGGGGGCTGAGGCTGTTGAAGAACTTCTCGCCGATCATGATGATGAAGGGCGAGTAGACGTGCCGGGTGTCCGAGGCGTACTTCTGCACCTCGTAGAACTTCGAGGTCAGGATCGTGTTCCAGGGGTTCTCCTGGCCGTCCACGACGCCCTGCTGCAGGGCGCTGAAGACCTCGCCGAACGCCATCGAGGTCGGGTTCGCGCCGAGCGTCTTCCAGATGTCGACCTGGATCGGGTTCTCCATCACGCGGATGGCCAGGCCCTTGACGTCGGCCGGAGAGGTCACCGGCCGCTTGTCGTTGGTCAGCTCGCGGTAGCCGTTCTCCGAGAAGGCGAGGGCCTTGATGCCCGAGCCCTTGAAGCTGTCGAGCATCTTCTGGCCGATCGGTCCGTCGAGCACCTTGTCCGCCGACTGCGGCGTGGGGAACAGGAACGGCAGGTCGAACAGGGAGAGCTGCGGAACGATGCTCGCGGCCGGAGACGTGGAGGGATACGTCATCTCCAGGGTCCCGGACTGGAGCGCCGACATCATCTGGTTGTCGTCACCGACGGCGCTGTCGGTGAAGATCTTGACCTTCAGGCGGCCGTTGGTCCGCTTGTCCAGGATGTTCTTGAAGTACTCCACCGAGAGCTCCTGCGGTGAGCCCTTGGACAGGCCGATGCCGAACTTGATGGTGTGCGAGTCGCCGTTGGCGACCACGCTGCCCTTGATCGGAGGCGGGTCCGAGAGCTGAGGACCGCTGGCACTGCTGCTGCCGCTGTCGTTGCTGTTCCCCGAGCCCCCGGAGCCGCCCGAGCTCCCGGCGGCCTGGTTGCTGTTGAAACCGCCGCCGCACGCGGCGAGCATCGTGGCGCCGGCGGCCAGCAGGGTGATCCGGGCGACTGCCGCCCGTGCCCTGGTCTTCCTCATCTGTGACTCCTTGTCGGTGTGCTGTGCACGGCTTGTCGAGGGCGACTGGCTCGAGCCGCTGCGAGCGCAACCCCGGCCGATGTGTGGTCTCCGCCACACATCGACGATGGTGCCGTATCGTATAGGAAACAACCGGGTCCAACGCAAGAGTCGACATTGACGACAGGATCCAATGAGGATCTAATGCGGCCGATCGGGGCTCGGGCCGTCCCCCGAACCGGGGCGCGAGAGGAGGCGGGATGCAGAACCACCAGCAGGGAGGCACCTGCCGGGCCTGGGCGGGCGACTGCTCCGAGGCGGCGCGGTGAGTCCCCGGGTCGTTGCGCTCGAGACGGTGCGTCCGCGTATCCAGCCGAACGTGCTGTTCCTGCGGCTGCACACCGACGACGGCCTCATCGGTCTCGGGGAGTCGTTCTTCGGTGCACGCACCGTCGAGGCGTACCTGCACGAATCGGTCGCCGAGGTCCTGTTCGCCTGCGCCGACCCGACTCCGGAGCGGGTCGCAGCCATGCTCCGTCCCTACGTCGGCTACCAGGGTGCCGGCGCGGAGGTGCGAGGGAACGCCGCGGTCGACCTCGCCCTGTGGGACCTGCTCGGGCAGCGGGCCGAACTCCCGCTCGCCCGCCTGCTCGGCGGCCCGGTCCGCGACCGCGTCCCCGTCTACAACACCTGCGCAGGCAGCGCCTACGTCAGCACCTCCACCCGGCAGGAGTCCGCGAACTGGGGACGTGACGGCTCCCGCGGGCGACGGTACGACGACCTGGACGCCTTCCTCGAGCGCCCCGGACAGCTGGCCCGCGAGCTGTGGGACGAGGGCATCCGGGGCATGAAGGTCTGGCCCTTCGACCGCGCCGCCGAGCGGTCCGGCGGCACCGACATCAGCCGCGACGAGGTCGCGCGCGGCACCGCGGTGCTGGAGGCGGTGCGGGAGGAGGTCGGCGAGGACATGCGCCTGATGGTCGAGCTCCACGGGCTGTGGGATCGCCGGTGTGCCACCCTCCTGTGCGACGCGGTTGCGCCGTACCGGCCGTTCTGGGTGGAGGACCCGATGCGGCCCGACGCCGTCGAGGGGCTGGCCCGGTTACGGGAGGACGTCGACGTCACGCTCGCCACCGGGGAGACCTGCGTCGGTCGACGGGGCTTCGCGCCCCTGCTCGCGCGCGGTGCGCTCGACGTGGCCACCGTGGACCTGCTCTGGTCGGGAGGGTTGACCGAGGCGCGCAAGGTCGCCGCCTTCGCCGACACTTTCGGAGTCTCCGTCGCCCCGCACGACTGCACCGGGCCGGTGGCCCTCGCGGCCTGTTGCCACCTCGTGCTCAGCCAGCCCAACGGGCTGATCCAGGAGACGGTGCGGGCCTTCCTGCGCACCTGGTACGGCGAGCTCGTCGAGGGCCTGCCGGCGGTGACCGACGGCACCGTCGGCCTCGTCGACACGCCGGGCCACGGCGTGCGACTACGCGAGGGGCTCCTCGACGGCGACCAGGTGGAGACCTCGGTCTCCCGGCCGTGAGCGCACACGCTCCTCATCCCCGACCACAAGGAGAAGAGATGAACCTCGACGACTCGTTCGACCTGCTTGCGGAGCTGGGCTACTCCCGTGCTGTCGCCCTCACCGACTCGGCGTCCCGTTTCCCCGGCGGTGACGCCTGGCGGGTGGAGATCCCCAGCTGTGAGGGTCCGGCCGTGATGGCAGCGGTGGTCGAGGAGGCCGACCGCCGTGGCGTCCCCGTCCATCGGATCTCGCAGGGGAGCGGGGTGATGATGCTGACGGACGCGGAGATCACCCGCATGGTGGAGCTCGGGCACGAGCGGGACATCGAGGTCTGCCTCTTCCTCGGTCCCCGCGGGGCCTGGGACACCGGAGGGCAGGCCAAGGTCTCGGCCGCCGCCGGCGCGGCGGCGCGGGGCAGCCGTGCGGTGGCGGCCTGTCTGTACGACGCCTTCCGCGCCGTCGACCTCGGCGTGCGCAGCCTGCTCGTGGGTGACCTCGGGGTGCTCCGCCTGCTGCGCCGGCTCAAGGACGAGGGCCGCCTGCCCGCGGACCTGGCCCTCAAGACCTCGGTGATGATGCCGCTCACCAACGCTCCGACGGCGACCCTCTACGAGGAGGCGGGGGCGACGAGCCTGAACGTGTCCACCGACCTCGAGCTCGCCACCCTGGCCGAGATGCGCGCTGCCACCTCCGTGCCGCTCGACATGTACGTCGAGGTGCCCGACGACCAGGGGGGCAGCGTGCGCTTCTTCGACGTGCCCGACGTCGTGCGGGTCGCCGCGCCCGTCTACCTCAAGATGGGCCTGCGCAACGCGCCGAACATCTACCCGACCGGGGCACACCTCGCGGACCTCGCGATCGCCCTGGGTCGTGAGCGAGTCCGCCGCGCCGAGCTGGTGCTGCAGCTGCTTCGTGCCGGACGAGGGGACGCGTCGTGAGCCGAGCGGCTCGCGCGCCCGTCGTCCTCGACCTGGTGTCCCGGCTCGGCGAGAAGCAGGTGGTCACCGACCGGGACGTCCTCGAGTCCGCCCGGCACGACCGGGCGACGTACTGCCCGGCCGGGGAGCCGCTGGTGCTGGTGCGCCCGACCTCCACCGAGCAGGTGCAGCAGGTGGTCCTGCTGGCCCGCGAGCACCGGGTCCCGCTCGTCACGCAGGGCGCGCGCACCGGACTGTCCGGTGCCGCCAACGCCGTGGACGGTTGTGTGCTGCTGTCCACGCAGCGGCTGAACCGGATCCTCGAGGTCGACGCGGACGACATGGTGGCGGTCGTGCAGCCCGGCGTGGTGAACGCGGCGTTGTCACGGGCAGTCGCCGAGCGGGGACTGTTCTACCCGCCCGACCCCTCGTCGTGGGAGGAGTCCACCATCGGGGGCAACGTGGCCACCAACGCGGGCGGGCTGTGCTGCGTGAAGTACGGCGTGACCGCCGACTTCGTGCGCGGCCTCGAGGTGGTGCTGGGCACCGGCGACATCGTGCGTACCGGCCGGCGCACGGTCAAGGGAGTCGCCGGCTACGACCTGACCAGGCTGGTCGTCGGGTCGGAGGGCACGCTGGGCGTGGTGACCGAGGTGACCCTCGCGCTGCGCCCTGCCGCGGAGACGGCCCTCACCGCGGCCGCCACCTTCCGCCGCGGCGAGGACGCGCTGCGCGCGGCCGCGGCGGTCATGGCCGCGGGCCTGCGCCCGTCGCTGCTGGAGTTCGTCGACGGCACCACGGCCCGCGCCATCCAGGCCGTGCGTGACATGGGGCTGCCCGAGGACGTCGGCGGCCTGCTCCTGGCGCAGTCGGACCGCGGCGACCGCGCCGCCGAGGATGTCCGCCGGATCGCGTCGATCTGCCTCGCCGAGGGCGCCGTGGACGTGGCCGAGGCCGCCGATGCGGAGGAGTCCCGGATGCTCCTGGAGGCGCGGCGCCTGGTGAACGCCGGGCTCGAGACCCTGGGGGCGACGCTCGTCGATGACGTCGCCGTGCCACGGTCCCGGCTCGCGGAGCTGCTGCGCGGCATCGAGCGGATCGCGGAGGAGACCGGCGTCCTGGTCGCCTGCCCGGGGCACGTCGGCGACGGGAACATGCACCCGACGGTGATCATCGATCGCGACGATCCGAACTCCGGAGCGCGCGGGGTGCGCGCCTTCGACGCGATCATGGAGCTCGGCCTCCGACTCGGCGGCACGATCACCGGTGAGCACGGCGTCGGCATGCTCAAGCGGGACTGGCTCGAACGGGAGCTGGGCGTCACGAGCGCGGCCCTGCACCGAGAGCTGCGTCGGGTCTTCGACCCCTCCGGCGTGCTCAACCCCGGCAAGGTCCTGGCCTGAACGCCGACCGCCGCACCCGGCGGGTGCCTGCCCGACGGCGGTAGTGCTCCCCGTCCACGCGCGGCACGCGCGCCGCGCCACTGCGGCACCACCGGGCCGGGGTTTGGCGGCGGCGTCCCACCGGGCACGCTGGAGGTCATGAAATCAACCCAGATCCGCCTTGCCGCCCGCCCCGTCGGAGAGCCCGACGACAGCTGCTTCGAGACCACCACCGTCGACCTGCCCGACCTGAGCGACGGCCAGGTCCTGCTGCGCGTGGTCTACCTCTCCCTGGACCCCTACATGCGCGGCCGGATGAGCGCCGCGAAGTCCTACGCCGCCCCGGTGGAGGTCGGCGACGTGATGGTCGGCGGCACGGTCGCCGAGGTGGTCGAGTCGCGCAGCGAGAAGGTCGCGGCCGGTGACCTGGTGCTGTCCTACTCCGGCTGGCAGAGCCACGCGGTCGCCGACGAGAACGCGGTCCGGCGCCTCGACCCGGCCGAGGCCCCGGTCTCCACCGCGCTGGGCGTGCTCGGCATGCCGGGCTTCACCGCCTACGCCGGGCTGCTCGAGATCGGCAAGCCGAAGGAGGGCGAGACCGTCGCGGTCGCGGCCGCGACCGGCCCGGTCGGCTCCGCGGTGGGACAGATCGCCAAGGTGAAGGGCGCCCGCGCGGTCGGCATCGCCGGCGGCCCGGAGAAGGTGCGCGCGCTCACCGAGGAGTTCGGCTTCGACGTGGCGCTCGACCACCGCGCGCCCGACTTCAAGGAACAGCTGCGAGAGGCCGTGCCGGACGGGATCGACGTCTACTTCGAGAACGTCGGCGGCCCGGTGGCCGACGCGGTGTTCGGCCTGCTCAACAAGTACGCCCGGGTCCCGGTCTGCGGCCTGGTCGCCAACTACAACGCCACCTCCGCGCCCGAGGGGCCGGACCGGCTGCCCGGGTTCATGGGGCAGGTGCTGTCCAAGAGCCTGACCATCCGCGGCTTCATCCAGGACGAGTTCTCCCGCTCGCACGGCGCGGACTTCCGCCGGGACATGCCGGGCTGGGTCCGGGAGGGCAAGGTGCGCTACCGCGAGGACGTCGTCGAGGGCCTGGAGCACGCGCCCGAGGCGTTCCGCGGCATGCTGCGCGGCGCCAACTTCGGCAAGCTGCTCGTCCGGGTGGGGGACGACCCCACCCGCTGAGCCGTGCGGGGCGGTCCCGCCGGGCCTACTCGGGGTTCGGCGCGTGTGGCAGGCTCGGACAATGCCGCAGATCCTCGCTGCTCGGGGCAGGCTGCCCGCCCACAAGTCGACCCAGGACGAGGTCACGCGCGTCTTCGGTGACCTCATCGTCACCGGAGACGGGCTGGACCGCCGCCTGCTGCACCGGCTGCACGCGAACGCCGGGGTGAGCTCGCGGCACACCGCGCTGCCGTTGGAGGAGTACGGCGCGCTCGAGGACTTCGGCCAGGCCAACGACGCGTTCCTCGACGTCGCGGTGGACCTCGGCGCCGAGGCCGTGCGTGACCGCCCTGGAGGCGGCCGGCCTCACCGCGCGCGACGTCGACCTGGTGGTCTCCACGACGATCACCGGTCTCGCCGTACCCTCCCTCGAGGCCCGGCTGGCCCCGCGCGTGGGCTGGCGGCCGGACGTGAAGCGGGTGCCCCTGGTCGGGCTCGGCTGCCTGGCCGGGGCGGCCGGGGTCGCCCGCGTGCACGACTACCTGCTCGGCCATCCCCGCGACGTCGCCGTGCTGCTGTCGGTGGAGCTGTGCTCGCTGACCGTCCAGCGCGGCGACACGTCGGTGGCCAACCTGGTGGCCAGCGGGCTGTTCGGCGACGGTGCCGCCGCGGTCGTCGTGGTCGGCGAGGACCACCCGCTGGCCGCGGCCGGGCCGCGCACGCTGGACACCCGAAGCCGCCTCTACGCCGACACCGAGCGGGCGATGGGCTGGGACGTCGGCGCCACCGGCCTGAAGATCGTGCTCGGCGCGGAGGTGCCCGGGCTGGTCGAGGAGTACGTCGCCGAGGACGTCGACGGCTTTCTCGCCGGGCACGGGCTCACTCGCGACGACATCGGCTGGTGGGTGTGCCACCCCGGAGGCCCCAAGGTGCTCGAGGCGCTGCAGTCGGCGCTCGGCCTCGCACGCGACGACGTCGGGCTCACCTGGGAGTCGCTGGACCGCATCGGCAACCTGTCCTCGGCCTCGGTGCTGTTCGTGCTCGAGGACACGCTCGCGACTGCGCCCGCCGGCGCCAGGCTCCTACGGGATGCTGATGGCGATGGGGCCCGGGTTCAGCCTCGAGATGGTGCTGCTGCAGGCATGAGCAGCCTCGCGGCGTTCACCGTGCTGGTCGGGCTCGTCGGCCTCGAGCGGCTGGCCGAGCTCGTGGTGTCCCGGCGCAACGCCGCGTGGAGCCTGGCGCGCGGCGGTGTCGAGCACGGCCGCGGCCACTACCCGCCGATGGTGGTGCTGCACACCGGCCTGCTGGTCGGGGCGCTGGTGGAGGCGTGGGTACGTCGACCCGCGGTGCCGGCCGCGCTGGCGTGGAGCATGCTCGTGCTCGTCGTCCTCGCCCAGGCCCTGCGGTGGTGGTGCATCCGCACGCTCGGGCCGCAGTGGAACACCCGGGTGATCGTCGTACCCGGTCTGGGGCTGGTCGCGCGCGGGCCGTACCGTCTGCTCCGCCACCCCAACTACGTCGCCGTGGTCGTCGAGGGCTTCGCGCTGCCTCTCGTGCACGCCGCGTGGATCACCGCGTGGTGTTCACGGTCCTCAACGCGGTGCTGCTGCGGGTGCGGATCCGCACCGAGGACGCAGCCCTTCGCGGCCTGTCGGCGCACGGCGCGTCATGACCGACCTGCTGGTCGTCGGCGGCGGTCCGGCGGGGCTGGCCGACGGCGCTGTACGCGGCCCGCGCCGGCCTGCGGCGGTGGTGGTGGAGCCGCGGCCCGGCGCCGTCGACAAGGCCTGCGGGGAGGGGCTGATGCCGGCGGCCGTCGCGGCGCTGCGCGGACCTCGGCGTCGACCCCGTCGGGAGTGCCGTCGCCGGCATCCGCTACCTCGCGGCGACGCGGCCGCCGAGGCGCGGTTCGCGCGCGGCCGCGGGCGGGGGGTGCGCCGTACGACGCTGCACGCCGCGCTGCGCGAGGCCGTGGCCGCGGCCGGCGTGGCGGTCGGGCCGCGCGCGGGGGCGAGGTCGCGCAGGACGCCGCCGGCGTCACGGTCAACGGCATACGGGCCGGGCACCTGCTGGCCGCCGACGGCCTGCACTCGCCGGTGCGCCGCCGGCTCGGCCTCGACGTACCGCCCGGCCACCCGGCGCGCGTTCGGGCTGCGCGCGCACCTGCGGACCCCGCCGTGGTCGTCGCTGGTCGAGGTGCACTGGGGCCGGCCGCCGAGGCGTACCTCACCCGGTCGGCGCCGGACCTCGTCGGCGTCGCGGTGCTGACGTCGCGGCGCGCGACTTCGAGGAGCACCTGAGGTCGTTCCCCTGGCTGCGCGAGCGGGTGGCCGGCGTGCCGCGGACCCCCGTGCGCGGCGCCGGCCCGCTGCGGCAGCGGTCCGCCCGGCGCGTGGCGGGCCGGGTGCTGCTGGTCGGGGACGCGGCGGGTACGTCGACGCGCTCACCGGCGAGGGCATCGCGCTGGCGCTGGCGCAGGCCCGGGAGGCGGTCGCCGCGGTGGCCGCCGGACGACGCGGCCTACGAGGCGGCGTGGTGGCGGGTGACGCCGGCGCTACCGGTGGATGACGCACGCCCTGCTGGCCGCGAGCCGGGTGCCGCCGGCGCGGCGGTCGCTGGTGCCGCTCGCCTGCGCGGCCCCGCCGCTGTTCCGTGCCGCGGTCAACGCGCTCGCCGGCTGACCGCGGACGCCGGACGTCATGCGGTCCAGGCACGGGGCGTTCGACCCTGGTCCGCTGTGCGGAGCAGTCCTACCCTCGCGGCGTGGAGCAGATCCGGATCGCCACCGAGGCCGATGTGCCGGCCATTGCCGGGCTGTACCGTTCCCTGTCCCTCTACTCCGCCCGCATGCGGTTCTCCGGGACCCTCCCGGACTCGGTGGCCGACGAGGTCGCCGCACTCGGGCCGGGCGCCTTCGCCCTGGTCGCCGAGGAGGACGACCGGCTCGTCGCCGAGGCCCGCTACTGCCTGTCCGCCGGAGTCCCCGAGCTCGCGCTCACCATCGCCGACGGCCACCAGGGCCGCGGCCTCGGGCATCGGCTGCTCGACGCCCTGCGCGAGGCGGCACGCGCGCACGGGTTCGACCGGATGACCGCGGTGGTGCGCACCGACAACCTCCGGATGATCCGGCTGCTGCAGGTCGTGGGGTGCCTGATCGTCGAGCCGGTTCGCGACGCGGTGGTGATCTTCGAGGTCGCCACCGATGAGCTCATGCCCTCCTGGCCCGCGGACCAGGGCCGCCCCCGGGTGCTGGTCGAGTCCTCCTCGCTGTTCGACGACGACGCGACCGTGCAGCTGCGCGCCGCCGGGTACGACGTACGCCGGTGCCTGGTCGGCGGCGCCGGTCGCACCTGCCCGCTGGTGCGGCTCGGCCGCTGCCGCACCGCCGAGGAGGCCGACGAGGTCGCCTGCCTGCTGCCCGCCGGCGTGGGGGAGGGGGACGCGATCGCCGCCCACCACCGGGCCGCGGGACACCTGGTCGCCGCCTCCGCCCCCGAGTGGCGGCGCGCCGTCACCGGGCCTCACCGGCTCCGCGCCCGCGGAGTGAGCCACCGGCCCCGGGCTACGATGCTGACACCGTTGCTGTCAACGACCGTCGTACCCAAGGAGCCTCATGCCCGTCGACCCGCAGATTGCCGGCCTGCTCGAGTTCATGGCCGCCTCCGGTGCCCCGCCGATGCACGAGGGCACCCCTGAGGCGGCCCGCGAGGCGTTCCGCGCCCTCGCCGTCGGAGGCCGCCCCACCGAGTCGGTCGTCCCGGTCGACAGCGTCGAGGAGCTGACCATCCCCGGGCCGGCGGGCGACATCCCCGCGCGCGTCTACCGTCCCGGCACCGAGGGCGCGCTTCCCACCGTGGTGCTGTTCCACGGCGGCGGCTGGGTGATCGGTGACCTCGACACCCACGACAACATGGCGCGCAGCATCTGCCGCGACTGCGACGCGGTCGTGGTCTCGGTCGACTACCGGCTCGCCCCGGAGGCGCCCTTCCCGGCCGCCGTCGACGACGCGCTCGCCGCGACCCGCTGGCTGGGGGAGCACCTCGCCGACTTCGGAGGCTCGCAGACCCTCGCGGTCGCCGGCGACAGCGCGGGCGGGAACCTCGCCGCGGTCGTCGCCCAGCAGGTGCGCGACGCGGGCGGGCCGGCGCTGGCGGCGCAGCTGCTGGTGTACCCGGCCACCGACGTCCCCGGCGAGTACCCCTCCCGCGAGGAGAACGGCGAGGGCTACTTCCTCGACGCGGTGACGATGGAGTGGTTCATCAACCACTACGCCGCCGACCCCGGCCACCACACCGACCCGCGGCTCTCCCCCCTGCAGGCGTCCTCGCTCGCCGGCCTGCCGCCGGCGGTGGTGGTGACCGCGGAGTACGACCCGCTGCGCGACGAGGGCGCCGCGTACGCGCAGGCGCTCGAGGCCGCCGGCGTGCGCGTGGACTACCGCCGGTTCGACGGGATGATCCACGGGTTCTTCGACATGGGCCCGCACTCGGCCGGCGCGCAGAAGGCGGTCGACGAGACCTGCGCGATGTTCGCCGCCCTGCTGCGCGGGTAGCTCGGAGAACCGCCCGACGTCCGCTACTCGCCCGCCAGCCGCCGCACCGACGCCGGCACCTCGATGCCCTCGCGCAGGTCCGGCGCCGGCTGCGGGGACCCGTACCCGGTGCGCACCGGCACCACACCCGCCCACGCGTCCCCGGCGACGTCCTCGGGCTCGTCCTCCGGCCAGCCGTCGGACACCCGCAGCGACCACTCCTCGAGCGGCAGCGCGAGCACGAGGGTGGCGGCCAGCTCCCTCTCGGTGGACGCGCGCACCTCGGCCAGGCGGCCGGGGATGAGCTTCTCCACGAGCACGTCGAGCGCGGCGGTCTTCTCCGGGCCCGCCAGCGGGGCGAACCGCCCGAACACCACCGCGCTGCGGTAGTGGAACGACGACTCGAACGCCGAGCGGGCCACCACGAGCGCGTCGAGCGAGGTCACGGTGACGCATGCCTCGGCCCCGGCGGCGAGCGCCCGCATCCACCCGACCCGGTCGAGCCGTGCACCAGCAGCCGGTCGCCGTCGCGCGCCATCCCGGTGGGTACGACGAGCGGGTGGCCGTCGCGCACGAGACCGACGTGGGCGACGTACGCCTCGTCGAGCAGGGCGTGCAGCGCGGCGGGGTCGTTGACGGCCTTCTCGGGCATGCGGGTCATCCGGGTGTTCGGCACAGCGGCATCCTGCCAGGCCGGCGTCCGAGCCCGTCGCCCCGGGCTCAGCGCAGGCCGGAGCGCAGCACGTTCTTCTGGATCTTGCCCGTCGAGGTCTTGGGCAGGTCGGCGAACACCACGGCCTTCGGCGCCTTGAACGGCGCGATCCGGCCGCGGACGTGGTCGATGATCGCCTGCCTCGTCGACCGAGGCGCCGTGGCGCAGAACCACGTACGCCACCGGCACCTCGCCCCACTTCTCGTCCGGCCGGGCGACCACCGCGCTCTCCACCACGTCGGGATGGGTGTCGATGGCGCGCTCGACCTCGACCGAGGCGATGTTCTCGCCGCCGGAGATGATGATGTCCTTGCTGCGGTCGCGGATCTCGACGTACCCGTCGGGGTGCAGCACCGCCAGGTCGCCGGTGCGGAACCAGCCGCCGGCGTCGACGGCGCGGGTCGCCTCCTCGTCGCGGTAGTAGCCGAGCATCACGTCGTTGCCGCGCGCGGCGATCTCGCCGATCGTCACGCCGTCGGCGGGCACGTCGTCACCGTCCAGGTCGATGACGCGCAGCGGCTGGGCGACGACGTTGCCCACGCCCTGCCGGGCGCGCAGCGTGGCCTGCTCCGCGCCGGAGAGCGCGTCCCACTCGCTGTGCCACTCGTTGACCGCGATCGGGCCGTACGTCTCGGTCAGGCCGTACAGGTGCGTGACGTCCATGCCCAGCCCGGCCATCCGCGCCAGCAGCGTCGGGGTCGGCGGGGCGCCGCCGGTGGTCACGTGCACCGCTCCTCGAGCGGCCCGGCCTCGGGCGCGTTGGCGATCATGGTGAGCACCGTCGGCGCGGCGCTGTAGTGGGTGACGCCCTCGGTGCGCAGCAGCCGCCAGATCTCGGCCGGGGTCGACCGCGCGCAGGCACACGTGCGCCGCACCGGCCGCGCAGACCGCCCACGGGAACGACCAGCCGTCGCAGTGGAACATCGGCAGCGTCCACAGGTACCGGCTGTCCGGCGTCAGCCGGGTGTGGAACGCCATCGCCAGCGCCTGCAGGAACGCGCCGCGGTGGTGGTACATCACGCCCTTCGGCGGCCCGTCGTGCCGCTGGTGTAGTTGATCGCCAGCAGGGCCCGCTCGTCGGTCGGTGTCCACGGGCGCCGGCGTGGCGGCGGCCAGCAGCCCGTCGTACTCCTCGCCCTCGAGGACCAGGCGTACGTCGACCCGCTCGGCGACCTCGCGGGCGGCGTCGGCGAGCTCGTGCGTGGCCACCAGGACCCGCGCGCCGGAGTGCTCGAGGATGTAGCTCAGCTCGTCGGCCGACAGCCGGATGTTGAGCGGCACCAGTACCGCGCCGCGCATCGGCACGCCGTGGTGCAGCTCGAGCATCACGTGGCTGTTCGTGCACAGCGCCGCGACCCGGTCGCCCGGCTCGACGCCGAGGTCCGCGAGCGCCCCGGTGAGCGCCAGCGACCGGTCGAGCAGCTCGGCGTAGCTGAACCGGCGCTCGCCGTCGACCACCGCGGTCCGGTCCCGGAAGACGCTCGCGGAGCGCTCCAGGAACGACGTCGGCGTCAGCGGGGCGAACGTGAACGAGGCCATGGCCCGAAGCCTACGAGGGGGCGTGCCGCGAGCCGCCGGGCCGAGCAGCGCGCGGCGGCTACGACCGCACCCGCCGACGGCGCCACTCCCGCCAGGTCAGCCAGGCGACGAACGCGTCGAACACGGTCAGCGCGGCCATGCCGATCGTGGGCCGCAGGGCGAACCGGTAGGCCTGGTAGCCGATGAAGACGAGCAGGAAGCCGATCATCCACGGGTAGGCCCAGAGCCGGTCGCGCAGCACCGCGGCGACCAGCACCACCTTCACGATGCCGTGCAGCAGCAGGTACACCGCGGCGAAGGTCTGCGCTCCGGCGGTGAGGCGGTGGGCGGAGCCGAGCAGGTGCGTGGCGACGAAGTCGTGCGGGTCCTCGGACAGCTCGTGCTGGGTCAAGGCCACCGCCCAGCCGACGAGCGGCTGCCGCGACACCAGCAGCAGCGCGACGCCGCCGGCGAGCTCGAGGACCCCGTCGAGGCCCTTGAGCACCAGCGCGACCAGGAAGGTGCGGTCGAGGAGGTCGTGCGAGCGGAAGCGGACCACGCCCTCATTGTGCGAGGGAGCCGGCCCCGGACGTCGAGCTTGTCCAGAAGCCGGGGATCTCGACGGGCTCGATCTCCGGGTCGGCTCGATCAGCCGCCCGACGTACCTCAGCCGGAGCGGCGCGCCCGGGCGGCGGACTTGGCGCGCTCGTTCTGGTCGAGCACCACCTTGCGGATCCGGACCGCGTCGGGCGTGACCTCGCAGCACTCGTCCTCGCGGCAGAACTCCAGGCTCTGCTCGAGCGAGAGCTTCTTCGGCGGGATCAGCTTCTCGAAGTTGTCGGCCGTGGAGGAGCGGACGTTGGTCTGCTTCTTCTCCTTGGTGATGTTGACGTCCATGTCGTCCTCGCGGGAGTTCTCCCCGACGATCATGCCCTCGTACACCTCGGTCGTCGGCTCGACGAACATCGTGCCGCGCTCCTGCAGGTTCGTCATCGCGTACGACGTCGCCGCACCGGACCGGTCCGCCACCAGCGAACCCGAGGCGCGGGAGCGGATCTCGCCGGCCCACGGCTCGTAGCCCTCGAACACGTGGTGCGCGATGCCGGTGCCGCGGGTCTCGGTGAGGAACTCGGTGCGGAAGCCGATCAGCCCGCGCGCCGGGACCAGGAACTCCATCCGCACCCAGCCGGTGCCGTGGTTGGTCATCTGCTCCATGCGGCCCTTGCGGACGGCGAGCAGCTGGGTGATCGCGCCGAGGTACTCCTCCGGCGCGTCGATGGTCAGCCGCTCCACCGGCTCGTGCACCTTGCCGTCGATCTCGCGGGTGACCACCTGCGGCTTGCCGACGGTGAGCTCGTAGCCCTCGCGGCGCATCTGCTCGACCAGGATCGCCAGCGCCAGCTCGCCGCGGCCCTGCACCTCCCAGGCGTCGGGCCGCTCGGTCGGCAGCACCTTGATCGACACGTTGCCGACCAGCTCGGCGTCGAGGCGGTCCTTGACCAGCCGGGCGGTGACCTTGGTGTTCTTCGTCGGGCCGCGGCCGGCCAGCGGAGAGGTGTTGGTGCCGATCGTCATCGAGATCGCCGGCTCGTCGACGGTGATCAGCGGCAGCGCGACCGGGTTCTCCGGGTCGGCCAGCGTCTCGCCGATCATGATCTCGGGGATGCCGGCGATCGCCACGATGTCGCCGGGGCCCGCGGACTCGCCGGGCTTGCGCTCCAGCGCCTCGGTGACCAGCAGCTCGGTGATCTTCACGTTCTGCACGCGACCGTCACGGCGCATCCAGGCCACCTGCTGGCCCTTGCGCAGCGTGCCCTCCTCGACGCGCACCAGCGCCAGCCGGCCCAGGAAGGGGCTGGAGTCGAGGTTGGTCACGTGCGCCTGCAGCGGCGCGTCCGCGTGGTAGGTCGGCGCGGGGATGGTGTCGATGATCGTCTGGAAGAGAGGTTCCAGGTTCTCGGTGTCCGGCAGCCCGCCGTTCTCCGGCATGGTCAGCGACGCGCGGCCGGCCTTGGCCGAGGCGTACACCACCGGGAAGTCGAGCGCGTCGGCGTTGTGGCTGTCGTCGAGCAGGTCCATGAACAACTCGTACGTCTCGTCGACGACCTCGCTGATCCGCGCGTCGGAGCGGTCCACCTTGTTCACGACGAGTACCACGGGCAGGTCGGCGTTGAGCGCCTTGCGCAGCACGAACCGGGTCTGTGGCAGCGGGCCCTCGGAGGCGTCCACGAGCAGCACGATGCCGTCCACCATGGACAGGCCGCGCTCCACCTCGCCGCCGAAGTCGGCGTGGCCCGGGGTGTCGATGATGTTGATGGTCATGTGATCGAACGCTGCCCCGTCCTTCTCCGCTTTGGCCCGCGCGGCGGGCCCGTTGTAGCGGATCGCGGTGTTCTTGGCGAGGATGGTGATGCCCTTCTCGCGCTCGAGGTCGCCGGAGTCCATCGCGCGTTCGTCGACGTGCTGGTGCTCCCCGAAGGCGCCGCCCTGCCACAGCATGGCGTCCACGAGCGTGGTCTTGCCGTGGTCGACGTGGGCCACGATGGCCACGTTGCGCAGGTCGGTGCGGTGCTGGATCTCGGACATGCAGATGCTGCGACTTTCGCGTAGAGGGCCCCGCCGGTGCGACGTACGCGGCGACGAGCGGGTCGACGTACGGCTGCGGGCAGACTTCCCGAGTCTACCGGGACTCGCGCGCCCGAACGAGTCGACCGGTTGTGAATCAGGACAGATGGGTATGGCCGAGGCATCGACAACGGAGGTGATTGGCCGTGGTGACCTTCCACGCGTCCGAGTTCGTGCCGGTGGCCCTCGGGTTCTTCGGGCTCGGCACCGGCTACCTGATCTGGGGGCCTCAGGAGCTGTTCGGCTTCCCGCTGCGTCCCGCCGACCCCGAGGAGGCCCGGCAGCTGGACCGGGCGACCGGGGTGTGGGGCGTGTTCCTGCCCGGCCTGTGCCAGGTGGTGACCGGCCTGATCCTGTGGGTGGGGATCACCTGGTTCCAGGTGTTCAAGAACGACCCCGCGCTCTACATGGCGGCCACCGCGTTCACCGCCTACGGCATCCACTGGTTCGCGCTCGGCTGGAACCGCTACGCCGGCAACGACCCGCGCACCAACGCCGGGATGTGCGTGGCGTTCACGATGATCTCGGTCGCCGGGGCGATCGTGTTCTTCCAGGCGGGCGCCTGGCCGGTGGGGGTGCTGTTCTCGGGCCTGACCGGGGTCTACATCTCGGAGTTCGTCGAGTCCGCCGGCATCTCGGAGGGGGCCAAGAAGGCGCTCGGCTTCTTCCACGTCATCACCGGGGTATGGCTGATGTACCTCACCTTCGCGACCCTGGTCGACCTGGGCGCGGGGTGGAACCTCCCGTCCTGAGACCTATTCTCGGCACGTGACCGACGCGCTGGAGGACCTCGCTGACCTGCTGGGCTCCGCGGGTCGGTCCGTCGCGTTCACCGGCGCCGGGATCTCCACCGAGTCGGGGATCCCGGACTTCCGTTCCCCGGGCGGCCTGTGGACCAAGTTCGACCCGATGCAGATGACGTTCGGCCGGTACGTCGAGTCGCCGCAGGTGCGCGCGCAGACGTGGGCGATGCGGCGCGAGTTCCTGGCCGCGACGCCGCGGCCCAACCCCGCCCACCAGGCGCTGGCCCGTCTCGAGCGGGCCGGCCGGTCGCTGGGGGTGATCACGCAGAACATCGACGGCCTGCACCAGGAGGCCGGTTCGGCGCGGGTGATCGAGGTGCACGGTACGGCGCGCGAGGTGATGTGCATCGGCCACCGGCCGCGCAACGGCGTGCCGGACGGGTGCGGCTGGCGCGCGTCGGCCGAGTGGGCGTTCGAGCGGATCGCCGCCGGGGAGGCCGATCCCGCGTGCCCGGTGTGCGGCGGCCTGGTGAAGTCGGCGACCGTCTCCTTCGAGCAGGTGCTGTTCCCCGGCGTGGTGGAGGAGGCGATGGCCACCGCGGCCAAGGCCGACCTGATGATCGCGGTCGGCTCGTCGCTGCAGGTCTACCCGGCCGCGGACCTGCCGGTCGTCGCGGTGCGCAACGGGGCGCGGCTGGTCATCGTCAACGACGAGGAGACCCCGCTCGACGCGCTCGCCGACCTCGTCGTACGCGGTCGCGCCGGTGACGTGCTCCCGGCCGCCGTGGACGCCGTACTCGCGGCGAGCTGAGCTGAGGCAGGAGGCGCGCCTCAACGGGGCAGGAGGCGCGCTTCAACGGGGCAACACGCGCGCCTCGACGCGGGCGGTCAGGCGAGGGCGCGGTCGAGGGCGGCCTGCACGTGCAGCGTCGTGCACGGGAAGATCGGCAGCTCGGAGTCGGCCTGCTTGACCAGCAGCTCGAGCTCGGTGCAGCCGAGGATCACGCCCTGCGCCCCGGCGTCCCACAGCTCCTCGATCACCGACACCACCCGCGAGCGGGAGCCGTCGAGCACCTTCCCGTGCACGAGCTCGCCGTAGATGATGGCGTTGATGGCCTCGTGGTGCCGCTCGTCGGGGACCACCACCTCGAGCCCGTGCGAGGCGATCCGGTCGGTGAAGAAGTCGCGCTGCATGGTGAACGACGTGCCGAGCAACCCGACCTTCTGCAGGCCGTGGCCCTTGACCGCGTCGGCGACCACGTCGGCGAGGTGCAGGAACGGGATGTCCACCGCCGCCTCGACCCGGTCGGCGACCATGTGGAACGCGGTGGTGCACATGAGCAGCAGGTCGGCGCCGCCCGCCTGCACGCCGCGGGCCGCCTCCGCGAGCATCGTCGCGACGTCGTCCCACCGCTCGGCCTGCTGCAGCTCGGTCAGCTCGGCGAACTCCACCGAGGACAGCACCACCGGCGCGGAGTGCAGGCCGCCCAGCCGCTTCTCGACGCCGAGGTTCAGCGCCTTGTAGTACTCCAGGCTGCTTTCCCAGCTCATGCCACCGACGAGTCCGATGCTCAACACGCCTCCGAGTGTGGCACAGCCCAGACGCCGCCGTTCGCCCCCCGGTCCTTTACTCCTGTCGGTGCGGAGCGGTACTTCTTGGCCTATGACCGGTTGCTCCTTCGTGCCCCCGTTCCTCCTGGAGCGGATCGCGGCCGCCCATCCCGACCGGGACGCCTGCGGCTGCTCGCACGCGACCCTCGCCCTCGACACCGAGCTGCGGCGCCGCCGCCTGGTGATGCCCCCGGCCGCCGCCGAGACCGTCGTGACGCCCGCCCCGCCGTCCGCCGGGGGCTTCGCGGTCCACACCGCCGCGCACGGCACGCGACCTGCCCGGCGAGCTGGTGCGACCCGCCGGCGCGCCGGCGAGCGGGGACCCGGCCGTCGACGAGGCGTACGACGGGGTGGCCGCCTCCCTCGCGCTGTTCCGCGACGTCTTCGGCCGCGACTCCTACGACGGCCGGGGCGCGTTCGTGACGGCCACGGTGCACTACGCGCGCGACTACGACAACGCGTTCTGGGACGGCACCCAGCTGGTGTTCGGCGACGGGGACGGCAAGGTCTTCGGCCGGTTCACCCGCCCGGTCGACGTGCTCGGGCACGAGCTGACCCACGCGGTCACGCAGTTCACCGCGGGCCTGACCTACTCCGGCCAGTCCGGGGCCCTCAACGAGTCGGTCTCGGACGTGTTCGCCTCCTGCCTCAAGCAGCGCCTGCGCGGCGAGACCGCGACCGAGGCGGACTGGCTGATCGGCGAGGGCATCTTCCTGCCCGGCGTGCAGGGCCGGGCGCTGCGCTCGATGGCCGAGCCGGGCACCGCCTACGACGACCCGGTGCTCGGCAAGGACCCGCAGGTCGGGTCGATGGCCGACTACGTGCACACCGCCGAGGACAACGGGGGCGTGCACCTGAACTCCGGCATCCCCAACCGGGCCTTCTACCTGGCGGCGACCGCGCTGGGCGGACACTCCTGGGAGACCGCCGGCCCGATCTGGTACGCCGCGCTCACCTCGGGGATCGGCGCCGGCACCGACTTCGCCGGGTTCGCCGCGGCGTGCGCCGAGGCGGCCGCGAAGGTGTCCCCCGCGGCGGTGGCGGCGGTCCGCTCCGCATGGGAGCAGGTCGGGGTCTCCGCGGCCGCGCCCGAGGTGGCCCACGAGCCGTCACCGGCGCAGGACGGCGCCGGCCTGGTGGCGGTCACCCGCTCCGGCGGGTTCGCCGGGCTGCGGCGCTCGGGGCTGGTCCGGCTCGGCGAGGACCCGCGGACCCCGGAGGTCGAGCGGCTGCTGGGGCGCATCGACTTCGGGGCGGTCGCCCCGACGCGGCCGCACCCGGACCGCTTCGTCTACGTGTTCTCGGTGCGGGGCGAGGAGTTCACCGTCGGCGAGCAGGACCTCACCTCCGACCTCGAGCGGCTGGCGCTGGTCGTCCTCGACGACTGACCGGCGCCTCAGAGCACCCGGTGCACCCGGTGCACCTTGTGCTGCGCGGCCTGCGCCCGCGGCCGGATGACCAGCTCGTCGATGTTGACGTGCGCGGGCCGGGTGACCACCCAGGCGACCGCGTCGGCGATGTCCTCGGCGACGAGGGGTTCGGCCACCCCGGCGTAGACCTTCTCCGCCTTCTCCTCGTCGCCGGCGAACCGGACCAGCGCGAACTCGTCGGTCTTGACCATCCCCGGGGCGATCTCGCAGATCCGCACCGGCTGGTCGAACAGCTCCAGCCGCAGCGTCTCGGTGACCACCTTGGTGCCGTGCTTGGCCGCGGTGTACCCGGCGCCGCCCTCGTAGGCCACCCGGCCCGCGGTCGAACCGATGTTGACGATCACGCCGGCGCCACCGGCCAGCAGCGCCGGCAGCAGCGCCTTGGTGACCTGCATCAGGCCCACCACGTTGACCTCGTACATCGCGCGCCAGTCGTCGGGGTCGGCCTCGGCGACCGGGTCCGCCCCGAAGGCGCCCCCGGCGTTGTTCACCAGCACGTCGAGCCGCTCGCCCACCCGTGCGGCCAGGGCCTGCACGTCCTCGGCGGAGGTCACGTCGCAGCGCACCGCCGTACCCCCGATCTCCGCGGCCAGCGCCTCGACCCGTTCCACCCGCCGCGCCGCGCACACGACGTGGTACCCCTCCGCGGCCAGCCGCCGGGCGGTCGCCGCCCCGATCCCGCTGCTCGCCCCGGTCACCACCGCAGTCTTCGTCGTCATGGCCAGATTGTGGCCCGTGCCGCAAGCGTCGCGACGGCCGGGCGTCCCACGGACGGTGCGCAGGGGTGCCCAAGCCGACGGGGTCCGGGCACACTGTGGGGTCATGGGTGCGCGCAGGGTGGCGTCGGTGGTCCTCGTCCTCGCGGGCGGGGCATGGGTCGCGGCGGGAGCGCTCGGCCGGGGCTCGGCGCCGAACGCGCCGGCGTACCTCGCCGGGCTGGTGCTGGGGTTGCTGGGGCTCGCCGTGCTCGGCTACTCGCTGGTCGGCACCGCGCCGGTCTGGTTGCGTGCGGTGGTGACGGTTGCCACCCCCGCGCTGGGGTACATGGTGTGGGCGACCGTCAAGGACGCGTTCGTGCACGACTCCGTCCCCGTCGCCGTCGCCGGGCTGCTGCTCGCGGTCGCCGGCGCGACGGGGTGGGGACCGGGCTCGACCCGCGGCCGCCGCGGCGCACGGAAGCCCGCGACGCGCGGGCGCCGGGCCGCCCGCTGATCCGGTCGGGAATACCGTCGGCCGGCGCGCGGTTTCGGCGGGTTGGAGGTGTGTGTGGTGACTCGAGAGCTGAGCCGCGTGCGTGACCTGCCCACCCGTGCCGCGCACGGGCGCGTGGCGATGATCAGCCTGCACACCTCGCCGCTGGACCAGCCCGGCACCGGCGACGCCGGCGGCATGAACGTCTACGTGGTCGAGCTGTCCAAGCGGCTCGCCGCGCGCAACGTCGCGGTCGAGATCTACACCCGTGCCACCTCCTCGACGCTGCCGCCGACGGTCGAGGCGTACCCGGGGGTCACCGTGCACCACGTGCACGCGGGGCCGTTCGAGGGGCTCACCAAGGCCGAGCTGCCCAGCCAGCTGTGCGTGTTCGCGCGCGAGGTGCTGCGTGCCGAGGCCCGCCACGACCAGGGCTGGTACGACGTGATCCACTCCCACTACTGGCTCTCGGGCCAGGTGGGTGCGCTGGTCCGCGACCGGTGGGGTGTGCCGCTCGTGCACTCGATGCACACGATGGCCAAGGTGAAGAACGCCCAGCTCGCGCTCGGCGACACCCCGGAGCCCTCCGCGCGGCTCATCGGCGAGGAGCAGGTGGTCGACGCGGCCGACATGCTCATCGCCAACACCGACCTGGAGGCCAAGCAGCTGCTGGAGCTCTACGACGCCGACCCGAGCCGGGTCGAGACCGTGCACCCGGGCGTGGACCTGTCGGTCTTCCGGCCGACGGACGGGGCGCGCGAGCGGCTCGGGCTGCCGCAGGACGCGGTGGTGCTGCTCTTCGCCGGCCGCATCCAGCCGCTGAAGGCCCCCGACGTGCTGCTGCACGCGGTGGCCCGGCTGCTGGAGCGCGAGCCCGCGCTGCGCCGGCGGCTCGTGGTCCCCGTGGTCGGCGGTCCGTCCGGCAGCGGCCTGGAGCATCCGGAGGCGCTGGCGCAGCTGGCCACGTCCCTCGGCATCGACGACGTGGTCCGGTTCGTCCCGCCGGTGGCGCAGCGCGAGCTCGTGGACTGGTACGCCGCCGCGACCCTCGTCTGCGTCCCGTCGTACAACGAGTCCTTCGGGCTGGTCGCGGTCGAGGCCCAGGCGGTCGGTACGCCGGTCGTGGCCGCGGCCGTGGGCGGGCTGACCACCGTCGTGCGCGACGGGGTCTCCGGCCTGCTCGTCGAGGGCCACGACCCCGAGGACTACGCGCGGGCGATGGCCCGCGTCATCGAGACGCCGGGCCTGCGCGACCGGATGGCCGCCGGCGCCCTGCGGCAGGCCGGCCAGTTCGCCTGGGAGCGCACCGCGGACCGTACCCTCGAGGTGTACCGGCTGGCCTCCGCGGCCATGCGCGACGACCTGGAGGGGATGCCTGCGTGAGTGCTCGCACCGACGCCGCCGAGGTGGTCCGGGCCTACCTGAAGGACTCCGACCTGGCGTGGAAGGAGCTGTCCGACGGCGTCTTCCACGTCGACCTGCCGGGGGAGCGGAAGCTGCAGACCCCGTGCCGGCTCGACGTCGGCGAGCACGCGCTCGGGGTGCACGCCTTCGTGGCGCGGCAGCCCGACGAGAACCACGCGCGTGTCTACCGCTGGCTGCTCGAGCGCAACCTGCGGCTGTTCGGCGTCGCGTTCGCCGTGGACCGGATGGGCGACATCTACCTCGACGGCCGGCTGCCGCTGTCCACGGTCACGCCCGAGGAGATCGACCGGCTGCTGGGGGCGGTGCTCACCTACGCCGACGAGTCGTTCAACACCATCCTCGAGCTCGGGTTCGCCAGCTCGATCCGCAAGGAGTGGGAGTGGCGCACCTCCCGCGGGGAGTCGACGAAGAACCTCGAGGCGTTCCGCGGCTGGCTCGAGAAGTAGGCCACGCCCGGTTCGTGCCGGCGGGCGGTCTCAGGCCTCGAGCTTGTAGCCCAGCCCGCGCACGGTGACCAGCAGGCTCGGCGAGGCGGGGTCGGCCTCGATCTTCGTCCGCAGCCGCTTCACGTGCACGTCGAGGGTCTTGGTGTCGCCGACGTAGTCCGAGCCCCACACCCGGTCGATGAGCTGGCCGCGGGTGAGCACCCGCCCCGGGTTGCGCAGGAACATCTCGAGCAGCTCGAACTCCTTGAGCGGCAGCTTCACGTCCTCCCCGCGCACCGACACGACGTGCCGCTCGACGTCCATCCGGACCGGACCGGCCTCGAGGGTCGGCGGCGCGAGGTCGGGATCGGCGCCGCGACGCAGGACCGCACGGATGCGGGCCACGAGCTCGCGCGGGGAGTACGGCTTGGTGACGTAGTCGTCGGCCCCGAGCTCGAGCCCGACCACCTTGTCCACCTCGTCGTCCTTGGCGCTGACCATGATCACCGGGACGTTCGAGGTCTGCCGGATCTGGCGGCACACCTCGGTGCCCGGCAGGCCGGGGAGCATCAGGTCGAGCAGGACGATGTCGGCGCCGGCCCGGTCGAACTCCGTGAGCGCGTCGGTGCCGGTGGCCGCGAGGGACACCTCGAAGCCCTCCTTGCGCAGCATGTACGCCAGCGCGTCGCTGTAGCTCTCCTCGTCCTCCACGACGAGCACTCGGGTCACTGCGGTGCCTCCTGTCGGCTTTCGGTGTACGTCGGACCCGCGGGCGCCGGGCTCCGGGGCAGGGAGAGGGTGAACGTCGAGCCGTGGCCCTCCACCGACCAGACGCGGACGTCCCCGCCGTGCGTGGCGGCCACGTGCTTGACGATCGACAGCCCGAGGCCGGTGCCTCCGGTGGAGCGGTGCCGGGCCGGGTCGACCCGGTAGAAGCGTTCGAAGATGCGCTCGAGCTCCGGGGCGGGGATGCCGATGCCCTGGTCGGTGACGCACAGCTCGACCATCGTGTCGGCCGTCTTGGCGGCCACCACCACGGTGCTGTTGTCGGGCGAGTAGGCGACCGCGTTCGCCACCAGGTTGCCGAGCGCCAGCGCGACCTCGTCGGCGTTGCCGAGTGCCTGCAGGGCGCGCTCGCCGTCGTGCACGACGGTGATCCGCTTGCTCTGCGCGTCGATGGCGGACTGGTCGATCGCCGCGGCGATCACCTTGTCGACGTCCACCGGCTCGGCGAGGTCCAGCGGCTCGTCACCCTGCAGCCGGGACAGCTCGATGATCTGCTGCACCAGCCGGGAGAGCCGGGCGCTCTCGGTCTGCATGCGGCCGGCGAAGCGGACCACCGCCTCGGGGTCGTCCGCGGCGTCCTGCACGGCCTCCGCGAGCAGGTTCAGCGCGCCGACCGGTGTCTTGAGCTCGTGGGAGACGTTCGCGACGAAGTCCCGCCGGATGGCCTCGACGCGGCGCTCGCGGGTGCGGTCCTCCACCAGGGCCAGCACCTGCCGGGTGCCGAGCGGGGCGACGCGCGCCGTGAGGTGGATCGCCGCACGCCCGCGGGGCAGCACCAGCTCGGTCTCGCGGATCTGCCCGTCGCGCCGTACCTCCCGCACCAGGTCGGCCAGGTTCGGCACGGTCAACGCGTCGCCGCGCACCAGCCCGAGGGCGTAGGCCGGTGCCGACGCCTTGAGGACCCGGTCGGTCTCGTCGACGACCAGGGCGCTGGAGCGCAGCACGCTGAGCACCGTCGCCACGGCAGGCGGCACGGCCGGCTCCTCCTGCGGAGGCACGCGGTGCATCTGCCGGTCGCTCACCCGCCACGCGATGACGACACCGGCCCCGAGCACCGCGCCGAGCAGCGCGAACAGCAGCGCCTGCGTTTGGTCCACGGCACGATCGTACGGGGACCGGACCACGGCGATTTCCCCGTGGACGCCGCTGACCTGCGCTTTCGCCCGCTGTTCACCTCTCGTTCACGCCAGGTCGCCGTCTGGTCACCTTCGGCGACCTACCATGCACCCCATGCGTGAGGCTTACATCGAGCAGCTCGACTCCATCGTCGACGACCTCGTCACCATGACCCAGGACGTGCGCCATGCCGTCGCGGAGGCCACCAAGGCCCTGCTGACGGCGGACGCGGAGACCGCGGAGCGGGTGATCTCCGACGACGCCGAGCTCGACGCGCTGCGTGAGCGGGTCGAGGCGCGCTGCTTCGAGCTGCTCGCGCTGCAGCAGCCGGTCGCGACCGACCTGCGGATGCTGGTCGCGGCCCTGCGGATGGTCGCCGACCTCGAGCGGATGGGGGACCTCTCGGTCCACGTCGCGAAGGTGGCGCGGCTGCGGGTCCCCGCGCTGGCCGTCCCGGACGAGATGGTGCCGACCATCGAACGGATGGCCACGGTGGCCGAACGGATGGTGGCGCGGGTGTGCCAGATCATCGCCGAGCGCGACGTCGACGGTGCCCTCAAGCTCGAGGAGGACGACGAGGAGATGGACAACCTGCGCCAGTCCTCGTTCCGGCTGATGCTCGACGACTCGTGGCCGCACGGCGTGGAGCCTGCGGTCGACATCGCGCTGCTCGGCCGCTACTACGAGCGGATCGCCGACCACGCCGTGTCCCTGGCGCGGCGGGTTGTCTACCTGGTCACCGGTCAGGTGGTGCACCCGATCGACGCGTGATGCCATGATGGGGTGGTGACCAGGCAGAGGGGGGCCGCTGCTGCCGGGATCGACCACCTGCGGTCGTTCCTCGAGGCTGCCGAGCGCTTCGCCGTCGCGGTGGCGAGCGCGGACCTGCGTGCGCCCGTGCCCGGCTGCCCGTCGTGGTCGGCGTACGACGTCGTCTGCCACCTCGGCAACGTGCACGCCTGGGCGGCCACCATCGTCGAGACCGGCGCCTGGGCGGCGGAGCAGAACGACGAGCCGCCGACCCGCCGGCCGCGGGCGGTCAGCGACTGGTACGTCGGGAAGGCCGGCGACCTGCACGCGGTGCTGCGCGCCGCCGACCCCGAGGCCGCCTGCTGGAACTTCGTGCACGGAGCGCAGGGGCGGACGTCGTTCTGGACCCGCCGCCAGCTGCACGAGACCAACGTGCACCTGCTCGACCTGGTCGGCGGGTCGGCGACGCGCGCCGGCGTGGACCTCGACCCGGAGGTGTGCGCGGACGGGGTGGACGAGGTGCTGCGGGTGCTGCTGCACCGGATGCACCATCGCGGGCAGCCCGCGCGGCTCACCGCGCCGCTGTGCCTGGTGGCCACCGACACCGGTCGCGCGTGGACGGTCACCCCGCGGGTCGGCGCACCGAACGGGGCGGGGGTGCCGGTGCAGCCGCGCGGATCCGCGGCCGAGACCGCGCCGGCGATCGTCACCGGGCCGCCCTCGGTCGCCGGACGCCGGCACCCCACCGCGGACCGGATCGAGGCCCCGGCCGAGACGCTGTTGCGGCTGCTGTGGCACCGGCTGTCGCTCGACGACGTGCGTCTGGTGGGTGAGGAGGGGGCCGCCGAGGAGCCGGCCGGCCTGTCCCTGCTCGACGACGCGCCGCTGGTCCACGTGACCGGCGACAGCTCCCGGGTGCGCGGCTTCCTCGCCTCCCGCCTCACCCCCTGAGCGGGCGCCTGCGCGGGCGCGGGTCCCCCGACGTGGTCGCGTGGCCGCCGCGCGGGGCCGGCAGCGTCGCGGCGCGCCGGCCCCGGCGGCGCCGGCGTCAGGCGGAGGTGGCCGGCTGCGTCTCGGAGGGCAGCCGGAGGCCCGAGTCGGTGGAGAACAGGTGGACGTGCCCGGCCTTGGGGGCGAACTCGACGTTCTCGCCCTTCATGGGCGGGCGGCGGCCGTCGACGCGGGCGATGAGGTCGTACTCGGCGCCGTTGACCTGCGCGGTGCCGTAGACGTAGGCGTCCGCGCCGAGCTCCTCGACGAGGTTGACCGAGGTCTTCAGCCCTTCTCCGGGGCCGACGAGCTCCATGTCCTCGGGGCGCACGCCCACGGTGACCTTGCGCCCGGCCTTGCCGGCGTCCTCGGCGGTCTCCCGCGGCACCCGCATCTCGGCGCCGCCGAAGTGCAGCGCGTCGCCGTCGATGGTGAGCTCGAGCAGGTTCATCGCCGGGGAGCCGATGAAGCCGGCGACGAACACGTTGGCGGGCTGGTCGTACATGCTGCGCGGGGTGTCGACCTGCTGGAGCACGCCGTCCTTGAGCACCGCGACCCGGTCGCCCATGGTCATCGCCTCGACCTGGTCGTGGGTGACGTAGACGGTGGTGACCCCGAGCCGGCGCTGCAGCGCGGCGATCTGGCTGCGGGTCTGCACGCGCAGCTTCGCGTCGAGGTTGGACAGCGGCTCGTCCATCAGGAACACCTGGGGGGAGCGCACGATCGCGCGGCCCATCGCCACGCGCTGGCGCTGGCCACCGGAGAGCGCCTTGGGCTTGCGCTCGAGGAACTCGCCGAGGTCGAGGATCCTGGCCGCCTCCTCGACGCGCTGGCGGATCTCGTCCTTGGCCACGCCGGCGATCTTCAGTGCGAAGCCCATGTTGTCGGCGACCGACATGTGCGGGTAGAGCGCGTAGTTCTGGAACACCATGGCCACGTCGCGGTCCTTCGGCGGCAGGTTCGTCACGTCCCGCTCACCGATCCGGATCTGGCCCTCGTTGACGTCCTCGAGCCCGGCGAGCATCCGCAGCGAGGTGGACTTGCCGCAGCCGGAGGGTCCGACGAGCACGAGGAACTCGCCGTCGCCGATCTCGATGTTGAGCCTGTCCACCGCGGGGCGGTCGCCGCCGGGATAGATGCGAGTCGCCTCGTCGAACGTGACAGTGGCCATGAGAAGTCCCCATTCACCGGCAGGAACGTGCCGGACGATCCGTAGTAAGTGGGCAGTGGTGCCCCCGACGCTAGTGCGGTCCATCTCACATGTCCACGAAACTCCGGTGTTACGTATTTGTGACCGCGTCGCATTGACCGCGCCTGTGTGTAAACGGTTACATCGAGGAGCCGGCATCGCGCGCGGAAGCGTCGGGACCGCCGGTGCCCACGAGAACAGGAGCAACGGATGCGATCACTGACAACTCGTCGCCGGGTGGCGACCATGGCTGTCGTGCTCACCGCTGGGATGACTCTCGCCGCGTGCGGGGGCGGTTCCGGTGGCGGGGGAACCAACAGCGCCGGTGGAACGTCGCCGGGTGAGGGCAACCCGCAGTGCGAAGGCCTGACCCAGTTCGGCGACCTCAGCGGCAAGGACGTGCACGTCTACACGTCGATCGTCGCCCCCGAGGACCAGTCCCAGAAGGACTCCTACAAGCTGTTCACCAAGTGCACCGGCGCGACCGTGACCTATGAGGGCTCCAAGGAGTTCGAGGCCCAGCTCGTCGTCCGGGTCAAGAGCGGCAACCCGCCGGACATCGCCTACGTCCCGCAGCCCGGCCTGCTCAGCACGCTGGTCAAGGACACCGGCAAGGTCGTCCTCGCGCCGGACCAGGTCGCCAAGAACGTCGACAAGTGGTGGGGCAAGGACTGGAAGGGCTACGGCACCGTCGACGGCAAGTTCTACGCCGCCCCGCTGGGCGCGAACGTGAAGTCGTTCGTCTGGTACTCCCCGAAGATGTTCAAGAAGAACGGCTGGCAGGTCCCGCAGACCTGGGACGAGATGATGCAGCTGTCGGACAAGATCGCCGCCACGGGCATCAAGCCCTGGTGCGCGGGCTTCGGCTCCGGCGAGGCCACCGGCTGGCCGGGCACCGACTGGCTCGAGGACGTCATGCTCCGCGACGCCGGTCCCGCGACCTACGACAAGTGGGTCAACCACCAGATCCCGTTCAACGACCCGCAGGTCGTCTCCGCGCTCGACCGGGTCGGCAAGATCCTCAAGAACCCCAAGTACGTCAACGGCGGGTTCGGTGACGTGAAGTCCATCGCCACGACGACGTTCCAGGACGGCGGCCTGCCGATCCTCAAGGGGCAGTGCGCGCTGCACCGCCAGGCGAGCTTCTACGCCGCCAACTGGCCGCAGGGCACCAAGGTGGCGCCGGACGGTGACGTGTTCGCCTTCTACCTGCCGCCGACCAACGACCAGAACGGCAAGCCCGTCCTCGGTGGTGGCGAGTTCGTGGCCGCGTTCAACGACCGTCCCGAGGTGCAGGCCTTCCAGACCTACCTGTCGACCGACACCTGGGCCAACGAGAAGGCCAAGGCCACGCCCGGTGGTGGCTGGGTGAGCGCGAACAAGGGCCTGGACGTCAACAACCTGGTCAGCCCGATCGACCAGCTGTCGGCCAAGACCCTGCAGGACCCGAAGGCGGTCTTCCGTTTCGACGGCTCCGACCAGATGCCGGGCGCCGTGGGCGCCGGGTCGTTCTGGAAGGAGATGACCGCGTGGATCACCGGTCAGGACACCAAGACGACCCTCGACAACATCGAGAAGTCCTGGCCCAGCAGCTGAGCTGCTGATCCCGTGGCCGCGGGGACCCGTCCCTCGGGTCCCCGCGGTCGCTCCCCTTCCAGTACGACGGCCGCGGCCGGCTTCGCGGCGCACGCTTCCAAGGAGGCGACCGGATGTCGATCGGTGAGAAGCTCGTCCAGATGGTCATCGCCATCGGCCTGTTCATCGGGGTCGTGGCCGTGGTGCTGTTCTTCGCGGACCGGGTCAAGTCGAGACGCGGAGAGGTCGCGCAGACGACGGCCTTCGTGCTGCCGGCGGTCGCTGATGATCGCGGTGGGCCTGCTCTACCCGGCGATCCGCACCATCTACCAGTCGTTCCGGGACGCGAACTCGACGAAGTTCGTCGGCCTGCACAACTACCACACCATCTTCACCACCTCCGACGAGCTGCAGGTGCTGCGCAACACGGCGCTGTGGGTCGTCGTCACCCCGGTGGCGGCCACGTTGATCGGCCTGGTCTACGCCGTGCTCGTGGACCGCGCCCGGTTCGAGAAGGCCGCCAAGGCGCTCATCTTCCTGCCGATGGCGATCTCGCTGGTCGGCGCGTCGCTGATCTGGAAGTTCGTCTACGACTACCGCGCCACCGAGAACGCCCAGATCGGCCTGCTCAACCAGATCCTGAAGTGGATCGGCCTCGACACCTACCGCTTCCTGCTCACCGAACCCTGGAACACCTTCTTCCTGATCGTCATCATGATCTGGGTCCAGGCCGGGTTCGCCATGACCGTGCTCTCGGCCTCGATCAAGGCGATCCCCGACGACATCATCGAGGCCGCCCGGCTCGACGGGGTCTCCGGCTTCCGGATGTTCCGCTACATCACGGTGCCGAGCATCCGCCCGTCGCTGATCGTCGTGCTCACCACGATCTCGATCACCACGCTCAAGGTCTTCGACATCGTGCGCACCGCCACCGGCGGCAACTTCGGCACCAGCGTCTTGGCCTACGAGTTCTACGTGCAGAGCTTCCGGTCGTTCGACACCGGTCTCGGCGCGGCGCTCGCGGTGCTGCTGTTCGTCCTGGTGATGCCGATCGTCATCTACAACATCCGACAGATGCGGAAGGTGGAGGCCCGATGACCACGACCACGCCTGAGGTACCGGCCCCGGCCCTCAAGCCCGACCGCCGCAGGAGCCGCGCCGCGAAGGCGCACGACCGGCTGTCCAACCCGGCCGCGTCGCTGACCGCGATCGTGATCGCGGTGCTGTGGACGGTCCCCACCTTCGGGCTGCTGATCTCCTCGTTCCGGCCGCAGGACCAGGTGCAGAACAGCGGCTGGTGGACCTGGTTCACCAACCCGACCGTGACGTTGGACAACTACAAGGCGGTGCTCACCGGCAGCGACACCGACCTGGCGACGTACTTCATCAACTCCATCGTGATCACGTTGCCGGCGGTGGTGATCCCGATCTCGCTGGCCACCATGGCCGCCTACGCGTTCGCCTGGATGAAGTTCCCCGGCCGCGACCTGCTGTTCGTGGCGGTCTTCGCGATGCAGATCGTGCCGATCCAGGTCACGATGATCCCGCTGCTGAGCCTCTACGTGAACCCGCCGTTCGGCCTGCCGCAGCTGGCCGGGAGCTCGGCGCCCGGGGGCGGCTTCTACACCATCTGGCTCTCGCACTCGATCTTCGCGCTGCCGCTGGCGATCTACCTGCTGCACAACTTCATGCGGGAGATCCCCGGCGAGCTGATCGAGGCCGCCCGCGTCGACGGCGCCGGCCACGTGCGGATCTTCACCCGCATCATGCTGCCGCTGATGATGCCCGCGATCGCGGCGTTCGGCATCTTCCAGTTCCTGTGGGTGTGGAACGACCTGCTGGTGGCGCTGGTCTTCGGCGGCGGCAGCCTCGACGTCTCGCCGCTGACCGTCCGGCTCGCCGAGCTCTCGGGCAGCCGCGGCCAGGACTGGCACCTGCTGTCCGCGGGCGCCTTCGTCTCGCTGATCGTGCCGCTCGTGGTCTTCCTCGCCGGCCAGCGCTACTTCGTCCGTGGCATGCTCGCGGGTAGCGTCAAGGGCTAGGCCCCGGGACCGGTGACGAGGGTGTCGGCATGGACGAGATCCGCGAACCAGCGGTAGGACTGCTTGGGCGTGCGAGCCAGCGTCTGCCGGTCGACGTGCACCAGCCCGAAGGTCTTGGTGTAGCCCTCGGCCCACTCGAAGTTGTCGAGCAGCGTCCACAGCACGTAGGCGCGCACGTCGGCGCCTTGCCCCCGGGCGCGGCGCACGGCCTCGACGTGGTCGCGCAGGTAGGCGATCCGGTCCCCGTCGGCCACGGACCCGTCGGCGGCACGCGCGGAGTCGTCGTACGCCGCGCCGTTCTCGGTGACCACCAGCGGCAGGCCGGTACGACGGGCGGTGTCGACCAGCAGCTCCTCCAGACCGGCCGGCTCGACCTCCCAGCCGATGGCGGTCAGCGGCTCGCGGGGCACGAACCGGAACCCCTCCACCCCCGGGAACTCGTCGGTGCCGGCATCCCCGCCGGTGGCTGCCTGCCCGCCGGTCGCGGTGTCCCCGTCGTCGAGGGCGACACGGCTCGGGGTGTAGTAGTTGACGCCGAGCCAGTCCGCGGACCCGCGCACCAGGTCGAGGTCGCCGTCCCGCACGACGCCCGGGTCGGCAAGCACGGGGGCGAGCTTCAGCAGCCGGTCGTCGTAGGCCCCGTCGACCAGCGGTCCGAGCCAGACCCGGTTGCGGATCGCGTCGACACCGTCGGCGACCTCGGAGGCCTCCGGGCGCTCGGCCCACACCGGCGTCAGGTTCAGCACGATCCCGACGGTGTCGGCGCCCGCCTGGTGCAGGCGGGCGGCCGCCAGGCCGTGGCCCAGCAGCAGGTGGTGCGCGGCGCGGTGGGCGTCGCCGCCCTCCTTGCGCCCGGGCGCGTGCCGGCCCGAGCCGTAGCCGAGGTAGGCGGCGCACCACGGCTCGTTGTGGGTGGCCCACACCTGCACCCGGTCACCGAGCCGCTCGTGCGCCACGGCCGCGTAGTCGGCGAACCGCTCCGCGGTCTCGCGCACCAGCCACCCGCCCGCGTCCTCCAGCGGCTGGGGCAGGTCCCAGTGGTACAGCGTGGCCATCGGCTGCACGCCGCGGGCCAGCAGGCCGTCGACCAGCCGGTCGTAGTAGGCCAGCCCGCGCGGCTCCACCGCACCGGCGCCCGTGGGGAGCACCCGCGGCCAGGCGAGCGAGAACCGGTAGTAGCCCACCCCCAGGCCGGCGACGAGGTCGAGGTCCTCCTCGAGCCGATGGTAGGAGTCGCAGGCCACCGATCCGTCGCTGCCGTCCACGACGGTGCCCGGCCGTTGCGTGAAGGTGTCCCAGATCGACGGCCCGCGGCCGTCCTCGGTCACGGCGCCCTCCACCTGGTACGACGCGGTGGCGGTGCCCCAGGCGAGGCGGGACGGGTCGGGCAGGTGCGTGCTCATGGCGGCCACCGTACGACGGCCGGGCCGCGCACCCCGAGGCGACGCCCGTGACCAGCATCAAGGACGTGGCGCGCGAGGTGGGGATGTCGACGGCGACGGTGTCGCGCGCACTGCGGGGGATGCCGCGGGTCTCGCCGGAGACCCGGGACAAGGTGCTGGAGGCGGCCGCCCGGCTGGACTACGTCGCCTCGCCGCACGCCGCGAGCCTGGCCAGCGGCCGCACCCGTGCGGTGGGCGTGATCGTGCCGCACGTGACGCGGTGGTTCTTCTCCTCGGTGGTCCACGGCGCCGAGAGCCGGCTGCGCGAGGAGGGCTACGACCTGCTCCTGTACAACCTCGCCGGTGACCCGCAGGCGCGGCACCGGGTGTTCTGCACGCACCTGCTGCACAAGCGCGTGGACGCGGTGCTGGTCCTGGCCCTCACGCCGACGGCGGAGGAGGTCGCCGCGCTGGGCAAGCTGGACCGGCCGGTGGCGGTGGTCGGCTCGCGCGTGCCGGGCTGGTCGAGCGTGCGCATCGACGACGTCGCGGCCGCACGCACCGCGGTCCGTCACCTGCTGACGCTGGGACACCGGCGGATCGCCTACCTCGGCGGCTCCCTCGACGACCCGCTCGACTTCGCCGCGCCCCTGGACCGGTTGGCCGGCTTCCGTGCGGAGCTGGCCGCCGCCCGCCTCGACCACCCGCCGGGCTGGGAGCTGGTCGGCGACTTCACCGCCCGGGGCGCGCGTGCGGTCACCGAGGAGCTGCTCGCGCGCGGCGGCGAGCCGCCCACCGCGATCTTCGCGGCCTCCGACGAGATGGCGATCGGCGCGATGCGCGCGCTTCGCGGGGCGGGCCTGCGGGTGCCGCAGGACGTGTCGGTGATCGGCATCGACGACTACGAGATGGCGGAGTTCTTCGAGCTGACCACGGTGGCGCAGCCGGTCCACGAGCAGGGGCGGCTGGCGGCCGGCCTGCTGCTCGAGGCGATCAGCGGCGGCCGGCACGCCTCGGCGCTCACCGTTCCGACGAGGCTGGTGGTGCGAGGCACGACGGCCCCGCCGCGCGGCTGAGGGTCAGCGGCCCTGCTTGGCCACCGCCGCGATCGCGTCCGCGGCCGCCTCCGGGTCGAGGTACTGCCCACCCCGCTCGAGCGGCTTCATGTTCTCGTCGAGCCGGTAGACCAGCGGGATGCCGGTGGGGATGTTCAGACCCACCACGGCCTCCTCGCTCATGTCGTCGAGGTGCTTGACCAGCGCCCGCAGGGAGTTGCCGTGCGCGGCGACGCAGACGGTGCGGCCGGCGCGCAGGTCGGGCACGATCGCGTCGTACCAGTAGGGGAGCATCCGCTGGACGACGTCCGCGAGACACTCGGTCCGCGGCAGGATCTCGTCGGGCAGGTCGGCGTAGCGGGCCTCCCCGGTCTGCGCCCACTCGTCGTCGTCGTCGATCCGCGGGGGTGGGGTGTCGTAGGAGCGACGCCAGAGCATGAACTGCTCCTCGCCGTACTTCTCCAGGGTCTCCTTCTTGTTCTTGCCCTGCAGCGCGCCGTAGTGGCGCTCGTTGAGCCGCCAGGACCGCTTCACCGGGACCCAGTGCCGGTCGCACTCGTCGAGGCAGAGCTGGGCGGTGGTGATCGCCCGGCGCAGCACCGAGGTGTGCAGCACGTCCGGGAGCACGTTGTGCTCGGCGATCAGGGCGCCGCCGCGGACGGCCTCCTCGCGTCCCTTCTCGGTCAGGGCCACGTCGACCCAGCCGGTGAAGAGGTTCTTGGCGTTCCACATGCTCTCGCCGTGGCGGAGCAGGACGAGCGTGTACGGCGCGGCGGCGGTCATGGACCTCAGCCTAGTGGGCGCGCGGGGCGGCCCACCGCCACGGGTCAGGAGCCCTTCGGCAGCGGGATGTCGCGGTACATCGGGTCCGAGGCGACCACGACGGGCACCTGCATGGTGACCGTGTCGGCGTTCTGGAAGCTGAAGGTCAGCTTGACGAAGTAGCCGGCCTTGACCGGTGCGCCGCTGACGCTCCACGCGCCGGTCTTGCCGAGGTTCACCATGCCGCCCGGGGCGATGGTGGTGCCGCCCGAGGGGCCCTGCGTGGTGACACCCTGCTGGGCTCCGGAGATCCCGGTGAGGCGGTCCTGCTGCTGGTAGCTGTTGTTGACCAGGCCGGCCACGATGGTGCCGCTGCCGTCGACCCCGGAGACGATGAGGGCGTTGAGGACGTCGACCTGGCTGCTGCGGTTGTCGACGCCGACCGCGGCGTTGTACGGCAGGTCCGTCTGCTCCTGGAACCCGCAGGAGGCGACAAGCGGGGCCGCCACCAGCAGGGCTGCGGCGGCGGTGCTGCGACGAAGGTTCACGTCTGGGGTCCTCTCGATGCGCCGTCGGCGGACGGTCGGCGCGACACACAGGGCGGCAGGTCGAGCGCAGTCTAGCGACTACTGGCGCAGTCCGACGGTGAGGGCTGCGACGAGCAGGCCCGCGGCCACCACGAACGTGTAGACGGTGGTGATCCACAGCAGCTTGGGGGCGCCGATCCGCAGGGCGATGCGCAGCGGGAGGTGCCGCACGCCGGTCTCGTTGTCCTCGACGAGGTCGGGCAGGGTGTTGGCAAAGTGGATGCCGATCCCGAGCAGGGCGGCCAGCACCGTCATCGCGATCGTCGGCGGCCCCCCGTGGTAGCCCCCGCCCAGCCCGCCGTAGGAGAGGAAGGCCGGGAGCAGCCCGAAGCTGACGGCGTAGGGCAGCCACGACAGCACCGTGCGCTTGAACCAGAAGTTGTAGGACCAGGCGCTCAGCACCGCGGCGATGTGGGCGATGCCGGCGACCGTGCCGTTGGCCACCGAGAGCGGGACGACGAGGAGGAAGACGCACGCGGTCGCGAAGGTCACGGTGCCCGGGTCGACCCAGCCCATGGCCACCGGCTTGTCGCGCCGGCCGACCCGCCGGTCGCGGTCGGCGTCGACCACGTCGTTGATCCATCCGACCGTCAGCTGCCCGGTGAGCACCGTGGCGGCGACCAGCAGACACTCCGGGCCGGACCGGCCGCTCAACGCGGCAGCGGCGGTGAGGACGATCGTCATGGCCGCCGTCGGAAGGGGGTGGCAGGCCAGGACCAGGGAGCCGACCGTGCCCCGCTGCTTCCCGAGCTTCATGCTCCGCAGTATTGACCAGAACCCGCAGGCTGACCCGGATTTGCCGGCGCTCCGCATGCCGCCCGAGACCCCGGCGAACCCAACCTGAGAACAGCCTGAGGCACATCCGGCGGCCATCTGTCAACCCCCAATGTGGCCTCTGACCTGCACTTTCACCGCGGACACCTGATCTGTGACGTGTTAGACTGGCCACCTAGGAAGGGGTACTTGGCATATGACATTCACCGTCGGCGAAACGGTTGTTTACCCAAATCACGGCGCTGCAGTAATCGAGGACATCGAGACTCGCAAGATCAAGGGCGAGGACAAGCAGTACCTCGTGCTGCGGATCGTCGCCCAGCAGGATCTCGTGGTCCGCGTCCCCGCCTGCAACCTCGACCTGGTCGGGGTGCGCGACGTAGTGGACAAGGAGGGTCTGGACCGCGTCTTCGACGTGCTGCGCGCCGCGCACACCGAGGAGCCGACGAACTGGTCCCGCCGCTACAAGGCCAATCTGGAGAAGCTGCACTCCGGTGATGTCATGAAGGTCGCCGAGGTCGTGCGCGACCTGTGGCGCCGGGAGCGCGACCGCGGTCTGTCGGCGGGGGAGAAGCGGATGCTGGCGAAGGCCCGCCAGATCCTCGTCTCCGAGCTCGCGCTGGCCGAGCACACCAACGAGGACAAGGCCGAGGCGCTCCTCGACGAGGTCCTCGCCTCCTAGGCACGGTTCTCTTCCGGAGGCCCCCGCACCACGGTGTGCTGGGGCCTCCGTGCATTTCTGCTCCCGGGCCCGCCGCGAGGTCCCCGCGGCGGACGGCGGGAGCGCGGACGAGTCGGTGGAGGTGGGTACGTCGAACACGACGGAGCAGGTCGAGGACGTGGACGTCCTGGGGGTCGTGCCCGTGGAGGGCCGCGGCTCGCTCCCCTTCGCGCTGCTGCACGGGGAGTCGTTGGTCGCCGTCGCGTCGTGGGCGCTCGGCGAGGCCGAGGTGGAGCTGCTCGACTTCGACGCGTCCTGGTCCTCGGTGCAGGAGCGTGAGGCAGTGCTCGCCGTGCACGACCCGTTGTGCCCGGCGACGCCGGTCCCGTTCCTGCGCGAGGCGGTCGCCGCGGCCGCCCGGCGGCACTGCGTGGTGGTGGGGGTGCGGCCGGTCACCGACACGGTCAAGCGTGCCGAGGGGGGCGTCGTGGGCCGAACCGTGGACCGGGAGGGCCTGGTGGCGGTGGCCTCCCCGCTCGTGCTGCCGCCGGCGGTGTGCGCCGACCTGCCCGCCTGGCCGGACCTCGACGACCTGGCTGCCCTCGTGGACCGGCTCCGTGAGCGGTACCCGGTCTCCTTCCTCGAGGCGCCGCCGTTGGCGCGGCGGGTCGCCGACGAGTCCGACCTGCGCTTGCTGGAGGGCCTGGCCGCGAGCGGTGAGCGCTACCTGCGCGCGGCCAGCAGGTGCGCGGCGAGGTCGACGTCCTCGGGGAAGGTGATCTTCAGGTTCGTCGCCGGTGCCGGCACCGCGCGGATGACCACGTCGGTGTAGGCCTCGAGACAGCTCGCGGTGTCCGTGCCGCAGAACCCGTCGCGCTCCGCGCGCCGGTAGGCAGCCAGCAGCGGCCCGGCGCGAAACGCCTGCGGCGTCTGCACCCCCACCAGGTCGGCGACCGGGCCGGCGCCGGCGCTGCGGGCCAGGAGGCCGGGCTGCGGGCGCACCGGGATCGCCCCGCCGGACTCGGCCGCCGCGCGCACCACCTCGTCGAACAGCTGCGGGCTCGCGAGCGGGCGGGCGGCGTCGTGGATGGCGACGACGTCGACCTCGCCGTCGTCGATGTGGGCGGCGAGGTGCAGCAGGGCGCGCCACTCGGACTCATGCCGGGTGGCCCCGCCCTCGACGAGCTGCACGGCGGGTCCGACCACGGCCGCCACCTCGTGGCGGTCCTGCGGCCGGTGCACGACCACGAGGGGGCCGACGTACGGCACCGCGGCGACGCTGCGCAGCGACCAGGCGAACACCGGCAGGTCGCCGAGGGGCAGCAGGACCTTGTTGGTCGGGGCGCCCACCCGCGTGCCCGAACCGGCGGCCAGCACCACCACCGCGGCCCGAGGGTGGCCGGTGCGCGGCGGCTCGACGTTCACGGGGGTAGAGGCTACCGGCCGGCCCCGGTCACGCCGTGATGAGCCGGTGGGCGCGCAGCCGCGCGTAGACCGGCTGCGCGCGCCGGTACAGCTCCCGCAGCCGCGGCTCCTCGTCCCCGGGCGCGTCGGGCGCCGGGTCGAGCCGGTGGAACCCGCGCGAGCGTGCCGTCGAGGCGTGCCAGTCGGCCCACAGCTCCCACTCCGGCCGCATGCCGGGTTCCCAGGTCAGCGCCTCCGCGCGGAAGGGCAGCCCCATCGCGGCGCACCAGGCGGCGACGGTCCCGGCCGGATCCCGGCACAGGTCCTCGGCGTCCACCACGACCAGCGGCCGGTCCAGCGACTCCACCACGGCGGCCGCCTCCTCGAGCGCCTCCCAGCCGGACTCCTCGTCGGTGAAGTCCGGCCACCGACGCGCGAGCGACGGCAGCGTGGCGGCCGGGTCCCTGACCAGGAAGCAGTTGGCGAGACGGCCGAGCAGCTGCGCGTCGAGCAGCCCGCGTGCGTGGTAGGCCATGTCCTTGACGAACACCGGGCGCGTGCGCGCGGCCTCCTCCAGCTCGGCGACGATCTCGGCGGCCGCGCTGTGCGGCAGCTCCTCGGTGTAGCGGTCCGAGCGGCGGTCCGGCCCGTAGTAGTAGCTGCGGGAGAACGGCTCGTCGAACACCGCGTGGTCACCGCGCTCGATCATCATCCGCTCGAACGACGTCGACACCGACCGGGGCACGGTCCACAGCATGATGATCCGCTCCACGCCCCTACCCTCCCACGCGACTGCTCCCGGGGGGCGCCGGGTGCTGCGCGCCCGCCTGTGGCCCGCCGGCCAACCGTGGAGGGACCTGGCCGACCGAGACGAGGACAGGCGATGGGCGAGCCGGCGTACGTGTCGCAGGTGCGGATCGAGCGCGAGGGCGGTCCGGTGGGCGAGCACTACGGGTACCCGGCCGACGAGTACCCCGACCACCCTCGACCACGTCGTCGGCGCCGCCGCAGGTTGAACGACCGGCACGTTCGCCGGCGCCCCGCGGGCCCAGGACCTAGCCGAGGGCCTGCTCGACGACCGCGATGAGCGCGGACGAGACCAGCCGGTCGCGTTCGAGCGGCAGCATGTGGCCGGCGCCGGGGCTCACGACGAGCTCGGCACCGGGGATCGCCTCGGCGAGGCGGCGCGCGTGCGGTAGCGGCGTGAGCCGGTCCTTGCTGCCGACGAGCACGCGCACCGGGATGCCGTCGAGCACCGCGAGCGGGGCGTGCCGGTCGTGGCTCATGAGGTCGGTGTAGAAGCCGCACATCGAGGCGGCGGGCGTGTTGATGATGCCCTCGACGGTGAGCATGTGGTCGCGCAGACGCATCTCGTCGCCGAACAGGAACCGCCGGGCCACCAGCGACTCCACGAGCGGCGCGCGGCGCCGGCGCCGGCGGCTGAGTCGCCGCGCCCGCCACGCCAGCAGCCGGGGGATCTGCTCCTTGGCACGCGCCCCGATCTCCGGCAGGCCCAGCGTCACCGTGCTGAGGTCGCCGCCGGAGGTCGCGACGAGCACCACGCCGGCCACCCGTTCCGGGAACAGCTCCGGGCGCTGCTCGGCCAACGCCATGATCGTCATGCCGCCGATCGAGTGGCCGGCCAGCACCAGGTCACCCTTGGGGGCGTAGGTGTCGATGAGGTCCGAGAGGTCCCGCCCGAGGTTCGCCACCGTCGCGGCCTGCTCCGAGGTCTCCTGCGAGGCCCCGTGGCCGCGGTGGTCGTAGCTGACGATCCGGAGGTCCGCGCCGAACCGTCGGCGCAGGTCGCGCACCTGGTAGCGCCACGAGTCGTGGTCGCTGGTCCAGCAGTGCGCCAGGACGACGGTCAGCGGGGCCGTCTCCGGGCCGTCGACCTCCACGAACAGCTGCAGCCCGTCGTACGTCCTCACGGGCCGTAATGCTGCCGCGACATACCCCGGGTATGTCAACCCCACCCCTCAGCGGGGGAGGAGCAGCCTCAACGGGGGAGGAGCAGCGCGGTCGCCACGGCCGCCACGCCCTCCCCGCGGCCGGTGAGCCCCAGCCCGTCGGTCGTGGTGGCCGAGACGGTCACCGGCGCGCCGACGGCCCGGGAGAGCACCTCCTCGGCCTCGCTGCGCCGGGGTCCCACCTTGGGGCGGTTGCCGATCACCTGGACGGCCACGTTGGCGACGTCGTAGCCGGCCGCGCGCACCCGTCGTACCGTCTCGGCGAGCAGCGCGCTGCCGCTCGCCCCGGCCCACGCGGGCTCGGCCGTGCCGAAGTTGCTCCCCAGGTCGCCGAGCCCGGCCGCGGACAGCAGCGCGTCGCACGCCGCGTGCGCGGCCACGTCGCCGTCGGAGTGACCGGCCAGCCCGGCCGGCTCGTCGGGGAAGTGCAGCCCGGCCAGGTGCAGGGGCACCCCTTCCTCGAGCCGGTGGACGTCGGTGCCGATGCCGATGCGCGGAGTCACGGGGCCGATCATGCCGCACCCCCGGACCACGCTCGCGAGGTCCGGCGCCCGTCCGACCGCGGGGACTGCGCGAACATGAGGGTGTGAGGACACCTTCCCCGCCGCTGGCGGCGCTGGCCGGTGCGGTCACCGCGCTGGCCGGAGCGGCGGCGAGCTTTGCGAGCGCGAGCGTGCTCCATGTGCGCGCGGCGCCGATCCAGGCGGTGGCCGAGGTGGTCATCGTGCGCACCCCCGGCGCGGTGGCGGAGGCGCTGATCGGGCTGGTGGGCCGCAACGACAAGCCGCTGCTGGTCGCGGGCGTGACGCTGGCGGTGGTGGCGCTCGGCGCGCTGGCGGGGGTGCTGGCCCGCCGCCGCCCGTTCCTCGGACCCCTGCTCTTCGCGGCGATGGCGGTGATCGCGCTTGCCGCGCAGGTGAGCCGGCCCGCGTTCGCGCCCGCGGCCCTGGTTCCCCTGCTGGTCGGCACCGCCGTGTGGATGGTGCTGCTGCCCGTCCTGCTCGTGCGGAGGTCGTCTCCGCCGGCGCCCGCACCGGAGGTCGACGCGGCCCGCCGCGCCCTGCTGGTGCGCAGCGGCGCGGTGGCCGCGGGCGCGGTGGTCGTCGGGCTGGGGGGCCGGTTCCTCGGCCGCGGGACGCGCGCAGTCGAGGCGGCCCGACGCCGGCTCCGGCTCCCGGTCACGCATGGCGTGGTCCCGGCCGGCGCAGCCCCCGGCCCCTCCGGCACGGCGTCGTGGCGCACACCCAACGACGTCTTCTACCGCATCGACACGTCGCTGGTGCCGCCGACCGTCGACCCGCAGGCCTGGCGGCTGCGCGTGCACGGGATGGTGGACCGCGAGCTGACCCTCACCTACGACGACCTCCTCGCGCGGGGGCTGACCGGGGCCTGGGTGACCCTGTGCTGCGTGTCGAACCCGGTCGGCGGGGACCTCATCGGCAACGCGTGGTGGAGCGGCGTCCCGGTCGCCGACCTGCTCCGGGAGGCCGGCGTCAGGCCCGGGGCTGACGCGGTGAAGCAGACCTCGAAGGACGGGTGGACGTGCGGCACCCCCTTGGAGGTGCTCACCGACGGGCGCAACGCGCTGCTCGCGGTGGCGATGAACGGCGCGCCGCTGCCCGTCGAGCACGGGTTCCCGGTGCGCACGGTGGTGCCCGGCCTCTACGGGTTCGTCTCGGCGACCAAGTGGGTCGTGGACCTGGAGGTGACCCGGTTCGCCGACTTCACGGCGTACTGGACCGCGCGCGGCTGGTCGGCCCGCGGACCGGTGAAGACCGAGTCGCGCATCGAGGTCCCCCGCGCGGGTGCGCGGGTGGCCGCCGGGCAGGTGCGCGTGGGCGGCCACGCGTGGGCGCAGCACACCGGGATCGCGCGCGTCGAGGTTCGCCTCGACGGGGGACGCTGGCAGCCCGTCGCGCTCGGGCGCGTGCCCGGCCCCGACACGTGGGTGCAGTGGGCCGGGACCGTCACCGCCGCACCGGGTCCGCACACCCTGGCGGTGCGTGCGACCGACCGCTCCGGAGCCACCCAGACCGGCGTGCGCCGCGACGTCGTACCCGACGGCGCGACCGGCTGGCACACGGTCTCCTTCACCGCCGTGTGAGCCAGTTCACCAGACCGGGGTTTGCCGCGCGTACGGCCGGGGAAAGGGTCGGACGGAAATCTTGCGTGGCGCAACGAACTGCGCGACGCGGGGCGCTGGATCAAGACGGGAAGGCTCACCATGGCTAGCCAGACGGCGACTCGGGAACAACCGCAGCTCAAACGACACGTCGGAATCCTCGGGCTGCTGTTCGCCAGCATCGGCTCGATCATCGGGTCGGGCTGGCTGTTCGGGGCGCTCAACGCCTCGGTGACCGCCGGGCCGGCGGCGATCATCTCCTGGGCGATCGGTGCGGTGATGATCCTGCTGATCGCGCTGGTCTACGCCGAGCTGGGCACGATGTTCCCGCTGTCCGGGGGAGTGGTGCGCTACCCGCACCTGTCCTTCGGGTCGTTCGCGAGCTACACGACCGGCTGGATCACCTGGGTGGCGGTGGCCACGACGGCGCCCATCGAGGTGGAGGCGGCGCTGCAGTACGCCACGAACTACGCCCCCTTCACCGCCGCGCACCAGGTCAACGGCAGCACCGTGCACACCCTCACCGGGCTGGGCTACGCCACCGCGGTGGTGCTGATGGCGGTCTTCGTGGTGGTGAACTACTACGGGATCCGCTGGTTCGCCAAGATCAACACCACGCTGGTGTGGTGGAAGCTGTTCATCATCCTGCTGGTGATCGGCGCCTTCCTGCTCACCGCCTTCCACGGTTCGAACTTCAGCGCCTACGGCTTCAAGCCCCAGGGCTGGCACGGCGTGTTCACCGCGATCGCGACGTCCGGCATCGTCTTCTCCTACCTCGGCTTCCGGCAGGGCATCGAGCTCGCCGGTGAGACCGACAACCCGCGGCGCAACGTGCCGCTCGCCGTCATCGGCTCGGTGCTGATCACCGGCGTCATCTACATCGCGCTGCAGGTGGCCTTCATCGGGGCGCTCAAGCCCGCGATCCTCGGCCAGCACGGCGGCGGCTGGGCCAACCTCAGCTTCGCCAACGACTTCGGTCCCCTGGCCGCGGTCGCCAGCATCCTCGGGCTCGGCTGGCTGGCGATCCTGCTCTACGCCGACGCGATCATCTCTCCCGGCGACACCGGCCTGATCTACACCACGGTCACCTCGCGGATCTCCTACGCGATGGCCCGCAACGGCAACGCCCCCGTGTCCCTGTCGAAGACCACGGACCGCGGCGTCCCGATGGTGAGCCTCATCGTCACGTTCTTCATCGGACTGATCGTCTTCCTGCCGTTCCCGAGCTGGCAGCAGCTGGTCGGGTTCATCACCTCCGCGACCGTGCTGTCGTTCGCGTCCGGCCCGCTGGTGATGAGCGCGCTGCGCAAGCAGGTCCCGCACCAGGAGCGGCCGTTCCGGCTGCCGGGCGGGCACGTGATCCCGGTGCTGGCGTTCTGGTGCTCGAACCTGATCGTCTACTGGTCGGGCTGGGACATCGACTGGAAGCTGTCCGTCGCGGTGCTGCTGGGGTTCGTGCTGCTGGCTGTCTTCACGGTGACCGGCCGGGTCACCGCGCCGCGGCTCGACTTCAAGGCCGGCGCTGCCTGGGTGCTGCCGTGGCTGGGCGGCATGGCGCTGATCTCGTGGATCGGCAACTTCCCCGACAAGTCGATCGGCGCCGGCAACCTGGGCCTGCTCGGGTTCGGCCCCGCGATGGTGGTGCTGCTCGCGCTGTCGGTCCTCGTCTACGCGCTCGCCCAGTGGGCGGCGCTCACCCCCGAGGAGGCCGCCGAGCACATCGAGGCGTCCCGGATCGAGTCGCAGGTCGAGGAGGAGGAGCTGGCCCCCGCGCCCTAGAGGCGGTCACCAGTTGGGCTCGGCCGGGTCCGGCGGGCACGGGAGGCGTACGTCGTCCCGGTGGACGACGTACGCCACCCCGCCGGCCGAGCCCAGCCACACCCGCTCCAGCTGCGCCCGGTCGAAGACCACCCGCACCTCGTCGTTGCTGGCCCGCTCGTGCGAGGCCGGGTCGTTGCAGATGACGTCGCCGTTCCCGGTGAACCCCACGATGACGAGCAGGTGACCGGTCGTGCGGTAGCCGGCGCCGGCCAGCTGGTGCTCGTCGAAGGCCACCGTGGCCACCACCGGGACGCCGGCCGCGACGAGCACCTCGACCTCGGCCAGCGACCGCAGCCGGGTGACGAAGGCCGTGACACCCGGCCTGCTGCCGGCGTAGGCGGCGTTGAACGCCCAGTTGCCCGCGCCGGGGTAGCCGTGGTCGTAGACCCCGCGCACCGCGTGCACCACCGCCGGGTCCGGCGTGGTCCCGGGGACCCAGGCGTGCTCCTCGCCCGACGCCGCCCGTTGCCAGTAGGTCAGCACCATCGCGGTCGAGGAGGGGGAGCACCACGACTCCCCGCCGTCGCCCCACTGCGGGAAGGTTCCCCGGTGCAGCTGCTGGGAGAAGGCGGGCACGGCCAGCTCGACGCCGGCGCCCAGGTGCGGTGCGGAGGTGGGCGGCAGCGCGTCGGGCAGCCGCGACACCATCGCCCCGAGCAGGTGCAGCCGGGGCTGTGCGGCGCTCGCCTCGGGACGCATCAGGGTGACCCGCAGCTGGTACGTCGACCAGCCGCACGACTCGCGCCCGGTCAGCATGTCGACGTCCAGCCGGGCGACCCCGTCGCCCTGCCTCGGCCGGCTGGTCCGGTGCACCTCCTCGTCCGACTCCGCCCAGGCGCCGAAGGAGTACCACCGCGACCAGTGCACGCCGTCGGTGGAGACCCGGGCCTCCACCTCCAGCCACGAGCCGGCCGGGGTGCGGGCGTTCCAGGAGGGCACCAGCGCGCTGAAGTCGAAGCCCGGTCGCACCGCGGGGGAGACCCACGCGCTCCAGGCGTAGCGCCGCCGGCCCGGGCGCGGTCCGTGCTCCTCGGTGTGGTGCCGCACGCCCACGGGCGACCCGAGGGTCACGACGTCCCCGTCGGTCGCCGCCCCGAGCGCCGTGCCCGCGGCCCAGTCGCCGGAGGAGCGCGACGCGTCGAAGCGGACGTGCCGCGTCGTCACCAGGAGGTGCTGCCGTGCCGCGCCGGCAGCCGGTGCGCGCCGTCGCGGATCACGTACGCCAGCCCGCCGGAGCCGTGCATCGACCCGTTGGCGGGATAGCGCTGCAGCCAGGCGTTCTCGAACTCCCCGCGGTCGTAGACCCGCTGCACGCTCGCATCGTCGGGTGCAGCCGGGTCGTTGACGACCACGTCACCGGAGGCGGTGAACCCCACGACGACCACCAGGTGCCCGTCGGTGGCGTGGATGGGCGAGTTGTGCAGCTGGTTGTAGCCGAAGCTGATCGAGGTGATCACCGGGATGCCGGCCTTGATCAGGCGCTCGACGTCGACCAGGGACGTGAAGCGGGTGACGAACGCGTGGTGGGTGCGGGTCGCTGCGTAGGCGGTGTTGAACGGCCAGTTGCCCGTCCCGCCGTACCCGTAGTCGTAGGTCATCCGCGCGGAGTGGTCGACGACGCGGTCGCTGTAGTCGCTGCGCACCCAGCGGTAGGCGCCGGGGCCGGGCAGCTTGCCGTAGTAGGCCAGCACCATGGTCGTCGAGGTGGGCGAGCACCAGGCCTCCCCGCCACCGCCGAACTGCGGGTACTGCCCGACGTGGGTCATCTGGGAGTACTTCGGCACGTCGAGGACGATGCCGCGCGCGACCCCGGGCCGGGAGGTGGGCACCTGGTCCACGGCCGGCAGCTCCGAGGCGATCGCCGAAACCGTCTGCATGCGCGGGGAGGCGGTCGTGCCCGCCTTGCGGTAGAGCACCACGCGCAGCTGCCAGGAGCGGAACCCACCGTAGTTGGCGATCCAGGTGTCGGTGGCGACGTGGGCCAGGTCGTCGGGCTGGCTGCCGAAGGTGGTGCGCTTGATCGTGTGGTCGCTGTTGGCCCAGTTGGCGATCGAGTCCCAGCTGCTGCGGGTGCCGCCCTCGCTGATCCCGCGCACCTTGACGCGCAACCAGGTGCCGGCCGGCGTGCTGGCCTCCCAGGACGGGATCAGCTCGGTGAGCGCGAAGCCCGGCGTGACCCAGGGTGAGGTCCAGGTCCCGTAGTCGAAGGCGATCCCCCGGTAGCGGCCGTGCCCGGCCGGGGTGTCGCTGAGCTGGAGACGGCCGTGGGTGACGTCGACACCGCGGGCATGGCCGGTGGCCAGCTGCCGCTGGGTCGCCCAGTGGTGGTACCCGACGTGGCGGGGAGCGGCGGCCGCGTCCGCGGCGGGCGTGCTGACCACGGCGCCGGCGAGGAGGCCGGGCAGGGCGAGGGCGGAGGCGAGGCCGGAAGCAACGAGAGACCGAGAGCTGCGCACCCGAAGACGATAGCGACGTCTCGTCACATGCGTCACAAGTTTCACAACACCGCCGGGGCGCGGCCGCCCGCACGGGGCCTCGTTACGATTGCGCGGTGACCGGACCGACGCTGCGCTTCTACGACACCGCCACCCGGGCGGTGCGCGACTTCGTGCCGCTCGAAGAGGGCAAGGCCGGCATCTACCTGTGCGGGCTCACCGTGCAGTCCGAGCCGCACGTCGGCCACGTGCGCTCCGCGGTCAACTTCGACGTGCTGCGCCGCTGGCTGGCCGCGCGCGGGTACGACGTCACCTTCATCCGCAACGTCACCGACATCGACGACAAGATCCTGCTCAAGTCCGCCGAGCAGGGGCGCCCCTGGTACAACCTCGCCTACGTCATGCGACGCCAGCTCGACCAGGCCTACGACGCGCTGAACGTCGCACCGCCCACCTACGAGCCGGCCGCCACCGGCCACGTCCCGGAGATGATCGAGCTGATCTCCCGGCTGGTCGCCCGCGGCCACGCCTACGTCGCCGAGGACGGCTCGGGCGACGTGTACTTCGACGTGCGCTCCTGGGCCGCCTACGGCGAGCTGACCGGCCAGCGCGTGGACGACATGGAGGTCGCCGAGGACGCGGAGCCGCAGTCGACGGCCAAGAAGCGAGACCCGCACGACTTCGCGCTCTGGAAGGGCTGGAAGAAGGAGTCGGAGCCGGAGACGGCGGCCTGGCCGTCGCCCTGGGGACCCGGGCGCCCCGGCTGGCACATCGAGTGCTCGGCGATGTCGCTGAAGTACCTCGGGGGCGCCTTCGACATCCACGGCGGCGGTCTCGACCTGCGCTTCCCGCACCACGAGAACGAGCAGGCCCAGTCCCGCGCGGCCGGCTACCCGTTCGCGACGTACTGGATGCACAACGCCTGGATCACCACCGCCGGGGAGAAGATGAGCAAGTCGCTGGGCAACAGCCTGGTGATCCCCGAGGTGCTCAAGCGGGTGCGCGCGATCGAGCTGCGGTTCTACATGGTCGCCGCCCACTACCGCTCGCACGTGGAGTTCAGCTTCGAGGCGCTCGCGGAGGCGGCGGCCGGGTTCACGCGCATCGAGAACTTCCTGCAGCGGGCCGCCGACCTGCTCGGGGAGGTGCCGCTCGGTACGTTCTGCGCGGACTTCGAGGCAGCCATGGACGACGACCTCGGCACCCCGGCCGCGGTGGCCGCGATCCACGAGGTCGTGCGGGAGGGCAACAAGCTGCTCGCCGACGGTCCGAGCGCCGCGCTGCGGGGGGCGGCCGGCTCCGTGCGCGCGATGCTGGCGGTGCTCGGGCTGGACCCGTTCGACCCGCACTGGCACACCGGGGGGTCCGGGGAGGAGACGAAGCTGACCGCGGTCGTGGACTCCTTGGTCTCCGCGCTGCTGGAGCAGCGCGCCGCTGCACGGGCGGCCAAGGACTTCGCCTCCGCCGACGCGATCCGCGACCGGCTGCGCGCCGCCGGTGTGGACATCGAGGACACCCCGCAGGGTCCCAAGTGGTCCCTGTGACCCGCCCCGCCGTGGGCCGCTCTGCCTTGCCCCACACCGCCGAGGGGTCACCAGCTCGCGCCCTTCGGCGGCGTGTCGCGGCGCTCGTGACCCCCCGCTCGGTGCACCGCCGGCCGGATCGACCGACCCCTACCTCGAAGGACAGCTGATGGCAGGAAACTCTGCGCGACGCGGTGCCGTGCGCAAGTCCGGCAAGGGCAACCCGACCGCGGGTTCCGGAGGTAGGGTCCGCCGTGGCCTGGAGGGCAAGGGCCCCACGCCCAAGGCCAAGGACCGGGAGGGGCACGTGGCCTACAAGCGGCGCAAGGCAGTGGAGAGGGCGTCCGGCGCCAAGCCCCGCCGCAAGGGACCGGGCCGTGGCGGGGACGCCGAGTGGGTGGTCGGTCGTAACTCGGTCGTGGAGGCGTTGCGGGCGCACCTGCCCGTCTCCGGGCTGTACGTCGCCGAGGGGGCCGAGCGCGACGGCCGCCTGCGCGAGGTGTTCCGCCTCGCCGCCGAGCGAGGGATCTCGTTGCTCGAGGTGCCGCGCGCCGAGCTCGACCGGATGGTGGGTCCGGGTCTCGGCGGTGCGGTGCACCAGGGCCTGGCCGCGAAGGTGCCGCCCTACGAGTACGCCCACCCCGACGACCTGCTCGACCGGGCAGCCGAGCTCGGCGAGCCGGCGTTGATCGTCGCGCTGGACTCCGTGACCGATCCGCGCAACCTCGGTGCCGTGGTGCGCTCCGCCTCCGGGTTCGGCGCCCACGGGGTCGTCGTACCCGAGCGCCGGGCGGCGGGCATGACCGCGGCCGCCTGGAAGACCTCCGCAGGCGCCGCGGCCCGGCTCCCCGTCGCGCACGCCACGAACCTGACCCGGCAGCTCAAGGCCTACCAGGACGCCGGGTGCATGGTGGTCGGTCTGGCCGCCGACGGTGAGGTCGCGCTGCCGGACCTCGACCTCGCCGAGGGGCCGCTGGTGGTGGTGGTCGGCTCGGAGGGTGACGGGCTGTCTCGGCTGGTGCGCGAGACGTGCGACCAGCTGGTGTCGATCCCGATGGTGAGCACCCTGGAGTCGCTGAACGCCGGGGTTGCCGCCTCGGTGGCGCTGTACGCCATCGCGCAGCGTCGTACCACCCGCTGACCCACCCTCGTTGAGGCGCGCCTCCTGCATGGATGAGGCGCGCCTGATGCTGCCTCGGCGTGCAGCATGCGCGCCTCAACGGGGCGGCATGCGCGCCTCGACGGGGCCGGGGAAGGCGGGGCGGGACGAGCCGGGTTCCGACGCTGTGACCCTTGCCACGGACTAGAACGCGTTCTATTCTCGATGGCGGAGGGAGTACCCGGATCCGCGCGTGGTCATGCGGACCCGGTCACGTGTCCAGCGTCACCTTTTCTGCAGCGGGTCGTTGACCCGGGGCAGAACTGCTTCGGCACCTCGCTGCCGGATTGGAGCCCTCCGTGCATCTTCGTGGCCCTCGACTCGCCCGCACCCTGGTGAGTGCCGGCCTGGTCGGCGCACTGAGCCTCACGGTCGCCGCCTGCGGTTCCCAGCTCACCCCCGACACCGTGCGTGCCGCCAACGGGTTGACGTCCGGCGCCGGGCAGCCCGGCCTGGTGTCCAGTGACACGACGAACGTGCCCGGCGACTCCGCCCCGGGCGGCGACGTCACGTCGGGCGGCGGCGCCGGCACCACCGGTACGACGGGCACCGCCGGCGGCTCGGGCGCGACCGGCACCACGGGTGGCTCGTCCGGCGGCGGCTCCGCGGCCTCCGGCGGCGGTTCCTCCTCCTCCGGCAGCGGGGGCGGCGCAGGCGGCACGAGCAGCAGCGCAGCGGGCTCCGCGCACGGAGCCGCCGCGGCGGGCAGCTGCGCGGGCCTGAAGAACCAGACCGGCATCGACGACAAGTACATCACCATCGCGAACTCCTCCGACATCAGCGGACCGGTGCCCGGACTGTTCGAGTCGGCCCAGGACGCGGTCAAGGCCTACGTCGCGTACTTCAACGCGACCTCCGACATCTGCGGACGCAAGCTCAAGCTCGAGTCGCTCGACAGCCGCACCGACGCGGGAGCCGACCAGCAGGCCTACGCGAAGGCGTGCGACACCGCGCTCGCCGCGGTGGGGTCCATGAGCGCCTTCGACTCCGGTGGGGCGGCCACCGCGGCCAAGTGCGGGCTGCCCGACCTGCGCTCGGCGGCGGTGAGCCGGGAGCGCCAGGACTGCGCCACCTGCTTCGGCGTCCAGTCGGCGAACCCCGACACGTTCGAGAACGCGGTCCCGGACCACATCATCAAGAACTACCCGGCAGCGGCGAAGAAGGCCGCCTACCTGTGGATCAACGCCGGGGTCGGACCGCTCAACGCCCAGAACCAGGCGCGCGCGATGGAGCGGCGCGGCATGCACTTCGTCTACAAGCAGAGCATCGACGTGTCGGAGTTCAACTACGCGCCCTACGTCCAGCAGATGAAGGACAAGGGCGTGCGCTACGTGCAGTTCCTCGGCGCCTACCAGCAGGCGGTCCGCCTCGCCCAGGCGATGCAGCAGCAGGGGTTCAAGCCCGACGCCTACGTGCTGGACCCGACCGGCTACAACCCCGACTACGTGCAGTCCGGGGGCTCGGCGGTCGAAGGCACGAAGATCTTCGTCAACATCGCCCCGCTCGACCACCCCGAGCAGAACAAGGAGATGGCCCTCTACGAGCAGTGGCTGCAGCAGGTGAAGCCCGGCGCCACGCCCAGCTTCTTCGGCGTGTTCTCCTGGTCGGCGGCGCGGCTCTTCGTGCAGGAGGCGACCAAGCTCGGCGGCCGGCTCAACCGGCAGACGCTCGTCGACGCGATCCGGCACGTCGACAACTGGACCGGCAACGGCATCCACAGCCCGCAGCACGTCGGCTCCAAGAAGACCGGCGACTGCTGGCGCTGGATCCGGCTGCAGGGCGGCAAGTGGGTGCCCGAGGGCCCGACCACCTACACCTGCGACGGCGTGACGAAGGCGAACTGACCATGGGGACCCTGCTCTCGTTCACGATCCTCGGCGTGTTCACCGGAGCCGCCTACGCGATCGCGGCCGGCGGCCTGGTGCTGACCTACAGCACCACGCGCGTGTTCAACATCGCCCACGGCGCGTTCGGCATGGTGATGGCCTTCATCTTCTGGGACTTCAACCAGCGCCAAGGGCTCCCGTCGTGGCTGTCGCTGCTGCTGGTCCTGCTCGTGGTGGCCCCGCTGTTCGGCATGTTCGTGCAGCGGGTGATGACCCGCGGCCTGGGTGACGCCCCGGTCAGCGTCTCGCTGGTGGTGACCGTGGGTCTGTTCGTGGGGCTCATCGGGGTGGCACAGCAGATCTGGCCGCCCTCGGCGCGCACCGTCCCGCAGTTCTTCGGCCAGGCAGGCGTCCAGCTCGGCAGCGTCTTCGTGACCTTCCACCAGCTGCTCACGATCGTCCTGTCCGGCCTCGTGGCGGGAGGCCTGTTCCTGCTGCTGAACCGGACGCGGATCGGCACCGCCATGCGTGCCAGTGTCGACAACCCCGACCTGCTGCAGCTGTACGGCGGACGCCCGCAGCTGGTGTCCGCCCTCGCGTGGGCGATCGGCACCTCCCTCGCCGCGTTGGCGGGGATCCTGCTCACCCCGGTCATCGGCCTCGACTACTACGACCTGACGCTGCTGGTCATCAACGCCTACGCCGCTGCGATGCTGGGTCGGCTCACCAGCCTGCCGCTGACGTTCGCGGGAGCCATGGGACTCGGACTCCTGCAGTCCTACGCGGTCGGGTTCCTTCCCGGCGGCGGCAGCATGGCCGGCCTCCGGGCCGTCGTACCCACGCTGTTCCTGTTCGTGGTGATCGTGATGCTGCCTCAGGCACAGCTGCGGATCGGCCAGGTGAAGGGCCTGGTCTCGGCGCCGCTGCCCTCCCTGCGCCGGCAGGGCACGGCAGGTGTGGCGCTGGTGGTCGTGGTCGCCGCGGCGACGTTGGCGATGGGCGGCTCGACGCTGCTGTTGGCCGGCACCGCCGCGACGTACGCGATGGTGATGCTCTCCCTGGTCCTGCTCACCGGGTACGGCGGTCACGTCTCCCTGGCGCAGTTCACCTTCGCCGGCGTCGGTGCCCTGGCCTACGCCAAGCTCGACGACCCCACGTTGCTCGGCCTGGTGCTGGCGGCGGCCGTCTCCGGGCTGGTGGGTGCCCTGGTCGCGCTCCCGGTGCTCCGGCTGACCGGCCTCTACCTCGCGCTGTCCACGCTCGCGTTCGGCCAGCTGATGGACAAGCTGGTCTTCCAGTCCTCGTTCGCGTTCGGCTTCAACGGCGACCTGCGCGCGCAGCGGCTCTCGCTGCTCGGCGCCCGGGTCACCGACACCGGGACCTACGTGCTGCTGATGACGGTGTTCTTCGTGCTCATGGGCATCGGGCTGCTGCAGCTGCGTCGTGGCCGGCTGGGGCGCATCCTCATCGCGATGCGCGACAGCCCGGCCGCCTGCGGGACCCTCGGCCTGAACATGAACTGGTTCCGCGTGGCGCTGTTCGGGCTGTCCGCGGCGATGGCCGGGCTCGCCGGCGCCCTCTTCGCGGGGCTGCGGGAGACGATCGCGGCCACGGACTTCCAGCTGTTCGCCAGCCTGCCGCTGCTGCTGCTCGCCGTGGTGTGCGGAGTCACCTCGGTCACCGGCGCGGCCGCGGGCGGGATCTTCTTGACGATGCTGCCGGTGCTGCAGTCCAGCTACCCGCGGTTGGCGGGGCTGGCGTTCGTGGTGATCGGCTTCGGCGCGGTGGCGCTCGGCCGCGACCCCAACGGCCTGGCGAACCTCGGCTTCGGCCTCGGCCGGCGCCTGCAGGGGTGGCTCGCACCCCAGGTGCGCGCCCGGCTCCCAGGGCTGGGTGTCCCCGGCCACCGACCGGAGCCGGCGGTCCTGGGGGCGGCCGCGGACCGTGAGCGTGAGGAGGTCGGCGTCCATGCCGCTGCTCGAGGTTGAGGAGGTCGTCGTCCAGTTCGGGGGCGTCACCGCGGTGAACCACGCCTCCTTCGCGATGGAGACGGGCACGGTCACCGGGCTGATCGGACCGAACGGGGCCGGCAAGACCACGTGCTTCAACGTGATCACCGGCCTGCAGCGACCCAGTCGCGGCCACGTCCGCTTCCGGGGGGCGGACATCACCGGCACCCCGGTGCACCGGCGCGCCCGGCGTGGCATGGCCCGGACCTTCCAGCGGCTGGAGGCGTTCGGCTCGCTGACCGTGCGTGACAACGTCCGCACCGCACTCGACATCCATCGTGGCGTGCGCGGCCTGCTGTCCCGGCCGGGCCCCGGGGTGGAGGCGCTGCTGGAGCGGGTCGGGATCGCGGCGTACGCCGACGAGCGGGCGGACTCGGTGCCCACCGGGGTCGCGCGCCTGCTCGAGCTGGCCCGGGCGCTGGCGTGCGAGCCGGCCCTGCTGCTGCTCGACGAGCCGTCGTCCGGTCTCGACGAGTCCGAGACCGACGACTTCGGGATGCTCTTGCGCGAGCTGGCCGACGAGGGCCGTGGCGTGCTGATGGTCGAGCACGACATGGACCTGGTGATGGCGGTCTGCGACGAGATCCACGTGCTCGACTTCGGGTCGGTCATCGCCTCGGGTCCGCCGGCGGCCATCCGTGCCGACCCGCGGGTCCAGGAGGCCTACCTCGGCGCCGCCGAGGAACCCACGCCCGCCTCGCCGGCAGACTCGTCGGCCGCCTCGCCGGCCCACGGCCTGCCCGCGGCGGAGCAGACCGCGGTGCTCGACCGGGTCGCCGAGGTCACGACCGAGATCCCGGTGGTGCGATGAACGCCGGACACGTGCAAGGAGGAGCGCGCCGATGAGCCAGGTGCCCATCCTGGAGGTGGTGGACCTCCGCGCCGCCTACGGGCGCATCGAGGTGCTGCGCGGGGTGAACCTCACCGTGCCCCGCGGTGCGGTGGTCGCCCTGCTCGGCCCCAACGGAGCCGGCAAGTCCACGTTGCTGAAGGTGATCAGCGGCCGGCTGGCGCCCACGCACGGCGACATCCACCTGGCCGGGGTGCACGTCCGCGGCGCGCGCCCGGACCAGCTCGCGCGGCTGGGGCTCACCACGATCCCGGAAGGTCGCAGCGTCTTCCCGAACCTCACCGTCGAGGAGAACCTGACGCTCGTCTCCTACGCGGGCGTGCCCGCCGCCCAGGTGCTGCAGACCGCCTTCGACTACTTCCCGCGGTTGCACCAGCGGCGCCACCAGCTCGCCGGCACCATGTCCGGCGGCGAGCAGCAGATGCTGGCCCTGTCCCGCGCGCTCGCATCCGACCCGGCGCTGCTGCTGCTCGACGAGCTGTCCATGGGGCTGGCGCCCCTGATCGTCGAGGAGCTCTACGACACCGTGGCCAGCATCGCCGAGACCGGTGTCTCGATCCTGGTCGTGGAGCAGTTCGCCCGCACCGCGCTGCGCGTCAGCGACTACGCCGCGGTGATGTCCGGGGGCCGCGTGGTGGCCACCGGCGAGCCGGCGGAGATCAGCAAGACCATGTCCGACCTCATCCTGGGAGGAGCTGCATGAGCAGCATGCGGAGAACCTGGTACGCAGTGCTCGCGGCCGGGCTGGTCGGGGTGGCGGTCCCCGCCGCGCCCGCGCAGGCGTACGTCGTCCCCGCGAAGCCGGCGTTCGGTGGCTTCACCACGACCGCGACCGCGACGCCGCTCAAGGTCGAGATCTACGAGCCGACGATCCCGATCCCGGCCACCCCGCAGGCCGAGGCGAGCTTCGCCTACACCACGGTGCAGGCCGCCACCGGGCCCAACGCGCACGGGCGCGCGTCGTGGCTGTGGCCGGGCGACCCCGTGGGCGAGGGCTGCAAGACGTTCGTGGAGCAGCTCGGGCTCGGTGACACCGGGTTGTGCAAGGACGGCTACCCGGTGCAGGTGAACTCCGGCGCGCCGGACGGCCAGGCGAAGCAGTCCGACGAGCCGTTCCCCGGCACGGTGATGCGCACCAGCGCCTCGGACAAGGAGACCGTCGCCATGGCCGGGTACTCACCCGACGGGGACGTCTCCGCCCCCAAGTCCCACGACGGCAAGGGCCAGCAGGGCGGCGGGGGAGGCGCGCCCGGACTTCCCGGGTCCCCGGGCCTCCCGGGTCTGCCGGGTCTGCCGGGCGCGCAGTCCCCGAGCGCCCCGGGTCTCGGCGCCCTCTCCGCCCTCGGTGCGGCGATCACCGGGCGACAGCTCGCGACGTCGGCGGGCTCCTCGGGCTCCGGGTCCGGCTCGGGCGGCGGCTCGGGGTCCGGCTCGGGATCCGGCTCGGGCGGCGGCTCGCCGCTGCCGGGCCTGCCGTCGGGGCCGTCGGGGCCGTCCGGGCCGTCGGGTCCCGCACTGCCTCCGGAGGTCGCCGCGCTGGTCGACGTCGGTGGCATGACCAGCGTCAGTCGCAGCACCAACGACAGCGGCCAGGTGGAGTCGGTCGCCACCAGCACGATCACCGACCTGTCGCTGCTGGGCGGGCTGATCACCGCCGACGCCGTACGCGTGTCCTCGCGCGCCACCAGCAACGGCGCGAAGGCGACCACGGACGGCCAGGCCCGGGTGGTGGGGCTGGCGATCGACGGGAACCAGTTCACCGTCGACCGCGACGGCGTGCACGCCGCGGGCCGGCAGGCGCCCATCCCCGGCCTGCCGAACGACCCGGCGAAGGCGCTGAAGGCCCTCGGTGTCTCCTTCGTGCTGCCCAAGGGCGAGAAGAAGCTTCACGGCGCCGACGGGCAGGTGTCGCTGCAGGGTCTGCAGATCGTGATCGACACCAGGCCGTTGCGCTCGAAGCTCGACGCGATCCCGTTCGACCAGATCGTCGGTCAGGTGCCCGACAGCGCCGGGCAGCTCAAGAGCCTCCTCGGGGCGGCCGTGCACCTGGCGCCCAAGATCGTCATCACGGCCGGCAACGCCGCCAGCGAGGCGAACACGGTGCCGGCGATCGACCTGCCCACGCTCGGTGACCTTCCCGGATCCGCCGCTGCCGGCGGTGCGCCGGCCGCGGGCGCCGGGGGTGCCGTCACCGGCGGGGGGCTGGGCGGCTCCTCGGTCACCGGACCGCTCGGTGCGGGCGGCCCCCCGGCGGCGGGAAGTGATGCCCCGACGGCCGTGGCCACCCAGAACAGCGCGGCCGGCCTCCCGCCGTTGGCCAGCGTCCCCGGCGCGCTGATGGCAGGCGGGGTCCTGCTTGCCTCGGGCCTCGGCTGGTGGCTGCAGAAGATGGGCGGCTTCGTCCTCGGGGGCGCCGGCAGCTGCAGCCATGGACTCGAAACCGGTGTCCCCGACCTCAGGAAGGCCTGACATGACCACCACGTCCGTCTCCGCCATGCCGCGCGCCACGGCCCGCACCGGCTCGACGAGCGGGGCCGCCCCGCTGCGCAACGACGGCTACCGCGTGCTCCAGGTGGTGCTGTTCGTGGCCGGCGCGGTGCTGCTGCCGCTGGGCCTGATCGTGATCATCCTGGGCTGGTACGGCGCCGCGCACACGCCGTACCAGTACGACCAGCTGTCCTACCTCGTCTCCGGCGGCCTGCTCGGGCTCGGGCTCACCTTCTGCGGCGGGTTCCTGTACTTCGGGGCGTGGCTGGCGCGGATCGCCTCGGACAACCGGGACACCGCCAAGCGGCTCTCCGACACCCTGCTCGTCCTCGCCGACGTCGTGTCGCACAGTGCTGCGGCCGGGGAGCGCGCCGGTGCGCCGCGCGACGCGGCCGCCGGGCGCGATCCCGGGTCCGTGCTCGTGGTCGCCGGGGCCGGCACCACGGTGCACCGGCGGGACTGTCCCCTGGTGCAGGCCCGCGACGACCTGGCGCCGGCCGGCCCGGACGCGCCGGAACTCACCGGCTGCCGCGTCTGCAAGCCGTACTGAGCCCACTCACAGCGACCGGCGCACCCCGGCCTCGGACTCCAGCTGCGCGAGCTGCTCGTCGAAGCCGCCGCCGAGGGCGGTGGCAGACTGGCCGCGCCGGCCGAGCGGGAGCACGGTGCGATGCATGGTGTCCTCGAGGACGAACGCCAGGCCGCCGTAGAAGGCAAGCGCGGTCAGCAGCAGCGCGAGGGCACCGGCAACGAGCTGCGTCGTGGTGTTGCCGCTGAGCTGGTAGCCCGCGTCGACGAAGCCGCGCACCGAGGCGATGCCGAGGATGGTCGACAGCAGCGGCTGGCCCAACGAGGCGGCGCCGGCGAGCAGGGCGACCGCCACGCTGAAGGACACCAGGTAGAGCCCCAGCACGGGACTCGTGGCGCCGGGGGTGCCGTGCAGCATCTGCACGCCCAGCGTGACCCAGGACGCGCCGAACAGTCCCAGGCCGGTCGCGCCGAGACCGTCTCGCGCGAGGAAGGCGATCACCGCGGCCAGCAGCTCGATGGGGGTCACGAAGGTGATCAGCATCCACCCCACGTCGGGCGTCGTGGCGGCGGGGAGCAGGTGCAGGCCCAGGCCGCCGAGCAGCGCCATGCCGTTGCCGAAGGCGAAGAAGCCCAGGGGCAGCCCGCTGCCGAGCGGGCGGAGCATCACCTGGACGCGGTCGGAGACTGCGGACTGCTCACTCATGCAGGGGCAGTGCCCGGGGGTGGCCCGGGGCAAACCGCGCGTCACGCCGGGGCGATGACCTCCTCAGGCCGGTTGCGCAGCACCGTGTCGATGTAGGAGCGGGCACTGTCGAAGAGGTCGACCTCCGCCCCGGCGCGCTCGGAGAGGTACCACCGGTGCTCGAGGATCTCGTGGAAGATCTCCGCCGGCTCCAGCCGGCCGCGCAGCTCGCGCGGCACCATGGCCATGACCGGCTCGTAGACGGTGGTCAGCCACCGGTGGGCCACGATCGCGCGGTCCTCCATGCCCAGGTCGTGGTGGGCGGTGAAGGAGGCGAGGTCGTTGAGCAGCCGGCGCGCCTGGTTGTCCTCCACGTCAAGCCGGTGAGCCGCTGCAGCTCGCGGGTGTGGTGCCCCGCCTCGACCACCTTCGGCTGCACCCGGACGGTGGAGCCGTCCCAGTCGGTGACGATGTCGAGCTCGTCGGCGTCGAAGCCGAGCTCGTTGAGCCGCGCGATCCGCTGCTCGATGCGCCACATCTCGTCGACGGTGAACTCCTCGGTGCCGGTGAGCTCGTCCCACAGCGCGCCGTACCGCTCCTGGACCCGGCTGACGATCGCGGCGGCGTCGACGTTCTCGTCCAGGAGGTCGCCGGCCTGCAGGTCCAGCAGCTCGCCGAAGATGTTCATGAGGGCGACCTCCAGGTCGTGGCGCGCTGCCCGCTGGACTGAGCTCCTCGTGCAGCTCGCCGGTCTCGGCATCGACGAGGTAGGCCGCGAACTCGCCGGCGCTGCGCCGGAACAGCACGTTGGACAGCGACACGTCGCCCCAGAAGAACCCGGCCAGGTGCAGCCGCACCAGGAGCACGACGAGCGCGTCGATCAGCTCGCGGCAGGCAGTCGGCCGGGAGCCCGTGGCTGAACAGGGAACGGTAGGGCATCGAGAAGCGCAGGTGGCGGGTCACGAGCGCGGGCTCGATCTCCTAGCCGTCGTCGGCCTCCCGGCCGGCGACGACGCCGACCGGGTCCACCGTGGGCAGTTCGAGGCGGCGCAGGTCGCGCAGCAGGCGGTACTCCCGGAAGGCGATCGCGCTCGCGGGTCTCCTTGAGCGCGTAGACGTCAGGGCCGAGGCGGACCATGCGTACGACGTGTCGCGAGATGCCCTGCGGGAAGTGCGACGACGACATCGTCGCTCCCACTCCTCGAGCGGGGATGCTCCAGGGCAGGGTGACCAGCCGCGGGTTCGGCTTCGTCGCAACGATCCGCAGAGCCATGGATTCGGCTAGTGCCGCGCACCGGGCGGACGTCATACGAAGCGGCCGCCGGGTGGACCGGGGTGTATGACGTCCGGCGGGACGTCATACGACGGCGGCGGGGTGGACCGGGGTGTATGACGTCAGGGGTACGGGCTCGAGGAGACCGCCCGGGCCCGCGGCGCGACCTCGTCCTCGGGGTTGTTGAGCGCGCACGTCTTGCAGGCTCAGGCAGCCGCAGCCGATGCAGCCGTCGAGCTTGTCGCGCAGCCGCTACCAGCCGCTCGATCTGCGCGTCGAGCCGTGGCCGCCAGCCGCGCGAGAGCCGGGCCCAGTCGGCCTTCGTCGGCGTGCGGCCCTGCGGCAGCGTCGCCAGCGCCTCGGCGATCTCGTCGAGGGCTCAGCCCGACACGTTGCGCGGAACGGATGAACGCCGACCCGGCGCAGCGTCGCCCGCGGGTACCGGCGCTGGTTGCCGGCCGTGCGCTCGAGGCGAGAGGCCGAGGTCCTCGTAGTAGCGCAGCGCCGAGGTCGCGACGCCGGAGCGCTCCGCGAGCTGGCCGATGGTGAGGTGTCGCCGCCGCCATCGACCGCGAGCATAGCTTGACTTCGAGTCAGCTTGAACTTGCATCGTTGCTCGTCATGATATCGACGCACGCGCCACCTCAGCGCGGCCGCCCCGGCTACGGCTACGGCGACCTGCCGCCGCCTGATGGCGCTGATGACCGGCGACGAGAAGCACGGCGCCGGCGGCGACCTCGACCCTCGACGTGCTCTGGGTGCTCTACGACCGGGTCCTCGACGTGTCGCCCGGCGACGATGGCCAGGACCCCGAGCGGGACCGGTTCCTGCTCTCCAAGGGACACGGGCCGATGGCCTACTACGCGTCCTCGCGGCCAGGGGTTCTTCCCCGTGGACTGGCTCGGCTGGGTGGGCGTCGTACGACTCGCCGCTCGGCCACCATCCCGACCGGACCCTGGTCCCGGGCGTCGAGATCTCCAGCGGGTCGCTGGGGCACGGCCTGCCGCTCGCGGTCGGGATCGCGCTCGGCCTGCGCGCACAGGGGCTCGGCTCGCGGGTCGTCGTACTCGTCGGCGACGCAGAGCTCGACGAGGGCAGCAACCACGAGGCGATCGAGCTCGCGGCCGCGCTGCAGGCTGGAGGCCTCACCGTGGTGGTCGTCGACAACCGCCTCGGCCAGCTACGCCGTGCCCGGCTCGGATCGAGCAGCGGTTCGCCGCGAGGGGTGGCGTGGTCGGGGACGTCGACGGTCGAGACCACGCGCGCTGCATCGGGCGCTGACGCGGCGCCCGCAGCCGGGAGGGCCGCCGCGGCCTGGCCGTGGTCGTCGCCCGCGTCGAGGGGAAGTGCGTCATGAGCCGGGACCCGCGGCGAGCACGTTCGCCGCCACCGCCGCCGACCTCGTCGAGGAGGACCTCTCGGTCGCGCTGGTCTACGCCGAGATCTCGGGCAGTACTTCGGCGAGGTCGCGCGCGCGCCACCCCGACCGGGTGGTCAACGTCGGGCATCCGCGAGCAGCTGCTGGTCAACGTCGGTGCCGGCCTGGCGCTCACCGGGATGCGGCCCGGTCGTGCACACCTTCGCCTCGTTCCTCGTCGAGCGGGCCTTCGAGCAGGTCAAGCTCGGCTTCAACCACCAGGACGTCGGGGGAGTGCTGGTGGGCTCGGGCGGTCCTTCGACGACGACCCGGCCGCGGGCCGCACCCACCAGGCACCCGGCGACGTCGCGCTGATGGACACCCTGCCCGGCGTGGACGATCCACGTGCCCGGGCCATGCCGACGAGGTGGAGGCCGCGCTGCGGCGCGCGGTCGCCGGCGACGGCCGCGACTACGTGCGCGTGGTCGCGCAGCAGAACGACGCGGCCCTCCCCGGTGCTCCCTGGCCGCTTCCACGTCGTACGCCGGGGAGCGGGCCGCCACCGTGGTGGCGGTGGGGCCGATGCTCGACGCCGGTGCTCGCGGCCACCGAGGGGCCTCGACGTGGCGGTGCTCTACGCGAACACGGTCCGGCCCTTCGACGCGGCGGGCGCTGCGCGAGGTCGCCGTGGGTACGCCGGAGGTGGTGCTCGTCGAGCCGTACCTGGCGGGTACCTCGGCCCGGCTGCGTCGCCGACGCGCTGGTCGACCGAGCCGCACCGGCTGCTCTCGCTCGGCGTCGGCCGCGAGGAGCTGCGCCGCTACGGCACACCCGGGCGAGCACGCGGCCGCGCACGGGCTGGACGCCCCCGGCCTGCGCGCGGCGATCGGCCGTTTCCTCGCAGGCCGGAGCCGGCGCGGCCTGACCGCCCCCGGGGTAGGGAGCGGCCCCGGGGAGCGGTGCCGGCATGCAGGAGGCGCCGCGGAACAGCCCGCGGCGCCTCCTGGGCGGTGCTCAGCTGTTCTTGAAGGCGTCCTTGACCTTCTCGCCGGCCTGCTTCAGGTCGGCCTTGCTCTGGTCCTGTCTGGCCCTCGGCCTGCATGTCCCGGTCGTCGGTGCTCTCGCCGAGCTTCTCCTTGGCCTTGCCGATCGCGCCCTCGGCCTTGTTCTTCATCTTGTCGTCGTTGCTCATCTCGTCTCCCCTCGTCGCAGTTCGTCGCCCACGGAGTACCCGTGCGCACGGACCCGCATGCGGGTGCGGCGACCCCCATCCGGTTGTCTACGATGGATTCACCGCGCCGCTTTAGCTCAGCTGGTAGAGCACTCGCCTTGTAAGCGAAAGGTCGTCAGTTCGAACCTGACAAGCGGCTCTCGGCTTCATGTGAAGGGCGCCGCGTCCTCGTCGAGGTCGTCGGGCTCGACGCCGAGCTGTGCGAGCAGGTCGGCGTGCTCGTCGGTGTCCACCTGCTCGGGGAGGCGGCTCTCGGCCTCGCTGACCCGGTCCTCGTCGCCGCGGGTCCTGATGAAGTCCACCACGGTCTGCTTTCTGACCTTCATGCCGCACCTCGCTCTCGTCGCTGTCCGTGTGCCCCTCCGCACGCCGGCCCATGCGCCCATCCGTGCGCCCTCCTTGCCGTGCCGGGGCTTGCCTTGCCGTGCCGGGGCTTGTCGGGTCGTGGGCCCCGCCGAGGGGTCACGAGCCCCCCGACACGCCGGCGGAGAGGGCACGTTCGTGACCCCTCGGCGGGTTTGGGCTGGTTGCGGACGTTGACGGATTGTCGGTGAGGTGGTGGCCGCTCAGCGCAGGGCGGTGACCTCGAACTCCGAGCGGGGGTTGGCCAGCTCGTCCTGGGCCTGCACGAGGCGCATCTCGCGGTCGCCGGCCTCCGCGGTGGCGCGCAGCACGGCGAACACCGAGGACGCCGTACGACCCAGCGCCGCAGGCAACGGGCGCCCGTCGAGCAGGTTGGCCAGCATCACCGCCGCGGTGAGGTCCCCGCCGCCGGGTGGGTTGAGGTCCAGGCGGGGCGTGCGCACCCGCCACGCGCCGGCGGAGGAGACCGCGACCATGTCCAGGGCGTCCTCCGGGGTGTCGGCGACGACCGTGCTCGTCACCAGCACGGTGTCCGGTCCGGTGGCGCGTACGGCGTCCACGGCGGCGAGCAGCTCCTCGAGCGTGCGGGTCGTGGTGCCGGCCAGGAAGTCGAGCTCGAAGTGGTTGGGCGTGATCACGTCCGCCCGCGGGACCACGCGGTCGCGCATCAGCTCGGGGATCCCCGGCAGCACGAACATGCCGCGGCCGACGTCCCCCATCACCGGGTCGCAGCAGTAGATCGCCTCCGGGTTGGCGGCCTTCACCCTGGCGACGGCGTCGAGGATCACCTCCGCGACCGACTCCGCGCCCTGGTAGCCCGAGAGCACCGCCTCGCAGCGGGGCAGGGCGCCGCGGTCCTCCACCCCCCGGATCACCTCCGCGATGTCGTCCGCGCGCAGCAGCGGCCCACGCGCCTCGCCGTACCCGGTGTGGTTGGAGAAGTGGACGGTCATCACCGGCCAGACCACCTTGCCGAGGCGCTGCAAGGGGAACATCGCGGCGCTGTTGCCGGCGTAGCCGTAGGCGACGAGGGACTGGATCGAAAGGATGCTCACGTCCCCATCTTCGCGGACCGGTCCGCGGCCCGCGACGCCGCGCCGGTGCCACGACGAGGCGCGCCGCCCCGCGCCGCCCCGCGCCGCCCCGCGCGCCGCGCGCCGCTCGCCATCGCGCGGACCGGTCGTGCCGGCACGTCGCCGTCGGGGGGTTCCGCGGACATAGAACTTGTTCTAGTCTGGCCCGCGGGGCGGGCGAGCGACGCGAGGACGAGGTGTGAGATGAAGCAGGCCGACTACGTCGTGGTGGGTGCCGGCAGCGCCGGTGCGATCGTGGCCCGCCGGCTCGCCGAGAGCGGCGCCTCGGTGATCCTGCTCGAGGCCGGCAAGGCCGACCGCACCCGGTTCGTGCGCAAGCCGGGGCTGATCGCGGTGTTCCACAACATCCCGCAGCTGAAGAAGACCCTGGACTGGGGCTTCTCCACGGTCCCGCAGCGCCACGCCCTCGGCCGGACCATCCCGCAGACCCGCGGCAAGGTGCTGGGCGGCTCCAGCTCGGTCAACGGCATGCTCTTCGTGCGCGGCAACCCGAAGAACTTCGACGACTGGGCCGACGAGGGCTGCAAGGGCTGGGCCTGGGGAGACGTGCTCGGGACGTACAAGAAGCTGGAGAACTGGGAGGGCGGTGCCAGCGACGTGCGCGGCGCCGGCGGGCGGGTCCAGGTGACCCGGGTCAAGAACATGACCGACGCCGGTCGGCAGTTCCAGCACGCCATGGCCGAGACGGCCGGCGTCGAGGTGATCGACGACTACAACGGCCACACCCAGGAGGGCGTCTCCACGTTCCAGCAGAGCGCCGCGCGGGGGCTGCGCTACAGCTCCTCGGTCGCCTACCTCGACGACCCGCTGCCGACCCTCACCGTGCTCACGCACGCGCAGGCCTCCCGCGTCGTGATCGAGCACGGGCGCGCCACCGGGGTGGAGGTGCTCACCAAGGACGGCCCCGAGACCGTGCGCGCGACCCGTGAGGTGGTCGTCTCCGCGGGGTCCTACCAGTCACCGCAGCTGCTCATGCTCTCCGGCGTGGGGCCCGCGGACCACCTGCGCGGGCACGGCCTCGACGTGCACGCGGACCTGCCGGTGGGCGAGAACCTGCACGACCACATGTTCGTCCCGCTCACCTTCGACATGGCCTCGGCGCGCAACCGCAGCTCGGCGCCGTACTTCGCCAAGGCGGTCCTGCGCGAGTACACCCTCGGGGAGACGTGGCTGGCGCAGACGGTCTTCGAGGTGTGCGGCTTCGTCCGCTCCTCGCTGGCCAAGGGCCTGCCGGACATCCAGATCCATGCGCTGCCGTGGGCCTACCCCGGGCCGAACCAGGACGCCCCGGTCCGCTACAAGCTCGAGCCGGCACCCGCACTCACGGTGTTCTCCACGCTGATCTACCCGCGCAGCCGCGGCACGGTGCGGCTCGCGTCGGCCGACCCGACCGCCGCACCGCTGATCGACCCGAACTTCCTGGCCGAGCCCGAGGACACCCAGATCCTGCTCGACGGCATGAGGATGATTCGCGAGGCGATGGGCAGCCGCGGCATCGTCGGCGGCGTCACACGGGAGCGGATGCCCGGTCTGGCCTACCCCGACGAGGCCGCGCTGCGCCGGGAGATACCCAACCGGGCCACGACGGTGTACCACCCGGTGGGCAGCTGCCGGATGGGCGTCGACGAGCGGGCGGTCGTGGACCCCGAGCTCAGGGTCCGCGGGATCGAGGGCCTGCGGGTCGCCGACGCCTCGATCATGCCGTCGATCACCGGCGGCAACACCAACGCACCGGCGATGCTCATCGGGGAGCGTTGCGCCGAGCTGATGCTGCAGGACTGAACAAGGAGCCCCCCATGGCCAAGCAGCCCGTTCCCCTGGCCGGCAAGGTCGTCGTGGTCACCGGAGGTGGGCGCGGCATCGGAGCGTGTACGGCGTCCCTACTGGCCGGCGAGGGCGCCGTGCTGGCCCTCGGTGACCTCGACGGCGTCCTCGCCGACCGGACCGCTGCCGCGCTCGGAGGACTCGGGCTGCCGCTCGACGTCACCGACCGGGCGGCGTTCACGGCGTTCCTCGACCGCGTCGAGCGTGACCTCGGCCCCATCGACGTACTCGTCAACAACGCCGGGATCATGCCGATCAACCGGATCGAGGACGAGTCCGCCGAGGCCGCCGCCGCGCAGGTTGCGGTGAACTTCCTGGCCGTCGTGCACGGCACCAAGGAGATGGTCCGGCGGTGGAAGGCCCGCGGTGCCGCCGGTCACGTCGTCAACATCTCCTCGGCGGCCGGTCGGGTCCCGATCGCCGGTGCCGCGACCTACAGCGGCACCAAGTTCGCGGTCTCCGGCTTCTCCAACGCCGTGCACACCGAGCTCAGGGCCGACCGGGTCCCGATCGCGGTGACCGCGGTGCACCCCGCCATCGTCCGCACCGAGCTGTCCGCCGGGTTCCGGGACACCCTCGGGGTCCGGCCGGTCACCCCCGAGGACGTGGCCGCCGCGGTCGTGGACGCGCTGCGGTTCCCGCGGCCGGACGTCTACGTGCCCGCGTCGATGGGCCTGGCGGTACGCGCCGGGGCACTGCTGCCGCGGCGTGTCGGCGACTGGGTCACCAGGGTGCTCGGCGGGGAGCGGGCGGCGCTGGACGCCATCGACTCGCCGCAGCGCCGGGAGTACGAAGCCCGGGTGGCCCGCAGCGCGCCCGCGGCCCCCACCAAGGAGATGAGTGCATGAGTTCGACCACCGCGGCCGGCCTGTCGGGCGCGCTGCCCGCCTCGATCACCGACGAGCTGCTGCGCCGGCTCACCGCCCGGGTGCCCTCGAGCACCGGCGAGACCTGGAAGCTGCACGAGGTCTGCACCGGGGAGGTGCTCGCCGCCCTCCCACAGTCGAGCGAGGCCGACGTCGCCGCCGCCTTCGCCCGGGCACGGGACGCCCAGGCGGTGTGGGCGCAGTGGCCGCTGCGCCGGCGGCTGGCGGTCTTCCGCCGGTTCCACCAGCTGCTCGTCGAGCGCAACGACACGATCGTCGACCTGATCCAGGCCGAGAGCGGCAAGGCCCGGCGGATGGCCTTCGAGGAGACCGTCGACCCGCTGATGGTCATGAACTACTACCTCAAGCGGGCGCCGAAGCTGCTGCGTCCGGTGCGCCGCTCGGGTCCCGTGCCGGTGGTGAGCAGCTCCACCGAGATCCGGCAGCCGAAGGGCGTGGTCGGGATCATCGCCCCCTGGAACTTCCCGTTCGCGACCGGCATCTCCGACGCGATCCCCGCGCTGATGGCCGGCAACGGCGTGGTGCTCAAGCCCGACAACAAGACCGCCCTGTCCCCGCTGTACGGCGTCGAGCTGCTCTACGAAGCCGGCCTGCCCGAGGGACTGTTCCAGGTGGTGTGCGGCGAGGGCGCGGTGACCGGCCCGCCGGTGATCGACCACGCGAACTACGTGATGTTCACCGGGTCCACGGCGACCGGTCGGTTCATCGGCCAGCGGGCCGGGCAGAACCTGATCGGCTGCTGCCTCGAGCTCGGCGGCAAGAACCCGATGGTGGTGATGCCGGACGCGAACCTCGACGAGCTCGTCCCGGGCGCGCTCGACGCGGTGTTCCGCAACACCGGGCAGGTGTGCATGCACGTGGAGCGCATCTACCTTCCCGACGCGCTCTACGACGCGTTCAAGGAGCGGTTCGTCGCCGCGGTCGGCGCGTTGCGCCTGGGCCCGTCGTACGACTTCGGGCCGCAGGTCGGCTCGCTGATCTCCCCCGAGCACCTGGAGCGGGTCGCCGCCCACGTGGAGGACGCCCGGGCGAAGGGCGCCATGGTGCTGGTAGGTGGCCGGGCGCGGCCGGACCTGGGGCCGGCGTTCTACGAGCCGACCGTGCTCGAGGGGGTCAGGCAGGACATGCTGGCGGGGTCGTGCGAGACGTTCGGCCCGGTGGTGGCGCTGCACCGGTACTCGACCGTGGACGAGGCGGTCGCGGCCGCCAACGACACCGACTACGGGCTCTCGGCGAGCGTGTGGGGCACCGACCTGGACGCCGCGGCCGCGGTGGGGCGCCGCATCCAGTCCGGCAACGTGAGCATCAACGAGGGCTTCGCCGCCGCCTACGCCGCGAAGGGCACCCCCTCCGGCGGCGTCAAGCAGTCCGGCGTGGGCGCGCGGCACGGCGACCAGGGCCTGTTGAAGTACACCGACGTGCAGAACCTCGCGGTGCTCAAGAAGCAGGTGATGGCCGCGCCCGAGGACCCCGCGGCGTTCGCGAAGCAGCGCCGGACCACCCTGCGCGCGATGACCCTGATGCGCCGCCTCGCCCGCTGACCCCATCCCCGTTGAGGCGCGCGTGTTGCAGCGTTGAGGCGCGGGTGTTGCACGCCGCGGCCGGCAGCACGCGCGTCTGGTGGGTGCGACACGCGCGCTTCAACGGGTCAGGAGAGCTGGAGGGAACGCTTGGACAGACCCATCCAGTAGCCGTCGATGCGCTGCTCGCCGGGCGTCTCGGGGTCGCTCGCCGCGCCCAGCGCGACGAACAGCGGCGTGAAGTGCTCGACGGTCGGGTGCGCGTAGGGCATGCCCGGCGCCTTCGTCCGGTACGACGCGAGCTCCTCGACGTCGCCGCGGGCCAGGGCCTCGGCGGCCCAGGCGTCGAAGTCGACCGACCACCCGGGCGCGGCGGCGTCGATGCGCCACTCGCGCAGGAAGGGCAGCCCGTGGGTGAGGAAGCCCGACCCGATCACCAGCACCCCCTCGTCGCGCAGCGGGCGCAGCCGCCGGCCCAGCTCGAGCAGGCGGTGCGGGTCCTGGGTGGGCAGGGACATCTGCACCACCGGGATGTCGGCGGCCGGGTACATGATCTTCAGCGGCACCCACGCGCCGTGGTCGAGGCCGCGGCTGGGGTGCTGGTGCACCGGCTCGGTGTCCGGCATCAGCCCGGCGACGCGGGCGGCCAGGGCGCCGGCGTCCGGCGTGGGATACGTCATGCGGTAGTACCGAGGCGCGAAGCCGCCGAAGTCGTAGACCAGGGGGGTGCCGGGTGCGGTGGCGGACAGGCTCACCGGGGCGGACTCCCAGTGCGCGGAGACGATGAGGATGCCCCGGGGGCGTGGCAGGTCGGCGGCCCACGAGGCGAGCTGTCCGCTCCACCGCGGGTCGTCGAGCAACGGCGGCGCCCCGTGGCCCAGGTACGCGGCCGGCATCGGTTCCGTGCTTGCGTCCATCGCGTCCTCCACTAGGTTCGTCGACAACGGTAGGCGGCTAAAGTTGAACTTTCAAGTGTTACTGGCGGGGTGGAGCAGATGACCGACTGGCTCGACGCGGATCAGCAGGCTGCCTGGCTGAAGCTCGCCGGGGTGATGCTCAAGCTCGGCCCGGCCCTCGACTCCCAGCTGCAGCGCGACTCCGACCTCACCCACTTCGACTACCTGTGCCTGGCCATGCTCTCCGAGGCGGAGGACCGCACGCTGCGGATGAGCGACCTCGCCGGTCAGGCCAACGCCTCGCTCTCGCGGCTCTCGCACGTGGTCACCAAGCTCGAGCGGCGCGGCTGGGTGTGCCGTGAGCCGTGCCCGCACAGCAAGCGGGTCACCCTCGTGCGGCTCACCGAGGACGGCATGGCGGTGCTCGTCGAGGCCGCGCCGGGCCACGTGGAGACGGTGCGCAGGCTCGTGTTCGAGGGGCTCAGCCGGACCGACGTACGCGCGCTCGAGCGGATCGCCGGCGGCATCGTCGCGCGCATCGAGTCCTCCCAGCTGCGCTCGACCTGCTGAGCGGCCCGCGCGTCACCGCCGAGCCCCGCCGGCGTCACCGCCCGGCCGCGCGACCCAGCCGGGCCAGCGCCTGCAGCTCCTCGGCGGTGCCGAGGGCGATGAGCACCGCCGAGGCGGGGATCCGGGTGGAGACGGGCGGGTTCGGCTCGAGAGGCCGGTCCGGCGCGCGGCGCAGGGCGAGCAGCAGCGTCCCGGTGTGCTCGCGCAGGTTCGCCTCCGCCAGCGTGCGGCCGTCGAGGAAGGACCCCGGCTCGACGCGGACCTGCTGGATCCGGAAGTCCAGCGTCTCGTCGTGCATCACCACGTCGAGGAACTCCGCCACGTCCGGCTGGAGCGCGAAGGCGGCCATCCGGCGGCCACCGATGCCCTGCGGGTTCACCGCGTGGGTGGCGCCGGCCAGCAGCATCTTGTCCCGCGCCTCCTGGGTCCGGGCGCGGGCCACGATCACCAGGTCCGCGCGCATGGCACGCGCCGACAGCGTGACGTAGACGGTGTCGGCGTCGGTCTCCAGCGCGGCGATGAGCCCGCGGGCGTGGGCGATGCCGGCCCGGCGCAGCACCTCGTCGTCGGTCACGTCACCGACCAGGAACGGCACCGCCGGCGGGAGGTCACGCAGCCGCGCGGGGTCGCTGTCGACGACCACGACGTCGGTGCCGACGTTGCGCAGCTCCTCCAGCACGGCGACGCCGACGCGCCCGTGCCCGCAGATGATGACGTGCCCGCGCAGACGGTCGATGGCCTTGTCCATGCGTCGCCTTTCCAGTGACCGGCGCAGATGGCCCTCGGTGAGAGCCTCGAGGACCACGCCGAGGTTGTACAGGACCGTGCCGACGCCGACCACGATCAGGAGCACCGTGAACAGCACGCCCGCGGTCGACAGCGGCCGGATCTCGCGGAAGCCCACCGTGGAGACCGTCGTCACGGTCTGGTACAGCGCGTCGAGCAGCGGGAACCCGAGCACCAGGTAGCCGGCCGTGCCGACCACGGTGACCAGCAGCAGTGCCGTGAGCGCGACGGCGATCCGCCGCAGGCTCCCGCTGCCGCTCACCTGCGTCGGGGCGGGGACGGCGGGGACGGTACGACGGTCACGGCAACCGCCAGTCGACCGGGGAGCCGCCCTGGCGCACGAGCAGGTCGTTGACCCGGCTGAACGGACGTGAGCCGAAGAAGCCGCGCGAGGCCGAGAGCGGCGAGGGGTGCGGCGACTCCACCCACGGCACGTCGCCGAGCATCGGCTTGAGCCCCTGGGCGTCGCGGCCCCACAGGATGGCCGCTCTAGGTCCGCCGCGGGCCGCCAACGCGGTGATCGCGCGCTCGGTGACCCGCTCCCAGCCCGCGCCCCGGTGGGACGCCGGTGCACCGGGGCTGACGGTGAGGCACCTGTTGAGCAGCAGACGCCCTGCTCGCCCACGGGGTGAGGTCGCCGGTCGCGGGCGGCGCGCAGCCGAGGTCCTCGAGAGCTCCTTGTAGATGTTCTCCAGGCTCCGGGGCAGCGGCCGCACGTCGGGGCCACCGAGAAGCACAGCCCGACGGGTGGCCCGGCGTCGGGTAGGGGTCCTGCCCGACGATCAGCACCGTGATGTCCGCCAGCGGCCGCTGAAGGCCCGCAGGATGTGGTCGCCGTGCGGCAGGTAGCGGCGACCGGCGGCGATCTCCTCACGCAGGAACCGGCCCATCGCCGACGATCGTGTCGTCGACCGGTGCCAGCGCCTCCGCCCAGTCGGCGGCGCCACGAGCCGCTCGTCCACCAGTCCTGCCAGTGCGCTCACGCGGCCACTGTAGGCAACGCCGGTGCCGCTCACCGGCGGGCCGGCGCACCGGGCGCGACAGCCGGTCCAGGAACGCCATCAGCAGGGCCTCGCGCAGCGCGGGGGAGGCGAGGTCGAGCAGGGCGTTGATCTCGGCCATCCGCGCGGGGAGGGCGTCACCCGCCGCGCATGCCCACGGCGGCGAGCAGGCCGTCGAAGTCCTCGTCCGTCAGGTCGGCAGCGTCGAGGCCCGCGCACGAAGTCGGCGACGCCCGGGTCGACCGCGACCGGCCCCGCGGCCACGGCCGTCTCGACCGCCGCCCCGAGCACGGTCAGGAACTCCTCCACGTGTGGGGCGGTCGCCGCGCTCAGCGTGAGGTGCAGGGTGGGCGCGCTGCCGGCGTAGGACAGCTGCGGCTGGACGTACCAGCCGGCGGCCGTCATCTCGTCGGCGATCGTGAACACGTCGCACGATCCGTCGGTGCCCAGCGCCACCAGCGTCGAGTCGGGCTGCGCGACGACGTGCAGGGCCGGAACCTCGCCGGAGCCCGCGAGCAGCCGGTCCATCCCGTCGAGCACCTGCTCGGTGAGCCGGAGGTAGCCCTCGTCGCCGAGCAGTCGCACCACGGCCCAGGCGGCCGGCGAACGGCCCGCCGGACTGCGTCGACTGGAGGGTGGAGTTCAACATCGTGTAGCCGGGCCAGTCGGCGCTGGCGAACAACTGCGGCCGGCGCAGCGGCGCGCGTCGCGGTGCAGCAGCATCGAGGCGCCCTTCGGGGTGTAGGCGTACTTGTGCAGGTCGACGGAGACGCTGGTCACGCCCGGGACGGCGAACGTCCACGCCGGCACCTCGCGCCCGAGCCGGGTGGCGTACGGCAGCACCCAGCCGCCGATGCACGCGTCCACGTGGCAGCGCACGCCCCGGGCTTCCGCGGCCGCGGCGATCTCCGTGACCGGGTCGACCACGCCGTGGGCGTACGACGGTGCGCTGGCCACCGCGAGCACCGTCGAGTCGTCGATCGCGGCAGCCATCGCCTCCGGGTCCGCGCGGAAGTCCTCGGCCACCGGCACCACCACCGGGCGCACGCCGAAGTAGTGCGCGGCCTTGTGGAAGGCGGCGTGCGCGGTCGCGGGCAGCACCATCGAGGGTTCGGCGACCTCCGGGCGGCCGTCACGGGCGGCCTGCACGGCCAGCAGGATCGACTCGGTGCCGCCCGACGTCACCGTGCCGACGGCGCTCTGCGGCGCGTCCACGAGGTCGCAGGTGAAGCCGACCAGCTCGTTCTCCATCTGCAGCAGGCTGGGGAAGGCGGTGGGGTCCAGCCCGTTGGTCCCGGCGTACGACGCGAGCGCCGCGCGGGCCACCTCGTCCGCCTCGGCGAGGCCGCTGTCGTACACGTAGGCCAGCGTGCGACCGCCGCGGGTGGGCAGGTCGTGCACGCGCAGCGACTCGAGCGCTGTTCGCACCTCGTCGGGGGTCAATGCGTCTCCTCCAGGGACCGGTGGGCGAGGGAGACCTCGCGCGCGGTGAGTGAGTAGCGGGACACCCACAGCAGGCTGAGCAGGGTCAGCGCCGCGGGGAGCAGGGAGAAGCCGAGCACGATCGCGGTCAGCGCGGAGGTCGGCTGCGTCGCCGAGCCGGAGCTCGAGGAGACGTAGCCGCCGAGCGCCAGCACCACGCCGAACACGCCGGGACCCAGCGCCAGGCCGAGGGTCTCTCCGGCGGTCCACACACCCGTGAAGACGCCGGCCCGGTTGGCGCCGGAGCGGGCGGCGTCCACCGCGGCGGTGTCGGCGAGCATCGCCAGCGGGAACACCTGCGCACCCGCGTAGCCGACCCCGACCAGCGCGGTCGCGCCGTACACCGCCGCGGTGGGCACCGAGCGTGCCGACACCAGCAGCAGCGCACCGACGGCGAGGCACAGCGAGGCGCCGACGTAGCCGCGCTTCTTGCCCACGCGGGCGCCGACCGCCGACCAGACCGGGGTCAGCAGTAGCGCCGGGCCCACGAAGCAGACGAACAGCGCCGTCGAGGCGAAGGAGGAGCCGAGCACGTAGCGGGCCATGTAGTCGACGCCGGCGAGCATGGCACCGGTGGCCAGCGCCTGGAGCACGAAGGTGGTGAGCAGCAGCCGGAAGTCGCGGGACCCGGCCACCACCCGCAGCTGCGCGCGCAGCGGACCCGAGGCGCCGCGCACCCCGCCGACCGGTGCGGCGCGGGTCCCGAGGTAGGACCCGACCGTCCCGAGCAGGATCAGCGCCGCGACCGCGAGCCCCATGGCCCGGTAGCCGGTGCGGCCGCCGAACGCGTCGCGGATGGCGGGAGCGCTCGCACCGGCGAGCAGGATGGTGAGGGCCAGCAGCGCGACGCGCCACGACAGCAGCCGGGTGCGCTCGGTGTAGGAGTCGGTGATCTCCGCGGGCATGGCCACGAACGGCACCTGGAAGAACGCGTACGCCGTCGCGCAGGCGAGGAAGAGCACGACGACGTACCCGGCCTCGGCGGCCGTCGAGGCCAGGGGCGGTCCGGCGAACAGCAGAGCGAAGCAGAGCGCGAGCGCCACCCCGGCGCGCAGCAGGAACGGACGGCGCGGGCCGAGCGGGGACGTCGAGCGGTCGCTGATCTGCCCGGCGACCGGGTTGAGCAGGACGTCCCAGGCCTTGGGCGCGAACACCACCACGCCGGCGACCGCGGCGCCGAGACCGATGGTGTCGGTGAGGTAGGGCAGCAGCATGAGCCCCGGCACGGTGGCGAACGCGCCGGTGGCCACCGAGCCCATCCCGTAGCCGGCGCGCACCCGTCGCGGCAGCTCCTGTGACATGCGCCTCAACCTAGCGTCCCCCGCCGGGCCGCGGGACCGATCAGCGCAGCATCCGCGCCAGGCGGCGGGCCGTCGCTTGCTCGCCGGCCAGGAGCGGGTGGTAGGCCACGGCCCGGTCCTGACGTGTCACGCGGCCGTTGACCCAGGGGTGCGAGGCGCAGACGTCGTGGCCGGCCGAGAACCGGTAGCCGTCCAGGTAGCGCACGCCCGCACGGCGGGCCGCGGAAGCCATCGCCGCGGCCAGCTCGCGACTGGCCCGGCGGCCGACCGCGGCGCGGCTCGTGCTCAGGCCGAGCGCAGGGCAGCTGCCCTTGTCGGGCAGCAGCCGCAGGTACCCGACCAGCACCACCGTGGCGTGCGGTGCCTTGCGCCTGATGTCGCGCAGCACGGCGGCCACGCGGTCGCCGATGGCCCGCGTGGTGGTCGCGACGTGGGCGCCGGTGACCGCGGCGCGGCAGCCGGTGCCCTCGGGCCGGCTGGCGCCGCCGGTGCCCGCGCAGGCGAACGCCAGCGATCCGAACAGGTCGAAGTCGTTGCCGCCGATGCCCACGGTCACCAGGTCCGTGTCCCGGTGCACCGCGCGCAGCTGGGGCGGCACGGAGGCCTGCTGGTAGGTGTGCTGCCGTGAGGTGAGCGCCGCGGTGGTGGCGGCGCTGCAGCTGACGTCGGTGAAGTGCCGCACCCGCAGCCGCTTCGCCAGCAGGCTCGGGTAGTTGTGGTCGGAGCGGAAGCAGCCGTTCGCGATGTCCGTGGTGGGTACGAGCGGCGCCGCGGTGTAGGAGTCACCGAGCGCGACGTACGACGTGAACCGGGGCCTGCCGGTGTCGGAGGACGCGGGCGACGTCGAGGCGCCGGTCGAGGCGCCGGACGGGGCGCCGGTCGAGGGGCGGCCCGCCGTGGCCGGGCCGGCGCCTCCGGACGTGCAGCCGGTGACCGTCAGCGCCGCGGCCGCGAGGGCGGTGGCCACGCGGCGTCTCATCGCGGGTACACCGCCGCCAGGTCGCTGCGGACCACCCGCGCCGCCGCCACCAGGCGCAGCAGCACCGTGGCGGTGATCGCCTGGCCGGCCATCAGCCCGATCAGCACGAGGATCTGCGCGGCGCCGGCCTCCAGCGGGCTGCCGCCGCCGAGCAGCACGCCGATGAAGGCACCGGGCAGCGTCACGAGGCCGACGGTACGGGTCTGGTCCAAGCCCGGCGTGAGCGCCTCGCGGGCGGTCGGCCGCAGGACCTCGAGCGCAGCCTCCGTGCTCGGCAGGCCCAGGGCCAGCCCCGCCTCGTAGGTGCCGAAGTGGCCGGCGAGCTCGTCGTACGCCCGCCGCCCGGTCAGCGTGGCCGCGACCATGGTGTTGCCGACCACGATGCCGGCGATGGGCACGATCCCCGGTCCGTTGAACGGCACCACCCCGGAGGCGAACACCAGCGCGAGGACCGGCAGGGCGCCGGCCGCGATCGCGGCACCCACCCAGGGCAGCTGCCGGTGCGGCGCGCGGATCCGGCCGGTGGAGGTCACCGTGGCCACGGTGAACATCAGCAGCACGAACGCCAGCGACCACCACACCGAGCCCAGCGCCGCGGTGATCACCAGCGAGACCACGCCCAGCTGCACCACGGCGCGCACCGCGGCGACGGCCTGCTCCCGGGCGACGCCCAGCCGGCCGGCGTAGGACGCGAGCAGGGCGACGGCCAGCAGCGCGACCAGCACGGCCGCCAGCCGCCAGTCGGGGGTGGGGGCGACCTGGCCGGCGGCGAGCGGCCGCACGTCAGCTCTTGGGCGCCAGGGCCCGGGACCCGGCAGAGCGGTAACGGCGCTGCGGGTTGGCGCCGATCGCCGCGGTCGACGCGCGCGCCGCGGTCGAGCGCGCCGCGGTCGACGCGCGCGCCGCGGTCGAGCGCGCGGCGGTCGACGCGCGCGGCGCGGCGGCCCTCGTGGCCGCGCTGCCGGGCGACGCCTGGCGAGGAGCCGGGCTGGCGGCCGCCGTCTTGGCCGCCGTCTTGGCTCCCGTCTTGGCTCCCGTCTTGGCCACTGTCTTGGCGGGGCGCTTGGCCGGACGTCCGGCGGGCCGCTTGGCCGGACGTTCCGTGGGTCGCGGGCCGGTCGCGTCGGGGGTCGGCTCGTCCCCGGCGCCCGAGGAGTGCTCGCTGAGCCACTCGTCGATCAGCCGCCAGGTGGTCGTCCGCGCTGCTCGGCCGGTGAGCATCCCGAGGTGGCCGCCGGGCACGACCTCGAAGCGGCGTTCTGCCGCGTTCGGCACCAGGTCGACCACCGGGCGCACGCAGTTGACCGGGGCGATGCCGTCGGAGGCGCCGCCGAAGGCCAGCACCGGAGCGGTGATGTCGGCGAGCCGGACGTCGCGGTCGTCGAGCGCCACGGTGCCCGACGCGAGCTGGTTGCCCTTCAGGAAGCGGTGGTAGAGCTGGCCGAACGTGCGGCCGGGGTAGGCGATCATGTTCGCGGTGAACCGGTCGACCGCCTCCACCTGGGCCAGGAAGTCCGCGTCGTCGAGCTTGGCGAGGATCGCGATCGGCTTGGTGACCAGCTTGTCGAAGCTGGACAGCTGGAAGGCCCGCCGGACCAGTGGCTTCGGCGCCCCGCCCATGATGCGGTAGGCCTGCGTGACCAGGCCGGCACGCTCGCCGGCGAGCCCGAGGAACGGCCGGATCGGGGCGATGAGCGGCACCTGGGTGAGGTCGATCGGGGAGCCGATGACCGTCAGGGAGGCGATCGGGAGGTCGGGACGGTCGGCGGCGGTCAGCAGCGCGAAGATCCCGCCGAGGCTCCAGCCGACGACGTGCACCGGGCGCCCGCCGGCGTGCGCGCTCACCTCGGCGATCGCGGTGGGCACCACCTCGTCCACCCAGTGCTCGATGCCCAACGCGCGGTTGGCGAAGGAGACCTCGCCGTACTCGACGAGGTAGGTGGGCCGGCCCTCGTCCACCAGGTGCTCGACCAGCGAGCAGCCGCGGCGCAGGTCGAAGCACAGCGCGGGCGCGGCCAGCGGGGTCACCAGCAGCACGGGGTCGCCGTGCTCCTGCGCGGTTCCCCGCGGGCGGTAGTGGTAGACCTCGCGCAGCACGCCCTCGTCGATCAGGGTCCGCGGCATGGGTCGGAGGTCCGCGAGCCCGCCGTACAGCAGCTTCTGGGCGACGTTGGCGGCTGCCGTGGCGACCTGGTCCGGTCTCGGGATCAGATCCATGAGGCGAAGGATACCGGCGAGTAGGCCTCCGAGTCTGTGCGTTCGCTCACCGGACAGGGTGGACGGCGCCCCAGTTTTTACCCAGAATCGGGGTTTGGGGCACTGTGACCCTGGTCATAACGTGCTTGGGGGATCGTGGGAAGCTGCGGCTGCTCCGGCTCGGGACGAGGTCGACGCGGCGTCGCTTTCTGGGGAGGGAGCAGGGACGGATGCGTGCTGCGTTTCCGGGCAAGATTCGTGCGCTGATCGCGGTCGGGGTGACCGCCGTCGCGGCGCTGCTGGGGCCGGTGGCCCCGGCGCGCGGCGACCTGGTCGGCTCCACCGTCGACGGCATCATCGGCGAACCCGTCGGGACCGGCTGGCTGTACGACGGGGCCGCGACCACGATGGACGAGGTGCGCGCCAGCATCGGCGCGGACGCCATGTGGGCCCGCGGCTACACGGGCAAGGGCGTCGGGATCGCGCTCGTCGACACCGGCGTCGTGCCGGTCGACGGGCTGACCTCGGGCAACGTGGTCAACGGGCCGGACCTGTCGTTCGAGAGCCAGTCCGACAGCTACCGCTACCTCGACACGTTCGGGCACGGCACCCACATGGCCGGCATCATCGCCGGACGCGACCCGGGCAGCGCGCTGGACACCACACGCTTCCTCGGGGTGGCACCCGACGCGAAGCTGACCAGCGTCAAGGTCGGGGTCAGCGACGGCGCGGTGGACGTCTCGCAGGTGATCGCCGCAATCGACTGGGTGGTCGCGCACCGCAACGACGACCCGGCCAACCCGATCCGCGTGCTCAACCTCTCCTACGGCACCGACGGCGTGCAGGACTACCGCATCGACCCCCTCACGCACGCGGTCGAGAACGCCTGGCGGGCCGGGATCGTGGTGGTGGTCTCCGGCGGCAACGAGGGGTACGGCGCGGGCAAGCTCAACGACCCGGCCTACGACCCGCGGGTGCTGGCCGTCGGTGCGGCCGACCCGCACGACACCGGCCTCACCACCGACGACACGGTGCCGGACTTCTCCAGCCGGGGCGGCGCCGACCGTCGCGTCGACGTGGTGGCTCCGGGCCGGTCGATCGTGTCCCTGCGTGACCCGGGGTCGTACGTCGACGCCGCCAACGCGGGCGCCCGGGTCGGCGACCGCTTCTTCAAGGGCAGCGGCACCTCGCAGGCGGCGGCCGTCGTGTCCGGTGCGGTGGCGCTCCTGCTGCAGCAGCGGCCCGACCTCACGCCGGACCAGGTGAAGGCGCTGCTGCGGTCCACCGCGTCGCCGTTGCCGCTGGCCGACGCCGCCGGGCAGGGCGCCGGGGAGGTCAATCTCGCCGCGGCCGGGCTCGCGCCGACGCCGGGAGCCAGCAGCCAGACGTGGGATCCGTCGCAGGGCACCGGGTCCCTGGAGTCCGCCCGCGGCACCGAGCACGTGGCTGACGGTGACGTGGAGCTGACCGGCGAGCGGGACATCATGGGTCCCTGGAACGCCGACAAGTGGGCCGCGGACAGCAGCGACCAGACGTCGTGGGTCGGTGGCCGTTGGAACAACCGCTCCTGGGCCGGGGACTGCTGGTGCGGGTCCTCCTGGGCGGGGTCGACCTGGTCTTCCGTGTCGTGGTCGGGCAGCTCCTGGGCGGGACAGTCCTGGGCAGGCCGGTCGTGGGCGGGGCGGTCGTGGGCCGGCCGCTCGTGGGCCGGTGACGGCTGGGAGGGTCGGTCGTGGGCCGGCCGCTCCTGGGCCGGCGACAACTGGTCCTGACGGCCCGGACACGGCGAACCGATGACTCGACGGCGCAGCTCGTGGATCTGGGCAATGGTCGCCGCGGTGGCGGCGGTGGCGGCGCTGGCCCACTGGATGTGGGTCCGTCCGCTGGGCGCTGCCGGGGTCGGCGACGACAACGCGTGGCTCGTCGCGGTCACGCTCGGCTTCCTGGCGGCCGAGCTGGGGGTGGTGCACCTGCGGCTCGGCCGCGACGCCTACGCGTTCTCGATGATGGAGATCCCCCTGGTGATCGGGCTCTTCTTCATCCGTCCCGATCTGCTGGTGCTCTGCCGCCTGGCCGGTGCGCTCCTGGCGTTCGTGGTGCGCCGCAAGGACGTCCAGAAGGCGGCGTTCAACCTCGCCCTGTTCAGCCTGGAGACCACGGGCGCCGTCCTCATCTGGCACCGGGTGGTCGGCGACCGCGATCCGCTCGGCCCGTGGGGCTGGGCGGCGACCGTGCTGGCGGTCCTGTTCACCAGCGTGGTCAGCTCGACGCTGGTCAGCGCGGCGATCACCCTGGCCTCGGGCGCCCGGCCCCGCTCGCTCCGAGAGGTGTTCAGCCTGGGCCAGCTCGGTGACCTGGCGAACGCCTGCTTCGCGATGGTCGCGGCGTACGTGCTCACGCACGACTGGCGTGGCGTGTGGCTGCTCGCCGTCGTCCTCGGCGTCCTGGTCGTCGCCTACCAGTCGTACGAGCGCGCCCGAGCCCGTTCGGACAGCCTGGAGCAGGTCAACCGGTTCACCGAGCTCATCGGCCGCGACGTGGACGTGGACGCGGTGGTGCGCAGCGTGCTGGTCGAGGTGGCGGCCGCGCTGGAGGTGGAGCGTGCCCACCTGCGGCTGACCCGGCCGCTGGAGGACGCCCGGGACTGGATCTACCAGGAGCAGGTGGTCGCGCCGCAGCGCAGCGCGCTGGTCGACGGCTTGGTCGAGCATGCCGACGGCGGGGCGGTGGTCGCGTCCAGGCAGCAGCGCTCGGGTACGGCCGCGCTCGCGCGCGAGCTCGGCGTCCGGGAGGCGGTGATGGTGCCGCTGCGCAGCGTCGGTGAGGTCGCTGGCTTCCTGGTGGTGGCGGATCGGATGAGCGCGGTCGCACCGTTCACCCGGACCGACGTACGCCAACTGCAGGCGCTGGCCAACCACGCGGCGGTGGCGCTCGAGAACGCCGTTCGCGCGGAGATGATCATCCATCAGGTGGAGGAGCGCGAGCACGAGGCCCTGCACGACGAGCTCACCGGCCTGGCCAACCGCAGGCTGCTGACCCACGCGCTCGAGCGCCGGCTCACGCGGGCATCGGCGGCGCTGATGCTGCTCGACCTCGACCGCTTCAAGGACGTCAACGACACGCTGGGCCACGAGGCCGGTGACCGGCTGCTGCAGACGGTCGCGCAGCGGATCACCGAGGCCACGCCCGACGGTTCCCTGGTGGCCCGCCTGGGAGGCGACGAGTTCGCCGTCCTCCTTCCGCTGACGGTCGCGCAGGACCCGCGCGAGTGCGCCGTCATGCTGCGGGAGGCGCTCGCCCGCCCGCTGGTGCTCGGGGCGTCCTCGGTCGCGGTGGACGCCAGCGTCGGCCTGGCCACTGCGGACAAGGGCGAGAGTGCGGCCAGCGTGCTGCGGTGGGCCGACCTGGCGATGTACGCCGCGAAGGAGGCCCGCACCGGCCTGGAGGCCTACCGGCCGGCGCTGGAGCGGTACGACTCCTCGCGGCTCGGTCTGCTCGCCGACCTGCGTGAGGCCGTCTCCCTGAACCGGCTCGACGTCGCCTACCAGCCCAAGATCGACGTCGGCACCGGACGGGTGGTCGGCGCCGAGGCGTTGGCCCGGTGGCGGCACCCGCTGGTGGGGGACGTGCGCCCGGACGAGTTCATCCCGCTGGCCGAGCACGGCACCTTGATCACGCCGCTGACCATGCTGGTGCTGCGGCGGGCATTGCGGGAGGCCGAACGGTGGCGCGCCCGGATCCCCGACTTCTCGGTGGCGGTCAACATCTCCCCGCGCAGCCTGCTCGACCCGACGTTCGTCGACCAGGTGGCCCGCGCCCTGGCCATGGTGGGCCTGCCGTCGTCCGCACTCACCCTGGAGATCACCGAGACCAGCCTGATGAGCGACCCCGAACGTGCCATCGCCGCGCTCGAGCGGCTCCGGGAGATCGGGCTCAAGCTGTCCGTGGACGACCTGGGCACGGGGTACTCGTCGCTGGCGTACCTGCAACGGCTCCCCGTCGACGAGGTCAAGATCGACCGCTCCTTCCTCGCCGAGTTCACCCAGCCCTCCGCGCAGGCGGTCGTCGGCACGATCGTCGAGCTCGGGCACCGGCTCGGCAAGTCGGTCGTGGCCGAGGGCGTCGAGGTCTCGGAGTCCTTCGAGGCGCTCCGCACGCTGGGGTGCGACTGCGCGCAGGGCTACTGGATCGCCAAGCCGATGCCGGCGGACGACTTCAGCCGGTTCCTCGGTGACGAACCGCCGCGCGCGGTGGGCGCGCTCAGGCTCGTGCACTGATCTCGGCGCGACTCGCCGGTGCGCCGTCCGGTGGAGAGGACACGCCGCGCGGTAGTAAAGAAATGCAGCGATTTTGCCATCTGTGGGACAGCGCAGCATTCCTGACCGTAATGTCCAAATCGGATGCGGGAGGGCATCCACTAACGGAAGGTCACCCCCATGCGCACTTTCCCCCGACGCGCGCTGGCCGGCACCGCGACCGGCTTGCTGCTCGCAGCAGCGTCCGCAGTTCCACTTGCGGCACCCGCCGCAGCGTCCGACATCGGCACGGTCAGTTCGATATCGGGAAGCATCGTCCCCGACAGTTGGCGTTTCGACGACTCCGTCACCACCCTCGCGCAGGCGCGGGTGGCCACAGGGTCGAGGTCGCTGGCCAAAGCCGGGTACACGGGGGAGGGGGTCGGCGTTGCGCTGGTCGACACCGGCGTTGTCCCCGTGCCTGGGCTTACCTCAGGCAACGTCAGGAACGGCCCGGACCTGTCCTTCGAGAGCCAGCTCGACAATGCCCGCCATCTCGACACGTTCGGCCACGGAACCCACATGGCGGGGATCATCGTCGGAAACGACCCGGCCACCGGCTTTCAGGGCGTCGCGCCGGGCGCCCGCCTGACCAGCGTCAAGGTCGGCGTGCACGACGGTGCGTGGATGTGTCGCAGGTGATCGCCGCGATCGACTGGGTAGTCCAGCACCGCAACGACGATCCCGCGCACCCGATCCGGGTGCTCAACCTGTCGTATGGAACGGACGGCACCCAGGACTACCGGACCGATCCGCTCACCCACGCCGTGGAGAATGCCTGGCGAGCTGGGATCGTGGTGGTCACCGCCGCGGGCAACCGCGGGGTCGATGGACCGCTAAACGATCCTGCCTACGACCCGTACGTGCTACTGTGGGCGCTGCCGATCTCAACGGTACCGTCGCCCCACTCGACGACACCGTGACGGCGTTTTCCAGCCGTGGTACGGGCCAGCGTCGCGTCGACCTGGTGGCTCCCGGTAAGTCGATCGCATCTCTGCGTGATCCAGGCTCGTTTGCTCGATGCCGCGTTCCCAGGTGCACGTGTCGGCGAGGGCCTGTTCAAGGGAAGCGGCACGTCGCAGGCGGCTGCGTTCGTGTCGGGCGCTGTGGCGCAGCTGCTGCAGGCAGCGCCCAGACCTCAGCCCCGACCAGGTCAAGGCCCTCCTCAAGCGACGGCGACGCCGCTGCCCCTCGCCGACCCCGCCGGCCGCGGCGCCGGCGAACTGAATGTGGCAGCGGCGCAGCCTGTGGCCCACGCCGAGCGCGACCCAGACGTTCCCGCAGTCGCAGGGCGACCGGCTCAGCTCGAACTTGCTCGCGGCACCCAGCACGTCACCCATGACGGCGTGCAGCTGACAGGTGAGTTCGACATCTTCAAGAACCCGTGGCCCGGAAAGGCGTGGGCAATCGCCAGCGCCCAGCATGATGCTTGGAACGGCGGCGAGTGGATGGGCGTGCCGTGGAGTGGCGACTGCTGGTGCGACACCCAAGGCGTCGGAACGGCCTGGTCGGGCAACTCGTGGTCGGGCAACTCGTGGTCGGGTAACTCGTGGTCGGGTAACTCGTGGTCGGGTAACTCGTGGTCGGGTAACTCGTGGTCGGGTAACTCGTGGTCGGGTAACTCGTGGTCGGGTAACTCGTGGGTCCGGGTAACTCGTGGTCGGGTAACTCGTGGTCGGGCAACTCGCTGGTCGGGCAACTCCTGGTCTGTCACGGCTGGTCATGACGTCATGGCTGAGATGAGGATCCGGGCGGTCTGGGCCCTGATTGCCCTCTCCGGTTGAGGCCGTTACGTTGTTCGTGCTCTGGGTGGTGCCGTTGTCTGCTGGAAGACCGCCCACGCCGGGCAGAGCCGCTCTGCTGGTCGTCGCTTTTTTCGTCGCGGAGATCTCTCCTCGTCCGAGTCCGGCTGGGGTCGCATGCGATCGCCTTCTCGCTCATGGAGCTCCCTTTGGTGGTGGGGCTCTATTTCTGCAGCCCTGGGCTGCTCGTGGCAAGCCGCATCCTTGGTGCACTGGGTGCTTTCGCGTGGCGCCGTCGCCCTTGCAGAAAATGCTGTTCAACTGTGCGCTGTTCGCCCTGGAAACCAGCGGTGCAATCGCCATTTGGTATGCCGTCCTAGGCGACTCCACGTCGCTTGGTCCGAGCGCGTGGCTGGCAGCGGGGTTGGCCATTGCCTACACCAGCCTTCTCGGCGCCGTCCTTGTGCGGCTGGTCATCAGATTCGCCAGTGGCACGACACCGCCCATGTCCGAATCGTTCGGGCCCGAGGAAGATCGGCGAGTATGCCAGCGCGAGCTTCGGCTTGTTGACCGTCTACGTCGTCGCCGTCGACTGGCACGCCGTGTGGCTGCTCGGCCATCGTCTTCGCCGTGCTGTGGGTTGCTCATAGGTCGTACGACGGCGCGCGTGTGGGCCGGAGAGCCTGGAGCAGGTCAACCGTTTCACCGAAACAGTGGGTCAGGAAATCGAACTGCAGGCCGTGGTCGCCCGTGTCTTGCGCGGCGTGCGGGAGCCTTTCCAGGCGCGCTGGCCGAGCTACGGCTGGCAGAACCGGGTTACGTGCAGGACTGGGTACTCGCAGGAGACGGCAGGTGGAGCGGGGCGCGCGACGCTTCTGGACCGACTCGGGCCGGTGGCTCTGGCGCCCCTGCTCGGCGCACGAGCGGTAGCCGCCGCTGACGCTGGACGCGAGCAGGGATCCGTGACGGCATATTCGTGCCGCTGCACAGTGAAGGTCGCAGGGTCGGAGGTGTGGTCGTGGCAGGCACGGTGGGAGACTCGTCAACCTACGGCGGAGCACCTGCGCCAGCTGCAGGCGCTGGCCAACCACGCGGCGGTGGCGATCGACAACGCGGTCCGTGCTGACCTGATCGTCCGGCACGCCGCCGAGCGCGAGCACGCGGCGTTGCACGATGAGCTGACCGGCCTGCCGAACCGGCGGCTGTTCACCCAACGGGTCGAGGACGCCCTGTCCGCCGGCTTCGCGTCGGTGCTGTTCATCGACCTCGACAGCTTCCGCGCCGTCAACGACACGCTGGGCCACCAGGTGGGGGACCGGCTGCTGAAGCTGATCGCGCAGCGCATCCAGGACTCGGCTCCGGAGGACGCCGTGGTCTCCCGCCTCGGCGGTGACGAGTTCGCCGTGCTGCTGCCCGGGGCCGCCGACCTGTCGGCCCGCGCCTGCGCCTCCATGGTGCGCTCGGCGATCGCACACACCTTCGACCTCGACGGGCTGGCCGTGGCGGTCGACGCCGCCGTGGGTGTCGCCGTGGCCGAGCAGGACTCCGACGCCGCCACCGTCCTGCGGCACGCCGACCTCGCGCTGTACTCCGCGCAGGAGTCCCGCTCGGGCATCGCGGTGTTCGAGCCGAAGCTCGACCGCGGAGACTCCTCACGCCTGAGCCTCCTCGCCGACCTGCGCAACGCGGTCGCCGGCAACCAGCTCGCCGTGCACTACCAGCCGCAGATCGACCTCGCCAACGGCAAGGTCATCGGCGTGGAGGCCCTCGCCCGCTGGACGCACCCCGAGCTCGGTGTCATCACCCCGGACGAGTTCATCCCGCTTGCCGAGCACAGCGGGCTGATCACCCCGCTGACGATGCTGGTGCTGCGCACCGCCCTGCGTGACACCGAGCAGCTGCAGGACAAGCCGGGCGACTTCCGGGTCGCCGTCAACATCTCCCCGCGCAGCCTCCTCGACCAGAGCTTCGTCGACGAGGTCGCCCGGGAGGTGGCGCGCGTGGCGCTGCCGGCCGCCGCGGTGACGCTGGAGATCACCGAGACCAGCCTCATGACGGACCCGGAGCAGGCGGTGGCCGCCCTCACCCGGCTGCGCTCGATCGGCGTTCGGCTCTCCGTCGACGACCTGGGCACCGGGTACTCGTCGCTGTCCTACCTGCTGCGCCTGCCGGTCGACGAGGTCAAGATCGACCGGTCGCTGGTCACCACCCTCCCCGAGCCCAACGCGGAGGTCGTGGTGGGGGCGATCGCCGACCTCGGTCGCCGGCTCGGCCGGGAGGTGGTCGCCGAGGGCATCGAGGACGCCGGGGCCTACGACACGGTGCGGAGGCTGGGCTGCAACCTCGCTCAGGGCTACTGGATGGGCCGCCCGATGCCGTTCGCGGAGCTGCGGACCTACCTGTCCGACCGCCGGTCCACCCGGCGCGGCGGCCTCCGCCAGGTGCTCTGACCCCGCCGGACGTCGTACGCCGGGGCTGCGCCGGTGGCCGTTCCGCATGACGCCCCGCGGGACGTCATGCGCGACGGCGGCCCGCACGACCGACGCGTATGACGTCCGTGGAAGGCGGTGCTAGAGGGGGACGCTGGGCCGGACCTGCTTGCCGTGGGGCGGGCGCACCTGGCTCAGCCGCTCCAGGAACCGGGCCGCCCACGTCGCCACGTCGTTCTCCGCGACCGTGCGCCGCATCGCCCGCATGCGCCGCCCGAGGTCCCGGCGATCCGCGCGTACGGCGGCCAGGATGGCGTCCTTCATGCCGTTGATGTCATAGGGGTTGACCAGGAACGCCTGCCGCAGCTCGGCCGCGGCGCCGGCGAACTCGGACAGCACGAGGGCACCGCCCCCGTCGTACCGGCAGGCGACGTACTCCTTGGCGACCAGGTTCATGCCGTCGCGCAGCGGGGTCACCACCATGATGTCGGCGGCGCGGTACAGCGCGGCCATCTCCTCGCGGGGGTAGGAGGAGTGCATGTAGTGGATCGCCGGCTGCCCGATCCTCCCCAGGTCGCCGTTGAGGCGGCCGACGAGGCGGTCGATGTCGTCGCGCAGCCGACGGTACTGCTCGACCCGCTCGCGCGAGGGGGTGGCGACCTGCACGAAGACCGTGTCGTCCACGGAGAGTGCGCCCTCCTCGACGAGCTCGCCGAAGGCGCGCAGGCGGTCGTAGATGCCCTTGGTGTAGTCGAGCCGGTCCACGCCGAGCAGTACGTGGCGCGGGTTCCCGATCTGCTCGCGGATCTCCTTCGCCCGCTGCTGCACGGTCTCCGAGCGGGCCAGCTCCTCGAAGCCCTGGGCGTCGATCGAGATCGGGAAGGCCGCCGCCTGCACGGTGCGGCCGTCGGGGAGGTAGACGAGGTCGCGGTGCGTCTTGTGGCCCACCCGCTGACGGACGAGGCGGACGAAGTTCGCGGCCGCGCCCGGCCGCTGGAAGCCCACCACGTCGGCGCCCAGGAGGCCCTCCAGGATCTGCCGGCGCCACGGCAGCTGCTGGAACAGCTCCGCCGGCGGGAACGGGATGTGCAGGAAGAACCCGATGCGCAGGTCCGGCCGCAGCTCACGCAGCATCGCCGGCACGAGCTGCATCTGGTAGTCGTGGACCCACACCACCGCCCGCTCCGCGGCGACGTCCGCGGCCCGCTCGGCGAAGCGGCGGTTGATCCGGACGTAGGCGTCCCACCACTCGCGGTGGAACTCCGGCTTGGCCACCAAGTCGTGGTAGAGCGGCCACAGCGTCGCGTTGGCGAACCCCTCGTAGAACTCCTCCACCTCGTCGCCGCTCAGCGGGATCGGGACCAGTTGCAGGCCGTCCTCGACGAACGGCTCCGCCTCGCTGGCGGCGCCGCCCGGCCAGCCGATCCAGGCACCGTCGTTGGCGCGCATGACCGGCTCGATGGCGGTGACCAGGCCACCCGGAGAACGGCGCCACGACACCGACCCGTCGGGGGCCACGACGCGGTCCACGGGCAACCGGTTGGCGACGATGACGAGGTCGGCCTGCTGGTGCGGTGCAGCGCTCACGGTCCCAAAGTATCCGCCGGCTGGGCACGACCCACGCGTGATGTCCGCCTCCTGCGGGTCCTCGGGCTCTCGCCGACGGCTCGCCGCGGGCGCGGCGGAACCCATGGGAACGGGCGGTCGTACCCCGCCGGGCCTACCCGGGGTCGCCGGCGTACCGCACGCCGATGTCCCGGCGGATCCGGTCCATCAGCTCCAGGACCTCGACGGTCTCGTCCAGGGGGACCAGCGGACTCTCGGTCTCGCCGCCGCGCAGGCAGCGCACCGCCTCCATGGCCTCGTTGGCCAGGCCGGTGCCGATGACCTCGTCGGCCAGGGTCTCGGTGTGTCCGTCGCTGGTCCACGTGGCGGTCGTGGGGTGGTGGAACGGCGCCGGTACGTCGACCCGGCCCAGGTCGGTGGCGATCGAGGCGCTGCGCGGTGACCAGGACGTCATCGAGGCGGTCAGCGCCGCGGTGGCGCCCGAGTCGTAGGCCAGCGACAGGGCCACGTCGAGGTCCACGCCGGCGGGGGACAGCCCGGCCGCCGCGGCCACCGCGCTCGGCGCGCCGAGGAACAGCTGGGCGAAGGTGAGCGGGTAGACGCCCATGTCGAGCAGCGCGCCGCCCCCGAGGGCGGGGTCGAGCAGCCGGTCCGCGGGGGGCGCGTCGACGACGAACCCGAGGTCGGCGCGCACCTGGCGCACCTCACCCAGGGCGCCCTCGGCCGCGAGGCGCTGCAGCCGCCGGATCAGGGGGTTGCAGCGCATCCACATGCCCTCCATGAAGAACAGTCCACGCTCGCGGGCGAGGCCGACCAGAGCCCGGGCGTCGTCGGCGTTGAGGGTCAGCGGCTTCTCGCACAGCACCGGCTTGCCGGCGGCGAAGGCCAGCTCCACGTGCGCACGGTGCAGGGCGTGCGGCGTGGCGACGTACACGATGTCGACGTCCGGGTCCTCGACGAGGGCCCGGTAGTCGCCGTACGCCCGGCCGACCTCGTGCGTGGCCGCGAAGCGGTCGGCGGAGTCCTGCCGCCGGGCGGCCACCGCCGCGATCTCGCAGTCCGGCAACAGCGCCAGGTTCTCGGCGAACGCCGTGGCGATCTTGCCGGTGGCGAGGATGCCCCACCGGACCGGACGGTCGCCCGGCAGCGGCTCGGCGTGGACGGGACCGGGAGCGACGTCGAGGGGCGACAGGTCGGGCAACGCGGGCATGTCATCATTCTGCCGTGTCACCGGCAAGGCGAATCACATCGTTGTGGTTCCTCGCCTATGATGAACTAGACCGCTCGACGCTCACCGTTCCAGGAGTCGCCACCATGGACGCCGCCAACGCGCTGAACGACAACCAGGCCGCCGCTCCGGTGGCCGAGCTCTCGGAGCGGGACCGCGAGATCCTCGGCTTCGAGCGCCAGTGGTGGAAGTACGCCGGCGCCAAGGAGCAGGCGGTGCGCGAGAAGTTCGACATGTCCTCGACCCGCTACTACCAGGTCCTCAACGCGCTGATCGACCGGCCGGAGGCGCTGGCGTTCGACCCGCTGCTGGTGCGCCGGCTGCGTCGGCTGCGCGCGGCCCGCCAGCGGGCCCGCTCCGCACGCCGCCTCGGCTTCGAGGTCTGAGATGGCCCGTCCCGGCCACCGCCTCGACCAACGAGGCTTCGTGCTGTCCTCCCCGGTCGCCCTGCTCTCCGCCGCGGCCGTCGTGGCGGCCGGCGTCGCGTTCCTGGGCACCGGCCACGACCAGCAGCCGGAGGTCGTGGCCCGGCAGGTCACGGCGGTGACCCCGGCGAAGCCGACCGCCCCGCCGGCGACACGGGCGCCGCGACCGGTGCTCACGAAGAAGCCCAAGCCGTCGGTGCGCCGCGGCGACGTCTACGTCGAGGTCTACAACAACTCCGGGATCAGCGGGCTGGCCGGCCGGACCTCGCGCCGGGCCTCGGGCGCGGGCTGGAACGTCGTCGGTGCCGACAACTGGTACGGCACCATTCCGGCGAGCACGGTGTACTACCCCGAGCGGCTGCACACGGCCGCCAAGCTCCTGGCCCGCGACCTGGGCATCGAGCGGCTGCGCCCGGCGATCGCGCCGATGCGCTTCGACCGGCTGACGGTGATCCTCACCGGCGACTACAGCTGAACGGCGCTTGGCCGCGGGTCGACGGTCGACCGCGCCGCCGGCCTTTGGTTGGGTAGGCCCATGCAGTTTTCCCCCCAGGCGCAGCAGCGGTACGACGAGCTGGTGCGGGTCGCGCCCGAGACGGTCGTCGGCCTGGACTTCGACGGCACGCTGTCCCCGATCGTGGACGACCCTGCGGCCGCGGTGATCCACCCCGACGGCCCCGAGGTCCTTGCCGAGCTCGCGGGCCGGGTACGTGCGGTCGCGGTCATCACCGGCCGGCCCGCGCGCCAGGCCGTGGCCCTCGGCCGGTTCGAGGAGGTCGCCGACCGCATCCCGCCCGAGGCGCGCCTGGAGGTGCTCGGCCAGTACGGCAACGAGCGGTGGGACTCCCGCACGCGCCAGTTCGTCACGCGCAGCACGCCACCCGGGCTGGCCGCGTTCCGCGAGGAGCTGCCCCAGCTGCTCGCCGCCGAGGACGCCGAGGACGCGTTCGTGGAGGACAAGGGGCTGGCGATCGCCGTGCACACCCGGCGGCTGCCGGACGCGAGAGAGGCGTTCCTGCGGCTGGAGGAGGTGCTCTCCGACGCCGCCGAGCGGCACGGGCTCTCGCTGGAGCCGGGGCGGCTGGTGCTCGAGGTCCGGGCGCCGGGCATGCACAAGGGCCTGGCCCTGCGGACCGCGGCGGCCGAGACGGATGCCGGCGGGGTGATGTTCGTCGGCGACGACCTCGGCGACCTCGAGGCCTTCGAGGCGGCACGGGCTCTGCGTGAGCACGGCCTGCCCGGGTTGCTGGTGTGCTCCGGCTCGGAGGAGGAGAAGGCGCTCGTCGACCTCGCGGACGCGGTCGTCGACGGTCCCGAGGGCGTGCTGGCGCTCCTCAGGCGGTTCGCAGCAGACGCCGCGCGCGGGCGCTGAGCAGCGGGTAGCCGCCGTCCTCGAGGCCGGCGAGGCGCTCGAAGACGTTGTGCACGCCGGGGTCCCCGCCCCGCAGCCACGACCAGGCGGACGCGACGACGTACAGCGGCAGCATGGGCAGGCCGAGGCAGGCGACGTACTGCCAGCTGTGCCGCTCCTCGTGGCGCAGCAGCCGGGCACGGGCGAGCAGCCACGGCCGGTCGTACGCGGTGACGATGACGTCGCCGAGCGTGAAGGCGCGGGCCGGGAACGGCACGGCGAACCCCGTGGCGAGGACCAGCCCGCGGGGTCCCCGCGACAGCCGCGCGCGGCCGGCCGCGGCCACGAGCAGGCCGAGGGCGGTGGAGCCGTTCGCGGCGTTCAGTGCCCGTCGTACCTGCCAGGTCTGCACCTCGCCATCCTGCCCCGAGAGTCCCAGGCGCTGCACACCGGAGCCCGCCGAGTCTGGGCCGCCGCCTCCCCGCGACGGCGCCTCCCTGAGACGCCAGGTCTCACATCCTGGATGCGATGTGCACATTCTGAGACAGCGACCCTAGGCTGGGGACTGCTCATCGAGAGGGGCAGAGGGAACGGCCCTGTGAAGCCCCGGCAACCCGCCACCGCGCGAGTCCGCCTCTCGGTCCCCGGCCCGGGGACGACGCGCCTCCGCCGTGGTCACGGTGCTAATTCCGACCCGAGCCGAGAGCCGGCCCAGGGGAAGATGAGAAGGAGGCCTCCTTGAGCACGTCAGTGATCGACCTTCCCGCCACGATCCGCGAGGGCGCGTTCGGGAACGCCACCGGCCTCGTCTGTCGCGAGTGCGGCGCCACCCAGCCGCTCGGCCCGTTCTACGCCTGCCAGGAGTGTTTCGGCCCCCTCGAGGTCGGCTACGACTTCCCGGCCGTGACCCGGGAGCAGATCGAGGCGGGCCCGAAGAACATCTGGCGCTACCAGCCGCTGCTGCCGGTGCCCGCGGACATCGCCGCAACCCCGAACATGGAGCCCGGGCTTCACCCGGCTCGTCAAGGCCGACAACCTCGCCCGCGAGCTCGGCATGACGAGCCTGTGGATCAAGGACGACTCCGGCAACCCGACGCACTCCTTCAAGGACCGCGTCGTCGCGATGGCCCTCTCGGCGGCCCGCGAGTTCGGCTTCACCACGGTGTTGCCTGTCCGTCCACGGGCAACCTCGCCAACGCGGTGGCCGCCGCCGGCGGCGCGGGCCGGCATGAAGCCGTCGTGTTCATCCCGCCCGACCTCGAGCGGCCAAGGTCGTCACCACCGCGGTGTACGGCGGGACGCTGGTCGCCGTCAAGGGCAACTACGACGACGTCAACCGGCTGGCTCGCGAGATCGCCGGCGAGGAGGAGGGCTGGGCGCTTCGTGAACGTCAACGTGCGGCCGTACTACGCCGAGGGCTCCAAGACGCTCGGCTACGAGGTCGCCGAGCAGCTCGGCTGGCGGCTGCCGCGACAGGTGGTCATCCCGGTCGCGTCCGGGTCGCAGCTGACCAAGGTCGACAAGGGCTTCCGGGAGCTGGTGTCGCTCGGCCTGGTCGAGGACGCGCCGTACACGATCTTCGGGGCGCAGGCGAGCGGCTGCTCGCCGGTCGCGCGACGCCTTCAAGGACGGCCACGACGTCGTCCGCCCGGTGCAAGCCGGACACCATCGCCAAGTCGCTGGCCATCGGCAACCCGGCCGACGGTCCCTACGTGCTCGACGTCGCCCGTCGTACCGGCGGCGCGGTCGAGGACGTCACCGACGAGGAGGTCCGCGAGGGCATCCAGCTGCTGGCCCGCACCGAGGGCATCTTCGCCGAGACCGCCGGCGGGGTCACCGTCGCGACGCTGAAGAAGCTCGTCGAGACCGGGCGGCTCGACCCCGACGCGGAGACCGTCATGTTCAACACCGGGGACGGCCTGAAGACGCTGGACGCGATCGCCGCCCAGGTGGGCCCCGCCGCGACCATCGAGCCCAGCCGAGGCGTTCACGGCGACCGGTCTCGCCTGAGACGCTGAGTCGGCACGACATCCGTCACAGGCACGACATCTCTGACACGGAGGACAGATGAGCGTCAGCGTCCGCATCCCCACCATCCTGCGCAGCTACACCGGCGGTGACTCGGAGGTCAGCGCCGAAGGCGCCACGCTGGGTGACGTCCTGGACCACCTCGACGACAGCTTTCCCGGCATCAAGGCGCGCATCCTGGACGACCAGGGCTCCATCCGGCGCTTCGTGAACGTCTACGTCGGCAACGACGACGTGCGCTTCCTCGACGCCCTGGAGACGAAGACGCCCGACGGCGCGCAGGTCTCGGTGATCCCGGCCGTCGCCGGCGGCTGACGCGGCCCTGTCCGGCGCCGGGTCGTACGACGTCCCCGCGGACGTCATGCGGTGCGGTCGTCGGGGGCCGCGGTTCGACACGACGTCCCCGCGGAGGTCATGCGGTGCGGTCGTCACGGCGCCGGCCGGCGCGCGCCCCACCGAGCGGCCCGCGGCCGCGACCGCCACCGCCGCGACGGCCACGACGCCGGCGGCGAGCAGGAGTGCCACGCTGCTGCCGTCGACGAACGCCTGCTGCGCGGCCGCCACCACGTGGGACCCCGCCGGACCGAGTGCGTCGAGGTGGCCGGACTGGGTGAAGGCGATCGAGCTCTGGACGTGCTCGGCCGCCGGCGCCGGCAGTCCTTGCACCGCGTCGGCGGTCGCCGTCGCGGTAGTGCTGGTTCAGCACGCTGCCGAGGATCGCGATGCCGAGCGCGCTGCCGAGCTCGCGCGCGGTGTCGTTGACCGCCGACGCGACGCCCTGCTTGCTCGCGGGCAGCGACTCGGTGATCGCGGTCGTCGCGGGCGTGCCGGCCAGGCCCATCCCGCGCGGCGAAGACGACCAGCCCGAGCGGCGAAGCAGCCAGTAGGCGAGTCGACGCCGATCCGGCGAGATCACACCAGCCCGGTCGCCGGTGAGCAGCAGGCCGAGGGGGGCCAGCCGCCGGAAGCCCGACCCGGCGCGCGATCCGGGGAGCGTTGCGCGCCAGCGGGATCATCACCACCGGGAGCGGCAGCAGGGCGAGGGCTGCTCGCAGCGGGGAGCGGCCGACCACGAACTGCAGGTACTGCAGCATCACGAAGAACATCCCGAAGCTGGCGAAGAACTGCGCCGTGATCGTGAGTCTGCCGGCGCTGAAGCCGCGGATGCGGAACAGCCGCGGGTCGAGCAGGGGAGCGGGTCGCCGCAGCTCCCAACGGGTGAAGGTCGACCCCGCGACAGGGTCCCGAGGGTCAGGGCCGCCACCGTGCAGCGGGTCGCCCCAGCCTCGCTCGGGTCCCTCGATGATCCCGAACACGATGGCCGAGACGGCGACCAGGGAGAGCAGCGCGGCCGACGAGGTCCACCGGGGGCGGGTGCTCGTCCGCGGAGCCGGGTACGACGGCGAGTGCGCCGACGAGCGCCAGGAGTCGCGAGCACGACGTTCAGGCCGAAGAACGAGCTCCAGCCGAAGAACTCCAGGAGCACCCCGCTTCCGAACAGCCCGAGGACGGCGCCTCCTCCCGCCATCCCCACCCAGACGCCGATCGCGCGCGGCCGCTCCTGCTCCGAGAACGACGTGGTGATCACCGAGAGCGTCGTCGGCATGATGGCCGCTGCGCCGACGCCCATCAGGGCGCGCACGGCGATCAGGGTCGTGGGGTCGTCGGTGACCATGCCGGCCGCCGCGGCTGCGGCGAACACCGCCAGCCCCGCGGCGAGCAGCAGCTTGCGGCCGAACCGGTCGCCCAGCGGCGCCCGCGACGAGCAGCAGGCCCGCGAAGACCACCGTGTAGGCGTCCACGATCCAGGTCAGCTGCGTCTGCGTCGCGCCGGTGTCCCGCGCCAGGCTCGGGAGCGCGACGTTGAGGCCGCTGACGGCGGACACCACGGTCATCAGCGCGAGCCCGATGACGGGCATCACGAGCCGGGGGTGTGTGGATGCGGGGGATGTCATGGCGGCCTCCTCGGACGGAATTCCACGCGTGTGGAAAGTGTTATTCTTCGTACGTGGAAATGTCAACACCGGACCAGGCCGCACGCGGACGCGGTCGTCGGCCAGGCGCAGGCGGCACGCGCGAGGAGATCGCGCGCGCGGCCCGCCGCCAGTTCGCCGAGCTCGGCTATCCCGGCACCACCATGCGGGGCATCGCCAGGGAGGCGGGCGTGGACGCCCGGCTGGTCGGCCACTTCTTCGGCTCCAAGCAGCAGCTGTTCGTGTCCGTGGTGGAGCTGCCCTTCGACCCCGACCAGGCCTTCGCCGAGCTGCTCGCACCCGGCGTGGACGGCCTCGGCGTGCGGGTGGCCACCTTCCTCGTCGACATGCTCGAGTCGCCGCGGGGACAGGCGACCGTGACGGGGATGGTGCGGGCCGCGGCCTCTGAGGAGCGCGCCGCGGTCATGGTGCGCGAGGTGGTCACCGAGCGGATGCTCATGCCGCTGGTCCGACGGGTCGGCGGCTCCCACGCGGCGCTGCGAGCGGGCCTGCTCGGGAGTCAGGTCGTCGGGCTCACCTTCGCCCGGTACGTCGTCGGGGTGCCGGCACTCGTCGAGGCCTCCCGCGAGGAGCTCGTCGCGGCGCTGGCTCCGGTCGTGGAGCACTACCTCGCGGGTCCGTTCGGCTGACCGTGGCGTATGACGTCCGCGGGGACGTCATGCGGGGCGTGCGCGGGGGCGGCCGGTGCGTATGACGTCCGCGGTGGGCACGGGAGCGGGCGCCGTAGGGTGAGGTCATGGCACGCAAGATCGCTACTGCGGACAGAGTCGACCGGGATGCGCTGCTGGAGTTCGTGCGCCCCCGGCACAAGGGCACCCTCGTCACCACCCGCGGCGACGGCCGACCTCAGCTCTCCCCCGTGACCTGCGGGGTCGACGGCGAGGGCCGCATCGTGGTCTCGACGTACCCGCAGCGGGCGAAGGCCGCCAACGCGCGGCGCGACCCCCGGGTCTCGATCCTCATCCACTCCGAGGACTGGAACGACCCCTACGTGCAGGTCGACGGCACCGCGGAGGTCCTCGACATGCCCGACGCGGTGGAGCCGCTCGTGGAGTACTTCCGCTGCATCTCGGGGGAGCACCCGAACTGGGACGAGTACCGCCAGGCCATGCGCGACCAGAACAAGTCGCTGATCCGCATCACGATCGAGCGCTGGGGGCCGATCGCCACGGGAGGTTTCCCCCTGAGCTCGTCTGAGCGGGGACCGTCCGTGCTCAAGGTCAGCGTGATCGTCCCGACGTACCGGCCGGGCGACGGCCTCGACGGGGTCGTGGCGTCCCTGGACGCGCAGTCGATGCCGCAGGCGGAGTTCGAGTCGGTCTTCGTCGACGACGGGTCCGGCGACGGCACGCTCGAGCGGCTGCAGGAGCTGGCGGCCACCCGGTCCAACCTGCGCGTCGAGGGCATCGAGAACTCCGGCTGGCCGAGCCGGCCGCGCAACGTCGGCCTGGACCTCGCCCGCGGCGAGTACGTGCTGTTCATGGACCATGACGACTACCTCTACCCGGGCGCGCTGCAGGCCGCTTACGAGTACGCCGCCGCTCAGCGCGCGGACGTGGTCTCCGGCAAGGAGGTCCGCACCAACCAGCTGTTCGCCTACTGGTCGGTCTTCCAGCGCGACCTGCCGGCCTCGGCGCCGCGCACCCCTGCCTCCGTCGGTCCCTGGACCACGCACAAGCTGTTCCGCCGGCAGTTCCTCCTCGAGCACGGCATCCGGTTCCCCGAGGGGAGGCGGATGCTCTGGGAGGACGTCATGTTCGACATGGAGGCCTACGCCGCGGGAGCCCGGCTGGCGGTGCTGGCCTCCGAGCCGTTCTACCAGTGGGTGCACCGACCGGGGCAGAACGCGTCCCAGACCTACGGGCACGATGCCGAGGAGCTCGTCGACAGCGTCGGGCGGATCTTCGAGCACGCCGACGCCCTCGGCGTCGACGAGGAGTTCGCGTCGTGGATCAAGACCTACGAGTTCGGCCTGCGCCTGCTCACGCCGTACGTCGGCCCGAGGGTGCTGCGTCGCGACGAGCAGGAGAGCGCGCGCGGGTTCGAGCTGGTCAGGCGGTTCGTCGAGCACCGGGTACCCCGCGCGTACGACGCCCGCCTCAGCCCCGTGAACCGGGCCCGTGTCGACCTCGTGCGTGCGAACCGTCCCGACCTGGTGCGCGAGCTCGCCGAGGCCGACGACGGGCTGCGCGCCGAACCGGGTGCCGTGCAGGTGCGCTGGGACGACGCCGGCGCGCTGCGACTCGCGGTGACGGCCACCTGGACGCAGCACGGCGAGCCGCTCGTGCTGCGCCGGACCGGCGACCGGTTCGAGCGGATGCTGCCCGCGGCCGTGCGTGCGGCTGTCTCGCCCGAGGCCTGCGACCTCACCGCGGAGGTGGCCGGTCTGGATGCGGCCCTGGCGGTGACCCACCGCGGGGACCGCGTCGGCTGGCCGTTGCCCACGTCCTGCGAGGTGGTGTCCACGCCGTACCCGCCGGGCGGGGACGGCGCCGTCACCCTCGGTGTCCGCGCCGCAGCCGTGCTCGACCCCGCGGTCGCTGCCTTCGGTCGAGCGCTCCAGCCGGGCGCCTGGGTGGTCAGCTTCCGCGCCGGGCTGCTCGGCACGACGACCCACGAACCGCTGCCCTACGAGGGACCGGGCCTGCTCGGCACGTGCCTCCTCGGCGATGGCGCGCAGCTGGCGATGGTCCGTGGCTCGCGCGCCGGCAAGATGCTGCTCGATCTCGGGCTGGTCCAGCGAGACGTGTTCGCGCTGGTGCGGCCGCGGCACGCGGAGGCCGAGGTGAGGGCGGGCACCTTGCGGGTGCCGGTCGACCCGGTCCCCGGCAGCGGCTCCCGTCGGCCGGTCGAGGTCCGGTTGCGCCCGCTCGGCCGGCGCGTGTCGGAGCCGGTCACGCTGTCGGCGGAACTGCGGTGCGACGGCGCCGGGTCCGCCCTCGAATGCCGGTTGCCGAAGGTCGCGCGCGGTCGCTACCGCGTCTCCGTTCGCGACGCGGGCGGCGGGCGGCCGCACCCGACGCCGCTGGTGCTCGAGGTCGGTCGGCTGCGGCGGCTCTCCCTGACGCAGGAGCCGGTGCACCGGCGAGGCCCGGTCTGGCAGGGCTGAGCCCGCATCCGCCCCTTAACGTGGGAGGCCGGAGAGCGCTGCTGCGCTTCTCCGGCCGAAACCCCGTCGCACCCACGAGGTTCCCTCAGGTTAGGGCGGCCTGCGAGCAGGGGTCAATGGTCGAAGGCCGCCGGGGCCGATGGTCTAGACACGGCCGGATCCCGCGGCGGGAGAGTCGGGCACGGGTGCCGCGGCCGCTGCCTTGCACTCCCTTGGGGCGAGTGCTAAAAAGTGGTTAGCACTCTCCTCGCGAGAGTGACAGTTCCGTCTCGCACCAGCGGGCGGGGCGAGACGTCAAAGGACCGGGTAGATGAGGTCTCCGGCGGCGGCGGGAAGGGTCCGCCGACTCGCAGGGGGCCGTCCGTCGCGGGCATCGACCGGACCACATCCAGACTCACGCGTAAGGACTCGCAGGAGTTATGTCGAAGCTTATTGCGTTCAACGAGGAGGCCCGGCGCGGCCTCGAGCGTGGCATGAACACGCTCGCGGACGCCGTCAAGGTCACGCTCGGCCCCAAGGGTCGCAACGTGGTCCTCGAGAAGAAGTGGGGAGCCCCCACCATCACCAACGACGGCGTCTCCATCGCCAAGGAGATCGAGCTCGAGGACCCGTACGAGAAGATCGGGGCCGAGCTCGTCAAGGAGGTCGCCAAGAAGACCGACGACGTGGCCGGTGACGGCACCACCACGGCGACCGTCCTCGCCCAGGCCATGGTCCGCGAGGGCCTGCGCAACGTGGCCGCGGGGGCGAACCCGATGGCGCTCAAGCGCGGCATCGAGACCGCGGTCGAGGCCGTGTCCGAGCAGCTGCTCGGGATGGCCAAGGAGATCGAGACCAAGGAGCAGATCGCCTCCACGGCCTCCATCTCGGCCGCTGACCCGTCCGTCGGCGAGATCATCGCCGAGGCGATGGACAAGGTCGGCAAGGAAGGCGTCATCACCGTCGAGGAGTCGAACACCTTCGGGCTCGACCTCGAGCTCACCGAGGGCATGCGGTTCGACAAGGGCTACATCTCGGCCTACTTCGTCACCGACCCCGAGCGCATGGAGACGGTCCTCGAGGACCCCTACATCCTCATCGCGAACCAGAAGGTCTCCAACGTCAAGGACCTGCTGCCGGTCCTCGAGAAGGTCATGCAGTCCGGCAAGCCGCTGCTGATCCTGGCCGAGGACGTCGACGGCGAGGCGCTCTCGACGCTGGTCGTCAACAAGATCCGCGGCACCTTCAAGTCGGTCGCCGTCAAGGCCCCCGGCTTCGGTGACCGTCGCAAGGCCATGCTGCAGGACATCGCGATCCTCACCGGCGGCCAGGTCATCTCCGAGGAGGTCGGCCTCAAGCTGGAGAACACCGGCCTCGAGCTGCTCGGCCAGGCCCGCAAGGTCGTCGTCACCAAGGACGAGACCACGATCGTGGAGGGCGCGGGCGACAGCGACCAGATCGCCGGCCGCGTCAACCAGATCCGCGCCGAGATCGAGAAGAGCGACTCCGACTACGACCGCGAGAAGCTGCAGGAGCGCCTGGCCAAGCTGGCCGGCGGTGTTGCGGTGATCAAGGTCGGCGCGGCCACCGAGGTGGAGCTCAAGGAGCGCAAGCACCGCATCGAGGACGCGGTCCGCAACGCCAAGGCCGCCGTGGAGGAGGGCATCGTCGCCGGTGGCGGCGTGGCGCTGCACCAGGCCGCCGACAAGGCGTTCGAGAAGCTCGAGCTCGAGGGTGACGAGGCCACCGGTGCCGCCATCGTGCGGTTCGCCACCGAGGCCCCGCTGAAGCAGATCGCGATCAACGCCGGCCTCGAGGGCGGCGTCGTGGCCGAGAAGGTGCGCAACCTCGAGCCCGGTCACGGTCTCAATGCGGCCACCGGCGAGTACGTCGACATGGTCGCCGCGGGCATCATCGACCCGGCCAAGGTGACCCGCTCGGCGCTGCAGAACGCCGCGTCGATCGCCGCGCTGTTCCTCACCACCGAGGCGGTCGTGGCCGACAAGCCGGAGAAGGCGCCCGCGATGCCGGGCGGCGACGGCGGCATGGGTGGCATGGGCGGCATGGACTTCTGATCCAGGCTCGCTCCCAGCGACACAGAAGGGCCCCGGCTTCGGCCGGGGCCCTTTCGCTGTGTCCTCGGGTCGGTCGGAGCGGCGACCGCTCAGCGCACCCCGCGGGGTCGGTACTGGATGCTGATGCGGGGCCCCGCCGGCGTGGACGTCTTGAGGATCGCGTGCTCCCAGGTGCGCTGGCACGACCCGCCCATCACCACCAGGTCGCCGTGCCCGACGGCGAAGGACCGGCTCCCCGCGCCGCCACCCCGCGGCCGCAGGGACAGCCTCCGCACCTCGCCGAGCGAGAGGATCGCCACCATGGTGTCCTCGGACCGGCTGCGCCCGACCCGGTCGCCGTGCCAGGCCACGCTGTCCCGGCCGTCGCGGTAGAAGCACATGCCTGCGGTGACGAACCGCTCGCCGAGCTCGACGGCGTAGTGCGCGTCGAGTGCCACGCGCGCCGCCGCCAGCGTCGGGTCGGGCAGCGCCTCGCCCTCGTCGTAGAACTTCAGCAGCCGCGGGACCGCCACGACGTTGTCCCACATCTTCCGGCGCTCGGCCCGCCACGGCACCTCGTGCACCAGCCGGGCGAACAGCGCGTCGGCCCCGCTCAGCCACCCGGGGCGTACGTCGACCCAGGCGCCGTGGCCGAGCACGTGCCGCTGGACCGTGTCGCCGAGCGGCCCGAGGTGGGGCGCGTGGCCGCCGTCCGTCGTACCGGTGTCGAACAGGGAGGCCTGGAAGTCCACCGTCATGCGCCACAGCCTAGCCGCCGTTCGAACAGATGTTCTAGATGCTCGGCCGCGGCGACGTGCCCCGGGCTCGTCGGCCGGGCGGCCGGATCCCGGTGGACGAGCGGGCGCGTCCGGGCGTCCCCGCCCGCGCCGGACGGCCCTGCGGCAGGATGGAGCCACCCGACGACAGGAGGCCCCGTGTGCTGGACCCCGTGGCCGACCCGCAAGACGGGCCCCCGCCGGTGAGCGAGGAGGCGCCGGTCCTGGCGGCCCGCGTCGAGCACCTCACCAAGACCTACGGCGCCGGCCAGGCGGCGGTGACCGCGCTCGACGACGTGACCCTGGGCCTGCGCGCCGGCGAGTTCACCGCCGTGATGGGCCCGTCGGGATCCGGCAAGTCCACCTTGATGCACTGCCTGGCCGCCCTCGACACCGCCACGAGCGGGTCTGTCTTCCTCGGTGAGGTGGAACTGTCCCGGCTCAAGGACAAGGAGCTGACCCGGCTGCGCCGCGACGAGATCGGCTTCGTCTTCCAGTCGTTCAACCTCGTGCCCACCTTGACGGCCGAGGAGAACATCCTGCTTCCGCTGTCGATCGCCGGCCGCAGGCCCGACGCGGAGTGGTACGCCGCGGTCATCTCGACGGTCGAGCTCGGAGACCGGCTCCGCCACCGGCCGGCGGAGCTCTCGGGTGGCCAGCAGCAGCGGGTCGCCGTGGCCCGGGCGCTGGTGAGCCGGCCGTCGGTGGTCTTCGCCGACGAGCCCACCGGCAACCTCGACTCCCGCTCGGGGGCCGAGGTGCTGACCCTGCTGCGGCGTTCGGTCTCCGAGTTCGGGCAGACGGTGGTCATGGTCACCCACGACCCGGCGGCCGCTGCCTACACCGACCGGGTGGTGTTCCTGGCCGACGGTCGGGTGGTCGACGAGCTGCGCCGACCGACCCGTGAAAGCGTCTTGACCCGGATGTCCGGGATGGGTGCCGAGCACGCCGAAGGCCCGCGCGTCGAGTGACTTCAGACCCGGCCTCCCGGGCGTGACCTCGGCTATGGTGAGGGACGCAGGGGCGGAGGAGGGCAATGGTTGAGGTGACCACCCCAGGCCGCGCGCGTCCACGGGTGCACAAGCACGTGCAGGTGCGGGAGTACGTCCGGGGCTTGATCCAGGGCGCCGAGCCCGGCAGCCCGGCGCCGTCCGAGCGCGAGCTCGTCCAGCACTTCGGGGTCGCCCGGATGACGGTGCGGCAGGCCCTCGACGCGCTGGTCGCCGAGGGGCTGCTCGAGCGGGTGCCCGGCCGCGGCACGTTCGTGGCCCGGGCCAAGATCGACGTCCAGGTGCGGCTGTCGAGCTACACCGAGGAGATGGCCCGGCGCGGGATGAAGGCGGGCTCACGCACGCTGCTCGCCCGGCTCGAGGCCGCCGGCCCAGGTGTCGCGCGCGCCCTGGAGATCAACGAGGGTGAGAAGGTCGTGCACTGGCAGCGGCTGCGCCTGGCCGATGATGCGCCGATGTGCATCGAGGACGCGTTCCTCGCCGACAGCCTGGTGCCCGGCTTCCTCGAGCAGCCGCTACCCGAGAGCCTGTACGTCGACCTGCAGCGACGCGACCTGCTGCCGAGCTGGGGCGAGGACTCGGTGGACGCGGCCGTCGCCCGGCCGGAGGAGGCCGAGCTGCTGGGCATCCCACCGGGTTCCCCGCTGCTGCGCATCGCCCGCCGTGCCTTCGCCGGCAACGCCGCGGTGGAGGTGTCGCGCTCGAGCTTCCGCGCGGACCGCTACACGCTGTGGGTGCCGCTGTCGCGTCCCAAGACGCCGGTCGTCCGGAAGCAGTGAGCGTTCGCGGCCTCCTGCTCGCCGCCGGGGCGGGTCTCCGGATGGGCACGCCGAAGGGGTTGCTGCGCGACCGGGGCGGGGTGCCGTACGTCGACCGGGCGGTCGGTGCGCTGCTCGACGGCGGCTGCACCACGGTCACCGTGGTGCTCGGCGCCGCCGCGTCCGACGTACGCCGGCTCCTGGAGGTGGCCGGGTGGACCGCCGACGAGGCGGTCTCGCTGGTGACCGCCGAGGACTGGGCCACGGGGATGGGCGCCTCGTTGCGGGCCGGACTGGCCGCGGCGGGGGACGCGGACGCCGTGCTGGTGACGCTGGTCGACCTTCCGGACGTGAGCGCCGACGTCGTGGCGAGGCTGGTGGCGCGGGCGGGCCGCGGCACCCTGGCGCGGGCCACGTATTCCGGGAGGGCGGGGCATCCGGTGCTGCTCGGCCGGGTGCACTGGGCGGGGGTGGCGCAGGCCGCCCGCGGGGACCGGGGCGCCCGGGACTACCTGGCGGCGCACGAGGTGCGCGACGTCGAGTGCGGCGACCTGGCGACCGGCCGGGACATGGACCGTCCTGCCGACCTCTGAGCCGACGCGGAGCTGGTGAGTAGGCTCACAGCATGCAGCAGGTCAGCGACGCACCCGTGACCACCCTGGCGGCGATCGCCTCCCCGGCCGACCTCGCCGCACGGCTGGGCGGCACCGGCTACCTGTGCGACGAGGAGCTGGCGACCATCGGCTACCTGGCGCTGGCCATGCAACGTCCGCTGCTGCTCGAGGGGGAGCCCGGCACCGGGAAGACGGCGCTCGCCGAGGCGATCGCAGCCGCGCTGGACCTGCCGCTGATCCGGCTGCAGTGCTACGAGGGCATCGACGCCAGCCAGGCGCTCTACGACTGGGACTTCCCCCGGCAGATCCTGCACCTGCGCGCGCTGGAGGCCGCCGGCAAGGTGGGGGAGCCGGTCGCCATCGACCGCGCGGAGGACGACCTGTACGACGAGCGCTTCCTGCTCGCCCGCCCGGTGCTCCGCGCCCTGCGCGAGGCGCCCGCGGTGCTGCTCGTCGACGAGATCGACCGGGCCGACGACGAGTTCGAGGCGTTCCTGCTCGAGGTGCTCTCCACCTACCAGGTCACGGTCCCCGAGCTCGGTACGGTCAGCGCCGCCACGCCGCCGGTGGTGGTGCTGACCTCCAACCGGACCCGGGAGATCCACGATGCGCTGAAGCGGCGCTGCCTCTACCACTGGGTCGAGCACCCCGGGCTCGACCGCGAGGTCGAGATCGTGCGCACCCGCGCGCCCGAGGTCTCCGAGCGGCTGGCCAGGCAGGTGGCGACGGTCGTGCAGCGGCTGCGCGACGGCCACGACCTGCTCAAGCCGCCCGGCGTCGCGGAGACGCTGGACTGGGCCCGTGCGCTGCACGCGCTCGGCCGCGAGGAGCTCGACGTGGAGGCGGCCGCCGCCACGCTCGGCGCGGTGGTGAAGTACCGCGAGGACACCCAGCGGGTGAAGCAGGCGCTGGACCGGATGCTGGCCGGTTGACCATGAGCATCCAGGCACCTCCGCGCAACGCTGCCGACGAGCTGCTGCTCGGCTTCGCCCGCGCGCTGCGCGCCGCCGGCGTGCCGGTCACGCAGGACCGGGCGCAGGCCTACCTCGCCGCGGTGACGGTGGTCGGGCTCGGCGATCGCAAGGCGGTGTACTGGACCGGTCGCGCGACGCTGTGCGGAAGCCCGGACGACCTCGACCGCTACGACGAGGTGTTCGACGCCTGGTTCCTGCGCGGCGACCGGCCGGTGCCGCGGAGCACGCCGCCGAGTCGACCCCCGGTCACCCAGGCGGGGCTCGAGGAGGCCGAGGGTGGCGAGGGCGCGCCGGAGGACGACGAGCTGCGCGCCGCTGCCAGCGGAGCCGAGGTGCTGCGCCACCGCGACATCGCCGAGCTCTCTGCGGGTGAGAAGGCGCGGCTGGCGGCGATGTTCGAGACCTTGCACCCGCGCGCGCCGCGACGCCGCGCGACCCGTCGTACCCGCTGGCACCGCGGCGACGTCGACGCCGACCGGACGCTGCGCCGGATGCTCTCCCGGGCCGGCGAACCGGCCGAGATCGCCTGGCGGCGCCGTGCGGTGCGGGGGCGGCGCGTGGTGCTGCTGGTGGACGTCTCCGGCTCGATGAGCCCGTACGCCGACGCGCTGCTGCGGCTCGCGCACCGGTTCGTGCACGGCGCGGGGAGCGGGGCGCGGGCGGCCCACGGTGCGCCGGCCGCGCGCACCGAGGTGTTCACCATCGGCACCCGGTTGACCCGGGTCACCCGGGCGATGCGGCTGCGCGAGGCCGACCGGGCGCTGGTCGCGGCCGGGGACACCGTTCCGGACTGGTCCGGCGGTACCCGCCTCGGGGAGACCCTGCAGATCTTCCTCGACCGGTGGGGCCAGCGCGGCCTGGCCCGCGGCGCGGTCGTCGTCGTGTTCAGCGACGGCTGGGAGCGCGGTGACGCCGAGCTCCTCGGTGCGCAGATGAGGCGGCTGCAGGCCCTGGCGCACCGGGTCGTGTGGGTCAACCCGCACGTCGGCAAGGCCGGCTACGAGCCGGTGCAGCAGGGGATCGTCGCGGCGCTGCCGTACGTTGACGACTTCGTGGCCGGTCACTCGCTGGCCACGTTCGCGGAGCTGGTGGAGGTGGTGGCACGTGCGTGAGGTGCTCACCGAGCTGATGGAGTGGTGGCGCGCCGGGGAGACCGTCGGCGTGGGGACCGTGGTCGCGACCTTCCGCTCCGCGCCGCGGCCGCCCGGGGCCTCGATGCTGGTCGGTCCGGGCGGTGAGGCCGTCGGCTCGGTGTCGGGCGGCTGCGTCGAGGGCGCCGTCTACGAGCTGGGCGAGTCCGTGGTGGCCGAGGGGCAGCCGGTGCTGCAACGCTACGGCGTCAGCGACGACGACGCCTTCGCCGTCGGGCTGACCTGCGGCGGCATCCTGGACGTGTACGTCGAGAAGGTGAACCAGGAGACGTTCCCCGAGCTGGGCCGCATCGCCGACGACATCGAGCACGGCCGACCGGTCGCGGTCGCCACCGTGGTCGAGCACCCGGACCCGGCGCGGGTCGGCCGGCGGCTCGTCGTGCGCCCCGAGTCCGCCGACGTGCCGCGCGAGGGCACGCTGGGCAGCGAGCGGGCCGACGACGCCGTCACCGACGACGTGCGGGGGCTGCTGGCGGCCGGTCACCACCAGACGCTGACCTACGGCCCGGACGGCGAGCGGCGCGGCGAGGGCATGCGGGTCTTCGTGTGGGCGTTCGCGCCGCCGCCGCGGATGCTCGTGTTCGGCGCCATCGACTTCGCCGCGGCGGTCGCTCGGATGGGCGCGTTCCTCGGCTACCGGGTCACCGTCTGCGACGCGCGGCCGGTGTTCGCGACCGCCTCGCGGTTCCCGGACGCCCACGAGGTGGTCGTCACCTGGCCGCACAAGTACCTCCGCCAGGAAGCCGAGGCCGGACGCATCGACCAGCGCACCGTGCTGTGTGTGCTCACCCACGACCCGAAGTTCGACGTGCCGCTGCTGGAGGTGGCGTTGCGGCTGCCCGAGGTCGGGTACGTCGGGGCGATGGGGTCGCGGCGCACCCACGAGAACCGGCTGGAGCGGCTCAAGGACGCCGGTCTCACCGACGACGAGATCGCTCGGCTGTCCTCGCCGATCGGGCTCGACCTGGGCGCACGCACGCCGGAGGAGACCGCAGTCAGCATCGCCGCCGAGGTCATCGCGCTGCGCTGGGGCGGCGGTGGCGAGCGGCTCGGCGCCTTGGAGGGCCGGATCCACCACTGAGGGCGGCGCGCAGCGCAGCCTCGCCCGTCTCGTCTCCACGGCTGACGTCATACGCTGCGGCCGCCCCCGCGCACGGAATGCATGACGTCCGCGGGCCGGGGCGGATCCTGACTGAGCGTCCGGTTCGCGTCCCCAGGGGCGGTGGTGGCCGGGTCATGCACGAATTCGAACGATGAGCGAGAACTGTCGATGGCGACGGATAGGTTCCGGATAGCTTGGGGGTCATGGACGAGGCAGCCGACGTCCCGGATGATCGGGAGGACCCGCGCCCGGCGCGGGGCCAGGTGGTGCCGGGTCAGGCGGGTGCGGGCGAGGCGTGTGCGGGCCAGGCGTGTGCGGGCCAGGGCGGGGGCGCGAGGGTGCGTGGGCGGGGGACGTCCCGGCCGGCGGCCGCACCGGCGCGCGGGCCGGTGACGCGGGGACTCATGCGGGGACTCATGCGGGGGGTGTGTCGCGGGCGGCGGTGCTGCGGTTCACCGACTCGATGGGGCGGGCGTTGGACGGGTTGGCCGCGACGCCGGTGTGGGCATTGAGCCCGGCCGAGCAGGGCGAGGCGCTGCTGGCGTTGCGGCGGCACAGGGCGCGTCTTGCGGAGCTGGAGCTGCGGGTGCTGGCCGGTGCGGACCGCAACGAGGTCGGCGTCGAGACGGGCGCGACCTCGACGGCGGCGTGGCTGGCGCACGAGACTGCCTCGACCGCCGCGAGTGTGGTCGCCGAGATGCACCTGGCGCTGGCGTTGGACACCCACTTCGAGGTCACCCGGGCGGCGTTGGCGGCCGGGGACCTCGATGTCGCCAAGGCCCGGCTGGTCGTGCGCGCGGTGCAGGCGCTCACCGAGGAGCATGACGACCTGCCGCCGGGCTCTGGAGGCGTTGACCAGCCCGCGCCGGCTCGGGGAGGGTCGGCTGGACCCGCAGACCGGCCGGAAGCTGTCGCAGGCGACCCTGTGCGGGCGTGGGTTCGTCGAGCTGCTCGAGCACCACCTCGACCTGACCAGCATGCCCGGCAGCCACGGGGCGCCGTTCACCCTGGTCGTGACGATCCCGCTCCAGACTCTGCTGGACGGCCTCGGGGTTGCGACGTCGGAGACCGGGGAGCGGTTCTCGGCCGGCGAGGCCCGTCGGCTCGCGTGTCGGGCGGGGATCATCCCGATGGTGCTGGACGGGGAGTCGGTGCCGTTGGACGTGGGACGGAAGAAGCGCTGCTTTGACTTCTCCCAGGAGCTCGTCATCGACCAACGGCACCGGGCGCAAGGAGCTGCGCCGCACGGAACTGTGGCCGACCCTCGGGCTACTGCGAGTACCACCACGAGATTCCGTGGGCCAAGGGCGGCCGCACCGACGCCCAGCGCGGGATACCACTGTGTCCCCCGTACCACCAGATGGCCGACCGCCCCGAGGCCTGGGACATGACCCGCCACCCCGACGGCACCGTCCGCTTCACCCGACGCCAATAGCTTTCGCTGGCCTTGCGGCCGCCTGACACCTTCATGCCAGCGATCTGCCAGACTCTGCCGGCGTGCCCCTGCTCGGACCCGCGGATGCCCTGCGCGCGAGGCCGAGCCGGGTCCTGGTCGCCGGCACCTCCGGCTCCGGCAAGACCACGATCGCCGCTGCGGTCGCCGATATCCTGGGCATCTTGCACGTAGAGATCGATGCGCTGTACCACGGCCCGAACTGGACGCCGCGGCCGTCCTTCGAGGCGGAGGTGCGGGAGTTCAGCTCGCGGCCGGCCTGGGTGACCGAGTGGCAGTACAACTCCGTGCGCCCGCTCCTGGCCGAGCGGGCCGACCTCGTCGTCTGGCTCGATCTTCCCCGGCGCACCGTGATGCGGCAGGTCGTGGCACGCACCGTCCGTCGCCGGCTGAAGAGAGAGTCGCTCTGGAACGGCAACATCGAGCCGCCGCTGTGGACGATCTGGCGCGACGACGAGCACATCGTCCGATGGGCCTGGCGGACTCACCGCAAGAGCGCTTCACGGGTGCAGGAGCTGGCCGCGGGCCGCCCCGGCCTGCCGATCGTGCGACTTGCCAGCCATCGGGATGCCGAGAGCTGGCTGGCCGGTCCGCTCGCCGCCGCGGCAGCTCCGGATCGCTGAGGAGCCCCTCTCCTCCACAGCCGCCCCGTGCCGGCTCCTGCCCCGCTGTGGTCCGGCACGTCGTTCTCGGCTGTTCTCGCCCGAGGGCGTGGCCCCCGTCACGTCACCTCGGATACCGTGAGGCCCCGGGTCGGCAGGAGGAGACATGGGCGAGTCCTCGCAGGAGCTGCACAGCAAGCGGATCGAAGCGGTGCGCGCGTGGACGGCGTTCGTCGAGCACGGTGACGACGCCGCCGATGCGGTGCGCCCGGAGATCCTGCGCAGCTGGCAGCGCTCGGGCCGGGCGATCACCCGCCACGTCGCCGAGGCGCCGCTGGCCGACGAGGGCGAGACCGCGGCGTTCTGGCGGGAGCTCGCCGCTGCAGGTCGCGGTCCAGCGGGTCGAGGCCGAGCTGCGGCGCACCGCCGAGGACGGCGACCTGGTCATCGCGGTGACCGACGCCGAGACCCGGATCCTGTGGACGTACGGCGGCCGGGTGATGCGCCGCAAGGCCGAGTCGGTGAACTTCGTGCCCGGCGGGCCGCTGGGACGAGGACAGCGTCGGCACCAACGCGCTCGACCTGGCCAAGCGGCAGGGCGCGCCCGGCGATGGTGTTCAGCGCCGAGCACTACGCCGCCGATCGTGCACAACTGGGTGTGCTGGGCCGCGCCGGTGCACGACCCGGTGACCGGCGAGCAGCTCGGCGTCATCGACCTGTCGACCACCTGGGACCGCACCCACCCGATCGGCCTGGCGACCGCCCGGGTGATGGCGCGGCTGATCGAGACCGCGATGCCGCGACACCCGGCGACCGCCCGCGGCCGCCGCGCCGGCGCCGACCCGCGAGCCGGGGCTGGCGCTGACCCTGCTCGGCACGCGCCGAGGCGCGCCTCGACGGTCAGCGGCTGCTGCTCAACCGCCGGCAGACCGAGATCCTCGCGCTGCTGGCGCTGCACCCCGAGGGCCTGTCGCTGGAGCAGCTGCACGCGCTGCTGTACGGCGACCAGCCGGTCACCGTCTCCACGCTCAAGGCCGAGGTCTCCCACCTGCGGGCAGCGCGCTGGGCGGCCAGCTCGCCTCCCGGCCCTACCGGCTGACGATGCCGGTCGCGACGGACGTCGACACGGTGCTGGCCCTGCTGCGGCGCGGCGACGTCCGCGCCGCGGTCGACGGCGTACGGCGGGGACCTGCTGCCCGGGCACGAACTCGCCCGGCGCTGGCCGAGCTGGGCGAGTACGTCGCGGTGGCCGTGCGCGAGGCCCTGCTCGCCGATCCGCGAGCCCGGCGCGGTGCTGCGCTACAGCGAGCTGGCGCCGTACGACACCGAGGTGATCGAGGTCTGCCTCGCGCGCCCTGGGCGAGCGGCCCGCACCCGGCGCGCGCCCTGCTCAAGGGGCCGCCTGGCCGGCTGGCCCGCCGGTAGACGCGGCCGCCACCGGGCGGCCGTCGCTCGGCCAGCCAACCTGTCGGCCCGACCTGGCGGTGCTCAGCCTCGCGCTGCCAGCCGAGTGCACGACCCGTCACACCTCCGGGAGCTGCGTCCATGACCACGATCACCTGACCGTCGACGGGGCGACGGTCTCCGACGACGTCGAACCGCGGATGCTGCTCGTGCAGTACCTGCGCGAGAAGCTCGGCAAGACCGGCACCGTCATCGGCTGCGACACCAGCAACTGCGGCGCCTGCACGGTCCACCTCGACGGCGCAGCGTGAAGTCGTGCAACGTGCTCGCCGTCCAGGCCGACGGCGCGGAGGTCACCACGATCGAGGGGCTCGCCACCGACGGCGAGCTGCACCCGGTGCAGGAGGCCTTCCACGAGTGCCACGCCCTCCAGTGCGGCTTCTGCACGCCGGGGATGATCATGCAGGCGGTCGACCTGCTCAACGACAACCCCAGCCCCTCCGAGGAGGAGATCCGGCTCGGGCTCGAGGGCAACCTGTGCCGCTGCACCGGCTACCACAACATCGTCCGGGCCGTGCAGACCGCCGGCAGCGGCCAGCCGTCGCGAGTCGAGGGGACGCGCATGACCGCGACCGCAGGAGCGCCCCGGCCGGCCGAGATCGGCCGGCGACCGACGCCGCAAGGAGGACCAGCGGCTGATCACCGGCCGCACCCGCTGGACCGACAACATCAACCTGCCCGGGCATGCTGCACCTGGCGATGGTGCGCAGCCCCTTCGCCCACGCGAAGATCACCGCGCATCGACACCACGGCGGCGAAGGCGGCGCCCAACGTCGTCGCCGTGCTCACCGGCGCCGACCTCGACGACGAGCAGGGCGTGCTCATCAACGCCTGGCCGATCACGCCCGACCAGAAGGCCCCGGCGCACCCGCCGATCGCCGGCCGACCGGGTCACCTTCGCCGGCGAGATCGTCGCCGTCGTGGTGGCCCGCTCGGCCGCCGAGGCCCGGGACGCCGCCGAGCTCGTCGACGTCGACTACGAGGAGCTGCCGGCGGCGCTCGACCTCAAGGAGGCGCGCGAGGACAAGGTGCTCGCCCACCCCGACCTGGGCACGAACAAGTCCGCGCTCTGGGTCTTCGACTCCGCCGAGGCCGGCACCGGCGGCAACGTCGAGGACGCGATCGCCGAGGCCCGCGAGCGGCGGCATCGTGATCGAGCGGGAGTACCGCCAGCAGCGGCTGATCCCGGCGTTCATGGAGCCGCGCTCGGTCGTCGTCGACCCGACCGGCGAGCAGATCACGATGTGGTCGGCCACCCAGATCCCGCACATCCTGCGGTTCGCGCTCGCCGCCACGACCGGCGTGCCCGAGTCGAAGATCCGGGTGATCGCGCCCGACGTCGGCGGCGGCTTCGGCGGCAAGCTGCAGACCACGCCGGAGGAGTGGATCGCGTTCGTGCGTCGCCCGCCGGCTCGGCAAGCCGATCAAGTACACCGAGACCCGCTCGGAGTCGCTGATGGCCGGCCACCACGGCCGCGACCAGTGGCAGAGGCTCACGCTGGCCGCGACCAAGGACGGCACGGTCACCGGCCTCAAGGTCGAGCTGCTCGCCGACCTCGGCTCCTACGTCTCGCTCGTCGGCGGCGGGGTGCCGGTGCTGGGCGCGTTCATGTTCAACGCGATCTACAAGTTCCCGGCCTACCACTTCGCCTGCCAGACGGTGCTCACCAACAAGACCTGGACCGACGCCTACCGCGGCGCCGGCCGGCCGGAGGCGACCTTCGCGATCGAGCGGCTGATGGACGAGCTCGCCGCCGAGCTGGGCGTGGACCCGCTGGAGGTCCGGGAGAAGAACTGGATCAAGCACGAGGAGTTCCCGTTCACCACCGTGGCCGGGCCTGGAGTACGACTCCGGCAACTACGAGGCCGCCACCGCCCGGGCCAAGGAGCTGTTCGGGTACGACGAGCTGCGCGCCGAGCAGCAGCGCCGCCGGGAGAGCGACGACCCGGTGCAGCTCGGCATCGGGGTCTCGACGTTCACCGAGATGTGCGGCCTCGCGCCCTCGCGGGTGCTCGGCTAGCTCGACTACGGCGCGGGCGGCTGGGAGCACGCGTCGGTGCGGATGCTGCCCACCGGCAAGGTCGAGGTGGTCACCGGCGTCCTCCGCGCACGGCCAGGGACACGAGACCGCGTGGTCAGCCAGATCGTCGCCGACCGGCTGGGCGTGCCGTTCGAGGACGTGGAGGTGCTGCACGGTGACACCCAGGTCGTCCCCGCGAGGGCCTGGACACCTACGGCTCGCGCTCGCTGGTCGTCGGCGGCGAGGCACTGGTGCATGGCGGCGGACAAGGTGATCGAGAAGGCCAAGGCCGTCGCCGCCCACCTGCTCGAGGCCTCGGTCGACGACCTCGAGTTCAGCCAGGGACGGTTCGCGGTCAAGGGCACCGACAAGGGCCTGGGCATCGGCGAGATCGCGCTGGCCAGCTTCGCCGCGCACAACCTGCCCGAGGGGATCGAGCCGGGGCTGGACTCCGACGCGACGTACGACCCGGTCAACTTCTCCTTCCCGCACGGCACCCACCTGTGCGCGGTGGAGGTCGACACCGAGACCGGAGCCGTGAAGCTGCGCAAGTACGTCTGCGTCGACGACATCGGCAACGTCGATCAACCCGCTGATCGTCGGCGGGCCAGGTCCACGGCGGCCTGGTGCAGGGCATCGCCCAGGCGCTGTGGGAGGAGGCGGTGCACGACGAGTCGGGCACCCTGGTCTCCGCGTCGTTCGTCGACTACCTCGTGCCGACGGCCGCGGACACGATCAGCTTCGACGTGGACCACACGGTCGACACCGTCGACCACCAACATCGCTGGGCGCCAAGGGCGTGGGCGAGGCCGGCACCATCGCCTCGACCCCGGCGGTGGTGAACGCGGTGGTGGACGCCCTGCGGCCGTGGGGCGTGCACGACGTACGGATGCCGTGCACGCCCGAGCGCGTCTGGAAGGCGATCCAGGGTGCGGGCAAGGAACCGACCGACAACGACGCCATGCCGCACTTCGACGAGAAGGCCGTGGCCGACCGGAGCAAGGGAGCCGTGGAATGATCCCCGCACAGTTCGACTACGTCGCGCCTCGCACGCTCGAGGAGGCACTGTCCGCGCTTGCCGAGGCGGGGGAGGACGCCAAGGTGCTCGCCGGTGGGCAGAGCCTGCTGCCGGTGCTGCGGATGCGGCTCAACGCTCCCTCGGTGGTGGTCGACCTCGGCAAGGTGGAGTCCCTGCGCGGCATCCGCGAGGACGGCGACGACCTGGTGATCGGGGCGATGACCCCGCACCACGAGGTGCTCAGCAGCGACCTGGTGCGCGCCCACGCGCTGGTGGTCACCAAGGCGGTCGAGAAGCTCGCCGATCCGCAGGTGCGTCACCGCGGGACCTTCGGCGGCGCGCTCGCGCACGCGGACCCCGCCGGCGACCTGGGGGCGCCGGCGCTGGCCCTGGACGCGAGCTTCGTGATCGCCGGGGCCGGCGGCACGCGGACGGTTGCCGCTGCGGACTTCTTCGAGGACCTGTTCACCACCGCGATCGGCGAGGGCGAGATCCTCACCGAGGTGCGGATCCCGAAGCGATCGGGCTGGGGCGGCCACTACGAGAAGTTCGTCCGCGTCGCCCACCAGTGGCCGATCGTGGCGGTCGCTGCGGCGGTGCGCGTCGCCCATACCGACGCGGGGCGAGCATCGCCGAGGCGCGGGTGGGGCTGACCAACATGGGGTCCACGCCGCTGCGCGCGCGGGCGGTCGAGGAGGCGCTGGTCGGGAAGCCCGCCACCGACGAGGCGGTGCGGGAGGCGGCCGCAGCGGCCGCCGAGGGCACCAACCCGCCCTCGGACCTCAACGGGGACGCGGACTACCGCCGGCACCTGGCCACCGTCCTGACCCGGCGTGCGGTGCTCGCCGCGGCGGGGGTGTGAGCCGGTGGAGCTGACCCACTCGTTCACCGTCCCCGCGCCGCTCGACGAGACCTGGGCACACTTCAACGACATCGAGGCGGTCGCCGGGTGCTTCCCCGGCGCCGCGGTGACGTCGGTGGAGGGCGACGACTTCAAGGGCACCTGCAAGGTCAAGCTCGGCCCGATCGCACTGACCTACACCGGGTCCGGCACCTTCCTGGAGAAGGACGAAGGCGCGCACCGGTTCGTGCTGGAGGCGAAGGGCAAGGACAAGCGCGGCAACGGGACAGCCGGCGCGACCGTGACCGCGACGATGACCGGCAAGGGCGAGGCCACCGACGTCACGGTGCTCACCGACCTGTCGATCACCGGCAAGCCGGCGCAGTTCGGTCGTGGGGTGATGCAGGACGTCTCCGACAAGCTGCTGCAGCAGTTCATCGCCTGCCTGGAGACGAGGCTCGCCGGTGCAGAGGAGGCCGGTGCGGAAGGGGCCGGTGCAGAAAAGGCTGGTGCAGAAAAGGCTGGTGCAGAAAAGGCTGGTGCAGCCGGCCGGCGCCGCCGGCGCCGGCGAGCAGCCTGCCGCAGAGGAGCGTGCCGCAGAGCAGCCCGCGGGTGTGCAGGCCGAGGGGCGGCCCGCCGGGAAGCAGGCCGAGCAACGGCCCGCCGCCCCGCAGGCTCCCGAGGAGGGGGCCGCGCCGGGGGCAGAGCCGGGGGAGCCCACCCCGATGGCCGAGGCGGCCAGCGCTGCCGCGCGAGCCGGTGCGGTGGGTGCCACAGCGGGTCCCGGGCCAGCCGGAGCCTCGGCGGCCGGATCGTCGGCAGCCGGCCGTCCGTCGTACCAGCCGCCGTCCGCGGAGCCGGAGACCGCCCTCGACCTCGGGACGACGGTGCTCCCGGTGCTGGCCAAGGCGTACTGGAAGCAGGCCCTGGGCGCGCTCCTGGTTCTGTTCGTGCTCTGGCGACTCGCCCGCCGCCGCTCCCGCTGACCGCGCGGGGGGTCACCAACGGCGCGACACACCGGTGGAGCAGAGGAGCTGGTGACGCCTCGGCGGAGCTGCGGGCACGGGCCGCGCGGGCGGGCTGCGGTAGGGGAGGGCTGCGGTAGGGAAGGGCTGGGCAGGCTGCGGGCAGACGGGTCAGGTGAGGCGGCCGAGCGGTGCGACGGTGATGCCGGAGACCTCGCAGACCCAGGCGGGGTCGGGGCCGCCGAGCTCGGGATGGATGTACAGCGCGTGCGGCTCGAGCTCGTCGCAAGCCCTGCACAGCGGCCAGCGGCCGATGCTGTCGAGCAGCGCGTCCTGCACGTCCTGGGCGACCAGCCCGGCGACGTACTGCCGGCCCTCCTCCCACTGGGAGGCCCACCACCGCCGTGTGGTCACCGCGGCCTCGAGCGCCGACACCGAGGCCGGGCCCGTCGCAGCGGTCACCTCGAGGTCGTGCAACACGAGCGCGCGTGCGGTCATCAGGGCGTCGTCGGATGTCACGATGTCCATTGTGAGCACGACGCAAGCCGCGACGCACGGCGAGACCCGGCGCGACACCGCGCTGCTCGAGGTCGTGGTGCTGCACCCGCGTGACGTCCCCGGGGCCGACGAGGGCGGCGCGGACCGGCTGTTCCTGGTCGTGGACCCCGACTCCGGAGGCCGCTCGCCGGGCCCGGCGGCGGTGTCCGCGCTGTGCCGCGAGACCGAGGTGCCGGTGCGCGTGATGCTGCGCCTCAACGACACCTACACCACGACCGGCGGCGAGCTCGCGCGCCTGGTCGGGCTCGGCGAGGAGTACCTCGCCCTGGGCGCGGAGGGTCTGGTGTTCGGCTTCCTGGACGCGGATCTCGAGATCGACGTCGACGTGTGCACCGCGCTCGCGGAGCGGCTCCCCGGTGTTCCGTGGACGTTCCACCAGGCGATCGACGCCGCGCTGTCGACGGACCGGGCCTGGCGGCGGGTCCGTGCGCTGCCCGGCGTGGACGCCGTACTCTCCGCCGGGTCGGCCCTCGGCCTGGACACCGGGGCCGACGAGCTCACCGACCGTGCGGCCGCGGACCCGGACGTGGCTCGGCTGCTGATGGCCGGGGGCGGGCTGCGGGGCGAGCACGTGCCGTGGCTGGTGCGGGCCGGGGTGCGCCAGTTCCAGGTCGGGTCCTCGGTGCGGCCGGGTGGCTCGTGGACGAAGGCGTACGTCGACGCCGCCCACGTGCGCGCCTGGCGGATGCTGCTCGACGACGCGGTCGGCCACCTGCATCGAGGGACCCCCGGGTGAGCCTGCTCATCGACCCGCCGAACTCGCCGGGCCACGGTCGGCTGTGGTCGCACCTCGCCAGCGACGAGTCCTACGACGAGCTGCACCGGTTCGCCCGCGCACTGGGCATCCCGGCGCGCGGCTTCGACCGCGACCACTACGACATCCCGGCCGAGCGGTACGACGAGGTGGTGGCGCTCGGCGCCGTCCCCGTCTCCAGCCGCGAGCTGGTCGCCAGGCTCGCCGCCGCGGGCCTGCGCCGGCGCAAGGCACGCACCCTCGGCCCCCGTCGGCCCGGCCGGGCGCTGATCCGCGCCGAGCGCCTGCGCCCGGGTGACACCGTGGCCGTGGTCGCGCCGTCCGGGCCGGTGCCCGCCGCCCGCCTCGAGCGCGGGGTGGCGGTGCTCGCCGGCTGGGGACTCGAGGTCCGCGTGCTGCCCGGCGTGCGCGGCCGGCACCCGCAGCTGCCCTACCTCGCCGCGACCGACGAGGAGCGTGCCGCCGACCTCGTGGCCGCGTGGGTCGACCCGCAGGTGCAGGCGGTGCTGTGCGCGCGCGGCGGCTACGGCGCGCAGCGGATGGTGGACCTGGTGGACTGGCCGGCGATGGCCACGGCCGGCCCCAAGGTCTTCGTCGGCTTCTCCGATGTGACCGCCCTGCACCAGGCGTTCGCGGTGCGCCTCGGCCTGTCCACGGTGCACGGGCCGGTGGTGACCTCGCTGGGGGACCGGTGCGACGAGCCCTCGCTGCGGCACCTGCGACGGCTGCTGTTCGACCCCGGGGAGGCGTGTGAGCTGTTCCCCGAGCCGGTCGCCACCCTGGTGCCCGGGCGGGCCGGCGGCATCCTCGTGGGCGGCAACGTCGCGCTGCTCGCCTCGAGCGTCGGCACCTCCGACACCGTGCCGGCCGCCGAGGGGATCGCGGTGCTCGAGGACGTCGGGGAGGAGCTCTACCGGCTCGACCGCGCGGTCACCCACCTGCTGCGGTCCGGCTGGTTCGACCGGGTACGCGGCGTGGTACTCGGCGAGTTCACCGACTGCGGAGCGCCCGGGGCGGTGCGCGCGCTGCTGCGCGAGCGGCTCGGCGGCCTCGGTGTTCCGGTCGTGTGGGGCGCCCCGGTCGGGCACGGAACGCGGAACCTCGCCTTCCCGCTCGGCGTCCCCGCCACGCTGGACGCCGACGCCGGGACGCTGACGCTCCGCGAGCCGGCGCTGCTCTAGCCTTCCAGGTCGGCGAGCTCCCGCTCGACGTTCGCGCGGGCCGCCTGCTCCCAGCGCCGGCGCGCCGACTCGGTGTGGAACAACGTGGGCTTGGCGAGCAGGTCGCGCAGCACGGCGGCCCGTCCGTGGGCGAAGTCGGCGTCGCGCACGTGCGGATACTCCCGGCGCACCCCGGCGACGTACTCCGCGTAGCGCCCGGGCTCCGCGGCCAGGATCGCCAGGTCCGCGTCACAGAGCACCTGGCCGTTGTGGTCTCCCTCCCGGGGCCGGTGCCAGGCGGTGAGCCGCACCAGGCGGGCCACCTCCTCGGCCAGCCCGGGGTCCACGTCGGCGAGCTCGGCCTCGGCCAGTCCGGCCGAGCGCTCCTCGTCGTCGTCGTGGCCCTCGTGGACCGCGTCGTGGAACCAGGCGGCGAGCAGCACCGCGTCGCGGTCGACGGTCTCGTCGAGCAGCTCCTCCGCGTGCGCGAGCACCTCGGCCAGGTGGCGCCGGTCGTGGTAGCCGCGCTCCGGGCCGTCGTACGCCTCGAGGAGCTGGTCGCGCAGCTTCTCGAAGCCCGCCAGGGGCCACGGCGTGCTCACATCCTCCATAGGGGCAGTCTTCCAGCCCGGGACGCCCGTGAAACACCGTTTGCGAGGAGTCACGAGCTCCCCGACACGCCGGCCAGGTACAGGAGCTGGTGGCCTGCCGGCGGTTCGGCAGGTGGCTCCTCGGCGGTCAGCCGGTGCGGAACTCGCGGGCGACCCGGGTCGCGTCGAGCGGCCGGACGATCTCCAGGCGCTGGCGCGGCAGGCCGTAGCCGTGCTCGTGCACCCAGTGCACCAGGGCCTCGCGCACCACGCAGCGCAGGTCCCAGAGCCTGCCGGCGTCGCTGGCGGTGACCAGCGCGCGCACCCGGACCAGGCCGCCCACGGCCTCGGTCACCTGGAGCACCTGCACGCGCCCGTCCCACAGCTGCGTGGTGTGCAGCACCCGGTCGAGCTCCGCGCGCATGCCGTCGACGTCCACGCCCCAGTCGCAGTCGATCTCCACCGCACCGAGCAGGGCCGAGGTGGTGCGCGTCCAGTTCTGGAACGGGTGCGTGGTGAAGTAGGTGCACGGCAGCACCATCCGCCGGTCGTCCCAGAGCCGGACCACGACGTAGGTCAGCGTGATCTCCTCGATGCGGCCCCACTCCTCCTCGACGATCACCACGTCGTCGATCCGGATCGCGTCGCTGAAGGCGACCTGGATGCCGGCGAACAGGTTGCCGAGGGTGGACTGCGCGGCCACGGCCGCGACCACGCTGATCAGCCCGGCCGAGGCCAGCAGGCTGGCGCCGACGGCCCGGACGCCGGGGAAGCTGAGCAGCATCGCCCCCAGGGCGAGCACCACGACGGAGGCGACGGTGAGCCGGCGCAGGATGAGCACCTGGGTACGTCGCCGGCGGGCCGCCCGGTTGTCGCGGACGTCGATGCGGTAGCGCCGCAGCGGGATGTCCTCGAGGAAGAGCAGCAGCTCGGCGACCAGCCACGCGGCCGCGCCGATGGTGAGCACGCGCAGGGTGAGCTGGGTTGCGTGCCACCACGGCGCCGGCACCGCCTCCGGGCGTGAGCTGGCCGCGGTGACCGCCGCCGCCGTCAGCAGCACGAACAGCCGGAACGGCACGCCCGCGGTCCGCATCAGGTGCCGCGCCGGGCGCCAGCCGCGGGCGGTCAGGCGCACGAGCAGGTGCACCCCGAGGATCGTCGCGAGCGCGACGCCGAGGGCGGACCCCAGCGCCAGGAAGAACTGTGACCAGCTGACGGCAGGCATGACTTTCGTGCAGATACCCGAACTGTCGAGATCCAACCGGCTGCCTGCTGCCCGGGAGCCGGGGGAGGCGGCCGGAGCGCGACGCACCTCGGCGCGGCGACCCGCGGTGTGCGCCGGCCTCGGACCGAGCGGGCCGGCTCAGGCGGCGGTGATGTCGTCGGCGTCGACGATCCGGTACGCGTAGCCCTGCTCGGCGAGGAACCGCTGCCGGTGCTGGGCGAAGTCGGCGTCGACGGTGTCTCGCGCGACGATGGCGTAGAACCGTGCGGTCTTGCCGTCGCTCTTCGGCCGCAGCAGCCGGCCCAGCCGCTGCGCCTCCTCCTGGCGCGACCCGAACGAGCCCGAGACCTGGATCGCCACCGCGGCGCTCGGCAGGTCGACGGAGAAGTTCGCCACCTTCGACACCACGAGCAGGTCGATCTCACCGGTGCGGAACGCCTGGAACAGCCGCTCGCGCTCCTTGACCGGGGTGTCGCCCTTGATCACCGGCGCGTCCAGCCGCTCGCCGATCTCGTCGAGCTGGTCGAGGTACTGCCCGATCACCAGGGTCGGCTCGCCGCGGTGCTGGGCGACCAGCTCCTCCACGAGCCGGGTCTTCGCGCCGGTGCACGCCGCGAGCCGGTAGCGCTCGTCGGACTCCGCCGTCGCGTAGGCCAGCCGCTCACCCTCGGGCAGCGTGACCCGCACCTCCACGCAGTCGGCCGGGGCGATCCAGCCCTGCGCCTCGATGTCCTTCCAGGGCGCGTCGTACCGCTTGGGGCCGATCAGGCTGAACACGTCGCCCTCACGGCCGTCCTCGCGCACCAGCGTGGCGGTCAGGCCGATGCGGCGGCGGGCCTGCAGGTCGGCGGTCATCCGGAA